>CAWAHI010000036.1:0-86565 GCA_963781735.1 uncultured Verrucomicrobiae bacterium | reverse complement strand
GCGATCTGCGGACGACCTGTATTCTCGTCCTCGCGCTCGTCGCTTTCACGCTAAAGCTCACCATCGCCTACAATACCATTGGCACGAATGACGCCGTTTTCTTTTACGGCTTTGCCAAAGTCCTGAGCCAACACAGCCTGGAATGGACCTATCAGCATAGCCGCTACTTCAATCACCCGCCGCTGACCGCCTATTATCTCCGCGGCATTTACTTCGTCACTGAACAACGCTGGTGTCAGGACCTCGGTGTCCATTTCCCATTTCTTCTGCGTCTCCCCGGAATTATCGCTGATTTCTTGGTGGCGCTGGTCTTGCTGCGGATAACAAAAACATGTCTGCGTATTCCAACGTGGGCACTGGCACTTTTCGCCCTCAGCCCGGTGTCGCTGATGGTATCGGGGTTTCACGGGAACACGGATCCTGTCATGGTGTTGCCACTGGTCTGCGCGGTGTGGATGTCCCTTCGAAGTCGGCCAATACTGGCAGGACTGTTCTTCGCGCTGAGTTGTCAGATTAAAATTGTGCCACTGCTCTTACTGCCGGCCTTTGTTTTCTTTTGGCTGTCGCAGGGCAAGATTCGCGAATTCCTAATTCCTGCGGCGATCACGACCGCAATCGTATGGTTGGAGCCGCTTCTGAATTTTCCAGTGTTATTCGCGAAGAACGTGCTGGCCTATGGAAGCTATTGGGGAATGTGGGGAATAACCTACTGCCTTCGACTGACGGGATTGCCCGAGTTCAGTCGCGTTTCCTTTTTTGATCTCGAGTTGGGCACGACGCTGGTCATTACCGTTCTCAAAATAATAATCGTAATCTCTGCTCTGATCATCGCATGGCAACGGCGGCATGCTCGTGGCCTCGCTTTCGTTGAAACGATCGCCTGGACCTGGCTCATGTTCTTTATTCTGGCGCCCGGCGTGTGTCCGCAATACATGGTCTGGCTCGCGCCGTTTATCCTCCTCGCGTCGCCGTCGCTTTACACCGCGTTAGCGATCTCCAGCTCGATCTTCCTGTTCGCCTTCTACAACATCACCTCTGGCGGTCTCCCCTGGTCGGTCGCGCTGGCAATGGATGAATCCTCCCAGCATTGGATTGTGTGGTCGCTCCTACCATGGAGCGTCCTGATCGCTGGCGCGGTCGCGCTTTGGCTAAAACGCAGTCACGGTAAACTCGATCTGCCTTTCCTTAGATTAGCGAAGTTACGCGCTGAAAACGCGTAAGCTATTTCACTGTTTCTCGCGCCTAACGAGAATTTTTTCCGAGCGCCGCATCGGCCGCCGCCAGCAGTGCTCGATCATCATTATCATTTAACTTGGCCAGCAGTTCCCTGGCGTGGCGAATCGATTTGCGCAGAAAATATTCCGGAGCAGCGAAATCGAGCGGTTGAGTTTTGCCATTTCGCCCACGCGACTGCAATTCCGAATCCCACCGGCTGAGCGCGCAGGTTGACGCGAAAAGCTCCATTGCCGCGCCCGCAATTCGCTCCTGAATCAACTGCATGTCGAGCACCGGTTCGCGATAAACCACTAGCGCGCGATTGACCGCGACATTGAAGCGCCAGATGAAACGGCCAAGTTGTCCGGCGACACGCCCGCAATTCCGCACTTTGGACGGGCACACTCGGTGTCCGCACGGTCGCGCCCAGCCGATTCATGCCGGCGTTCCACGCTTTGCCGACGCGATTGACCGAAAACGACATCATGGTGTCGTAAATTTCCTTGAACTCCATTCCCGGTCCGCGCATCCCGACCAGCGCGATGAATGAGGTCAGCACTTCGTTCGACCCTTCGCCGATTTGATTGATCCGCGCGTCGCGCAACATCCGACCCAGCGGATTATCATCGAAATAAGCGGAGCCGCCGTGGATTTGGAAGGCATCGTTGACCGCTTCCCATAGCCGATCGGTCGTGAAAACTTTCAGCATCGCGGTCTCGATCATGTAATCCTCGAGCCCGCGATCGATCAGCGATGCGGTCACGTTCGTCATCGCTTCCATTGCGTAAACGTCGGCCGCCATGCGCGCGATTTTCTTCTTCACCAGATCGAAATTGCCCAGTGTTTTTTTGAATTGCTGACGCGAATTGGCGTGCTCGATCGCGAGCTGCAGGCAATGTTTGGCCGCGCCGGTACAACAGGCGCCGAAAGTGGTGCGGCCGAAATCCAGCACGGTAAGCGCGACACGCAAACCTTTGCCGAGCGGGCCGAGAATATTTTCCTTCGGGACGCGGACGTTATTCAGACGGAAACGACCGGTCGCGGTGCCACGAATCCCGAGTTTCGGCATTCGTCCTTCGATCATTTCCACTCCCGGCATGTCCGGCGTAACCAAAAATGCGGTAATCGCGTCTTTGCCGGGCTTGCCTGGAACCGGCGTGCGCGCCATTACCGTCCAGACTTGCGAGACTGCTGCGTTGGTGATGTAACGCTTCTCGCCGTTCAAAAGATAATGCGAGCCGTCGTCGCTCGGCGTCGCAGTCATTCGGACATTCGCGGCATCCGAGCCAGCTTCCCGCTCGGTCAAAGCAAATGCGGCGAGTTTTTCTCCCGCGACCAGCGCCGGCAGCCATTCCGCCTGCTGCTCACGACTGCCGAATAAAATCAGCGCGCGAATTCCAATCGAGTGATGCGCGTTCACAAACACGGAAGTCGAAGCGTCTCGCTTCCCGATCTCCTCCAAAATCCGGCAACACTGCATTTGTGAAAAGCCACGGCCGCCGACTTCACGAGGGGCCGTCATGCCGAGAACGCCGGTGCGGGCGAGGCCGTCAATGAGGTTCCGGGGAATGTCGGCATTGCGATCAATCCAGTCCGGGTCGAGTTCGCGATCGAGCATCTCGCGCACGTCGGCCAATGCCGTTTCCAGTTCCGTTTGCTTCGCCGAATCAAGCCGCGGATAGGGCATCACCCAATCGGCCACGAAATTTCCCAGGAAAAGCCCTTTGGCGAAACCGAGTTCCTGCCGGCCGCTAAAGAGCAGCTCCTCGGCTTGCTGCATTTCCTTCTGACGCTGAATTTCTACTTCCGTTTGGGCCATGTTCAGGGGTCGCCGCTTGGCAGTCACAAACTGTATTCAATTAGCGTCGTTCTGTCCACTGATCCGGCGCAGAATCGCCGATATAATCTGGTAAGTAACTGCATGCCCTTCTTGCCATTGACTGGCCCGCGGCCCGGCCACGTTGAGCCCGAGGTTACCCCGGCGACCAGGAGCCTTTTCTGCGGTTAGCCGCGTCCGAACGTTTGTGAGTTCCATCGGAATCGCCCGGGATGACAGATGAGAAACGAACCCGACTGCAAGATCAATCGCCTGATCGATCGGTACTACTTTGCAATCAATAACGAGATACGGCTTTTGCATTTCCACGCAGCGCTCGACTGTTTCGCGAGTTCCGCCAATCGGCTCGCCATTCGAAATAATCAGCGTCCCATCTGAATCCGCCACATTCTGCGCGGTACGCTCGGCGTACCCGCCATCCGTCAGCTCGACGACTGGGTAACGCTCCGGAATCATCCCGTCTTCGGCCAGCCGACCCGCCGGACACCAACCGCCGCATTCGACACCAAGATCAAGAGCGACATCGAGCGCGCCGCGATCAACCCCAGTCTGCCCGCCGGAAACGATTCTAAGCAAAGGCTTCGCGCTGTCAGCTACACCCCTGGCTCGTCCCGCACTCAGTGCAGACGCCGCAGGCGCCGGCGCGAATTACTTTGTCGCTACCGCAATGGGAGCAGACGATGTCCATGAACATGTTGCCGAGCGCTTCTTTTACCCGCTCCGCGTGGGTGTAGCCACTGCTGATTATCTTCGGGCTCCCTTCGCCGGGTGAATCATTCGTGATGACGTCGATCAATTCCCTTTCGGCAGTGCGCGGTAATTCCGCCACCGGTCGATTGACCGCTTTCTTTTCCATCTCCGCTATTTCTTTCAGCGGAAATTCTGATTGCGCGCGATTGGGCGAAGTCGCTTCCTTGTAGCCTTTGATGAACTGGCAGCCGAGATAACGGAAAACATAGTCGGTGATACTGGTGGCATTCCGGATATCGGGATTCTTGGTGAACCCGCTGGGTTCGAATCGCTGATATGCAAACTTCTTGACGAGGCTTTCCAGCGGCACGCCGTACTGCAATGCAATCGATGTCAGCGTCCCGACTGTATCCATTAGCCCGCCAATCGTGCTGCCTTCCTTCGACATGGTGATGAAAAGTTCACCCGGCTGGCCGTCCTCGTACAATCCCACCGTAATGTACCCTTCGTGACCGGCGATCTCGAACCGGTGCGTCAACGACATCCGTGTGTCGGGCATACGATGCCGAATCGGCTGATCCAGCCGAGTGCGCAGCATCGCGATCTCTTCCTCCAACTCGAGAATACGTTTCTGCAAATCTTTCGGCTCAGCCGTCGCATCCATCGCGCTATCGAATCCCATGTCGCGCGTCTTTTTGGTATTAAGAGGAGCCGACCGCTTCGAGCCGTCGCGATAAATTGCGATCGATTTCAATCCCAGGCGCCAGCCTTCCAGGTACGTGTTCATGATGTCATCGACGGTGGCGCTCTCCGGCATGTTAACCGTTTTCGAGATCGCGCCGCTAAGGAAAGGTTGGGCCGCTGCCATCATTCGCAGGTGCGCCAAGTAATGCAGGCTGCGTTCACCGAGATGCGCCCGAAATGCGCAGTCGAAAATCGGGAGATGCTCTGCTCGCAACGGCGTCGGATAAAGCCGGCCTGCTTCTGCTCTTCCCGCCAGCACTGCGGCATGATCGGCACCGGGGCGAGCGTCCTCTATCGTATCGAAAAGGTCGACGTGCTCGACGATGCTTGCGATCTCGTCTTCGTCATAACCGAGATGCTCCAGAGCCGGCCGAATCGTCTGGTTAACGATTTTTAGCATGCCGCCACCGGCCAGTAGTTTATATTTAACCAGTGCGATATCGGGCTCGATTCCGGTGGTATCGCAATCCATTAGGAAACTAATCGTGCCGGTGGGAGCGAGCACCGTCACCTGCGCATTCCGGTATCCATGCCGTTTGCCCAAATCCGCCGCACGATTCCACGCATGAGCGGCTTCCTTTTTCAGATAAGCGAATTCTTCCGCGTCCGGAATTTCGTCGACCGCGGCCCGATGTAGATCGATCACTTCCAGCATCGAGGCGACGTTATCTTTCGCGACCGGTTTGCTTACGCCACTGCAACGCGCGTCGCGATAACCAGGGAACGGTCCCATCGTCTTCGCGAGCAGCGCACTTTGCTCATAAGCTTCACCCGTCATGATCGCGGTAACCGCGCCGCAAAGCGCGCGGCCTTCTACACTGTCGTAGCCATAACCGTAACTCATCACGAGCGACCCGAGATTCGCGTAACCCAATCCGAGCGTGCGAAAGATATGCGAATTCTCCGCGATCTCTTTGATGGGATAACTGGCGCTATCGACAATAATTTCCTGCGCCGTGATGAAGATGCGCACCGCCGCCTTGAAGCGTTCGACGTCGAACTCGCCGTCCGCTGTCTTGAATTTCATCAAATTCAGCGACGCGAGATTGCAAGCGGTGTTATCCAGGAAAAGGTACTCACTGCAGGGGTTGGTAGAATTTTGCCGATCCGTTCCTTTGCAGGTGTGCCATTTGTGGATGGTGGAATCGAACTGCATTCCGGGATCGCCGCAGATGTAAGTGCCTTGCGCGATTTTGTGAAGTAACGTCTGCGCATCTTTCCGCTCGCAAGGTGAACCGTCGCGCACCCGTCGCGTCCACCATTCCTCGCCGTTCAACGCCGCGTGCATGAACTCATTGCTCACGCGCACGCTCAGGTTTTCGTTCTGATACATGACCGAGCCATAGGCATCGCCGTTGTAGCTGCCGTCGTATCCCTGCTCGATCAGAGCCCAGGCCTTTCTCTCTTCCTTTTGTTTGGCGTCGATGAATTCCTCGATGTCGGGGTGCCAATCCTTCAGCGTATTCATCTTGGCCGCGCGCCGGGTTTTACCGCCGCTCTTCACCACATTGGCGACCTGATCGTAGACTTTCAGGAACGAGAGCGGTCCACTTGGTTTGCCGCCCCCGCTTAATTTCTCGCGCGTGCTGCGCAAACTGGAGAGGTCGCTGCCGGTGCCGCTGCCGTACTTAAATAGCATCGCCTCGCTCGTCGCCAGGCGCATGATGTCTTCCATCGTGTCATCCACGGCCTGGATGAAACAGGCGCTGCCCTGCGGATATTCATATTGGGTGGCGGCGCGATCAGCTTTGCCCGTTTCGCGATTGTAAAAGTAATTGCCTTCGCCCGCGCCGATGCCGATACCGTATTGCTGATAGAGCCCAACGTTGAACCAAACCGGCGAATTGAACGCTCCGTATTGGTTGAGGCAAAGCCAAGTGAGCTCATCATAGAAAAGATCCGCCATTTGCGCATCGGCGAAGTAGCCATCGAGCAATCCCCAGTCTGCGATGGTGCGTGTGACTCGGTGGATCAGTTGCCGCACCGAAGTCTCGCGCCCGCCTTTTGCGGGATCCGTCCCATTCGCGATATCGCCGTAGAAATATTTCGAGACGGCAATTTTCGTGGCCAGTTCGCTCCAACTCGCCGGCACTTCGATGTCCTCCTGTTTGAAAATAATCTTGCCGCTGTCATCGGTGATTTCGGCAGTGCGACGCTCCCATTCGACCTCGTCGAATGGCGCGCATTTGGCATCACTGAATACGCGTTTGAAACGCAGACCGGAACGCTCTTTGCCGCTCGTGCGACGCATCCGCGAACGAGCATTCGGCTTGTTCCCCTTGTTGAATTGCGATCCCGGAATCCCTGCTTTCAATTGAATCATACGCGCGTCGATCAGATTAAGATTGCGAATACATGCGAATTGCGGTGAACAGCCAAGGCAACAACTTGTGAACAACGGCGAACAACAAGTTATTGCGGCAGCTACCGTGTGGATCTACAACATGCGGTAGATATCCACCCATGCTCAAGCTTTTATTTGTAAATTTTTTTGCTCGCAAAATCCAGTTCAAAACCACCTCGGGGACAGACCCTTCCTTTGGAATTTGGCTGGCCCCGAACCACGCGTATCCTTGCCGCCGTAAACATCTCCGGCATCAGGCAAACCGCCGCTAGAGAATGATGACGGCAGTAAAATGCGCAACCGTCTTTTGAGGGCCAGCAAAACGGAAACGTGCCCTGTGTTAGTGCGAATGTTTTCCCGCCGGCAGCCAGGTCGTGTTCGAATGGTTGGCTTCCGTGAGATGGTTGCGCTGGGATTGCTGGCGCGCGCCACCTTTTCTTAAGGGTCGTCGACGTTGCAAAGGAATCTACCCTTGACCATACTCAGCTCGGCCCCGGAAGGGTGGCTGAGTCCGGTTTAAGGCACTCGACTCGAAATCGAGCGTGGGGCAACCCACCGTGGGTTCGAATCCCACCCCTTCCGCCAATATCGTTGATTGCAACAGTTGAGCTTGGCAGCAGTTCACCGGAGCTGTGAAGATGCGGGTCAATTGCGGCGACCCAGCCAGGAATGAGCAAAGATAACGAGCGAACACCGGGCAACGTTGTTATCACAACCCTCGCCGTCATTTTCTTCCTTGTCTGGACCTGGACCTCCTACGCGCGCTGGGCGGATTTCCAATATCGAAGCTTCGACCTCGCCTATTATGTTCAGGCGATCTGGCAATTGATTCACGGACGTTTCGATGTCTCGGTCGAAAACGTTCCCCTGCTCGGCAACCACGTCGAGCCGATCGTTTTTCTCTTTGCCCCGCTCCTCGCCATTTTCCGGCATCCCATGATTTTTGTGGTGGTGCAGAACGCTGTTCTCGTCAGCATGGGGCCCGTTGCTTACAGCATCGCAAGGCGGCTCGGGTTTGATAACAAACAAGCATGTCTGCTGGGCGTTGCCATTCTTCTCGCGCCCGCAGCAGGCTACATCGCGCTGCACGAATTCCATCCGGAAGCCCTAACCGCGCCTTTCCTTTTGTTGATGCTTCAGGCCCGGGTGACGAAGTCGCTGGGGCGACACTGGCTCTGGTTCGTTGCGGTTCTGGCATGCAAAGAAAACATGGCACCGCTTCTAGCAGTCTACTGCGCCACTTTCTGTGTTTTGGAACGCGATCGCACATTTGCTGAACGATGCCGCTGGTATCTGTGGCCGATGAGCGTCGCCATTGTCTGGTTTGTGATTTGCACCCGCGTAATCACGCCGGCGCTTAACTCCGGTAACATCGATTATCTTGGTTTGTACGATCGGCTCGGAACGTCGGCTGGAAATATTTTGCTTAACGCGTTCGTCCGGCCACAACTAATCGGACAGGCGCTTCTCGAATCCCTTTCTCACGGGAATCTCGTTTGGGGTCTCCTCTTTCCCTTCCTTTGTTTGCCGCTATTGAGGCCACGCTGGATTTTGATCGCCACACCAGTCCTGCTCCAGCATCTCCTGTCCTGGCGCTCTTCGGAGTGGATGATTTACTTTCATTACGGCGCGCCACTGCTCCCACTGTTTTGGATTGCATCGGTTGAAGCGATTGCGGCTTTCGATCGTTGGAAACTTCCCGCCTTCCTTCCGCGCATCGTTCCGTGGTTCATCATCGTCGCTTGTGCGGTTGCGCAATTTTCGCTTCTCTCCGGAATCGTTTCCAGGAACGCCGACTGGTTCGAAGGCGGGCCGGAGCGCGCACGCAAGAACGCATTGATCGCGCAAATCCCACCGACCAGCAGCGTGGTAGCGCCGCTCCCGTACCTCTCGCACCTCGCGATGCGGGAAAAATTGTACTCGCTGCATTACATTTTGAAGGGGCTCAAAACCTTGAGCCGGTCGTCGTACGAGCCGCCACCGCCAACCGATTTTGTGCTGATTGATTATCGGGACTCAGCCACCTTCGATCCAAGTGCGGGTTTCTATCATCCGACAATGAAAACGGTCGATGGACGGATCATTCCGTCGAGTGATCGGTTGCTCCATGACTTCCTCAAGCGGACCACTTGGACCACAGAGTCACAAGATGAACTCACGCTCTTGCGGAATACCGGAGGCGCAACGACGGCTTTCACCAGTAACGAATCCTTGAGCGACGAGGCGCCGGTCTTCGTGGTCGGCGCTACCCAACTCCTCGCGATCGAAACCGGCGACAAGGCTGTTTCTCCTCCGCAGCTACTTGAGATTCGTTTGCGTTGGAAGTTTCAGGGCGAACGCGACGTATTTCCCTGGATGCTTCTCCGCCTTTCGCGCGATCAAAAGAGTACGCTCTTTGTCAAAGGCTTGTGCGCGCCTGAGGTAGCTGAAGGCACCCATCTCGAGAATTGGACCGTTACCACGACCGAACTGTTACCCGGGGATTACATTCTCGAAGCGCTCTTTCTCGATAACAGCAAGCAAGCCTGGACCCAAACCATCGGTCGCGGCCGCTCCTCGAATTTGCTGGCTCCGCCCGTTTCGTTGGGCCGTTTGAAGGTGGAAAAATAATCGCCTCCTTCTTCGCGTTTTCCTGGGATCGGCCGCCAGTTAGGCTTGCTTTTTGGCATCGACAGTGCTTATGATAGGCTCTCGATGATTCAAGCGAATTGTCGGGCGCGGTTTACCGCTACGGATTTCGATTTTGTCGTCCGCACCCTCGCGCGTTCCCAATCCGAATCCGTTTCCCTGGTCGACCTTCTGGCCGATTCCGAGACCCGCGATTCTGTCCTTGATTCGCCGCGTCTGATCCAGGCCATTCTCTGCAACGACGCTCAACTGCGAATTTCCTCTCAATTCTACTTTTATGTTTTGGCGCGCTATGTCTTGCGCGACGCTGGAATCCGCGATCGCAAGTTATGCGATTACGTCGGCTCGCTGCTGGAAAATTTCTCGCGTGCGCACGCCTTGCGAGGGCCGCAAGCCGACGACGAATCGCCGCGCCAGTATCTCTCCGATATGTTAATCGCGCTTTCTCGCGCGACCCAGGACGAAGCGTTCTTGCTTCGGGCTCACGTCGGCAATTACTCGCTCTTCATCAGCGGAATCTTTCACGAGAATACACAACGACGCAGTTTGCGTGGCGCGCCCGACATCGGCTTTTACGAAAATATTGGCCGACGCAATTATCATCTTCTCTCTTCTCATGCTACCGCCCGGCGCTGTGAGCTTGACGATGTCTATGCTGAGCTGGCCGATCGTTTTCGCGATGTCCGACTCGCGCTCAATCAACTGGCTGATCGTTTGCTGAATCTGGATGAAGGCGATAGACCCACACTCGTATGAACGAGACGCTTTTCAGCCAGATCCAGCGCCTGTTCGAACGCACCTACGCGCAGGTCGGTATTAATCTGGAAGATTGCATTATTGATCGCGCCCGCTCCCTTCAGCTCAGCAAGCTGGCCGGTGCTTCCGCGCGCGAACTGAACGAACTCGCGCGCACTTTTCTTCGGCACGCCGGGGATCAGCTTTACGTTGGGATTTATTATTCACGCTGGCTCATCGATCAGCTCGAGCGGCATGACCCGCGCAGCGGACTGAGCGATTCCAATATTCGCTCCCTCATCGTTTTCGTTGAAGAATTGAATCACGCGTTGCATGCGGCGCTCCAGTTCAAGAACGGCCATCGCGGGATCGCCTTGGAAGAATTTGCGCGCAATCTCGAGTTGCAGGCGCAAGTCGATACTTATCTTGTCCTTCTCTTATTCGTCGCTTTTTTTCGCAAAACCCAGCGCGTTTCCCGGACCGATCGCCGTTGGCTGCGTTTTCATCTTTTCACGCGGCAATGCCCCGAAGCCTTTCGCGATGAAACTTTGCGCGGGCGCTATCTGGAGACCTGCGAACTCGCTGCCAGCTATACCCATTATCTCGATACCCTCAACGGTCTGCGTAGGCTGGAGGAAATCCGCCAATTTCGCTCCCTCGATTATTCCGCGAAGAAAGCGCACATCTTCGCCTTGATGGATCGACCGGAAGTTAGGCTTCTAGCGTGAGGCAGAATGGGGTAGTGGAGACGCGTTCTCCTTCGCCTCCTACTTAAATACTCCATTACCCGCTGTTCCATCGCTTGTTGATTTGATTTTGCCTGTCGGGTAAAACACAACGCGTGTTTAGCTGCCTTCTGCGCGTTAACGTACGCGAAATACTGATTTCGACCGCCGTTGCTGCAGTATTTTGTCTTTCGGAACATCCGATCGCAGGCGCATCCCCACCGGCTCAGTCGCCGAACACTTCAACCTCGGCGCCTGCTCGGGGATTCATTGTTTTGACTCAGCCGGTAAAGGTCAAAATTGCCTACGGTGAGACCACTTTGCCCGCCGGAATGAGACTTCCGGTTTTCTCAAGTGATGCTACCTCGGTCCGCGTCAATTATATGGGCGAGGTGCAGACAATCCCGATTGCGGCCGCCCGCTTTGAGAATTCCACGAACGACCCGCCGGATGTCGGTGCTGCTCCGAGCACGCCGATTACCTCGACGAAGCCTGCCTCGCAGCCATCCTCAGGTCCCGCCTCGCAATTACAAGTCTCGCTCCAGCCGGGCTACGACTCCCGATTGCAAGGCGGCGACATCACCATGCGAGAATTGCAGTTGCTTCTCTCGCCCCACTGCACCGAAGCGGTCGATCTCAGCGGTGCCGGCACAAAGATCTACAATGGCGTCAATTACTTGATGGATTCCGAACAAGCGGTCGCCGCGCTCGGTCTGGCTCATGCCATTCCGTCAAGGGTCCCGCTGGCAACTCCTGGTTTCCCGAAAAACTCCATGTACTATATAGGATACGATGGCGCCTTCGAGGGACACTTTAACCGTGTCTATCTGGTGACAGACGTCGCCAATAAGGTCGTCGCCGTTCAGCTCCTGGACGAGCATCCCAAAGCCAGGTGGAAATCGGCCGCTTCACTCGCGGCCGCGAGCTGGAGCAGTTACAATTTCGTTAACGCCAGAATGCGAGCCAGCGATCTCATGCGGGTCCAGGCTGTCGCGAAGCGCCAGGGCGGGGTGATTACGATCGAAACTCAGATGTATCAACGCGTTCGGTCGAATGTCGGTCACAACACCATTGAGCGCTACGAAGAGCAGGAAAACTCAAAATTATTCATCCCGATTCCGTTTGCCCGCATCATTCTTCATTGCGCCCAAGCCGGATTATCGAAGGCATGAGCGCATTTCCCTATCGTTCCATTGATTTTACAATTTCGTTCCGCTAAAGATCAGCCGTGTTCAGCTTGACCATGCTCGGCAGCGGCAGCGCCGGGAACAGTGCCCTCGTTTCCACCAATCATGGCCGCATTTTGATCGATGGCGGACTGAGTGCGCGCCAGATCGTCGTCCGGCTAGAACAATGCGGCGTCGCGCCCGAACAACTCGACGGCCTGCTTCTAACGCATGAACACGGTGATCACGTCTGCGGGCTGGAAGTGCTCTGCCGAAAGTTTGCCATTCCCATTTATTGCAATGCGCAAACTGCGGAAGCGATCCGCTGCTTTGGTCTAAGCGAATACAAAAACTGGCGAATTTTTCGCACCGGCACCGAGTTCACCATCTGCGATATCTTGGTGCAAAGTTTTCCCGTCCCGCACGATGCGGTAGAGCCAGTCGGTTACGCGTTTCACGCCGGCAATCGTGGCCTCGGTTTCATCACCGATCTCGGTTATCCCACAAAAATGTTGATCGAACGTCTGCGCGAGGTGCACGCGCTCGTTATCGAGACGAATCATGACGAGAAACTTTTGCAGAACGATCCGCATCGGCCCTGGCCGGTGAAGCAACGGATCATGTCGCGACATGGCCACCTTTCCAATGCTGCCGCGGCCGGCGTCCTTGAGCAATTGCTGCTTGGAAAAATTGAACGTGTCGTGCTCGGCCATCTCTCCCGCGATTGCAATACCCCGGAACTGGCCGCCGGCGCGATTCGCGCGCAACTGGAGCGAAATGGCCGCGCCGATCTAGAAATATATTGCGCGCTGCAAAACGCCATCAGCCCACGATTTCATATCGGTGAAACCTCACGCGACGATTTCCAGCCCACGTTTGAGAGCGCGCTCTTCTCTAGCGCGCCAGCGTTGTAGCCGCGGTCGATGACCACGGCAGCTCAGCGAAAAATCGATGGGCCGCGGCCAGCAACCCTGGCTACAGGAATTGTCCTCCGCGATGCCGCCGAAATGGATCTTCCGGCGATCGTCGAAATTCATAACACCGCCATCGCCTCCCGCATTTCGACCGCGCAACTGGAACCGGTCACAGTGGAGGGCCGCCGCGAATGGTTTCACGCGCACTCTCCGGCGCAATATCCGATTTGGGTGGCCGAACTGGACGGCGCAATCGCCGGTTGGCTGAGCTTTCGCGAATTTCTCCCGCGTTGCGCTTATCGTGGCACCGTCGAAATCAGCGTTTACGTCAGCAAACAACTCCAGCGCCGCGGTGTCGCCAGGAAACTGCTGGCGGAAGCGGTGGCGCGCGGGCGGCAACTCGGAATGCATTCACTGGTCGGTTTAATTTTCAGTAATAACGAACCCAGTATCGCGCTCTTCCGTGCCGCTGGTTTCGAGCGCTGGGGTCTGCTCCCGGCGGTCGCGCGCCTTGATGAAACCCCATGCGACCTAACGATTTTTGGACGGCACGTTTGATTGCGCCAAAGAATCGAGCCGGGGGTTTATTTTTCAGGCCTCTTCCTGCCCAATAACGAGGTGGATCACTCCATTCGGCGCGGAGATGAAAAAACCATCGAAATCCTCGCGCAATTGTTCCACCTCATCGCGCCGTGGAACCCCATTGATTTTCAAGAACGACGCGGCGGCTTCGGTGTCGTTTGTTTCCAACTCCAGCCAAATGTCGGGCTGACTCAAGTTTGGCACCAGATCGACCCAAAGCCGGTTCGGTCCGAATTGAAAGATGCAACCATCCGCTTCCTCTTCGATCAAGGGCAATGCCAGGGTATCGCGATAGAACGCCACGGTTTGTTCATACGTATGGGCCGGACATTTAATCGCGATATTGGCCCCGCCGGAAAACTGCGGCCCATGAACATTCGCTACCATGACGCCAAAATGTTAAACCCGCGAGCGTCGGATACAACCACGTCGTAGCAGCTAAGACCCGCATAAGAAAATTAAAGACACGAGGGAGCACTTGACTGCTTTAAGCAGTCAAGTAGGCGCCGCCTTTGAAGGCAAAAATATTCTTGAGACAGGGCGAAAGCGGCGCCTGCCGTTGTGGCGAAAACGACGCAACTCGCTCTAGAGTTGCGCGAGAACCTTCTCTGCGACCTGTTTTGCTTTCGTTAGCGCTGCTTCTTCATCGGCCATTCCGCCAACGCCGATGGTGACAAATGATTGTCCTTTCACCACGTAAAGCATGATCACGTTTGGGGGCAGCCCGTTCTCTGGCGCGCCGCTCAACACCGCGGCTTTCTCGCCTAGGCCGTCAATCGTCTTGAATTTGACGCCGTTGCCCGTGAGCTGATTAAACTCGGTCTGCGGATCAATGCTGCCCTCGCTTGCCTGGCGGACCCGCAACAGAAGCGAACGTACAGATTCTGTGCTGTAGTAATTGCACTTGGAGTAGTGGCCATCCTTGGCGTCGACGTTGAGCGGGGTCGGATTTCGGACCGATTCGCCCAGAATTTTCTCCGCTTCGGTTTTTGAAACGACTGCAGAAATGTCGACCGGTTTTTCTGCCGCCAGGAGCGAGATCGATAGCAGGCTAATCAGTAAACTGACCCCGTAGTACTTTGTGCGCATTTTCCTAGCCGCCGGCTGATCCAGTACCGCCCGGCTCGGTCATCCCAACTGGGTCGAGAGCGGCGTTCAGCTCTTTCTCCGGCAAAATCTTTTTCTCCTGGCAAAGTTCCCGTACCGTTCTGCCAGTTCGCGCACTTTCCTTCGCGATCTCGGCCGCGCGATCGTACCCAATCTTCGGCGCCAGGCTCGTCACCATCGCCATGGATAGTTCCACCAGTTCACGACATCTTTCTTCGTTTGCCTCGATCCCGACTACGCATTTTTCGGTAAAGGCGTCCGCCACATTTCCCAGCAGCCGGATCGATTCCAGAATATTGTGTGCCATCACCGGCATCATCACGTTGAGCTCGAAATTTCCGTTCGCTCCCGCCCAGGTGATGGTTGCGTCGTTTCCAAAAACCTGCGAGCACACCATCATCATCGATTCGCACAAGACGGGGTTCACTTTCCCGGGCATGATCGAACTGCCCGGTTGCGTCGCCGGCAATTGAATCTCGCCGATGCCGCAACGCGGCCCGCTCCCGAGCCAGCGAATGTCATTCGCGATTTTGAACAAACTGGTAGCGATCGTCTTTAGCTGACCGCTGGCTTCCACCACTGCGTCCTTCGCGCCTTGTGCCTCGAAATGATCGCGCGCTTCGAAGAATTCGATCTCGGTGCGCCGACGCAAATGCTGCATTACTTTTGCCGGAAAATCCGGATGCCGATTCAAGCCGGTACCGACCGCAGTGCCGCCGAGCGCCAGCTCACGCAAGACCTCGATCGCTTTTTCCGCGCGTCCTTTCGCATAAGCCACCTCCTGGGCGTAGCCGCCAAACTCCTGGCCGAGTCGGACCGGCGTTGCATCCATCAAATGAGTGCGCCCGATCTTAATGATGTGATCGAATTCCTTCGCCTTGCTCGAAAGCGCGGCAAATAATTTCTCCAGTGCCGGCAACAGGCAATCTTTCAATTGTTCGGCCGCGCTCACGTGAATGGCGGATGGAATGACGTCGTTGCTCGACTGGCCCATGTTGACGTGATCGTTCGGGTGCACCGACTCGCGCGAACCAATTGGCTTGCCCGCGAGTTGCGCGCACCGATTTGCGATTACCTCATTCGCGTTCGTGTTCGTGCTCGTACCCGAGCCGGTCTGGAAAATGTCGAGCGGGAAATGTTCGTCGAGCTTGCCCTCCGCCACTTCTTCCGCCGCCTGGACAATGAGCGCGGAGCGGTGGGCGTCGAGCAGCCCGAGATCATGGTTGGCCTGGGCCGCGCCCCATTTGATCAGACCCAGCGCGCGAATGAACGGCCGGCTGAATCGATAACCGCTGATCGGAAAATTCAAGACCGCGCGGTGGGTCGACGCGCCGTAAAGCGCATTCTTCGGTACGGCCATTTCGCCCATCGAATCTTTTTCGATGCGCGATTCGACGTTTTTCATCGCGCGTAGTTGGACGAGAACTGCGAGTCGGCAGGATCGATCGCGCCGTTTCCGTCCAGTTCGCCGGTTTTGCGAAATACGGTGATAAACATCGGCGGAATGTTTTGCAGAAAATATTCGGACGCGGCGCTGGCAAAATCCGTGGCGTGTTGGCGTAGCTCGTTTGTTACCTGATAAATAATGAACGCGCCACCGGGCGCGAGGGCCTCGTGTGTTTGCTGAAGCAGGTTGCGTTTTTTTTCCTTCTCCAAAATGCTGAACGGAATTCCCGAGATGATGTAATCGCATTGCACGATGCCGCGTTGGATTAACTCGGAGCGAATCGTCATGGCATTTGCATTGATCACGCGCACACGTCGATCGCCGGCGAACTGCCGGGCCAGATCGCGGGAAAAGGCAGGATCGAGTTCAAACAAAAGCAGCTGCGCGTCCGGCCGCATCCGTTGCGCCAATGCGCGCGAATGTACCCCTTCGCCCGGGCCGTACTCGGCAATTACCCGCGCCCGCTTAAAATCGATCTTGCTCGCCACTCGTTCGACCAGCGCTTGCGAGCTGGGAACGATCGAGGCGATTTGGAACGGCCGTTTCAGGAACCGCTTGAAAAAAAGAACGCTCATCGCGAATGCGAATAGTTCACCGCGGCATTTCGCTTGTCCAGCAGCGAAAGCGGGCGCTGATTACCGGCCCGAGCGGGGACGGAGACAATTTCTGGCCTCCCGCAAAAGAGAGTTTGACTTTGATTCTAGTCTTTATAATGATTAAATCGTGAATAAATCTTGCGTGAGCAGGCGCAAGGTGATGAAACCTTGTCATGCATAACCTGCTTACCGTTAAGGAAACCGCCAAATACCTCCGAATTCCACTTCCGACGGTTTACTACTTAGTGCAGCGCGGACAACTGCCTGCCATTCAAATCGGTGGTCGTTGGCGAATTAAAAAGAACGCGCTCGATAAAGACATCCTCAAGGAAGAGAAGTCGGGCCAACCGACCGTTCTCGTTGTCGATGATGACGAGAGCTTGCAAAATCTATTCAAGCTTTTCCTCAAGAAGATCGGCTTTAGTCGCGTTGTCGTCGGAACCGTCAAGGAAGCGATCGCCGCACTCGAGAAACAGCGGTTCGATCTCGTCTTCCTCGATTTGAAATTGCCCGATGGCCCGGCCGACGACGTTTACGATTTCGTGAAACGGGAGCAACCCGATTGTCCTATCGTCATCATCACCGGTTATCCCGACAGCGAAATGCTCGATCGCATCCTGGCTAAAGGTCCGATCACGGTCTTGAAGAAGCCCCTCAAAACCGAGCAGCTCCAACAAACCGTGAAAATCCTCGGCCACAAAGACGCGGTCAAATTGGCGGCGTAGTTCGGTACGCGCCGCGGCGGATTGATCTTTCCGGGAAGCGCACGCGGCCCTCGCGTGCTCATTGCGGCGCCTCGCCGCAATGCTCTTTGCAGAGAAAGTTCGCGATGGCCAGGGCACCATCGCCAACAACCAGGCGCGTGCGCTCCCCAGAACCGAACGACAGCGCATTGTCCCGACAGCTTCGGCGACCTAAGTCATTAAACTTCCCACCGCATTTTCTGTCGCTGCTGCAATCGATTCCCAACCAACCCGATCGTTCGTCGTCTCCGCAAACGACAATGGCTTCCCCACGTGCACCGAAATTTTTTTCCAGCGCGGCACCGTTCCCGTTGCCGGCAAAGCCGCAAATGTTCCGTTCAGGTAACAAGGCACGATCGGGATCTTCGTCCCCGCGATCAGTCGCCCAAGCCCTGGCTTGAACGGCGCCATCTCGCCCGTGCGAGTTCGCGTTCCTTCCGGAAACAGAATGTAAATGCACGGCCTTTGCAGCAATCGCTCCCGCAAATCTTCCAGCGAATGCGCGCCGCAATTTTTTCGCCAGATCGGCAACGCGTTCATAAATGCGGTCGCGAAAATCGACGAAGCGCGTTTGGTAAAAAATGTGTCGCCGGCGGCAATCGGAAAGACGGCGCCGACAAATCGCAACGGCAGAATTCCGCCGAGGATGATGGCATCGAGATGACTCGCATGATTCGCCACCAGAATAAACGGCGCGCGCGCTGGTAAATTTTCGCGGCCGCGAATTTTTAATCGGTGTGCGATGGCAAGATAAACGCGCGTGATCGATCGCCACAGAAAACACGAGATCGCGCTTTCCAGCCCGACCTCGCGGCGCAAACTTAACCGCCGCTGTTCGGCGCTTAATCCGAAATCATGCGCGGGTTCGAAGCGCCACTCTTCCATTTTTTAACCGCCGCCGGTAAAAATCCTGACCGGCTGATCCATCCCAAACCCACGGAACAATCCGATGTAATGAAACACCGCAGGCGCGACCAGCAGCATGCTATCGAACCGGTCGAGCAATCCGCCGTGACCGGGAATTGTGACTCCCATGTCCTTGATCCCAATATCACGCTTGATCGACGAGACCATCAGATCCCCAAATTGCCCCGCGACACTGACAATTAATCCCAGCCCAATCAATTTCGCCGGCGTATCGACGCCTGAGCCGGCGAAAACAAAATGACCAACAATCGAGACCAATGTCGTGGTTAGGACCAGCGCACCGAGCGCGCCGCCGAGTGTTTTGTTCGGGCTGGTTTGCGGCGTGATTTTGCGGTGCCCGAAAGTTTTACCGGTGATGTAAGCAAAGACGTCATTCAATTCGACCGTCAAAATGATCAGCATCACGATTGGACGAAAATCGGCGTCGTTCGCCATGTAACCGAGATGCCCGAGACAATGGCCAAATAATAAGAAGCTAATCACGCCGAGGCTGACGCGCTGTGTGTAACCGTGTGGCTCGTCGCGCAAGATCGCAACGATTGCCAGCAGCACCATGGTTAGCGGTGGGATTGCGACAAACAATCCGTACCAATGATCGGCGATCGCGAAGGTGGTCGCGATAATGCCGAGTACGACCACGATGCTGAGTGACCGGTGCCGGAAAAAGCCGGTGGCGCGGGCAAATTCGCGATAGCACAAAATACTCAAAATCGAGACCGCCAGAATGGTCCATGCCGCCCCGAGCAGAACCGGACCGAGCAGCAGCGGCGTCATGACGGCCCAGGAAACGACGCGTTTCACCAGTTCATCATGTAATTTGTCACTGGTGCGACCGGCCGCATGCAGTAACCAAGTGATGATCGCCGCAATCAAAAGCGCGGCGATGACTGCAATCGTTATCCAAAGTGTCACGGGCGAATCGAAGGCGTGCCGAAAACCGAAAAGCCGCTCACGTGTGATCGGGTTCATCTCAACGACGCCGCAGAGTCGCGGTAATTCGTTGCCAGCGGCGAACAACCGTGATGACGCAGCCGGCGATTATTAGCCAGAGTGCGAACATTGGGATCCGCCAGTCGCTCGCGCTCGGAACAATTGCACAGATCAGAGCGACGAACGTGACCGTCGCCATGCGTTGTTGTTTCGCCATCGGCCCGCAAAATTCCTGATGCGCACCGGCGACTTTTCCCTGTGCCCGCAAATAGGCGAGAAAGATGGCAAAGATAGTCGCGACAAAACCGAGCACCGGATCAGAACCGGTAGCGTAACCAAAACCGATTAACGTCGCAGCGTCGCTCACTCGATCTGGAACTTCGTTGAACAGTTCGCCCACCGGCGACGCCGTCTCACGCAGAACCGCGACCATGCCATCATAAAGATTTGCGAGGAGTCGCAACTGGACGAAGACGGCACCGGAGACCCAAAAGAACCACGGATGGGCGGCGCCGGTTGTCAGAGCAAACATGATCCCGGCAAGGATTCCGCAGACCATACCGACGATGGAAATCGCATTCGGCGTAGCGCCGCGTTCCGCCAGCCAGCGCGCAATCTTCTCCGATATTTTCCAACCCCGTGACGCCAGCGGGCGACGATCCCCGATTTGATACGAGTCCATCAACGTCCCAACAGATACATTCCCAGGATCAATAAGGCGAAGCCGGCCAAATGCGGTGCGCGAATCGGAGTGCCGTAAGCCAACCAGGCGATGATCGCTGCGAAAATGAAAGTACTCGCGTAAATCGGATAGAGTACCTGTCAATGCGCCGCCGCGCTTGAAGGCCGCGACGAAAAGCACCATCACTGCAATGTAACAAACGACCCCAGCGAAAAGCCGTGCATTAAAAACGTAACTTACGAAAGTGGCGTCGGTCTTCTCCGCGCCGGACTTGTAAAAGAATTGTCCGAGCGCTCCCAGGACCGCGGCGATGATGAAGAGGACAATGGCGAGAGGCGACGTTCTCACGGAATCAGGCGAGCGTAATTGATTTCGCAGGCCGAGCGCAAACGTATCCTAAATCTTGACTGATCACTCATCACTCGTCACTTATCACTGTTTCGGCGCGGTTAGCTCAGTGGTAGAGCACTACCTTGACACGGTAGGGGTCACTGGTTCGAACCCAGTATCGCGCACCATCTTTTCTCAGGCGGCAGACAAATAACGTGATATCGAAGTCAGGAACATCGTCGCCAAGCTGAATTCGCAAGTTGTCGCACCGCTGCTCGCGTCCGCGGTGGCGGGGCTATACGCGTAGTCGAGGCGCCTCGACACAGCGACGTGCCTACTCCGGCAGGTGCGCCGCTGCGGGACGACGACACTGCGCCGTGGCTAAAGCGCACAAGATTAATTAGCTGGCTTGGACAGCGTTCCGAGTCGACACAGTGACAACTTTACGGCTTCTCTACGCGAAGCGCGAGCGCATCGGTGACGCGCAATGTCACGTCATCGCCCTTCTGCAATTCATTCAGGTTAACTTTCGGTCCCACCCTGATGGTCGGTGTGCCGCCTGCTGGACCTTCCACAGTCACCGTCCGTGCCTCTGGATCCACCGAAACAATCGTCGCGGTGATTTGTCTCGTCTTAGCCATGATCACTCCCGGCATTGCCCCTTTTGGTGCAACCGCAACCAGATCGCGTTCACTGGCATCTGGCGGAGCGTTCGACTTGCTCACTGCGACCGCTACCGCTTGCAGCAGTGTGGCCTTTACGTCATCGCCCACTTTGATCTGGTCAAAGTTACGGACGTTCTTGCCGAGTTCATAGGTGTTAGTCACGCCGTCCGGGTTGGCGAGGGTGACCGTGCGCTTGGCAGGGTCAACGGCTGTCACTTTTGCAGTTTTAGTGATTGCGCCCACTTCGATGGCCCCTTTTGGGTCGGCCTTGGTCGTCGGGCTGGCGCTAGGGTCTTCCGCGTATCCGGCGACCGCCAGCATCAGTGCCGGGATCGTCGCCATTAGTGTCATTTTTGTTTTCATGTTTCGATAGGCTTTTATTTAATTCGTTGATTCAACCGAGATCTTGTGGTGTCTGCGGGGAGATGCCATAGGACTTTAGGCCAATGCCGTGCGGCGCGCGGACCTTTGCTGGAGTCACGCTTCTTACGGTCGACCATGACAGTCAGGAGTCGGAAAACGCCTGGCCAAATTGAAGCAGCACGCGCATTCCAGCAGTGTCAAAAGTTCAGCGTCAGCGCAAAAACGAAGGCCGCGTTACGCGACCCAGGGTCGAGCCAGTAAGTGGTGAAATCGATCTTCTTGTATTTCACGCCAATGAGGGGGCCGCGCCGGATATCAAGCTCGCTGCCGAATGCTTTTGTCCGGTCAACTACAATACCGAATCTGAACCAATCCACAGGTGCCAGGCTTAGCTCGGACCAGGTATAGAAGAAATTCCCTTCGCTATGCGCCGCGTCGATGAAGTACTCGCCTTGAGTAAATAGCTCAAGTTTCCAATAAGTAAGGGACAGGGTATAACCGGGTGCGAAACCGGTAATGTCGCCGAAGACGCCGCCAACCATCGGCGTTGCTTCCAGCGTAAGCTTTTCGCCTAAGCTGAAGTTATAACCGAGCCAAAGCGATCCGGTTTTTAGTGCCTCGTAGTTGTAGCGCGCTTCAAGGTGAAGCCAGTTGCGATCGGCGGTAAAGGTTGGGTTCACGTATTCGCGATCATTCCGCACCAGGTAAGTGGCGGTAGAAAACGCATAACTCCAATTATCCGTGCCGGATTCCTCCACTTCCACCGGCGGCCCGGCTAACGAGTCGTAGACCAGCAGGAAACCGAGCGCCGAAATGAAAAACTGGCGCTTCACTCAGCCTCCCAGCGGAATGGCAATGCCAACCAGCACCAGGCCAATCGCTACCATGGCGGCGCCGGCGGCCAGCCGGTTCATCCCGGCATACTGCGCCCACTTTTGACCAACTAAAAATAGGAGCGCAATCAATAGAAAGTTAGAGATCCGCAGCGCCAAATGCGGATCGGAGAAGAAGAAAAATGGCAGTGAGGCAGGCAGACACGAAATGAAAACGAGCCAGAAGCAGGCGAGCGCGCCGTAAAGATCTTCCTTGGCAATAGCAGACCTGGCGACCGGCGCCCGCGGAATGTGCTGCAGAATGGAGCGCCGGAACGCATCTGCCCGGTCGGGTTCAAGCATCGATTGAAGCTCGGGCTCGACTTCATTTTCAATAATGGCCAAAGCGGCATTCTCATTTGGAGCGCGCTGCACTGCATCGATCAGGCGCCGTTTACCGCTGCGGACTGTGATGCAGTTCATCACGTACATGACGGCGTCGATAATTCCCCAGGCCAGATTGCAACCGATCGCGGCGGCCAGTAACTGGCGCACACCTGCTCTTCCTTCATCCACTGCCAGCCCGGCGCTGAGCGTGACCGTCAGCACCATGATCAAGCCAAACAGAATTTCGCCTAACCGGCTGGCGGGATCCAGGTAGCGTGGGACAAAGCGTTTCACTTCCCATCGTTGCACGAAAAATCGGATCAAACGAATATACTCGCGGACGTGCGGTTGTAGCGACATTGGACCTTGGGCTAGTACGTCGGCACGCCGCGCTAAGGCTAGGACCAAGGTCCTATCGACCGGCAAAACCCAGACGCGCACTTTGGTTAAACGCAATAACCAGAGCCGGAAGGGAAAACTATATGCAAACACGTACAATCATCAAGGCAGCGGGCGGTAAGCGCTCTCACAGCGCAGGGGACGGAAGCAGTCATGGAAGGCGAGTAACGCCCACTTCTGCTCGTGCGAGTAAAGCGAAAAAACCATCGAACGGCAACGTGGCGATAGCGTCTCCGCCGGCCACAACATCCAAACCGGCATCGCGCTATTCCGTCGGCATGTTCAGCCCGGGTGAGGCTCGTTGCGATCGCTGGCAGGCCCTGGCGCATGCAGCACAGACACTCGTCGCTCGCGCGGCCGCGGGCTCCTCGACGGAGGAAACAGTCACCGCAATCAAAGACCTACTGAAACCGCTCAGCGTTCTTGAAACATTCCGGGCCTTTCCGGGTGAAGTTATGATGAGCGCGCTGAAGGAGGCGCTGGCGCGCGACGATTACTCCGGCTTTTCGCGAATCGCCAATCGCATCGCGAAGGCTGTCATCACCGGTTCCTATCGCCGCTCGGCTAATGCATGGAAACTCGGCGAGGAAAACGAGGCGGAAAACAACGACCGTTTGCTCAAGGACTACTTTTCCACGGGCGATCTCACCAAACCTTATTTCGAAGTTCTGATCGTTAGCGATGATCCAACGCCGGAACAGGTGCGACAGGGCCGGACTGAGCTTCGGCAGCTACGCCGTCCGGAAGATCCTTTCATCTATGAGGCGGTAACTGTGCCGAGCTTCGAAGAAGCCGTCGCTGCGGTGGTAATGAATGCCGATGTGCAGTCGGTAATTATAAAAGATAACTTTCGCTTCAAGTCGCAGTTCGACGCCCCATTGCTGCGCAGTTACCTCGAGCAGCACCTCTCCCAGGAGTGCGGCTCGCTTGAACCGAAGGACTATGGAGTCGCCCTCGCACGCGCGATCGGAAAAATCCGTCCCGAGCTCGATGTCTATCTGATTGTGGATGGCGCTGCGGAGAAGGTGGCGAGCCATCTCGATTCGAAAAACATCCGCCGCATTTTCTACGGGATCGAAGATCTGATGGAGATCCACCTGGCGATCCTGGAAGGCATTAACCAGCGCTACGAGACGCCTTACCTCGATAACCTGAAAAAATATGCGCGGCGTCCGATCGGCACCTTCCACGCTCTTGCCGGTGGCGCGCGGTAAATCAGTTTTCAATTCCCACTGGATTCGCGACTTCGGCCATTTCTACGGTGCCAATATTTTCCTCGCGGAATCCTCCGCCACGACGGGCGGCCTGGATTCTCTGCTCGAGCCGACCGGCAACATCAAGGTCGCCCAGGACAAAGCGGCGCGAGCTTTTGGTTGTCAGAGGCTTTTCTTTGGCACCAATGGCACTTCTACTTCGAACAAGATCGCGGTGCAGGCGCTGGTTCGCCCCGGCGACATCGTTCTGGTCGATCGCAATTGCCATAAGTCGCATCACTACGGTCTTGTCCTTTGCGGCGGGCAGCCGCTCTATGTCGAAGCTTATCCGCTGACGGAATATTCGATGTATGGCGCGGTGCCACTGCGCACGATTAAGAAAGCGCTCCTCGATCTAAAGGCCGAAGGACGACTCGACCGGGTGCGAATGCTTCTGCTTACTAACTGCACCTTCGACGGTCACGTTTATAACGTGCAGCGCTTCATGGAGGAGGTGCTCGCGATCAAGCCGGACATCGTCTTCCTCTGGGATGAAGCCTGGTATGCTTACAACCGCTTCTCTCCCTTCCACCGGATGCGGTCGGCCATGGGTGCATGCGAAGCGCTGCGTGAGCGTTATGCCTCCGAGGAGTATCGCGCCGAGTACGCGGCGTTCCAAAAGAAGCACGGCAAGATCGATCCGAAGAATCCGAAGATGCTCGACACGCATCTTCTGCCTGATCCTGATGCGGTAAAGCTTCGCGTCTACGCCACGACCTCGACGCATAAGTCGCTGTCCTGCTTCCGCCAGGGTTCCTACATCATGGTCGATGACGATTGCTGGGAGAGCACGGAAGCAACCTTCAAAGAAGCGTTCTTTACCCACACTAGCACGTCGCCCAACTTACAGTTGATTGCTTCTCTAGACGTTGCTCGCCGTCAGGCAGAGCTAGAAGGCTACGAGTTAGTCGGCCGCGCGATTGAGCTCTCGCTCATCCTGCGCCGCGAAGTAAACCGGCATCCGCTGATTTCTAAGTACTTCACCATTGCCACGAATGCCCAAATGGTGCCGGCGGAGTATCGGGCCAGTGGGTTCGAGGACTTCCATGCCGAAGGCGTGAACTGGAAGACAATCTATGATGCCTGGGCAAGTGATGAGTTCGTGCTCGATCCGACTCGCATCACACTTCTGTGCGGCTCAGCCGGCTTTGATGGCACAGCCTTTAAGGGACTACTGGCAAGTAAGTTTGATATCCAACTTAACAAGACTTCGCGTAACAGCGTCCTGCTTCAGACTAACATCAATAACACGCGCAGCGACATCGCCTACCTGGTCAAGGTTCTCGCCGACATCTCGCGCGACCTGGAGCGCAAACTCTCTCAGGATCCGGACGAGAAGGCCGCCTTCAACGCGCGCGTCAAGAGCCTGATCACCGACGTGCCCGACCTGCCGAACTTCAGCCGTTTCCACGACGCTTTCCGCGAGCACCCGCGCGGCAAGACTAACGAAGGCGATATGCGCACGGCCTTCTTCCTCGCCTACGACGGAGAAAATTGCACGCACGTAAAACTGCACGGCAAGGAGATTGACGACATGGTGCGCGATGGCCGCGCGGTCTCGGCCAAGTTCGTCATCCCTTATCCTCCGGGCTTCCCCATCATGGTGCCTGGTCAAGTCATCACTGAGGACACGATCGAGTTCATGCGCAAGCTCGATGTGAAGGAAATCCACGGCTACCAGGCCGCCCTGGGCCTGGAATTGATCAAGCCGGAGAAGCTTGGCGGAGCCAAAAGGAATGTTAGGAAGTAGGCGAATTCGCGCTTGACGCTTATTAACGGAATTGACAACCCTCAAATCCGAACACCCGACCCAACCGACAAAAAAGGGAGCAAACTATGATTGATTGGTTCTTCGCGACGCTTAAGACCTACCCGGAAATCGCGATTTTTCTCGCGCTCGCCCTCGGTTACTACTTCGGCAAGTTCACCTACAAGGGGATCGGCCTCGGGTCGGTGACCGCCACCCTGATCGCCGCCGTCGTGATCGGGCAGATCGGGATCACGGTCAACCAGCCGCTCAAGGCGTTTTCGTTCCTCATGTTCCTGTTCGCCGTCGGCTACGCCGTCGGGCCGCAGTTCGTGCGCGGGATTGCCAGCAGCGGCCTGCCGCAAGCGATCTTCTCGGTGGTGCAGTGCGTATTCAGCCTGGTCGCCTGCGTGGTGGTCGCAAAGCTCGCCGGCTACGACCTCGGCTACGCGGCCGGACTCTACTCGGGCTCGCAGACGATCTCTGCCGCGATGGGGCTCTCGACCGACGCCATCAACCGGCTGGGCCTGGCCGCCGACGAAACCAAGGCTCTTCTCGACTAACGATGCCGATCGCTTACGCCGTGACCTACATGTTCGGCACCATGGGCTCGGCGATCGTGATCGCCATCATCGGCCCGAAGCTGCTGGGCATCGATCTCGTCGCCGCCTGCAAGGACTACGAGGAGAAGTTTGGGGGCGGCAAGAAGCAGCTGGGCGGTCCGGGCACGGCCTGGACACGCTGGGCGCTGCGCGCCTACAGGGTGCAGCCGGGTGGCAAGGCCGCCGGTCTGCGCGTCGCCGAGGCTGAGTCGCTGGTGCCCGATGCGCGCCTCTTCATCCTGCGCATTCGGCGCGGGGGCGAGATCATGGATGCGACCTCGGACATCGTCCTGAAGGAAGGCGACGTGGTGGCAGTCGCGGGCGAGCGCGAAGTGCTGGTGAATATCCTCGGGGCAGCGGCGGTCGAAGTCGAGGACCGCGAACTGCTCGCCGTGCCGGTGGAGGGCGTCGACGTCCTGGTGACGAACAAGGAGGTCGACGGCAAGACGCTCGAGGAGCTGGCGACGCGCCCGGCGGCGCGCGGCGTGTTCCTGCGCAAGATCACGCGCGGCGCTACCGCCACCGATATCCCCATCCTGCCGAGCACCGAGGTCAATCGCGGCGACTTGCTCACCCTTGTCGGCCGCACGGAGGATATTGCCGCCGCCACCAAGATGCTGGGTGTCGCCGACCGTCCGACCGATGTCACCGACATGGCGTTCGTTGGCCTGTTTATCGTGGTCGGCGCGCTGATCGGCGCGCTGGTCTTCAAGGTGGCTGGCGTGCCGCTCACCCTGTCGACCGCCGGCGGAGCGCTGGTCTTCGGGATCATCGGCGGATGGCTGCGCTCGGTGCGCCCGAACTTTGGACGCATTCCGACGCCCACCGTCTGGTTCATGAACTCGGTCGGCCTCAACATCTTCATCGCCATCGTCGGCATCTCCGCCGGTCCGGGCTTCGTCAACGGTCTGAAAACGCAGGGCGTCGGTCTCTTCCTGTGGGGCGCGGTCGCCACCACGGTCCCCCTGATTCTCGGCATGTTCGTCGCCAAGTACGTGTTCCGCTTCCACGACGCGCTCAACCTCGGAATCATTTCCGGGTCGCGCACGACGACGGCATCGCTTGGTCTGGTCTGCGACCAGGCCAAGAGCCAGATCCCGGCGCTCGGCTACACCGTTACCTACGCCGTCGGCAACACCCTGCTCACCATCTGGGGCATGGTCATCATCATGTTGCTGTCATAACGACAATGAATCTCGAAACTTCATCTTGAAATAGAAAACGCTCCGTGAGCGCAAAGGAAAACCGTATGAAAAAACCTAATCTAAAAATCACGCCAACTAAACGCAACCGTGGAAACGGTGCGAAAGCTAACGGACAAGCTCATCGTGGCAGTCGCCCATTATCAGATAATGCGAGACTGAAAGAGTTCGAGAAACTCGGTCCGTTCGAGATCAAGGATTTCGTCCAAAAAGTGGCATCGAAATCGGCGCTGGAATCTTCCTTGTCGTACCTGAACGCCGGTCGTGGCAACCCAAACTGGGTCGCCACTGAGCCGCGCGAAGCGTTCTTCCTCCTCGGGCAGTTCGCAGTTACCGAGAGCAAGCGGGTGCTCGACCTGCCACCCGGCGTGGGCGGGATGCCCAGCGCACCGGGAATAGCCGGCCGACTTGAAGCCTGGCTCGCGAAACATGATGACATGCCAGGTGCACCCTTTCTGCAGGCGATGGTGCCGTGGGCGGTGAACAAGTTCAGCTTCGACGCCGACAAGTTCGTGCACGAGTTGGTGGATTCCATCATCGGCGATCACTACCCGGTGCCAGACCGCATGCTGGTGCACAACGAACAGATCGTTCACGAGTACCTGGAGTGGGCCATGTGCGGAAATCCGCGGCCGAAAGGCACGTTCAAGATCTATGCGGTAGAAGGGGGCACCGCCGCCATGTGCTACATCTTCAAGTCGCTAAAAAGCAACCGGATTCTCAATCCCGGCGACACGATAGCGCTCGGGGTACCGATCTTCACGCCCTACCTCGAAATGGCGCATCTGGAGGACTACGACCTCCACTACATCGAGGTGCATGCGAAGCAGGAGGATCGGTTTCAGTATCCGGCTGAGGAGATCAAAAAGCTCCTCAACCCGAAGATTAAGGCGTTCTTCATCGTCAATCCTGGCAATCCGTTCGCTGTCGCGCTTTCTCCAGAGACGATTAAGAAAATCGGGGAGGTGCTCAAGAAACGGCCGGATCTGATCCTGCTAACCGACGACGTCTATGGCACGTTCGTTCCAGGCTTCCGTTCGCTGATGGGAGAGTTCCCGGAGAACACGATCGGCGTCTACTCGTACAGCAAGTACTTCGGCTGCACCGGGTGGCGGCTCGGAACCATCGCGGTCCACGAGAACAACATCTTCGACAAGATGATCGCCGCGCATCCCGAGCCGATCAAGAAACTGCTGGACAAGCGCTACGGCGGGCTCACCCTCAAGCCGCGCGAGTTCGCTTTCATCGACCGCATCGTTGCCGACAGCCGCGACATCGCGCTCAATCACACGGCCGGGCTGTCGCTTCCACAGCAGGTCATGATGACGCTGTTCTCGCTCAGCGAGCTGATGGACGAAAAGAAGGTCTATCAGAAAGCCTGCATCGGCATCTGCAAGCAGCGGGTCCAGGCAACGATCGAAGGACTGGACATCGAAGTCGGTCCGAATCAGTACTTCGACTACTATTACGGCCTGATCGATTTCGAGTTTTTTGCCCGCAAGTACCTGGGCGAGGACGTCGTCAAGTGGATGAAGGCGAATGTGCACCCGCTCGACATTGTGTTCCGGCTGGCCGAGGACCACGGCATCGTCCTGCTCAACGGCGGCGGCTTTGCCGCTCCCGATTGGTCGGTGCGCATATCCTTCGCAAACTTGGAGAATCATGTCTACGACGACATCGGTCGGGCGGTGCGCGCCATCGCGCGCGGATACAGGCAGGCTTATGAGGCAGCTACAGGCAAGACTGCCCCGCCAGCCCCGACGAGATCGCCTCTTGCGAAACGCTAGTTCGGTTACTTCGCGATGCTGCTTGGGTAAATCCTAGCCAGAAACGTGAGTGAAAGCATACGGGCATGTGCGCTGCCTCGTTGCGATACTCGCATTGACGGTTTCCACCGCCGCCCAAGCCAAACCTAAGATCGAAGTTCTTGCCACCGGTGGCACTATCGCTGGCGCGCAGGCAAGCAGTTCCGAGGTCGGTTACAAATCCGGAACATTTTCCGTCGATGATCTGATCAAGGCTGTGCCACAAATCAAAGATATGGCGGATTTGACCGGCGAGCAGGTCGCCAACATCGGGAGCCAAACCCATGAATCACGATGTTTGGCAAAACTCGCCAGGCGAGTGAACGAGGAATTGAGCCCTCAAAAAGCCCGGATCCTTCTAATGCTCGCACTGATGAACACAAACGACCCGGTCAAGCTTCAACAAGTCTTTATGCAGTACTAATCCATGAAAAGGTGCTCAACTGTGAAGCTACAAAGAAACCCGGGAGTACAATAAAAGGTTGACAGTTCAACCAAGGACAACAATACCGGAGTTAGACTCAATAGATCTCTTATGAAGAAACGAGCGTTTCTTGGTGAATACGCATGTGCTGTATCGGTATTGTTCATCGTCTTGAGCGGCGCGGAGACCGCCCTCGGCCAGCAGGAGCGCGAGATGGACATCGGGGCCGCCCCGCCTCTCACCCTGGCGTGCCCCAAGCCTGCTCCCGTCCTAGCGGTCACGCAACCCGCTCCCACCGACAGCGCGCTAACATCTACGGAGCAGGGCCAGACGACGGATCTCGATCAGATCATTTGGCGATTGGCGCGAGTGGCGCTTGGAAAAGCGCCGACAGGCCTTCAAAGATACGAAGTTCGAATTCAACCTTCGCACCTTCTACTTCGACCGCAGCGACTTCAATGGTGCAGAGAAACAGGCGTGGGCCTTCGGCGGATGGGTGGGAGTAAAGACCGGTTACTTTCTCGACCATATTGCGTTCGGAGCGACGCTTTACACTTCCACTCCGATATATGCCCCTGACGACAGGGATGGAACCACCCTCCTGGCGCCCGGGCAGAATGGCTATACGATCCTGGGCGAGTTCTACGCCGAACTCCGGATCATCAAAGACCTGGGCATTACTGTTGGAGCCAAGGGTTACGACACGCCTTTCATCAACCGCAACGATACCCGCATGACGCCGAATACTTTTGAGGCGATTGTTTTGCAGGGCCGTGTCAAGCTCGGCACGAGCAGCGACGACGCCAGCGCGCCCGCGGACGGCCTGGGCCCGAGCAAAGATGGAAAAGAGGTTGCGGTCCCGTCGCCGACCCCCACCCCGGAGGTCGCGACTATCAAGTACGGACTTGGATATTTCGACCAAATCAAAGAGCGAAATGCCAGCCAATTTGTCTCGATGGCAATCGACGCGGGCGCTCCTGTTGAGCGAGGGGTGTGGGCAGCCGGAGTCAACTATGAGAAAGGAAAATTTAACATTGGTGCGATCGACTACTACAGCCAGGATATTATCAACATCGCCTATGCCCAAGGGGGCTTCGAACTCCCGCTTGCCACCGACTGGCGGCTGAGGTTCGCTGGCCAATACGTGGATCAGGGTAGTGTCGGGGACAACGAGCTGCAGGGCCACAGTTTCTCGGGCCATCAATTCGGCATCAAAGTAGAACTGCCCGTCAAGAAGGCGCTGTTTACCGCGGCTTTCACTCACGAGTGGGGGAACACCAACCATGCAGAACCCGTGGAGCGGCTATCCCGGCTATACCAGTGTTCAGGTTCAAGACTTCGATCGGGCCGGCGAGAGCGCGTTTCTTCTCCGGGCCGGTTATGACTTTCCCTGGGTCGACGGACTGAGCGCTTATGCCCTGGCGGTATTTGGCACGGACCCAGATCCAGCGGGGCAGTTTCGGCAGAACGAGTTCGATTCGAATCTCCAGTGGGCCCCGACCAAAGGCGTTCTCAAGGGTTTCTCGCTGCGTCTGCGTTACGCGGTTGTCCAGCAGTTTGGAGGAGATGTCCATAACCTGACCGACTTCCGCGCCATTTGTAATTACGTGATCAAGTTCTAACAAGCTTGACTAGCGCGCAGGAATTGTCGATCACCTTGGGCGACTTCTGTGATCAACAACCACATCTTGAAAAGGCAGCCCTATCATGAACTATCTCATTCACGCCCTTAGGGAGCATCAGGAACTCGCGGTCTTTTTAACCTTGGCGATCGGCTTCCTCATCGGCCGCCTCCGGATTGGGACGTTCAGCCTGGGCACAGCCGTGGGCACGCTGCTCGCGGGAGTCGCGATCGGGCAAATGAACATCCAGGTTCCCGCCGTGGTAAAGTATGTCTTTTTTGATCTCTTTCTCTTCACCACCGGCTACAAGGTGGGACCCCAGTTCTTCCGCGCGCTAAAGAAAGATGCGTTGCCGCAGCTTGCCCTCACGCTCGTCCTCTGTCTCACGTGCCTGATCGCCGCGTATACCGCTGCGAAACTTCTCGGCTACGACGTGGGCACGGCAGCCGGGATGCTTGCCGGCGCATTCACGGAATCGACGGTCATTGGAACCGCTAGCGACGCCATCAATCGGGTGGCTACCTTCTCGGACGCGGAGAAAACCAGCCTAATCAATAACATCCCGGTAGCCTACGCCGTCACTTATCTTATCGGCACGGCGTTTATCGTCTGGTTTCTCCCGAATGTGGGTCCGAAGCTGATGCGTGTCGACCTGAAGGAGGAGGCCCGAAAACTCCGTGCGAAGATCGCCGCCTCGGGCGGTGGCGAGCCGGAGACTTTGTCAGCCTACCAGGCCCTGGCGGTTAGGGCGTACCAAGTCACGAACGCGAATTTGATCAATCGGAATGTGGGCGAACTGGAGGCGCGTCCCAAACAAGCTCGCGTCTTCATCTCCCGGATCCGCAGGGAGGGCAAGATCATCGAGCCCGACCCAGCCACGGTCATTCGCGAGGGTGACGTCATCGCTGTCCTGACGCGCTCGGAATTGCATACAGCCCGCGGGGCAGAGATCGGGACCGAAGTAGATGACAAGGAACTCCTGAGTTTTCCGATCGACGTCCTCGACGTGGTGATCACCAACAAGTCTTTCGTCGGCAAAACTATTGCAGATCTCGCGGCCATGGAGATCGCCCGGGGGGTGTTTTTGAAGAAGCTGATCAGGGTTGGCGAGCAGATGCCGTTCTCTCCCGCAACGCAGGTGGAACGAGGCGATGTAATGACTCTCGTCGGAGCTACGCGAGACGTCGAGCGAGCGGCCAAGGAGCTCGGCTACGCCGATCGCCAGACTGTGATGACGGACATGATCTTCGTCGGTTTGGGGATCGTCCTCGGCGGCTTGTTGGGATTGCTCACCCTTACAGTTGCCGGGCTGCCGCTCACCCTCACCGCCAGCGGGGGCGCGCTGATCATGGGTCTGATATTCGGCTGGCTGCGCGCGGTTTACCCGACATTCGGTCGAATCCCAGGATCCGCCATGTGGATCTTCGACACCGTGGGCTTGACCGTCTTCATGGCCTGCGTGGGGCTTGCCGCAGGGCCCAGCTTTTTTTCGGGGCTCCAGAAGTCGGGGATCAGCCTGGTCTTCGTCGGCCTTGTCATCGCAGTTCTCCCGCACGCCGTGTCTATCTTGTTCGGTCGTTATGTGTTGAGGATGAACCCCGTCATTGTCCTGGGCGCTTGTTCCGGCGCGGGAACGATCACCGCTGCGCTTCGCGCGATCCAGGAAGAGGCGCAGAGCGACCTCCCGGCTCTCGGCTACACCGTGCCCTACGCGATTGGCAATATCGTGCTGACGGCATGGGGACCAGTCCTGGTCGCCATGATGTCATAGGTGTTTGGCTCGACGATATTGTACCTGGCTCGTTAGGTTGAGTCTGAGTTTGCACTTGGTGCGCGTACCCTCACCCGGCGCTGATGCGTCCGCCTCTCCCTCAGGGAGAGGATTGAGGTGAGGGCCGCGCGAGCGAAGCGGGCGCTTATCGTTGCGATCTCGTGAGTCATCACGTAGTTTCAGTTGCGTTGCGCTTCCAGCTAAGATGAGTTCCCCATGACTCCGCTCTCATCGGTTTACCAGGAAGACCGCAAGCGGAATAATTCCTCACATATCTCGTTAGGCAATTCTTCGCGTCCCGTGAGAACGACGACTTTATTCTTTGTGTTTTCAGTTCTCCTTCTCGGCGGCTGTGCATCCGATCAATCGTCCAAGCAGCACCCGCAGCACCGGTCTGACCGGCCCTTCTTCGACACTCCAGACCCTCAGGACAGGTTTCATTAGCTCGATTCCGGAAATCTGCAGCGCGGCCTCGCTTAGTGGACATTCACTCTCATCGGGGAAGCGCGCAACGGCAACAGCAGAGACGACCACCGCATCCACCTCAGCATTGAATACAAGCTGGTCAGGTGGTACTGCTCCATCGTGAGAGACCATTTTGCGCTACCGCTTTACATCGACCTGAGTGCGACTTGCCTCTACGCGATAACTGGCGCTTTGCTGGCCATCCGCCGGCATTATGATGTGGTGGGCTTGTTCGTCCTGGCGCTGGTAAGTGGAGTGGGCGGTGGTTTGATCCGCGATGGCATTTTCATCCAGAGGGGACCACCACTCGCGATGAGTGACGGGCGTTATCTCTTCGTTGTTATTCTCGGCTGCATTGGCGCGGCTTTATTTCGCAATCATATGGACCGCTTCCAACCAGTCTTTCTTTTCGCGGACGCACTGGGCGTCGGTTGCTATGCGGTAGTTGGCGTCGAGCATGCGCTCAACGCGCAGCTTCCCATTCTCGCCTCGATTATGATCGGCGTGGTGACGGCTTGTGGCGGCGGCCTGCTCCGTGATGTTCTGGTGCGCGACGAGCCGCTGCTGTTTAAGCCCGGGCAGTTATACGTGCTGGCGGCATTGATCGGCGCCAGCCTGTTCACTCTGCTCCTACTTTACTTCAAAATTTCCGCTACGGCAGCGGCTTTACTAGCAATTGGCTGCTCCTTTATTTTTCGCACGCTGGCCATCGTGTTCAATTGGAAAACGGTTTCGGTGTCTCCCAAGTTGGCTTAGGCGGCAAAGCAGGTGAGAAGGACGTGCAGGTGGTCGCCAGCATCTGCGCGACCCGATCACTTTAAACTAACTTCCGTTGAGCGCTGATTCGATCGCGGCGAGAAGTTCTCCGTTCGCCCCGGCCTTGAGGAAAAATGCAAAAGCTCCCCCTTCCATGGCTCTCGAACGCACTGACGGATCATCTTTGCTGGTCAGAATGATGACCCGGGTTGAGGGCGAAGCGCTCCGTAGCCGCGCTTGCACTTCCAGTCCGTTCATGGCCGGCATCAAGATGTCGATCACCGCCACGCGAGGGCAATGAATTGTGGCGTACTCTAGAAAAGCGACTGGATCACTAAAAGCTTCCACCTTCCATCCGGCCGAATCGAGAAGGCGGCTGGCGGCCTTCAGGACAGACGGATCATCGTCTACGACGCATACGACTGAAGCTTTTTTGCTAGGTAACAAGGCTAGTTCTGAGTTGGTGCAGTCGGGGAACCAATTCCCGACGGCAGAAAAGTCTGTTGCATGCATTGTCGTAAATTCACCGACTCACTGCCCAAGAGCAGGCTCTGTGCGCAGCGCCGGTAAACTGCTACCGAATCATCACCGATGTCAGAGGAGAAAACTCCACCGTTAGTATAAACGTATTCGGGTGACGAAATGCGCTTACAAAATATCCCGGGCCGGGCGGATGACAGAACACAACTGGTGGTGTGGCCTGCCGATTCTTATCGAGCAGCCAGCCCATCGTGCCCCTGGAGGCCGAAGTTTGAAACATTTTATCGGGTCTAAATCCCTTCAATTGCCAGCACCTTTCTCAGGCGCCGTGAAAGGTCGCATGGCAAAGCCTACGCCAGGAGCGACTGACTACTGATCAGACCTTCGTCCTAGGACCCCACGACCCGCTTTGCGTTCACCGGACGAGATCCGGTTTAAGGGCCGGCACTTTTTTCTGGAGAGGTTTGGTGAAGAGCACGGTGTACGGCTCCCAAAAACCGGGCGTTATCGAAAGGCTTGAGGAAGAAAGCAAAAGCGCCGGCCTGCATGACGGTGGCTTCGGCGGCATGATCCTCATGAGCTGTAATAAAAATAACACGGGTGGACGGTGATCTCGCGCAGAGATGGGCCAGCAATTCCATTCCCGTCATGTTATCCATCCAGATATCCAAGATCACCAGCTGTACGGAATGTGACACCAGATAAGCCAGAAAAGCGTCCGGGTCGGAAAAACTCTCGACTTTGAACCCAACAGATTCGAGCAGGCGGGCAAGAGATTTACGGACCGAATCATCATCATCAACGACGCAAACGACAGGTGCAAAGAGATCTGACACGCCATCAGTTTTAGCCTGTCAGATTAGGGGAAGGCTATGCGACTTTGGTCCGAGACCGGACCGGCGGGGGTACCTCAGCTTTTTGCACCAAGCCTATCAACTCCGCCACCGAAGTAACGCCAAGCTTTTGCATCAGATGCCCGCGATGACATTTCACTGTCTTTTCGGTGATCCCGAGCGCTCCCCCCACCTGCTTGTTAAGCATCCCGGTGATCAGGAGCTGCATCACTTCAAACTCGCGCGGCGTTAGCAAATCAAGCAACCTGCGGGCGGTATTCTTCTCCCCCGCATGCCGTCGTTGCTCGGCCGAGCGGGCGAGCGCACGCTCAACGCAGTCCAACAATTTTTTCGATCTGACGGGCTTCGGTAGAAAATCCACCGCTCCCGCTTTCATGGCTTGGGCGCACATCGGAATGTCACCATGGCCAGTGAGAAAAACGAGTTGTTCTTCTCGGCGGCGCTGGAGAAGAGTCCTCTGCAAGTCGATCCCGCTGAGACCCGGCATCCTCACATCCACGATCACGCACGAAGGCCCTTGGGAGGGGGGACGCGCCAGGAAATCAGCGGCAGACTCGAACAGGTCGACTTGATAGTCGGCCGCGCCTAACAATCGCTTCAGGCTTTTTCGCACCGACTCGTCGTCGTCGATCACAAACACCATTGCGTCGCAAGCAATCATTGTGGCGCCTTCTCGCTCGTCGGCAAATTGAAATAAAACCGTGCACCGCCTCCGTCAACATTCTCGGCTGCAATCCTGCCACCATGCGCTTCGACGATCGAGCGGACGATCGCGAGACCCATTCCGAGGCCTTCCTCTTTTGTCGTGAAAAACTGCTCGAAAAGTCGTTCCGCTGCTGTCTCCGAAATCCCACACCCGTGATCACGCACGGCGACATGGACTGTAGCGTTGCCGTCATAATTGGTGGCGATTTCCACCTTGCGGCGATTGGGCGGTGTGTCACGCATGGCATCAAGGGCGTTGCGCACGAGATTAATCAGCACCTGTTGCATCTGAGTGGGATCGCCTTCAATCGTCGGCAGATCTTCGGCCAGGGACATTTCCACTTTGCAGGACTGCGCAGCAGCATCAGCGCTAATCATGTGCCTGACCGCTCTTACCACATCATTCAAATTGATTCGGCCGCGAATCGCGCCGCCCTTCTTAATGGCCTCCCGGACATTGTGTATGATGTTGTGAGCGCGTTGTCCGTCCGCGACCACGTCGGTGAGGATCTCGTGCAGTTGCGCCGGGTCAAGCTTCCTATTGGCAATGTATTGCATAGCTGCGTTGGCGTTGCTCATAATCGCGGACAGCGGCTGATTGAGCTCGTGCGCGAGCGACGCCGTCATTTCTCCGAGCAAGCTGAGTCGGATAAGAAGATTGATTTGCTCACGCTGGCGCCGCGCCTCTTCTTCGGCAAACTTGCGCCGAGAAATATCGGCTACCGTGACCAAAACCAAAATGCCGTGCGGTGTTTGAATTGGATTCAACCCGACCTCGACTGGAAACTCGGTGCCGTCCTTTCTACGGGCAGACACTTCGCCTACAGCGCCCGCTGGTCGCCTCTTCGGTGCCCCCAAAAACTCTGCGCGACGCGCCGCATACTCTGTCGCAAATCGTTCCGGAACGAGGACCTCGACCGGTTTCCCGATTAATTCCTCGCGCTCGTAGCCGAATAGTTCTTCGATATGGGCATTGAGCAGAATGATGCGTCCCTGATCATTCACGAGCAAAGTGCCACTCGGCGAAGCTTCTGTGGCGAGCTGAAATAATTCCTGTGCCTCCTTCTGCGCTGTTACGTCCATTGAAACCGCAACAAGCCGCGTCGGCGCGCCGTCCTCGTCACTGACACAACGGCCACGCCCCCCGATCCAGCGCACCGTCCCGTCGGGAAGCAGAATTCTATATTCGAGTTTCGTAATTGCCCTGTGTTTCTATCGCATCGTTGCACGGCCTGAATCACGTACTGACCGCGATCTTCGGATGCACTCTATCTTGAAAATTTTTTCTTAACTTGATCGGTTCCTCCGGCCAGAAATCCAAAGAGCTTACGGCGCTTTATCGGACATCCAGACTTCATTTGTTTTGATGTTTAACTCCCACGCTCCGAGATTGAGCCGCCTCGGCCGCCAGTGCTCACTCGTTCTTCGAATTCATGAGAGCGCGCTCCTTTCCCGAGTAATTCGGTGACATCCACGCAGGCCCCGATATAGCCGCGGAAGTTTTCCCGCGCGGTCCATAACGCGGCACCCCTTGATCGGTGACCTGACGATATTCTCCGTCGTGCCGCCTCAGGCGATATTGCATAAGGAAGGGCTCGCGTGCATCGAAACGCTCGCTGTAGGTCTGCAAACATCTTCTCCAAGTCATCGGGATGGACTGCTTCACTCCAGCCGTTACCAAGTTCCTGCTCCATGCTTCTCCCGGTAAACTCAAGCCAGGCTTTGTTGACGTAGGTGCAAAGCTTATCTTCACCTGCCATCCACATGAGAACAGGCGCGGTGTCGGCCATGGTACGAAAACGAGCCTCACTCTCCAGCAGCGCCTCTTCTCCGTGCTTGCGCCGAGTGACATCGCGCGACACCCCACGCGCGAAGGCGGGTTTGCCATGTTCGTCTAACTCGACGCTGCCATGGCCCGCGATCCACCGTGTGCTTCCGTCGGGGCGCGTGATGCGATATTCGCTTTCATGCTCGCCGCCATGCTCGGACATGTGCTGCACGAGTTGCGTCATACGTTCGCGATCCCCGGGATGTACGACTTGGAGCAATCGGTCAAACGTCACTGGCTCCAAATCCGTGAAGCCGAACAACCTTCTCCATTGCTCCGTTACCCAGAGTTCGTTACCCGGGATCTTCCAAAGCCACAGACCGAGGTTTGCTACGTTGGCCGCGAGGTTAATGCGCGCTTCACTTTCCCGCAGTTCCGTCTCTCTAATTGCGCGCTCCTCGATCACTGTCGCCAGAAACAACAGCGGAATCGCAAGGACGATCAGAAATATCTGAATTGAAAGCGCGTTCTGTTCAACTGTTCCGGCGGAGAATGGCCCATGCCCGTGGGATCCGCTCCAAATCGCCAAAAAGCCGACAATCGAAATAGCACTGCTTGTCCCAGGGAGCCGAATCGTACCGCCGCCCAAAGCAGGAATGGCAGAGGTAGAAAGAGAAGGGCCGAATCCACTCCCGATCCAAATTCATAAAGAACAACGTAGCTGACCGAGAACAGAATAAGAAAGAGAACGCATGTCTCCAGGTAGCTCGAAAGTCGAGTTCTCCGCAGGCGAGGAATTCCGTTCCTCACCCACGTGACGATCAACGGCACAACTATTAATGCCGCCAGGGCGTTCGAAGGAAATCGTATTCGGATCAGCTTCCAGTAGGCGTCCTGGCCCCAATGATTCCATATCACAAACGCCGCGTCCAAAAACGAGGACAAAAACGGACCGACGAGGACTGCGCAAAGACAAAAAATGCCTGCTTCTCGAAGGCTCCTGAAGCGAATCGGTCCGCCAACGAGATAGCGCGTCAGGCCCGCGCTGATCACTGCTTCGCACGAGTTGCTGATGAACCAGCACAAAATCATCAGGGGTGGAACGTGACTCTGCAATTGCGCCGCCCAATGCGCGGGAAATGCGGCCAGCAAGATGAACCACCAGATGCGGGGCGGCGTCAGCAAAAGCGCTGCAACCAAGATAGAGTTCGGAGGCCAAAGGACCGAAACCGGATGCGGCTGAAACGTCAGCGCGAATCCGATCTTCGCCCCCAGATAATAGCCGACGAACACCACCAGGCCCGTCACGAGCATCGGCGAATTGAGCCGGACATTCCAATCCCCAGCATCTCGTCTGCGGGGTTGACTGTCCGGTATCCCCAACTGCATCGAGATACTTTTCATTACTAAAACGTGGTTATCCGCGGGGCTGTTAACAATAACAGCGCCCAGCACGAACAGGCTAAGTTATACACCGTTCGCGCGACACTCAAAATCCTTTTGATGTCACACTTCCGTTACAAAGTGACGGAAGAGCGCGGCCCTATATCGCCTCCACGGCCTAACAACGAAGATCAGTCGTGGCTTAGCCATTGCGCTTATCCTCGTCGCACTTCCCTTCCGTCTTTTGAAGTGATCGATGATGCCTAATAGGGAGGCGCCGGTTTATCTTCGAGGTTCAAAATCTCCGCCGGTACATCCAGCCAGATGGCTGCCGTCACGCGGTCGCGAAATGCGCGCGCATCGATCGGCGTTCCCTTCATCAGACTTTCGTACATGCGGGCAATGCCAAAACCGACCCAATCTTTGCTAAACAAGGCCGACTTCACCGGCGTGACCCCGGCGAATTGCTCTGCCCGCTTCCGCGCAAATTCAAAAAGATGATTGGTGCGAACTGCCACCTCTGTTAATCGACTGAAATCAACGAATCTCTTGACTCCGGCGTGACGCTTTTTCGAAGGCACAGACCCATTCACCAATCTCGTCCAACAGACGATCATCCAGTACGCCTTGCGGTTGCCAGGCAATCAGATTATGAGCGGGATATTGCCACAGATGAGCCGGCCCAGGAAGATCGCTGGAAGCGCGGCAAAGATTCCGAATCATCAGCTGGATTGTCAGGCATAACGGCTGTTAATTACTGGATAATAATTCGGCGAGGGTTAGCGCGACTATAGGACTTTGGGCCAATCCAATACGATGGCTATAAAGTTATAAATTATTAGCCTCCGTCCGCATGAGGGGGCTAAATGCCGAATCAAGACGGATCAAACGCTTCGGGACTTTCGACACCGGCCATGCGCTAGGTCAGCATCATCTTCGCGGTCCTCTTTAGGCGATCGTTAGGACTAAGACCAAGGTCCTATATCGTCCCGACTGGCAGGCACTCAGAATCATGGAAAGAAGGAGTAAAGTAATATGAAGATCCACAATCTGACAGCGTTTTTCGTTGTCGCTGCGTCCGCCGTCCTACTGGGGGCTGCAGGTACCGCCAGAGCTGACCAATGGTTTGTGATGGGCGAACAGACCATCAAGTCCGCCGATCCCAGCGTGGAGATCAAGACCCAAGGGGGCCGATGGAAGAAAGACGTCAAGCAGGTAAAGCTCTCCGTCGAGGGCGCTGACGTGCAGATGACAAGCGTCGTCCTTGGCTGGGACAATCGCAGCGACGACACGCTCGCCAACGTCGGAACCCTAAAGGCAGGAGGACAGACGGCTGCGAAGGATGCTCCGGGACGCAAGGGGCGCCTCAAATCCGTGAAGATCCAGTACAAGATTCTCGGTAAGGCACCGACGGCCACAGTCAAGATCTGGGGACTTGATTGATCGGCGCGTGACCGCCGACGGAGCAGGTGACAATCGGGCAGTAGGAGCCCCGCAGATTAGGCTGAAGTGTGTTCGATCTGTGCGGTCTAGGTCTCGAAATGATACGAAGTCTTGAAAATGATCATTTCGTTTTTCTCCGTCACAATTGAAAAGGTGACAGTTCCCCGGTCACCCGATAAGGGAGTTGCTCTTCCAAGCACCACATGAGTTGTGCCGTCTTCGCGCGTGACGGCCTTACCGGTAAAATCAATCGCTCGCCCAGACTGGAGCCTCCGAACGAAATCGTCGGATGCGCCCAGAACCAGACTGCCTGTCTCGCTCTTAAAGAAATAGGGCCTTACCTTAAGTTGATAGTCACCGATATAATTACCACCACGACGAGTAAGCGGACTGACGATTAAGGTAGCTTTCCCCAAGCGGATTGAAGTGGAGCTGGGGTCAATAAACAGTTTACGCGTGACTGGGTTTGATGTCTCCGTCGTCGACTTGGACTTTTCCGCATAGATGCAACTTGTCCCACTCACTACTAAAAAGACGAAAATCGCAATCGTTAGCCTCACGAGGTCGCCTGGACAGCGAAAAGTATACTTCGCCATTGAATATTCTTCTAGACATTTAACGCCAGTCATCGACAAGTGGCGGCTTTTCCAAGCCGAGGCGCACAGAACTAGACCCGCTTGCTCCGCTCCCGGAAGCATCTGGCCCAGTTCAGCAGTTTGCTACGGAAAACGACAACACCGGAAGAAGAAAAAGCCTCACTATCTATGAAACACTGGCATAAGAGCGCGGCGTATAGAGAAGCACTCAAAACTCTTCTTATCCCGATTTTCCTTAGTACCGAGCAGGCGATGGAATGCGGATCCCCATCTCAACACCAAGCAACACACGACGTTGATTCAAACACAGTACGCCTTGAGCAACGCCGCGAGAAGCGAGTGCAACATGGAACGCAAGCTCAATCTCGCCATGCAATCGCAGTTAATGCGCGAGGCAGCGCAAGCATTTGTTCTAGCGTGATTTTGCGCGCCTTTCGAATAGGTCGGGACCTCTTGAAGGCACGTCCCCGTCAGGTCCTCGGCCCGGCGGCTTCATTATCGGTAAGGTGAAATAGAAACGCGCGCCGCCATCCGCAACGTTCTCCGCGTCGATTTTACCGCCATGGGCTTCTACAATCGAGCGCACAATTGCCAATCCCATTCCCAGCCCGTGCTCCTTGGTGGTAAAGAACTGGTCGAACAAGCGGCCGTGCATTTCCATGGGAATGCCTGTGCCATGATCGCGCACGCTTAAGCGCACTTTGCCGTCGCCATCGCCAGCCGTGCTAATCTCTACCTTGCGTCGCCCCGTTGGTGTCTGCCGCATGGCATCAAGGGCATTACTGACCAGATTAACCAGGACCTGCTGAATCTGGACCGGATCTCCTTCAATTAGTGGCAGGTCCTTGGCCAGCGATGTTTCTATCTCGCAGGAATAGCCCACTGCATCCGGCCTGACGACATGCGCTACGTTCGTGACCAGCTCATTCAGATCAATCCGCCGTCGGGCAGGATCTCCTTTCTTAATGGTATTGCGCACATTCCGGATAATGTCGTGCGCCCGATGCGCGTCCGACTCGACGTCACCCAGGATATCGCGCAATGTTGCAGGGTCATCCTTACCCCTTTCGATATACTGCATTCCAGCATTCGCATTGCTGATGATGGCCGAGAGCGGCTGATTCAGCTCATGAGCGAGTGAGGCAGTCATCTCACCAAGCAAGCTAACACGGCTAAGCAGGTTAATTTGTTCGCGATGACGGCGTACGTCGTCTTCAACTTCGTGCAGCGCTTGCTGTGACCGCCTATCGTCCTCCAACAGCACGCTTAGAAACATGAGCGGAGTGCCCGTGACGATGAGAAACATCTGTAAGGCAAGCGCATTTTCCGCCGGACTCTGAAGCAGAAACGGACCATGTCCGTGCATTGCCCCCCAAATCGCTTCAAACGTGACCACCAGCATGGCCGCGCTGATTCCGCTCAGTCCGAAACGTAACGCGGCCCAGATGAGCAGCGGGATCGGCACGTAGAGTAAAGCCGGCGAGGTCTCCGGTCCGGACGGCAGATTGGCAAAAACATACGTGCCGACCACGACGATCCCCAACGCCACCAAACTTCCTTCGATCATGCGTATCGGTGCCACTCTGCCTCCGCGACCCGACAAACGGTTGGCGACCAGCAAAAGTGCCGGGACTAACACGACCGCGGTAACGCCGTTGGAAATTCCCAGGTTACGCCATTCCACCCAGTAATTGGTTCCAAAACCGTTGGAGATGGTAAAGGCCGCGCCCCAAAACGCCGTGCCGAAGGGAACGATGATCACGCCAATTAAAACGAAAACGATGGCGTCGCGCAACGTAATCCGGTTCAAAGGCGACTTGATGAACAAGCGAATACCAGCCGCGGCCAACACATTTTGCACGGCGTCGAAAGCCTCGCAGTGCAAAGCGTAAAGCACCGGCCAGTGGGCCTGCTGTGTGGCAATGAAATGGGCGATGACTGTGGCGAGAGTGTACGCCCACCAGTGCCGCACCGGCACCAACAGTAGAATAACGACCAGAACAGCGTGCGGGGGAAAAAGAAGAGAGACTTTACTATTGGGAAAGCACAGGGCCCACGCAATCTCTGTCGCCACATAATAGGCGACGCCAGTTAGGAAAACCTGAAGGGCGATCCAGCCAGACGATCCAGCCTTTTTCTTCCCCGTTCTGCTCATTCAATCACACGTTCATGGCCTGGCGCCAAGCCGGAAGTCATTTGACATATAAAACCTTCGTCCGATAGAAAAGCCGCCGCCGAGAAATCTTTATTTTGCGGCACCAAATCAAAACCAAAAGGAGATACATGAAATATATAAAGAAAATCGGGATGGTGTGGCTTGTCCTCGGTGCGATGACGGGATTCACTCAGGCAGCTACTCATCAATCAAATCCAGACGCAACCTTGCGCCTGAGCGGGGGTTCATTCGCCCTCGGAGTCGGTTTTAGTTGGGGGTCAGGGACGCTGGCCTACAAGGGCAAAAGCTATCCGGTCAAGGTGAACGGACTATCGGTAGGCAAAGTCGGCATGACAGACACTTCCGCCTATGGCGAGATTTTCAACCTAAAGCATCTTCAAGATTTCAACGGTCATTATAGTTTCGGTGCCGCGGGCACCCGCGGTGTGACTATTGCCAAAGGGAAAGCTGGCACCCTCATGTCAAATCAGGCCGGTGTGATCGTCCGCCTTTCCACCACCCAAAAAGGCGTTAATGTCAACGCCACTGGTGGCGGCGTTGACATGCAAATTCAGAGATAACGGAGCCTGCTGAATAAATTTGAGTGCGCCGACGATGGCGCACCGAGTAATCGCTCGAATGACCGAACTGTCCTCTTCCGTCGTCGCAGTTGAGATGAAGATCATCAAATAGGGAACGAGAAATTTCGATTAGCAGCAGCACAAACATGAGCGCGCGGTTGGTTGAGCGGCGCGCTTTTTTTGTTCGTTAATTGTGATTCACCAGAGACCGGGGACGAGACGGTAGCGAACGTTGGCGACGTAACCCGGCCATGCGGCATCTTGAGAGATTACCCGTTCCTCCGCGTGGATGCGGTAGAGTAGAGACGCCCAACCGATCAACACCAGGAGGAGAGTGACGAAATTCCATTCCTCCAGGTTGTAGCCGATGTCCCCAATTACGTACGAGAGATACATCGGGTGACGCACGAATCTGTAGGGACCGCTCGTCACTAAACCTCTCAAAGCCGGACGGACTCCGAATCGTCTCCGAATAGTGAGGAGGCTAAGGAAACTCAAACCAGCCGCCAACGTTACCAGGGCGAGCCCGCCCACGGGCCACGCCTCCTCGCCAGGTAGCCAGCGCAAACAGATAACCTGGGCATAGGGATAGGTATAACTGATGGCGACCGCGATGCTGGTCGGCATCGAGTAATCCCGCACTCTTGGACGCGGCCGGGCGAGGGCGATGCCCAACACGATCAAATGTTGCAGGACATAGATCCAATCTGCGACGCCGAAAGTGGGCGTCAGTCGAAAGAGGATGACCAACTCCGTTAAGGTGACGCAGAACAGGAGCAGGTCGGCAAAGCGTCGTTTAAGCACGTTCAGAGACGCTCCAGCTTTTGGGCAGAACCGCTAGTCGGTCTGTGGCAGATTTGCGCGGATGAGGCGCGAGAAATCCGGATCCTGGTCTGCTGCGCGCGCAAGTTTGTTGATATAGCTGCGCTGCTTGAGCTCGCTAAAAGGAAGACCGCCGGTGGCGATAAGGTGACGCTCGTAGAGCAGCTCGTCACCCTTTCCGTTAACGAGAATTCGCCAGTCCCATGGGGCACGCTCGTTGCGAGGCCGCTGAGTGCGAATGCTGGTGGTGCAATTAGTGGTAACGGCATTGTACCAACGCGGATGGTCGCGTAATCTGTTAATTGTCTGGATGTACTCCAGAAAGCGCTCACGCGCCTCTGGTGGGGAGGCAAGCGTACGGTAGAGGTAAACATCTTCGCCATGGCGATAGTTGCTGCGCACGCGGATCGAATCACGCTCGTCGGCAACGATATAAATCAGCGTATACTGCCGATATAAGCCGCGCACTGCCGAGTACTTTTGCCCAACTGATTTACGTGTCTCGATCGAAAAGCAAAGTGGCAGCGCGTCAGCGAAATCAAAGCTGACGATCGGATGCGCCATCCAAGGCGAGCCCCAGTACGTGATCGCCAGGTCCATGCCCGTAATCTGGGAAAGCCGTACCGTGCGTGTGTCCCAGCGCGGCGTGAAATCCTCTTCCGTGCGGTACTCGCAATTGCGAACGTCGTGAACGGTAACTTGGTCGCCATTGATTTCCGCCCAGGCAGTGTGGGCGACATCAGGTTGCCAGGTTCGATTGTTAGTTGGCTTAATCGTTAACCACCAGCCGGTCACCAAGGCGAACCCACCGAGGCAGATCGCCAGCTTCAGCAGTCTTCCGCGAACGAAAATGGCTGTCGCGATGAAGGCCAGGAGAAGAAGAAGCGCGGCGGGCCCACGAAGAATGGGTACTGGAAAATCAAAATAGAGTGCACCGGCGGCCCACAGCGCAGCAACAGATAGAACGAGCCAGACAAGTGCCCAAGCAATCGCTTTGATCACCCTCATTCGCTGCGTTCGGTCGCCGACTCAGCAGCGAGTGGCGCTACGTCTAAGCTGTTGCTACTGGTTAGCTGCGCCGCCCTCTTCCTCGGGCCACTCGTCTCCGGTTGGTTTCCAAGTCTTGTCGGGATTATAGGTGTCCATGCCTTGAAAGGTCTTGAGCGTATCCGGCCCGAGATCTTTCTCATACACGACGCCATCAGGGCCGACCATGAACGTTTTCACTCCCGTGACGCGATATTCTGCCGGTGCAGCAGCCAGCGCGAACCCTCGGATCATCGCGCCTTCCACTACGAAATCCATTTCGCCCATAGGAGCGGCTGGCCCTTGTCCCTTCAACACCTTGAAATAAAAACCATGATACGGCTGCCCACGCTGGGTGTAGCCCTGCTCAAGAGCCTTGGCAACTTCTTCGCCAACAGGCCCGCCCCATGTTCCGTCGGCGTTTCGCCAGGCTAGCCCATCATGTTTGCCGGGCGTGCTAATGATTTTCTGGGCGTACTGATTAACTTTCGAATCGTCGTGTTTCTCCTCCGAATATTCATGCTGCGCGTTAACAAAACCGCGACAGATCGTGATCGCGTCCAGCTCGTTCGTCCCAATGCGCCGGTTTAGAATCTCCTGGCGTCCCGCTTTTGTATCGAAAGTCCACTTGCCGCTCCGTTTCACGATGGGAATGGGAACTGGGAATTCGTCATTGCCGACGATCAAAATGGCGCGGTTGGCGTTCTTCTTGTCGGTTTCGATCGCGTTTTTCTCCTTTGCTTTCTGCGCAAACGCCACAGCCCGATTCTTATCCTGTACCGGATCTTCCGAACTGATAATATCGTCGCTGTCAGGGCCGAGTATTTCCTTTAGCGCTGCGACGTCAAAGGATTCGGCCGCTTGAATGAGGGCGTCTGCAGCCTCTTTCGCTGTCGCGAATGCTTTTTGTTTCGGTTGCGATGCAGCAGCTGGATCCTGTTTCGCTTTTTCAGCGGCATAGACACCGCTGATTAGCAAACCGCACGTCAGCGTCGCAGCTGCGATTAGGAGTGTCTTGGATGAATAGATTACGTTCGACCGTGCTTTCATGATTTTGTTCCTCATCGCGAATTTACCTATCTGCCCCGGCCACCACCGCCTTTACGGCCGCCGCCTCCGCCTCCGCCTTTGCCGCCGCCTCCACCTTTGCCGCCGCCCCCGCCCATGCTGGCGCCACCGCGACTGCTGGCCGCTTTGGCAGATGACCCGCTTCCTCCGCTGAAGGCGCCCCCGCCTCCGCCGCCTCCCTTTGAGGGTTGATGACCGCCGATACTGTTAGCGCCACCGCCGCCTCCGCCCGGCTTCGAGGCGGCCTTAGCGCTGGCCCCGCCACCGCCAGCTTTTGCTCCGGCTGCGGCTCCACCAGCACCACCGGGCTTTCCAGCCCCACCGGCGCTACCGGCCCCGCCCGGACCACCGGGCTTTCCAACACCACCCGCACCACCGGCTCCGCCCGGGCCACCGGGTTTTCCGACACCACCTGCGCCACCCGGACCGCCGGGCTTTCCGGCACCACCAACACCACCGACCCCGCCCGCGCCGCCGGGTTTTCCGGCGCCGCCGACACCACCAACGCCACCTGCGCCGCCGGGCTTTCCAGCACCACCGGCACCACCCGCGCCGCGCGCTGTTCCACCGTATTTGTTAGCGGTTTGCTTGTTCCCGTATGGCGCGTTCCCGCGATGCTGCGGATTGTGCTGCCAGTTTTTGTTCGCGGCGTTAATATTATTCTTCTTGTTGTAATTGTTTACGTACTTGTTGTTGACGTTGACGTCCACGTCCCCGTTGTTCCAGCCGCAGTTGTAGCCCCAGCCTCCGCCCCAAGCGGCACCGAGGGCGAGACCGGTTCCGAATGACAACGCCGCACCGGCCACATATCCCGGGTAGGTAACCTGTGGATAGGGATACGCAGGAGCACCGTAAACAGTCGCAGGGTCGTACGATGGTACATAAACCACGCTGGGATCGGCGGGTTGAATTACGATCGCTTGCTGACCGCCCTCCACCGTTTGCGTTTCAACTTTCTGCTGTGTGCTGGTCTTCAACTGGCCAGTGCCTTGAGCCTTGGCCCGCATGCGCTGGACTGCGGCCATCACATCAGGCTGCTGCGCCAGAAAAGCGTTGCCGAGATCCGACGTCCACTGAATGTTTTCGGCCAGCTTTTCCACGACATCCGGAAACGGAGCCAATCCCTGAATGCTCGGATCCCACGGTTGCTTCGTTATGGCATCAGCGAGCGCCTGGTCTTTAAGGCCCGGGTTTTTTTTCACCCACTGCTGGAGCTGGATGACTTCGACCGGGTATGTGGAAGCAGCCAGCGTCTGCGCCAGAAGCGGATCAGGATACAGTGCGACGGGGGCCACGAGAGAGTCCAGTTCGGCGTCGGGAATCTTCGGAGCAGCTTCTGACGTTGCGGTATCCGGCGTCGTGCTCGTATCTACAGCGGGCTGAGCGGGTGCGGGAGTCTGGGCCAACGTTTCTCTCGAGGCCGACACGAGCAGAGCAATGCCTAAGATTGCAATTATGGAATAAGCTGACCGATTACACAGTGATGATTGGGAATGTCGTGTATTCATATATTCGGTTTTCCATGGCAATGTCGGATTCGCCTCAGATTCACGTCAACTTGTTACAATCCGCACTTGGTTTGATATTGGACCTTAGGCTTAGGCGTACCCTATAAAAGAACGGAAAAGAAACCGCCAAGGTGATAGAACAGCGGCGGTCGGTCGTTAGGCCGATGCCGGGGCAGCGCGGCGGGCCCACAAAGAACGGATACTGGAAAATCAAATAGTGTGCACCTGCGACCCGTGGGGCCGAAAGAGACAGGGCGAGCTAGACAAGTACCCAGGCTATCGCTTTGATCTCATTCGCTGCGTTCCGTCGCCGACTAAACAGCGATTGGCACTAGGTCTAAACTGTCGCTACGGCTTAGCTGTGCTGGTCTCTCCTTCTTGCTCGGGCCACTCGTCCTCGGTTACTTTCCAAGTCTTGTCGGGATTATAGGTGTCGATGGCCTGAAAGGTCTTGAGGGTATCCGGGCCGAGATCTTTCTCATACACAACGCCATCAGGGCCGACCATGAATGTTTTCACCCCCGTAACCTTATATTCTGCCGGCGCGGCCACGAGCGCGAATCCGCCGATCATCGCTCCCCCGACGACGAAATCGATTTCACCGCCCGGCGCAGCCGGGCCCTGCTTCTTCAGCACCTTGAAATAGTAGCCGTGATACGGCTGCGTGCGCTCTGTGTAACCCTGCTCAAGAGCTTTAGCGACTTCTTCGCCAACTGGCCCGCCCCATGTTGCCGTCGGGATTTTGCCAGGCGAGGCCATCATGCTTGCCCGGTGTGCTGATAACGCGCTGCGCGTATTGATTCACTTTCGCATCGTCGTGTTTCTCCTCCGCATATTCGTGCTGCGCTTCATCGAACCCGCGACAGATCGCGATCGCGTCCAGCTCGTTTGCGCCGATCCGGCGATTCAGAACTTCTTCCTTACCGACCTTCGTGTCGAAGAACCATTTTCCCTTCTGTTTCACGATCGGAATTGGGCACGGGTAGTCTTCCTTACCGACCACGAGAATGGCGTGATCGGCTTTCTTTTTATCGATGTCGATCGAGCTCTTTTCCTTCGCCTTTTCAGCAAACGCGGCCGCGCGGTTCTTATCCTGAACCGGATCGTCGGAGCTGACGATCTCGTCGCTGTCGGGTCCGAGGATCTCCTTCAGCGCGGCTTGATCGAAGGATGCAGCCGCCTGCACAAGCGCATCGGCAGCCTCTTTCGCACTGGCGAATTCCTTTCCCTTTGCTTGCGCTGGCGCCGCAGACGCATCCGGCTTCGGCTCAGCTGCCCGTCCGACGGGAGCTAAGAAACCGCCAATGAGAATCGCAGAAGCGATCAACAGAATTTTTGAGTCCTTCATGATGTTCACTGTTGAGATCATTGTTTGTGCTTTCATTCTATCTTCGCCCCCCGCCGCCGCCGCCGCCGCGACCACCGCCGCCGCCGCCGCCACGGCCACCGCCACCACCACCGCTATAACCGCCACCGCGGCTTCCGCCGTAACTTCCGCCGCCGCGGCTGTACCCGCCGCCACCCATGCTCTGGCCGCCCCGACTGCTGGCTGCCCGGGCTGAACTACCTCCAGATCCACCACTGCTAAACGCGTTGCGGCTCGAGGCTCCGCTGGAAACACTGCGATTTCCGACGCTGTTCGCTCCGCTCGGACGAGTCGCCGGTCGGGTACTCGCTCCGCCGCCGGGGCGTCCTGCTGATCCGACTCCACCAGCACCGCCGGGTTTCCCGACGCCACCTGCGCCACCCGGTTTCCCAACGCCACCTGCCCGCCGTTTCCCCGCCTGCCGCCCGGCCTCCCGGCACCAGCTACGCCACCCACGCCACCAGCACCGCCAGGTCTTCCGACACCGCCGGCACCACCTACGCCACCTGCACCTCCCGGTCTCCCGACACCACCAACACCTCCCACGCCGCCAGCACCGCCCGGTCTTCCCACGCCACCAACACCGCCGGCACCACCAACGCCGCCCGGGCCACGTCCGCCGAACTTGCTGGCTGTTCCGCGATCCCCATAAGGTGCATTGCCGCGATGTTGCGGATTGTGTTGCCACTTACCGCCGCCTGCCTGGCCGCGATTAATGTTGCCACGATTGATGTTGTTAATGTTATTCTTGTTAAAGTTATTCTTGTTGTTAATGGTGATATCGCCGCCGCCCCAGTTGCAGTTGCCCCAAGCGCCACCGGCCCAGGCACCCAGCGCAAATCCGGCCGCGCCCCACGCCAGCCCCATCCCGGGGTAGTACCCCGGATAGGTATAAGGGTAATAAGGATAGGCAGGGGGAGGAGCTCCGTAAACCACCGTCGAGTCGTACGAAGGAACGTAAACTACGTCGGATTGACTCGGCTCTACTACGATAACTTGCTTGCCGCCTTCTACTGTTTTGGTCTCAACTGTCTGTTGCGCACTGGTCTGTAGGTTCCCCGTTCCCTGAGCCTTTGCGCGCATCCGCTGGACTGCGTCCATTACGTCGGATTGCTGTGCCAGAAACGCGTTCCCGAGATCCGTTGTCCATTGAATATTGCCCGCCAGGCGTTGGACTACGTCTGGGGTCACGGCCAACGACTGGACACTAGGGTCCCAAGGTTGCTTCGCGACGGCATCGGCCAATGCCTTATCTTTCAAGTTTTTATTCCGCTCCATCCATTGCTGAAGCTGGATAATTTCCAGCGGATACGTCGAAGCAGCGAGCGTCGTAGCGAGCAGCGGGTCCGAAAAAAGCGCAATCGGTGCAACCAGTGAATCTAATTGCTCGGGTGGCATCTTCTGCGCCGGTTCCTGCTCGGTCGTCGTTGTCGTCACCACCGGTGATTGGGCCTGGGGCGCCGGAGTAACGGATTGGCCTGACGACACCAGCGCGCTCGCACATAAAGCGGCGGGCACGGCTGGAGAAGATTCATTAAGGATCTCCGTCGAGAATGGGTTGATTTCATAGCTCTACTACTGCTGTTGTTGCACATCGTTTTGTGTTTATGACCAAGGTCACCTTGCTGAATATCGCTGCATATTGCGCGAGTCAATGATGAGAGATTAGGCATTATGTCTGAAATACGACGGATCCGACTTTAGTCCTATTCACGACACCCCGCCGCGACTGCGATTAACGTCATTGCTTCAGCGTCTCTCCCCGGCGTGTCTTCGCTCATGATTTGGCATTATCAAAACGAGTCCATCGCCGATTTAATTGGATCCGATACTTAGCTTGAGGATGCGGTGGACCTCAGCCATGGCTTGCGGATTGCGGGGTGAGCTGTGATTGCACGGCGCGATGAACTCGCTCTTGGCTCCGTCGAGGTGGCTGCTCCAGTAAGCCACGACCCCATCGCTGCTGTTAGGCGTGTCGCCGCGCCCGCGATTACGTAAAGGGACGATGGGCCTATGCTGAGCGCCAGCGAGGCATCACATTTGGCAATGCGAAAGTAGGAGAGCGGCGAGCTAACAGTCGGCGCAAACGGCGACTCCACTCTGATAACGCATGCACAAGAGTGGGGCTCCAATTTGGCCAAGATCCTTTATATACGAGAGGAAGCCGGTGTGCTTGCCAGGCTTTCACTCCTCCTTCCACAACAATTGGCTCCGCCAAACCAGCCGCGGCGAGGCTGCCGGCAACGAGGGAGGCCTGAGCTTTTCCTTGCCCCATAATATAGAGCGGTTCTTTCTTGAATCTGCGATGCGCGAGCACCGAGTGTGGTTCAAAGGTTTTTAGGGGAATCGAGCGCGCAACTAATACATGCGCTTTCTCGAAGTCTCTCCTCGGTCGCACATCGATGACTTCAACGTGGCGCTCATAGATCAACATCTGTAGCTCAAATGGAGTGATTGTTTTCATAGCTCATCCTTTCAAGCGGCAATTTGAGGTCGCAGTAATGATAGTGCTGCCCAGCCTTTGGCTTTTACTCTCCATTTCTTGCCCAGTAATTATTTCTTCGCGAAATAACAACGACCAGCCTAGAGCTGAAGTGACAGATTGCTTGTTAGACCTTGGGCCTACTCTGAGCGATTGTCGCAATTCGATTTGGCTGGATAGCTATTAAAGCCGATTGGATTTCGCTTGTTCGCTGCACGGCACTGAAGCTCACCGCTATCCACGCAACTCACCGGAGCCCGTTATTATTAATCAAGATTGGCTACGAGTTCTCTCGCCAATAACCGACAGAGGCAGCTTCGTTCTACGCCGCGTGGCCATCCTTCAACTGCGTCGAGCGCTCTAAAGCGTCTATTGCATCGGCCACGGTAGTGAATCGGTTTACGCTGCCAAACTTGCCTTCGATGCCTTCGCTGCGAAGACGATCCCGTACCGAGGAGCGCGCTTCCACTGCCTGGAACCGAATGCCTTTGGCCGTGATCTCTGCCGCCATCGCGGCAAGCGCATGAGCGCTTTGTAAATCGACCCGCGGCGCAGCCGAAAGATCGAGCACGACGAGGCCCGGAGGTATTGGTTCGACGCGGACCCGCTGTTGGATCACCTCGCAAACATGATCGATATTGAAGTAGACGAGACCAGATTCGGGACGAAAAATGAGCGCGCCAGGAATCAGTTCATTGTCCGGATTTCGTTCGCGATCCGAGAAACGGCGGGTTCCAGGAATGCGTCCTAAAAGGGCAACGTGCGGACGCGAAGCTGCGCGCATCAGCTGCACCAGTGAAATCACTGCGCCAATCAAAACGCCACGGAGCAAACCCGAGCTTAGTACTCCAAGCAGAGCGGCCATCGCGACGACGAACTCGGGACGATCACCATACCAGAGTTGGCGAAAGGTTGAGACCTTGAATAGACCAACCACCGCCACCAAAACTACAGCCGCAAGCACCGGCTGCGGCAACGCGCTAAGCAGGTGTGAAAAGAACAGAACAACGATAAGAATGATGCCGGCGGCGAGCGCGTTTGAGAGTGGTGTGCGAGCGCCAGCACCTTCGTTGACGAGGGACTGTGACATTCCTCCGCTGATGGGAAAACCGCCGCCGACTCCAGAGGCGAGGTTTGATGCGGCAAGTGCAAGAAATTCCTGATTGGCATCAAAACGGCCGCCGTGTTTCGCCACAAACATTCTGCCGATGGCAGCAGTTTCGACGGCACCCAGTAGAAAGCAGGCAAAGGCGAGCGCCAGAAGCTGATTGAGATCATCCCAGTGAATTGCCGGCATTCCTAGCGGAGGCAATCCCTGCGGCACATTGCCGAGGAGTTTCACGCCGCGTGTGTCGAGCGAAAGAGCCGACGCAGCGACAATGGCGCCAATCACAACGAAAAGAGCCACCGGTTTGTTTTTTAGAAAAAGCTTCCCCAGAATCAGCACGGCCAACGCGATTGATCCCAAGGAGAAGCGAAGTTGGATTCGTTTCATTGAGATGCTTGAAAAAGTGGCCGCTATTTACCCAAAAGCTGCCGTGGGCGCCATGAATACCGAAGAGCTTTGGCAATTGTGTGCTGGCGAGGAAGAGCGCGACGCCGGCCTTGAATCCTGTCATCACGCTCTCCGAAATAAAATTAACGATCACTCCTGCTTTCACCAGCCATGCGATGAGCGCCATTAGCCCGACCAGCAGAGCCGTTCCCGCCGCAAGAGCTCCGAACCGCGCAGTGTTGCCGCCGGCGATTTCATCGAGGGAAGCGCCAACCAGCAATGAGATCGCGGAAGTAACCGAGATCACTGTGTGCCGTGAACTGCAAAACAACCAAAAGACGAGGCCGCCTAACAAGCACGCGTAAAGACCAGCTTCTGGAGGCAGGTTGGCAAGAGATGCGTCGGCCAATCCGGCGGGCAACAGGTAGGCGGCGAGAGTAATACCAGCGGCAACATCCAGGCGAAACCAGTCGCGTTGGTAATGGCGCAGCCAGACAAAAGATGGAAACACTCTCTTCCACCAAGCCGCGTCTCGAGAGCCCATCGCCACAGCCGATGGCAAACGATCACCGTCCCTTGCCACGTCGGCGTTTTCTGTATTCGACTGCCCACAAATGAGCAGCTTGGAATGGATTACCGCCCTCGTGCCGGTCGAGCCACGCTTTGAGGCCCTCCTTATCAATAGGCAACTCTAAGACCCGTGGCCGCCTCGCCAGTTTTCCGAAAACTTCTCTCACTTCGCTGATGGTGCGAAAGACGAGTTCGTCCATTGCTTCCGGTTTTCCTTGGCAGGCATAGGCGTTGAAGTCCACCCATTGTCCATCTGGACGAAGCACGAACATGTGCGTTCTCGGCACTGGATCGTTTGGCCCAACACCCGTTTGCGTAACCAGAAACGGTCCGGTCTCGTAACCGGAGCCGAGATCAAGGATTTCCGCGTCGCGGTAATCGTTTGTGATTGTGCGCATGCGTTTTTGTGAGGGCGCAGCGGCCCGGACTCAGAGTGTCATTGAAAAGTGTCGAGTCATTTTTCCGGCGCGCCAGTTCCTTGGAAATCACCGCCAAGAGCCAGGTATAGATTCACGCGTTCGCGGAGTCGCGAGGCTTGGACTTGGGTGAGTTGAACTTTCGCGGCAAGGTTTTCCCCAGTCAGACGCAAGACGGTGAACATATCGATTTGACCCTGTCCGAACTGGTCCCTTCCGAACTTCACCGAGTCGGCACTGCTCGAAACCGCGTCGGACAGCGCGCCTTCGCGTTTGTGCAGATAATAATCGCCGGCGAAAGCGTTTTCCACCTCTTCAAACGCGCGCAACGCGGCGCCGACGTAGCTTGCGGCGGCAGCTTTTTGCTCGGCGGTGCGGAGATCCTGGGCAGCCTTAAGTTCACCTCCGAAGAAAATCGGTTGCGTAATCCCGGCGGCCAAACTCCAGACGACGGCGTCGAGCGTGCCGACTTGGTCGAGTGCCGCGCTTCCGAGCCCGCCGGTGGCGCTAAGCACAATGCGCGGCAGGCGCGCGGTGCGCGCCTCGTTCACCCGATGAAAGGCAGCGGCGAACCGGCGTTCGCTAGCGATAAGGTCCGGCCTGCGTTCGAGGATTTGCGCGGGCAGACCGGCTGGCACGGCTTTCGGTTGCCCGGGGAAGGAACGTCTGACATCAAACCTGCCGGCTGGGTAACGGCTGGTCACGACCTCAATCGCGCGGATGGTCTGCGCCCGAGCCGCCTGTGCGGAGTAGAGCGCATCCTGTGCGGCCGCGGTGCGTGACTTAATCTGCGCCACGTCGAAGTCGCTCGCGAAGCCCTGCTGTTTGCGCTGGTCGGTGAGTTTCGAATACTCTTGGTAGATATCGAGCGTCTGCTGCGCGTTGGCTTCCTGTTGCGCGGCCTCGATGGTAGAGAAGTACGCGCGCGCTACGGCGGCGGCGAGGGATTGCCGGGCAAATTCGTAGTCGGCTTCCAGCGCGCGGCTTTCTGCCCACGCGGCAGCTTTTTTCGAGCGAATGCGCCCCCACACGTCCGCCTCCCATGCGGCACCGGCTGCGATGCCATATACCCAGCGCTGTGATGATTTATCCGTGCTGGTATCGAGTCCGGCGCCGCCGCTGTCCTCCGTTCCCGGGCCCCCGAAGGACGGCGGATTAATGTCGCGACCGATGTCGCCACCAAGTTCCTGTCCCTGGCGCTCGCCCAGTCCTTTCATCGCGATCCGCGGGTAGAGCGATGATGCAGCGATGCGCACAGCAGCGCGCGATGCTTCCACGCGGGCGGCGGCGGCCTTGAGATCGGGATTGCGTGCGACGGCGTCCGCAACGAGCGCGGTCAGCTCCGGGTCGCCGAAAGTGCGAATCCAATTCGGCACCACCACGCCGCTGCGATGCGGGCCGGCCCAGCTTCCCGGGATCTTCGCGCGAGCCGACTCAGGCATGATGTCCGCGCCAACAGGCGGATTTTTCAGAGCGCAGCCCGCCAGCACGAGGCTGCTGGCGATAGCAAGAAGCACAGTGGACCGCAGGGCATTTATCCGTTTCATCCTCATCCCTAGTCTAGTGTCCGCCGAAGAGAGCGGAGAGATGTTTGATGACGAACCAGTCGAACTTCGCCGCGATGCGGACGATAACGCGACGGAGGATCTGGATCGCCGTAATATCGTTCGTGTAGACCGCTCCCCCACCGCGGGCGCCAGCAGCGAGGAAGACGTCTTTATCCTTCCCATCTGTGAGGAGTCGCACTGCGATGCGCTGTTCGGGTGCCGACATGGGCGCGGTGTTGGGGAGGTTGCCGTTGATCGGCAGCTGGCCTTGTGCCGTCGCCCAAAGGATGGAATCGACCTTGCACTTGATGATGCGGCCCGGATACACCTTCATATAGATTTCCGCTTCGTCGCCGGGTTCGACGTAGCGCAGTTCGTTTTGCCGGTAGAATGCTAGCAGCCACGGGTCGTCCTCCTGGATGAAGCTCATCACCGGCATGGTCGCAAACTGGGTCGCGCGCACGCCGGGTTGCAGGGAAAGGTTGGCCACGCGCCCGTTCGAGGGAGCAAGGTGGACGCAGCCCTCGAGGTCGAATTTCTTATCGCGCAGGTCGGCTTCGGCCTTGAGAATCTGCGCCCCGGCCTGCGCTTCCGTCGCGTCGGCGGCGAGGAATTCGCTTTCAAGATTGCCGAGGTCGCTTTGCGCCTGCTCGAGATCGGCCCGCTTCCCGGCCCCGGTCGCGGCGAGTGCCGTGAATTGCTCGACGCGCTTTTTCGCCAGATCGATCCGCGGAGTCAATGCCGCTTTTTTGGCCGTCGCGTTGTTGAGTTGATCCTGCAATCCGCGCAGCGTGGCTTCGGCGGCTTTCACCGCCGCCTCGAAGGGCACCGGGTCGATCTTGAAAAGCACGTCGCCCTTCTTAATCGGCCGGTTCGGTTGAATCGGCACCTCGGTCACCTGGCCGGTTATGCGCGGAACGATCGGAATCACGTAGTTCATGGCGCGCACGTCGTCAGTTGCGGGCGCGGCAATGTTCAGAAGGAGGAAAAGGGCCATCATTGCCACGATGGGCAGCGTGATGGTAATGACCCCCGCGGTAAAGTTCATGGGCAGCCACTTGAATTTATAGAAAATGAGCCAGACGAAGAAGCCGTAGATGGCAAGCAGGATGACTTCCATTACGCCTTCCCTCCCTTAATCTCCGCTTCGAGTTCCGCGACGCGGGCGCGGAGTTGTTCGAGTTCAGTCGTGGCGGATTTTTCCCCACCCGTCTGCTCGTGCGAGTGATCGACATCCGTGCCGTACGCCATCTTGTGAAAAACCGGCTTTGAGTAGGCCCAAAGCCATGCGAGAGGCCAGAGCAGTCCGCCGAAGCAAAGCGAGAGCAGGCACAGGCACTTGATAGCCCCGAGCTGCGGATGGTGCCGCTTTTCGGCAACCTTTTCGGGGAGAATGTGGACCAGCAGGAAGGCCCCGATTAAGACGGGCGGGACGAGGATGAACGCGAACCACGCAATGGCGCCCGCGACTGTGTCGAGCGTCTCACCGTGAAGGAACGAGGCGTGGGCGGTAGTTGGCAGCGCCAGAAGTCCGAGCGCGATGAGCCAGATTACCTGTCTCGGAGGAGACCTGCGTGAGCGCAATTCGTCGCTACTTTCGAGGGTAGCATTTCCGAGTTCTAATGCCGCGTTTACTCTGCTCATAAATTCACCTCGGGAAAATGGAACTCCAGTTTCGTTTCACGCAGCAGGATGGCTGCGCCGCGCTCCAGACGCAACGAAAAACAACGAGACATTTTTGTTACTCATAGCTACTTCAGGTCGATGCTGTGTAGTTGGTCCTTCTGGTCGCTGAATAATCTGCGCGACGCGGTGTTGCCTTCGGTATTGGACGTTGGGCTTACGCCGAAGCTGAGTTCTTTGCTTCCGCTGGCGAAGGAGTTTGCCAATAAAATAAAACCCGGCTTGCTGACTTGTCGACGGAAGTAGGACGTTAGTCCGATAGGCGCGGAGTCAGTTTCGCAGTCATCGTCCGATTGGAATTCTCAGGATGATGAACAAGACCACAGCTGCACCGTTTAACCTCACCGATCACGGCCTTACGGTTTCCGAAGTTCACCGTAATCTGCCGCCGAGCTCGCTTTACGAACACGCCATTCGTTTCGAGAAAGACGCGAGCATCGCCGAGAATGGCGCGCTCGTCGCTTACTCCGGCGTAAAGACTGGGCGTTCGCCCAAAGACAAGCGCGTGGTCGAGCGACCAGAGTCGAAAAGCGATATTTGGTGGGGCCCGGTCAACATCCCTTGCGACGAGCGGACGTTTCAAATCAATCGACAGCGTGCGCTCGATTATCTCAACACACGTGAGCGGCTTTATTGCTTCGATGGTTTCGCCGGTTGGGATCCTAAATACCGCATCAAAGTGCGCGTGATTTGTTCGCGGCCGTATCACGCGCTTTTCATGCACACCATGCTTATCCGTCCGATAAAGGATGAGCTAACAAACTTCGGCGCGCCCGATTTTGTCATCATCAACGCCGGCGCGTTTCCAGCGAATCGCCTGACCAGTGGTATGGGATCGACGACGAGCATCGATCTCAGTCTCGAAGACAGGGAACTGGTGATCCTTGGCACCGAGTACGCCGGCGAAATGAAGAAAGGCGTATTCACCGTCGCAAATTATTTCGCGCCGAAACGGGGTGTGCTTTCGATGCATTGCTCGGCCACCGCCGACAAAAAGAGCGGCGCGTCCTCCTTGCTCTTCGGCCTGAGCGGCACGGGCAAAACGACCCTCTCTGCCGACCCGACACGTCATCTCATCGGTGACGATGAGCATTGCTGGAGCGACGACGGAATTTTCAACATTGAAGGAGGTTGCTACGCCAAGGCGATCAATCTTACTCCGGAAAACGAGCCGGATATTTTCCAGGCGCTGCGCTTCGGCGCCGTGCTTGAGAACGTCGTGCTCGATGAAGATCGAATGGTCGATTACACCGACGTCAGCATCACGCAGAACACGCGCGGCGCGTATCCGATCGAGTTCATTCAAAACGCCAGGATTCCATGTGTTGCCGGTCATCCCACTGATGTGATCTTTCTCACCTGCGACGCGTTTGGCGTGCTGCCACCGGTCGCGTCACTTTCGCCCGCGCATGCGATGTATCACTTCATCAGCGGCTACACCGCGAAAGTGGCCGGCACCGAGATGGGCGTGACCGAGCCGCAGGCAACATTCTCGCCCTGCTTCGGCGGCCCATTCCTGGTCTGGCATCCGAGCAAATACGCGGAGCTGCTCGCGGAAAAGATGCGCACGCATAAAGCGCGGGTGTGGCTGGTCAATACCGGCTGGGGCGGCGGCGCCTACGGTACTGGGAAACGCATCAGCCTGAAGAACACGCGTGCCATTCTTGATGCAATTCACAATGGCACGCTGGCGAATCCAAAAATGGAGCGCGATCCGGTTTTTGGCTTCGACGTGGTCACGGACGTGCCCCGTGTGCCACCCGAAATTTTGCGACCGCGCGAAAGTTGGAGCGATAAATCTGCCTACGACGCCGCGGCGAAAAAACTCGCGGGCCTTTTCAATAAGAACTTTGAAACCTATGCCGCCGGCGCGAGCGCTGAAGTGAAGGCAGCGGGCCCGAAGGCGTAATGGAACCGAGAACGTCGAGTGATTACACAGGCACTGAATCGCGTGGGTCTGCGGATGCTTTTTCTTTTCGGCAATCTTTTCCGGCAGGATATGCACCAGCCAGAAAACAGCGATGCCAATAATTGGCGCGATCACGAGCACGACAATTTGGCCTGACGAAAGTGTGGATTCAGGAGGAGCTCGGGGCGTTGCTGCATTATTATGGGCTCAATGGTGAGATCGATCACAAACTGTCCTACCTCTCGTTAGGGCGCCGCGAAAAAACGCCACCACGTTACGTGCAGCAACCCGAGGCCAATGAGGAGCAGCCCGTTACCTACGACGCCAGAAGCCACCGCGCTCCCATGGAAGCTTTGAACGGCCACAAGCAGAGCAAGGGCAATGTTGCGATTGCTCGTGCCGAGCGCCACGACGCGGCGGGTGCCGGGCGTAGAGCCGCCGAGCAACCAGCCGAGAAAGAGTGAGACCTCACTCACCAACCCCATCGCCAGCCAGGCTCGCCAGCCGAGACCTGCAATCGCACCAAACTGAGTCGCGGTAACAAACGCGAGCGAGAAAACGCCCAACGTTTCGGAAATCACTTCGACCGGACGCAGCAGCCATTGACTCAGCTCCGGCAGACGCTGCCTTACGATCACGCCCGCGGCCAATGGCAGTGTAATGGTGGCCACCAACATCGTCAGGCTGGTCCAGATGTTGAACCGCACCACATCCGGCCTTGCCAGAACTCGTAGCGCTACTTGAGCGGCCAGTGGTGTGAGCAGGGCAGAAGCCAGAGGGAAAACCGCAGTCAACGCCGCGGCGGAAGCGAGATCGGCACGAGCCATGCGGGCGAAAACCGGCACCACCGGCGCAAAGGGCGCCGCCGCGAGCAGAACCATTGCGATAATTACGTCACCCTCGAGAGCGAATGCCTTCACGATCACGACGGCAAGAGCGGGTATAAGCGCAAAGTTCAGCAGCAGAATCGCTGTGAACCGGCATCGTGCCAGTGCGGCTTTCACTTCGCCATAGGTGAGCCGCAAACCCACCGCGCCTAACAATCCCACCAGCGCGCTACAGGTCAGAACCTGAATCGTGATCTCGATACCAGTCACAGTTCCTCGGTTGCCTTACATTCCCCAGCCGCCAGTAAGCAACACATAAGATCCATTGCACTTTAGCTGATGGGCCCACTCGGGACGTGGAAGTGTAACTGCAAAGTCGACGACTCGCGGCTACGGCCTAACTGCGATTTTTTGCGTACAACTGCATCCGAAAATGTCAGGCGCGCCCTATACGACCAAGGTCTGATGCGCAACCGCTGTAAACACGTTGACGGTGCGGGCCGTGTTTAAGATAACCCTTAACAGAAAGCCTACCATGAAACAGCTTACATTGATCACTATTGGGATTTTCCTCAGCGGCTCGCTATTTGCCGGGCCGCCGCCGGAATACAAGCAAGTCGCGCCGCCCCCGCCACCACCAAATTACGGAGTCGGCTTTCTACGGAGCGATCGACATGGGGGCAAATGTCTATCAAGACCGCGGAGGAACCAGAACGTTTACGGGTGACAACCGCAATATCGACCCAACCGATAGGGATTCTGATGCCACTCTGGAGGTCAACCCGAAAAATGACGTCGGCTTTTTCGGCGGCATTAAACTCGGTTACGTCTTCGGCACGGGCGTAGTTCGTCCCACGGTTGAAGGCGACTTCTTTTACAATGGCTTTCGGGGTGGTGCTGACTTCACCCTGAGGGATCGCTTTGGTGATGTTCTAGGACAGCGCAACGTGACTTCTTGGATCAATACGGGCGCGTTCATGGGGAACTTCATCTTGCGATTCGCACCTGGAAACCAAAAATTCCAGCCGTATGCCGGCGCCGGGGTCGGCATCTATTATGCGGAATCTGCGGGCACCCAGGTCACAAGACCCCAATAACTGGCACTGTCACCAATCAACACTGGCGGGGGAGCAAGTCATGCGGACCTGGCGTGGCAGATTATTGCCGGCGCAGATTATTATTGGAACCCCAAGTTCAGCACGTTTATTGAATACAAGTTCCTCGAGTACGAGAGCACCCAAATCAATACCAGGCAGAGTCGCGTACTGGGGCAGCAATTAATTGGGGCTGGTGTCCGATTTCATTTTTAACTGCCACAATTCTCCGTTGGGTTAGGATTAATCGGCCTCCTTTTCATTGGGGAGGCCGATTTGTTTTTGGACTTTATACAAAAGTTAGTACCGGGGCTGCGAAGCGTACGGGCCGTGACAAAAACCACGTTCGGTAGGCGAATTCTTAATTGCGCCATCCTCCTGACCGGTTCCATTGCATTCGCTGGCGCGGAGAACGGTTACTCGAAGTCTACGCCAGCCCTTTGCCAGCCCATGGTCCCGAAGCACGGCGCCCTTTGAAATACAAATTGGCATATCCACATTCGTCTCCTCCCTGGAGGGAGACTTCGGCATGAAGAACCCGTGACTCCGTTGAAGGTTGGTGCTGAGACATTCCAAACGGATTTTCGAAAAATCGATATTCCGTTCGTAAGACTAAAGTCCAATAAGCGGACAGTCCGATTTTCTAGATTATCAATCTGCAGGCTCACACACCTGCGCCTGCATTGCATCATGAAAATCAAATTGAAAAGCCGGGCTGTTCCCGCTTCGATGGCAATTTCGCAGTTCGTCCCGGGCGCAGCCGTTGTCTTAATCGCGCGTGTGCAAGACGCTCAAATGCGATGAACCTTCCACCTGAGGCCCACTTTCATGAAGACATTCGGCTGCTCATCTGGAGGCCCCGCGGCTTGGTGAACGAGGCGGCTGTTAACAAAATCTTGACTGTCCTCGAAGAACTTGAGGGTAAATTGCATGAGCCTTTTAATCGGTTCTCCGACACTTTGGAGGCGGATGAGGTTGAGCTTACCTTTAAATATGTCATCCACGTTTCGCTTTATCGCCGTTTAACGTATGCGAATCGTCCGCCGGTGAAGTCTGCAATTCTCGCGAGGCACTCCGCTCTCATTCATTACGGCCGTCTGCACGCGGTGCTGACACAGGGTTCACCGATAAACGTGCACGTATTCGAAGAGCGCAAGGAAGCCGCGCGGTGGCTCGAGGTGCCGATCGAAGTGCTAACACCGGGGTGCGGAGCCGCCGAAGTGAATGATTCGTATCTAAAAAGTACGCGGGTTGACCACGTATGACCCAGGAGATCCTAACATGAACAAATACATTGCCGAGTTTATTGGCACCTTCTTCCTTGTCCTGACAATTGGCTGCACCGGTATCGGTGCTTCCGCCGGCGTAATCGCACCTCTTGCAATCGGCGCCGCCCTGATGGTGATGGTATTCGCGGGCGGCCACATATCCGGGGCACATTATAATCCGGCAGTTACGCTCGGCGTGCTGATACGCGGCAAGTTGAAGGCGGCCGATGTGATACCCTATTGGATTGCGCAATGTGTGGCGGCGGCGATTGCCGCCTTCGTCGTGAGCAAAATCTTGCGCGCCGGGGTAGCTGTAACGCCAATCGCTCCAAAGCTCGGACCCGCCTTGCTTGCGGAGTTTCTCTTTACCTTCGCGCTCGTCTATGTCGTTCTAAACGCAGCGACCGCTGAAGGTACATCCGGCAATTCGTTCTATGGCCTGGCAATTGGGATGACAGTCATGACGGGAGCATTTGCAGTTGGCGATATCTCAGGCGGTGCGTTCAACCCCGCCGTCGCCATCGGCATTTCGATATTAGGGATATCTACTTGGAACAACATCTGGATCTACCTGGTTGCAGACTTCGCGGCGGGCGTCGCCGCGGCCATCGTGTTCAACTTGATCAATCCGCCGGCACAAGTGACACCAATCGCGACGGATGAGCCGCCTTACGAAACTCCGCAGTAGTTCACCCGAGCCGAGGCATTCATCGTGAATGATGCGCGGCTGTTTACGAGAAGGATTTAGGGCCGAATAAGAGGCCGCCGACAGCAAGTCTCTCGGACCAAAGTTTTATTATTCGACAGGGAGGAGGCGTACGTTCATGTTTGTCTGATTACCTCATGAAGATTCTATCCACCATCACGCTTACTATCGCGCTCCTCACCTCGTCATACGCGGTGCAGCAACCCTCCTTCCACACCAAAGGCACGCCGACCGGCAAGCCAACTGGGACGCTCAAACCGGGTGAATACTGGTGGCACCCCGAGCTTTCACCGAGCGGTCCCCTCATGGTCCTCGTGAGCGTTCCCGAGCAGACCATGCACGTGTATCGGAACGGCATCCTCATTGGCCGCACGAGCATAAGCACCGGCTCGCAGGGCCACTCCACGCCGGGCGGCGTCTTCAGTATTCTCGGCAAGAGTAAGGAGTATTATTCGAAAAAATACGACAATGCGCCGATGCCCAACATGCAGCGGCTCACCGACACCGGCATCTGCATGCACTCGGGGAATCTCCCCGGCTACCCCGCCAGCCACGGCTGCATCCGCATGCCGTTTGATTTCTCGCAGTTGCTTTTCAGCGTGACCTCGAGCGGCGGGACCGTCGTGGTGGGCGATGGCAAGGTCCCGGTGCCGCACCTCGCGTCGAACCCCGGACTACTGCTGGCGCCGAAGGATATCTCAGCTTCAATGGTGCGTCCGCTTGCGAGCAATGAGTATGACTGGAAGCCGGAACGCAGCGCGAGCGGGCCGATCACGATGGTAGTCAGCTCGGCCGATAAAGCGGTCTACGTCTATCGCAACGGCAATGTCATCGGGCGCGCGCCGGTGGAGGTAAGTGGCCGCGGTTCGCTGGGGAATCATGTCTACTCGCTCCTCGAAGGCACGACCGACCGGCAAAGCTCGCTGGCTCCCGGCCGGGCCGCGCGAAAGTGGATGACCGTGACGAGCAGTGGCCGCGGCGTTCCTGCCGACAAGATCGCGTCGCGCCTGCGCATCAACCCCGAGTTTGCGGCCAAGGTTTACGACACGCTCACACCGGGGACGACAGTCATCATCACCGACCAACCGGTCGTGCGGAAGCGGGGCAATGCCGCGGTCCTCGAGGGCTAGCGGCTGCTAGTGAGCTGACGTCTCTGGTTTGCAGTCCTCAGGTTGCCTCAATACGCTGCCGAAATGCGGGGGAGCTCGCCGCATAGCGCAGTCGGACCAAAGTCCGACAGACGGCACGGGTCGGCACGTGCAGGGCTTGTTATAATTTGATGAGATCGTCCATCGAACCGGCTGCGCAATCGCTATGCCCGATGGAGTTTTGATTCACGGTTCAAAACTAGAAGCATGAAATACTTGGTATCGTGCGTTGTGCTGATGCTGATGTTGTCGATCGGCATGAGCCTGAGCCCAAGGCGACTGCTGGAAAATTGGGGGCGCCTGACACTCTCGCTCTGGGTGCGATTGTTGGCGGGGACATTTCTCGTGCCGCCACTTCTCGCCCTGGTGCTCGGAAATTTACTCCCGTTAGATCGTCCGACGATGGCGGGATTGTTTCTCATCGCCGTCGTGCCGGGCGCGCCACTAATGACTCGTGGTGCGGCGCAGAAAGGCTTCGATCTGCAACTGGCGGCGAGCTACCAGGTTTGGGGCGCGCTGCTCACGCCCGTGATCGTTCCGTTGTTGATTGCGGCCGGCGGCTGGTTGTATGGACGCGGCATCTGGGTGCCGCCGATGAAGTTGCTGGCGGTGATCGCGGAGCAGCAGTTCGTGCCGCTGATTGTCGGCATGACGCTAATGTGGCTCGCACCCGCGTTCTCCACGCATGCCCAACGTATCCTTAATATAATCGGTAATACGTTGCTCTTGGTCGTCCTGGTGGGGCTACTTTACAAAATCGGTGTCGCCTTGTGGAAGGAGAGCCCCTGGGTAGTCGTGGCCGCGCTGCTGCTTGCCACAGGATCCCTGCTCGGGATGCAACTGCTGTTGGGTCGGCCTTCCGCAACCGTTCAAACGTTGTCCGTCTGTAACGCGAACCGGCACGTCGGCCTTGCCCTCTTACTTTCGGGGCAGCAAAGCCGCGACGGTCGAGGAGTGCCGGTGATCGCGGCCTACGCACTCGCGGCCCTGCTGGTGATGTGGCTTTACGCAAAGTTGGCGCGCCGCGAAAGGGAAGAATTGGCGGCATAAAAGGCGGCTGCTACTTTTGGCCAAGCCGTGGAATTGCTGCGACAACACGGCTAACAACAGTATTGATCGCAGCGGCGTTCTTTTCCTCCGTATTCACTTTGGCGCTGCCGATGCCGCGGAAGACGAGTTCGCGAGAGGTGGCATCAACAAAATCGATTATGAGTGAGCCGTAGGTGTATTCTGTCATTTCCGGTGCCTGCACGATGCCGGCTGTTCCTGAGTAGCGTCCGAAATTTGAGGGCAAATAAACACGCCCGGCCACAGCTGGAACCAATCTGCTTTTGCTCCGTGGCAATACTGCAGACGACGAGAAGATTTGCCTGATCGTCCGCCACTTCCTTGAGTCCGCGTGCGCCAAGGCGCGCACGCAACGATTCTTCCAGAGTGTGCTTACCAAGTGGACCGAGTTCGGCTGCGGTCAGGTCGAGGGCATAGGTATGGTATTTCTCGAACGAAGTCGACTTGTCGTAACTCGTATGGATTGGAATGCGGCTGCCGCACGAACCGACGAGCAAGGCAAGACAACAACCGACAGCTGGTAAGCAGATCCACTTATAATTCATTAACCTTTGATTTGGGTTTTGGCGCAATGGAATTCCCGACTGCAGAACCGAACGGTCATGCGCCCGGTGACACCCGGATGTTAGCTGTGGATTCGCGGATTCACCTGTCCGACGTTGGTCTTACTGTTAGCGCAAGTTGGCTTCGGCTCCCCGCGGTGGGACCAAAGTCCGATAGCGCGTGGACAGGATTTAGAAACCTTGGCATCCGAGAACGAATGAGCTGGCTGTTCGATCTGCATCGCACCCAGCCGGTCGCCCACGCGATCGGTGCGCTTGCGTTTGTTTGCGTGCTCGGCATGGCGCTGGGCAGTTTAAAATTTCGCGGTGTTGGACTCGGCACAGCTGGCGTTCTGTTTGCGGGAATCATCGTCGGACACTTCGGGAATCCAGTTGATCATCACACACTCGATTTTGTAAAGGAGTTCGGGCTGCTCCTGTTTGTTTTCACCATCGGCCTCCAGCTCGGTCCCGGCTTCGTCGCTGCATTGCGTGATCAAGGTGTAAAGCTCAACCTGCTCGCGGCTGCGATCGTGATTCTCGGCGCGGTCGGCGCACCGCTCATTGGCTGGCTCGCTGGGTTCGATATGGCCGCGGTGCTCGGAATTTATTCCGGCGCCGTCACCAACACACCTTCACTCGGCGCCGGCTCCCAGACGCTCAGCACGCTGCCGAACATCGCGCCCGATCGCCTGGCTTTGCCCGCGCTTGGTTACGCCGTCACCTATCCGATGGCGATCGTCGGCATCATCGGAACGCTGCTGTTGCTCAAACAAATCTTCCGCATCGATCCCTTGCGCGAGGCGGCAGCGTTCGCGGAAAAGAACCGGGCGCCGGTCGAGCCGCTGGAGCGCCGCACGCTTGTCGTCACGAACCCGAATCTTGATGGCGTTCGCATTGATTCGATTCCGGGTCGAATCGAATCGCGCGTCACAATTGCACGCGTGCGCAACGGCACCGAAACCGTCGCCGCGACGGATGCGACCGTGATTCATCGCGATGATCGACTCGCGGTAATCGGCACGCGCGCCGGGCTCGAACAATTCGAGCGTGTCGTCGGCCAGCGAAGCGAGGAAGATCTCGTTCTCGCCGAAAGCAACATCACGTTTCGCCGTGTAGTCGTGACCGACCGGAACGTGCTCGGCAAAACAGTCGCCAGCCTCAATCTCGACGATCGCTTCGGCGTCGCCGTGACACGCGTGAGTCGGGCCGATATCGAAATGACCGCGGTGCCGGGATTGCGCCTGCAATTCGGGGATCAGTTACAGATCGTAGGGCGCGATGTCGATCTTGAGAAAGCCGCGGCCGCGGTCGGCAACTCGCTCAAGGAATTAAACGAGACGCATTTCATTCCGCTCTTCATTGGAATCGTGCTCGGCATCGCCTTGGGCACAATGCCGATTGCGTTTCCCGGTTTGCCGCAGCCAATTCGACTCGGACTCGCCGGCGGTCCGCTGATTGTCGCGCTGATCCTCGGCCGCATCGGACGAATTGGTCGGCAAGTTTGGCACATGCCGACAAATACAAACCTCGCGTTTCGCGAATTCGGAATCGCGCTCTTCTTCGCTTCTGTCGGACTCGGCGCAGGCGCGAAATTCTTCGCGACAGTCTTTAGCGCGACCGGTCTCAACTGGTTGCTCGCCGGAGCATGCGTCACCATTCTTCCGCTCCTGCTCATCGGCGTTTTTGCGCGCGCCGTTTTGAAGCTAAACTTCATGGATTTAAGTGGCCTGATCGCCGGCAGCATGACCGATCCTCCCGCACTCGCCTTCGCTTCAAACATCGCTGGCTCCAACGCTCCGGCCGTTGGTTATGCCACGGTCTATCCTCTTACGACACTGTTGCGCATTCTTTCGGCGCAGGTTCTTGCGATCGTTCTTTTTCGATGAATACGCCCAGTCTCGGCGAAGCGCGTTTCGCTTCGAAATTGACTCACACCATTAGCGACGACGTTCGCATCCCCGAGCGAATAGAAATCGGCGCCGAGCCTGGATTGCAATTCGAATTGGCGGGGCCGCGGGCGAAACTTTTTTTTGAGGCTAAGAAAACGCGCGCAGGAATTGTGACCTGCGGGGGATTGTGCCCCGGCCTTAACAACGTCATTCGTTCCCTCTTTCTCGAGCTGCACTACGGCTACGGTGTGCGCGAAGTGCTCGGTTTTCGCGGCGGTTACAGTGGACTCGATCCGAAGTGCGGCTCAGAGCCGGTTAAAATCACGCCGCAGTTTGTGGATAGCATTCATCAGAAAGGCGGGACAATCCTCAGTTCGTCGCGCGGTCCCGTTGATATTGGCCGGGCGGTGGACAATCTGATCGCGCGCGAGGTGAATATTCTATTCACCGTTGGCGGCGACGGCACCCAGCGCGGCGCGAACGATCTCTACCAGGAAGCGCGACGTCGCGGCCATTTGCTCTCAGTCATAGGCGTCCCGAAAACGATCGATAACGATGTCGGCTTCGTCTCGCGCACATTTGGATTTTTCAGCGCGGTTGAGGAAGCCAAGCGCGTGCTCGATTGCGCGCACACCGAAGCGCGCAGCGTCCCGGGCGGGATTGGTGTCGTTAGGCTGATGGGGCGTCACGCGGGTTTCGTCACAGCCGGCGCGGTGGTCGCAAGTCAGGACGTAAACTTCGCGCTCATTCCCGAAGTGCCTTTCAAGCTCGAATCGTTTCTGGCCGCGTTGAAACAACGGATGCTCGTCAAATCACACGCAGTCATCGCCGTCGCAGAAGGCGCGGGGCAGGATTTGTTGAAAGCCGACCCCGCTGAACGCGATGCATCGGGCAATGTGAAGCTGAAAGACATCGGGCCGTTTTTATGTGAGCAGATCAAGTCATACTTCAAAGCCGAAGGAATCCCGGTGGTGATTCGTTACTTCGATCCGAGCTATCAGGTTCGGAGCCGTCCGGCGAATTCCGAAGACGCATTACTGTGTGATCTCTTCGCCCGTCACGCTGTTCATGCGGCCATGGCCGGGAAAACTGGCGTGGTTATCGGTTTTTTGCACGAGCGTTTCATTCACGTCCCGATTGAACTGCTCGCCACTCACACCAAGCGCCTCGACCCAGCCAGCGGCTGGTGGCGCTCGGTTCTGGCCGCGACCGGACAGCCGGAGCGGTTCAACTGAACATCAACAATAAGAAGACACCATCATGCCCATTGAAATCGAATACGAACCTAACGACATTTGTGTGCTGCGCATTAGCGGCGTTTTAAAACAATCCGAATTTGCGGCTGAACAAGGCGCATTGCGCGACAAAATCGACAGTGGAGCGAAGCCCCGCGTGCTCGCTATTGTAGAGAACTTCGAGGGTTGTGAACGCGGCGCAGATTGGAATGATTTCGATTTCCTCCTTTCGCATTGCGGTGAGATCGCCAAAATTGCCATCGTGGCGGAGCCGCGCTGGGAAGTACAAGCTCTCGCTTTTGCTGGCGCGGGAGTTCGCCGCGCGCCAGTAAAATTCTTTCCGCCGGACGAACTTGCTGCCGCACGCGCGTGGTTGACTGGATAAGGTGCGGCTTCCGTCACAAACCGCCGCCCCAGCGGTACTGCCAGGCGATCCCAACCGCGTCGAAGTCGTGGTGGCGATGACCGTTGTAGCCAGTGATGCCGTAAATTTTGATTGACTGTGACCGAGTGACCGGCAGCGCCAATGTCGCACCGAAGCGCAGCCCTTCCTGCCGATCGTTATTCTCCACGCCATCAACCGTCGAGCGGCTGCCCGTGAAATAGCCGGTATTTACCGCCAGCCAAAAGCCGCGCGTGAAAGTGTAGCTCGCGTTCGCCTGCACGGAGTAGAGCGGCGTCTGCGCGCGCGTTTTGCCGCGGAGGAAATCGTCGTTCTCACTGTAGAAGGTGACGGCCGGCGCGAGCTCAAGCGTCCAGCGTCCAAGAGCTTTTGAAATGCCAAGCTCCGGTTTCACCGACCATCGATTGGTCCCGACATTGACCAGTCTCGTGTCGTCGTACTGGCCGAGCGGCACGCCCACCCGCAGGCTCGCGCCAACAATCAGGTCCTGCCGGTATTTTGTGAACTCTGCTGCGGTGAGCGCGGGCGCGCCGATGAAGTTTATCGAAAATCGAAAGAGCGGATCGGCCAACCCGCTGATCTCGCGCAAGTGCGGCTGGCCAAAGACGAGACCTTCGGCTCTCAGTCCAGCGAAGGGAACAATCATGTCGAACTTCGCGGACTTGCCGAACACGTTCAGCACCCGAGCATACGCCAAAATACCGATGTGTGATTCATTGCTCACATTTTCGATCGGCAATGACGGATCGGTCAGTACGGTACCGCTGCCGTAGCCGTAACCCAGAATGACGAAGTTAGTGCCGACCGGAGAGTTACTATAGGCACGCGGTTCGAGATCCTGAGCAGAAAGGTTGCTGCACCATCCTGCGGTAATCAGCGCAGTCGCAGCGGCGACGAGATGTTTTGCATAACAAACCGATGCTGTGCGCACGCGGCAGTTACTCTCAACAGGCCACTCTTTCCATGACATGAGACCAAGGTCCAATAGGCATTTCCGAGGCAGCGACTGCAGCCTGAACTGCGTCAAATCAAACCAGCAAAAGGTATTAAATGAAAACCGTATTCAACTTCTTCTTAGCTGCCGGAGTCCTCTGCGTGCTTGCCGGATGCGCGAGCGAGAGCGTTACGGTCACCACCGACCACGACCCCGCGGCCCACTTCGCCGCATATAAGACGTACACCCTCGCGCCGCCCGCTCGCGGAGAAACCCTGTCGCCGGTAGGCGAGGCAGCATTGCAAGAGTCCGTGCGAACGGAACTCGCTAAGCGGGGAATTACGGAAGCGCCGGGGAAAAACGCCGATCTCGATGTTGTTCGTCAGGTCTTTGTTCATGAGAAAGTTTCGGTGCAACAATATACCGACTGGGGCTACGGCTATCACGGCAGCTGGCCTTACAGTTACGGCCGTTACGGCATGTGGTACGGCGCTCCTGTCACCTATACCGACGTGAACACTTACGGTGAAGGCACATTGATCCTCGATTTCGTCGATGCCCACACGAAGAAGCTTGTCTTTCGCGGCGTCGGAAAAGCGGTGGTCGGCGGACCCGAATCAAACGCGGCAAAAATTCGCGCCGCAGTCGCGAAAATCGTTGACCAGTTCCCACGCGGAGGCTGATCATTTTGCATGAAGTGCGCGGTGTTCTCGTTGACTACCCGCACAATGGAGGCAAACGCTTTCGGCTAGGACAGTGCTTTGAGTGCGCCAACAGAAAGCCGATCTCAGCACGAGTCTGCAATCGCTGGCAAAACGCCGAAGAAAAAGTGGGTTGAGCCGGTCACAGCGTTGTTGATGGCGCTGGCCACAGTTGGAACCGCATGGTCTTCGTATCAATCGGCGGCCTTCACACGGCGCAGCAACCGGCTGATGAACGAATTCAATTCGCTCGAGCGTCGCGCTAACCTGCTAAACATCCAGGGAATGCAGGCGGCAAGCATTCATGCCGCCATGTTCATGCAATTGCTCGCGGCGCAGCAGGCGGGTAACGAAAAACTGGCGGACTTTTACGCGCAGCGCTTTCCGCCTGATGTGCGGAAAGCGTACGATGCCTGGCTGGCGCAGAAGCCGTTTGAGAATCCAAATGCTGACCCGCATCCATTCGTCCCGAACCTCTATGAAGTTCGGGGCACGCGCGAGGCGGCAGAGGCGAATGCTCAAGCCGCTTCGAAAGTAACCGAAGCGCGCCAAAACGGTAATATTTCCGGCCAGTATCTTGCCAACACCGTCCTGTTCGCGGCGGTCCTCTTTTTCGCCAACACCGCCGGCAGATTCGAACAGCGGCGTGTCCGCGTGCTGGCGTTTACTTTCGCCCTTGCTGTTTTCACCTATGCCGTTGTGCGCATCGCGATGCTTCCCGTTTGATTTATGGAGCGAACAGCAACAATTCGCACTGGCTTTCCGCCGACGAAATCAAGCAGGCGTTCCGCGATAATCTGCAATTTGCGCTCGGCAGAAGCGAGCGCGTGGCGACCAAGCATGATCTTTACTATGCACTCGCGCTTACCGTACGTGACCGCGTCTTCCAGCACACCGTCGAGAGCATGGAAAGCTACGGCGGCGCGAACGCGCGGCGCGTTGCTTATCTCTCGGCCGAATATTTGCCTGGCCCGCACCTGGCGAACAATCTGCTCAATCTCGGCATTACCGATGCGACGCGAAAGGCGGTAAAGTCCTTAGGCTACGATTTCGATGAAATCGTGGCGCAGGAAGAGGAGCCCGGTCTCGGCAACGGCGGACTCGGCCGCCTCGCATCCTGTTACATGGATTCGCTCGCTTCGGTGGAAGTACCGGCCATCGGCTACGGCATCCGTTACGAGTTCGGCATTTTTGATCAGGTGATTCGCGATGGCTGGCAGTGCGAGATCACCGACAAATGGCTGCGCAACGGCAACCCGTGGGAAATCGCGCGTCCGGAAATTTGTTATGCGGTAAAATTTGGCGGCCGCACCGAGCACTTCACCGACAAAGAGGGCAATTTTCGTGTGCGCTGGATTCCGGAGACGGAGGTGAAAGGCGTTGCTTACGATACGCCGATTCCCGGGTACCGCGTTGATACCTGCAACATTCTGCGCCTGTGGAAAGCGGAAGCCGTCGAGTCATTCGATTTCGCCGCGTTCAATCATGGTGATTACTACCGCGCGGTGCAGGACAAGATGGCGTCGGAAAACATCACTAAGGTGCTTTATCCGAACGATGAAGTCGCGGTCGGGAAGGAATTGCGACTGAAACAGCAATTCTTTTTTTCGAGCTGTTCGTTGCAAGACATGCTGCGCATTCACGAATTTCTCGGCGGCACACCGGCAAACTTCCATCAGAAATGGGCGGTGCAATTGAACGACACGCATCCGGCGGTGGCTGTGGCCGAGCTGATGCGGCTCCTGGTCGATGAGCATTCGTTAGGCTGGGAAGAAGCGTGGAACATAACGCGCGCGACGTTTGCCTACACCAACCACACGCTGCTGCCCGAGGCGCTGGAGAAATGGAGCGTCGATCTTTTCGGCGCCGTGCTCCCCCGCCATCTCGAGATCATCTACGAAATCAATCGCCGGTTTTTGGAGGAGTTAAAATTCCCGAACGACGATGCGCGTATCGCGCGACTCTCCCTCATCGATGAAAACAAACCGCGCGCGGTGCGCATGGCGCATCTCGCCACGCGTCGGCAGCCATGCCATCAACGGCGTGGCGCAGCTTCACTCCGAGTTGCTGAAGCAAACCGTGCTGCGCGATTTCGCGGAGTTGTGGCCGGAAAAATTTTGCAACGTGACCAATGGCGTTACGCCACGCCGCTTCGTCGCGCTCAGCAATCCTGGACTCACCAAGTTGATCAACGCACGAATCGGCGATGGCTGGCTGAAAGATCTCGAATCAGCTTCGTGAATTGGAGCAATTCGCTGACGACTCGGAATTTCAGGAGCAATGGCGCAAGGTGAAACTGGCCAACAAACGCAGACTCGCCGCGCTGATCAAGGCGCGCACCGGCATAAAGGTCGCCCCGCAGTCGCTCTTCGACGTGCAGGTAAAACGCATTCACGAATATAAACGGCAACACCTCGCCGCGCTCCACATCATCGCGCTTTATCTGCGGCTCCGGCGTGATCCGGAAGCTGACGTGCCGGCGCGCACGTTCATCTTTGGGGGCAAAGCCGCACCCGGTTATTTCATGGCCAAGCGCATCATCAAACTCATCAATGCCGTCGGCGAAATCGTGAAGGCCGATCGCGCCGTGCGCGACCGGCTCAAGGTGGTTTACTTTCCCGATTTCAATGTCACTAACGCGCACTTCATCTACGCGGCCGCGAATCTGTCAGAGCAAATTTCCACCGCGGGGAAAGAGGCGAGCGGCACCGGCAACATGAAGTTCGCGCTTAATGGCGCGCTCACCATCGGAACGCTCGACGGGGCGAACGTCGAGATTCGCGAGGAAGTCGGTGCGGAGAATTTCTTCCTCTTCGGTTTGACGGCGCCCGAAGTGGCGGAGCTGCGCGCACGCGGTTATCGGCCGCGAGATTACTACGCTCACAACGAAAGACCTGCGCGAGGTCATTGATTTCATCGCCAGCGGTGAGCTTGGTCGCGGCGACGCGGAACTGTTTCGCCCAATCGTTGAGAACCTGCTCGGCGGCGATCCATTTCTGCTACTTCGCCGATTATCAGGCTTACATCGATGCGCAGGAAAAAGTGAGCGCGCTTTGGCGGGATCAAACCGCCTGGACGCGCGCCTCCATTCTGAATACGGCGCGCATGGGCAAATTTTCCTCTGACCGCTCGATTCGCGATTATTGCGAGCGCGTGTGGAAGATTGAACCCGGGGCGCTGTCCAACTAACGCCGCGCCGATGCTCTCGAAGCTCCTCATCGCCTTTTCTCTGATGGCGCTATGCGTCACGATTCACGCAATGGGACTCACGGGCGCATTTCGCTGGATGCACGCTCGGCTGGTGCGCGGCACGGGACAGTTCTGGTACGCGACCGTGGATGCTCGTCCGCATCGCCTCCTGGACAGTGCTGCTGCATCTGATCCAGATTCTCGTCTGGGCGCTCTTCTACGCGTGGCGCGGCGCGATGCCGGACCTCACAACATCCGCGTATTTCAGCGCGGTCACTTACACCACCACCGGTTATGGCGACCTCGTGCTGCCTCCAGAATGGCGCCTCGTCGGTGGCGTCGAAGCGCTCACCGGCATCCTGATGTGCGGACTTTCCACCGGCTTGTTCTTCGCCGTATTTACCGACATCTTCGGCCTCAACCGGCGGGTCCTCCGGAGAGACGCCATGATCCGGACCGTAGTCTTCGACACCAAATCGTACGACCGCGATTCGCTGCAACGCGCCGCTTCCAGTGGCTCGAGATCGAGTGGCGCTTCATGGATTGGCGGCTCTCGGCCGAGACCGCCGCGGCGGCGAATGGCGCGCGGGCGGTCTGCATTTTCGTAAACGACCGCGCCGATCGCGCCTGTCTTGAAGCGCTTGCGAAAATCGGCGTCAAGCACGTGGCCTTGCGCTGCGCCGGCTTCAACGGCGTCGACCTCCCCGCGGCGAAGGAGTTTGGTCTTTCAGTGACGCGCGTGCCCGCCTATTCGCCTTACGCCGTGGCCGAGCACGCCGTCGCGCTGCTGCTCGCGCTCAATCGCAAGATTCCACGCGCCAGCAATCGTGTTCACGATCTGAACTTTTCGCTCAGCGGTCTGGTCGGCTTTGATCTGCACGGCAAGACCGCGGGAATCTTTGGCACCGGAAAGATTGGCCGTGTCACCGCGCAAATTCTGCGGGGATTTGGAATGAAAGTGCTGGCTTACGATCCCTTTCCCTCGCCGGAATGGGCGAAGGAATTCGGGGTCGAATACACCGATGCGAAAACCGCTCGCGCGCGAGTGCGAAGTGATCTCGCTCCACACGCCGCTCACGCCACAGACACACCACATCATCCGCCGCGAAACGCTTGAGTTGATGAAGCCCGGCGCGATCCTGATCAACGTCAGTCGCGGCGCGCTCATCGACACAAAGGCACTGATCGAAGCGTTGAAATGCGGCCGGCTCGGCGGTGTGGGACTCGACGTCTATGAAGAAGAAGAAGGCGTCTTTTTCGAGGATCTCTCCGGGCAAATTTTGCACGACGATGAACTGGCTCGTCTGCTCACCTTTCCGAATGTTTTGATCACCGCGCATCAGGCCTTTCTCACGCAGGAAGCGCTCTCCGAAATTGCGCGCGTCACGGTGTCGAACCTTCTTGCCTCTGCTTCGGGCAAGCCATTTCTCGAAGGAACGCAGCTTTAGCGCCTCCTTTTGCGACCTTCGTCCTATTCACAACGGCTCCGCCCGAGCGCGATACTGCCGGCGTTCACTCCAAGCACAAATGTCATCAACCAAGATCATTCAAGTTCACGGCCGCCAGGTTATTGATTCGCGCGGCAATCCAACTGTTGAAGCTGTTGTAACTCTTGCTGGCGGCGGGAGCGGCAGCGCGATCGTGCCGAGCGGCGCGAGCACCGGCGAGCACGAAGCCTGGGAGCTGCGTGACGGCGCGAAAAACCGCTTTCTTGGCCGTGGCGTTAGCAAGGCCGTTGGCAACGTCAACAAGCCAATCGCCAGGGAACTCATCGGCATGGATGCGCTCGATCAAATCCGTGTCGACAAGACGATGATCGCGCTCGATGGCACGACCAACAAAGCCAAGCTCGGCGCGAACGCCATCCTCGCAGTCTCACTCGCGAATGCGCGTGCGGCGGCGAGTCAGATCGGATTGCGCTCTATTCAAATATCTCGGCGGACCGAACGCGAAAGTATTGCCGGTCCCGATGATGAACATCGTCAACGGCGGCGCACACTCCGACGCGCCGGTCGATTTCCAGGAGTTCATGATTATGCCGAAAGGCCTCCCGAGTTTCTCCGAAGCGGTGCGGGCGGGCTGCGAAATTTTCCACGCGCTGAAAAGCGTGCTGAAGGAGCGCGGACTGTCGACCGCAGTGGGCGATGAAGGCGGTTTCGCGCCGAACTTTGAGAGCGCCGACGACGCGCTGGAGACGATCGCGAAAGCGGTGAAGAAGGCCGGCTACAAGCTGGGGAAGGAAATATTCTTCGCGCTCGATGTCGCTTCTTCCGAGTTCTATGACGCGGCGAAGAAGCAGTACGTCTTCAAGAAATCCGACGGCTCGAAGCGCAATGCCGCAGAACTGATCGCCTATTACCAGGAGCTGGCGAAGAAATTCCCGATCATCTCAATCGAAGATGGCTGCGCGGAAAATGATTGGGACGGCTGGAAGAAGCTGACCGAAAGCGATGGGCGCGACCACGCAGTTGGTCGGCGACGATCTTGTTCGTCACGAACGTCGAGTTCCTGCGCAAGGGCAATCGATAGTGGCAGTCGCCAATTCGATTCTCGTGAAAGTGAACCAGATCGGTTCGCTGACCGAGACGCTCGACGCGATCGAGCTGGCGCGAGGAAAATGGATACACAGCTGTCATTAGCCATCGTTCGGGCGAAAGCGAGGACACGACGATCGCCGACATCGCCGTGGCGACGAACGCCGGTCAGATCAAGACCGGTTCGCTCAGCCGCACCGACCGCGTCGCGAAATACAATCAGCTCCTGCGCATCGAAGAGGAGTTGGGTAAAGATGCAATCTACGGCGGAAAAATGCGTTAACCGGAGGACACGATGCCAGTTGCCGACTTCAAAACTTACTGCGCGATCCTTGATCGCGCCCGCGCCGGAGGCTTTGCGCTTCCAGCCGTCAATGTTACGTCCCTCACGACCGCGAACGCCGCCCTCCGCGGGTTGGCCGAGAGCGAGGCCGATGGGATCATTCAGGTTTCCACGGGCGGCGGGGCGTTTGCCTCGGGCACGGCGCTGAAGGACTCCGCACTCGGTGCGATCTCGATCGCCGAGCACGTGCACCGCGCGGCGGAGCGTTACCCGATCTACGTCGCCCTTCATACCGATCACTGTCTCAAGGACAAGCTCGACAAATTCGTTCTCCCGCTCGTTGAAGAAACGGAGAAGCGTCGCCTCGTCGGCCGGCCGAATCTTTTTAACGGTCACATGTTTGATGGGAGCAACCTCTCGTTAGGCGAGAATCTCGACATCGCCGTGAAGCTGCTTGAGCGCTTCGCCAAGTACGATCTCGTGCTCGAGATCGAAACCGGCGCAGTTGGTGGAGAAGAGGACGACGTTGTCGGCGAAGACTCGGCCAAGCTTTATACCACACCGGCGGACACGCTCGAAGTTGCGCGGCGGTTGAATCCGATTGGCGGTCGCTATCTCCTCGCGGCGACATTCGGAAATGTGCACGGCGTTTACAAACCGGGTCACGTCAAGCTGAAGCCGGGTGTCTTGAAGGAATGCCAGGATGCGGTCGTGAAAGCCTACGGCGAGAAGGCGCGTTTCTATCTCGTCTTCCACGGCGGTTCCGGTTCGACCCAGGCGGAGATTCACGAGTCGCTCGATTACGGCGTGGTGAAGATGAACGTCGATACCGACATGCAATATGCGTTCACCCGACCGGTCGCGGGACACATGTTCAAGAACTACGACGGGGTGCTGAAAATCGACGGCGAAGTCGGGAATAAGAAAGCCTACGACCCGCGTGCTTATCTCGCGCTCGCAGAAGCGTCGATGGCTGAGCGCGTGAAGCTGGCGGTGAGCGATCTGCGCGGCACCGGTAAAACCATGTTTGCTTCCTGACCCGTGGCGCTCCCCGCGCACAAGACCAAAATCGTCGCAACCATCGGCCCGGCCTCAGAATCGCCGGGGATGCTCGTGCGGCTGATTCGTGCAGGCTTCAATGTCGCGCGGCTCAATTTCTCGCACGGCGATTTTTCGCATCACGGTGAACTCGTCAGGCGCATTCGCGACGCCGCACGAGCAACCGGGCCGACGCGTGGCGATCATGGCCGATCTGCCGGGGCCGAAGATGCGGCTCGGGAAGATCGCATCCGGAACCGATTCAGCTCGTGCCGGGCGATCAGTTCACGCTCACCAATGAAGACATCGTCGGTAATGCGCACGGCGCGTCTCGATGAGCTTCGAGCCGCTTGCCGCGCGTGGTGAAACCCGGTAACCGGCTCTTTCTCAACGACGGTCTCGTTCAACTCGTGGTCGAGCGCGTCTCGGGCAACGACGTCGAATGCATCGTCGCCGTCGGCGGCGAGCTGCGTTCTCGCAAAGGCTCAATCTGCCGGGCATCAAGCTCGGTATCAGCGCGTTCACCGAACACGATCGCGCGTGCCTCGAGTTCGCACTTGGCGCTGGCGTCGACGCGGTCAGCCAGTCGTTCGTCGAACGCGCCGCGGACATCGAAGCCGTGCGTGCGGCGGCTGCGCAAATCAGCACGCGCAGCCGTTCATCATCGCGAAGATCGAGCGCTCCGATGCGCTCGAGCATTTCGATGAAATCCTCGCTGCCGCCGACGGCATCATGGTCGCGCGCGGCGATCTCGGCGTCGAGGTTCCGATCGAGAAATCGCCTACACGCAGAAGCAGTTCATCGCGAAAGCGAATCTCGCGGGCAAACCGGTCATCACCGCCACGCAGATGCTCGAGTCGATGGTCGCGAGCCGCCTGCCCGACACGCGCCGAGCGACCGATGTCGCCAATGCCATCCTCGACGGCACCGATTGCGTGATGCTCTCCGGCGAATCCGCGATGGGTAAATTTCCCGAGGAAGCCGTGACGATGCTTGCGCAGATCGCCGCCTTCACCGAAGCGCACCGCCCGCGCACGCACGCCTGGCTGCGCGCCGTGAACTTCCTGCACAGCAGGCGGAGCTGACAGGGCGGCGAACGCATGGCATCGCTCGTAGAACACGCCCTCGACACCGTGCCGTGCGATCTTGTCCTCGTGCCGACGCGCAGCGGCACCACCGCGCGCTGCATCTCGCGCTTCAAACCGCACGTCTGGATGTCGCACCGAGCATGATCCCGCCGTTGTCAGGCTCGCCTTTTCCTACGGCGTGCATCCCGTGGATCTCGGCGAAGAAGATGCGATGGCGGAGTTCGCCGAGCGCTGGTTAAACGCGAAGGCTCACCGCCGAGCGGGTGATCCTCGTCGCCGGTCCAGCAGCGCGAAATCCGAAAGCCAACCACCGGATCGAATTGATGCGTCTTGAAGCGCAGGAATCGTCGGCCTAACGGCTTAAGTCTGTGGCGGCGGCAGGAGATAAAGCGCCGCCGCGAACATCAGGTAAACCGTCAACACCAGGACGCCCAGGAACCACATGGAGCGACCTGAGTTCGTGACCAGCGCGGCGGTCAGGGTAGCGAAAAAGACCATTGCCACCGCGCCCGTCCAGAAACTCAGATCCATTGGCGCCGGCCCAATGAAGTAGCTGAGGAGGACAAGAACCGGCGCAACGAACAAGGCAATCTGGGCAGCGCTGCCTAACGAGATGGTGACGCTGAGATCGAGATGATTCTTGCGCGCGGCCGAAAAGGCGGCGGTCATTTCCGCGGCCGCCCCGACCAGCGCGACGATAATGAAACCGACAAAGGCCGGAGTCATTCCGAACGAGACGGCGGCTTCCTGCACAGAACCGACGAACACTTCGCTTACCAAGGCGACAAAGACCGTCACGCCCGCCAGCGTCCCAACCGCGAGGCCCATGGGCCATGCGGCTTCCTCTTCTTCTGCGACACCAGCGAACAGTTCGCGGTGGGTCTTGAGCGAAAAGAGCAGGCCGAGTGCATAGGCAGTGAGAAGCAGGATCGCCAGGGCCACACTCAACTCGCGATTGAACTTCGCGCTCTCAGGAGACAGACGCGATCCGATGGTGGAAGGAATGAGGAGCGCGACGGTCGCGAGAAACAGAAGCCCGGCCTGCATACGCGCTCCGATGCGATTGAATTCCTGGACGTGGTAACGGAGTCCGCCAAGCAGGAACGACATTCCCAGCATGAACAAAGAGTTCGTCACGATCGCGCCGGCGATGGAAGCTTTCACCAGCGTGTATTGGCCCGCCTGCAAAGCGGTGATCGCGATCACCAGTTCGGTCATGTTGCCGAGTGTCGAGTTGAGCAGGCCACCAATGGAATCACCGGTCTTCGCAGCCACTGACTCCGTCGCGTGACTAAGCAACGTCGCCAGCGGCAGGATCGCCAGCACCGACAGAACGAAGAGGAGGGTATGAGATTCGGGCTTGAGTTTCTCCGCGACCAGCACCACCGGCACAAACACCAGCAGCCACAGCAACGGATTGCGACGGATTTCCTGAAAGAGCAGTTTCACTTTGTAAACCTCCGCTCCCAGTGTCCACACTGGTTTCCATTTCGTAATAGGACCAAGGTCCGATAGGTTGGTGGCAACGGGATTAACTAATAGAATAGCGACGCGCTTCGGCGATAACGAGTAAGAAGAATGCCATTCGACAAATTCGATCTTGAGGAGCTCACGAAAGAGCGGCGAAAGGCTATCCGACAATCCATCCGAACTGTCAAGCACGGAAGAGCTAAAAAAGATCGGCGAAGAGATCTTCCATTACGCGGATGACCCGTGGCGGCACGCCTTCTTTCAGTTCATCGCCGAGAATCCTGGCGCCACCTTCCACCACGCGGTGACGAGCGATAACGTCAATATCGTTTACTGTCGCGATAAGGATAAGGGCATGTGGTTCCTGCCGGGAAGCGGGATGGGACCGCTCCAGGCGCGCGGAAAAAAAGTGATGAAGGAAATGATTGAGACATCTTCTTGAACGAAATGAAAACGAACAAAGTCGTCCAGGCCGCTCATCAATTCTCCAAACCGTATCGCATAACGAACGGAAAAAAATTTCGACTCAAGGATTTTGATCCCGCCGATACCGGCGAGCTGAAGTCGGCGGACAAGCCGCGCGCGAAAGAAGCGCTGCAGAACGGTATCGAGGCCCTGGCCGAGTTACAGGATGTACTTTATGCGCAGGACCGCTGGTCGTTGTTGCTCATCTTCCAGGCCATGGATGCCGCGGGAAAGGACGGGACGATCAAGCACGTCATGTCGGGAGTAAATCCACAGGGTTGCCAGGTATCCTCCTTCAAAGGACCAACGAGCGAAGATCTGGATCATGATTACCTCTGGCGTTGTGTCAAACAATTGCCCGAGCGTGGACGGATCGGCATTTTCAATCGGAGTTACTACGAGGAGACGCTGGTAGTGCGGGTGCATCCCGAGTTTCTCGCCGGACAAAAGCTACCGAAGGAATGCGTTACCAAAAATATCTGGGAGGAGCGATTCCGGGACATTCGCGCCTTTGAGCGTTACCTGCATCGCAACGGAACGGTTGTGGTGAAGTTCTTCCTTCACGTCTCGAAAAAGGAACAGCAGAAGCGTTTTCTGGAGCGGCTCGATAACCCGGACAAGAACTGGAAATTCTCGCTCAACGACGCCAAAGAGCGGGGGTTTTGGGATGACTACATGGGCGCCTACGAGCAAACGATCCGGGAGACGGCAACGGAGAATTCACCCTGGTATGTGGTGCCGGCGGATAACAAATGGTTCACGCGAGTAATTGTCGCGGCGGGTGTGATTGATACGCTCGCTTCGCTGAAGTTGCAGTACCCGAAAGTCAGCGCCGCCAAACGTCGGGAACTCGGCGCAACCCGCAAGGCGCTGCTCACGGCGAAGTAACGACCGATTTGAAGCTTGAAACGGTTGGATCAACCACGTAGTGCAAACGCTGAAACCAAAATGAAAACGAAAATAAACCCACTCATCATCAGCCTGCTTATTTTCCTTCCCGGCCTCAGCATGGCCGCGGAACCGGAGGGAATGCCGGCAGCCGACGCTTTCAAGCGATTACAGGATGGAAACGCAAAGTTTGTCGCCGCAACTTTGACCGGTCTTAATGGTCAGGAGCTGGTCGCGCGTCGGACTGAGCTGACGAAAGATCAAAAACCCTTTGCTATTATCGTCAGCTGCTCGGATTCACGCGTTCCTCCGGAACTGATTTTTGATGTTGGACTCGGGGATGTCTTTGTCGTTCGAACAGCGGGTGAAGTGGTCGATCCGGTGGCGATGGGTAGTATCGAGTATGCGGTCGAGCACCTCGGCACAAACCTGATTGTTGTCCTGGGCCACCAAAAGTGCGGAGCGGTTTCGGCCGCAGTTTCGCACGCCAAAGAATCCGGAAATATTCCTGATGTATTGAAAGCAATTGCACCGGCGGTTGAGGAGACGAAAGGCAAACCGGGCGATCCACTCGATAACGCTGTGCGCGCGAACGCCGTTGATATTGCCAAGCACGTAGAGACGACTGGCCCATTTATTCCGCCGCGAGTGAAGGCCGGGACGTTGAAAGTCTTGGCCGCGCGATATGACATGGACTCCGGTAAGGTCGAGTTACTACAGTAACTCGAGATTGCTGTTTGCGCCTGTCGTTTAGACAAACCCGAAGCGAAGTGTTGTTGCCTTCAACTCAGTTCCCGAAGTATCTGTAAGTGCCGATGAAACAGCTCAGCGCGTTGTTAAGAGCAACTATCTTGGGCGAATGCCGAGCTCGACTCATTGCACTGACAGCGACGGTCGCGTTTCTGGCAGCGTGCGCGACGCCACCGCAGAGGGTGACGCAATATGCTCCCGCAGCGGATAGCTTAAGGGAGGCACGGTCACCGCAAGTTCCAGCGGAGAAGCGAGCGGCCGCTTACCTGCACGCCGCTGCCATCACAGCTCCGCTACTTGGCTCAGGAACTCAGGAGACACCAGCCCTGAACACTTACAACACCGCTGCCGCGGAGCTGACCATTTTACTGCGCTCCAGTGAAGGAGGCCGACTATGGAACCAGCCGCTGACGGTTACTTCAAATAACGAGACCTACCATTTGCATCTGCAACCTGCCGGTCCTGCTGTTTGGGCGCCGGACTATTTCAACTCCTTTCAGCTGGCCAGCTCAATTAAGCATCCACTGGCGAAGAAGCAGATAGTTCAGGAAGGAATAGGGGGTGAACTGGTCGGAGTTCGGACTACTACTCCGCGGGAAAACTTCGCGCCGCTGAAGGGAATCAGCGCTCCGGTAACAACTACTCTCGATTTCAAAGGACAGGACGCGACTCTGGCGCTGCGTCGCCCGGCGAAACAACCGACGGCGTTAGTTGAAGGCAAGGTTCGTCCACTCGCCGCCGATTTCACCGCGCCGATCAGCTACTACTCGCCGCCATCTAATCTCATCCTCGTTGAGTTAATGGCAGCGCTGCGATCGCGTCGCTACCTCGAAAAAACGGGACTATATTTTCTTCAGCCTTACGATCCGGATCGCATCCCGCTCGTCTTTGTTCACGGCCTGGTGTCAAGTCCGTTTACCTGGGTAGAGACGATCAACGGGCTGCAGGCAGATCCGGAGATACGGAAACGCTACCAGTTCTGGGTCTTTGGCTATCCTACCGGAACACCCATTCTCTATTCCGCGCTTCGCCTGCGGGAGGAGTTGGCCAAAGTGGACAAACTTTATCCTAACCATCGTCCCTATGTTCTTGTTGGCCACAGCATGGGCGGAATACTCGCTCACGCACAGATCGTGACAGTTACTCCTGAGCTATGGGAGAAAGCCGTCGGTCCGGTGGCAAGGGATATCCTGGCCCGCAATTCCAACAATAGTCTTGTTATGCACGCGCTTATTTTTAAGAGCAACCCACGCATAAAACGCGTCGTTTTCATTTGTACTCCGCATCGCGGAAGTGAGATGGCCAGCGGTGGAATCGGCCGGCTCGCGATTAGCTTGATCTCCCTGCCCGTCAACGTCGCCACCGTATTGCAGGATGCTGTAACCCAAGCAGGAGCTGATACAAATCACGGGCAGCAACCGTTTGCCGAATAGTGTGTATGGTTTACAACCAAACAATCCGACGTTCAAAGTGCTCAACAGCGCTCCCATCAGCGTCCCTTATCATTCGATTATCGGCGATCGCGGTAAAGGCGACTCGCCAAATAGCACAGATGGAGTTGTACCGTATTGGAGTTCGCACTTCGACAAGGCACAATCTGAGGTAATCGTTCCGGGCCCGCACAGCTCGACCGGGCTGCCGCAAACGATCGCCGAGCTCGACCGGATTCTACGTTTACACGTCGGCCTCAGCGGCACTGCAAAACCAGTGGTCGCTCAGGCAAACCGCTGAGGCGGATTTCAAGGGATTCGCCGTTTATTGTTAGATGGCGAATGATAGCTCAATGAGAGCTGGTCTTGCGAACGGTCGCCGAGTCATTTGGCGAGGTGGTCCAGAAACTTCATCATCGGCTCGCTGGGAATTCGAATCGGGCCGATAAAAGGGTGGTCCAGCTCCAGGATTAGGAAAACCGCGCAGGCAACCGAGAAACCGGAGGCAACCAATGCGAGCGTAGTCGTGGCGTTGGGCGGTGCGATTACGCTGAAGCCGAAGAAGATGACCACGAGCCAGCAGGCCAGTGCGATCAACAGCGGCTTGGAAATGGACGGAATCGACTGCGCTTGCAGCAGCGACCGAAGCTCGCCAAGCTCGACCATGAGAGTTGCCGCTTGGGCCTTGAGGGCGCGTTGTGTGTCATTGTGTGGGGAAAGACCTTGCACAGCCAAGTAAAACGCGTCACCCATCCGTTCGTTGGGAGCCAACTGGGTAGGACCGCTTCCCTCCGCCGGCCACATGCGCCGAACCGCGTCGGTGAAAACCTTGCGAAATTCGGCGCGTGCGTCCGCTGCTTCGGGTCCGTAGAGCGCCAGCACACGATCGAGAAACGCAACCTTGGCGGCCATCTGCGATCACTTCGCTTCGCGCAGTGTCGTAGGTGCCCTTGGCCGAGCTGACAAGCAACCCCAGGATTAGAGCGGTCATCGTCGCGACAAGACCCATGGCCAGCTTCACGGCGTCTTTGGACTCTGCGCTGAAATGATCCGCGGGAAGGTAACGACGCACACGTCTTCCGAGCAACGCCACGCCGACGAGGCATGCAAACAAAATGATAGAGGCGGGAGTGGTATTCA
>CAWAHI010000035.1:0-31836 GCA_963781735.1 uncultured Verrucomicrobiae bacterium | reverse complement strand
ACCCGCGCCCAAAAGTGGGTTCAAATAATCGCTCGCCGGTTCGCTTGCGCAAGATTTTTCCTGGAGCCGTCCCCCTGGCGGCGACGCGACGCTTCGCACAGCGAAGCGGCTACAAAGGAAGGCGCCATGGGTACACAACAATTTTCGTAGCGACACTACTCCAACACTCCAATACTCCATTACTCCACTGCTCTTATGTTGCGCCCCTCCCTCGAAGAATTTCGCCGGCTTGCAGAACGTGGAAATTTAGTCCCCGTCGTTGCCGAGATCGTCAGCGATGTCGAGACGCCGGTCGGAGCATTCCAAAAAATCGGTCGCGATGGCTTTTCGTTCCTCTTCGAATCAGCCGAGCGCAATGAAGAATCGGGCCGCTTCTCTTTTATTGGTATCGATCCACTATTGATCGTTAGCCAGCGCAACGGCGAGCTAACGATCCGCCAGAAAAACGGCAACGCATCTAAATACAGCACTTCTGATCCCCTCGCCGATCTGCAAAAAATTCTGGCTGAATTCCGCCTTGTTCCTCGCGCTGACATACCGCATTTCCAAGGCGGCGTGGTCGGCTTCGTCGGTTACGACGTGATCCGATTTTTCGAACCCAAAGCGACGATTCATTCGCGCGACGATCTGAAGCTGCCGGAAATGCTGTTCATGATCGCATCTGCGCTACTTGTTTTTGATCATCGCTTTCGCACCATGCGTGTGATCGCATTTGCCGACACTCGAAAAGGAAAGGCCGACGATGGATACCACGCTGCGTGCAAACAGATCGAAATCATTCTCGATAGGCTCGCGGCACCTTCGCGATTGCAACCGATAGCAGCAGATCCCAGGAGCGGCCGTTTGCGACCGTCGATTCAGACCAATACTAACGATTTCGAGCAAATGGTCTTGCGCGCAAAGGAATACATCGCCGAAGGCGATATTTTTCAGGTCGTGCTCTCGCAACGATTCGAGTCGGCATTTTCAGGGGACCCGCTCGATCTATATCGCTGTCTCCGTTTCGGTAACCCGTCGCCATACATGTTTTTTCTGAATTTTGGTGGCGAGTTTTACGCACTGGGTAGTTCACCTGAATTACACGTGCGAGTGCGCGGTCGCGTTGCCGAACTGCGGCCGATTGCCGGAACCCGTCCCCGCGGCGACGACGCGATTTCTGATGAAAGAAATGCGCGCGAGTTGCTCGCTGACCCGAAAGAGCGGGCCGAGCACGTCATGTTAATCGATCTCGCGCGCAACGATCTCGGCCGGGTCGCTGAAATCGGAAGTGTGCGTGTGACCGAGCAAATGACGATCGAGCGCTACAGTCACGTCATGCACATTGTCTCGCATGTTGAGGCGCGCCTGCGTGATGGTTTGAGTGCGTTTGATGCCTTTCGCGCCACTTTTCCCGCGGGTACCGTGTCGGGTGCCCCGAAAATTCGTGCCATGCAAATCATTGCCGAACTGGAAAAAGCGCGCCGCGGATTTTATGCCGGGGCGGTCGGCTGGTTCGGTTTTGATGGGAAATGTGATAGCTGCATCGCGTTGCGTTCTTTGGTTTTGAAAAATGGAAAGGCGTACGTGCAGGCTGGCGCTGGCATTGTGGCCGATTCGGATCCCGTTAGAGAACGCGAAGAAACGGAGCGTAAGGCGATGGCGGTCCTGACAGCAATTGAGCGGGCGAAGGAGCTGACGAGTTGAAAGTGTTGCTGATCGATAACTACGATTCATTCACTTATAACCTGGCGCAGATTTTCGGTGAGCTCGGCGCAGACGTTGTGGTGAAACGCAACGACGAAGTCGCGCTGGCGGACATTCAAACTTTGCGTCCTGCACGGATTTGCATTTCCCCCGGACCCGGCCGGCCGCGCGACGCCGGAATCAGTTGCGATGTCATTCGCGACTTTGGCGCCCAAATTCCGCTGCTCGGCGTTTGTCTCGGTCACCAATGCATTGGAGAAGTCTTCGGCGGCGAGATTGTGCGGGCGCCGAAACTGATGCATGGGAAAACCTCTGCGATTTCGCACAAAGGGACCGGTGTTTTTGAAAATCTGGCAAAACCCTTTGAAGCGACGCGTTATCATTCGCTGGTGGTCAAGCGCGAAACACTTCCGCAGTCGCTTACGATCACCGCCGAATCCGATGATGGGGAAATTATGGGATTACAGCATCGCGGACTTCCGATTCACGGTGTGCAGTTTCATCCGGAATCGATTCTGACGGAAGAAGGGAGGAAATTACTGGCGAACTTTTTGCGATTGCAGCAGGTGTGATGCGACGGTCCCAAGACCGCCGATTTGTTTATCTAGGAGACAACCACTCCTTGGGGGTTGACCTGCGAAAGGCAGAAGGTTGCTCGCAAATTTTCTTAATCTGTCATCCCAAGCGCACGCGAGGGACCTCCCCTGGGGTGGTTGATCACATAGAGTCATTCGTGACCAACCGCGAGTAGGTGAGATCCTTCGGTCCGAGCCGGACTGGCGTTGTCTACGCGGCTGAGGATGACACCGTGCGAGAGGCGCGCCGCTCCTCGGCTCACGCGATCACGTCGTGAATCGCCCGCACTTCTTTCGCCATTTGCTCAAACTCGTCGAGCGTGAGCGCTTGCGCACCGTCGGAAAGCGCTTCCTCCGGTTTGCAGTGCACTTCGATCATCAAGCCATCGGCCCCGACAGCAACACCGGCGCGGGCGAGCGGTGTGACCATGTAATTTTTTCCGGTGCCGTGCGAGGCATCGATGATGATGGGCAAATGTGAGATACGCCGCACGGCCGGAACGGCGGCGAGATCGAGGGTGTTGCGGGTGTGTTGGGCAAAGGTGCGCACACCCCGCTCGCATAACACGACCTGATAATTTCCCTCGGCCATAATATATTCGGCCGCAAGGAGCCATTCTTCCAGTGTGGCAGCCATCCCGCGTTTGAGCAGGACCGGCAGTTTGGAACGACCGACCCGGCGTAAAAGCGTATAGTTTTGCATGTTGCGCGCGCCGATCTGAATCATGTCAGCATATTTTTCGACCAAATCGACCCCTGGCTCGTCGAGGGCTTCGCTAACGATTTTTAGACCAAACTTCTCCCGAATTTCGACCAGAATTTTCAGTGCTTCTTCACCGAGGCCAGCAAAAGCATAGGGCGAAGTCCGCGGCTTGAAGGCGCCGCCACGGAAAAATTTCGCGCCGACGCCTTTCACGACTTCGGCAATGGCAAAGGCCTGTTTGCGGCTTTCGATTGCACAGGGGCCGGCGATCGTGGCGAGCGAACTGTTTCCGATCTTGGCGCCGCCGACATCCACAATCGTGCGCTCCTGTTTCAGATCGAGCGTGATCAGTTTGTACGGTTTGGTTACCCGAATGGCTTCGGCCACGCCCGGCAAATTCTCGAAATGCTGCAAACTGATGACGCCCTTGTTGCCAGTGATGCCAATGGCGGTGCGGTTGGCCCCGGGCATGACATGAGCCCGCAAGCCGAGCGCTTCGATCACGCGGACGACTCCGGCGACCTCACCCTCGGTGGCGTTGGCATTCATGACGACGAGCATAGGCGAACCTCCTTTTTCCTATGCAACGGCGCTAGGTGCAAGCCAGTCTCGCGCTGTTTTCACGTCCCGGTCGGTCAATTCGTGGCCGCTCTCCTGCATTCGCACTTCCACGTCGGCCTTTTCGCTCACGCAATAAATCGGCCAGGGCATTTACCTGATCCGGCGTGGCAATCGGATCAAAACGCCCGCCGGAGATGAGAACCTCACAATCGTCCAACGGATGTTGTGGCGGACGCGAGAGCGGCACCATCGGACGAAACAAAATCGCGCCACGAGCTTTTAGCGCGCCGAGCAGCAGCATGGCCGAGGCAATATTGGCGCCGTTGGAATAGCCGACCATAATCAGCGCGTTCAGGTCGAAATCATATTTCCGGGCTGCACTCGAAACGAACTCCGCCAGCTCGTTGGCACGCTCGACAACATCTTCCTCATCGAAAACACCTTCGGCCAGCCGCCGAAAAAATCGGGATGCACCATTTTCCAAGACTTTTCCACGCGGGCTGAGCAACGAAGCATCGGGAGCGATCGCGAATCCGAGCGGAAGCAGATCAGCTTCGTTTCCGCCGGTACCATGCAACAAGAGCAACGTTCGCTCGCCTTTCCCTGGAATAAATCGATAAATGAAATCGCTCATGATGCAGCGGCGTGGTGTTGTAATTGAATCGCGGGAAGCACACGCTCGATCTCACTGCGCGCGGATTCATACATCGGCGGCAGCTTGAGGGACTCGCCCAATTCGTCAGCCGATTCATCAATCAGGAAACCGGGCCCGTCGGTCGCGATCTCAAACAGAATTCCGTTCGGTTCCCGAAAATAGATCGAATGAAAATACTGGCGATCGATCACCGGCGTGACATTGAGGCCGCGCGTAACGAGCTCCTCGCGAGCGCGCAACTGTTCCTCATCATTCGCCACCCGAAACGCAATGTGATGGACCGTGCCAACAGCGACAAGGCCAAAGCCGGCGTCGGATGAGACGAGGTCGACTTCCGCGGCGGCATTTGATCCGCTCCCGCGCAAACGACGGCGATTGTTTTCTTCCCCTACAAACTCGAATCCGAGAATTTCGATGAGCAGCTTTTCCGTTCGCTCAAGGTGTCTTACCTCGAGTGTCGGTGCAGCGAAGCCGCGAATAGTGTGATCCACCCGTCCTTCGCTCGGGATGACGGGCGATTCCATCAGCTCAAGCATCAACCCATCGGGATCAAGAAAACGCAGTCCCTTGTTCTCGAATCGGTCACTGATTTCCTCGGCGACAACGTGGTTCGCCCGCAATCGTTTTTTCCACCATGCGATTGAATTGCTGGGAATCGCGAAGCTTACGATCGTCACCTGTCCGCTCCCGCGGGCGCCTCGTCGCGCGCCGGGCCATGGAAAAAAAGTAATGATTGTTCCAGGATTCCCGATGTTATCACCGAAATAAAAATGGTAGCTGCCCGGGTCGTCGAAATTGACAGTGCGCTTTACCAAACGCAGACCCAGTGTCTCGGTGTAAAAATCGAGATTTAGCTGTGGATCTCCCGCCATCGCGGTGATGTGATGGATGCCGGCGCTGCGCATGGGGATTTTGAGAAGGCGAAAGGGTAGCGCGCCGGGAGAATTTAGCGATGAATTTTTACACTTGTAGCGGAACGAGAACGAGCCTTAGACTTTTTGCATGAAGACAGTTCTCCTCGCGTTCTTAGCCGCAGTAATGACAATCCCGCCGGCGTTGAGCGCGTCGAAGGAGGAAAAGGCAACAAAGTGGAAAATTACCGGTCAGCTCGAGGAAGCGTGCTCCTGTAATGCCGCTTGCCCGTGCTGGTTCGATTCCAAACCGACCCGAATGACATGTGGGGGGAACCAGGTGCTTTTTATTCAAAAAGGCAATTATGGAAATGTGAAACTCGACGGACTTGCCATCGCCAACTACGCGGAGAGCCCGGAGGACCAGACGATGATGGATTCGTTCGGAAAATGGAAATTTTCCACCAACTACATTGACGAAAAAGCGAATCCCGAGCAGCGCAAGGCGCTGGAGGCAATCGCGGCCGTCGTGCTGCCGTCGAATAATGGGTCGGCCAATTTCAAGACCGCGTATGTTCCGATTACCCGGAAGATCGAAGGCAAAGATCACATCATTACTATTGGGACCGTAGCGACATTCACCGGACATTTGGTCGAAGGCGGTCTGGGCGGTTCCTCCAAAATCACTAATCCACCGGGGGCAGATCCGATTCATCACCAGTATGTACAGGGTAAGACGACAAAGATGACGTACACCGATTCCGATCAAAACTGGGACTGGAAGGATACGAATTACATGTTGGGAACGTTCACGGTCGATAGCGATCAGTACAAGAAATATGCCGCCGGGTTAGCGCAAAAAATAGCGGCGAAGCAGAAAGCCGAAGGAACGGAAAAGAAATAATTTTCTGGTATTGGGTTGATGTTCGTTTGGCGAAAGCGGGCCGGCACGGGCTGGCTCGCTTCCAACGAGGTGGCATTGCATGAAATTGCGGGCCGGCGGCTCGCAATTGTTTCCAAACCGGGACATAGGAATGCGATCGCGGAAGTTGCGAGTCCGAACTGCTCTGAGCTGGAGAAGATTCGGAGGCGATTTGGTGGAATAATCGAGAAATTGCCGCGCAATTGGCTGCGGAAATTTTTGCGTGGGCAAAAACCCAAGCCTCTGAAGATAGGGAAACGGCTGGTTATCGTCTCTTCCACCGCGAGCAGGAGAATGAAGAGGACGCTCGTGATTCCCGCGGGAGCGGCGTTTGGGACGGGCGAGCACATGACGACGGCGATGTCGTTGCGAATGCTGGAGAGCTTGACTCGGAAGAGCCTTGTGCGAGGCGCGCAATGCGGCACGCGCGGGCGCGTGCCAGACAAGGAATTTTCGCTGCTCGATCTGGGGACGGGATCGGGAATTCTGGCATTGGCAGCGGCACGCTTCGGAGCGAAGCGGATAATTGCGATCGATCACGATCCGATCGCAATCGCGACGGCGAAAGAAAACGCGCGGCGAAACAAGATCGAACAGGTCGATTTCCGAGTCGCGGATGTCCGGAAATGGAAATTTCCAGCGAGGATCGACATCATTACAGCAAATCTCTTCAGCGAATTGCTGATCGAGATCTTGCCAAAACTGAAATGTGCGGAGTGGTTGATTCTGTCCGGTGTTTTGCGGGAACAACAGCATCGGTTGGTTTGCGCGCTAAAGATAAATCGAATCGACGTGGTGGAGACGCGACGTCGCGGGAAATGGCTCGCGATCTTGGCGAGGCGAACCATGGTGTCATCCCGAGCGCAAGCGAGGAACCTCGCAAACACCCGTTGATCACACAATCTAGATTGCGTGACGTACACCGCGGGTGCGGGATCCTTCACCGTCTACGCGGCTCAGGATGACAAGCGTGACGGTGGGGGCAACGGGTACGAAAAACGCGGTTGACGCGGCATGTTCCAACCCGCATTTTCTTCGGCTCAGGCGACTTCGATTCTTCCTGCATTTTAGGCGGTTTAATCAGAGCCGCCGGGGAGATTTATGGAGGAACTTTCCTACGCCATCGTCACGCCGTATTCGATGCGCAAATCGCGCACCGGCGGAATCGTGGCCCGGCTGATTTCGCGCACGGGACTCGATGTTGTGGCCGGGCGAATGTTTGCGCCCAGCGCCGAACTGGTAAACCGCTACGTCGAGACAATTGTCACCGAAACCCAGCCGCGGCACCGCGCGACGCAAGAGCTGATTAAGGAATACGTGCGGCGCAATTTCACTGGCAAGGCCAATGGACAGCGGCCGCGCGTGCTTCTTCTCGTTTTTCGCGGCGAAGATGCCGTGGCCAAGGTTCATCACACCGCCGGCCACATTGTAAATGAACGAACGAGCGGCGAAACGATTCGCGATACGTTTGGAGATTACATCGCAGATGAGAGCGGCAAGGTAATTTATTTTGAACCGGCAGTGCTGACAGCCATTCACCCCGAGCAGGTTGAGCAAGACTTAAAACTGTGGGCCGAATTTTCAGATCGGGACGGCGGAATTCTGGAAAACGTGATCGACCATCGCCCAGGCGCGAACGTTGAAAAGACATTGGTCCTGATCAAACCGGATAATTTCAAGTATCCAAATTTGCGCCCGGGCGGTGTGATCGAAGTTTTTTCACGCACGGGCCTTTACATCATCGGATTCAAAGTTCACCGGATGAGTGTGGCGCAGGCAGAATCCTTTTATGGTCCGGTGTTGGGCGTGTTGCAGGAGAAGCTCGGAATTGAAAAGGGCCGGGAGGCGTGGGAGGACATCGTGGGATTCATGTCCGGCGGGCGGCCGAGCCAGACCGCCGACGAACAAAAGAACGAGTCCGGGACGGAAAAATGCATTGCGCTCGTGTATCAAGGAGAGGACGCAGTGCAGAAAATTCGCGAAGTGCTGGGCCCGACCGATCCGAGCAAGGCGCCGCCAGGCTCGATTCGAAAGGAATTCGGCCAAACCATCATGATCAACGCAGCGCACGCTTCCGACTCGATCGAGAACGCGCGGCGTGAAATGAAAATCGTCCAGGTTGAGGAAAACAATTTGAAGCCACTGATTGAAGACTTTTACCGCTCGAAATAATAAACTATGAGTACTACTCCAATGGAAATCTCAGGCCGCGCCGCTCAACTCACTCCGTCTCTCACTCTCAGCATCGACGCCAAAGCCAAGGCGATGAAAGCGGAGGGAATCGATGTCTGTGGATTTGGTGCCGGCGAACCGGACTTCGACACCCCCGATCACATCAAGCAGGCCGCGATTGCCGCGTTGCAAAGCGGATTCACCAAATACACACCGAGCTCTGGTATTCCGGAATTGCGCCAGGCAATTGCAGAGAAACTGGCGGCCGACAACGGAGTCAACTACAAGGCGACCCAAATTATTGTCAGCAACGGCGCCAAGCACGCCTGTTACAATGCAATTCTCGCAACCTGTCAGCCGGGCGATGAAGTCATTATCCCGGCACCGTACTGGGTTAGCTATCCCGATATGGTGCGGTTGTCCGGCGCAGAGGCGGTCATCATTCCGACGAGCGAGCGCAACGGCTGGAAGATTCGCCCCGAAGACTTTGAAAACGCGATGACGCCGCGAACCAAAATGCTAATTTTGAATTCACCGGGAAATCCGAGCGGTTCGGTTTATACCCGCGAAGAATTGGAAGCGCTGGTCGATATCGCGGCGGGGGAAGACATTTACATTTTGTCAGACGAAATTTACGAGAAGCTGGTTTACGACGACGCCAAACACGTCAGCATCGCGTCGCTCTCCAAAGAAGCTTACGATCTCACATTGACGGTCAATGGTTTCAGCAAATCCTACGCGATGACTGGGTGGAGACTTGGTTATCTGGCTGCGCCGGAAGCGGTGGCCAAAGCGGTCGATTCTATTCAGAGCCACAGCACCGCGAACCCGTGTTCGTTTGCGCAAAAGGGAGCGCTGGCCGCGCTCAAAGGCGATCAACAGCCGATCACCGACATGCGCGATGAATTCGATATGCGTCGCAACTACATGTTTGATCGCATCTCCAAAATTCCGAACGTGACTGCGGTCAAACCGCAGGGTGCCTTCTACGTGCTGGTAAACATCAGCCAGCTTGGGCTTACATCCCAAAATTTTGCCGATCGCCTATTAAGTAAGGCAAACGTTGCAGTCGTGCCCGGCGCTGCCTTCGGGGACGATCGTACCGTGCGGCTCAGTTACGCCACCAGCATCGATATAATTAAGAAAGGCCTCGATCGCTTCCAGGATTTCTGCCGGACATTATAGCTACTCATCCCGAGCGAAAACACCAGTCCGGATCGGACCGAGGGATCCCTCGACGAAACCTGCAGGGCAACGCTCCGGGATTCATCGGCTTCGCTTCGCTGCGCTCGGAATGACGCGATGATGGGCTCGCTCGCCCTCGTCCTCCACGCGCACCTTCCATTCGTACGCCATTCAGAGCACGAGTCTTTTCACGAGGAAAACTGGCTTTTCGAGGCGATCAGCGAGAGCTACGTACCGTTGCTGCAAATGATGCAGCGACTGCTTCGGCGGGGCATTCGCTTCCAAATCACTCTGTCGGTATCGCCCACGTTGTGCGCAATGTTGAGCGATCCGCTTCTGTGCGATCGTTATCTCCGGCATCTCGACCGCCTTGGTGGATTGCTTGAGCGCGAATGCGATCGCAACCAGGCTGACAAAAGGGTGTTCGCCCTTTCGGAGTTTTATCGCGATTTTTTTGCGGAAACGCGGCGAACCTTTGCTGAAGAATGGAATTGCGATCTGCTCGGCGTTTTTCGGCAACTTCGTGGAACCGGCGCCGTGGAAATAACGGCTAGTGCAGCGACGCACGCGATTCTTCCGATTCTGCAGCAATCGCCGGGGGCTGCGCATGCGCAAATCGCCATCGGGTGTGATCAGTTTCGCGAAACGTTTGGCGGAGAACCGTCCGGCTTTTGGCTGCCGGAGTGTGCTTACTCGACCGGCATCGCAGAATTGTTGCAGGCGGAAAACATCCGCTGGTTCATCGTCGATGCCCATGCGCTCGAGCAGGCACTGCCGCCAACACGACGCGGAAGTTTCGCGCCATGTTTTACGAAAGCGGGGCCGGCGGCGTTCGCCCGCAGTGTTCACGCCAGCCGCCAGGTTTGGAACGCGGACCAAGGTTACCCTGGCGATCCCGCGTATCGCGATTTCTACCGAGATGTCGGCTTCGATCTATCGCCCGAAGAACTGGCCCCTTTTCCAAAAGGGAGTTTCACCGGGATTAAATATCATCGCGTTACCGGCCGCGACGTTTCGATGAAAGAGATTTACGACCGTACGGCCGCGGAAGAGACGGCGCGCCGGCATGCCCGTCACTTTGTGGAGCGATGCATCGCCGAACTGCAAAGCGTGCAAGCTGATGATTGGAACCCAATTGTGATCGCGCCATTCGACGCTGAACTCTTTGGGCATTGGTGGTTTGAGGGACCAATCTTTCTTGAGCAGGTCATTCTCGCGGCCGCAGAAAACAAGCTGCTGCTGACAACACCGAGTGAGTTTCTGACGCAGAATCCGACTCAACAATTAAGCGAACCCGCAACGTCGAGCTGGGGTGATCAAGGTTTCCTTGATGTCTGGCTGGATCAGAAATGCGCCTGGATTTACCCCCACCTTTTCACGGCGAACACGCGTATGACCACACTGGCAAAATCGCGCGGTCGAAAAACGACCGCTGATGACGAACGCGTCCTGCGCCAGCTCGTACGCGAGCTTCTTCTTGCGCAATCCAGCGATTGGGCCTTCCTCATTCGCAACGCCACCGCGAAAAACTACGCCACCAAACGAGTGAGCGATCATCTTTCACGGTTCGCAAAGCTTGCGGACCAGTTTGAGCGCAGAAAGGTCGATCGCGATTTTCTAGCACAATGCGAAGCACAGGATAACCTGTTCCCAAATGTGGACTGGCGTCGTTTTCTCTAGCTTGTCATTCGGAGCGAAGTCGAGGAATCTCTCGATATTCGGAAGCAGGAAATCGTTAGAGATGTCTCCCAGCCTTCGCATAAACCCACGGCGCGGCAGGCAGCTTTGCTCGACATGACAAAAGTCACTTTGTTTGCACTCGCGATCGGAGTGCTGCTCGCCCCATTTTTACGCGCGCAAGAACCCTCGCCTTCTCCGAGCGTCACTGCGACACCCGCTCGCAGCGTGCGCATCAGTTTTGTTCCGCCGCCATTGGAGGGCAAAATCAGTCTCGGCGTTTATGACCAAAGCGGTCGGCTGGTGCGCGTGCTGCATCAGGAAGCTGAATTCGACGAGTTCACCATTGGCGCGGATGCCCTCACCACCAAATGGGACGGCAAAGATGATGACGAACACGACTTACCCGTCGGAAAATATTCCGCCCGCGGTTTTTTGGTGGCGCCGATGAAGATAGGATCTGAAACAGTCGACGGCACCTCGCCAGGAGGTAGTTCTGTCCACGTCAAGTTAGTTGCTAATCCGCTGGAGAATAACGAGCGGCCGACAATCGATATCGCTGCGGGGTTTGATGATGACGACGTGTATCTCCAAACAATTGATGGGTTGCCGCTAGTCACGATCGCAAAGCGCGAAGACGCGACTAGCGTTTGGCTGGTGGCGGGCCGTGATCCCAAAAGCGTGATCGTTTTTCTGAGCAATGGCACGACTACCCGTCAAGTAGAAGTAAGTGGACTTCCCAAAATGATGGCGTTCGACTGCGGCCAATTCGAGCTGAAGTGAAGGCACTACTGGCCAGCGTGCCAATTCTTTGTTAGTTAGGCGCGCGATGACTGCGGAGCTCCAACATACGGTTGCCAAATCGGCTGGATTTAGCGGCACGTCGTTGCACACCGGCGAAAAAGTGGCGCTCAAGTTGCAGCCGGCGCCGATCGATCACGGGGTCAAATTCAAACGCAAGGATCTGGCGGACGAGCCAACGATTGACGCGAACATCGCGAACCTGAAAACGGTCGAGCGCGCTACCACCATTGGCGAGGGCGCGGTGCGGGTGCACACGGTTGAGCACATTCTTTCAGCTCTGAGTGCGATGGGAGTCGACAACGCCGTTATCGAGATGGACGCAAACGAACCGCCCATCGGTGATGGCAGTGCCGCGCCCTATGTCGAGTTGATCAAAAAAGCAGGCACGGTCGCGCAGGAAGCGTCGCGGCGATTCTTTGATGTGCGCGAGCCGATTCATATCGAATCGAAAGGCGGCTCGCTCCTGGTGCTGTTGCCCGATGAAAAGTTCCGAATTTCCTGCACTCAGGCCGGGCCAAACAATCGATTCACGCAATTCTTTTCCGCCGAAATTTCACCAGGGCTCTATGAACGAGAAATCGCTCCGGCGCGCACCTTTGTTTACTACGAAGAAGTCGCGGCACTGATGGAGAAGAATCTGATCAAAGGCGGGAGTCTGGAAAATGCGATTGTCGTTCGCGGCGATGCCGTCCTAAGCAAGGAACCGTTGCGTTTTCCGGACGAATTCGCGCGGCACAAGATTCTCGACATCATCGGTGATCTTGCGCTGGTCGGCGCACGTATTCGCGGTCACGTCATCGCGTTGAAACCGGGGCATGCTGCCAACGCAGATCTGGCGCGCGAGATTGTGAAACAGCATGCGAAAATCGCCGCGCTTTCTGTTCCCCGCACCTTCCCGCCCGGAGAAGGCGGCCTCGATATCAATCAAGTAATGGAGATTCTGCCGCATCGCTTCCCCTTCCTTATGGTCGACCGGATCCTGGGTTTCGAAGGCGAGACGAAATGCACGGGCATGAAAACAGTGTCGGTGAACGAACCGTTTTTTGCCGGACATTTTCCCGGCCATCCGGTGATGCCAGGCGTTCTCCAGATTGAAGCAATGGCGCAGGTGGCGAGCATTTTATTGATGAAGCTAGCTAAGAGTGCGAGCCGGATCGGTTATTTTATGAGCGCCGACGAAGTGAAATTTCGCAAACCGGTTTTTCCCGGTGACACGCTTTTCATTCACGCGGAATTGATCAAGGCGCGCAGCAATCGGCTCGCGAAAGCACGGTGCAGTTGCGTGGTAAACGACGCTGTCGTTTCCGAAGGCGACCTGATGTTCACGTTTCTGGATAAATGAGTCCGCGCCGGACCGGCGGTAATGACGAACGAATGACCAAGGTTTCAGTGTTCAGGATTCAGGGTCCAGAATCGAAGCGAGCCCCGGACGTCGAACATCGAACACTGAACGCCAAACGATTTTGCCATGAGCGACGTTGAGATTCATCCGACCGCAATCGTCGATTCAACGGCGGAACTCGGCGCGGGGACAATTGTTGGTCCGTATTGCATCATCGCGTCTGATGTCGTCCTGGGCGAAAAATGCTGGCTGCAAAATCATGTGACCCTTGCCGGGCCGATGCGGGCCGGACGCGAGAATAGATTTTATGCCTATTGTTCGATCGGCCAGCAAACACAGGATTTGAAATACGCGGGCGAGCCGACTTATCTCGAGATTGGCGACGGAAATACTTTTCGTGAGTTTTGCACGGTCAATCGCAGCACAAAAGGCGACGGCAAAACGCGTGTGGGCAACCGCGGAAATTTTCTCGCCTATAGTCACATCGGTCACGATTGCCAAGTCGGCGATTCGGTTGTGTTCTCGAATAACGGAACTCTGGCGGGTCATGTTGAGGTTGGCGATCACGCCGTCATGGGCGGACTTACTGCGGTGCATCAATTTTGCAGAATTGGTCGGTTCGCCATCACTGGCGGCTGCTCCAAGATTGTCCAGGACGTGCCCCCCTTTCTCATCGCGGACGGTAACCCGGCTGAAATTCGTGGGATCAATCTGGTCGGAATGGAGCGCGCGGGATTTCCTCCGGAAAGCGTGAAAGCAATCAAGGAAGCGTTCCGGTTGCTTTACCGGTCGAAACTGAACACTCGCCAGGCGATCGAAGCGGTGCGGAAAGAAATCGAACCGCGCGAAGAGATCAGCCAACTGCTCGAGTTCATCGAAAAAAGCGAGCGCGGCATTATTCGATCGGGACGACCTGAATAATGCGGCGTTGGCGGTGGCGGAGGCGGCTTAGGAGTGAGATCGCTCTCCCTTTTGTGGAGGAGCTGTACTGCGGGCGATTCAGGTACGATCCGTAAAACCCGGCGAGTGAGATCGAGAGCGCAACTCGGTTTACCGAATTTTATGAAGGTATCGCATTCTTCCAAGACGCAACGGATGATGTCATCGCGTTTCGTGTAGGCACCCCGAGCTTGTTCGTGCGAGATTCTTCCTCGGTCGGGCAATCGAGCTCGACGAGGTGATCGTCGGCGATTCCGCGTTTTTCCGCGTAAAATTCGCGAGCGATTCTGCATCGGGAACAGCGGCGTTGAAAACGACGATTGTTTGCGCCGGTAAATTGTCGGCGGCGGATGTCTTCTCGCGACTGCCTACGAGCATGAGCGGAGCAAGAGTATGAGAACGAAGGTCTCCATCAGAAGCTCAGCTTCAACCCGTCGTAGCCCATGTGGGTATGCGGCGGCAGATTTTTCTCAAAAGATTGCGGCAGTTCATGCGCGATGTGGGTGAAGTAAGTTTCTTTCGGCTGAACGCGAGCTGCCACCTCGAGTGCCTGAGCCACGCTGAGATGGGTCGGATGCGGTTTCTCTCGTAACGCATCGATGATCAAACATTCGACCCCGAAGATGTTTTGCGCGATCTCATCCGGCACTGCGCTGCAATCGCTGAGATACGCAATCAGATTGCGGCCGGAACGGGAAAGCATGTAGCCGTTGACCTCCGCCCGGCCGTGCGGCACTGGCAACGGCGTGATTTTGGTTTCGCCTAAATAGAAGGGAGCGGAGACAATGTGGGGCTCTGGTTTCAAATAACCGGGAAATGGATTGGTCCCTTTGAAGGCGAAGAGAAAAACGCGCTCGAGGTCGGCCATGGTTTTGGCCGAGGCATAGACTGGCATCGAACCGCGCTGCCAGGAAAAGCGCCGCAAATCATCGAAGCCCATGATGTGATCGGTGTGCGAATGAGTGAAAACCACGGCATCGACGCGGCGGATATTTTCGCGCAAGGCCTGGGTGCGAAAATCCGCTCCGGTATCGACGATGAAAGCGGTCTCAGGTGTTTCGATGTAAACGGAAGAACGGAGGCGTTTATCGCGCGGGTCGGATGAATGGCAGACCGCGCAATCGCACCCGATCATCGGAACGCCCTGCGACGTTCCGGTGCCGAGAAAAGTGAGGATGAGTTCGGAGTTGAGAGTTGCGGTTGAAGAGTTCAAGATTTTTCGGCGCGCGCACTTTCAACTCTGAGCCCTCAACACTCAACCGATGCTTCTTCAACTCTTACGAATCAAAAATCTCGCGCTGGTGGAGGATTTGGAATGGGAGATCGCACCTGGCTTCACTGCCATTACCGGCGAAACCGGCGCCGGTAAATCTATCATCATTGGCGCGCTCCAGTTGTTGCTCGGCGAGCGCGCTGACAAATCGCTTCTTCGCACCGGAGCGGAGACCTGCACGGTAGAAGCAATTTTTCAGGGCGATGATTGTGCAAAATGGAATGGGCGTTTCGAGGAATCGGGAATTGAGCCGTGCGATGGCGATCTGATTTTGAAACGAAGTCTTTCGCTTTCGGGGACCAATCGTCAATTCATCAACGGCTCGCCCACTACACTGGCGAATCTCAAAGAACTTGGTGACGACCTGGTTGATCTGCACGGGCCGCACGATCATCAATCGCTGCTTTCGCCCGATCGACAGCTAGATTTGCTCGATGCGTTTGCTGGAGCAAATGAGGAACGCCAGAAATTCCTGAAAATTTTCCGCGAACTGCGGGCGCTGGAGACGGAACATGCGGCGCTCAATACCGCGGAGACCGCACGTGAGCAGGAGGTCGATTTGTTACGGCATCAGGTAAACGAGATCAATTCCGCAAATTTGTCGGCCGAGGAAGAAGCACAAATAGAGTCACGCTATCGGCTCGCCAGTAACAGCCGGCGATTGATCGAGCTTGCATCCGCCGTGGCTATGAAGTTGTCGGAAGCCGATGACGCGATCCTGGCGCAGCTCGGTGAAACACAAAAGTTGTTGCGCGAATTGGAAAAACTGGATCCAGCAATGGCAACGCCGGCGAATGCGCATGAAAGCGCAGTCGTCGAGTTATCAGAGATTGCGCGCGATCTAAATCGTTACGCCGAGAATCTCGATCTCGATCCGGAGCAACTCGCCGCGCTGGAAGAGCGGGTCTCACTGTTCGAGTCACTGAAAAGAAAATATGGAGCAACGATCGCCGATGTCATCGCTTTCGGTGAACGCGCAGCCGAGCGCATGCGCAAAATCGAAGGGCGCGATGAGGAACTGCAGCGCCTGGCTAGCGAGCTCGCGACACAGACTGCCGAACTACGACGAACCGGAGATACACTCGGGAAATTACGCGCGAAAGCGGCGCCTAAGCTTTCGGAAATGGTTCGTCGCAATTTGCGCGATCTGGGTTTCAAGCAATCCCAATTCGAGGCGAGGCTAAGTGAAGCGCAAATTCCGCGTCCGTCCGGCTTCGACACGGTTGAGCTATTGTTTTCGCCTAACCCGGGTGAGCCACTGAAGCCGATGCGAGCAATCGCATCCAGCGGTGAAATTTCACGGCTGATGCTGGCGATCAAATCCGCCCTGGCTGCGCAGGATGAAGTGCCGTTGCTCGTATTCGACGAAATCGACGCTAACGTCGGCGGCGAAATTGCTCACGCTGTTGGCACGCGGATGCGTGAGCTGGCAAAGCGGCATCAAGTGCTGTGCATCACGCATTTGCCGCCAGTGGCGGCGGCGGCAACGTCGCAGTTCGTGGTCACAAAAGAAGTCAGAAGCGGTCGCACCTTCACCCAGCTCCGCGAGGTGACGGGCAAAGGCCGACGCGAGGAGATCGCCCGTATGCTCGGCGGCAAGAGCGAAGAAGCGATGAAATTGGCGGCGACGATGCTGGAGCCGCGGTAACCGTTATCCCGAGCCCCCAGTCGAGGGACCCTGCCCTGCCCCGCATTTTTCCCTAGCCATCCGCATGGTAGTTTTTCTATCGTCACAGATCAAAATGATTCAGCGAGATTATCTCATCATCGGCGCAGGCATCGGCGGAGCATCGGCGTGCGAAGCCATTCGGAAACATGACAAGCGTGGCAGCGTGACCCTGGTCGGGTCCGAAGCGTACGCACCTTACAAGCGATGGCTGCTTTCAAAAAGTTTCCTGCGGGAAAAGACAATCCTCCCGAAAAAGTACAGCGAAATAGATGAACGTTGGTACGCCGCGCACAAAATCGATGCGCGTTTCAACACCGCGGTCACGCAACTCAACATCGATCGCCGGGTGGCAGTACTGGGTAATGGGGAAAGCATCGAATTCAACAAAGCCTGCCTCGCGATGGGCAGCCGTCCCGGACGGCCGCTGGTGGCCGGTGTCGGCTTGGGTAATGTCATTTACCTCCGCACCATGCGCGACGGATTGGCTCTTCGGGAAATGGCAGAGCACGAAAAGACCGTGATGGTGGTGGGCGGCGGATTGCTTGCATGCGAGGTGGCCGCGAGCCTGCGGCAAATGAAGATGAAGGTCAGCGTGATGCATCGACATAGCATGTTGTTGAACCGGTACCTTGATCCCGAGACGGCCACGTGGGTGACTGGCTACTTTGCCAAAAGCGGGGTGACACTGCTTTTGGGCGAAAGTTTGAATGGCTTCGAAGGCAAAACCGTTTTGCGAAATATCCAAACCAAGAGCGGCAACCGGGTGCAAGCGGGATTGGCGGTGGTGGCATGCGGCGCGGAGCCGAGTCTGGATTTGGTGCGTAACACCCCGTTGGCGGGCCCGCATGGTTCGCCCGTTAACGATTACCTTGAGACGGAAGAGAAGGGCATCTATGCCATCGGCGACCTGGCATTTTATCCGGACCGTCTGATGGGTGGAATGCGACGCCAAACGCATTGGGAAAACTCGCGCGAGCAAGGTCTGGTGGCGGGTGCGAACATGACCGGGAAAAAACGCATCCGCTACGAGCAGCTGCCATATTTCTGGACCGAAATGTTCGATTTGCGACTCGATTTTGTGGGTGATTTCACGGTGCAACCGACGCGGGTGGACCTTACTGGCACGTACGCGAAGAAGAAATTTACCGCGCGTTACTATCAAGGCGACAGATTACGAGGCATTTTGGTCTCGTCGGGAACAGAGAAACAAATTGATTCGGCTAAAAACGAGCTGCGTCGAGCTTTGGGCAAATAAATTGCTAGTAATTATAAACAGGGCTCGGGTTCGGCGCGCGGTCTCGAGAGTTCGAGAATCGCGATACTACTCGAAAGGGTATGGGCATGAAGCGGGCTGATCTTAAAAAAAACCGCTCTATGCTGACAATTGGTTCATTCGCTTTCGCTTGCATTACAATTCTGGGTTGCGTTTTGTGGGCATGTGCGAAGGACACCGACCAGACATAGACGGATATGCTGCATCAGGACGACCTGAAGTGGATTGCGAAGACATCCGCTGAACTCAACACCGTCCTGCAGCAGATCGCTCGCTACGCCGATTTGGCGAGACGGCACAAGGGCGATCACGACTACATTGAGCAGCTCAATCAGCAGGTAGAAATAGCGAGTCAGTCGGCGCAGGCGTTGTTCAACCGGGTAAGCTCAAAGATTCTCGAGAACACGTCAGGTAAAACGTTGCCGCCAAGCGAGACTGATGCACCCGCGCCGGTTGCGGAGGGTGACACCCCAGACGTAATCGGCCCGAGGACATCAATGGCAACGCAAATTGCAATCCTGAATCCAGAGGGCGAGCGCGAATTAATTCTGATCATCGACGACGAACCGGAAATAGCGGAGTTCGCCTCTACCATTCTGGCAGAGGAAGGTTATAAGGTGATCGTCGCTCGGGACGGTTTTGAAGCGCTGAAAATCTTCCAGCAAATCCACGATCAGATCGGCCTGATCATCCTGGATTTCTTCCTGCCGGTAATGGACGGGGATGCTGTTTTCGAGGAATTGAAGGCTATCAATCCGAGCGTGAACGTGGTTTTGAGCAGCGGATTCGCGGAGCAAAACAAAATCGGGGCGATGCTGGCGAAGGGGCTCCGTGGCTTCATGCCGAAGCCATACACCCGGGAAAAGCTGCTCGAACAGGTCAAGTCAACGATGGAGGCTTCCCACCGCCCGATTCGGTAAGTGGCGAAGCCGCAATGTCCTGGCATCGCCCGGCAGAACGGCCGATTTACCTGGTGCTGACGGAGTGCTTTGGCCTCCCAAAACCGCTCGCGGTGGCATCAATTTAGCTGTTCCAGCCCAGGAACGGCATGGCTCGCATAGACGCTTTCTTTAAATTGATGTCGGAACAAAAGGCGTCCGACCTTCATCTTTCGACCAATAATCCGCCAATGCTGCGGATCAACGGCGACCTCGTGCGGGTCGATTATCCCGCGCTCAAAGATGAGGAACTAAAAACCATGGTCTACGAGATCGCCCCGGAAGCGAAGATCAAACATTTCGAAGAAACTCTCGATGTGGACTTTGGCTACGAAGTCCCTGACGTTGCTCGCTATCGCGCCAACTTTTTCCAGCAGAAATACGGAATTTCGGCCGTGTTTCGTCTCATCCCATCGAAGGTGCTGACGGTCGACGATCTGGGACTACCGCCGGTCCTGAAAAAATTCCCACTATTAAAGAAAGGTCTCATCCTGGTGACCGGCCCGACTGGCTCCGGCAAGTCCACCACGCTCGCTGCCATGATGGATTACGCCAACCTTCAGCGCCACGATCATATCATCACGGTGGAAGATCCGATCGAATTTGTGCATCGCAGCCAGAATTGCCTGGTGCAACATCGCGAGGTTGGCGTTCATACTCGTTCCTTTGCCAACGCTCTCCGCGGAGCGCTCCGCGAAGATCCCGACATCTTGCTCGTGGGCGAAATGCGCGACTTGGAAACCATCGAGCTGGCCCTAACGGCGGCCGCCACGGGTCACCTCGTTTTCGGAACGCTTCACACCTCCAGTGCTTCCAAAGCCGTCGATCGTGTCATCGACGTTTTCCCGACAAATCAGCAGAACCAAATTCGCGCTACGCTGGCGGAATCGCTCAAGGGCGTCATCGCACAAAATCTTTTCAAGCGAATCGACAAACCAGGACGCGTTGCCGCCTTGGAAATTCTGGTGGTCGATATGGCGATCGCAAACCTCGTGCGTGAAGCGAAAACGCACCAAATCCCCGGCATGATTCAGGTCGGCAAAAAGAAGGGCAACCAGCCGTTAGACGACGCGATTATCGATCACCTTCGCCATGCCCGTATTTCGCCGGAAGAGGCGTACGAAAAAGCCATCGATAAGAAAAAATTCCGGCAGTTTCTCAAAAATCCGCCAGACGATTGGACGGACGAATAAGCCGATGCGACTGCCAGACCTCGACAAGATTCTTTCCGCGATGCTGCACACGCATCCCGGCATTTCAGACCTGAACTTCTCGGCCGGCCATCCGTTGCAAGTCGAAAGCTTTGGTGAGCTGAAACCGGCCCTGACCGAGCCCCCCATAGATCTCCTTACTCCCTATCAGACCGAGCAAATTGCACTGGCGTTGATGCAGGGCGATCGGCGGTTGATGTATGATTATCTTAACGGCGGCTCGTGCGACCTCAGCTATGCATTGGCGGATGAGGCGCGCTTCCGCGTCAATATTTTCAGGCAACGCGGAAATTTTGCGATCGTTCTGCGCCGCCTCGAAGCCAACGTTCCAACGTTGGAGACACTTCAGCTTCCCGGCATTTTCCGAGAGATTGCCAAGGAAAAAACCGGGTTGGTTCTCCTAACCGGTGCTACCGGCAGCGGTAAGACCACCACCCTGGCCGCGATCCTCAACGAAATTAACGAAACGCAGGCGGTGCACATTGTCACCTTGGAGGATCCGATTGAGTTCGTGCATCCAAGTCGCAAGGCCACCTTTAACCAGCGCGAGCTCGGACAGGATTTTAACAATTATCCGAATGGTCTGCGAGCGGCACTGCGACAGGCACCGAAAGTCATTCTCGTCGGCGAAATGCGCGACCGCGCTACCGTCGAAATCGCGTTGATGGCCGCAGAGACTGGCCACCTTGTTCTGAGCACGCTGCACACGATCGACGCCGGCCAGTCGATCAGTCGTATTCTCGGTATGTTCACACTTGGTGAGGAGCAACAACTGCGCGTTCGTCTCGCCGACGTCCTGCGCTATGTCGTTAGCCAGCGCCTCGCGCCCAAGACGGGAGGTGGTCGTCACTTACTCACCGAGATAATGGGGAACAATTTGCGAACCAAGGAAGCGGTCGCGCTTGGCGAAGGCGAACATCGCAACTTCTATGAAATCATCGAGGCAAGCGCACAGTACGGCTGGATGACTTTCGACCAATCGATTCTCAACGCCTATCAAAACGATTTGATCACGGAAGATACTGCGCGTCTCTACGCCACACGCAAAGGTACGGTTACTCGCGGCATCGATCTCATCCAAAAGTCGCGCGGCGTGGACAGCGACCTCGAGTCAGGTCTGCGCATGGATATGCCGACAAATGCTTTCCGCTAAGTTATGGACCAGGAACCCAATTCAATAGCATTTGAGGGTAGCGAAAACACCGCGCTCCTCTGTGTTGACCACGAGCAATACCAGAAGCTCATTACGCCACAATTGGTCGACCTTAAGTACAACGTGCACATGGGACTTTATGAAGAGGACGTACTCCTGAAGCTCCGTACTTATTCTTACGAAGTGATTGTTGTGTATGAAAACTTCAAAGGCACAACGCTCGACAACAATCCAATTCTTCAACAACTGGTAGGTGAACCGGCCGCGCAACGCCGCGAACATTTTGTCGTCCTGCTCAGCCATCGCTATGCTACCAATGATTCTCTCTCTGCCTTTGTCCACAGCGTCGATCGAATTGTAAACATCGCCGACCTGCCGAATTTCAAACCCGTGCTCCGCCGCGGTATGACCGAACACCGGGAGAAGTATCATTTTTTCCAATCGACGCTAAAGACAGTGCAGGCATTATAGTTTGCTGCACGCTTCTCCGTTACCTGAGGCAGGTACTAGCTGCAATCAAGTGCACGCCCGGCTTTGCGATCTCTCCATCTTTTCTGGGGAGCGCACGCGCCGCAACGCGACGATCAATACTCCGGTGGTGAATAGGTATTGAAGGTCACCACGTTCGCCGAACTTCGATTGCTGAATTTATGTTTCGTACCCGCGGGAATCACAATCACGTCGCCTTCGTGCAATGTGATGGTCTCGTTCGCGATCTCGCCTTCCACTTCTCCCTTTAGCACCAGCAAGACTTGATCGCTATTCTTGTGACCTTCCGGTTCGCTCCCGGATGATTTGCCAGGTTTTAATGTCATCATCGCCGTCTGCGTCCGCTTGCTCGTTTGCAGCACTTCAAACCAGTCAGTGGCATCGCGAATGTTCTTCACGTCCATAATTATTCCGCCGGCTCGAATCCGCCCCGCGGCGTGATCCCCTGTGCCAACTCCACGTGAAAGGTCTGCTTCATCTTGTTTGATCCAAAAGAAAGTTCGGCGGTGTAATCCCCGCTCGACATTAATTTTTTTGGATCATCCCCACCGTATTTCGTCAGCACGTCTTCGGTTGGCCGCAAATCCCAGTTTAACCGAGTGAATCCGGCAACTCCGGGCGACTTCAGGTTCGCAACTGGCCCGCCCGTCGCGTTCGTGATCGCGATTTTGATTTCATCGCCGGTAAACTCTTTCACCCACACGGTAAAAAGCGCGCCTTCGGCCGGATTGGCCCCGCGATAAACCCCTTTCCCATTCCATTCCGAAAATCCGGATGGCGAATAGGCTCCGTTAGCGGGTCGCACACTGAACAAATGCGCCGGTTTATTCGCGATTTCCGGTGTCAGCTCCCGGAATGGTCGCGAGTCATCCAACAGATAAATGCTGCGGCCATGTGTTGCGATTACCAGATCGGATGTGCGCGGATGAATTTGCAAATCGTCCACTCGCACCGGCGGGATGTCGCCGACCCGCACCCAGTGGGTTCCCTGATCAAATGAAGCGAACAACCCGAAATGCGTTCCGGCATACAATAGCTTGGGGTTCACCGGATCTTCACGGACTGTTTCGACGGGATCATTTACTGGCAGATCGCCGGAAATATTTGTCCACGTTTTTCCGCCATCGGATGTGCGCGCGATCATCGGCCGATCGTCACCCAGCCGGTAGGCGCTCGCGGCAACGTAAGCGACATTCGCATCCTGCGCGCCCGGCTCGATTCGAACAATCCACTGACCACGCAGCGGCTCCGGCAAGTTCGTTGTCAGCTCCATCCATTTGCCGCCATCGTCTTGAGTGACCCAGAGGCGGCCGTCATCGGTTCCGGCCCACAAAGTTCCCGCTCGCACTGGGGATTCCGCCAATGAATAAACCACTCCATAGACCTCCGCGCCGCTCCCGACCACTCGTGTCTTGTCCGGCTCGTTACGCGACAAATCGGGACTGATGACGGCATAATGCTCTGCCCGATCGGTGAACCGAAACACATGGTTGCCACCGAGGTAAAGCACCCCGGTTTGTGCCGACTCATGATCAGCGGCGAGTTCCAGTGAAAACGCAATGGTTCGCGTCCTTCCGATGTTGACGGTTTTAAGATGTATTTGGTTCGCCGGTCCCAATCCACACGATATCGCTATCGCTCGGCGCGATCGCGATTGCGCCGATCGATTGCACCGGTTGTTTGTCGAAAACTGCATCAAACGTCACACCGTTATCTCCGGTCTTGAACAACCCGCCAGTCGAGAGTCCCACGAAAAAAATCGCGGGATTGCGCGGATCAATCGCGATGTCGCTCACCCGACCGCCCATCGCCGCCGGCCCAATCGACCGCGCCTTGAAATTCTTGAAGAGAATGTCGGTCAATTTTGGAGGCGTCGACTCTGCCACCGGCGAAGCAGTGAGGGTGAAGTTGGCGTTGTTTCCGATGATGCGGCGGGAGAAGCTGTCGTTGCACCCGGCCGCGCACCGATAAGAGCAGGTGATGGCGTCTGCGCCTGGAGAGCCACAATGCAGCCCAAGCTGATGAAGGGAATGGCAGTCGATCTCATAGACACGATTAGCAGGATTAACAGGATTAGATCCAGAAGCAATTTCCTCTGTAATCCTGAACAATCCTGTAAATCCCGTCTTTCTCCGGTCAGCGTAGCCGCGGATCGAGGCTGAAGGTACCCTGGTCCTTGATTTTGATTTTGGCGAAATCGCGATGTTTCGGATTGAGAAGAAACGTTCTTTCCTGCGCCACAATCACGCTTGGGACCGCCAAAACAGCAGAGCGACCGGACTGGATCCATTCGTCGCCAATCTCCTTTGAAATCGCGCCGGGCGGCTGCGCGTTCCACCCTTTTGGCAATTTCTTGAGCTCCATCGTCGCCATGATGGCATCGTCCCAAGTGGCGCGAAAAACGCGGAACTTATCGCGCATGGTTACTGGTTGGGTATGCACGAGAATTTCCAGCGCTGCGAGCGAGAGATGCTCGCTGCAATAAACCATCCGCACCCCCGCCGAATTCCAACGGCCTTCAAAAATGCGCGCGCCCTCACCCGAGAAGGCGGAAGCGGCGTGTTTCTCCTTAACAATGCGCCAGCCGACAATTTCGGCCATCAGGAATAGACGCCGTACTCAATCCGACCAAGGAGGTTTTCGACCTCCCGCGCCCCGATCTCGGTGCGGGCGAAGTCCAATGGCACAGCTTTACCAAGGCCGGGCTGTTTGGTTGTCATCCAGGTTCGCGCACTCTCGACATCGCCGAAAACGTCTTCCGCCTTTTTCAGCAGTCGCTGATAACGCATCAGGCGTTCTGATTCGTCCTGGTCGATCTTGCCCTGAATTTTCCGGCGATGCAGGGTGGCGCGCGACATCCCGAGGACGGTCGCCATCGTCCCAAGCGGAAGATCCAATGCTTTTTGCAGGCTTGTCACGGCCCGAAAACTGAGTCCCGCCCGCATTTTCTCAATCTGCTGCCGCACCGTAGGGGTCGCGGCACCGTGCCTCAAAGCTGTTGTTCTCATCGTCTTCTCACTTGAGACATATTACTGTATCAATTGAGAACTTGCAAGTCTTTCCCACTGGCCGCTACTCCGGCTCGATCCGATGTTCGATCCGCTCCGGAATGATTGTCCGTTTCGCCTTAGGAAGCCCTCGTTCTTTCCGTTGAACTACGGGGACTGACAAATCTGGAAAAACTAGCTTCTGTTGCGGCGAACGATCGGAATACCTTCCCTCAGCTACGGGGCCGTTTCCTCTTCTTCGTTGTTTTGGCCGCTTCGGCCGCCCCCTTCTGGTGACGCACCTCGGCAAGGGCGTCGGCCAGCTGCGAGTTTAAATGGCTGGTGGCTTTTAGCTGTTCTTGGACAAACTGCGCAGCCGAGTCACTAATGACATCGTCCACGGCCTGGTGAATGATATTTTCCGCTGCTCTTCGAGTCTTGCCGTCCAACTTTGGCACTTTCCGGGCGTACGCATCTAGCCAACTATGGGAAATAATTCTTCGGACGACGCTCGCCTCGCGTATGACTTCCTCGAGCCTGTAACCTTGTCGCCAGCGGTGTCGGCCATGGACTCGCGCAGCACGGAATACCTCGGCGCGGTTTTGATCCGATTGCGGAGACTTTAGGAGTTCCGCGAGATTCTGACAAAGCTCTGGCAGATGATCGGCGAGCTCCTCTTTGTCCTTTAGATGGTCCAAAGAGCTAATGTCAGGGTTCTGTTCAACCGCTCGCAGCCATTCGCCAATGATATCCTCGCGGTGGGCTACCAGGTAATCGCCCAGTTCAGCTAGAATCTTCTCGTCGCCGCTCATGTTTGCCGATAACGAATGTCGCTCTTGAGGAATCCCAAGAGGCGATATCAATTTCGTGCCTCACACCGGCAATGGTTGTATTGAAACGCCCGAGAGGTGCTAGGCTGCCGTTTCGTTTACAGTGCGTAGAAGCCGCTCCCAACACGTTCTGACGTAGTGTCGCTTCTTTCTTTTGTAGTGTAAAATCGTAAAAATCGCTTCTACCATCGAGCGCGGCGGCGGACCCCCCGGTCGGAGCCAACGCACGTTAGTAAACACCCAAAACTACCGTCCTTCCCTCGCGCGCGCACGCACGATAGTTGCGACGAAAACCAGGGTTACCCAGACTGCTTTACGATCGCTCTGACTCCGCTAATTCGGCTTTGGCGGTCACCGTTTTCAAGTAGTTTTGCGCTTCTGTCAGATTACCTTCTGTTGCCGAAAGATAAATATTCATCGCTTTGATTCTATCGCCAGCAGCAACAGCGCTAACGATCTTTTTGTGCTCTTCTGGTTTTAATTCCCGCTTCATGTGTTTCAGAGGTCCGAGATTTGAAATAACTTTAGTTGTTTATTAGAGATGAATCGTACGGGCCTGAGTGTAACAGCATTCTCGGGGGGAGTGTCAATTCTAATATTTCCAATTGTTTTAGGAATGACCGCCTTGCGCGCGCGGGCGATAGTTGTGATAGAGGCACTGAGCCGCGCAGCATTTCCAAAAATTTGTAACCGACGCGGCCCCAGATCGATCATATTGTGCTTAACAAATGAAAATCAAACTCATCACATTCAGCGCCATCAGCGCACTTTCGCTCGGCAGCTTTGCCTTCGCTCAACACCCGAAGGGCGGTAACCGTCACAGTGTGCTTGAGCAAACGACAGAGAGATTAAATCTCACGCCGGAACAGAAAGCGAAGGTCCAACCGATCATTGACCAGACGAATCCGCAGATACAAACCATTCGCCGAGATGCGATGCAGAAAATTAAAATGTTGGTGGACAACGCGATGGCGCAGATCCGCCCGATGCTCACGCCCGAACAACAAAAAATACTCGACGAAACTCAGCACGAGCGCCGGGGCGGCCTGAAGAGCCATGGCGGACAGACGGAGCAAAGCGACCAAGAGGAGCCAGGCGACGAGTAACGTCCCTCTTGACTGGATCCTAAGGAGCGGGGGGCGTGTGGGGTTATTGCAGCGCCGTTAGGCAAAGGCAATCTATTTTTCTACCACTACGCGCGCGCATGCGCGTATTTCTCCCGCAAAAACTCCTCCCTCCAACGGCATTCCACACTGGTGTTCCCCCTGTGCCGAAATGCGGCGTCTGTGGTCAGTTAGTGCAATGAAAGCGCGGATTGATCAGGGATTGTCCTTACTGTTTGCTTACCTTGGTAAGATCGACCTGGCCGATTATCTCCACAGCGATAGGAGTTCTATCATCGGTTGCAATGATTTCCTGCACTCTTTCCACGACACCTCGACGCTGGAGTCGTCGCAATGGCTTGACCACTCGCACGTAGAAAGTGTGAGCATCCTCGGCAGAAGGATTGGATTGCCAAAACCGTCTACCGACCCCGATTTCTAGTAGTCGCGCTTTGCAGTAATCCGGCTCTAGCATTCTGGCATAATAGCTACTTGGCGTGATTGATAGTCTGGGAATGGCCGCCTAATCGGTTTTTTGTTCGGGCGTCCCCGGTCCTGAGATGAAGGCAATCGGTAAAACGGTCGCCCATCGCAGAATGTCTGGAATCGGCACGTATTCATTTCGTTTTAAATCGCCATATTGGATTTACCGCATTAGCCGCATCTACTGCCTTCCGAAGCCGACCGCAATCTACTATGCTGACCATCATCGCCGACAAGCTCAGTGCTGCTGGCTGGTCGTGGGCTATTGCAGTACCTGTCACACGCAATGGTTGGCGCTGGTTATCAGCAATAACCGAAGCGCAACGTTCTCCGTAGGCGTGCACGAAGAAATTCGGTCTTTTGGAGCTCCGGGCGACAGACGGTCACACGACGGAGGCGACGCAATCTTCTGGGCGACAGGCTTGTATAGCCTATACACGATATAATTACAATTAAATCCGTGACATTAATAAGTTATCCGGTGTTCTATACTAGTAAGATTTACCTGGATGGGCCCCGAAAATTACGTGCCGCTAACCCAAGCCGTTACATCGTTTCGGCGAGGTCGGGGTACCCTTGCTAAGGAGCGGCGCCGTCGAGAACCGTACAGTCTAAGTCGGACTAAAAGTCTGATCGATGCAGCGCTGCGCGTCTGGGAGTTAAAGCACCGTACCCGATAACAACTTAGCTGCGGAGAAAGAATTACCCAGCGCCTGAGTCAGTGTGTATCGGGCTCAGCTTTTCGGAACGCTGTCGGCAATTACATCACATATGCGGTGCGGGTTGCGAAAGCAGGGACTTATTACGTCCGCGTAGTCTTCTCCGCTGGCGTTGTCGGTTGCTTTCATCACTTCCATATTCAACCGCCATCATATTCGATCAGCCCAAAGTCCTATAGACCCGGACCGTTAACATTGACTACCGGTAAATCAAACTAAGCTCTTCTAATCCATTTATGCACTATTTAATTAATTTGTCTGAGGAATCTGATCATTTACTTCGCCAATTGTGCGATCCGGGCCCCAATTCGCCCGGCGAGGCAGTGCCTGTTGAGGATTTTTTGTCTGCACTCGTCGAAGAACACCTCGACAAGTTATTCGTACGGCGTGAACGGCCCAAGACTGAAAAAGACAAGAAGCTTGACGATGCCCTTCGGTCGGCCAAAGAACGCGCCAAAGCGTGGAGCGATGCCGCTATTGCCACCCAAACTGCTCTTGAGGCCATGCGTAAACTCGTCACAGACGCAGCGAAAAATCCAAAGGCCGATCGTGGGTTCAGCTCCGACGGATAGCAATCACCTTCGCTTAAACGACGTTCGGTCACACAAGTCCCTATGGGCGTGTGAATCGCCTTGCACAAGAGCGAAGACCGGAGAACGAAACGCCCGGATCAGATGTTGACAACGTCAACTCGACGTCAATAAGGCTCTGTGCGGCTAGTAGGGTGGCCTGTTCGTCAACGCTATCTATTACTGGAATAATTATAGAAGAGCGCCAATTTGATTTTACCCTTACTCAATCTAAAAAGTCCGGATCAGTTGGCGTGCGAAGTGGCGGATTCTTAGAAACTGACGGCCCAGTGTTGTTTACATACTGGGGCCTTCCTATTACCAGTGTCTCAATTAGCCTTCGTAAAACAACTCCCTACCTTCGCGAAGTCCCTGAGAATAGCTGGGATTAAGGGTAATGACGACGATCCCACCCACAATCGTTGCGCTGCGCCAGGGCTGGCAAGACTTCCGGTCCGCTTGGAAAGCAGCGACGGGCTTTCTACTTTACAATGCCGCGCTTGACTGGGCGTTGCTCTCACCGTTGATCGCATGGGGGCTGGAGGCGATTGTCCGCAGCGGGGGTGCCGTCGCCATAACGAATGCAGATCTGACCGGGTTCGCCCTTTCGCTACCTGGTATTGCTTTCCTGTTCGCTGTCGGCACGGTTCAACTGGTTCTGTTGCGGATACGGGTTGGGGGGTTGACCCTGCTCGCCGCTGAGGTTGCCGCCGGGCGGCGGCCCCGCTTCTGGGATGTGGTCGGTGGCAACATCCACCGGCTGCCGGCGTTTCTCCTTCTAAGCCTACTGCAAACGGCGGCCGTGTTGGCGACGGTGGCAATTTTCGTCGGACTCCTCGCTGGAATTTACGGGGCGCTCTTGGGCGGACACGACATCAACTACTACCTCAAAGAACAACCGCGTGAATGGTGGATTGCGGTCCTTCTCGCGGGGGCACTGGGTGTGTTGTTCGCACTTGGACTGCTCTGGCTGATCGCGCGCTGGCTGTTTGCCGTGCCGTTGTTAATCCTTGGGAATCTGAGGCCGCTCGAGGCTCTCCGAATGACGTGGCGGGCGACCCAAGGTGACTCGATCGGTTTGGTCCAAGTTTTCGGCCTGTGGTGGGCTGGAATAGCGATTCTCTCCGCGGCCCTCAGCGCGCTAGGTTGGTTCCTCGCCAAACTGCTATTTGATTGGGCAGGTTACTCTCCGGGATGGGTGCTGGCTGTTGTGGCCGTGGTCCTGGTGACAGCATTTACGACCGGCACAGCGATGGGAGCGCTGGGGTTGGGCGTTCACCAATTCATGGCGACGCGCATGAGTCTGCCCCACCTGCTCGGAACACGGGAACGGGCCGTTCCGATCATCCCGTTGGGAGCCAGACGGCTCGCGGCAGCCCTGGCGGCGGCCGCGTTGCTGGTGATCCTCGCCATCTCAGCGGTAGCGGATTGGCTCGAGTTAGCACATAGAAACATCGTGGAATCGGTGAAAGTTACGGCGCACCGCGGCAGCTCGGCCCGCGCGCCTGAGAATACACTGAGTGCTGTGCAGCAAGCGATCACTGACGGTGCTGACTTTGCTGAGATCGATGTGCAGACCACTGCCGATGGCGAGCTAGTGGTGCTGCATGACGGCGATCTGATGCGCATGGCAGGTGACAGTCGGCGATTGAGAGACCTGACCCTGTCGCAGGCGAAGGAGCTGGACGTCGGCAAGAAATTTAATGGGGAGTTTTTGGGCGAAAGGATTCCCACGCTGGCCGAGGTCATCCATCTTTCCCGCGGAAAAATCCAACTGAACATCGAGCTGAAGTACAACTGGCCGGATCCGACTCTCGCGGGAAAGGTCGTTGAACTGCTGCGCCGGGAGGCTTTCCTGACCAACTGCATTATCACTTCTTTGGATCCGGCCGCGTTGGCGGAAGTTCAGCGACTGGCACCCGAGCTGAAAGTCGGTCAGATTGTGACGGCGTCCGTGGGGAACGTGACGCGCCTGCCGGGTCAGATTCTGAGCGTGAACAAGCGCGCAGCAACGCGACGGTTCATTCAACAGGCGCGCACTGCGGGCAAGGAAGTGCATGTCTGGACGTTGAACAAAACGGGTGACATGCTTCTGACGATCGAGAGGGGTGCGCAAAACCTGATCACCGACCATCCCGATGTTGCCGTTAGGTTGTTACGTGAGCGGGCGGAATTATCCGACGCTGAGAAGCTGGCGCTATCGCTTCGGGCGTTGTTCGGCAAGGAGGAAACAGCACCTGGCAGCGCAAACTAAGCGTTCTGGCGAGATAGCTGAGGGTTGAGAGATGATCCGTCTTCGAGTTGCTACGGCGCGACAGTGGTTGAGAGTAAAAGCATGTTCGTTCCCGGGACGGCACAGCATTGCGTCCACAGTAGATCGAGACTCCATTCGGGGGCCGGGAACACGACCGGATCGATCTTGCTATTTCCGCTGTCGCAATAACAACAACACAGACACAGCCGATCCTCGCAGCTTCTTCGATTGAATAATAGACTCTACTCTTCGAGGTTTCGTTAGCCGCGCGGCCTAAAGAAATCCTCCAACGCTGGAGAAGAGAGTTATGCACAGACTATATCCGCTTGTACTTTTACTGTTGTTTGTCCATGAAGCTGCCGCGCGTGAGCAGGTCATGCTCGCCCGCGTGACCGCGTATTGGCACAGTCCCGGATCAAAAGAACGAATCGCTGCTTCCGGCCCGCTTCTTCGCGACGGTCACTGCGCGGTCGATCCGAAGAAAATCCCTTACGGCAGCAAAATCGTGCTGCCAGATGAACAACTGATCGCGGTCGATACCGGTCCCGCTGTTGTCCAACGCATCGCCGCGCGACGTTCAGGCCGCACGCCCGCACAACGTAAAGCGATTGTCGTCGATCGTTATTTTGAGAGCAGACGTGAGGCGCAGTCCTGGGCAGCGTCGCATCCGCATTTTATGACTGTGCGGGTCGATTCGCCCGAACGGGCGGGGGTGAACCTCTCCGAAGCGGATTAAAACGAGAAGGGGCCGATTAGCAAAACGGCGAGAAAGTTGGGGCGCAATTTGTCTCCCAATTCACAAAGTAGTGAGATGTG
>CAWAHI010000034.1:0-144449 GCA_963781735.1 uncultured Verrucomicrobiae bacterium | reverse complement strand
CGATATCCATATCAACCCGGACCGTCTGATTTGAAACAATCCTGAACGGCTGTGGTTTCGCGCGCACGTGGCCAGGTCCGCGACCTTGCACATCAAGGAGATAATCACCTGGCGGCAGTGCTACCCGATAATTTCCATCCCGATCGGCAGTGACCCGCACGACCTCTTTTTCGCTGCTTCGATCACGGATGATCAGCGGATAACCAGAGTAGTTTTCAGCGGTCGGCTTCGAGGGCATCGAGCCAGCAAGATCGACCTCCTTAAGTTCGAGGATCTTCAAATGTCCTTCCACAAAGCCTGACCCCACCGCATCATTACCCCTCGCTCCGCCGACCAGACCCAAAACGACACTGGTGGCGATGAAATATTTGAGCAACGCCACACGACCTTTCATAAAAAACTTGGGCGGGACAGCGTACACTGTCCCGCCCAGCACAATAGCCGAACTTTATGGCAATTTCAGACTCCAGGCGCTACGCCCATGCGTCGCGGCGTAAAGGATCCGCGCGCTCGGCACTATGGTAAGGCCCGGTACTTCTACCATCGGAAAACCATTTCCGGCCAAGACCCATGTTGTCGTAGCGTTAGGGAGTCGCATGACACCGAAGTCGGAAGCGGCGTAAAGATCGCCGGTTATGTCGTCGCGGACAAGGTCGGTGATAGGCTGATCGCCCAGGTTGTAGCTGATATTTACCCATGTTGCTGTGGAAGGCCCGGTCCGGGTCACCTCGAAGACATGCCCCGGTTGCGACGGCGTGTTCACATTATAACCCGAATAGGAGATCCAGGCATGATTTGAGTTCGCCGGATCGATGTAGATCGAGCTCGGGAACCGATTTGGATCCACGGTTGACGACAAATCGAGGCGTTCCCATACAACGGATCCAGCCGCAGCATCTCCGTTGCTTGTGAAGAAGATACGACCTGTTCCCGTCCCAGCCCAGATGGTGCCGGTGTCGCTCTTGGTTCGCTCGATGACTCCAACAGCGCTGCCGGCCCTATCCCCCCAGCCAGAAGCACCCAGGTCGGTGGAAGGTACACCATTTCCAATCCTGACAAAGTCACCGCATGCCGGGTTATTGAACTGCGTGAAAACTCTGGGCAGTTGGTCTCGAGATAAGCTTGAGAGCCACCCCAGTCTTGTGTCCGCCAGACGCTGAAGGATCCCTGGTAGATTGAACCCGCGTTCGTTGGGTGAGGATCGGCAATGATTGGCGGATAGAAAAAAGCGGCCTCCCCGGAACTGGCGATCACCCCTGTCGCGATGACCCATTTGCTTGGATCGCCATTTTGAAAGTTCACATCGTTCGCATTGCCGGTAAAGGTGTTGAACCGGAGCGCCGAGTTGGCCGCGCTGAAGCCCGACTGGCCGCCATCACCATAGATAATCTGAGGCCAGGTAACCGAAGATCCGTACGTCTCGAAGGTGCCGTTGTCCTGGGTTCCCCCTTGCAGATGCTTGGGGTTGTCCGCGGCAACAGAAAGACTCTGGAATTGCAGCGTCGAGAGGCCCTGGTTGAGATTGATAAGCTTGGTCGGCACGCGGGACAGCAGCTGCTGGCAAAGAGTGAGATCCGACGGGCTCAGACCTCGAGAAGCGCACTGCGACGAAATGTTGGCGAACGCTCCACTGGTGCGGACGACGCCGCCATCCGAGCCGAAGACGTACGAATTTGTCCCGGGAATCCGGACGATCGCGTGCGAATCGGGATGCATCCCGTTTGGCGCGACCGGGTTGGTTGGCAGCAACTGCCGGCTGGTGTCGGGTTCGTGGTCGCATCCCAAGTCTGGTCGGCCCAGTTCGTGCCGCCGTCGATCGACTGGATAAATGCGCGGCCGTTGTTGGCATTGCCGTAATTGTCGTAGTCATAGGCTCCGCCGAGGAAGACTGTGTCGTATAGCCCAGCTGGTGTATAAACAACGTTGTCGTACCAGCATTGTGTTCGGCAATAACCGGTGCTCGCCGCGGTAGTCATGTTAGCAAACGACGGGCTGCCCGTCTCCACCTGGTCACTGCGGTAAAATCGCGCCGTGAATGTGCCGTTATCCCCAGCGCCGAGATACATTCGAGTATGCCCGTTGGGAAGTGCTGTAACCGCAATTGAATCGCGTTCGATGACGCTCGGGTTGGACGGGTTGACCGGAGCAAAGATCTGCGTCCAAGTTGCGCCAGCGTCTGTTGACCGGAAGACACCCTGACCAAATTGGCCGGCGTAGATCGTATTATGATTTGTCGGGTCCAGTTTGACGTCCGTTACGCCGCGCAGAACGAATGGCAATCCCCCTGTGCCGTTTAACAGCGTGAACGTGCCCCGCCGTCGGTGCTTTTGTAAACGCCACGTCCAGGTAATGGAGTCGGGACGCCTACCGCTGCGCCACTTACCGAAGCGACACCGCGAACCGCGCTGGCTGATCCAACGTATACAGGATGTTCGCGTTCGTAGGATCGACGACGACTGCGCTAATTGCTCGGTTGGCGAACGCGTCACCGGTGTAAGGACCGGAAACTGTCGTTGAGGTTATGGCAGCGAGATGATTCCAGCTAGTGCCACCGTCGGTCGACTTGAAGAGACCTAAGCCCGCCTCGGAATCGCCCGATGCGTTCGGTTCGCCGGTCCCCGCGTAAAGTGTGTTGTTCGGCGCGTCGAAGACGAGAGTTCCGATCGCGTTAGTCGGGAAACTGCCCGAGACAAACGTCCATCCGGCGCCGCTACCAGAAAGTGCGTTGTCCGTGCGCCAGATCCCTCCGCCTGCCGCCGCGGCCCAAGCACGACAGCCATGGCCGGTGTTGCAGACCGATTCAATTGCGAGGCCCGTGATACGGCCCGAAGTCGTGATCTGAGCGCCGCTGAATGTGAGTATAGCTGGGAAAGTCCGCATTACTTGGACCGATCAGCGTCCATTGGCCAGTGACGTTCTTCCCTTTGCCGACGCTCTGGGATTTGACCTTATTGAACGCAACCTGCGCATTTAACGTTGCCGAAAAGGGTATTTCCGTCGCAGGGTACGCACGGATGTCATAAGCTTCTTCCGCCGCGGACAGAGGGCCGCGGTCCCGTTCTGGGCCAGGTGAGACCACTTTGTTGTCCCTATACTCGTCCGGATCGTGCCTGAACTTATTGAACCGTTCGCGCAGTTGGTCTGATTTTCCGACCAGTGCCGGACCGGATGGTTTGTTGGCGACGAATGCCATGGCGAAGGCCGCCGAGATGAGGATGAGTCCGCTTCCGAAGCGGAGGAATGACAGAATACGATTTAGCTGAGTAAAACGACGAGGAGTTTTCATAGATTTTAGATGGAATTGCGACGTTGAAGTGTACATTCAGATTCGTCCTCTGTTTCGAAGTCGGTCGGGAAATTTAACATTACTTTTTCGTAATCTAGGAGTCGTTAGGCCAGGCGACATCATCCCCGGTTCTGGTGAGCCGAGCGTCGTTCGGTTAATCGCGCTTCAACTGCTGGCGACAGCGAACGGCCGCGCCCGGAATCAGTTTGCGGCAGGCTGTGATGGCGGATGGCCTTGTCCCGGCGGGCACAATCGGAATCTGCCTCCACTACCGACGCGGAAATCGTACGTCTGGCCCTGGCCCCGATCGCCACCCAATAGCCGTCAACGAGAGCTTGCGTGTCCATCATTCCTGGTTCCGGGCAGCCGAGGGAGCCGTCGCTCCAGATGACCGATTCTGTCCGCACGATCACCAGTTGCTCGCGATCGACCTTGGCCAGCGCGGCAGCCTCCTTCAAGATTGGATCGAGGATTGCTTGCGGCACTTGTCCTTTCATGGGTGGAGTTTCTCCTGTTGCTGAGAGCGGCGCCATCATAGATGACGTGACGATTCGCGTTTCAGTCTGCGTGCGCTCGTCCGGCCATGCGACAACAGCGAGAAGAGCCATGACGGGCGCAACCACAAAAGCAGCGAGCCTGCGATTGGATCGTAAGAACCTGTTGGAAACGTACACTGCAAGGCTCCTTTGAAGCGTTTAACTTTCGACCACTTGCTATGTTCCGCCATATTGGTGCGGAGTAGTTAATTGCGAAGGTTCGCCTGCCCAGAAAACCGTTGACTTGGGAAACGGGCTCGCCTCGATGAGAAATCTAACGAGGAGGCAAACTAACTCGGTAAATCAACCGCAAACGACCCGAATTATCAATTAGACCGGAACGATTGGGTCGACCCAGCTCGCCAATGGTCCGTGTCAATATCCATATCGACGCGGACAGTCTGATTCGAGACAACCGTGAACGGTTTCGGCTTCCAGCGCGCGTGTCTGCGCGCCCGCCCTTGCACGTCCAGAACATAATCACCTGGCGGCAGCGCAGCACGATAATTTCCGTTTGCGTCAGCAGTAATCCGCGCGATTTCTTTTTTTCGCCTCGACTCAAGATGAGCAGTGGATAGTCAGCGTAGTTTTCCGCCGTTACCGTCGCCGCGTTTTCATCGCCGAGGTCGACCGGGTTGGGCGAAAAAATCTTCAGATGTCCCTCCATGACGCCCGACGGCAAAGCATCACTCGATGTAGCACTACCAGCAAGCACCAGAAAGATGCATCCAAGAATCAAATTCTTGAGGAACACAGATTACCGCGTGGAGCATCAACAGGCGGGGCAGATTTTACTCTGCCCCGCCCTGGAAAAGCTAACCTCTACTGCAGTTGCAGGCTCCAGGCACCGCGACCGTGCGTCGCCGCATAGAGCACCCGCGCGTTTGAGTCGATCGTCAGCCCGTAGGTCGCGACCGGTGGCAGGCCACCCGCGGCCGGCGTCCATGTGCTCGCGCCCGACTTCAGGATGTTGACGCCGAAGTCAGTCGAGACGAAGAGATCCCCCGTATTGGAATCGAGGGCCACATCGGTGATCGGCTCATCGCCGAGGTTGTGGTCGATGTTCGTCCACGTCGCGACGTGTGTGGTCGGGTTGTATGTCACCTCGAACACGTGCCCCGTCGCCGTGGCCGGACGGCTGTCGCGTACGCGTTGTAGCCCGAGAACGAGATGAAGGCGTGGTTCGGGTCCGCCGGATCGATGGCGATGCCGCTCACGAACCGAGTCGGCGTCAACGCCGTGTCGATACGGTAGAAAGTCACATTGCCGGGCGTCGCGTCGTCGGCGTTGGACGCTACAAACACACGTCCGCGCCTGAGCCCGGCCCAGAGCGTACCGTTGTCGCTCGGCGCCCGCTCCGTTGCAACGACGTAGCCAGCGGCCCCAGGAGTCTTATCAGTTCCAAACGATGTGCTAGTCAGATCGGCCCCAATCGTCACCCAGTCGCCGCAGGCACCCGTGAATTGCAGACCGTTGACGAACTCGCTGCAGTTCGTCTCCAGAAACGTTTGATCACCGCCATTGTCCTGCGTCCGCCAGACGTGCTGCGCACCGAAGAACCACGTGCCGCTCACGCTCGGGTCCGCGATCAGTGGGATGTAGAAGGACATGTTCTCGCCGCTCAAACTGCCTGGGTCCCCGATCCAGTTCCACCCCGTCTCGTTGCCCGGGAACCCGCCGAGGAAGGGGCTGCTGTTGAACCGGAAGTTTACGTCGATCTGCGACGCGCCTGCTTGGTTGAAGAATGTGTGCATCCGGACGTTGGGATTGCCGACATTAATGCCAGACTGCCCGCCGTCCCCGAAAATGCTAACGAAGCCGCTCCCGTTCTTGCCGTTGATGCCATGGGTGCCGTTGTCCTGCGTCCCGCCCATCAGGTCGTTAAGCGGGTTCTGGACGTTGACCGACAGGCTCTGGTACTGGAGCGTGCCGAGCCCCCTGTTCATTGACGAGATCGTCGTCGGGACCTTCGAGAGCCAGCTATTGCAGTCGATGAGGTTGTTCCCCGTGAGTCCACGACCCGCACACTGGCTGTGCACGTCGCTGAACGACCCGTTTATTCTCCAGACGCCGCCGTCGTCGCCGTTGAAGAGGATGTTCGGGTTGAACGGCGTCGCCGCCATTGCGTGCTGGTCAGGGTGCCGGCTGACGCCCTGCGTGTCGATGGTCATGTCCGTGAAGTTCACGCCCGCGTCCTCCGAGCGCTGGACCGCGCGCCCGTTCGAGCGCCCGCCGATCTCTGATACTGCATCGAGCTACCGATGTAGACGATGTTCGGGGCACCCGGAGGCGAGTAGACCGGCATGTCGTAGGTGCACTGGGTCGAGCAATAGTTGAACGAGGCGAAGCCGGGTGTGCCGTTCGTCGAGTTGGACAGCTTCGTCCAGCCCCCGTTCGTTCCGCCGGTGAAGAGCGTCGCCGCCGTCACGTTGGCGTTGTCGACCCGCTAGAAGTCTCGCAGGCCGCTGGCGTCGCGTCGCCCACGTAGATGCGCAGATTCGGCCCCGTTCGGCGCGAGCGAGAACTCCGTGCGCGATGTCGACGAGTTCGCACACTGTGCCGCCGCCCGCCGACTGGAAGATCTGGTGGAAATTGGTGTCGCCGTCCTGCGTCATCGAGCGCCGGAAGACGCCGTAGTCAAAGAACGAGGCATAGACCTGCGTCTCGCCCGAGGCCCGGTAGAGCTCGACATGCGAGGCGCCGCCGCGGAAGAAATCGCCGCCCGTCGGGTTACTTGGGTCGACGGTATCCTGTGGCAAGGATCACCACCGGCGAGAATGTTGCCCCGCCGTCAGTCGACTCGTAGAGACCGACCGGAGGCGCCCCCGCTGGCGTGAAGCGGCCGCCGTTCACCGAAGAAGAGCCGTGTCGCGCAACATCGGTGCCGATGAAAATGTGGCTGGCGTTTGCCGGGTCGATCGCGATTGCGCCGACCGAGCGGCCCGTTGCCACCGCGATGTGCTGCCGGCAACGACCGACCAGTTCTTGCCGCCGTCGGTCGACTTGTAGAGACCGACGCCGGCCTCGGAGTCACTCGATCCGTTCGGCTCACCCGTGCCGACGTAGAGGGTCTTCCCGCTCGCGTCGTTCGGGTCGAAGGCGAGCGACCCGATCGCATTCGACGGAATTCCGCTGCCCGACGGATGCCAGTTCGGCTGCGGTGCGAGAGCATTGTCGGCTTGCCAGACGCCGCCGCCCGCCGCCCCGATGAAAACGGCGCAGCTCGCTCGGGGTGCAGTTCGGAGCCACAGCGATCGCGGTCGTGCGGCCGGAGTAGATCATGCCGGTAGAGGCGCCGGTCGACTCGCTCGCGACGAGGGCATCCGCGGAGACGCCCCTCGGGCCGACCTCCTGCCAGTTTGCATTCTTGCCGCCTGGCGAGCTTGGCGATCGCCTTCGGCCGCGTTCGCTGCGGCTAGCTGCTGGGCAGCCCCGATCGAGGTGGCCGGATAGGCCCGGTTGTCGTAGTCCCACTGGCAGCACCGTCGATCGATTCCGGCTCGCCGCCCTCTTTCACCGCAGCGAGTGACGTCTCGAATGCGCCATGGTGGAGTCTCCGGAAATTGTTGGCGAAGGCCTTGGAGCGAACAGAGCTTCGCTTCACGTTTAACGTCTGATTTGCCCGATAACAATGGGCTGGAATTGTTCGCTGCGACGAAGGCCATTGCGGCCGCCGCGGAGATAAGGGTGACTCCGCTTCCGAAGCGGAGGAATGACAGGATACGATTTGGCTGAGTAAAACCACGAGAAGTTTTCATAGATTTTGTATGGAACTGTAAGGTTGAATGTTCGTTCAGACTCGTCCTCTGTCTTGGGACCGGTCAAGAAATTTAACATTACTTTTTCGTAATCTAGGAGTCGTTAGGCCAGGTGATATCATCCTCGGTTCTAGGTATCCGAGCGTCGCCCGGTCACGGCGGAAAGTCCGCTATCGACAGCTAAATCAGCCGGCTGTCGTTTTGCAGACAGGAGCGTCGAGAAAGTTCTAATTGGGCACGCTGATGGCGCCCCTGCGCCGGGTTCAAAATGATGTTTGCAACTCCCTCGCTTTCGCGCAGTCGCGTCCAGAATGCGTTTCCGCAAGCGCAGTGATTTCGGCCCGGGTGTCCGCCCCGCAACATCCAAAATGTAATCGCCCGCTGGCAGCGCAAGCCGATAATTTCCATCCTTGTCTGGCGTACCGCGCGCGATCTCTTTTTCTCACTAACGATTCGGCGAGATCTTGACTGAACTTGCTAAACGGCTCAGCCTTCCGACCCGAATCGGCTTACAAAGGCGGGCCGGACATTTTCACCGCCGTGAAGCCTAGAGCTGTGCCGGTGATGATAAGTGATCGACGCGTGATTTCCGGAAGCTAATTCTGCTTGCGATCGCGTTCTGCTGACGTCGAATGGTAATCCTTGGTTAACGTCCTTAGCTCATGAATTCAGAATCACTCCTTGCGCAATTTGACGCGCTGCTTCCGCTGGCTGCGGCCTGGGCCACAGAACAGGAACAAGAGATTTTGCGCGACGGTGTCTCGCTTTCCGCAAAGGAAATTGCCGACGCGTGTGCGATCGGGGTGAAAGACCCGGATCGGGTTCGCCTGTTACGGATCGAAATAATCCCGCGACCGACGCAGCCTCAGCTCAGAGCCGCCTGCGACGCGATTGACTTTCTCACGCCGGCGACGCGGGGATTAACTTTGGGGCACGGGATTTTTATTCGATCGGATTGTTGGCGGGACCGATTGCTCATTGTCCACGAGCTCGCGCACGTCGCCCAGTACGAGAGGCTCGGTGGAATCCTTCCTTTTCTGCGCAGGTATCTTTTCGAATGTCTGACCGTTGGATATTCAGCATCGCCTTTGGAACTGGAGGCGATTGCTGTGACTGCCCGCGTCTGCGCCGAGTAATTCACCTCTTTCTGTGAGGCGGACTCCGCTTTCCGCCCACCGCAACGTTTTGGGTTGACTGCTTAAAGCAGTCAGCAATGTCGAATCCTGGCCCGGCCGCGAGCGAGGAAGCGAATTTCGGTCGCCTCCATTCTGGCAGTAAATTTCCGCCAGCCCTACCGGTCCGCCAACATACCTCGATCCAGGCCGCGTTTTTGATAAATGCGCCATTTTCTCTTCCATCCAACCGACGGTGCGGGCGACAAAAAAATGAGCCGCGCCGCGGGATAGGCGCCCGCTGGCGCGGCTCGGGGCATGGCTACTACTTTCTACTGCGGAAGTTTTGTTGAGGGAAAACCGAAAAAATTGCCCACAAAAGTCGGCTACCTCTTCCCAGGCCGCGCGGCGGGTTGAAAACCGCCACGCGGACACTGGTGAAGGAATTAGTACCTCTGGCTAGGACCCTTGCCGCCGCCGGTGTAGCCGCCGCCTTTGGCATCTTTAGTCGGCTTGAGGTCACGCACGTTAACTTTCTTTTTCTTTTGTTCGCTCATATTACCTTTCTTAGTTGTGTTTTTGGTTTTGGGTTATGTCAGTCGCGCCGAATAGTTGCCGTCCCCCTACGACCTTCTCGTCTGGGATCAGGTCGTCCAAACGGATCAGCTTATCTTTCGAACGCTTCTGCCGTTGAGCTCCACGCTCCCCAGAATCTGCGTCCTTCTTTTCCTTCGACGAACTCACAGGCGCCCTATTAACACCAATCGTGCCATGAGATTTTTGCATGCCACTTCTTCCTGCATTACCGGATAATGTTGCGACGTTAAGTTGTTCCTAAATAGACCCTTATTTCCTTAAGTCCGTTAGTTAAAATTCTGCGCAGCCTCGCTTTGGCCGCTTTAGAAGCTGGCCTAAAATTTAGGCCAATCGGTATTATTTCGACTCCGCCCGGATCACTTATGATCCAGCCCACGCAAATGGCGACTCAGCGTAGCTCGCGAAATTCCAAGAATCTTCGCAGTCTTTCGCTGATTCTGGTTCGCTTCCTTATAAACAAAACGGACGTGCCGTTTCACTGCACTTGCCAGCGAGAGATCGCCGCCATCATTTGACTCAGTTACAGCTGGGACAAATCATCCTCCAAGCCTCAACAGCGTCGTTCCTATGGGGAAGTCAACGCCTTACGATTTCATATGACGTATAGGAAAAGACGAGTGTGGCTGAAATGCCGGAGCAGGTTTTCTCCGCTTTCTAGCCGCTGGTCAAGACTTTTCTGACAATTTTGTAATCTTTTTTTCGACCACCTGACAGAGAATGCGGATTCTCAAGTCTTGAGAAGAAATCATCACCGTAGAAGGGATTGCGACAGGCGTTTCTCAGGCGAAAACTAAGCCGCGTTTGATGCCGCTCGCTTTCGCGCGGTCGCATTCAGAATGCGCTTTCGCAGTCGCAGCGATTTGGGCGTCGCCTCGACGTACTCATCCGCGTCAATGTACTCGATCGCGCGCTCGAGACTCATCTTTAGTGGCGCCTCCAACTGAATGCCTTTGCCTTCCCCCTGGCTGCGCATGTTGGTGAGATGTTTCGCCTTGCACGGATTCACCGGTAAATCTTCCGGCCGCGCGTTCTCACCCACGATCATGCCGGTATAAATTTCTTCCTGGGGGCCAACGAATAATTTCCCGCGCGCTTGAATATTGTTGAGCGCGTAGGCGGTGCTAGCCCCTGGCTCCATCGAAATCATCACCCCGCGATTGCGCCCTTCGATTTCTCCCTTGAACAGCGCGTATTCGCGAAAGAGGTGACTCATTAATCCTTCCCCGCGGGTCAAGTTCACCAGGTCCGTTTCGAATCCAATCAAACCACGGGTGGGAATGATCGCTTCGATGGAAACGCGATTCGCGTGATGATCCATGCCCACGACTTCGCCTTTGCGGCCGGCGAGCGATTGCATCACATCCCCGACATTGTCATTCGGAATTTCGACATAAAGATTTTCAATCGGCTCGAGCAAATTGCCATCAGCGTCGCGGCGGAAAATCACCTCTGGGCGCGAGACCATCAGCTCGTAACCTTCGCGCCGCATCTGTTCCACCAGGATCGCAATCTGCATTTCGCCCCGGGCGTTGATTTCGAAAGCGCCGGCTGTTTCTGTTTCACTGACCTCTAACGAAACGTTGGTGCGCGTCTCGCGCACGAGTCGCTCCTTGATATGGCGGGCGGTGACAAACTTTCCTTCGCGCCCGGCGAATGGCGAATCATTGACCAGAATTCGCATCCGGATCGTCGGCGGATCAATGTCCACAAATTGCAACGGTGCCCGTTCCTCGCGATCAGTCAGCGTTTCACCGATAAAAATTTCTTCAAAGCCGGTTAGCCCGACGATGTCACCTGCGCTGGCATGTTTGATTTCGACCTGCTGCAATCCGCTGTAAGTAAAAAGGGTGGTTACCGTCGCACGCTCGCGTTCGCCGTTACGGTGAATGCAAACGATCGAATCGCCCACGTTCACGCGCCCACTTACGATTCGGCCCAGCGCAACTCGTCCGAGATAATCGCTGTAATCAAGATTGGAAACGAGCATTTGAAAAAATGGGTCCGCTGAAATTGTTGGCGGCGGGACATGTTTCACGATCGCCTCAAAAAGCGGCGTCATGTCTTCATTGTTTTCGTGCAACTCGCGCAGGGCGAAACCGTTTTTCGCACTGGCGTAAACCACGGGGAAGTCCAGTTGTTGATCGGTTGCCTTTAATTCGACGAACAGATCAAAGACCATGTCCAACACCTTGTGCGGGCGCGCGTTCTCGCGATCGATCTTGTTAATGACGACGATCGGTTTGGCCTTGTTCTCGAGCGCTTTTCGCAAAACGAAACGCGTCTGCGCCTGCGGCCCATCGTGGGCATCCACCACCAGCAGGACGCCGTCGACCATCTTCATGATGCGCTCGACTTCGCCGCCGAAATCGGCGTGACCTGGAGTGTCAACGATGTTGATGCGATAACCCTTCCACTGAAAGGCGGCATTCTTGGCGCGAATAGTGATGCCTTTCTCGCGCTCCAGATCCATCGAATCCATCACCCGTTCCTCGACTTTTTGATTGGCGCGAAAAGTGCCCGATTGCCGCAAGAGCTGATCAACCAGGGTGGTCTTGCCATGGTCGACGTGCGCAATGATGGCAATGTTACGAATCTTATCCATTCAGGTTCCCACCGTCTTAGAGCGCAACCTGCGCCAATTGACGGAACAACAATGACACGGGCGGCGACGCGCTGCCCTGCAATTTTAGGGCGCGGAATATGCCCGCAACCTTATCTGTCGTCAAGCCATCGCTGTAGCACAGGCATCTAATGCCAGTCCGGTCGAAGACTCGCCGTGGCGAGCTCGGACGTCAGCAGGCCTGCTGTTATTCGAACGGCAGCCGAAGTCAACAAACTGCGCTTTCTTTAGCGCCGCATGTAATGGCCGTGAACCCAGACCTTGTGATGGTGATGCCACGCCCAATGTCCCGGTGCCCAAACGTAGTAAACGGGGCCGACGTAGTAACCTGGCCCGTGGACGTAATATGGCCGGTCACCAACTTCGGCACTTGGTATTTGTGAGCCCAGACGCCACAAATTCTAATCGATAGCCATGCCATTCGGCTTTGAATGTTTGAAATTGACGCTCTCGATCATGTTGCACTGTCCGTCCGGGACGTCGCACGCTCGGCCCAGTGGTACGCCGAGGTCCTCGGCTTTAAACGCCTCCACGAAGACAAGTGGAATGGAATTCCCGTCTTCGTTGGCAACCGAGATGCCGCTATCGCGTTGTTTCCTGCATCCGAAGAGGTCGGATCAGCTTCTGCTGATCGTGCCGCGGTGCGAACGCTGCATTTCGCTTTTCGGACCGATCGCGAAAATTTCTTGCGTGCGCAGGATGAGTTGAAGAAACGCGCGATCCCATTCGAATTCCAGGATCACGAGATTTCGCACTCGATCTATTTTCGCGATCCCGATGGCCACAAGATCGAGATCACGACTTACGACCTTTAGAGCATCTCTGTCAGAGTCTAACAGAGACGCACTAAACGTTTGCTTCCGCGATTGTCGGTCCGGGCAAAGCCTGGACCGCGCTCGAAGTACGCCGGTCGTCTATCTTTTTATTGGCAGCTCGGGCAACTTGAAACTGCCGATTCGGGTCTGCCAACCTGCCGGTCTGGTTCCTTGTCCAGTCAATCTGTGTAATACTGGTTCGTGTACCAGAACGTGCAGTCGTCACTGGGATCGACTGTTCATCGACCGTGTAGTCGCCCCAGCGAGAGTTTGTGGTCGTCTGCACGCCTGACTGCCGTTGATGATGGTGCCTTCGCCGAGAGTCATCGTGGCCTAACGGATCGCCTGCGAGCCGCCCCGTGTAGCGAATGCCTGGAAAGACAGTCGTACTCCGTTTACTACGCTATAGCCCAAGAGCCATATTCCCTTTTTTGTCCTGTGCGATGCTTCCCATCCAGCGATGAACGCCGTCGCCCGGGGCGTACGTCCCCTGTTGGTAAATGCTGTACGTTGCGCCGGCTGGCTGCCTGTCACTTCGGATCTTGTACCAGCGGGCGCCGGCAACGCCGGGAGTCGCTTCGACCGACTGGTTGGTCACCAGCTGACTCGTAGGTCTTGAAGTTCCGGTAAGCGAGCCGAAAGGTCGGCCGCTGCCGGTACGACAGGATGTCGAGGTATTGCGCAGGGTCCACGATTCCGGGCTGCGGCAGGCAGTCGCGGGAGGTTGGGGCGCAAGGATAGATCGAGTCGAAGGGCGCAGTGGGCAGTTGTGCGGTCGAGACTTATCGAAGCTGTGGGCGTCGCATCTCCACTTAATGCTCAGATCCCAAATGTTGAGTGCGTCGAATGTCGCGCCGTAACCGGCATCATCGTCCTGCGTGCCGACGATCGGAATCGCCGGGTGCCGTCTATCGGCCGTCGGTTTACCGTCCATGTCTGGTGGCAGGAGACCGTCACCAACCAGTCGGCAGCACGGTCCCGTCGGAGTCACGTTTCCTTCGAGGAAGAACTGGACAGCTTCGCGCGTTCGGATTGCCGTTCACCATCTTGTTCTTCTCAAGCGCGTAAACGCTGATGCCGTACCTCGATAGGCGAACCCGAACTCCCGTGTCGTGAGGATATACGAATTCGTCCACATTGCCGTACTTGGGGTAGTCGGGGAAGAAGTAGCCGCCATCGACGTCATCTGGCTGAGTGATGAAAGTGTACCGATAGTAGGCGCCTGTGGGATCGCCGGTCTGTGAAACTGCCACACAGTTGTAGAACGGCGCCGTGAACGGCGGATCGAGGCCGCGCGTTGTGAACTGCGACGGAGCCAGCGATCCATGAATCTGGTCGTAGAGGACAACTGGGTCACCCGAAGGGTCGGTGCAGTCTGCGATTGGGAATCCGGCCCACAACGAACCGGTATCAACCGGCCCCAGCAGCAGGTTTCCCGCCTTGTCGTAAACCGCGTAAACGAGGTTGATCATCTCCACATAGTGGTTCGGGCCGACTTCGCCGTTTGGGTCCGGCGGGTTTACCCGGAAACCGAAGACGTTAAAATTATCCTCGTTGGCCATTCCTTCGAAGTTAGCAACGGAGCGGGGATGGTCGGAGTGCAGGCTTGAACAGCTGACGTGCTCCGTCGGCCGCTTTTGCTAGACTCTCTGGACCGTGGGCCCTCTGATCCTCGCCGCTCTGGTCGCATTTCCAGTATCGTGCCGGGTGGGTCGGGCGCACGTGCTCTTTCGGCCCAGCGGCAAATTGCGAAGAGCAGGCGATACGTCGAAAGCCACTGGGTTCAGAGAATTTTGGAGTTAGACGTGGAATAACAGGCCGCGTAGGCGCACTCGGCTGAGCAACAGCGGGTGGCGATACGGACAAGAATACCAAGGTTGCGGCGGCCAAGACAAGCAGAACGGCAGCCAGAATTCGTACATGTGCAAACGCGCGAGTTTTACTGATTCGATGGAGAGTTTTCATAGTTTTCGGTTGAAGTTAGAGTTGGATTTATTCCTACACCGTTTCTAACAAATCAGTTGTTGCCTGGCGAAAAAGAGGTCAAGCCTTTTAACCTTAAGTTTTTGTAATGACGTTTTTGTAATGTCGACATTCTTTCTGATACTGGCTGAAAGAGCCGTGACTCCGGTGGCACCAGGAATCGAATCCGAACGCTTTCGGGCTTGAATAATTGACGCTGCGCTATAAAGCGGGTTCGAGCGCGGCTGTCCGCGTCGCCGGTTCCACCCATTTGCCATGCTCACGAATCAAATCTTTTAGCCGCTCGACTGCTTCGGCTTCGGGAATATTGAATTTCACCGCCTGCTTTCCGACATAAAGATTCACTTTGCCGGGTGCGCCGCCCACATAACCAAAGTCGGCGTCGGCCATCTCGCCCGGCCCGTTAACGATGCAGCCCATGATCGCGATCTTGACTCCCTTTAGATGCACTGTTGCCGCTTTAATTTTGGCGGTCGTGGTTTGGAGGTTGAACAGAGTGCGGCCGCAACTTGGGCAGGCGACATAATCGGTTTTGAAAATCCGCGACCCTGCTGCCTGCAATATGTTGTAGCTCAATCGCAACGATTGTCCCGGCGCTTCTTCGCCTTGCACGAGGATCGCGTCGCCGATTCCATCACAAAGGAGGGAGCCGATGTTAGTGGAAGCAATTAAGAGTGTTGTTAGAAAATCGGTCATCCCGAGCGAAGTCGAGGGATCCCGCGGTGTAAGCTTGAAGGTAGCATCCACGGGATCCTTCGGTCCGAGCCGGACTGGCGGTACCGCTTTGCTGCGCTCAGGATGACGAACTACATCTTTCAGCAAGATCGGGTGCCGCGATTGCAATTTTGCGGCCAGCAAACGAAACGCCGGGATCAGTGGCAGATCGACATCATCTTTGACGGTGACAAGTTGCGCCTCCGGCGAATCGTTCACGCGCGCAATGGCTTCATCATCGCGGGGATCGACTTCCATTACTCTGGCATTTTCAAAAATGATCTCCGGCTTGTAATCGCCCATGCGATCGATCTTGTGCGCGATCTTTTCATGTTGTGCCTTGCGAATAACCACCCGGACCAACTCATCACCGCCCAGGCGGACACCTTCGCGCTCCAGTTTATCCGTCGGCCGTCGCTGATACGAAAATGGATCGAAGGAAAGCTGGGGATCCTTTTCCGTTTTTCCTGTGGTGGCAGCGGTGTCGGCTGCTATCTGATGTGCGGGCGACACGCCCGCCGCTACAGAATCAATTAGCGCTTTCGCGACCGGGATCTCATGAATGCTATCCTCAGTTAATGAAACACGAATCGTGTCGCCGATGCCATCGGCGAGTAGCGAACCGATCCCGATCGCGCTCTTGATTCGCGCGTCTTCGCCCTCGCCGGCTTCGGTCACGCCGAGATGGATCGGATAATTCCAATCCGGCCCTTCTTCCTTTAACCGTGCGACCAGCAACCGATAAGCTGCGATCATCACTTTTGGATTGCTCGACTTCATCGAGAAGATGAAGGCGTGATAATCAAGATCGCGGGCGATACGGGCGAACTCGAGCGCGCTTTCCACCATCCCGAGGGGCGTATCGCCGTAGCGGTTCATGATCCGATCGGAGAGCGAACCGTGGTTGGTCCCGATCCGCATCGCGATGCCGCGTTGCTTGCAGAGCTCCACCAGCGGCGTGAAGCGTTGTCGAATTCTCGTTAGTTCCGCCGCATATTGCTCATCGGTATACTCGATGATCTTGAATTTTTTGGAGTCGGCATAGTTACCGGGATTGATCCGGACCTTGTCGACCCATTTCGCCGCTTCCATCGCGGCTTCCGGCTTGAAATGAATGTCGGCCACGATCGGGACGTCGCATCCGCGTTCGCGCAATCCGCGCACGATGTGTTGCAGGTTGGCCGCGTCTTTCACCGTGGGCGCCGTGATCCGCACGATCTCGCACCCCGCCTCCGCCAGTTCGATGGTTTGTGCGATGGACGCTTCCGTATCCATGGTGTCGCAGGTAATCATCGACTGTACCCGGATGGGATTGTCGCCCCCGACGCCAACATTCCCGACGCGCACCTCACGTGAGATTCGGCGCTGATAGGAAAATGGATCCGCGCAGTAGTTCATTGTTTGGGTTCGACCTGGACAGCGGTTCCGTAACAAAGCACTTCGGTGACGCCTTGCATGATCTCGGTTGCATCGTAGCGCAAACCGATGATGGCGTTCGCGCCAAGTTGCAACGCATGTTGCAGGCAAAGCTCGAGCGCATGTTGCCGCGTTTTCTCACACAAATCCGTCAGAATTGTGATGTTGCCGCCGACCAAAGTCTGCAAGCCGGCGCCAATCGTTCCGAAAATTGAGCGCGATCGCACGATAATGCCGCGCACGACCCCAAAATTTTTCACAATCCGGTAACCATCAAGTTCAAACGCCGTCGTCGTCATTGCTGGGTTCATACCCGCAATCTAGGCACGGTTCAGCCCCGCTGCATCGAAGCTTTAACGTGTGGAACTCGAGGTGCTCTTGGGCGCGAATTTGGGTCCCGCGCGGCCAAACAGATCCTGCACGTCGAAAAAGGCGATGTAAACCATGAACCCGATGATGAGGACGGCGCAGGCTGTTTGCACGATTTCGAGCACGCGCGCATTTACCGGACGACGGCGCAACGCTTCAATAATCGCAAGGGTGATGTGACCCCCATCAAGGACTGGCATTGGGATCAAATTCAAGAGCGCGAGATTCACATTCAGAACAACGCTGAACCAGAATGCCATTAACCAGCCGTCGCGGTTTTCGAACATCAAATAATAAACGCGCAACATCATCACCGGACCACTCATGTGCTGCAGTTTTACGTCGGACTTGGGCGACGCGATTGCGCCGAAAGTATTGACGACCGCCAAAGTAGCCGCACGGACTTGTTCCAACGGCGTCGGGTGACTACGGGTTAATTTCCCATAGGTATCGAGCACAATCCCGTAGTTGTCATCCCAGGCAATGCCGATGCGCGGATACTGTTCCTCCTGCGGAATTTCGGGAGTAACCTCCAAATCGAAATCCTTCCCGTTTCTGACAACAGAGAACCGCACTGGCTGGCCGCCGTGATGTCTGATGTATTCCGAGGCTGCCGCAGTGCTTTTCATCGGAATCCCATCGATCGCACGAACAACGTCTTTTTCCTGCAATCCAGCTCGGAACGCCGGACTATCTTTCGACACGTCTCCAATTACCAGTGGACCGGGTTCAAAAGGCAATGTCAGGTCTGCTTCCTTGCGTTTCACATTCAGGTTGATCGGCGTCGACCGGTCTTCGCGCAGGAAATCATCAATCTCGTTGATGTGATAAAGCCGTTTTCCGTTGATCCCGACGATCAAGTCGTTTGCTCGCAATCCAGCTATCGCCGCGGGACTTCCGGGTTGCACACGCGCTACCAATGGAGTTTCAGCCGGAAAAATCTCGATTTGGCGCAGCCCCTTCCGCATCCACGCACGTGTCGGTGGGATTTTGGGTTTTGCTTCGACCGTGATCAGGCGCATCTTGCCGTCCGCCTCTCGCTGAACGGTGATCGGAATGGTTTCGCCTTCGCTGCGAACAATGCGCCAGCTGATCGAATCTTCGCTCATCCCGCCAAAACGCGTGACCGAATGTCCATCAACGGATATGATTTTGTCGCCCGTCTTTAGTCCGGCTTGAGCGGCAGGTGAATCCGGCACGACGTAGCCAATAACAGTGGTTGCCTCCGATTCACTGACCGGTCGCCCGATAACCCAAATGAAGACGGCAAAAACCACCGCCAGCAAAAAACTGAAGAGCGGCCCGGCAAAGGCGACGATGATTTTGTCGAGGGCAGAAATCTTCGGCAATTGCGCGCGATCGACATCGGCCTTGCCTTCGATGATGTCCATCGGTGCCAATTGTGGCAGTGCCACGAAGCCGCCGAAGGGAAGCGAGCCGAGCGAGTACTGCACACCGTTAATGGTCTTTTTCCAGAGCGGTTTGCCGAACCAGATGCCAAATTTCTCGATGTAAAGGCCGCGCCAACGTGCCGCCAGGAAGTGACCGATCTCGTGTACGACAATGAGCAGATTAAAAAGTGCGAGAACCTCCAGGCTGATAAGGATGACACGCGCGATGTGGAGAATCATTGCTGGTAGACGATAATTAATTACTTGTTCGACACGCCCCGCTTCAACGCTTCAACCCTTTAACAATTTAACGTGTCTCCCTGCCTCCGCGCGCGCCCATTGGTCAGCCTGCAATATCTCATCGAGTCCGGGGTGTGCAATGGACTCATGAGCGTTCATCACTTGCTCAACCGTCTGCCAGATCTGGGGGAACCTCATGCGTTTTTCGAGAAAGGATGAGACCGCAACTTCATTGGCCGCGTTCAAAACAGCCGGAAGCGTGCCGCCGGTTTCGCCCGCCCGCCGCGCCAGGTTGAGGGCAGGGAAGTCCCCATACCGTGGCTGCGCAAATTTCAGTTCGGCCAGTTTCCCGAAATCGAGTGGTGGCAGCGAGTTCGGTACTCGGTCTGGCCAGGTAATGGCGTATTGAATCGGGAAACACATGTTGGAGTAGGACAGCTGTGCCAGGACCGAGCCGTCCGCGAATTCGACCATCGAATGGACAATGCTCTGCGGATGAATCACGACTTCGACCTGCGCCATTTCGACGCCAAACAACCAGTGCGCCTCGATCATCTCCAGCCCCTTATTAAATAAGGTGGCCGAATCGATCGTGATCTTCGGCCCCATGTTCCAGGTCGGATGCTTCAGGGCTTGTTCGACCGTGATATTCGAAAACTCGTCTGCGGGCGTTTCGCGAAACGGGCCGCCTGATGCTGTGAGAATAATGCGGCGAACATCGGACACATCGAACACTGAACTGTCTGCGTTGGGCGCTGGGCGTTGGGCGTTGAGCGTTGGGCGTTGGCTTTGCTGCATAACCCTTCCTTCGAGGCATTGAAAAATCGCGTTGTGCTCTGAGTCGACCGGCAAAACGTGCACGCCTTTTTCCCGCGATTCCCGCATCACAATCTCGCCGGCCATCACCAAAATTTCCTTGCTCGCCACCGCGAGATCTTTTCCGGCTTCAATTGCGGACAATGCCGGACGCAATCCACCGGTGCCGACAATTGCAATTAGCACCATGTCGCTTGCCACTTTTGACGCGATCTCGCGCAACCCCGCTTCGCCCCAAAAAATCTCCGGCTTGTAGTTCAGGTTCGTGCGCAACTCGTCGAGTTTCGTCTCGTCAACGATGCAAACAGCGCCCGGCCGCAATTCATTGGCCTGCGCGGCCAGCTCGCGTGCCTTCGAGTTCGCCGCGATTCCGACGATTTCCACCCGCTCTGGAATGTCGCGTGCAACTTTTGCCGCGCTCTCCCCGATCGACCCGGTCGCCCCGAGAACGACAACGCGTTTCCGTTTCATGCAAAAACCTTCGCGCGCAGAATTCCGGGGAGCGCCCGTCCCTCGCTTGCGTTCGCCAGTCCGGCTCGGACTTTCGGCGCCCTCGCCGAAAAGTCTTGAATTCCCGCCGTGCTACTCATCTCACGTCACGGTAACTCGAACTACTAATCGCAGATAAAAAAACAGCAGTGGCGCAGTGAAAAGCAAGCTATCCACGAGATCCAGCGCGCCCCCAATTCCCGGCAACAGTCGCCCCGAATCCTTCACTCCAGTGCTTCGCTTGATGATTGATTCGGCCAGATCACCGATCACCGCAGCGAAACCAAGCAGCAATCCCAGAATCGTGGCGTGTGTCCAGTTCAACACCGCGAGATGTCCGGGCATCAGTTTGAAAAGTGCGAGACTCGCCAGGAGCGAAAATCCCATCGCGCCAAAAAATCCTTCCCACGTTTTCTTTGGGCTGATGTGCGGAATGAGTGGATGCCGCCCGATCAGGCTACCGGTAAGATAAGCGCCCATGTCGCTGAATTTCGTGACCGCGATTAAGTAAAGGCAATAAAACTGTCCCATCACGGCGCCGGTCTCGGATCGCGGCACGACGTAAAGAATTTTGGTCATGAAAGTGAAAAGCCACAGCACATAGAGAAGACCGAAAAGCGTATAAGCCATCGATTGCAGCGGCTCGCTCTCACGCAGACGCGCAAACATCTGGCGCGTGATCACGGTCAGCAGAAACAGCAGCAGCATTGCAGTCTCGAATTCGTAGGAATTCGCCAGGCCGAAATGGGAGAAGTAATAGAAACTTCCGCACAACATCGCTGCCCCGCAGATCATGGCGGTGAGTTTGAAATTCGGCAGTCCGCGTTGATCGAGCATGCCGTAAAATTCCCACAACGAAATCAGGCCGAACGCACTGATTAAACCCCAGAACGCGAGTTCAAATCCGGAAAACGCAATCAGCAACGCTACCGTCCATAGAACGATGGTGCTGCTGAATCGCAGAATGAAAACGCCGCGCGGCGTGGCCGGTTTGGTTTGAACTTTCTGAGTTTCGGCCATGGCGGGCATCGAGCTTCATCATCGGAACGATGAACCAAATTGTCCATAGCCATTCCGCATCCGTCATCGATTCCTGTTTTCCTCACAACCTGATTCGCCTAGGCTTCAACTCGCAATGCAAAAAACGATGCCCGCGATCGTGAAAGCCAAAGCCGAGCCGGGCTTGTGGCTGGAGCAAGTCCCTGTGCCTGAAGTAGGATCCGATGATGTTCTGATCCGCACGAAAAAGGCTTCGATCTGTGGTACCGATGTTCACATTTATAACTGGGACGCCTGGGCGCAGAAGACGATCCCAGTGCCGATGACCATTGGTCACGAATTTGTCGGGGAAATTGCAGCGACCGGATCGAACGTGCGCGGTTTTTCCGAGGGCGATCTCGTCGTCGGGGAGGGGCATATTACCTGCGGGCATTGTCGAAATTGTCTGGCCGGGCGCCGTCACCTGTGCCCGAACACCGAGGGTGTCGGCGTCAATCGTCCCGGCGCATGGGCCGAGTTCGTTGCGATTCCCGCGACCAATGCGTGGCATGCTGATCCTTCCATTTCTCTCGACGTGCTTTCCTGCTTCGATCCACTTGGCAACGCCGTGCACACCGCACTCACCTTCGATCTCGTTGGGGAGGATGTGTTGATTACTGGCGCGGGACCAATCGGTTGCATGGCCATTCCCATTTGCCGCCACGCCGGCGCCCGCCACATCGTCATCACCGACGTCAATCCTTATCGACTGGATCTCGCAAAAAAAATGGGCGCCACTCTCGCGCTCGATGTGCGGACGGAAAAATTGTCGGATGCGATGAAGCAACTCGGCATGAAAGAAGGGTTCGATGTTTGTCTCGAGATGTCGGGTAACCCCAAAGCTTTTGCCGACATTTTGCCCAATATGTTTTATGGCGGCAAAATCGCGCTCCTCGGCATCATGCCGTCAACGGCGTCGATCGATTGGAACGTGGTCGTCTTTCACAGCCTGACGCTGCGAGGAATCTACGGACGCGAAATGTTCGAGACGCTGGTACAAGATGACTTCACTCATCCAGAGCGGCGTAGATATTTCACCGGTCATTACTCATCACTTTCCTTTTCAACAATTCAAAGAAGCCATCGAACTGGCCAAGTCCGGTAACTCCGGAAAGATAGTGCTGGATTTTAGCGAGACGGCGTAACGCTGGAATTTTCCGGTTCTGTAGCGGCGGCCGTGTCGGCCGCATTCTGTTTGAGGAACTGCAGGCGGCACGCCTGCAAACAGTGTCTTCTTGCCGATAAATTACTGTAGCTGCGCCGCGGCCTCTTCGTTGCCTTGAAGCTCGAGCACCATTCGGCGGATGTGCCTGTAATCCTGATGCGGAAGAAGGTGGCGCAAACTTTCTTCTGAATCGCCCCAGCGAAGGATTTGAATTGGCTCCCGGCGCGCGCCCCAGGCGTTCATCTCCGCTTGAGTAGCCATGTAAAGATCAATGGTGTTGCGTCCGGCCAGCGCCCAGCCGTAATCGTCCACCCGATAAATCTGTCCGGTCGAAAGTAATCGGAAAGTCGTGCCGACTGGCCAGCGCGACCAATCTGCGGCTGCGCTCCCGATCTTCGGCGGCAGCGGTTTGGCCTTTACTACAACGCGCTTGCCACGGACGGTCTTCACTGTCCGCGTCGTGGCAGTCGTTGTCGTCGTCGTCACCGCCGTCGCCTTACGCACCACCCGCTTTGATTTTGTTTCCTCATCGCTCATTAGGAACGGCTGCGGCGCCGGCGTGTAGGCGGCAACACGGTAGTCGAGTTCTATTGGCGAACGCGTGTTTTCAGCGCGACGAATCGGCGGTCCCGCTGCTTGTAACTCGCCGCCGAGCGCGTTGTGATTCGTAAATTGCAGATGATCCGATTCGGTGTGGGTGTACGCGGTGGTGTGAACGGTTTGGAAATCCGATTTCGCAATCGGGGGTTCGTAAGCAGGAAGAGCGCGACTGCTGGTAGTGCCGCAGGAAGAAAACAAGATCGCGCTGATTGCGCCGAGCACGATGAGGCAAAGAAAGCGGAGCTGTTTCAAGGTCAGGCGGAGAGTTATTAACAGCTTATTCACCGGTTGCGCAACCCAAATTTCCCTTCGCCAACCGTTCCCGGCGCCAACAAACTTGTGGCGCGGAATAGATCACCATCGGTATCAAAAAGAATCTGTCACAGGCGCCTCTATCTGTTCCCGTGTAGTTGATTTTGCACTGAGCTCGGTTCGCGCAAGATTGCCGGATGCTCGCGGAATTTGATCAGCAACTCACGAAAACGCTCGATGAAATCAAGGCGCAAGGTCTCTACAAGACCGAGCGCATTATCACCACGCCCCAAGACGCACACATCGCCGTCGCCGGCGGCAAACGCGTCCTGAATTTATGCGCCAACAACTATCTCGGCCTGGCCGATCACCCCGCGCTCATCGCCGCAGCCAAGGAAGCGCTGGATACGCACGGTTTCGGCATGGCCAGTGTGCGTTTCATTTGCGGGACACAGGACCTCCACAAGGAACTGGAAAGTGCGCTGACCAAATTTCTCGGCACGGAAGAGACCATTCTTTACCCGAGCGCATTCGACGCTAACGGCGGTTTATTCGAAACGCTGTTGACCGATAAGGATGCGGTGATCTCCGACGAGTTAAATCACGCCTCGATCATCGACGGTATTCGGCTCTGCAAGGCGCAACGCTTCCGTTACAAGCACAACGACATGGCGGATCTGGAAGCAAAACTGCGCGAGGCCGGCAGCGCCGGCGTAAAATTGATCGCCACCGATGGTTGTTTCTCGATGGATGGAACCATCGCCGATCTGAAATCGATTTGCGATCTGGCGGACAAATATGGCGCGCTGGTCATGATCGACGACGCGCATGCTACTGGTTTTCTCGGCAAAAGAGGACGGGGCACGCATGAGTATCGCGAAGTGATGGGTAGAATCGACATTATCACCGGGACGCTCGGGAAAGCGCTGGGTGGTGCCAGCGGCGGGTTCACCAGCGCCCGCCAGCATATTGTGGAGCTGCTTCGGCAACGATCGCGTCCTTACCTGTTTTCCAACAGTGTCGCGCCCCACATTGTGGCCGCGACTTTGAAGGCGCTCGAACTTTTGAGCAGCTCAACCGAGTTGCGCGATAAGCTGGAAGAAAACACCAAATATTTTCGTGCCGCTCTAACGGAACGTGGACTTACAATCAAACCTGGCGTTCATCCAATCGTGCCAATCATGATCGGCGATGCTGCCAAGTCCCAAAAGTTCGCCGCCCGCATGCTGGAGAAAGGCGTCTATGTCATCGGCTTCTTTTACCCGGTGGTGCCGCACGGCACCGCCCGCGTTCGCACCCAGGTCAGTGCCGCGCATTCGCGAAAAGATTTGGAATTTGCGGTCAATGCTTTCGCGGAGACGAATGAGGAGCTGCGGTAGTTCGTCATCCTGAGCGAAGTCGAAGGATCCCGTTGAAGTTACCTTGAAGATTTCGCCGCGGGATTTCTCGACTACGCTCGGAATGACGTAAGGTTGACGCCATGCTCTACATGGTCATCGAACATTTCAAAGAGGGCGCCGTCTCCGAAATCTATCGCCGCTTTCGCGAGAAAGGGCGGATGATGCCCGATGGTCTAAAATACGTCTCCAGCTGGATCGATACCGAGCTGAAAGTCTGTTATCAACTGATGGAAACCGAGGACGCCGCGCTCTTTCCGCGCTGGACGGAGAACTGGGATGACTTGATGGATTTCGAAATTGCGCCAGTACGGACATCGGCGGAGACAGCCGCGCTGGTGGAGAGAGGTTAAATAGTTAAAAAGGAGATCCCGTTTTAACGATTTAACAGTTTTAACTATTTCGCCCGCGAACTTCCGCGTCGATCGCGAGATATTCGTCGCGCGGCGGACTGAACGTATCGAGAACACGCGTGTCCTCGAGCGTTTCCACTCCGTGCGGGATATTACTCGCGAGGTAATAGGAGTCGCCAGGTTTTAGCTCGTGGGGGACGCCCTCCACGATCAATTTCATCCGGCCCGACAAAATGTGCACCAGTTGCTCTTGTGAGTGCTGGTGTTCGGGCATGCGACTGCCGGCATCCAGCTCCGCAATCATTTGATACATGGTGCGGCCATGCGCATGAGTGCGGCGCTTGATGCCGGGACAAATCTCAATCCAGGGATTTTCTTCTTTCATAGACTACTTAACTTCCGCGCTCATGCAGCGCGATACTCGATCCTACCCACGTTTTATCTTTGTTAAAGTCCACGCCCATCATTTTGCCCTGGCTCATTCGCACCAGATTATTAACGAGAATTGGATCAGGCTCGTCATCGGGCCAGATAAACATCATCCGAATTTCGGCCTTCGATTTCGGTCCGTCCGGCGTCGGGACAAATTCGGCATACTGGACCTTCTCTTGCAAGATCCACTCGCGGGGTTTGGACAAGGCTGCGAGCTTTTCGCGGGTGGGCTCCATATCAACGCCCAGCCCGGCAAAAGAGTACAGCGGCTTCAGAACAAAATCGCTAATGGATTTGTCAGCCGGAAATTCATCGGCAAAGAATGCCGAGGAGCTGTAGGGACTCTTAAGAAAGGGTAACGAATGTTTGCTGATTCGGAAATACCAGTTTGGGTGACCGACCCAAACGATTTCGAGTTCTTCCTGAAAGCTAAAGGGTAGGTTCAACTCCGGTCGTCTAAGCAGCTCATCGAAGATCACGCGATTGTAGATCCGTTCGATGGGTACTTCCCGTCCGTCACGCCGGTAAAATAATTGGCGTCCCCGTTTGCTAATATCCGTCACGGAAACTGGCGAAATGCCCAGAATCGATTCAGTGCAGGCGAAATCGATGCGGGTTTTCTGTTTGGCGGGTTCAATTTCCAGCAAGATCACGTTCTGCGGATCGGAATCGGCAACAATGGTTTTACGCAAGAGTTTCAAATAATCGTCATCCTGCATTCCGCCGAACGCCGACGTCCAGTGGCGCGGGATGGCGGGGTACGCTTTGCGCATGCAACCAAGCACGAGCAATTGAAATCCATAGAGGCTGGGAAAGGCCTGTAACTCGATCAGGCGAGGGACGAGCCGATTCTCCACGGTGCAAATTCCAAAATCCACGACCAGAAACGCCGGATGTGTCGTTTCATTCGGCACCTCCAGGCCAGGTGGAATCGCAGTCGCCGCATGCCGCGCGAATTCCGGAGTGCGGGTCTTTCCCACGATTTCCTTGGCCGCCGCTACGAGTTCGTCGTGAAACTCGCGCGTGAGAAAGATCGGTGTCTCCGAGACGCGGAAATCCGCCGGCCATTTCTCGGTCTCGTTTACACAACGCAGCAGTGCCGCGTACTTTTCCGGAGTGAAATCGGCGTTGAAACGGGCGCGAAGTTCCGGCTGCACGAACCTTGTTAAAATGACGAATGACGAATGTCCAATGACGAAGGAATGACACGCCGAGGGTGCCCCTGGCGCGGCAGGCGAAGTCCGAATATTGCAAAGCCGATGGCCGATTCCGGCGACTTAGACAGGATTTACAGAATTATAGCAAAAACTTCCCGCCGCCCATGACCTGTGCACCGTCAAACCAGATGTCGAAATCGCGACCTACACAGTCGATGTGGGTTTTCGAAATCCAATCGGCGCCGGTGTGTTCCGCATACGGATGACCAAAGGCGATGTGGACACCGGGGATTTTCTCGTCCTGCAAAATGTGTCCGATAATGTGAGTGCAGGCGGTATTGGTGCCGATGGCAAATTCGCCCACGCGATTGCTATTTTCATCGGTGCTGGTGTAGAGCCGAAAATCATCACGCAGATCTTTGTTATCGGAACGCAGCGAGCGAATTCGATTGTTCTCGACCTCGATGACGAGCGGCGCGCCCTGGAGATCGCCATAGCGTTCGCACAAATAATCTCCTACCACGCCATCAACTACGAAAACGCCGTTGGTATTCTTGGGCGAAGTAAAAATTTCGCCACCCGGCAGATTGCCCCATTTGTCCTTCGTAATCAGGCCGCTCGTTTTAAGCCACTTCAATTTCGGCGAAAGCTCCGCTTCGAATTCGGTCCCGTGCGGAGTGCGGCAGGAGATTCGTCTGCTTACGCGGGCGCGATCAATCAAACGCTGGCTAAGCGCATCGATCGCAATAAAATCAGCGCGCATTCCTTCCAGCATGATTTGCCGATTGATGTTCACCATGTGGCCGTGGCGAATCTGATGATGGTTGACGACCGCGGTCATTTCCCGGCGCGCGCCTAGCTCACCTGGTTGTGTCTGCGCGCAAAAGATGCTGACCTGCGACCGCGCCAGATCGTCCAGAATAATTTCGGGCATGTATTTGAGTGGACGACGGGCATGATGTTCCAAAAGGAAAACGCTGTGCTCCGATCCGACTTCCTCGACTTCCGCTTGCAGCGCGGCTGCGATCTCCGCTGTCGCTTCGTCCGTAATAATAGTGATGCGCTCGGCTCGTTGCAGCCGAAGACAAACGCGGATGGCGTTGCGCGCGCCGGGAGCCAATTCGGCGTCAATGGTGTCAGTGGACAATCGATCCGGCATAAGCGTTTAAAGTTGCTCGGGAACGTGCTCAGGGCAACCCGACTCCATCTTAAAAATGAGCGTGCGGACAGGTCTCGCCACGCAGTCCGGCAATGCCTTCACGGATGATGATCGGCAACATACAAAGGGCGGCAACCGGATCGGCCCACCACCAGCCCAGGATGGCGTTGAGGGCAAGACCCAGAAGTAGAATCAGTGAGAGATACGCGCAGATATCGCTCTGGTGTGAATCAGCGTGAAGAGCTTGGCTGTTCAGTTGCGCTGCGACCCGGCGTTTTGCTCGCGCTAATACAGGCATGACGATGACGCAGGCGGCCGCATAGATGATTCCAAAGTATGTCGCTCGCGGGGCTTCGCCTTTCAGCAAGTCCATGGAAGCGTCGACCGCGATGTAGACGGCAAGCGCGAAAAAACATCCGCCGACCAATCGATGCGCCAACCGATCGCGATCAATTGATCCCTCTGCCAACCACCATAAGAGGACACAGCTCGACGCTACTTCGATGATTGAATCCGCGCCGAAAGCAATGAGGGCAACGCTACCGGCAGCAATTCCGACGCCAATTCCGATGATCGCTTCCAGCGATGTCCACGCGATACTGAGGTATTCCACCCGTCGCCCGGCTCGCGTTTGCAAAACGCGATCGACGTCACCGAGCACGGCGACTTGGTCAAAGGCGGTCACGACGTACTCTAATGCGATTATTATGCCGTGCTGCCTCGAAAAATCTTCTTAGTTCGTCCACAGATTTCGCAGATCAGATTTCTTCTGGTCTCGCCGCTCTTGGTTCAAAAAAATCCGCGATAATCTACCTAATTTGCCTATCAAATCCTCGGTCAGACGCAGAGTGACTTTTTTGTGGTAACCAATAACTTTGGTAATGCCGTTTCGCCCGCTCTACTTGATAGTTAGCCTTACTTTCGTGGCGAGCTTTTGCAGCGAGCTGCCGGCGCAACCTCCACCGCATGACACTCTGCGAGCGCATGTTCTCGGCGATCGGATTGCCGCGCTTTCGCCGAGCATCCGGCGCGATGAGGCGCTACGAGTAGCCGAGTGTGCCTACGCCACCTCTAAACAACTCCGGCACGACTACGGCGTGATTGGTGGCCCACCATCTTTCCAAAACTTTTTGGTCAATCTCGGCATCCGCAAGCGCGGGCTTTGTTTCCAATGGGCGGAGGATTTGCTCGAACAGCTCGATGCATTAAAAGTCACGACGCTCGAGTTGCATTGGGCGGAAGCGTACGCCGGAAGTTGGCGGGAACACAATTGCGTCGTTGTGACCGCGAAAGGCCAGCCGTTTCGCGATGGAATTCTTCTCGATTGCTGGCGGCACTCTGGCCATTTGTTTTGGTCGGCTGTTGCAACCGATAATTACCCATGGATCGAAGACAGCAGATACGCCGGGATCGCCCGCAGCAAATTCGCGGCGAAAAGAAAGTCCCGCCTTGGCGAAGAACAACCGATGTCGGCAAATGAGAAGGGGTCAGCGATCACAGCATCGATGCGTTAGTGTACCCCCTCCCGAACTCATCCGGCGCGACATTACAGGTAGGGGCGATTGACCTCAATCGCCCGCGGGCGGTTCGGTGAACCGCCCCTACCTGTCTGTCAGCGTGCTATTTCGGGTTTTTCTGACTCTTTTCAGCCAGATCGAACTGTCTTCCCAGCTAACGAGAATTCTTCAACCGCCTTTACGTCGTCGACCTTCCACCTGCCTTCTACCTTGACCAGGTAAACATTAAGCACGTGCTGGCCAGAAATGCGCCCGCTTAGCCCGATTCGGACTGTCGCGGCGCGGTTATCTTTAGTTACTTTTTCAATGGATAGCTTGGCATCGAAGTTCTGCGCATCCATGAACGTACTGGCCTCCAGTTCCGGCCGCATGTTGTCGATGCTGGTCAGAAAACCCTCAGTCACGAATTCCTTGAGCTCGGTTTGTTTTTGCTCCAGCGGATTAACGCCACTCTTTAGTTCGCGCACATACCATGCATAGGCATTGCGGATGGTGTCGTCTGGCCCGGGCTCTCGCACGCAGCCAGTCAACAGGACGCAGATTGAGATAAGCAGTGCGCTTCGCTTCCGGGCTGGCCCGAACATTACGGCGCGATGCGATTTGTCACCGTATCAGCGTGGTAAGCGCTGTACTGCCGAAAGTCGAACCAACCGCCCTCATTCTTGTTAGATTGGGTGACGTTGTTCATATCGTTGGTAGCGAAATCCTGCCACGAATTGTAACGAACAACCGTGAGGAAAGTCCATGGCCCGCCTTCGAGGTGCTGCATCAATACTGTCCCCGCTGAGGTGTCGCTCGGACGGTTCGGCGGTGCCGCCAGGAGCTTCTCCAGCTCATCCCGATGCCCCGCCGTTGGCCGAAAAACCGAGACGACATAAACCGACCCTGCACTTTTGCTCTTGGCATCATCGGAAATCGCCATCGCTTTCGTGAATTCATCCCATGATGGTCCGTTAACAAAGGTATCGTTATGCCAGTCGGCCACATCCCGCATCGAGGACGGGACCTGAAACGGAGTCGCGTCGACCGTTACCTTGGCGCCGAGATGGGTAATCACGCAGTAATCCCAGGCGTCGCCTTCCTGATGACGTAAAACAATGAAATGTCCCGGCATCGGGTCTTTCGGATTTGGCGTTTTCAACAATTCGGCTAACTGCACGGCTTTGCCGGGAGCAGCTTTGCCGAAGTAGACGTGGTAAACGTCGGTCCGGGCTGGAGAAGAAGGGGCCGGTGATGCTTTTGCAGCGGGCGAACTTTGCGCCTGAACAAAGCCGGTGGGTAATAACGCCGTTAATGCGAGATTTAGTAAACCAATGTTGATTTTCATTTTTGTTTTGGAGTTGAGATTAAGAAGGTTCCTCATCATTGCGCAAGGTTAGATATTCGCCTGTTGCCAGCGCCAAAGTTGCGGGCGCAGGCTCTGCGATCGTGCAGTTGCAGTCTATGGCGTCGCAGCAGCCCCTTCGACCGGCTCAGGACCTTGAGCTTGTCGAAACGGCTCCGTCTTCTGCTGGCATGACCGATGCTCGAAACAAAGGCAGCCCGTGAAAGTCCGAAAAAAAATTCTTCTCATCGATCATGATACGCGGGTTACGCACATCGTGCGGCGTGCTCTTGAAACTGCGGGTAAATATTCCATCCGCGAAGAACACGATGCCGCTTTCGCTATTCGCGCTGCGCGTTGGTTCCGCCCGGACCTGGTCATGATTGATCTCACAACCTCTGCGACCGATGGAACAATCATCGCTAAGCAACTTCAGAATGACCAAGATCTATGTGATGTCCCGCTGGTTTGCCTGAGCAATTTCGTTTTAGAACGTCAGTTCTTGTCTGCTGGAATCTTGCGCGGTTACAGTTTCCTGGCGGTCCCGGTAAAGATCGACCAGCTTTTGCGCGCGGTGGAGCAACTGCTCTTTGGCAAAGAGTAAAGATTAGCCGGGGAGTACGGCCTCGCCCTCACCTGAAGCGGCATCGCCTCTTCTTCCTGTCCCACGCGGAGAGGATTGAGGTGAGGGACGTCTACCCTTTGATTGAAAACATCTGGCGTGGTTGGCGGTCTATCCGATCTGATCTTTGTAGGCCTGCGCGCTTTGCAGATTTTTGAGATCGTCAGCGTTATCGATTTTTAGCGCGAAGATCCAGCCTTGGCCGAACGGATCCGTATTAATCAGAGCGGGATTGTTGGTCAGCGCATCGTTTGCCTCGACTACCGTGCCTTTGACCGGCGCGTAAATGTCGCTGGCGGCTTTCACCGATTCCACTACCGCGATCGGTGCCTGGGCCTCCGCCGGCGCGCCTACCTTGGGCAATTCGACAAATACCACATCGGTGAGTTCCGCCTGTGCGTGGTCGGTAATGCCGACGCGGATGTTTTCGCCTTCGCGGCGTATCCACTCGTGACTTTTTGTGTAAAGGAGATCGTCGGGAACGTTCATGATTGTTTTTTATAAAGCGGTTTTTTCTCGATCGTCGCCGGAAATTTTTGTCCGCGGATTTCCACTTCCAGCGGCGTCCCGATTTTCGCGGACGCGGCCGAGACATACCCCATTCCGATGCCGATGTTCAAGCTCGGCGAAAGAGTGCCGCTGGTAATTTCACCGACCTGGTTTCCGTTGCTGAAGAGCGCGTAATGCGGTCGTGGTGGCGGACCTTTCCCGTTCATTTTGAATGCGACCAGCCGTTCCCGAGCGCCATTTGTTTTCGTTTCCAGCAATTTGTCGCGCCCGGTGAACTCGCGTTTCTCAAGATCGACGAAAAATGCGAGACCGGCTTCAATCGGATTGCGTTCGGCCGAAAGATCGGAGCCATTGAGCGGATAACACATTTCCAAGCGCAATGTGTCGCGCGCGCCCAAACCACATGGCTTCGCGCCGAATTTTTTTCCGCGCTCCAGAATGAGGTTCCACAACTTTGCTGCATCCTGCGCACGGAAAAAAACTTCGACGCCATCTTCGCCAGTATAACCGGTGCGCGCGATCGAAACCGGCATGTTTTCAGTAACGAAATCGCGTATGCAATTTCGTGCTGGAAGCTCGACATCCTGGCACAACAACTCGTGAAAGAGATCGACCACGCGCGGTCCTTGAATGGCGACGCCGCCAAAGTCCGCGCTGCGATTCTTTAGCGCGATCCCATTCGCGCGATGTTGCTCCAGCCACGCGAGATCTTCATCGACTTTGGCGGCATTAACGACGAGCAAAAATTCTGCGTCGCCGGTTCGGTAAACGATCAAGTCATCAATCACACCGCCGTCATCATTCAGCAGAAAAGTGTATTGCCCTTGACCGACGTCCAATTTGGCGACGTTATTGGTCAGCATAGTGTTGAGCCAGTCGCGCGCGCCGTTTCCCGAGACGACGAACTGTCCCATGTGGGAAATATCGAACATTCCAACGGCATTTCGCACGCTCTGGTGTTCATCCACGATTCCGGTGTATTGCACCGGCATGAGCCAGCCGCCGAACGGGACCATTCGCGCTCCCAGCCGCACATGTTCGTCGTAGAGCGGCGTTTTTTTCTCGGCGGAACTGCTCATGCGCGAAAGGTTAGCACAGGTAGGGGCGATTGACTCAATCGCCCGAGCCGGACTTGCGTTTGCGGGCGGTTCGGTGAACCGCCCTACCTTGAAAATGCAAAGCCCGCCTATTACCCTGCCGAGACATGACCTGGCTCGATAAACTCGAACGTCGCATCGGTTTTCTCGCAATCCCCGGATTGCTCCGTTACGTCGGTTTTCTGACCGCGCTTGTCTTCGTGCTCGAGAAAGTGAATCCCGGTTATCTCAACCTGCTCGATCTCAATCCAATTTCCGTTATGCACGGCGAAGTATGGCGGCTGGTCACTTACATTTTTATCCCACAAATGGCCAGCATGCTGCCATTGCCCGACTGGGTGAACGTCGCCTTTTATGTCCTTTTTCTTTGGTGGATGGGTAATGGACTCGAATCGGCCTGGGGCGCTTTCAAGCTTACGATTTTTTATCTAATCGGCATGATTGGGACAACCATCGCCGCGTTTTTCTTTGGCGCGGCCTTTTCCAATTTCATGCTGACCACTTCGCTTTTCTTCGCTTTCGCTCAGTTCTATCCCGATCTCGTTATCTATTTCGCCTACATTCTGCCGCTCAAAGTGAAATGGATTGCCTGGATTTCGGCCGCGATTTTGCTCCTGCAAATCATCGTTGGTTCGATGCAATTCCGCGCCGCCGCCATTTGCGCGATGGGAAACTATTTGATCTTTTTCGGCCCAAGCATCATCCACGCCGCCCGTCATCGTCGTGATGTAACGGCGCGCCGCCGCCGGTATGAGATGCAAACGCGCGAAGCAGAAGCGGAAGCCTTGCATCGCTGCGCAATCTGTGGAGCGACCGAAGTGAGCGACCCGAATCTGGAGTTCCGGGTGGCGCGCAACGGCGAGGAATACTGCATCCCGCATCTGAGCCAGGCTAAAGCGGCGTCGTAGGTGGATCGATGCGCCATCCCAAGGTCATCCCGAGCGTAGTCGAGGGATCCCGTCGCGAAAACTTAAAGGTAACTTCCTCGGGATCCTTCGACTTCGCTCAGGATGACGGGCACGGGCAATCACCGCATCTTGACCAGCTCTCTTGACGGCGGAAGCTAGCGCGATGGCCGACAAAAACGCTCCTCTCATTCCTCAAGAAGGCTGGCATTGTCTGCATCTGTTTTACCGAATCGATTTCGCGCAATGGCAATTGCTCAGTGCTGACGAACAGCGCGCTGCCAAGACCGCGCTCTCCGAGCTGGTGCAGGAAATTCGCGCAACCGAGAAGACCCAGTTGCTCACGCTCAGCGTGGTTACACCGAAAGCCGACGTCGCCTTTATGCTGATCACGCCCGATCTGCATGCGGCGAATTTTTTTGAAAAACGCCTCGGCCTTTCTCTTGGCGCAAGCGTCCTCGAGCCAGTCTACAGTTATCTCTCGCTCACCGAAGAGAGCGAATACACTACCACGCCCGAGCAATACGCCGAAACCCTCGCACGCGAACAGAATTTGAAAGCCGGAACGCCGGAATTCGAGGCTGCGATGGAAAGTTTCGCGGAACGCATGACGCATTATCGGCAGGAACGCGTTTATCCGACGCTGCCGGACTGGCCGGTGGTCTGCTTTTACAACATGAGCAAACGGCGGGGCGAACAGCGAAATTGGTACGCGCTGCCGTTTGATGAACGCCGCAGGTTAATGGGCGGCCACGCCAAAGTCGGCCGCGAATTTGCCGGCAAAGTGAAACAGCTCATCACCGGCTCAACCGGCCTTGATGACGCCGAGTGGGGCGTCACTCTGTTTGCGCGCGATACCTTTCAGATTAAAAAAATCGTTTACGAAATGCGCTTCGATAAAGTCAGCGCCGACTACGCGGATTTCGGAGAATTCTTCGTCGGCATTCAACTGCCGCTCGATGAATTGTTCCGGCGCCTGCAGCTGTAACCAGTCATCCCGAGCGGAGCCGAGGGATCCCGGAGCGCCACCTTAAAGTTAACATTGCGGGATCCCTCGACTATGCTCGGGATGACGAGGAAGAGGAAGAGTTTGATGGATGGGTGACAGAGCGGTCGATTGTGCACGCCTGGAAAGCGTGTGTGCCGCAAGGCACCAGGGGTTCGAATCCCCTCCCATCCGCTCTTTCCCTCCTGCTCATAATTATGCTCGTAATGGGTTGACCCCGGATGACGCGGATAACACGGATGATCAGAGGAAGGTCAAATCTTGGAGTTGCACAATCCGCGATGATCCGCACTGCAATCGTGCAAACTCATCGCGGCGTGCAAAGCTTTGTCGCGCGCGGCCAATTTTGTCGCCTCGGAAAAGAAATCATTATCTTTGTTTATCCGCGTCATCCGCGTCGGATCTGAAATTTTCAGCGCAGGTCGCGCCGTTTCATCGTCTGCAATTCCTGCCGCACTTTTACGATGTGTGCGCGCGGAATGACACCGCGGACATTTACAGAGGGATAAATGATGCAATCACGCCCGATGACGGTGCCGGGATTTACTACCGCATTGCAACCGATCTCGGTCCGATCGCCAACGATCGCGCCAAATTTCGTCAATCCGGTCGGAACTATGCCATCGTCGATAGCCACCGAAATTTCGCGGTGATCGAGTTTCACATTCGATAGGATCACACCGGCACCGAGGTGCGCGCGAAAACCGAGAATGGAATCGCCGACATAATTAAAATGCGGCACCTGCGCTTCGTCGCACACGATGCAATTCTTGAACTCGCACGAGTTCCCCATTACCACGCCGTCGCCGACGATGACGTTCTCGCGCACGTAACAACCGCTGCGGATATGACATCTTTCGCCGATCCACGCTGGTCCTTTAATGACTGCGCCTTGTTCAACGATGGTGCCGCTGCCTATAAAGACGGTGTTGCTGATAAACGGTTTTCCCATCAACTGCCCGAGCACGGCCGGCTTCAGGCGAAATTGCAGATAACTCGCGATTTGTTTGAGCGCGTCCCAAATGAAGCGCTGATTTTCGAATAGTTTCGCGTGGGTGGTGTGCTCGAGTGCTATGAACTCGGCAGGCGCGAATTTCTCTTCAAGGCTCAGGGCCGGCACGTCGGATAATTTTCTGTCCGTCTTTGGTATCCCGCACTTCCCAGCCGCGGGCGTTTAATTCCCGGCGCAATTCATCGCTTTTTTGCCACTCCTTGGCAAGTCTGGCGAGACGACGGCCTTCGGCCAGCGCCTCGATCTCCGGCGGCAAGGCCACGGCTTCCGCAGAATCGAGGCCGAGCACGCGATTAACTTCGTCCCACCATTGCAGCCACGCCTTCGCCGCAGTCGCGCCCATTTCGTTTGCGTCCATCGCGCGATTCGTTTCGCGAATGGATTCGAACAAAACCCCGAGCGCGCCGGAAATATTAAGATCGTCATCGAGTGCCCGCGGAAAATCATCATTCGGGATGGGTGCTCCTCCTCGCGACTCCGATGAGGTGGTCGCGCTGATTTCGCGCAATCTCTCCAGCCATTCGTCAATTCGCGTTAACGCCTGCCGCGATTCTTCCATTCCTTCGAAAGTGAAATTCAACGGCACGCGATAGTGGACACGCAGCAGGGCGTAACGCACTTCGCGCCCGCTGTATCCTTTGGCGACGACGTCGCGCAGAGTGTAAAAATTGCCGAGCGACTTCGACATTTTCTGGTTGTCGACCAGCAGGTGCGCGCAATGCATCCAGTAGCGCACAAATTTTTTCCCAGTCACGCCTTCGCTTTGCGCAATCTCCGCTTCGTGATGCGGGAAAATATTATCGACGCCGCCGCAGTGAATGTCGAGTTGATCCCCGAGCAACACTGTTGACATGGCGCTGCATTCGATATGCCACCCCGGCCTTCCGCGCCCCCACGGCGAATCCCAACCCACATCACCGTCTTCTTCATCCCACGCTTTCCAAAGCGCGAAATCGCCAATGTTTTCTTTCTCGTATTCGTCGCTGCGCACTCGTCCCGTCGGCCGCAACTCTTCCAAATTCAAATGCGCCAGCTTTCCGTACTCGGGGAATTTGTTGATCCGAAAATAAACCGACTTGTCTTCCGCTTGATAAGCAAGATCGCGTTTGATCAGTTCCGCGATCATCTCGATCATGCGTGCGAGATAGCGTGGTTCCGTTGCGCCTGGGTATTCGTTCGCGCGTTTGATCCGCAAAGTATCGAGATCCTCAAAAAATCCCCGTTTAAATGGTTCGGTGAAATCGTTCAGCGAAATTTTCGCCTCCCGCGCCCCGCGAATGGTTTTGTCATCGACATCGGTGATGTTCATCACCCGATGCACTTTGAATCCGCGCGTTTCGAGGTGCCGCTGCAACAAATCTTCAAAAATGTAAGCGCGAAAATTTCCGATGTGCGCGTTGCTGTAAACCGTCGGCCCGCAGGTGTACATGGAGACGTTCGGCGGGTCGCGCGGAGCGAACTCCTCCAGCGCGCGGGAGTAAGTGTTGAAGAAACGCAACATACCAACAGGTCCGTCATCCCGAGCGCAGTCGAGGGATCCCGTGCAAGCTACCTTTAAGCTTTCGCATCGGGATCCCTCGACTCCGCTTCGCTCCGCTCGGGATGACGTTCATTGGAGTTCCACGCTCGCCACCGCAATGGCGCTCATTCCTTCGCCACGCCCGATTGCTCCGAGCCCTTCGTTCGTTGTCGCTTTGATGCTAATCGCGTCCGCTTTTATGCCGAGCGCGGCAGCAATTTTTTCCTGCATCGCCGGGATGTGCGGCGAAATTTTCGGCGCTTCTGCCAGCAGAGTTGCGTCAACGTTCACGACGCGCGCATTCTTTTGCGCCGCAATGGTTGCGACATGTCGCAAGATTTCGATGCTGCTGATCCCGCGAATCGCTTCGTCCGTGTTCGGGAAATGTTTTCCGATGTCGCCGGCGCCGAGCGCGCCAAGGATGGCATCGGCGATGGCGTGGGAAAGAACATCAGCATCGGAGTGTCCCTCAAGTCCGCGGTGGTGCGAAATCTCGACGCCGCCGAGAATGAGTTTGCGCCCGCTCACCAGACGATGCGCGTCATAACCGATGCCGCAGCGAAACGCGCTCACAATTTCAAATCGATGACGCCGTTCGACGCGATGATGCTATAACGTTCGGGCATGTCTGTGCGCGGTTTCATTTCTACCGAACCGCCGGCCGTTTCCACCAGTATCCAGCCCGCCGCTACATCCCACAGACTAATTCCCTGCTCGATGTAGGCATCGAGACGGCCGCACGCGACATAGGCCATGTCGAGCGCGGCGCTGCCGAGCAGCCGGCATTTCCGCGCGCGATGCACCATCGTTTGCAATAACGGAATGCCAGCTTCGATCGTGACGCCTGTTTTCGATAGACCGACCGAAACGACCGCCTCCGCCAAATCCGCCCGCTCGCTCACGCGAAATTCGCGTCCGTTCAATTTCGGTGAAGTTCCCTTCTGGCCGGTCCAAAGTTCATCGCGGATCGGATCGTAAATCGTGCCGACGATGATCTCGGCTTTGCGGCGCAACGCGATCGAGACGCAATAGTGCGGGATACCGTAGTAATAATTCACCGTGCCATCGAGCGGGTCGACGACCCATTGAAATTCGTTCGCTTGATCGCCGACGATTCCTTCTTCGCCGTAAAGCGCATGCTGCGGAAATTCCTTGAGCAATGATTGCGTGATCAATTCCTGGACCCGGACATCGATTTCGAGCTTGATATCGTGTTTGGTTGATTGGTTCACCTGCTTCGGTTTCTCGAAATTCTGCCGCAGCATTTCGCCGGCAGCGCGCGCTGCTTTGACCGCGGCATCGAGATAATGCTTCATCAGGAGATTAGCTCGCACAAAGAAGACAAAGTGCACAACCGAAAACGACTTTCAGTGTTCGACGCAAATTGGAAGGGCGAGTTCAGCGAGCCCGTCGGCGTCGCAGAACTCGGCCATCCAGACCGGCGTTTGAATCAACGTCCTCCCACAAAGTCCACAGAGGCACGCAGAACTTTCCGACGTCTTGCCCATCTGTCCTTTGTGGACGTGGTGTGAGATTCTATGGCTAAAAGAAACGGGAGGAGAAATAGAATTCTCCTCCCGGGTTGAAGTTTGGTTATGGCTCCGAAAAGTCTTCGGAGCCGTGAAGCGCACTAATGCGTTAGTGCTTCTTTTTCTTCGCTGATTTTTTCTTGGCCGCTTTCTTTCTTTTTGCTGGCATCGACTATTCCCCCCTTTCAATCCGCAATCGCGGTGGGTCTGTGAAGAGTTTGAGCAACTTCACTGACGCTTTCATTCATCCTCAGAAATTTTTTGTCAAAACTTATTTCGCGTTTGCGCAAATTTTTTTCACGAGTGCGCGCGCGATAATTTTCTTGGATGCGCGCGAAATTTTTTCGATTTCGCGGTTCCGCGAAAAAATCGTGACCGCATTTTCATCGCTTTCCATTCCGATCGTTGGATCGCTCAAATCGTTTGCCACAATCATGTCGCAGTTCTTTGTAGCAAGTTTCGCGCGAGCATGCTCTTCCACGTCATTCGTCTCCGCCGCGAACCCAACGACGAAAAAATTTCGGGAGCGCGGAAGTGATTTCAGAATGTCGCGCGCCGGGATCAGATCGAGCGAAAAATGTTCGTCGCGCTTTTTGATTTTCGCTTTGGCTACACATGCTGGTTTGTAATCAGAGACCGCTGCGCACATCACCAGCACATCACAATCGCGCACCGCCTCGTGCACGGCGTCGTGCATTTCATCGCTGGTGATCACATTCACCATTCTCGCGCCGGCGGGCGGCGCCAGACTCACCGGCCCGGAAATCAAAACGACGTCGTGATCTGATTCGATCGCGGCTTCGGCAATGGCGTAGCCCATTTTCCCCGACGACCGATTGCTTAAAAAACGAACCGGATCGATCGGCTCGCGCGTTGGCCCGGCCGTGACGACAAACTTCACGCGATCAATCGATCGTGCCGGTGCAGAAGAAATTCGGCGCGAAAAGCAATGTCTTCCACTTTCCAGAGCCGGCCAATGCCTTCGTAGCCGCAGGCGAGCATTCCTTCTTCGGGGCCAATGAATTCGACGCCACGCGATTTCAGTTTCTCCACATTTTCCTGCGTCACGGCGTTCTCCCACATTTTTCCGTTCATGGCTGGCGCGAGCAGAATCGGTGCGCGCGTGGCCAGCGCGATGGCGCCGAGCGGATGACCGGCCAGACCGTGTGCGAGTTCCGCGATGACGTTCGCCGTAGCAGGCGCGATCAAAAGCAAATCGGCGTTATCAGCGAGCTCAATATGACCGGGACGCCAATTTTCTTTTTCGTCGAAGAAACTAGTCGTCACCGGATTCTTCGAAAGCGTTTGCAACGTTAACGGCGTGATGAATTCCGTCGCGTCCGCAGTCATGACAACAAAGACGTTGTGATGCTGCTTCACGAGCAGACTTGCCAGTTCCGCCGATTTGGACGCCGCGATCGATCCGGTAACGCCGAGGACGACCGATTTTTGATTCCTGGTTTTGGATTTTGGATTGGCAGCCATCGTGAAGTCTAGCTGCATTTCACTGCAAAATCAGTCGCCGGCTCAAAATTCGTTCCGCTCCCATGATTTGGCGAAATTTCTGGAGATCTTCCTCCATCGATTTGCTGATGATGGTGTAACGGTAATCGCGCCAGTGTTGCATCTCGCGCGCGGCCGTTTTCAAACGCGATTCGATTTGTGCCGCCGTTTCGGTCCGGCGTTTGGTCAAACGCCGGCGCAATTCCTCAGGATTGGGCGGCATGATAAAAACATCAGCCAGCGATTCGCACACGAAAGAATCGCCACAATTGCGAATGGCGGCCGCACCCTGGGTATCGATGTCGATCAATACGTCTACGCCCTTTTTCAGATTGTCGATCAACGGTTGCCGCAGCGTCCCGTAGTAATGTTCATGCACTTTGGCGTGTTCAAGAAATTCGCCCGCTTTTACTCGCGCCAGAAAATCTGTTTTGGAAAGAAAGCAATAATCTTCGCCTTCGATCTCGCCGGTGCGGGGCGGTCGAGTAGTGCAGGAAACGGAGTAAAGGAAATCGGGCGTTTGCCGAAGCGCATCACACAAGGTGGTTTTACCCGCGCCCGATGGTGCGGAGACGACGAACAAGATTCCGTAGCGTGAGAATTTGTTACTCAAGGTTTTGCACCTGCTCGCGAATCTTCTCCACCTCGGTCTTGCACGCTACCACCCGCTGCGCGATTTCGGCGTCGTTCGCTTTCGCGCCCAGCGTGTTGAGTTCGCGGAAAATTTCCTGAACGATAAATTCCAGCGTCCGACCGACTGGTTCGTCTTTGCGCAAATGATGTCCAAACTGCGCCAGATGACTTTCGAGCCGCGTCAGTTCTTCCGAAATATCGGAGCGATCGGCGAAAAGAAAAACTTCCTTGGCCAGGCGTTCTTCATCCATGCCAACCACGAGACCAGTCTTTTCGATTCGGTCGGTCAGAGCCTCGCGAAATTTTTTCACGACAGCGGGATGAAACGCGCGGATTTCCTTGAGCAATTGCCGGATTGTCTGTGAACGTCGAATCAAATCTTTGGCCAGATGTTTGCCTTCGCGCTCGCGCATTTTGATCAGGTCTTTTAGCGCGGATTCAAGAGCGCGCTTGACTGCGGGCCAGGCGCGGTCGACCTCAATCACTTCCTCCGGCGGCCGCATCACTCCGGGCGCCTGCAAAATCGTATCGATCGTAATCTGACCGGGTGCGCCTAATTTTTTCTGCAACGCGCGCATCGCGTCGTGATAAGAACGCGCCAACTTAACATCGAGTGCCAGATGTCGAGCTCCATCAGCCGTGGCATGATGCGTCACCAGAACGTTGGTGCGGCCGCGGGAAATGCGGGCGTTGATGGCCTGACGAATCCGCGTTTCGAGTTCGGTCAGATCACGCGGCAGGTTGAGAACAATTTCGCTTTGTTTCCGATTCAGCGTGCTCAATTCCACGCTCAGTTTTACGCCGCCGCAATCCGCTTCTCCGCGGCCGTAGCCAGTCATGCTGCGCATCGGGGTATTCTTTGCGTCATTCCTTGCGAAGTCGAGGAATCCCGCGATGAAATTTTAAAGCACCCACTCAGGATGACGGCAAAAGATGTTTCGCGGCCATCGCGACGTCTTTGTCGCCGCGACCCGAGCAATTCATCACGATAATCTGATCGCCGGAGATTTTCGGCGCGACCTTCGCGATGTGCGCGACGGCATGCGCAGTTTCGAGGGCGGGAATGATTCCTTCGGTTTCCGATAGCAATTTGAAACCGGCCAGCGCTTCATCGTCGGTTGCAAAATCGTATGCCACCCGGCCGATCTCGCGCAGATAACTGTGTTCGGGACCGACCGCAGCGTAATCGAGCCCGGCGGAAACGGAATGGGTCAACTCGATCTGGCCATCTTCGTTCGCGAGCAAAAAGGTTCTCGTTCCTTGAAGAACTCCGAGCCTTCCTCCTTGGAATCGTGCTGCATGTTTGCCGGAGCGAATTCCTTCGCCGCCCGCTTCGACCCCGACCATCCGCACGCTCGCATCATTCAGAAACGGATGGAATAAACCGATGGCATTGCTGCCGCCACCGACGCAGGCGACGAGCAAATCGGGCAGTCGCTTTTCTCGTTCGAGAATCTGCGCTTTTGTCTCCTCGCCAATCACACGCTGAAAATCGCGCACCATCATGGGGTAGGGATGGGACCCCAGCGCGCTGCCTAATATATAATGGGTGGTGCGGACATTTGTGACCCAGTCGCGCATTGCTTCGCTGATAGCTTCCTTAAGCGTGGCTTGTCCAGCGGTGACGGTGACGACTTTCGCGCCCAGGAATTGCATTCGCGCGACATTGAGAGCCTGCCGTTCCATGTCGACCGCGCCCATGTAAATGACGCATTCGCAGCCGAACCGCGCGGCCACGGTAGCGGTAGCGACGCCATGCTGTCCCGCGCCGGTCTCGGCGATGATACGGCGCTTGCCCATCCGTTGCGCGAGCAGGATTTGGCCGAGCGCATTGTTGATTTTGTGCGCGCCGGTATGGAGCAGGTCCTCGCGCTTCAGGTAAATTTTCGCGCCGCCAAGTTTCCTGGTGAGTCGTTCGGCAAAATAAAGCGGCGTGGGACGGCCCGCGAAATCGCGCAACAGCTGCGTGAGTTGCTTTTGAAAATTTTTGTCGGTTTTGGCGCGCTCGTATTCGGCTGCGAGTTCGTGCAGCGCCGTCATCAGCGTTTCCGGCACGAACATCCCGCCGTAAACACCGAAGTGACCGGACGCATCAGGCAGCGTTTCCATCGCGGGCATGAGAATGGTTTGCCAGAAAAACTATCAAACGTCCAATCACAGCATGAGAGCGTTGATGGCGCGACGGTGAGGCGATGGGATCGGGACCGCGTCCAGTTCCTCCTTGCGAAACCAGTGCTGGACGCGGTGATCGATCTGGTGAGCGCGCTGGCGATAAACCCGAAGTGTCACACGATGATTTGTAAACGGAAAAACGGACGTGTGAATCGGGCGTCGTCGGGAACTCGACTGCTTTAAGCCGTCAAGTTTGAGCGGCGGTAAAATCCACATGCCGTGCCAGCGCTGGCGGCATTGCTCGAGCAGCAGTGCATCGCCAATCGTGCACAAGCGATGTGATTCGATGAGCGGAACGATAGCGGCGCGCTTTCGCTTTCGTGGAAGGGATGCTGGATCGCGCGCACGGCAAAATTTTTTCACCGGACAAACCTGGCAGCACGGATTGCGAACGGTGCAAATGAGCGATCCCAAATCCATCATCGCGTTTTGAAAATCGCGCGCTCGCTTCCTGGGAACCAGTTTTGCCGACGCTTCCCATACCTTTCGTCGGCCAGAGCTCGAATCGATTGGATCGCGAATATTGAAGAGTCGGGCGAGAATGCGGCCGGTGTTTGCTTCGACTAGCGGCAAAGGTTGATCGAAAGCGAACACCGCAATTGCGTTGGCAGTGTAGCGGCCGATTCCCGGCAGCGATTTCAGCTCATTCGGATCGCTCGGGAAAACGCCGCCGAATTTTACCGCGATTAATTTGGCGCAGCGGTGAAGGTTGCGCGCCCGCGCGTAATAACCGAGGCCCTGCCAGGCATGGAGAACATCGGATTCAGTCGCGCGGGCAAGCGAGCGGATGGTGGGGAAACGGCGGAGCCATCTAATATAGTACGGGATCACGGCGGCAGCCTGGGTTTGCTGAAGCATGACCTCGGAGACCAGGATGGCGTAGGGGTCACGGGCGCGGCGCCATGGGAGGGCGCGTCTGTGGCGGCGATACCAGGCGAGAAGGGATCGGTGGAAAAAGGGGGCGCTTTTGGATGACATCACGATGTGGCAGCAAACGTCCAACGCTCAACGTCCAACGTCCAAGGCTCAAGTCAGAAGATCATTGAAGGTTGAGCATTGAGCGTTAAGCGTTGGGCATTGAATTCTTATACGCATCCCCTCACGCAAGAGCAGACGAACAAGCTACGCACATTGCTGGAGGAACGTGGGTTCACGTTTTCGCCCAAACCGTACACGATCTTTTTCGCGCAAAAGGAGAAGCTGAGTGTGGCCGTTTACGAGAAAGGGCCAAAGGTTTTGCTGCAAGGGCGTGGGATCGAGGATTTCGTGAAGTTCACGCTCGAGCCCGAAATTTTCGGCGAAGCGCGGCTTGGCTATGAGGAAGTGCATTCGCCGGAAATGTTCCAGCCGCATTTCGGTGTCGACGAAAGCGGAAAGGGCGATTTCTTCGGACCGCTCGTGATTGCGGGAGTGTTTGCCGATCGGCAGAGCGCACGCCAGTTTCTCGATCTCGGTGTGCAGGACAGCAAGCGAATCGGCTCGGACGCGCGGATTTATGCGTTCGCGAAAGAAATTCGGCGGATTGCGCGCGACGCGACGGATGTGGTTGCGATCGGCCCGGCGCGCTACAATGAGCTCTACAAAAAGTTTGGTAATCTCAACAGCCTCCTCGGCTGGGGCCATGCCCGAGTCATCGAAAATCTACTGGCGCGACGACCGGATTGCCCGCGATCGCTCTCCGATCAGTTTGCCGATGCGCGGGTAATCGAAAACGCGCTCTTGCGTCATGGTCAAAAGATTCGGATCGAGCAGCGGCCGCGCGCGGAATCGGACATTGCGGTGGCAGCGGCGTCGATTTTGGCGCGTGAAGCATTCATCAATTGGCTTGAGCGGAAGGGAAAGGAACTTGGGGTGAAGCTCGGCCGTGGGGTGTCGGGCGAAATCAAGACCACTGCGGCTGGCATTGTGGAAAAGCACGGACCACAGATGCTTTTGCAAATCGCCAAAGTCCATTTCCGCACGGCGCACGAGGTCGCGCCGACCTCTTTTCCGGCGCCGCCGCCGAAGCGCGTCTGGATGCGTTAGCCGTTCATTGCCAACGACCGGAAGGGCAGGATTCCTGCTCTGCAGGCCTCCAAACTGCTGCTCTTTTTGTGGAAACTCGCGTCTTGATTTTGAACCCTGATCCAGTCTTCGAAGACCGGTTGCTTTCGATTTTCGACTTTAGCGACGAAACCGAAATGCGCATCGTCCGGACGATGGCGGAAGTGGTGGCGATCCTGATCGGCGAGAGCTTCGACGGCTTTGTCATCGAGGGCGAGCCTGAATTCGCGATTGAGGCAGCAACAGTGGCTCGGCAGCATTTCCCGTCATTGAAAATCTTGTGCGCACCGTGGGAAAAACCCTCCGCTGAGGCAACGCGTAAGGCGCAACAGCAACATATCCCTCTGACAAACGGCGCGGGCTCGACCAAGCACTTGCGCAAAGAGGTTCACCGTTTTCTAGGAAGCCTTGACAGTCATCCCGGCGTCTCGGCCTGGGGAATTGACCCATGTCATTCCCTGATTGGCAATCTGAACCAGTTTTCCGCGGCCGAGGTTTTGCAAATGACCTGCATGGGCCAACGCAGCGGGCGTTTCACTTTTAAGTCCGGGCGCGGGAATAGCGAGATCTACCTGCACCAGGGAGAAGTCCGGCACGCCGCCTACGGAACACTCGAAGGGGAAGGGGCGTTAGCAGAAATTTTCCGTTGGCGACAGGGCCGTTTTTATTTCGAAGAAGGTATCATCAGTCAGGAGCAATCGGTGAATCGGCCATTGGCGCATCTACTGCTGGATAACCTGCAAAAATTCGATGAAACCCTCGAAGTAGCCGCCGTCGCGCCTAACCAATGAAAGACAAACAAACCGAAACCAATTTGCGCCTGATCGCGCTTCAGCTGGAGAGCTGGAAGAAATTGCATGACTTGATTACTTACGGTCTGGACAAGGCTAAGCCGATCATCTCCGTCGATCAGGAGCGGCAGTTCACGGAAGTGCGAGCCAATTTGCTCCAAGAGACCGAGCATGTCCTGCGTGAGCTGAATTTACTGGGCGAGCTGTCGGGCCGGGCGATGAACGTTCTAAACCGGGGGACCTCTCTCCGAGTGGTGCGCGAGCTTTCGAACGACGACGCCCGCCGCCTTGAAACGGAATGGAACGGCGTTTTCATCAAGCTGGGAGTGGCGCAAGGGCAACTGAAGTCGCGCCGGAAAGCTTTTGCCGAAGTAACGCCTTTTAAGGCGTTCATGAGCCGCCGGTTGGGGCGACCTGCGGTCGCCTAAATTTATCGAGGCAAATCGGGGGACGCCGGAAATTTGTAGCGGTGCTTGGTGCCACGCGCTGGATTTGAAAAAAATAGCGCTGGCCACGGCGAGCGCGTCTAATAAGGGTGTAAAATTTTCCGAACGGGGTCCACTGCTTTGCTTGTCCAAACGGACCATAAACGCGCGATTTTTTTTGGCTTTACCCACGCAAATTCAAGCGCGAGCGCGATTTATTTGTGATATAATAGCTTATGGCCAAGTTAACTAAACGGGACATTGTGGTGGCGATCAGCAACCAGACCGGCATGGTCCAACACCAGGTTTTCGATGTTGTTCAACGCACCCTGGATCACATTACCGACAGCCTTGCTAATAATGTGGCGGTCGAGTTGCGAAATTTCGGGGTCTTCCAACCGCGTTTAACGAAACCGCGTGTGGGCCGAAATCCAAACGAGCCAGGCAGCAGTTTCGTTATTCCGGCGCGTGCGACGGTGAAATTCAAACCGGGGAAAATCATGCGTCAGCGGGTAGAAAAACTGTCGCGGGAATTGAAGGATGCCTCGGAAAGGAAAGCCGCGGCGAACACCCCGTCTACCTGATCGCCCGGAAGAGTTTGGAAAATCCTCAGGCTGCCCTTCTCCCGGTGGGAGAAAGGACAGAGTGTCGAGTTGGCCTTGAGGGAGTGCTGGTGCCGATTGGCGCTATGGCATTACTCCAACTTCGAATTGCTTCGATGCGCACCAGTGCGGTCCCGTGCTCGGTGGTTTTGCATCAGCAGACGGGCTACTACCGCTTTTTTGCGTTATTGTTTAGCAATTTTTGAATTACTTCTTCGAGTCGTTCGAAGTTGATCGGCTTGGTTAAGTGTTCGGAAAAGCCGGCGGCACGGGCACGGTTCACATCGCTCTCCATCCCGAATCCGCTGAGAGCGATTCCAGGCACCCCTCTGCTGCGCATTTCCTGCATTAGTTCATAACCGCTGCGATCCGGCAGGCCAATGTCGCTAACAAGGAGATCGAACTTCTCTCGCCGCGCTTTCTCGACTGCCTGATCGGCAGTGTAAGCGACAGTGATGTCGTAGCCGCGGCGCTCGAGGATCATTTTCAGACCTGTGCAGGTATCTTCGTGGTCGTCGACGACGAGCAAGCGCGGTGGGCGAACGGGAGCTGGCGCCGATACTGGTTGGGCGCCATTCGGGGGTGATTCGCCATCGAGCATCGCCGGCTCGGCGATTGTGCTGAGACGAACCGTAAACTTCGCGCCCTGATTCGGGCCGGGGCTGGAGGCACCTATGGTTCCGCCATGTGCCAGGACCATGGCCCTTGAGATGGCCAGGCCAAGCCCCAGACCGCCAAACTTTCGCGTGATGGAACTTTGGCCCTGCTCAAAGGCGTTGAAAATCCTTGGGAGCTTGTCCGCTTCGATCCCAATGCCGGTGTCGCTGACGTCGATTCCGATCTGTCCAGGCTGTGGGTTTGAGGTGAAGAGAGAGATCCGTCCACCCTCATCCGTGAACTTGACGCTGTTCTTAATTAGATTCCAGAAGACCTGTTGCAGTCGGGCCGGATCTCCCTGCACGAAATGGTCGCGAGCGTTCAGAGTTAACTCGACCTCGAGAGATTTCTGCGAGATTTCCTCGCGGCAAATTTCCAATGCCCGTTGCAGCACACTGTGAACACTTACCGGTTCGAGGCTGAGCTGGAGTTTTCCTTTGGCAATGCGGGTGATATCGAGGAGGTCATCGATCAAGCGTGCTTCCAGCTCCACATTTCGGCGGATGACATCGAGGGCATGACGGACCTCATCTGAATCGGCGATGTGAGTTTCCAAAGCCGCGACCATGGCGATCACCGGAGAAAGGGGATTGCGCAGTTCGTGGGAAAGGAGGGCGAGAAACTGATCTTTGGCAGCGTTGGCACTTAACAGCTCATTGCGCAGGGTCATGTCGCGCGTTTTCTCTTCCACCAGATACAGCACGCCCTGAATATTCTGATGCGAATCGATCAGGCGCAGAAGATTAACATTGCAAAAGCGGGTCGCTCCGGTGCGATCACGGAACGGTTCTTCGATGAGCTGATAGGGTGTGCCGGTCGTGAGAACGTGGTCGATGATCGATGGAGACACGATTTTGACCTGATCGTAGGTCACGACTTCGATGTCGGTCCCCGACGGAAGCTGGCCGATCTGCAACGCCATCTGGCCAAAGGCGTCGTTGACATGAAGAAAGCGACGCGTTTCCGGGTCGACCAGGGCGATGCCGATCGGCATGTTGGCCAGAATTTTTTCGTTGAAACTGACTTCGCGCTCAATCCGACGCGTTGCTTCGGCCTGACGTCGGTAAAATCTCCCGGCCAGGATGGCAGCGACCAGGGTACCGGCGATCAGCCAGCCGGCCGGCACGGTAATTTTGCGCAACAGATCGTGAACCGGAGCATAGGCAATCTCCTCGGGTTGGTGGATAATTGCGAGCCATTGGGTGGACTCCAGCGGATCGAAAGAATAAATGTTTCCGCCCTGGCTGAGATATCCCGCTTTGTTCCTTCCGAATGTCGGAGATCAACTTCGCTTCCGCGCGAGTTGTCGGTTCCGTCTCCGCTTTGAAGTCTTGCGTAAAAAGCCGGAACCCGGTCTGATCGACAATCTGGCAATGGGCCTTGTCAGCGAATGAAATCGAGGAAAGCCGCCGGCCAATCCGTTCGATCAAAATTGAGGCGCCGATGTAGCCGATGGTTTTTCCGTCACGCGTCCGGATGGCACCGACGACGTCAGTAACCATGCGATCATCAACCGGCCGATGATGAACGGGCGAGACGCAGGAGTTAGTTCCTCCATCCGCTCCATCTTTCCAAACCTCCGGATGAAACGGCTGACCCACGAGACTGGGCGCGGCCGGAAGTGAGCCTAAGAGTTTGCCGTCGGCGGACGCGATAAACATTCCGTCGATGCGCGGGTAGGAGAAAAATTTCGCGGCGATCCATTGTTGGGCAGCGTCCTGAGGATTCGGCGCGGTAAAAAGCCGCTCCATATCGGGCAGCGTCTGGTAATAGGAGATGATGCTGGCGGTGCTGACGAGGTCGTCATCGACCAAATGAGCAACCAGTTGAACAAAGGTTTGACGGTCCCGCAAAATTTTTGATTCTAGGGTATTCTTGAGTGTGGTGTAAGAAATCAGCAACATCAGGATCGATGGCACCCATCCGGCGAGCAGCACCGTCAAAACAATGTCGAAACGTTCGAGTTTCCGTCCTTTTTTCCCGGTCGTGAGAGGTCCGATTGCCATCGCCGTGAGCTGCTACCTTACCACAAAACCGCGGTCTCTCCGAGAAAGGAAGCCCATGCCGGCTCTCCACAGAAGAGTTGCAAAGGAACGAGCTATTTCGGCTTCGCGGCGCAATAAATGGTTGTACCCTTTCAACTTCAAGCCCGTCGGCGCGACCGGAACCCCCTTTTTTGATTTGACGACACTCCCAGAAGCGGCATCATGTCGCGCTTGCAGCAGTTATCGGCAAGGTAGTCTGGATTCCTAACCCGAGGAGCATGGTTTCATTTACATTCTGGACAATTTGTTATCTCAGCGTGCTCGTCGGCCTTTCGGCTTACGGGGTGCACCGCTATTTTATTATCTACCTCTTTTTGAAGAATCGGAAACGCAAGCCAGTGCCGGCGGCCCGATTTGAGCACTTGCCAGTCGTGACTGTGCAACTGCCCATTTTTAACGAAATCTACGTGGCCGAGCGTTTGCTGCGTTCGGTCAGCCAACTGGATTATCCACGTGATCGTTTGCAAATCCAGGTGCTGGATGATTCGACCGATGATACGCGCGAGATCACGGCGAATTGCGCGGCGGAACTGCGCGGGCGCGGTTTCGATGTGGAGCTGATTCACCGGACGGATCGCACGGGATTCAAGGCTGGCGCCCTTGAGCGGGGCCTCGCGACCGCGCGGGGAGAATTCGTTTGTATCCTCGACGCCGATTTTGTTCCACCGCCGCATTTGCTCCGCAAGACGATCGATTTCTTTACCGATCCGAAAGTGGGGATGATCCAAACGCGCTGGGGCCATTTGAATCGCGGCTACTCTCTGCTTACGCGGGTCCAGGCGATGTTTCTCGATGGCCATCTCGTGCTCGAACAAACCGCGCGCTCCCGCAGTGGCCGCTTTTTTAACTTTAATGGGACAGCCGGGCTCTGGCGAAAGTCCTGCATTAAACAGGCCGGCGGCTGGCAGCACGACACCCTGACCGAAGACCTCGATCTCAGTTACCGCGCGCAATTAGCGGGATGGAAATTCGTTTTCCTGTCCGACGTTGTTACCCCGGCAGAGCTTCCGGTCGACATGAATGGCTTCAAATCGCAACAACACCGCTGGACGAAAGGTTCCATTCAGACCTGCAAAAAGCTGCTGCCGGCGATTTGGCGAAGCAAGCTGCCGATGCCGATTAAGGTGGAGGCGACCGGCCATCTCGTTTCCAATTTTGCATATCTGCTTCTCGCCTGCCTGGTGGTGCTGCTCCATCCCTCGACCGGTGGGCCGCAATCTGGCTGGGTGCGCACTCTCCTTATTGATGTCCCGATTTTCCTGACCGCTTCCGTCTCGGTCGCAGTTTTTTACATTTGCGCCCAGCGCGAATTGCATCCGCGGACGTGGATGAAGGAAATCATGCTCTTGCCCTGCCTGCTCGCACTGGGTGTGGGGCTGTCGCTAAATAACGCCCGGGCCGTCCTTGAGGCGGTGTTCAATCATAAATCGGACTTTACCCGGACCCCGAAATACGGCATCGAACGCAAGTCTCAGCCGTGGCGCAACTGCCGCTATATGCCTCTGAAATCGGTATTGCCTGTGGCAGAGATGTTTTTCGCTGTTTATTTCACCTACTTCGTCTGGTATGCGATCGAGCACCGCCAGTTCCTTTCGGTCCCATTCTTGCTTATGTTTCAATTTGGATTTCTTTACGTGTCTTTCTGCTCCGTCATTCAATGGTTACCGAAATTCAACTGGAACAACAACCGGGCGCCTGACGCGCTTCCGGCCTGATCCGCCCACTCTGCACCCATAAACACCCCTAACCGCCCATACCCCATGTCTCGACTTCGTTGGTTTCTCGCAATTGCTGTTCTCGCTCCAGGTCCAAACGCCCTGCGGGCGCAATTACTCCAGCCGACCGTCATTGTTAGCATCCTGGATCAAAAATTGATGCTGGTCGACGACGGCGCCCGCGCCGCAGTTTACCCCGTGTCGACCTCCAAATTCGGACTTGGCGATAATTGGGGCTCAATGGCGACTCCTTTGGGAACGCTCCAGGTTGCTCGAAAAATTGGCGACCACGCTCCGGTCGGCGCTGTTTTCCATAAGCGCCGGTTTACCGGTGAAATTTTGCAGCCCAACGCGCCGGGCCGGGATCCAATCGTTACTCGGATCATCTGGCTGCGCGGATTGGAAGCGGCGAACGCGCACGCCTACAGCCGGGGCATTTACATTCACGGTACCCCCCAGGAAAAGAATATTGGACGACCTGCCAGCTACGGTTGTATTCGGATGAGATCATCGGATGTCACCGAGCTCTACGCGCAGTTGCCCATTGGTGCGATCGTGCAAATTACTTCCGATCATCTGCCGAAATTGAGCCGCGCGGCCAGAAGCACGCTTGTTTCTGCGCCTTCGTCTGCTCCGGTTCCGACGCACGCGGTTTTCACTGCCGATTCCTCAAAGCCGGGCGCGGAGAAAGCGACTATTACGCCGCTCACGCCCAAGACCCCGACGGGTCAGGCAAAGAAGTCCGACGCCACGGCCTCGCTGTGAAACGGACGGGCTTAATCGCGCCGCATCGCGGTTGACAAATCCAGGAGCATCCGTGACGCTCCCGCCCGCTATTTTTTTCCATGGCTAATACCAAATCCGCCGCCAAACGTGCACGCCAGACCCAACACCGCGCTCTGCGCAATCGCCAGGTCTTGAGTCGAACTCGCACCCTGAGCAAGCGCGCAGGAGACGCGAACGCTCAGGCCACCGACATCGCTGCACTCATTTCGGCCATCGACAAAGCGGCGAAGCGCGGAATTATTCATCGCAACGCCGCGGTTCGTCGCAAGGCCCGGCTGGCGCGCGTCCGCGCGACCGCTGCTAAGTAAAGCAAGGCCGCGCCTTTGGCATTGCATCTGGCGCAGGACAGATAAACTTGCTGTCCAATGATTCCGGCATTGTTGTTCCTTTTCTGTGTCGTCGCTTTGCGCGTGACGACAGGTCTCCTCATTCATTCCGGCGCCGCTCTCTGGCTTTCGAATTTTGCGCCGCTCGCCGCCATCACCCTGTGTTGTGGGGCGTATCTGCCGCGACGCTACAAGTTCGCGTTGCCCCTGAGCATGCTCTTCGTTTCCGATTTAATTCTAAACGCTACCTACCACGCCCCGCCGTTCGATCCGCAAATTCTCTGCCGCTACCTGGCCCTGGCTTTGATCGGTCTCATTGGTTTTGCGCTGCGGAAAAGCGTCTCATGGAAAACGATGTTGCCGGCGTCGGTTGCGGGCTCAGTGATTTTTTACGGAATCACCAACGTCTTTTCCTGGCTCACCGATCCGGGATACGTGAAAAATTTTGTCGGCTTAATCCAGGCACTCACGGTTGGCTTGCCTCAGTACGGCGCTACGCCGAGTTGGATGTTTTTCCGCAACTCCCTTCTGAGCGACCTCATTTTTACCGCCGTCTTCGTTTTGTTGATGCGCGCTCAATCGCCACGCACTAGCACAGAAGTCGCGGTCGCCCGCGCTGCCTGATTTCCATGCCGTCAGCGGAGCAGCGCGACGAGGTCGAGATGCTCTGGTTGATGTTGCTCATCCGGCGTTTTGAGGAGCGCGCCAGCCAGCAGTATCAGGCACAGAAAATCGGCGGCTTCTGTCACCTTTACATCGGTCAGGAAGCGGTCGTGACCGGGGCGCTCGCGGCTATTCGGTTCGATGATTACATTATTACCGCGTATCGCGATCATGCCCATGCGCTGGCGCGCGGCACCAGCGCTAATGCCTGCATGGCAGAACTATTTGGCAAAGATACCGGCTGCTCGCGCGGGCTCGGCGGTTCGATGCATTTTTTCGACAAGGAACATCACATGTATGGCGGGCACGCCATTGTAGGAGCGCATGTTCCGCTGGCGTGCGGTCTCGCTTTCGCTTGCAAATATCGAAACGAAGACCGCGTGACGCTCTGCTTCTTCGGCGACGGCGCCATCAATCAGGGAGCATTTCACGAGGCGCTCAATCTCGCTGCGCTGTTCAAGCTGCCGGTGATTTTCATCTGCGAAAACAATCTCTTTGCCATGGGAACCTCGGTGGAGCGTTCCACCTCCCTCAAACAAATTGTCGATCGCGCCGAGGGTTATGACATTCCCGGTTGCGTGGTCGATGGAATGAATTTTCGACACGTCCGCGATACCCTGAGCGAAGTGGTGACATCCATTCGCAAAGATCCGCATCCCGCCTTTGTCGAAGTGCGAACGTATCGCTATCGCGGCCATTCCATGTCCGACCCCGCGAGTTATCGGACCAAGGAACAGTTGGAGAAATATCGACTGGACGATCCAATCACGCGATTGCGCGCCCAACTCACGCGCGAAGGAAAACTGACCAATGAAAAATTTGATGAGCTGGACAAAAAGGCGAAGGACACCGCCCTCGCTGCGGTGAAATTCGCCGAGCAAAGCTCTGAGCCGCCGCTGGAAAAACTCTACGATTACACCTACGTCCCATGAACAGATCTACGCATCTTCAGGCAGGGGCGATTAACCTCAATCGCCCGCCGGCGCGGATTGTAGCCGTGCCTGAGGCGGGTGGTTCGGGTGAACCGCCCCTGCCTGCTCACCGCAATCGGTTATGACAATGGAAATGCGCGAGATCACTTATCGGCAGGCGTTGAACGAAGCGCTGGCGGAAGAATTGGAACGCGATCCGAATGTTTTCCTCATGGGCGAAGAAGTGGCGGAGTACAATGGTGCCTACAAAGTCTCGCAGGGGTTGCTCGAACGCTTCGGTCCAAAACGAATTATCGACACGCCCATCTCCGAGAATGGATTTGCCGGGCTCGGAGTCGGTGCCGCCATGGTAGGTCTGCGCCCGATCATCGAGTTCATGACCTTTAGCTTCTCGCTTGTCGCGTTCGATCAGGTGGTGAACAACGCGCCCAATATGCTGACGATGAGCGGCGGTCAGTTCAACATACCGATCACCTTCCGCGGACCAAACGGCCCGGCGCATCAGCTCGGAGCCACGCATTCGCACGCGACCGAATGTTTGTATGCCAATGTTCCGGGATTGAAAGTTTGTACGCCGGCCACGCCGCGCGACGCCAAAGGCCTTTTGAAAACTGCCGTTCGCGATAACAATCCCGTGCTCGTCCTTGAATCCGAATTGCTCTACAGCTCCAAAGGCCTGATTGAGCCGGCGGAGACCGAATTGCTCATTCCGCTGGGCCAAGCGGAAGTGAAACGCGAAGGCGCGGACGTGACGATTGTCTGTTACGCGCAAACGGTGCCGCTTGCCCTGGCAGCGGCGGAGCAACTCGAGGATGAAGACATCAGCGCCGAAGTGCTCGATTTGCGTTCGATCAAACCGCTCGATGAACGCGCGATTTATGATTCAGCCGCGAAAACGCATCGGGTGGTGATTGTGGAACAGGACCGACCGTTTTGTGGAGTGGGCGCGGAAGTTTGTTATCGCATCCAGAAAAATATCTTCGATGAGCTCGATGCCCCGATTGTACGCGTTTCCCAAGAGGACGTGCCGATGCCGTACAATCAACAACTCGAGCATGCTGTGCTGCCGAATGCCGAAAAGCTGATCGCGGCCGTGAAGAAAGTTTGTTATGCGTGATAGAACCTCAAGGCGATGAAGCGTTGAACCGATAAGGCGATGATTCGCTTCAACTCTTCAACGTTTTAACCCTTCATCGATTACTGCCATGCCTGAAATCCAGATGCCCAAACTGAGCGACACGATGACCGAAGGGACGCTCGTCGCGTGGAAAAAGAAAAAGGGGGATAAAGTTTCAACCGGCGACGTCATCGCCGAAATTGAAACCGACAAGGCGACAATGGAATGGGAGTCGCCGGAGGACGGAACGCTGACGGAAATTTACGTCGAAGAAGGCGGCAAAGTTGAAGTCGGCCAGCGAATCGCGTTCATCGGCGAGCCGGGCGAGGGCGGGGAAAAAGAGAAAGCGCCGAAAGCGGAAGAAGCTCCGAAATCCGAAGAACCGAAAGAGAAACCGAAGGAAACCGGGAAGCCCGCGCCGGCGGAAGCAAAAGAAAAAGAAACCGCTCCGCCGCAGAAGAAAAAAGCTGTAGACGCGGGCGTGCCGCCCGCAGAACAGAAGCCAGAGCGGCCGACACGGCCGCCACTACAGGAAGAAGCGCGCGTCAAAGCTTCGCCGGTGGCACGACGCATCGCGGCGGAGCTAGGCGTTGCTCTCGCGAGCGTAAAGGGATCAGGTCCCGATGGCCGCGTCACTGAAACCGACGTGCGTGCCGCCGCAAAATCTGTAGCCGCGGCCCCGAGCCGGGCTGGCATTTCTGGCCGCGGTCCAACGCCAGCGCAAAAACCGCCCGCGCCGAAGCCGGGCACCGGTTCGCGGCTCCAGCTTTCCGGAATGCGCAAAGGCATTGCCGAACGTCTCGTACAAAGCAAAGCGCCGGTACCGCATTTTTATCTAAACATCGAAATTGATGCCGGCCCGCTCATGGCCGCGCGCGCGGAATTAAAGGCCGGCGGCGAAGCGGCCGATACTTCGAAGATCACGGTGAACGATTTCGTTTTGAAAGCCGCCGTAATGGCAGCAGTGAAGGTCCCAAAAGTGAACGCCTCATTCGATGGCGACGCCATTGTGCAATATGCGGAGGTTGATCTTGGAATTGCTGTCGCGATCGAAGACGGATTGCTGACTCCGGTAATTCGGGCTGCACAGAACAAATCGCTGCGGGAGATCAGTGAGCTGGCGAAGGATCTGGCCAGCCGCGCCCGCAACAAACGAATGAAGCCGGAGGAATTTCAGGGCGGGAGCTTCACCGTCTCGAATCTCGGGGGTATGGGCATCGACAGTTTTTCCGCCATCATTAATCCGCCGCAAGGATTCATCCTCGCTGTCGGCAAGATCAACAAAACGCCAGTCGTGGATAATTGCGATCAGATCGTCGTCGGTCATCGCATGTCGATCTGGATGAGTTGCGATCATCGCGCCATCGACGGCGCCCTCGGCGCTGAGTACCTGAAAGAACTGCGGCACTTACTGGAAAATCCGGCGTTACTGTTGGTTTAGAAGATAGGGCGATTGACTCATTTTGCCCGCGGGCGGTTCGGTGAACCGCCCCTACCTTGAGCAATCCCGCCCTGCGCTACAACGCGGTCGTTTCCCAAATCATGAAATCGTCGAGCACCTGACGGGTGCGCGCGAGAGTGAAAGAAACAACGGTAGCGTCGTCGAGGAAGCCGAGGAATGGCACTTCGTCGGGAATAAGATCGAAAGGGTCGACCAGGTAGCTGACCGCGGCGATGATGTAAACGAGCGCGTCTTGCGAGACATTGCGGTATTCGCCACGGAAATAGGCACGGATCAATCGCAGCATGGCCTGCAAATAGGGCCACGAATCTTTGAACGGCTCCTTCGGGATCGCCGCCACTTTTTGGGCCGCCTCCTCGAAGAGCGCGCGCAAAGAAGCCGGATCGAGCGAATACGATGCCGCATTCAGGATGGCTCTGGCGAAGGCGTGACTTCGAATCGCAGCTTTCTGGTACGGTCGACGGCGTTCGATCGTCTGCGATCCTGCTTTTCGAGAATCCGTTTTCGCTTTTTTTGTTTTCTTTGCCATCAAAGCATCACCGTTTTGTTAGGAATTGTCGGTAACCCGTCGACGATAGTTAAGATTTTGTTGCCAGCACGAGTGGCGAGGGCCCCGGCGCCTCGAGAGTCCGCGCGTCTTTGAATCCTGTTTCTTCGAGCCAGCTCTTGATTTCATTGAAGCTGAAGGTGTCGCCGCGCTCGGTATTAACCAGCATGTTCACGGCGAACATCAATCCATTGAGCGGTTCGGTCCGTTCGTCATTTACCAGCCATTCTCCAATCGCAATGGTAGCGCCGCTCTTGAGCGCAGGCGCCGTTTTCTTGAGTAACTTGCGACTGCGTTCTTCGCCCTCGCTGTGCAGGATGTGGCCGAGGGTCGCGATATCGTAACCACTGCCGAAATCAGCGTCGAGCAGATCGCCTTCGATGTACTTAAAACGATCGCTCACGCCGAATTTTTGCGTGATTCTTTTGGTTGTCGGAATCATTCCAGCCCAGTCAACCGCCGTCACCTCTACTCGCGGCGATTTTTGGGCGAGGGCAATTCCCCAAATTCCAGAGCCTGCAGCCAGATCAAGGACGCGCACTGGCTTTGTGGCATCGGCAACTTTCAGGTGATCAGCCAGCACCTGCGCCGAACCGTAGCTCGTTGGAATGATGTTCTCGACCAGTTCGGTGAAAAATTCCGTGCCGGGCCCTTCCAGGTTGCGCGCTTCCGCCGGCTGACCAGTGCGAACGATTTCATCCAGCTTCATCCAAAGCTGAATCAGGCGCAGCCGGTTCATGCTGAAGAAACCGGCGAGCGTACCGGGTTTGTTGCGAACGAGAAAATTCTCGCTCTCCGGCGTGAGCGCATATTTCCCGTCGCGTTTTGTCAGCAATTCAAGGCCGACCAGCGCGTTCATGATCGCGCGTAACCCTCGGGTCGGAGGCTCCTGTCTCCCGGCTAACTTCGTCAATCGATTTCGGGCCGCCCGCCAGGGTGTCGAAAACTCTGTTCGACACCGCTGCGCCAATGATCAAGGGCGGCGCGTAGGCAAAACCAAACTGCATCAAACGTTCGGGAGTGACTTGCGGTTGATCCTCTTTCGTCATGGAAATTTCAAAATATTGGGTTGAAACACCGATTGCGCAGTTCCAAGCAAAAGGCAAAATGCAATCGATGGCGGACGAACCACCGCGATTAAGAATCGTCTCCTTCGCCATTCATTCAGCGCGCGGACTGATTCGCGATCAAACGACGCGACGCTGGACGATGTTCATCACTCTCGTCGTCGCCATGTTCATGGTTTTTCTTGGCACCACGTTTCTTCAGCCGCTGCTTTCACCGCGTGAGCATCCCGGATGGTTCGTGTTTTTCTGGGGGACCTGTGCCTGGTTCACCCTCACGGCTCTTCTCCTCGCGCTGTTCGATTTGTTAATCCTGCGGGTACAAGACCGTGCCGCCCGGAAAATTTTGCGCAAAAAACTGAACCGCGAGTGAACCCGTACAAGACGCGTCAGGAAATGGAATCAGACGAAGCCCGTCTCCTCGCTCCGTTCGCCCAGAAATCAGGTGAATCCCGCGGGCGACAATTTCCTGAGCCATCCCACGCCTATCGGACCGAATTCCAGCGCGATCGTGCTCGGATTATTCACTCGCGTGCGTTTCGTCGTCTCGAGTACAAGACCCAAGTTTTCCTCAACGGCACCGGCGATCATTTGCGCACGCGGCTGACCCACACCATCGAAGTCGCGTCGATTAGCCGCACCATCGCGCGGGCTTTGCGCCTTAATGAAGACTTGGCCGAAGCCATCGCGCTTGCCCACGACCTCGGGCATTCGCCTTTCGGGCATTCCGGCGAAGAAATGCTGGCCGAATGCATGCGCGAACATGGCGGCTTCGAGCATAATCGCCAAAGTTTGCGCGTGGTCGAATTACTGGAGCATCCGTATCCGAAATTCCCCGGGCTCAATCTGACTTCGGAAGTGCGGGAAGGATTGGACAAAACGCAGGTGAGCTCGCTGGAAACACAGATCGCCGATCTCGCTGACGAAATCACTTATTACAGTCACGATCTCGACGACGCGATCGATTTTGATATTCTCAATTTCGCGCAACTGGAGGAAGTCGATGTCTGGAAATATGCGGCCGATTCAGTCCGGACGCGTTATCCGGATTTGCGTGAGCCGGAATTGCACAAGCTCATCATTCGCGACGTGATCGATCGGCAGGTGCAGGATGTAGTCGCGACGAGCGCAGAAAAAATCGGTTCGGCCGGGATTCAATCACGAGACGATGTGCGGAAGCAGTCTGCTCTGATTCGATATAGTGACGAACTGGCAAGCGCCAATCGTGCGCTGCGGAAATTTTTGTATCAAAACGTCTACTATCATCCACGGGTGGCGGAGGTGAACCAACGCGCGTGCGAAATGTTGCGAAGAGTCTTCGAGAGTTATCTGCTGGATCCGAGCCGCCTCGGAGATGCCGCGACGCGGCGGATTGAAAGCGAAGGATTGCATCGCACCGTCTGCGATTACATCGCCGGAATGACCGATCGGTATTTGATCGAGGAATATCGCAGATTGGAGTGATGGAATACGCTCCTGCGGCGCGATTTAAAATTTCAAATGCGCGGGAAGCGCCGCCTGCCACGCCGTAGCCTCGGCGTAGGCGGGTTACGCCGCAGCGTTGCCGGTTTCTTCGCGCAGATATTGGATCACCAGACGCAGACGCGTATTCAAATCCAGCTCTTCCAGCACCTGCTGACGGCGCGTCGGATCCTCAATGAAAGTAGATGCCATCAAGTCTGCCAGCATCGCGAAATCAGTCATGTCAGTGACGTAGCGATCGATTTTTTTTGGCAACTGCCGCCCGAGCTCTTTAAAGCGGGCGTAAAGTTCCAGCACCTTCGTTCCAAGCGCGTCGGTCTCGACCGTGGTCTCGTTATCGGATTGAAGGGTTTCTATTTCAGCAATGGGAAACGGATGCAACTGCAGAAAATGGATGAAGCGGACTCGTTGTAAGCCTTGCAAGATCAGGTTGGAAGTGCCGTCACCGCGACCGACACAGGCGCGAATCAAGCCAATGGTGGCAACATCGAAAAAATCATCTTCGTCTTTCCATTCTGTGCGTTCGGGCCGGAGCAGGGCGACGCAGAACATTCGCTCGTGGGCGAGAGCGTGCGTGAGCATCTGGCGGTAACGCGGTTCGAAAATGTAAAGCGGCAGTAATGCATGCGGAAAAAGGATCGCCCCCGGCAATGGCATCACCGGCGCCTGTTCTGGCAAAATGGCGACCTCTTTCATCCTGTCTTAAATAAAGGGAGGCAAAATTCGGGCCAAGATTGTCCCCGTAACGAATTCGCGCCTGGGCGGATTTTTCCGTTTAGAAATCGCGGTCCCTGCGCAACTGCCCGAGAGTGAGCTGTCCGTCATACAGCGCGTGACGCAGAGGAGCATAAATAAATGCCGAACCGGCCTCGCGGAACAGCAGTCGTGAAATCGGGCCAAATTTTCCAACGGCCATGACACACACCGGCATGAGCGAACTGTGCGTCCACAAAAATTCGAACAACGTGAGTAGATCGCGAAGACTGTCGGCTCTGGTCACAAGTTTGAAGACGTTCCCGTTGAATTTCCGCGATCGAGAGAACTGTTTGCGAAGAATCGGAAGTTCAGGCGTTCGTTTGAAATCGTGAACGGAACAAATACGGCCGACATCCAGCCGGCGCGCTTCAGCCCAGACTTCGCGCAACTCGCGCATGGAGCGCAGTTCGATGTCGACGAATTTTGCGTACGGCAGAAATTTGCGGAGAAGGTTTTTTCGGTTGCATCTCTTTCCGCCTTCGGCCGGGTGTCGCGCCGTGATGATGAGGGGTCGGCGCAGCCTGGACAGCTGCGATTCGTCCAAGTTGGGCAGATGATCGAGCCGCAGCTCAAACAAATCCGGCGGTGCCCGCATTCTGGTTGCGAGACGCAGTTCATCGGTTGATGCGATTACACCGACTAGGGCGCAGGCCGGAATTTTGTCCCTGCGATGCGCGCTCATAGTTTATGATTCTCCGATGCTAGCGCGGAAACAGGAACTAAACACGCAGCTCCAGCAGCTGATCGACGCGCTTTTGCTGGCAGTGTCATTGTGGGTCGCTTACGTCCTGAGATTTTACGCCACATCCTGGTTCCATCTCGCATACATGGTCGATCCATTCCGGAACTATCAATGGCTTTTCGTGGTGACATGCCGTTCGGGCCGATCATGCTGGATTTGCAGGGCTTTTATCAATCGCCGCTCTATCTCTATATTAGACGGCGGGCCGGGCACGGGGGATTTCGGGAGCCAGTTCTGCTAGCTGGAACACCGGAAGATATTGCCGCGCTGGAGCAGTCGTTCTCGCCCGAGCAAAAAACCCTGGTCGAAGTGGTCGATCGGATCGACATCACAAGACAGCCGATTAGTGCCCTGGTGGAACGGATGCATCGGCACGCCGTTTCCCGGGTGATTTCCGCCGCCGGGCACCCAATAAATAAGATCGAGGAAGGCTGGTCGCTCGGACTCGATCTCAAGATTCTATTGCGCACTATTCCCGCCGTCATCACCGGATCGGGAGCGAAGTGAAATTCCGCCAGCCGCCGCGGCGACCATTCGCTCGACGTATTTGGCCAAAATGTCGAACTCGAGATTTACCAGTTCGCCGGGCTGAGCTGTTTTCAGGTTCGTGTAACGGCGAGTGTGCGGAATGATCCAGGTGACAAAGCTGGCCGGCTTGACCTCTGCGACGGTTAGACTGATGCCGTTAACCGCGATCGATCCTTTTTCGGCGATGTAGCGCGCTCCTTCTTGCGGGAGGCCGATTTCAAGGCGGGAATCGGATTCCGTCGAAAGCGATAATATTGGCAGTGCAATCAATATGACCCTGCACGAAATGTCCGCCCAGGCGGTCGGCGGCGGCGAGAGCCCGCTCGAGGTTGACGGGGCTGTCGCGTTTAAGCGCGCCGAGATTTGTTCGGGCCACTGTTTCCTGCACGAGATCGAATGTGATTTGTTCACTGCCGATGCGCGGCTACGGTAAGGCAGCAGCCGTTCACGGAAATGCTGTCGCCGGTGTGAACGCTCCCGGCGATACGCGGTGCTGCGAGTTGCAACTGCGTTCCCCGGTCGGTTGCACGAATCCAGAGGACGCTTCCAACTTCCTCGATCAGTCCGGTAAACATCAGAGCGTCACAGTCAGGCGACACATCCCGGCGCGCAAATAATCAGCCACGGAAGAAAATGCCGCCGGTCTCAAACCGGAGTGAGGATGGGGGGTACTTATATAGAATATACGCGAGACCTGCCGGCCCGGGTACCTGCCCGTGGGCGGTTCTTTGTCATCCGAGCGCAGGCAAAGGATCTCACCGATACGCATTTGCTCGCACAAACGAAAATGCGTAATCCAGCACGAAGCCTGCTACGAAACCGCCCAGAACGAACCAAACATAGACAAATGGCCCTCCCGGGCCGTTCAAAAAAATTTTCAAAAAAGTGAAAAAAAAACTTGTCACCCCTAAAAATGTTGATATTGCCTAACACCAAACCTAACCAAACCATGGAGAAACTCATGAGAACAAACAGCAAGTCCGGATTGTCTCGCGCAGCCTTTGTGCTGAGCGTCGTGCTTCCTTTTTTCGCGCTGGCCCGCGTTTTTGCGCAGGCACCCGCAGCGCCAGCGCCAGCAGCGGCACCGCCTGGAGCGGGAGCGGCAGCTGTGTCAGGCCAGATGCCGGTAGCAGGCGCGACCGCTGAGGCCGAGCGCGTCATCGTGACCGGTTCAAACATTCCCACGGCAGAAGAAGTGGGTCCGAACCCGGTGACGAACTTAAACCGCGATTACATCCAAAAAACGGGCACACGTCGACGTCGACGCAGTTGCTGAAAGATCAGCCCGTAAACAACTCAAACGCTATCCCGACGGCGAACAATGGCACGAGCCAGGGCGGCCCGGTCGGGTTTAGCTCGGTGGCGTTGCGCGGATTGGATCCGGGAGCCACCCTGGTCCTGCTGGACGGGCGCCGTGTTACCAGAGTGCTCGGTGGCACCTTTGTCGATATCAATACCATCCCGCTCGCGGCGGTTGAGAGCATCGAAATTTTGAAGTCGGGCGCTTCGGCCGTGTACGGTGCGGACGCCGTGGCCGGTGTGGTCAATATCCACCTCTGGAAAGATTTCCGTGGGGCCCAAGTCTCGCAATATTATGGCAACACCATACCCAACAGATGCCGGGCTCTATAAGGCGGACATCCTCTTTGGTGTTGGTGATGACAAAATGTCCATTACCGGTGACATCTTTTACTTTCACCATAACTCCACCTTTAATCGGGGACTATGCCAACTCCCGCGTCCCGCCATTCCTGAGCTCCAATGCCAGTCCATGGAATTTTAATGTTAGCAAAGCGGTAGCAGGAGCGGCAGGTGCACCGGTAGTCACGGCGGCACCGAACCCTCTGCAGTTCGTTACTCCGCCAAACGGCACTAACGGTCTGGCACCGGCCAGTACCTATATTTCCTCTACTGGTCAGAGTCAGATCGCCCTTTTCCATCCTGCCTGGCTTTAACTTTAACACTTTCTCAAGTTCCTATCCGGAACAGGAACGATGGGGTGGTTATGCGGCCTTTAGCGACAAGATCTGTGGCGATGAGGTGCAGATTTTCGGCGACTTCTATTATGACGACGTCAAACAACACGACGAATTGGCGCCTATTGCGACGGGTTCCTTTATCACGGCAGGGCAGCCCACTCTGGCCATTCCGCCGCACATGAACTTGAATGGCGTAGCGCCTCCAAACACACCGAGGTTTGCCGGTCAGCCGGCGGGGCGATGATCCGGTAACCGGCATCCCGTTGCCTGGTGAGGTGCAGACGCCCACCCCGGTCAATGCCTTCAATCCGTTTAATCCGTTCAATCAAATTATCTCCGGTGGCACCCGGGCCCGTATCTTCGATTTCGGCAATCGTTTGATTGATACCGAGAACGAGGCCTGGCTGGCAACGGTCGGAGTCAAAGGCGACAAGGTGTTTGGTAGCAGCTGGGGCTACGACGGTGCCTTCCGCTACAGTCAGATCTATACCATTGCCCAGATTCAGACCGCTTCAGCGTCGCGTTTCAACCGCATCATGAATGCGGCGGACTCGATTCACGATGCCGGGTTCGGCGGACTTTATCGGGACGACAATTCCGTATAATCCGTTTACCGATTTCCGACTCCGTTAACGGGCCAGGCTTTTGCGGACCAACAGGCAAATCGATCTTGTTTGCACGGGCAAACGTCAGGGACCTGACGAAGTCGGCGCTGACCACGGCGGACTTTCACGTTTACACGACCGACCTGTTTGAGATGCCGGCCGGGCCGGTTGGATTCGCCTTCGGCGGTGACTGGCGTCGGGAACAATTTGATTTTAACCCGGATGATACAGACGAGACCGGAGATCAGATTGGCGTTGGCCAGGCAAAGACGAGTTTTGGTGGACGCAAAGCGTATGGCATCTTTGCCGAGACGCAGATCCCGATTACCAGCCCCAAGATGGGTATTCCCGGCTTGTATTCCCTGGAGTTTAATGCCTCGGGTCGGTTTGAGGAGTTTTTAAATAACAGCAGCAACGTCCTCGTTCCCAGAATCGGGATACGCTGGCAGCCCTTCGATGAAGAGCTGACCATTCGTGCCACCTGGGGTGAAGGCTTCATTGAGCCGTCGCTCGCCCAGCTCTTTGGTGCTCCGATCTTCATCTTGGCGACGACGAATACTCAACGGCGTTCCTTCGGGGGGGTAGGGAGCCGGAAACGACTCAGGAGCTCGATTCCAACAGAAATCTGCAGCCTGAGGATTCGCGGAACTTTAGTGCTGGGTTTGTTTACACACCCAAGTGGATCCACAATTGGAATCGCGAGCTCTAGCTTGACCATGTCAGTTGATTTCTGGGATGTGGAGCGCACGGGCGTGGTGACCATGCCAAGTGCCCAGGTCGCTGGTGAACGCATTTTTCCACGGCACGCTTGGAGCGCCAAGTCGAGGAAGTTAATATCGACCCGACTACCAACACGGCCAATTTCGTCAAGAGTGGATTTGAAAACTCCGGGCGACAGATAGCGAAGGGTATTGACTTTTCACTTCAGTATCAGTACCAGACCACCAACTGGGGCACCTTTACCTGGAGCAATGACTGGACTTATCTGGAGTCCTTCCTCTTCCAGTTGAACGGGCGACTACACGACGCACGAGGTATCGGGACGGACTAATAACGATCCGTTTGAGGGTGCTTTCTTTGGCCAGGTCACCATTGGCGACGGCTTCCTGAAGTGGAAGGGTATCTCGCGGCTAACCTGGGATTGGAACAACTTTGACCTCACCGTCGCGGGCCGTTACTTCGATGGGTTTAGAGAACAACGCGCTAACCACGTGAACTCTTGGGCAGAGCGGCGCAACCCGGTCGATGCAAGGGGGCGTCATCGAGCACTGGATCAGCCCGACCTGGTTCATGGATGGTCAGGCGTCTTACACTTTGGTGTTCACTCAGCCAGTGGAACAGCACCCGGTGGCAGGCTACTCCAAGGATGGCAAAGAGGTAAAGAGTGGCAAGGACAAGGAGGTGGTCCCACAGGCAGTCGGCATGCCCTGCTGGAAGACGTTGTTGAACAACACCACCTATACGCTCGGTTGCAACAACATTCTGGGCGCGGATCCGCCGAAGGCGTTTGGCTACCTTCAAGGGTAATTCCAACAACTATCCTGGCGGCCTCTACGACAACCTCGGCCGGTTCTGGTATGTCGAGTTGGTGAAGAAGTTCTAAGACCGATACACTCTAATTCAACAAAGGGGCAGCGGTTGAATCCGCTGCCCCTTTTGCTGTACGGTCGCCCCGGTAGGGCTGATGTAGACTGCCTCTGTAGCGGCGCTCTGTGAGCGCCGAAGCTCACTATCACTGTAAAGCTGCAACTGTTATAGGATAGGGGCTTTAGCGGGAGAGCGCATTGGCAGAAAGGCGCCCGTAGTTGTCGCTCTGCGGGCGACGCGTCGCTTTGCAAGCGAAGCGACTACAATTTACAACGAAACTGAGGCCGAAGGCCGGTGTTTCATTAGCGTCATGAAAAGTTCCACTCAAACCAAAACTGGAGCCAGCTTGCGTTGGCCGGGAATCGTGGGAAATTGTGGTATGAAAGCTACAAAAAGTGCGGCTTTGGGAATGCTGTGCGCGCTTGGATTCGTGTCGGCGGTGGCCGCCGATCCTCCCAACTCAAATCGTTCCCAGAGTCCACCGCAATCGTATCCCCGCGGTACCTGCGCCGGCTCCGCCGACGGTGGTTGTGTGGAACGACGCCGCCGACGAAATACGTTGTCCTGACCGGCTCGTACATTCCGCAAAAAGTGGTCGTACGAAGCATCGGGACAAACACGACTGATCCACGGCGGATTTATAACCGCAATGAGATCGATAAGACTGGTCGGGTCACGACGGAAGGCGTTTTACGTCTAGATCCATCCCTTACGGTCGTGTCTGGGCACGGCTCCGGAGTACAGTAAACACTCCTTAACTTATTCTTGGTTAGGCCGGGCGGCACATCTTGCCGCGACGGCCTTGTGGGATTTTGTTATCACGGAGTGATCGCCAAGTCGAAATCTCGGCGTGAACCTTGCGTTCGACGTTGTAGCCGGGATCGGTGATCCCGGCGCCGGCATCACCGATGCCGGCTACAGTTCAGAGCGCGCAGCCTGCTCAATTATCAAGGTCAGATTGCTTGCCGTACTTATTTCTATGGCTCTGCTTTTCACCGTCACTTCGATCAAACGTCTGCGGCAAGAAACGCGATCTTCGCGGCTAGATGCAGCGGTAAGCCTCACGCTGCTTGAGAGAAACATCCTGAAATTGTCAGCTGGTTTGATTTTCGCATCAGCTTAGAGCAACATTGCGTTTGCCCGAATGCAGTACGTCTCGGCATTTTCTCGTCCGCAAACGGTTCCAGCTGTGCCTACCTCAGCGCCACGGCGAACTTTGTGGATTTTAGGTAGCTGGCGTGATCTGATTCTTTACGTCGGCACGCCATTGTTGCTGGTGCCGATGTTTGTTCTGGCACAGGCGCGTTGGAGCGCACAAGACATCTACATCTTCGTGGCCGCATTCGGCGCTACCGGTCACCATTTACCGGGCATGATACGTGCCTACGGCGATCGCGCGCTCTTCGAACGCTTCAGGTGGCGTTTCATTTTTGCGCCGATCTTTTTACTCGGGGTATGCATCGCTTTTACCTGGTGGGACCTGAAAGGACTCGTTCTGGTCGTTTTCTTTTGGGGTGTCTGGCATGGCATGATGCAGACCTACGGGTTTTGCCGGATCTATGATGCAAAGGCCGGTTCCTTCGCGCCGGTAACGCGCCGGCTGGATTTTGCTACCTGCGCCCTCTGGTTTGCCACCGCGGTCCTGCTTTCGCCACAACGCATGGCTGATACGCTGGAGACTTATTATGCCAGCGGCGCGCCATATCTGTCGCCGTCGCTTGTGCGCGCCGCGCAGCAGATTTTGTTGGGGGCTGCGATCTGCGTCTCGATTCTGTTCCTGGGCAATTTTATCCGAATGTGGGTGGTTGGAAAACGGCCAAATCCTGTGAAGCTGGCCCTCCTTGGCACCAGCATCGCCTTCTGGTGGTATTGCAATAACGGCGTGACCAATATCCTTGCCGGTATCGCGCTCTTCGAAGTCTTTCACGATGTGCAATATCTTTCGCTGGTCTGGATCTATAATCGCACTCGCGTAGAAAAGGATCCATCCATCCGGGGATTCATGCGTTTTGTATTTCGCCGCAGCGGCTCGTTGATCGGACTTTATATCGGATTGGTTTTTGCCTACGGCTCACTCGGTTATTTTAAAGAAACAGAAATTGAAACGATCAAGCGCTTCCTCACAGGAGTGGTCGCCGCTTCGGGGTTGCTCCATTTTTATTACGATGGATTTATCTGGAAGGTGCGCGAGCGCTCAACCCGCGAGCACCTTGGTTTGCCCGGCGGCAGCGTAGCGACGGCACCAACGGCCTTTCTGCCGAGCTGGTTGTCTCATGGCTTGAAGTGGGTGGTGGTATTTGTCATTCCTCTTGCCGCTCTTTGGATCGGCCAGACGAAAAGCAAAGTCCCCGAAGTCGATCGCGCGGCATCAGCTGTCTCAGATGTTCCGAACAGCGCTCGTGCCCGAGTAAGGTATGGTTTGGCGTTGCATGATGCGGGACACATAGAGGAAGCGGCAGAGCAATTCCGCCTTGCTCTCGGGATCGACCCCATGGTGGAGAAGGGACATTACGGTTTGGGACAAGTCTACGTTGCCCAGTCGAAGTTCGGCGAAGCGGCCAGTGAGTTCGAGCACGCCTTACGCGATGACCCACGGAACGGCGACTTCCACTCCGATTATGCCTACGCGTTAGAGCGTCTCGGGCGGCCCGAGGAAGCTGCCGCTGAACATCAGAAAGCAACTCAGCTAAGTCCAAAGTCTGGTCTCGTGCATTATAACTATGGCATGTTCCTTCTCGTTAGCGGAAAGTTGGATCAAGCGGTCGCAGAGTTCCAAACTGCGTTGCGACACAAACCGAACCATCCCGAGGCGCATTATTATCTGGGGCGCGCTTTCTATTTGAAAGGCGACCTCGAAGGTGCAAAAACGCATTACTTGGAAGCCGCGCGGCTCGATCCGAAGGCGCCGGTGCACAACAGTCTCGGCGTCGTTTATATGAAACTGGGTCAAACTTCCGCAGCGATTGCAGAGTTTAAGGAAGCGCTTCGCATGCGCCCGGACGATGCCGCTGCCGCGGAGAACCTTCGTTTCGCGCAACAGAGCCAAACGCGTGATGGCCTGACAGGCCCGCGCTGAAATTCGTCCGTCTTAAGGGTCCGGCGACGCGGACCGGCCTCGGACCTAAGTCCTTCTGGGGAGAGCCGGGAGGGCCGGGGACAAGATAGGGTGGCATAGACACTGCTCGTATGTGCCATAATTATCATGGTTTCAATAGGCCTCTGCCCGTTCTCCAGAAAGCGCGTCATCGGCTTCGTCGCCTTCGCCTTCCTCGTCCTCTCCGTCGTCGGCTGTTTTGCCAATCCAATCCTGTTATCAGTTAAAACCACCCCGTATGACCGGCAAATGGCGCGAATTCAACCGATTCTAGTTTCAACTCCAGCGCAAGGCGCCAATCGGGAGCTCCCCCTGCCGCTGATCAATCGCTGGATCGGCGAGCTACGCAATATTCCTTATGGATTTTCCATGCAGTGGAAAACGCCAGCGGAGGTCGCCCGTGAACCGGTCGCTGACTGCAAAGGAAAAGCAGTGGCCCTTTACCAGCAATTGGCACGGCACAGCGCGCGAGGATTGCGACTTGTTATCGGCAGACGCGCTCCAACCAGCCGTTCCACGCACACGTGGGTTCAGTGGACAACTGCATCTGCAACCTACATTCTCGATCCGACAATTAATTGGACTGCCCGGACATTGGACGAAGTCGCGGATAACTCATACGTGCCGTATTACGCTTACGCTGGCCATCAAAAGTATCGAGCACCGGCGGCAAGTGCGTTGTACGCTCGTTTGTAAAAGCGCTGGCTAATGCGCCATCGCGTTCGCGAATGGGCTTTCCTAAACTCCGGAGTGAACGGCTCTGTCACAATCGCCGCCGCGAGCGCGAAACTCCCCCGGTAGCCCGCAGTGGCATGACAGCCAGGCACACGACGATGAAATTGCAGTTCTGGGACCGGTGACAAGTTCGGCGCTACTCGCCTTGAATAGCAGGTCAGAGCGCTCGGATCACAAAAATGTCCGCGATTCCAAAGATGTTAAAGATTTCAGCAAAAGAAATCCCAGGCGAAGGCCCTGGGAAAGAGCAGCCGCCCGCTGAAGGTCCGCCGCCTTCTTTACCCCGCACTCCGCCCTTCGTTTTTATCCCCAGAGTCACGCCGACGAGTTTCTAACGAGATTTGGACCCTGGCTTAGGTCTCATAACGCACTGGCGCTGTAGCCGCCCCGCCCGGTCGGGCATCGGATCAAACACGGCGACTGAGCGCTGTGGCTATAACCGTTCGATCGCACGATTTCAGAGCGCGTCACGAATGATCTCGAATACCTGGGTATTGTTGATCGCGCCGCGGAGTTTTTCCATCCGCAGACCGGTGGCATTCGCAATCGGGTCTTCCAGCGAATTGAGTGCGGATGCGGCTTGAACAGCCGCAGGCTCGAGGGCGGAGAGATCCCGGGCACTGGAAGATTCGACGGTTGCCCCGGTTTTCCCACCATTTGGGCCCGTCGCCCAGGTAACCCACGGTTGCCCGGCTGAATTCAAGCCCAGGATCGCGACACCAGTGTCGTAACGAAAGGGATAGCCGTTAACGTTCATCCCACCGATCGCCGCGTCACCGCAAACGATAATGGCACTGTTTCTGCCGGCATATTCTCGGCTGATTTGGACTGCGCGATCAAGCTCGGCCGTTTCGCGAAGTGTCCGTTCTCCAAGATTTTGCCATGCCGCCGACGCCATCAAATGAGCATTCACGACGAGGACATAGCCATGACGGTTCACTTGGAGAAGCTCGATCGCGCGTCGCACCATATCGGCAAGAGAAGGTTGGTCGGTTCTCGCTGCAACTTCGTCGGTAAACGGCAAATCGTTAGCTGCAAAAAGACCCAGCAGCCGCGGCTGTTGCCATCCGCTGATTTGTTCCAGCTCCGGCAAATTGCGGACCACTCGAACACGCGCCTGATCGAGTTTTGCTTTATCGAAGTCGGCGGCACCGCCACCGAGCGCGATATCGACTGCGCTTTGTTCGATCATCGTCGTGGCAAATTGCTGGGGGGGCTTCGCGGTGCTCGCGTGGGCATAGAATGCTGCTACGGTCGGATTAGTCAGGGCACCATCTGTCACAATGCCGGTGGCGCGACCTTCCTGGTGCGCGATCTCGAGGATTGTCTGTAGCGGTGCGCCCGATTCTGCTATCGCAATCGTTCCGTTCTTTACTCTAATTCCCGTTGCCAGGGCAGAAGCGGCCGCGGCGGAATCGGGCACAGCAAAGTCCGCCGAGTGATTGCGCAAGCGCGCCGAAAACTCCAGGCCGTCCATCGCCAGCGGATTGTCGGCGCCGCCGATGTAGACCCGCGTTGCCGCCGTTCGTTGCGCGGTCAATCCTTCGCCAACAAACAAAATTATGCCGAAGGGTTTTTGCACGACCCAGTTTTGAAAGTAGAGGACGCCGAGGGCCGCAAAGGCCAGAAGACAAATCAGCGCCAGTATCTGGTTCCTCCATTTCATGGCGCGATGTGAATAATCCTCAGCCGCATTGTCAATCCCGCACCTGCGGGAAAGCACTTGTATGACGATGGGCCGTCGGCAGATTGCGCGCAATGAGTGGGCCGGTCATGCTGATCATTCGCGACGGCTGGGGCATCAATCCCGGCGGTCGCGAACACGCCACCGAAAATGGCGACGCTACGTTGCTGGCACGCACTCCCTTTCATGATCAGCTCTACGCCAAATACCCCATGGCGAAGTTAAGTGCGAGCGGGGAGGATGTCGGATTGCCCGAAGGACAAATGGGCAATTCCGAAGTCGGACATCTCAATCTTGGCGCGGGTCGGATTGTCTACCAGGATTTGACGCGAATTAACAAGGCGCTCGCTGCCGGCGAACTTGCCCGCAACAAGGTTGCCCAGGAGGCTTTTGCAAAGGCGCGCGGCCATCGACTGCATTTGCTCGGTCTGGTTTCAGAAGGAGGCGTGCACAGTCATTATCGTCATCTCCTGGCGCTGGCCGAAGCGGCGCATGCTGCGGGAGTAAAAAAGATTTTTGTTCATGCGTTTACGGACGGAAGGGATGCGTCGCCGACCGGTGGAGCAGACATTTTGCGGGAATGCGAGAAGGCACTGGCGAAAAGCGGCGCGCAAATCGTCACAGTCGTCGGCCGCTATTTTGCGATGGATCGTGATCGGCGCTGGGACCGGACCAAGAAGGCTTGGGACGCAATTGTTCATGGCCAGGGCGAGCAGACCACGAAATCGCCCGCTGACGCCGTGGCCGAAAAATATCGTGAAGGCAAGACCGATGAATTCATGCCCGCGATGATTTTTTCACATGCCGGAGAAGAACGTGTGCGCGATGACGACGTCGTTTTGTTTTTTAATTTCCGCGCAGACCGCGCGCGTCAGCTTTCGCAGGCGTTTTTGTTCGACAAATTCGATGGCTTCGATCGCGGAAGGCGGCCGCGAGTTCATTTCGTCACCCTTACTCAATACGATGTGACCTATCCGTCGCCCTACCTTTTTGCGCCGGAAAAACTGGTGCACATTTTGGGCGAAGTCGCCAGTGCCGCTGGCAAGACGCAGTTACGCATCGCCGAAACGGAAAAATATCCGCACGTCACCTATTTCTTTAACGGCGGAATCGAGCGCGCGTTTCCAGGCGAAGACCGTAAGATTATACCTTCGCCCAAGGTCGCGACTTACGATTTGCAGCCGGAGATGAGCGCGCTGCCGGTTACTGACGAAGTTTGCGCGCGAATGGCAAATTATGATCTGATCATTTTGAATTTCGCTAACCCGGACATGGTTGGTCATACCGGTGTGGTTGAAGCTGGAATCAAAGCGGTTGAGACGGTTGATGCCTGCGTCGCCCGGATTGTCCCTCGCTTACTTGAGCTCGATGGAAAATGCCTGATCACTGCGGACCACGGCAACTGTGAGTTGATGCGAAACCCCGACGGTTCGCCCAACACCGCGCACACGACTAATCTTGTACACGTCATTTATGTCGCGAAAGACGCCGCGAGTTTTTCCTGCCAAGATGGAATTCTGGCCGACGTCGCGCCGACTCTGCTCTTTTTGCTTGGCCTGCCCCAACCGAAAGAAATGACCGGGCGGAACTTGCTCGCCCGCAAATCTAAGAGTCAGGGGCTTTAAAAATTTAGACCAAGTGCTCGATTCATTCGTGGAGGGCCACGCGCTGTTGTGTCCTCAATTTGCGTTTCTTTTACGGACAAGACCGGCTTCGTGCCGCGGACACCTGGTCGAACGTAATTTCCGATTCTTTGTTCAGGACACGGGTGCGCGCGCCGGCGATTCGTTCGAGAAATTTTAGGCGATTGCCTGGAGTAACATCATGCCAAAGCGGTTTCCGCACCAGAACCAGCTCGTCATCAGACTCGACCAGAGCGCCCCAGCCAAAAGGAATCTCCGGTTCTTTGAACAATCCCTTTGGTAAAACGAGAAAAAAAAGATTGGCGCAGCGATAGCGAATCAAGCGTTCGAATTTTGTGCAATCGAAGAGACGATTCTGCAGCGCACCGAGTTGCCGGAGGACGCGGGCATAACCGCGATGGTTGATAGCAGCAAAGTTGTATGAATCGAAGTCGGAGAAAAGCGAGTCGGGAATGCGCAGCGCCGGATAGTGAACCCGCAAGTTTTTTTCCAGGACCTCGCGGCGGCGAAAGACTTTTTCCAACTGCTTTGTGGTGACGGCGCTGCACCCGTTGTCGCGGCGCAGATCTGGGAAAGCCTGTTTGCATTCAAAAACCGCTGTGCTGCCGATCTCTTTCCCGTTAGGGCGATAGGCGGCAATATCGGCGCGGAATCGGCAACGGGGCAGGCTTACTTCCACTGCGCAGGCAGAGTAGCCACGCGCTTGCGCCCAGATCAGGGCCAGGCGTTTGAGTCGCGTGTGCGCAGCTGTCTCGCCGCGAGCGGGCGAACCCGAGCCGGGCTGGCCTGGACCTGCCGCCACCGTTACTCCTTCAACCATTCCATCAGTTCCAGCGCCCAATATGTGACGATGAAATCGGCACCCGCGCGTTTGAGCGATGTCATGATTTCCAAGACGGCGGCGCGTTCATCGACAACCCCGTCGCGGACGGCCGCTTTGACCATCGCGAACTCGCCACTGACATGATACACGGCAGTCGGCCGGCCAAATCTTTCCCGCACCCGCCACAAAATATCCAGGTAAAGCAAAGCGGGCTTCACGAGGATAACGTCTGCGCCCTCCGCCAGATCGAGCTCGACTTCGCGCAAAGCCTCATCGGCATTCGCCGGATCCATTTGATAGGAGCGACGATCGCCAAACTGCGGTGGACTTTCCGCGGCGTCGCGGAAGGGTCCATAAAAAACGGACGAGAATTTCGCGGCATAACTCATAATCCCGGTCTGCTCCAAACCTTCCCGGTCGAGCGCGGTGCGAACGGCACCGATCCGGCCGTCCATCATATCGCTTGGGGCAACCATATCCGCTCCGGCAGCGGCGTGTGACACCGCGCTCTTCGCGATCAGCTCCACGCTTTCGTCATTCAAAACATGAAAATGCTCGCCGTCACGGCGAGTCAGGCCGCAATGGCCGTGGCTGGTATACTCACACAGGCAAACGTCGGTGATCACAGTCAAATCCGGCGCGTGCTTTTTTATCTGCCGGACCGCGTTCTGAACGACGCCGTTTTCGGCGTAAGCTTCTCTGGCCTGTTCATCCTTCGATTTCGGAATCCCAAAGAGAAGGACGGCCTGGACCCCCGATTCATAGGCGCGTTGTGCGACGGCCGCGATTTCTTTCCCGGCGTATTGGCAGATCCCGGGCATGCTCGCGATCTCTTTCGCGGATTCGATTTTCTCGCTTACAAAAAGTGGCAGGACGAAGTCGTGGCGGTGCAGATTTGTTTCGCGAATGAGATTGCGAATCGCCGGAGTGCGGCGTAAACGGCGGGGACGATGAACAAGCACAACACGAGGCTACGCGCGGCATTTCTCGCTCGCAAGCGGCGGACAAAGCCGGACTTTCTCCTCATCGACGTGAGCAATTCTTTCACCAAACTGGCGTTTGCTTCGCGATCTCGAATTGAACGCGCCTCGAAAATTGCCACTCCCTCCTTGAACGCACGTAGGATCGCGAGCATCCTGCGCCGACGAGATGCCCGGACCGTCGTCGTCTCATCGGTGGTTCCGAAGAAAGACCGCGAAATCAAACGCGCCGCCCGCGGGCGCAAGATCATTTGGCTGACGGCGAAGACCCGATTGAACGTGCGCATCGATTATCCGAATCCGAGATCGATCGGCGCCGATCGTCTGGCCAACGCGGTAGCAGTAGCGCAGCTTTATGGTTCGCCTGCGATTGTGATTGATTTCGGGACGGCGGTGACATTCGACATCGTGGCGCCGGGCAACGCTTACATTGGGGGTGTGATTGCCCCGGGATTGGAAGCGATGACAAATTTTCTTTACCATCGCACCGCGTTGTTGCCGCGAATTTCCCTGCGCGAACCACGAAGCGCGGTTGGTAAATCAACGAATCAGGCGATGCTAGCTGGCGCCATTTTTGGTTATCGCGGCCTCGTCCGCGAAATTTTGCAGCGAATCATTGCCGAAAAATCCTGGAGTGGCCAAGTTCGCATCGTCGCGACGGGTGGGTATGCAAAATTGATCGCGCGCAAGCTACCGGAAGTGGACATCGTGCACGAAAACCTCACCCTGGAAGGACTCCGGCTGGTTGGTCGTATGGATACGGAATTGTGACCCAGGAGCTGTTTGTAACAGAATCGCGACCAATCGCTATCCGGCTTTGACCAAAACTACAACATCGGACCGGAAAAGGACCAAGACCAACCGCATCGGGCGAACCGCATGGGTAGTTTTGTTTATCCTGGCGTGTCTTACTTGTATCGCCATCCGCATCCGCCTGCTCAACTTACCTCTGGAGCGTGACGAAGGCGAGTATGCCTATGCCGGCCAACTGATGCTGCACGGCATTGCTCCCTACAAGCTTGCCTACAATATGAAATTTCCGGGCACCTACGCCGCCTACGCGATGATTATGTCCCTCTTTGGTCAGACAACCGTTGGCGTTCACCTCGGACTCTTGCTGGTGAACCTCGCGACGGTCGGGCTTGTTCTCCTTATTGGATTGCGCCTGGTTAATTGGGAGACTGGTCTTGCCGCGGCCACCACCTATGTTGTTCTGGCGATTAATCCAGCCGTCATGGGGTTAGCCGCGCACGCCACCCATTTCGTGGTCTTGTTTACTCTTGCCGGCTTATTGTTGCTGGTGGGAGACACCAGCTCAAGCTCGCTTGCGAGCATCTTTATAAGCGGGCTGTTGCTTGGAGTAGCTGTTCTGATGAAGCAGCCCGGCATCATGTTTCTGATTTTCGGTTTCTTCTGGCTACTCTATCGACAACGAAAACAACCGCTGCCTCGCCTTTTATCTATCCTCGCGGTCTTTACCTTTGCTGCACTACTATCACTAATTATTGCAACCGGTGCGGTCTGGTTCGCCGGTACCTTGAGGAGCTGTTGGTTTTGGTGCGTCCAATACGCGCGAGTGTACGGAACCAGCATCTCGATCAAAGAGGGATGGGATTTGTTTCTAAGCAATATCCGAGTGGTAATTGGAGAATGTTGGCCCATCTGGCTATTGAGCGCAGCCGGGCTGGTTATTGCTTTGGCAAAGCCAGGCAAATTCAGGCCGCTGTTTCTGGTCGGTTTGACAATCGCGTCTGCTCTCGCGGTATCAATGGGATTGTATTTTCGGCCGCACTACTTCGTCATGCTTCTACCGGCATTGTCATTGTTTGCTGGCGTTGCAGCTGCCTACGCTGCGGGAACGCAGCACGTGATTACGCGGGTAATCGCCCTTTTGGTCTTTGCCATTTCCGTGGCGTTTCCAATTGCGACGCGCGCAGAATACTTCTTTCGGATGTCCCCAGTCGACGCTTGCCGCTTTCGCTACGGCGAGAACCCTTTTCCGGAAGCGATTAAGGTTGCGGATTTCCTTCGGGAGAATAGCCGGCCCGACGAACGTCTGGTTGTTCTCGGCTCGGAGCCGGAGATCTACTTCTATTCGAGAAGGCAATCCGCCACCGGGTTTATCTACATGTACCCTTTGATGGAGCAACAGCGATTCGCGTCGCAAATGCAGCGGCAAATGATCGAAGAAGTCGAAAAGAACCGGCCAGGTTTTGTCGTTTGGGTCTGGACTCCAATGTCATGGCGCGTTGCCGCTAGTTCCGAGCGCCTGCTTTTTCAATGGGCCGATCAGTACCTGAATGACAACTATCGACCCGTTGGATTGGTAAACATGCCGCCACAGGGCCCGACCGAGTACTATCTGCCGATTGAAACCGCTGATCTACAGCTGGCTGAGAATTTCATTATTATCTATCAGCGGCGATGAGCTTAGCCAGACGAAAAGATAAGAAGGAAGAACGGCCTCAGACCCGGAGTAACGCGGTTCGCGGTAGCAACGACCATCGCCCGCGTTTCTTGATACTCTATCTCTGTGCTGGTCTAGCGCTGGTTACCTCGGTCGCTTTTTTTCCGGCGCTACGGAACAATTTCGTGAACTTCGATGACCACACCTACGTCTACGAAAATCCGAAGGTTGTGGCTGGTCTGACGCGTAGTGGGATTACCTGGGCCTTCACCCATTTTCATTCAAACAATTGGCATCCATTGACCTGGCTCTCGCACATGCTCGATTGCCAGCTTTATCGGCTCAATGCCGGCGGGCATCATTTTACCAGCGTGCTTTTACATGCCGTCGTCGCGATCCTGCTCTTCATTGTTCTGCAGAAAATGACGGGTGCAGTATGGAGAGCCGCATTTGTCGCCGCTGTTTTCGCGATTCATCCACTGCGCGTCGAATCAGTTGCGTGGATCTCGGAGCGGAAAGACATCCTAAGTGGATTGTTTTTCATGCTTACGCTAGCGGCGTACGTGAATCATGCGCGCGCTCCCTCCGTTGGGCGTTACCTTGTGGTGCTTTTGCTCTATGCCTTTGGGCTGATGTGCAAGCCAATGCTCGTAAGCTTGCCACTTGTCCTGCTACTCATCGATTATTGGCCGCTTCGCCGCTTTACCGATCCGTCCTCAGCTCGTCGATTGTTCATCGAGAAACTCCCACTAATTGGGCTCGCTGCCCTGTCGTGTCTCGTGACTTTGTTCGCGCAGCGATCAACCACCGCGTCAATTGCCCATATCCCGCTCGCCTGGCGGGTAGGAAACGCAGCAGTCGCCTGCATGATCTACATCGTGCAAATGGTCTGGCCGCTACACCTCGCCCCGTTTTATCCTCATCCTGCGGACGAGCAGCTCGCGCCTGGTGTCACCGATCAATTGCCGGCCTGGCAAATTGTGCTCGCCATCGTCGTAATCATCGGTATCAGCATCGCCGCCGTTCTTTGGAGAAAACAGCGGCCTTATGTGTTTACCGGTTGGTTCTGGTATCTAATTATGTTGGGACCCGTCATCGGAATTGTCCAGGTCGGACTCCAGGCACATGCCGACCGGTATACTTACCTTCCGCAGATTGGACTGTACATTCTGGTGAGCTGGAGCGTGGCTCATCTGATTGCGTGGCGGCGAGCAGGCCATCGAATATTAACTGCTGCTGCCGCGATCGTCCTGGTGAGCCTGACGTGGATCGCTCGCGCTCAAGTGCGCTACTGGCACGACAGTGAAACACTTTGGGAGCACAGCTTGGCCGTGACCAAAGACAACGATGTCCCTCATTATGGCCTGGGGGACGTTTACTTTGCGCGGGGGGAACTCAACAAAGCACTTGCTGAGTTCCGCTCGGCCCTCTATCTCCGGCCGGATTCCCCTTATGCGAACAACGACATTGGCCTTGTTCTCACTAAAATGGGTCGGCTTGATGAAGCGGTGGATCATCTCAATGCTGCCATTCGCATCCTTCCGAACTTTCCAACCGCGCACTACAATTTGGGCAACGCGCTCCTGCAAAAGGGCAGACCAATGACGCAATCAAGGAGTTTGAACATGAACTCGCGCTTCAACCCGACCACGCTCCAGCGCGGTGCAACCTGGCAATCGCCCTTCTCAATCAAGGGCAGTTAAATCAAGCAATTGCCCAATACGAAAAAACGATCGAGCTGCGGCCTGACTATGCGGAAGCCTATTACGGTTTGGGAAATTGCTATCTACAGCAAGGCAATCCAGAAAAGGCCGTCAAGCAATACGAGCAAGCGTTGAAACTGTCCCCACGCCTGGTAGAGGCTCGCAACAATCTCGCAACGATTCTTTGTCAAAAAGGTGAAATCGATCGAGCGATTTCTGAATTGGAGGAGGCGATCCGCATTCAGCCCGATAATATTGATGCGCTTAACAATCTTACCTGGATTCTGGCCATGCCGGTAGGCACCGGATCAGAAAAGCGGCTGAAAGCGCTGCCGCTGGCACAGCGACTGCAAGAACTCGTCGGAAATAATAATCCCAAAGTACTGCGCACCATCGCTGCGGCTTACGCTGCGAACGGCAAGCTTACTGAAGCACTGAATGTGGCGGAGCAGGGGGCAAAATTAGCGCGAGAACAAGCTGATACTGCCCTCGCCGAAGCGCTCGAAGCCGATCTTTCGACCTACCGGATGCGTATTGGGAGCAAATAGCTAGAAGGATTCGGCCAATGCGCATAAATCGCCACTATGCGTTGACGCGACCGGCTGTTTCCGCTTCGCACGGGCATATCAAATTCTTCCACCACCACATCAGACTCGGCTCCGGTCCGCCAAGTCTACGCTCGCCATGCGACGGTCACGCTCGCGTTGCCCAAATCAACTTTAAACGAGAAACCCCGCCTTTGTCGGCTGCGAAGAACGCCGGGGCTTCGGTAAAATTTGCCAGCGCACGCGGCGGATTTGCCGGATTTTGCCTTGAAAAATTTGTTCCCGGAATCGGTAGAAATAACTTGTCAGTCTCCCCCACTGATAGTTCTATCTTCCCCAGCATGAAGATTCTAAAACTTGTTGCGATTTCATCGCTCGTCTGCGGGACCCTCGCCGCGAACGATGTCGCGCCTTCGAATTCGGAGCTCGGAGCGATGTACGACAGAGCGTATCGCGCGTTTGACTCTGCCAACTATGTGCAGGCGTTAAAGGAATTGGATGCGATCGACGCACGCAAACCTGATCTGGCGGCCTCGCAAAATTTGCGGGGCGTCATCTACATGCGCCAGGGCATCTACGATAAAGCTGAAGCCGCATTGTCGGAAGCAAACAACCTTGACCCGAAATTTTGGAATGCGCGTTTCAATCTGGCTGAGATTCCGTTTCTGAAAAAGGATTGGTCGGAAGCGCGGAAACGCTTTCAGGATTTGCTCACGACTAATGCGGCAGAGCTGCAGGGCGAAGCAACGCAGCTGATTCAATACAAGATTTTGCTGACTTATCTGCTGGAGGGAAACGACACTATGGTCGATTCGATTCTGGCGAAATTTGAGTTGTCGCCCGATACGCCGGCAGTGCATTACGCCAATGCGGCGATTTCGCTGCAAAATCAGAATATTCCCGATGCCAAGAACTGGATGACGGCAGCGGAAAAGAATTTCTCGCCGCAATTAAACAAGCTCTTTGCCGAGTCGCTATATGAAATCGGCTGGTTGAAAAAGCAGCCGGGGCAACAGCGGCCGGCGGTGCAATTGCTCTCGCCCGAGGAACGCACGAGCAAGGCGAAAGCATTGGCCAAGGCGCAATTCGAGCAGGCGCTGCAAGCTTATGAGCAGCGCGACCTTGAGTCTGCTTCGAAATTGGCCGCCGAGGCCGATAACACCGCTCCAAACCAGCCGCAGATTTTGAATCTGCGCGGCGAAATTCTGCTGGAGCAACAAAAGTACGACGAAGCTCAAACATTCTTTAAAGACGCGTTAAAAGCCGACCCGAAATTTCGTGAAGCCCAATTCAACTTGGCCGATGTTCCGTTCCGAAATAAGGATTACGCCACGGCGCGCGATCGCTTTCAGGCGTTATTGAAGCAAACGCCCGGTGGAGACAAGAACCACGCCGCGCAGCTGATCAACTTCAAGATTTTTCTCACCTACCTGCTGGAAGGAAAGGATAGCCGCGCTCAGAAACTGATGGAGCAATTCCAGTTCAGCGGTGATACCCCGTCGCTTTATTACGCGCAGGCGGCGTGGGAGTTCCAACACAATAATCCGGAAAAGGCGAACGATTGGATAGCATCGGCGCGAAAAATCTATCCATTGGCATCGAACGATCTCTACGCAGCGAGATTTTATGATTTGGGTTGGTTGAAGAGCGCAGCGGCGATTTCGTCGCCGGCCCCGAGTGCGGCCGCCATCGCTTCCACTCAGACCGAATCATCGGGACCTGCGATCGAGCCGAGTCCGATCCCTGGCTCGGAAGTGAAAGCCGAGGAGGGAACGCAATTGGCAATGGCGCAGACGACACCGGCACCGTCGCCGGCTGCCAAAGCCAGCGAAGCGTTTGTGAATGCAACGGCGGCGGAGGTGATCGTTTCGAATCCGCAGGCGACTGGTTCCTCGGCCCAACCGGGGGATCTCCCGGCTGCGCCAGCGACGGCCGGCATTTCTGTCGAGTCGGCGACGGCGAACGCAACACCAGCTCCGGCGCTCGCTTTGGCAACCTCTACTGCGACCCCGGCGCCGGCGCTTGCAACTCCAGCGCCTGAGGTTTCCGTGGTCGCGGCTCCCACGCCTCAAGTGGCGCCGGCGACGCCCGCGCCTGAACTTACGGCGGCAGCTCAGACAGCGACGCCGGCGGAAACCACCACCAGCAGTGCAACGCCCGCAACCGCCTCGGCGCCGGAAAAAGTCGCCCAATTCACGCCGTCGCCGTCGTTTGGAGAACGAATTAGTTCATTCACTGGACAACGGCCATTAGTGTTTTGGCTCTTTATCCTGGGTGCCATTGCTTCGGGAGGGGCCTGGCTAGTGATGGAAGCTCGTCGATTGATTAGCAGAACGTCAATTGGGCATCGTCCTGCGACGGTAACCGGTCCATCACTGCACGACGATCATGCAGCCGAAGAGGAGACGCCGCAGTTGCAAACTCAAAACCGATTCGTGGGTGGGCCGCGCCAAATATCGGTTGAGCTGAAAGCTTCTGAACCTGCCCTCGGGCGCGCAGTGATCCTGGTGGCAAAACGGGTGGTTGAGCCTGTGGCTGCTCCACCGGTTGAGCCAGAGACGGCGGCCGCTGGCGGTCGCGCCGTCGCGCCTGCCTACGTCGATTTCGAAGAATCATCCGGCGGACCGGTAATCGAGCAGGTGCCAGCAAACGGCGAGACCGAGATTGCGCCCGCGCCGCCAGCATTTCCTTCGCCCATGTGTATTGAGCCAACGTTTGCGCCGGCCGTTGAGTCGGTGATCGAGCCCTCCATTGAACCTGCGATTGAGCAAGCAGAGCCGGAGCCAGTGGCCGCGGCTGCTGAAAACAGCGCCCCGAGCGAACCAGTGCGCGAGTGCGACATGTCGGAACCCGTGGAAGCGCAGGCGAGCGTTTTGGAAACGGAGGTCTGCGAGCCAACGGTGGCCGAGGCGGTCGCGCTTTCCGAAATCGAGGAACAAATTTCAACTCGGGAATCGTCGCCTCAGCCAGAGCCGATCGAGCAGGGCCAGCCCGTTCCTTATCAAATTGTGGTGAGCGCGGAGCAATCGGCTGAGATCGCAGCCCCGGAAAAACCGGAAATTGCAGCTGTTGCTGAGATTGCTGGGGTTGGCCGTGCTATCGCCGGTCTCGGCGCTTTGCCAGATGGCACTGAAATGCCAACGACCAGTGACGAAGAACATTTTGCTTCACAACCAACAACGATCGAAACCATGCCTGAAACACTCCAGACCCCAACAGCTCCTGTCATTCAAGCTGGTGGCATGCACACGGCTGTTCAAATCACCCTCTCTTGCGAAATCGCTTCGATGCAGCTAACGCCCGCTTTTAAGATAGCCGCGCTGCAATTGCGGCCGATTTCGAAAGTAGTCACGATGCGCCTGGCTTCATTGCCGCAGCAGCAAGTGCCGATGAATTTGCAGGCCAACTTCGAGATTTCCAAAATTCAAGCTGCGCCCGGTAGCCTCGGCCAACTGCACTTGAATCCATCGCAACAGCAAAGGCCCGCCATGCTTGCGACGCCGTCATTTAATATTTCCAGCCTGCAACTGGTATCGGGATTTGAGTCAGCCCCCTTGCAATTGACGCCATCGCATCAGACGCAGACCTCGGTGCACCTCACGGCGGCCTTCCAGATAACGAGCGTAGAATTTTCTTCTACCTTCGAAATCGCCGACATCATTCTCAATTCGACCTCGAAGACCGTTGCCGTACAGTTGCCGGGCACGGGCGCGCCATCCCTTGAAAATGCACCGATGTTCGAAATAACAAACGTGCAGATGGCGGACGATGGCGAGATCGCGATGCTGCACCTGAATCCGGTAGCGAAACCTGCCTAACGTTTCCGATAGAAAACTCTTGGGAACCGTGCCGGATCAACCCCGCGCGGTTTCTTATTTTCGCCCGAGCAACCTTGCCCGGTTTAACGATTGCAAGGCCGGGACAACGAATTCGCCGTTCTTGCGAACGAGTTTGCCATCAAAGTAAATCTCGCCGCCGCCATAGTCGCGGCGCTGAATGCTGACCATGTCCCAATGCACCTGGCTGCGGTTGCCATTGTCCGCCGTCTCGTAAGCCTGCCCGGGGGTAAAGTGGAAGGAGCCCGCAATCTTTTCATCGAACAAAATGTCGCGCATCGGATGTAAAATGTGGGGATTAAAACCAAGGGAAAATTCACCGATGTAGCGAGCACCAACATCAGCGTCCAGAATATCGTTTAACTTCTTAGTTTGGTTGCTTGTCGCTTTCACAACTTTCCCCTTCTCGAATTCGAGGCGGATGTTATCGAAGCTTGTGCCCTGATAAATCGTCGGCGCGTTGAAGCTAACGACACCATTAACCGAATCACGGACCGGAGCGGTAAAGACTTCGCCGTCGGGAATATTCCGATCTCCGCCACAGATCACAGCCGGAATCTTTTTGATGCTAAACCGCAAATCCGTGCCTGGGCCAACGATCTTTACGTTATCGGTTCGCTCCATTAATTTTTTGAGTGCGTTCATGCCCGGCCGAAGCTTGCGGTAATCGAGCGTGCAAACCTCGAAGAAAAAATCTTCAAACGCCTCTGTGCTCATGCTCGCCAGCTGGGCCATGGCCGGCGTCGGCCACCGCAGCACCACCCATTTTGTTTTCTCGACCCGCTGGTTTTGGACGGGCCGCATCTTTTTCGCCACTAGTTTCAGTTTGTCCGTCGGGACATCGGCCTGTTCGGTGATGTTATGGCTGCCGCGCACTGCGATGTAGGCATCCATTTGTTTCATTCGGGCGAGTTCATGGCGTGCCAGCAGGTTCAACTGAGGCTCGGTGGCATGGAGCGCAAGCTCGCGACTAATTCGCGCTCGTTGCGATTGGACGAACGGGATCGCACCTCGCTTTCGGGCCGCCCGCACCAGAGCAATCGCCATTTCGTCCGGCGCGTCAAACGCCTCGATCAATACCTTCTCGTTGCGTTTTAATTCGGTGGAATAACCGGTCAGGATTTCTGCAAGCTTATCGAAGCGGGCGTCGTGCATAGATGGCTATGATTCCATTGCTCGCGACGCATGCAACTGACGGAGATTGGGTATCTTGGACTACGGTGGCAGCGCAGCGCGACACCGCTTTTGGGTATCCCAAATCTTTAGAAAACCGACCTTGTTAACTCGGCGTAACCGGATTACGTCCGATGGAATGGTAGCGAAATCCCACCTTCGCCATTGTAGGTGGATCAAACAAATTGCGGCCGTCGAAAACAATCGGCGTGGTCATTTTTTGTTTCACCACGGCGAGATCAACGTTGGCAAATTCCTCCCATTCCGTTGCAATGACGAGGGCCTCGGCCCGTTCGACTGCTTCGATGGCAGTATTGCAAAAGCGGGCCGCCTTGATTTCGGCGACCTCGCGGGCCCGCTCCATCCCCTTGGGATCGTAAACCGAAACCTGCGCGCCCTCGCGCAACATCTCGGCCACCAGATCAATCGCGACCGAGGAACGGATATCGTCGGTATCCGGTTTGAACGTTAGTCCCCAGACTGCGATCTTTTTCTCGCGCAAAACCCAGAGAGTGTCACGAATTGACTTCAGAAATCGCTCCTTTTGCGCGGTGTTGATTTGCTGCACTTCTTTCAAGAGCGAAAAGGGAACACCGAGTTGTTCGCTGATCGTGATGAATGCTGAGATGTCCTTCGGGAAACAGGACCCGCCGTAACCGATGCCGGCGTTGAGAAAATTCCGGCCGATCCGCTGGTCCATCCCGATGCCATCCGCCACTTTCTCGACATCCGCGCCGCTGGCTTCGCAAATGGCGGAGACCGCGTTGATGTAGGAGATTTTCAGGGCCAGAAATGAGTTGGCCGCATGCTTTATTAACTCCGCGCTGTTGATATCGGTAACAAGAATCGGCGCCATGAACGGCTCGTAGACTTTTTTCATCAAATCGGCCGCATGTTCGCTTTGCGCACCGATGACGATCCGGTCGGGATGCATCAAATCGTGAACGGCGCAGCCTTCGCGCAGAAATTCCGGATTGCTGACGACGTCGAACTTCGCGCCGTGACGATTATAACGCTTAATCGATTCGGCCACTTTCTCCCCGGTCTTTACCGGCACGGTGCTCTTATCGACGATGACGCGGTAATCGGTCAGGACACCAGCAATTTCGCGCGCGACTTTTTCGATAAAGCTCAAGTCTACGCTCCCGTCGGAATGCGGCGGGGTGGGCACCGCGATGAAAACAATCTGCGAGTTATCAACCCCTTCCTTGATGCTTTCGGTAAAGCGGAGTCGGTGCGCGGCGACATTGCGATGAATTAATTCCTCCAGTCCGGGCTCGTAGATTGGGACCCGGCCGGCGCGTAATACTTCAATTTTGCGCGCATCGTTGTCGACGCAGGTCACGTTGTGGCCAACATCAGCAAAGCAGGCGCCGGTGACGAGACCGACGTATCCCGAGCCGATAATCGATAGATCCATATGCGGTTATCCTAGCGAAGTGGCGGGAATGCTAACCGAATTCGACCTTTGCGCGATCAATTATTGTCCCGCGCCGCCCGGATCGAAATTGAGGTCGAACCCGAGTTTCGGGAACGCTTTCAAGGTAAAGGTGAGGAGCACGCCATATTCGTTGACCCCGTTATTGTTACGAACGACCGCGCCTAAAGAAGCGACCCAACTGGAGAGATCGCGATAGACGGCATAACGCTGTTGTTCAAGCAACCCGGTCTGCGCCTCGTATTGCTCCGACACTGCTACTCCCCAGTTGTCGTTAATCCGGTAATATCCGCCGAAAGTAAAGAGGCTGCTGTTAACGAAAAATGGATTGTTATTGAGGTAGCGGTGCCCCAGGTTGAGCTGCAGGTTTGCCATCGGCTGGAACGATATGGTCGTATCGATTTCGGTAAATCCTTTATCAAAAGCAGGCACTTGAGAATCAATCGCGAGCGAGGCCCATGGTAGCGGAGTAAAGCGAATGTTGTTGAAAAGATTCGAATAGGGAGTGCGATCATAAGGATTATCGAAATTGACGTCGAAATAGGTGTCGAGTTCGAACCAGGTAACGTTGCTGTCGTCGCGCCGAGTCTCCAGCCGGTTGCGGACGCCGACCCGCCAGATCGTCCAGCGATCGATCGAATCGATCGTGGTGAACTCCGGAAAATCGATTGGGAGTAATTTCGTGGTTGGTTCGACGCGATCGAATTGTAAAATGGCCTCGGGATTAACGCCAGGATTCGAAACCCATGAAAAATTGGTGAACGGTTGGATGACGTGTCGCAAGCCGTCGAGCCCAAGCGCGCTGTCCTGCACTCCCTCCCAGGCACGGGAAATTTTGAACGATGCTTCCACTCCAGCGTTAAAAACAGTGCGTGTCTTGCCGCCATCGAGGTAAAGCGGTGTATTATTCGGCACAATAAAGTCTGGGATCAGCGGATCGCTACTCGGGGTGAAAACCGTTTTCCCGACATCGCGGGTCTCACTGTAGTAGGTCGCGCGGAACCCGGCACGTGGGACGATGCTCAACCAGCCAAAATAAGTGTTTGGGTAAAGGAATTGGTGAAAAGTATCGAACCGCCAGCTTTCGTAGTCGTCGAAGCCTGAACCGCTCGGGAAGTTGAGATGAAGGTTCGCAATCCCGCTTTCGCCCTGGTAAAAGATTGGACTTCCAAAAATGGGAGTACGAGCGACGTCCAGCACTACTTCGGGAAGGCGCTCGGTTTGTTCGAAGAACTCGTTAGCTTGAAAGCGTGCGATCGCGGTCAGGGTATAGATGGGATTCGTTTTAGTTATCGCCACGACGTTGTCCGGCACGGGATTGATGCGGAATTCGGACTGGTAGAAGTCCTCCATGACGAAAGCATCGCTTAGTTTGGTGATGTTGACGATGCCATAGATGTCGCTCGTGAAATTCGTCCGGTCTTCCACGCTTACGCGGTAACGGGCGCTCCCAATGGGTCCGCGCGGCACCGAAGTTTGATTCAACTCCGGATTCTGATCGTTAATAAAATACGTTCTGAGATTGAGATAGCTATTCTTGTCGGCACCGTAATTTATCTCTGAATCAAACCCGATGGCCACGCCGCGCCGCACCCGGTAATCCAACCTCAGCCGCCCCTTGATTTGATCGGTGATCGGGAATGTGATTTGGCTCAAGAGCGACGGTCCCCAGGAACTAAGATAAGCGGGTGAAATAGTGAAACTAAAGGCATCGTTCAACGATTGATAGAGGTACGGCCACCAGAAAACCGGGACCTTCCCGATATAAAAGGTCACATTCTGGAATACAACACGATCGTTCTCGTAAACCCGTACTTTGTGTGCGTGGAAATGAAAATCGGGATTGCTCGAGTCATCGGTGGTGAAATCCCCGTTCTCGACCACAGAGTGGCCGTCAGAAAAGTTCACAAATTTTTCTCCATTCACGAAGTACGGGTCCGACGAAGATCGGACCGTTTCGGCATGAATTTCCTTGGTATCGAGATTGTAAGTGCCGTGCTCGGCGATAGTAAGTTTGTCTTCGCGGTAGATGCGCACATGCCCTTCAGCGGAAATTTCGTGCCGCTGTGAATCGTAACGGGCCGAGTCCGCATAAATGTCGGTATCACCGACGTGAATCGCGACATTGTCGCGAGCGATGGCGACTCCGTTTTCGTAACGGGTCTCGCCGGTGGACGTAATCTCGACGGGTTGATTCTTCGGCGTCTCGATATCAACGGCGTCGCTGCGAGCAACCGCAAAAAGAAGAGAGAAAAAGATCGCTATCTGCGTTCGCATGACGCGCCTCGAAGGTATCGCAGAGGCAAGGTGTTGCAAAGGCCAAAAGGCCGACCGCTCCTGCTCCACGTCTCGGGGTTCAGCGAGACAGCCGCAAAGTCAATCCGCCCGTCTGCTGATTGAGGCCACAAGCCAGGACCAGGGCCCGCGGATTTGCGGGCAAGCTCAACGCCCCCGGCAGCGTTCCGGTCTTCAACGCTTGCGCCGCGGCTGTCAGCTGCCAAAAGATCGATGCCCCTACGCTTTCACCGAGTGCGATCTTTGGTGAATAAAGTGGCAGTTCGTTGCCGACTGCAGTGCGTTCGGCGCGATCAATAAATGTGCCATTTGCACTGCCAATGCCGAATCCGATTCCGTTCTCGAGACGCGCGATCACGCTCCCAAGCTCTGCCGCAGCTTCGGAACGGCGAAAGAAGTTTCTGCCGGGAACGATCTGTTCGATCCTTGCGGCCGACACGGCTGCCTCTACAGAGGGAACGCCTCCATCGTCAGACCGTTCCAGTAAGACTGCGCCGGCGCCTTCGCTCATAATCATGCCACGACCGGTTGGTTTGCTTGGCTTCCGCAGAAAGCGCCATTGCCGATACGCTTCGCAAACAAGGGGATCAATTTCCTCGGCCCCGACGACGAGACAGAAATCCAGATCATCGGACGCCAGCAGGTCTTCCGCCAGCTTCAGGGCAAGAATGCCGACGGCGCCATCCCCGACAACGGTGTAAGAAGCGCCGTAGATCCCAAGGATTGCCGCAAGATGACTGGCCGGCGCGTTGAAGACAGTCTCGGGAAACAGCAAAGGACTGGCCGCTTGTGCTCCGGACGTCACGATCTCGGAATAAAAGCGCCGCGTGTAAATGACGCCGCCATTAGAAACGGCAAAAACCAACGCAATGCGATCGAGAGATGGGGCCGGCTTGACCCGAGCCAGGGCAGCCAATCCGGCCGCGGCGGCAAATCGTGAAATCGCACTCGCCCGGCGCAACCGCGGATGCGACGGGAATGGTGTATCAGCTGGGACTCGACGAACCAAATAGCGCGCGCCGTTTTGTTCGTTCTCAAGGATTTCGACCGGCGCGGTTTCGCCCGCGAGTAATCGTTGCCAAACATCATCGACGTCACTGCCGAGCGGCGTCACCCAGCTCATTCCAGCGACGCTCAAACTCATCGCGCGAATTTTCGAAAAACAATCGTCGCGTTTGTTCCGCCGAATCCGAATGAATTGGAAACCGCGCAATCAAATTGCGCCTCACGCGCTTCGTTGGCCACGACATTGAGCGATAAATCGGATTCGCGAAAATTGATGTTCGGGGGCAGGAATTGATGTTGCAGTGCAAGCAGAGTCACAGCGGCTTCAATCGCACCGGCTGCGCCGAGGGAATGGCCCATCATGCTCTTGGTCGAGCTCACCGGCACATTACCAAATAATTCCATGATCGCTTTCCCCTCGGCGGAGTCATTGAGAATGGTGGCAGTGCCGTGTGCGTTAATGTAGCCGACTTGGTCGGGCGCCAGTCTCGGCTGCGCCAGCGCCTGCTCCATCGCGCGACGCGGACCGCTTCCGTCTGGATTTGGCTGGGTCAGATGATGATTATCGGTGGAAATTCCGTAGCCAATTATTTCGCCAAGGATTTCTGTGCCGCGGCTGCAGGCGGATTCGAGTTCCTCCAGCGCGAACAAGGCTGCGCCTTCGCCCAGCACCATGCCCGATCGATTGCAATCGAAGGGTCGACATTTTTCCGGCGTTGCCGCTTGCAATGAATCGAACCCAACGAATACGAGTTCGGACAGGGCATCGTAGCCTCCGGCCAGAATGCGTTGATAGCGGCCAGCGCGAATCGCATTGAAGGCATGGCCAATTGCGTTCGTGCCGGACGCGCAGGCGTTAGCAATGACTTCAGCAGGAACATTGATGCCAAATTTTTCCATGGCATCGACGATCTGTTTTTGCGGGGGATAATTTGCGATCAAGGCCGCCGAGCAACCGTTGCCATTTCCTAACGAACGATAAAAATTTTCGCCGAAACTCATGCCGCCGCTGGTGGTCCCGACGATTGCAATTTCCGGCGGGAACTCGGGCGCGGCTTCGAGAAGTTCGGCCAAGGCAGCGATGACCATGTGAGAGGCCCGATGCAAGCGGCGGTCGCGCCGGCTGGCTGGGCTTTGTTCAATAGCCGCTCGTCATCGATCTGAGCGGCCGTTTTGCATCGTGTTTTGTCGACCGGAAACGCAGTCACCGGCGTGACGCAATCGCGCGCCTGCCGCAGCGACTGAAGGGTTTCGGTTAACCCGAATCCGAGCGGGCTGACGATACCGGCAGCAACGACGGCGACGCGGCGCGGGTCCTGTTTTGCCGAATTCATTATGGTATTTAGAATAGCGAAACTTCTTTCTTTGTTGTTGCGTTCAAGCGAAAAAGCTCCTACTAAGGCGATTAAGAAAATAGCGCTCGGGCAGTTGGTGAATTGTCAGTTGAGTTTATTCAGTGGCAGTTTGAAATCCGATAACCGGGAACAGTGACCTGGCCGCGTTTTCCAGAATAAACTCAAATGGGTACCAAGTTATACGTTGGGAATCTTTCGTTCAATACGACGGAAACCGACCTTCAGGATCTCTTCGCGCAGGCTGGTGCTGTGCAGGATGTCATGCTTATGCAGGATAAATTCACAGGCAAGTCTCGCGGCTTCGCTTTTGTGACCATGGCAACAGAACAGGAAGCACAAAATGCCATTACCCAGTTTAATGGCAAAACCGTGGAAGGTCGCGCTCTTACGGTGAACGAAGCGCGTCCACGCGAAGCACGGCCCCCAGGCGGCGGCGGCGGTGGTGGTGGCGGCGGCTACGGTCGCGGCGGTGGCGGCGGCGGATATGGCCGCGGCGGTGGCGGCGGCGGATATGGCCGCGGCGATCGTGGATCGCGCTAAACGCCCCATCCAGTTTTTTTGCAGCAAAAGCGCCCGCTTCCACAGCCCGGCGCTTTTTGTTAATTCCTTTTCGCGAAGCGGCTGTAAAATGCCGATGATACGATTAAGCATTGAACCCCGGAGAGCTTATGGCGAAGGAGAGCACTGAAAATTCAACATCGAGTGAACAGTCACAATCGAGCGAGAACATCACTGTCCCGCCAATTTCCAAGCCTGCTGCCGGTGCGGCTGCGGGCGCGGTCCTTGGCAGCGTAGCCGGCCCTGTCGGCGCTGTCGTCGGCGGGGTAATTGGTGCCATTGCGGGCAAATCAGCGGCCACGGGGGAACCGATTGCCGAGACCGCGAGAAAAGCGATTGGTTTGCCCCGACCTGCGCGCTCCAAAGCAAGGCGGCCGCGTCCTGCGCCTCGGCGCAGGAAACCGGCGGCATCTAAGAAAAGGCGCAAACCCGCGCGGCGCTCAGCGGCCAAGAGAGCCGGCAAAAGCAAGGCCCGCAAAACGAGCAGCGCTCGCCGGGCACGATCGACGAAATCGCGTGGCAAAGCCAGAGGCCGCCGCACACCATCGCGCAGAACGAAGCACGGTGCCGCGAAATCGCGTGTGCGTCGTGCCACGAAAAAACGACATTAGGAGAGGACTCAAAGGGACGCGCGCCTGCGCATCCGCAAAAATCTGGGCAGGGCTGGATTCGAACCAGCGAAGGCGTAAAGCCAGCAGATTTACAGTCTGCCCCGTTTGGCCACTTCGGTACCTACCCGTTTGCGAGCGTTGATATAGGCTCGCGTTTTACATGCTGCAAGTGAGCAGGTGGCACAGGCATCTAACGCCAGTCCGGCTCGGACCTGTGGGGCCAGTGGGCGTTCTTGCCTGTCGATTTTAGCCCGAGCGAAGTTGCGACAACCTTTACCGGTAAAATTCGGCGATTTTATCGACCACGAAACCTTGCGCGTCCCGACTCAGCTCGGGATAAATCGGCAGAGCCAGCGTTTCCGCTGCTGCCCGTTCCGCTTCCGGTAGATCACCTTCTTTGTATCCCAAATAAAAAAAGCATTCCTGCAAATGAAGCGGGACCGGATAGTAAATCTCGGTCCCAATTTCATTGCGGGTCAGATGCGCTCTCAATTCGTCTCGCGCCTCCGCTCGAATAACGAATTGATGATAGATGTGATGATTGCCGATGCGTTCCCGATAGGGTTCGGATGGTAGGATGATCGAATCGCCAAGTTTGTGCCGCGAAAATTCCTCGCGATAAAAATCAGCGGCGGCACGACGGGCGGCCGACCAGTTCGCGAGATGCGGAAGTTTCACCTGCAAAATCGCCGCTTGCAGTTCATCGAGCCGGAAATTTCCGCCGATAAATTGATGGTAATATCGCGGTTCCATTCCATGTTGGCGGCAGATTCGGAAGCGCGTCGCCAGATTTTCGTTGTCACAAATAATTGCGCCTGCGTCGCCGGCGGCACCGAGATTCTTGGAAGGGTAGAAGCTGAGGCAGCCGACGTCACCGATTGTGCCAGCCGATCCAGTCCCATCGGTCTGCGGATATCCGGCGCCAATTGCCTGGGCCGCGTCCTCCACCACGAGCAAGTCACATTCGCGCGCTATTTCCATGATCGCGTCCATGTCGCAGCACAATCCGAAAAGGTGCACTGGGATGATCAGGCGAATGGCCTGTCGCTCTCGGGTCATCAACACGCCATCGGTTTGTCGGCAATTTTTCTCGATGAAAGACCGGAGTGCTGCTGCTGAAATATTAAAAGTTGCGGGATCGATATCAACAAAGAGCGGAGTTGCGCCGACACGGGCGATGCAAGCGGCGGTGGCAAAAAATGAATACGGCGTGGTGATGATGGCGTCGCCCGGTCCAATCTCCAGCGCCATCAGGACCGCGAGCAGGGCGTCCGTGCCCGACGAAACGCCGACGGCGAATTTCGCACCGGTATAATCGCATAGGGCGCTCTCGAACTGCTCGACTTTGGGCCCGAGGATGAATCGTTGCGTCTGTAAAACCTCGTCGATCTGCTGCCGAATTGGTCCAGCCAGCGCTTGATATTGCGCGCTAAGATCGAGCAGTGGCACCCGCATGGCGAGGCAGAATCGCAGCTTCCCCTGAGGGTTCAAGCTCGGCGGGGAAACGTCCCTTTAAAATGCGTGTTAGCCACGGATCGGCACGGATGAAACACGGATAAGCAGATATTGGGTCCGACGATTCTGAATCCCTATTTCATCCGTGTTCATCTGTGGCCGAACGTGGTTTTCGCCCGATACCGCCGTTGACCTCGCCCCATCACTGCTTTAAGATCGCCGGGATGTCTCTGATTCGCGGGCTGTTCTGGCTCGTCCTATTCATTTTTTTCACTTTCTCGTTTGTCGTGCTCTTTGAGTACGGCACACATGATTTTACCAACGGCTTTAAACAGGAAGCCGAGCGGGTAAAGAATTTCTGCGTGGACATGGTGAGCAAACCAAAAGCTTCGCCGTCGCCAGGCGCCAAGAAAAAATAACGGCGGACGAGGTTTACTTTACGAAGTCGATCGAGACTTCGCGATCGACGTAACCGCGTTCACGCGCCTCTCTCAGAAAGCGCCGGATGGCTTCGCGGCCGACTTCTCCATAATCGCGGGTGAACTCGTTCACATACATGCCGATAAATTTCGACGCGAGATCGCTGCCCATGTCGCGCGCATACGGCATCGAGTGCTGCACCGCCTCGGCCCGATGAGCCAGTCCGAATTCGATGCTCTGGCGCAAAATCGCACTGAGCTCGCTCTGAATTTCCAGTGGAATATCCCTCCGCAGAACATTACCCCCCAGCGGCAACGGCAGCCCCGTCCGATTTTTCCACCATTCGCCGAGATCAACCAATTTTGCGAAACCCGAATGCGCGTAAGTGAGCTGCCCTTCGTGAATGATCAAGCCGGCGTCAGCACGCCCGCTCCGCACCGCCTCAAAGATTTGGTCGAACGGCACGACGACGTAATTGAATTCACCGAGATAAAGTTTCAGAGCCAGAAACGCGCTCGTCATCGTGCCGGGCACCGCAATCAGACAATTGCGTAATCGCTCGCGCTCCTCTTCATTCGATGTTCGGTGTTCGGCATTCGGCGTTCGATGTTTCTCAATCACCAACGGCCCATATCCATCTCCCATGCTCGCACCGCAAGGCAGCAACAAATACTTGTCCGAGACGTAGGCGTAGGCGTGAATCGAGACCGCGGAAATATGCAGCTCGCCTCGCATGGCGCGTTCGTTCAACGTTTGAATGTCTTCCAGCTGGTGTTTGAAACGATAGCCGCGCAAATCGATTTTGTTCGCCGCCATCGCGTAAAACATGAACGCGTCGTCGGGATCGGGTGAATGCCCAAGCGTGAAGGTCTCGGTGACCGTAGCGGCCATGAACGATGCTATTCGCGCTGCAAAATGCCGCAACGAGCTGTTTGCGTTGCGGAGTTCGTTCCGATAATCTCAGCGCGATGGCAAAAATGGCGCTTGGCAAAGGTCTCAGCGCGCTCATTGCCGCTCAACCGGCACCTGCGCCGGCTGTTGCTGCCCTGCCCGATGATCATTCCGAAAAAATTTGGCAGATCAGTCTCGACAGCATCACGCCAAGTCCATTGCAACCGCGCAAGGAATTCGGCACGGATGCGCTCTCGGAGTTGGTCGAATCCATCCGGCAGCACGGCATCATTCAGCCCCTGATTGTGCGCAAGGTCGATGGGCGTCACGAATTAATCGCCGGTGAGCGGCGCTGGCGAGCAGCGCTGGCCGCAGGATTGGCGGAGGTGCCGGTCATTATTCGAACGGCGGACGATCGCGATGTGCTGGAACTCTCGTTGATCGAAAATTTGCAGCGCGCCGATCTCAATCCGATCGAAGAAGCGCAGGGTTACGCGCGGCTTGCCGGCGAATTTGGAATGCGCCAGGAAGAGATCGCGCAAAAGGTCGGTCGAAGTCGGGCCGCGGTGGCCAACGCAATGCGATTGCTCGACCTGCCTGAGCAGGTCCAGACATGGGTGACCCAAAACTTGATCTCAGTCGGGCACGCCAAGGTTTTGCTCGCACTGAAATCGTCGGACGAACAGTTGGCGATCGCAGAAACAGTCTTGCGACGCAGCGCCACGGTCCGCGCGACGGAGCGACTGGTCGCGCGCCAGCTTGGCGCCGCGAAACCGCGTCATCGCCGCGTTTCATCAGTTTCGGTCAATGCCAGCGCGGTGGAGCATTTGCAATCGCGGTTGCAGGAATATCTGGGCACCCGCGTGATTTTGCATCACGGCGAAAAACAGGGCCGAATCGAAATCGAATACTACGGCGCAGACGACTTGCAGCGCATACTGCAGGTAATCGGGCTTCCGCCGGAAAGCTAAGAGATTGTTGAAAAACGCAACGGACGTAGGCGCGCCAGCTCGGAACATAAGGCTGTGCCCTGTGCGCCCAGCGGACATGTTATCCGCTGTTTCGGTTTCAGCGGGTTGCAAACCCGCTGGACGCACAGACTGCAAGTCCATGTTCCGAACCGCGCGGTATTTCAACCCTCCGCTGAGCTGGCGCATGTGGAATTTTTTCCCACGCGCGCTCGGTCTGGCGGCGCTCGTTAGCGTTTACGGTTGTAGCTTTCGGACGGCACCGCTGTGGGAAGAGTTTTCCGGCGCAAAGGCGTTTGCTCATGTTCAGCATCTGGTTGAACTCGGCCCGCGGCCAGCCGGCTCAGAGGCGTTGGAAAAATCACGGATTTATATCGCCGACCAGTTGAAGTCTTTCGGTTGGACGACAACACGATCGGAATTTTCGGCGCCGACACCACGAGGAATGATGACATTCGTAAACTTGGTCGCGCGTTTCGGGAACCAAAAAGGACCAGCGCAGTTCCTTCTTTGCTCGCATTACGACACCAAAACATTCGACGCCATTCGTTTTGTCGGCGCGAATGATGGCGGTTCCAGTACCGGCTTACTTATCGAGATGGCGCGGGTCTTGGCGATAAATCCCGCCTTAGCGGCAAAGGTTGAGCTGGTTTTTTTCGACGGCGAGGAAGCATTCGAAAATTTTACTGCCACCGATGGTCTCTATGGCAGCCATCATTTTGCATCGGAGTTGCGTGAATTAGCGAAGAATTTTCGCGGCGGTATCCTGTTTGATATGATCGGGGATAAATCGCTCCAGGTAACACTGTCGCCAGATTCTCCCATCGATTTGGCTCGTAACATCTTTGCTGCTGCCGATGCTCTGGGGCAACGCGCGCATTTTACCTACTTTGGCGGTGGCATCACTGACGATCATACACCGCTTAACGAGATCGGGATTCCAGTGATCGATTTGATCGATTTCGATTTTCCGCCATGGCATACGGCGGAGGATACCCTCGACAAGATCAGCGCCGAAAGTTTGGAAATCGTGGGACGCGTTGCCCTCTACGATCTGGTGCAATTTGAACTGAAATGAAAAGTGCCGTTCTCGCGCTGGTCGCGCTTGCGCTCGGAATCGTGGCGGGCAGTTGGATTGTTCGCTACCCGGCCGTTCATCGGGTGACTGGTCGAATTTTTCAGCGCGGTGAACTGCTGGCGTTAGCCGGACAACGCGGAATTTTCGAGGCCGATGTCCAGGCGCGGGCGCAGCAGAAACAATACTGTTCTGGGATGACCGACAAACCTCTGGATTCGACGGAGAAAATCGCGGTGCGTGACGAGGTAATTGCGGCGGAGACATTGCGCGTGGTTGCCGGGAAATTGGATGACTCCGATGTGGCTGGTGAAGTCGCCGATTTGGAACATCAATTTGGCGACGAACGCCAATTTCGTGCCGCCTTGGGTCGCAGCGACGTTTCGCAATCGGAACTCGGACGGTTGGTGGCAGAGACGATCGGCGGCGAACGATGGATTGAAAAGCAAATCGCTCCGCGGTTGGCCGTGTCTGACGCGGAAGTGCAGCAATATTTTCAGCAGCACGAAGCTCAGTTCACTCAACCGCTGCGAATTCGTGCCCGTCACATTTTCCTGGCTGCGCCAGAGGGGTCGGCCCCGGAACTAGCGGAAGCAAAAGACCGCCAGATGCTGGATATTGCCGCGCGCCTGGGCCAGGGCGAGGATTTTGGCGAACTTGCGGCGACGGTGTCGGAAGACGAAGCGAGTAAAAAGAATGGTGGCGACCTCGGCTTTTTCGCGGCCGACCGTGTCCCGGTGGAATTTTTTGACGCCGCTGCGGAGTTGCAGCCCAATGGCCCTCCGCGTTTTCTGCGCTCGCCTCTGGGTTTTCACGCGCTCCAATCCACCGATGCCCATCCGGCTCGCCTACTGGCACTTACAGAAGCTACCCCCGAGATCAGAGCACTACTTACCGCAGAGAAACGGCGCAATGCCGTGGCCGCGCTGAAGTCCGAACTGGCGCGCTCGACCTATTTTGTGGTGCAATGAGGAATTGCGCGCTCGCGGGTTTAATCGCAATTTCCAGACGGGAGGGATATGAAGCGAACCATCCGAAAGTCTGTTGGGATTATCGGCCTCGGTATTATCGGCCGCCGCATCGCTGATCATTTGCGGCACCAGGGACTGTCGGTCTTTGTCTGGAACCGGACTCCGAAACCAGTGCCCAACTTTGTCGGTTCCCCATCGGAGCTGGCGCAGACCTGCAATTACCTCCAGGTCTTCGTCTCCGACGATGATGCGCTGATGCGAATGATTCAGACGATTTCGATGGCGCTGACGCCGCGTCACATTGTGATTGCGCATCCAACGGTTTCACCAGAGACCATGCGCGAGGCCGCGGGGTTGGTTGAACGCCGCGGGGCGCGTTTAGTGGAAGCGCCGTTCACCGGAAGCAAGCTGGGCGCTGAAAAAGGGCAGCTAGTCTATTACGTCAGTGGTGACGAAGCCGCGATTGAAGAAGTACGGCCGTTACTCCAGGCCAGCAGCAAGGCGATTGTGAACATCGGCGCAATCGGCGAGGCCAGCATTATCAAAATTGCCACCAACATGGTGACGGCCGCGAGTGTGCAAGGCGCGGCTGAGGCGATGGCAATCGTTCATTACTCAGGCATTCCGCTGGAAAAATTTTTGGATGCGCTCAAGCAAAACGCCAGCAATTCCGGCACGCTCGACCTGAAGGTGCCGCAGATCATTGCTGCAGACTTCAAGCCGCATTTTTCGGTCAAGCACATGCTCAAGGATATGCAGATCGCGAATCGGATGGGCCGACACTTTGACCTTGATTTGACGGTTGCGGGCGCGACCCGCGATCGCCTTCTCGACGAAGCGAGCCAGGGCCGCGGCGACGACGATTATTCCTCGATTGCGCGACGATTTCTGCCCTTTGTGAAGACGCCTGATCTGGAGGAACGGCAGCCGGATTTGTTCTCGCCAAAACCGGTTGCTCCTGTGCCGAATGAGAATCCCGAGTTTATTGAGCAACAGCTGGCGGAATTGGAGAAGACGCAGATCCCGGTCCCGACTTTCGAGCAGGAGGAAATCCCAGAGGCACGCGCCTCTGACCTTGAGCCTGTCGAAACGGCGCGACCAGATGCCGAGGTCAGTCCGGAGCTGGAGCAGAAGCCGGTTGAGATGGAGACACCGCGTGAAATAGAGCCGGCGCCGGAGGAAGCCGAGCCAGTCAAGGCACCTGTGGAATCCAACGGCGATTCCGAACCGGAAGAGGAAAAGCGCGGATTTTTCAGTCGCTTGCTGCGACGCACCGATTATTGAACGCGCCTTCGCGGTTTTTCGATCTTTCCGCCCGGACGAAGCTGCGCGTGACCGGCGCCGATCGATTTCGTTTTCTGAATGGACAAACCACGAACGACGTTCGGAAAGCCAGTCCTGATGCCACGCAGGAATCATGCGTTCTCAACTCTAAAGGGCACCTGGATGCCCACATTTTTCTTTTCGCCGTACCTAACGAGATTTGGATTGACACCGAAGCGGAATTACGTGAACAACTGCAAGGCCGACTTGAGCGCTACATCATCGCGGATGACGTGTTAGTGGAAGATGCGAGCGAGGGCTTCGCTCTTTTCCATGTGCTGGCGGAACCGAGACCGGAAGGAGCAGGGGCCAGGTTTTGCGTGAGATCGCGGCGGCTGGGATGTGACGGATGGGACCTATGGGTCGAATCGGGCGCAGCGAAGGAAGCGACAGATGCACTCACGGCCACTTACCACGCAGCAGATGAAAACGAATGGGAACGTTTGCGAATAGAGAATGGAATCCCGCGCTGGGGCCACGAGTTAACTCCCGATATTATTCCACCGGAAGCGAACCTGGCAGAGCGCGCAATCGATTACGAAAAGGGCTGCTATATCGGCCAGGAAGTGATCTCACGGATGAAAATGAGCGGGCAGGTCCGACAGCGATTATGCGGGTTAGTTTCGGAGAAAGGGCTGTACCCCGGCATGGAATTGCGCGTGGAAGAAAAAGTGGTTGGCCGTGTTACGAGCGCTGTTTTTTCCTCGCGAACGAATTCGAACATTGGCTTAGCGATGATCAAACGCGGCTACAACGATATTGGGACATCGTTGCTCGCGTCGAACGGAAAGGTGCAAACGCATGTTCGGGTCGTAGTGCTGCCCGTGAAAAGTGGATCGGCCGATCCGTCCGGCGATGCGGAAGGACGCGGCGAAGCCGGCTTGCTTGCATAAACGGTCCAACCGCCGGGACGAAACGCCGAACCCTTGTTCAGAAAGTTTGACCGTCTTAAAGCGTGCCCGCTAAATTTGCCAGCTAACGTCCCGGGGAAAAGCAAATGTCCAAAGTCACCGTTAATCACATCTACAAGATCTACCCCGGCGAAAAGGGAACGAATGTGACTGCGGTCGAGGATGTCAACCTCGAAATCGCAGATCGCGAGTTCGTTGTGCTGGTAGGGCCGTCTGGCTGTGGCAAATCGACCACCCTGCGGATGATCGCGGGTCTCGAAGAAATCTCGCGCGGCGATATCTACATCGGCGATCGACGAGTCAATGACGTTCCACCGAAAGACCGCGACATCGCAATGGTGTTCCAGAATTATGCGCTTTATCCGCATATGAACGTCTTCGATAACATGGCCTTTGGTCTGCGGCTGCGGAAGTACGCCAAAACCGAGATCAAGAAGCGTGTGAACGATGCCGCCAGCATTCTTGGGATCGAAGGCTTGCTCGACCGCAAACCCAAGGCGCTTTCCGGTGGGCAACGCCAGCGCGTCGCCGTTGGCCGCGCCATCGTGCGGCAGCCGAAAGTTTTTTTATTCGATGAGCCGCTTTCAAATCTCGATGCAAAAATGCGAGTGCAGATGCGCACAGAAATTACAAAACTGCATCAGCGTTTGCAGGCGACGATGATTTATGTCACGCACGATCAGATTGAAGCGATGACGATGGGCGATCGGATCGTGGTCATGAACAATGGCAAAGTGCAACAAACCGATACGCCGCTGAAACTTTACAACGAGCCGGATAATCTTTTCGTTGCCGGATTTCTCGGGAGCCCGCCGATGAATTTTATCAATGGGGAACTAAAACAGGAACGCGACGCCGTCGTTTTCAAGGAAATGCAGGGCGGAACAATCGAGGTGCGATTCAAAGATCGACCGCGGGCGCGCGAATTTTTTGGCAAACCGATGCTGCTGGGGATCCGACCGGAAGACATTGAGCTGGCGCAGTTTTCCAATACCGGCAACGCGTCCGCGAATTTTCCGGCAATTGTGGATATCGTAGAACCAATGGGAGCGGAAACAAATTTATACCTGCAGACCGGCGCGCATACCGTCGTGTGTCGAAGCCAGCGCGCGCTCGATCACCGGGAGACGGGCCATCGCTTACAGTTCGATTTGAATGCGAGCAAGGCGTATCTGTTCGATCCGGCGACCACAAGTCGTGTCATTTAAGGGCTTTACGAGAGCACGTTTTTACGCGATTTTGATTGCATTGCTTGACTTTTTACTCTTAAACTAGGCGCTTACCTCTGAGCTCATGAATCAACGATTGCTGGCAGAGATTGGCCGCACGCAGCGGCTCGAAATTGTTAACGCGCTCAAACGCAGCCGCGGCCTATCGGTCAACGAATTGGTCGATCGCATGCGGATGAGTTACATGGGCATCAAACAGCATTGCCTTACCTTGCAACGCGACGGTTATCTCGATACCTGGCGGCGTCCGCAAAAAATGGGGCGTCCGGAAATGGTTTATCGTCTAACCCGTCGGGCGCACGATCTTTTTCAAGCCGACAGCAATCGGTTTACTATCGAGTTGCTCGAATCCGTGCAACAGATCTACGGGCCGAACGGGCCGGAAAAACTGCTTTACAATTTGTTTGAAAGGAAGACCGCGAGCCTGAAGGAAAAAGTCAAAGGTGCGACGGTCGCGGAGCGAGCTAAATCACTGGCGAAAGTTCGCGATCTGGAAGGTTATATGTCGCAGTTTGTGATTGACGAAGGTGGGCCGCAGATTCTGGAGTGCCACACCCCGCTCCAGAATGTTCTCGACAAATACCAAATTATCGGGCGCTTCGAGCAGGAGATGTTCGAGCGGGTTCTTGGCACGCGAGTGCGACGGCAGGAGACGCGCAATTCCGGTCTCTACGAGTGCGCGTTTTATTTCGACGCCTGAGGTAACGTTTCGCAGCGCCGTGCTGATCTAGCGCGGCATTCGGGGGGCGTCATCGCAGCACGCGAGGCGCGTGTGTTCCCGAGGAAGAGAATTTCGTCGTCCTATTGGCGTCAATCGCGACGACTTGCCTTTCATCCAAATTCGTTTGATGGAACGACTATGCGTCGGACGTTTCCGAGCGCGGTCATTGAGAATTTGCAGCCGCTAATTGACGGCGGCCGTTACCCCGTCAAACGCGTTACCGGCGAAGATCTGATCGTCGAGGCCGATATTTTTAAGGAAGGCCACGATGTTGTCGCGGCGGCGTTGAAGTGGCGAATGGTGGGCGAAACCCGTTGGCACGAGACGCCGATGAAATTGATCGTTAACGATCGCTGGCGCGGGGCGTGTACCTTTTATGAAAACGCCCTCTACGAATACACCGTGGAGGCCTGGATTGACGGGTTCACGAGCTGGCAACACGAATTTTCGATCAAGTTTAAGGCAGGCGTTTCTCCCTTGCGAAGCGAAGCGCTCGAAGGCGCCGCGCTGATCGAAGAAGCGGCGAAACGTTCGCATGATTCGCACGACACAAAGCGGCTCTGCGAAATCGCAGAGGCGGTGCGAACAAAAGCGCCGGGCGAGGTCGATACGTTGATTCATTCCGGTGAGCTTGAAGTTTTGATGGCGACTTATCCCGATCGCGCCGGCGCGACGCAATGGGCTCCGCCGCCGCATGTGGTAGTTGATCGGCTGCGCGCGCGAACCGCAGCCTGGTACGAATTCTTTCCCCGCTCAGCCGAAGGGAAGGGCGATCGCGGCTCCAAGCTCCGCGATTGTCTGCCCCGGATCGAAGATGCCAAAGCCATGGGATTCAATGTCATTTATTTTCCACCGATCCATCCAATCGGCACAACCAACCGCAAAGGACGCAACAATTCGGTCACCTCTGAGCCGGATGATCCGGGAGTGCCGTATGCGACTGGTAACCGGCATCTCGGTTGTCCCCATGGCGGAGGGCACAAGGACATCGATCCCGCGCTGGGCACACTGGAGGATTTTGCCTGGCTGGAAGAGGAGACGCGTAAACGGGGACTGGAAATTGCCCTCGATTTCGCCATCAACTGTTCCCCCGATCATCCCTACGTGGCCGAACATCCGGAATGGTTTTATGAACGACCGGACGGCACCATTAAATTTGCCGAAAATCCGCCCAAAAAATACGAAGACATTTATCCGCTTAACTTCCACTGCGCCAATTGGCTCGAGCTCTGGGCAGAAATGAAGAGCATCATTTTGTTCTGGGTCGAGCGCGGTGTTCGAATTTTTCGCGTCGATAACCCACATACCAAACCAGTGCCCTTCTGGGAATATTTGATTTCAGGGGTGCGGGATGAATTTCCCGACACGATTTTTTTATCAGAAGCGTTTACCCGCCCCAAGATGATGAAGGCGCTGGCTAAGGCCGGCTTTAACCAGAGCTATACCTATTTCACCTGGCGCAACTACAAGCACGAACTGATCGAGTACTTCACCGAGCTGACGCAGACCGAAATGCGCGAATATTTTCGCGGGAACCTGTGGCCGAATACGCCCGATATTTTGCCGCCGATTCTGCAGAACGGCGGGCGTCCGGCTTTCATGATTCGCGTCGTGCTGGCGGCAACGCTCTCGAGCGTTTACGGGATTTACAGCGGGTTTGAGCTTTGCGAAAACGCCGCCCTGCCCGGTCGCGAAGAATATCTCGATTCGGAGAAGTATCAGTTTAAGGAGCGCGACTGGGACGGGCCCGGGAACATCAAGGACTTTATCGCGCGCCTGAACAGGATTCGGCGCGAAAATCGCGCCCTGCAGTTTTATGACAACCTGCATTTCTACAATGCGGATAATGACGCGATTCTGTTTTACGGCAAAACGACGCCGTCAGGCGACAGCATCATTTTTGTGGTGGTAAACCTTGATCCATATCGCCGCCAGCATTCGATGATCGATCTGCCGATCGAGCTGTTCGGCTACAACGAAGGCCAGCCCTACGAAGCGCACGATTTGCTGGATGATTCCCGTTATACCTGGTATGGGCGGCGCAATTACGTCGAGCTCGATCCCTTTACCCGGCCGGCCCACATCTTCCGGATACGCCGATTTGACTGACTCTGGTTGCGCCGGAACGCTCGTCGTTTATCGTAGCGGCTGCCTGGGCATGAAAAAACTCTTGTGGCTGTTTCTAGCGCCGGCCAGCGCCTTGTCACTTCTAGCGCAAACGCAAACTCCAGCGCCGGCTACCCCCGAACTGCCGCGCACCACAACTACGATGTTGCACGCGATGCTCCAAGCCGGGCCGGTCATGGCCGTGCTTTTGGTGCTGTCGATTATTTCAGTCATGCTCGTCATTGTTTATTTTCTGAGCATTCGGCGTGGCGCCGTTGTCTCGCACGGGTTCATGGCTACGGCCGATGCGCTGCTGCGAAAACGCGATTATCTGGGCCTTCTCGCGGTGTCTAATCGCCACGGCGAAGCCATTGCTCGGGTCGTGCAGCAAATTCTCGACTTCACCACCAAAAATCCGAACGCCGACTTCGAGCAAATCCGTGAAATTGCCCAGACCGAGGGAACCCGAGTCGCTTCCAATTTGAATAATCGCGTCACCTACCTCGCCGATATCGGTATGATTGCGCCACTGTTGGGTCTGCTTGGAACCGTGATCGGAATTATTCGCTCGTTTGGAGCGCTGGGTTCCGACCTCGGCAGTCAACGTTATATGCAGCTTTCTCACGGCATCAGTGAAGCGCTTTTCAATACCGCAGCGGGGCTGGCCATCGGTATCCCGGCGATGATCTTTTATGCCTTCTTCCGCGGACGCTCGCAGCGATTGATTTCGGAATTGGAATCGGCCGTTACGCACATTCTCGCGGTCCTTTCACTGCAGTTCGGTCGCCGCACCGAACGCACACCTGCGCTCCTCGAATCGGAATTCTAATTTCGCAGGATTGCCATGAACTTCCGTAGTCGCACGGTGTCGCAGCATCCGGGAATTCAGCTGGCGCCGCTGGTCGATGTGTTAATGCTGTTGTTGATTTTCTTTTTGCTGACGTGGAGCGCCGCGCGCAACGAAAACGAGCTCGATGTCAAAGTCCCAAAAGCGTCGGCGGCGAAGGAGAAAATGGCGCCACCAGGCGATGTGGTGGTGAATGTGAAGACGGATGGGAGCGTGATTGTGAATCGCCGAACGATGACGGGGTCGGAGTTGGGCAAGCTATTGCAAGACCTGGTTAAATTATATCCGGAGCAGGCGGTAGTGATTCGCGGCGATGAGAGCGGCGCCTACAAAAACGTCGTTAACATTTTGAATATTTGCAGCGAAGCTGGAATTACCAACGTCGCCTTCGCGACCGCAAAATGAAGTTATCCCGGCGCAGTGCCGGTCTCATTGTAGCCGCGCTCCTTGGTGCGAGTGGCGTCGTATCGGCGCAGGAGGTTCGTCGCGCTCAGCCGTTGAATGAACCGCCGGTTCCGCGGGCGCTACCGGTCGATGAGGGAACGCCGGCGCCGGAGGAACGCCCATCAACTCCTGAGCAACCGAGTGACACGCGCCAGCTTGAGTACGCCAACGCCCTGTTCGCCCGAAAGATGTACGACCTCGCCATCCCCGAGTACGAGAAATATTTGAGTGATTACCCCGGTGCTTCAGGACGCGGCAATGCGTATTTCGGGTTAGGCGAAAGCTATCGCCAACTCGGCAAGAACGGTTCCGCCCGGACGAACTTCCAGAAAGTGCTCGAGGATTTTGGGGACAGCGAATTTGCCGGCCCGGCAGCGTATGCACTCGCGGTCCTTGCCTTTTCGCAGAAGGATTTCAACGCCGCGCAGCCTCTTTTCCACAAAGCCGCGGCAAAGTCGAAAGACGCCTCCGTTGCGCTCTCGGCAAAATATTTCGAGGCCCGTTGTCTCGAAAACACCAAGCGAGCGGATGACGCGCTCATGCTTTATCTGGAGGTGGCGGAAGCGAAGAGCCAGTATCGCGAAGACGCGCGCGCAACCGCCGGGGCGATGTTGCTGGCGCGCGGCAGCCGAGCCGAGGCTCTTAAACAATATGAAGCACTCTCGACCGAAGCCGAAAAAGCGACGACAAGAACGGAGGCCGCCGTCCGCGCGGGATTGATCGCGCTCGACCTTGCGGTTGCCGATCGCGCGAAAATTGACCGCGCCATGGCGGAGAAAGCGCGTGCGCTTCTGCAAAAGGGACGTGCTGATTCCGGGAAGTGGAAGGGTATTGCGCAATCCGGCCTTCTCCGGCTTGAATACCAGACCGGACAGTTCGCCCAGGTAGTTAGCGATTACAAAAAGTCGGCCGCGCAATTACCGGACGAAGCGAAACCGGAGGCCATGCTTCTCGTGGCCAACGCGCAACGACAGCTGGGCCACACTCAGGAAGCGGAAGGCGCTTATCGCGAGATTATCGAAAAATTCCCCAACCGCGAAGAAGCAAAAGACGCGCGTTACCAGCGGTTGATCAATATCTACAATTCGGATCCGAATGCCGTCATTGCGGAGGTCGACGAATTTTTGAAGACCAATCCGGCGAGCGAACGAGCAGATCAGGCCAAGTTGTTAAAAGCGGAAGCGCTCTATAAACAACAGAAGTTCGGAGAAGCAGCGCCGTTTTACGAGGAACTTCGCGCATCCCAATTAAGCCCGAAGTTGCGTTCGGAAGCGGGCTACAAACTGGGATGGTGTGCGGTGCAAATGAAAGATCCCGCCCGCGCAATCGATGCATTTAGCTATTTCATCAAGACATTTCCGGATGATCCACAGACACCGATCGCGTTGACGCAACGCGCGCTGGCGTATCAGCAGAGTAATAACGCCGAAGCGGCCATCGGCGATCTAAGCTTTCTCATCGCGAATTATCCAAAGGCAAAGGAGCGCGAGGCCGCGATCCAGCAAAAGGCGCTGCTGTTGGGCGAACAAAATCGCGAGCCGGAAATGGCACAAACCTTTCAGCAATTACTCAAGGAATATCCGAAGAGTAGCGCGGTCGCTCAGGCGAACTACTACATTGGGAAAGCCGCATTCGACGGCAAGGATTACAAGCGGGCTATTACTTTTCTCGATACCTCGCGCCGATTAAATCGGGAGCAATATTACATGCCTGCGACGCTCCGGATCATCCTCGGTCGTTACTATCAGCACGACCGCAAGGCTACCACGAGCGAGGTTGATGCATTTCTCGCCGCTAGCAGTAACGCCAGCATTCCAGCCGAAGTAATGGAATGGCTCGGGATCGAATATTACAACGACAAGAATTACCCGCTCGCCGAAAAATATCTTGCTGTTCTCTCGCGCGTGGAAAATGTCTCGGGCGTTAAGCCCGATTTCTGGTTTTATCTGGGCGATGTCGCCGGAAAGCTGAAGCATTACGATCAGGCGGAAAACGCTTATTCGCGTTATCTGCAAAGTTCCACCGACGCAGCCGGAAAAGCAAAAGCGCTACTTGCGCTTGGGGCCACGAAAATTGCCGCGCACAAACCGGATGATGCCGAGAAAATCGCGGCCGAGATCATGACCTTGCAGCCGGAAGGAAAGGTCAACGCAGAAGCGCGTCTGCTCGAGGGCGATGTTCAATTCGAGCGTCAACGATTTGAAGAGGCCGGTAAAGCTTACGCTGGCGTGGCTTTACTCTACGACGATCCTGCTATCACTCCGCGCGCGCTCGACAAAGCGGCCGACGCCTACCGCCGCGCCGGCAAAACCGAAGAAGCCGACCGCGTCGCTAAACAACTGCGCGAGCGCTATCCAAACTACGTCCCGTTAGCGAAGAGCTGAAATTGGCGGATCAATTTGTTTTTAAGCTTCCATGAGGAGCGTTTCGATCGGGAGCGGGGCGAGGAATGCTTTGGTTTCGGTTACGTAGGTGACGGGTTCGGCGCGGTGAGCGGCGAGGAAACTGGCATCGGGGTTTTCGGCGATGCCGGCGCGGGCGATCAAATCGCAGCGTGCGAGCAGATCAATGATGCAGCGTAGTTTTTCGGTGAGAGCATCGGGATTTTGCCTGGACCGACAGTCCCGGCTACAGGATTGCATGAAGTGTACGGTGCAAACGCCGGGGGCGGTCGCTTCGACGAAGGGCGAGAGCATGAAGGCGTGATGTAGGAGAATGTCGCTGATTTGTTGCTCGCAGTCGCGGGCACGCGCTTTGATTACGAGATGAAGACAGCGCGCCAGGGCCTGGCTCGGAGCCAGGCCGGCGCGGACGCCTTCATTTTCCGCCGCTTCGTTTAATTGCAGGATTACCGCTTTGATGGCGGTGTCGTCGAGGACAGCGAGTGGTTGGTCACGCAGCTTCGGTTGGTGACGCGCGATCGCTTGCAGATAAAAATTTGGCAGCAAAATCGTGGCGAACATTTTATCCGATAGCTGAGGCGATCGCCTTTGCGCGCCTCACTTTGAAATGCAATTGCGTGCTCGGATGGTCGCGCGACAAATCGGAAAGGCTCCAGCGGTTCTCGAGTACGATCTTAGTGCGTGCGCTCGCTACCATGTTATGGCGGCTTATTACCACAAAGGCAGTCGGCGTCGGTTCGACCAATCGCTGCAGGCGATACCAGTTGGTCGCGGGAATGCGGCGCAATTCGTCCGCCGGATTCAGAACAAGATCGAGAATTACCAGCGGGAAATTGCCGTCACGCAAAAGAAAATCGGCGGCTTTGACGGCTTCGCTTGCCTTCTCGCAACGGACCCAGAGCAAATGTTGCAAAGCGTCCGAATCGTAAACATCGAACGAATCGCTTCCGTCGATGAGCGCGAGGAAAAAACGATCGCGTTGCGCAATTTGCAGCAAGTTGTGAATGAGCAAGGCCGAGCCTGCGCTCGGATTCGGGCTGATGATTTCCGTGATTGCGCCTTTGTGCAGACCGCCCTCAAGCGTCCGCTCAAGCAGGGGAACGTTGATTTGTCCACCAACGAGAGTGGGCGGTTGCTGAAAGCGTTCTGCGAGAAGTTTGCGGAGATCAATGATGCGCTGGGTCGCCGCCACACCTCAGCATGGCATGAAGCGCTAATATGTTCAAGTGAACAGTTTCGTTAAGAATTGAACGGTCGAAGCGAGGGAGGACCGGAGTCTTTGCGATTCGCTTATCGCTTTATCGCTTCAACCGTCCCCCACTGGGTTGGCGGCGAATGAGCGAGACCATGACACCCTGGATCCGTAGGTCATGGGCCGGGCGTTGATCGGGATAGCGCGGGTTTTCGGCCCGCAAATATGGGCGGCCGTGTTCGGTGACGAAACGTTTCAATGTTGTCTCCCCGTCGATTAATGCTGCGACGATGTCGCCGTTCCTCGCCTCTTTGCGATCGTCCAAAATCACAATGTCGCCGTCGAGAATGTGGGCGTTCATCATGGAATCGCCACGCACTTTCAGCGCGAACATGCGCGCATTTTTCGAGGCATTGGCCGAGCGTGTATCGAGTGAGACATGGCCTAGCACGGTTTGCTCGGTCAATGTTGCCATGCCGGCCGGGATTTGTCCGTAGATCGGGATATCGGTGATGCGGACCTTCTGGACAGGCGTAACAAGCGCGCGCGCTTTGCGCGCATGGCGATCGAGGAAGCCTTTACGCTCAAGGGTAGCGATGTATTGCATTACTGACGTCTGGCTGGCAAAACCAAAATGACTTTGGATTTCGCGTGTGCTTGGGGTAATGCCTTTCTCACGCTGTTCACTCTGAATGAAATCGAGCACGCTTCGCTGGCGATCGGTCAGCATGCAGCAAGGATGGCGCGCTTTATGGCAAAGGCAAGTTCAAATGAACAGTGGTGCATTGAAGGTTGAAGCGACGGCGTCCACGAAACACACGGACCACACCAAAGGGAGGAAAGCGGTTTGGACATGGACGCGATCAACGGGATTGATTTTCTGAATCCTGTAATCCTTTGATCCTGTCTGTTTCAGTCAGGCGGCGAAGCTTTCGCCGCAGGAGCAATGTGAGGTGGCGTTTGGATTGGTCACTTTGAAGCCACCCTTTTGCAGGTCATCGCTGAAATCCAGGGTCGAGCCGCTGACGAACAACGCACTCTTTGGATCGACCACGATCCGGACATTGGCGGAATGAACTAGGATGTCCCGTGGGGCCGGGCCTTCTACTAAGTCCATTTTGTATTGCAGACCCGAGCAACCACCACCGATCACGGCCAGGCGCAAAGCGCCTTCGGGCCGGCCTTGTTTCTCAAGCAAGGAACTCAGGCGCCGCGCGGCATTCTCCGTGACGCGGATCAACTTTTCATTGCCGATCTTAATTCCGGTTTGAGCCGGACTGGCGGTATGTTGAGGTGTTGCTTCGCTCACAAATTAAAGGTTACGCTGTCGGGCTGAAGTTCAATACGCTGCGTGCTGCCGTGCGTCGTGTGTCGGCAGGTTCGAGCCCACTGGCGTTTGGAAGCAGCCCTTCCTTGGGGCCTGCTTGGTGCGTCTCCGCAATATCCTCGATCTCGCCGACGGTTGAAACGTGTTGGAATCTTTCGCGCAGCGCTTTCGCTTCCGGAAGATTTTTTGAATAGGCCATCAGGCGTGCGCGCATGGAACGGATGGCTTGTTCCTCGTCGCCCCAATCGTCGGCGTGACGGCGGCAATGCTCGATGATCACATTCCAGCGCTCTGATAACTCTGGCGCGGGCAACAGCTCGCCGGTTACCAGATAGTATTTGATCTGCCGGAAAATCCATGGCGCGCTCATGGCCGCGCGCCCGATCATAACGCCGGCAATTTTGGTTTCAGTGCGCCGGCGCACGACTTCCTGGGCGGAAAACAAATCGCCGTTGCCGATTACCGGTATCGTTACCCCTTCCGCTACCTCGCCAATGACGCGCCAGTCTGCTTCGCCAGAATAACCTTGCGCCCGAGTCCGGCCATGGACGGCCAGAGCCGCGATGCCGCACCCCTGCAGAATTTCCGCGACGCGCACCGCGTTGATGGAGTTGGCGTCCCAACCGATTCGAATTTTTGCAGTCACGGGCAAAGGCGCGACTGCTTGCACTACCGCTTTGGCCACGCTGCTGAGTGTGGGACAATCTTTCAGGAGAGCGGAGCCGCCATTTTTCGCGACCACTTTGTTAACCGGGCAGCCAAAGTTCAGGTCGATGAAATCCGGGGCAACCCAATCAACCACCTGCTTGGCAGCCTCTGCCATGTGAGCCGGGTTAGCGCCAAAAAGCTGCACGCCCAGCGGCCGTTCGCCGTCGGCGAAATCAAGATATTCGCGGGTGCGTTCGTTGCGCCGAAAGACGCCTTCAGCCGAAACGAATTCGGTGACAAGAACATCGGCGCCGTAGCGTTTGCAGATCTGGCGAAAAATCTTGTCGGTCACGCCCGCCATCGGCGCGAGATAGAGAGGGAAGGCAGCATTGAACCAAGGGAGGGTGGTGAACATCACAATATTTTCTCACAAAACCGCTCGATAGAAATGACGAATGACGGATGGTCCGAGCCGGACTGGCGTTGAATGACGAAGGAATGATTTAAACCCAAATGGAAGATAGGCATCCTTGGCTGGTTCGGCCGACGGGCGTCTTGCCCGTCGCAAAATACGAGCACGATAAGCCAGAAGCTTATCGGCCGGGTCAGGCAGGATGCCCTGAGTTCCAGCCGCTTACGCGGCAGCACCGCCGCGTAGCAGCGTTGCTACCTGGTCCTGCACCCGTTCGAGCTCGCTCAGGCGCAATTGCGGATCTCGTACTATGAAGACATCGCCATTTTCCCGGTGCTCGTAAATAAGCAGGCGATCGCCGTTGGCAATTTCTGTGCGCACTTGTTTGAGGACGCGTTTGCGTTCGAGCATGACGGCTAGAACAAAGCAGGCGTTTGCCGGGGGCTCCGGCTGCGCTATCAGGCGCCGGAAAAGTTGCTCTGCGTTTTCTTTTGGCAGCGCCTCGGGAGCTGGCGGCGGCGCCGGTTCGAACTTTGTTTTCCAAAATGAAAACGGCTGGATGTTTTCATTGCGATCGCGCCAGGCTTCTTCGCTCAAATCTTCGCGCCGGAAACCGTCGCCTTCGCGATAGAGCAGAGTATAGAAAACTTCCCCAGGCGTGAATCGTCGATGGGTGGCGTTGCAAATCTCGGAGCGCTGCTTGATCGGCCAATCGGTCGCCAGTGGATTAATCATCGCGCAAGTATACGGCGCGGCAGAAGCCAGCGAAAGTCGGAAGGATCGCGATTGGAGGTGCGCAGTTGCAGCAAATAAAGTCCGATTGTTCCAAAAACGATGGCGGGTGCCCAACCGGCGATCCAGGCGGGAATACGGTCGCCTTCGCCCAGAGCGAGGAAAAAGTGCGTGGAAAAGTTCAATGCGAAGACGAGCAGAATGGCCATGGCGACGCTGGCGAGAACACCGCGGCGTGAAAAACCAACCCCGAGCGGCGCGGCGATAAGTACGACGACGAGACACGTCCACGGCAGCGCAATTCGATAATGATAATGTGTTCGAAAAGGCGCGAGCAACGTGTCCGGAAAATCGGAGTTGAAGTTTAAGTAGTCGCGCAATTCTGGGAGACTCATCAGTTCGGCGCGCATGTTGGCACTGCGCAAACGATAGGGTGTTTCGCTCCAATGCCGGATAATCACGCTTGGCTCCATCGTTTCGGAAGTAATGTTACCGGCGGCATCGTAGTGCACGATCTTCGCCTGCGACAAGGTCCAGGCATGATCGTGCGGGTCGTATTCCGCGCGTTCGGCTAAAAAAGCCATGATGACGTGATCGAAGGAATCCTGTTGCAGCACCTCGACATTATCGAACATGTTGGATTTCGGCCGGAGACGTTGAATGAACCAGGTGCGTGACTCCCGCCGGTTGCGGAAAATTTGCCCTTCGGCGGCGCTGCCACTTTTATCTTCGGACAGGAAAAGTTTTCGCGCCATTTCGGCGTGCGGCGCAACCGAATAGTTCAGTGCGAAACAAGCGGCAGTTGTCAGAATACCGAGAATAAAGAGCGGCGTGAGGACACGGAGGAGACTGGTGCCAGCGGTCAGCATGGAGACGATCTCATTGGCGCGCGACATGCGACCGAGAACGAAAAGGAGCGCGAGAAGGAGCGAGACTGGCAGCAGGATAACCAGAATCTGTGGGATCTGGGTAGCGTAAAATTCCAGGACGCGGCCGAAAGTGAAGTGCAGGTCGAAGAAGCTCGAAATGCTGTCGCTGATATCGAAGATCAGCCAGATCGCAATGAACCCGACGATGCAGTAAACGTAGGCCTGCAGGAAGTTTCGGGTGATATATCGATCAAATAACTTCACAACGCTTTCCGAACGGGTTGGGGTAGGCTCTAATTTAACGTCATGATTGCGCTGCGCGACTCTATTGGCTCAGATTTGGTAGAACGAACCGAGTCGGTTTTCGCGCCCGGCGGACTGTTGGCAAAGGCGAAAAATTTCGAGCGACGTCCGCAGCAACAACAAATGGCAGTGGCGGTAGCGCGTGCGCTGGAAGAGGAACGCCATCTAGTCGTCGAAGCGGGCACCGGCATCGGCAAATCCCTGGCGTATCTTGTTCCTGCGGTCCTGTTTGCGCTCGGGCAGAAGAAAAAGGCCATCATCTCGACGCACACCATCAATCTGCAGGAGCAACTTCTCTACAAAGACATTCCGATTCTGCAAAAAGTTCTCCCAGAGACATTCGAGGCAACCTTGATTAAAGGCCGGCAGAATTATGTTTGTCCGCGCCGGCTTTTGCGCGCGCGCGAGCAGCAGAACGATCTCTTCACCGCGCCGGAGCAGAATGAGCTGGAAGAGATTGCTGCGTGGGCGGCGCGAACACGAGACGGCACGCTCAGCGATTTGTCGTTCGAACCGAACGCGAAGATTTGGGCGCAGGTTTGCAGTGAAGCTCACATTTGCACCCGAAAAGTCTGTGGGCAAAGCGATCGCTGTTTTTATCAGCGGGCCCGGCGAAAATTTGAGAATGCGCCGGTCGCGGTCATTAACCACACCCTGCTCTTCATGTTGCTGGGGGGAGTCGAGGAACAGATGGAACGCGAGACTGGGTTTCTGTTTCCCGAGGATTTTTTGATTTTGGATGAAGCACACACGGTAGAGCAAACGGCTTCACGCCAGATCGGACAGGTTGTGTCGCAATACCTGCTGCGTGCAACGGTGCAGCGCCTTTACAACGCGCGATCGAAGAAGGGGCTGTTTACTGTTACTCGTAATGCCGCGGGCGTTCGTCTGGCCGCGGAAATCGTCGATGAGATCGACAGATTTTTCGAGACACTTGGGGCGCGCTGCGATTTTCGCAAAGGCCACGAGTTTCGCGTCCGCCAGCCGGAAATTGTACCGGACACCATCACTGGTCGGCTGATCGCATTGCAATCGCGTGTGGCCGAGGTGCTGAAACAGCAGGAGGACGAAATGTTAAAGTCCGAACTGCTTGAACTTGGCCGGCGCATTGCGGAGGCACGCTCCGGAATCGCAGTTTTCCTCGAACAATCCGCGCGCAACCACGTTTACTGGGTGGAACGGACGGGTAAGGTCGGACAGCTGCTAACACTGAATGCCGCGCCGATCGATATCGCACCGGCATTACGGCAAATACTTTTTCGCGAAGGGCGGACCTGCATCATGACGAGCGCGACGTTGGGCGTCGGGAGGAAAGATCTGGCGTATTTTCGCACGCGTGTCGGCGCCGACGAAGCCGAGCCGCTCCAGCTCGGCAGTCCGTTCAATTTCAATCAGCAGATGAAAATGTTTGTGGTGCGCAAAATGCCGGACCCGCGGGATGCGGAATATGAAAATGCGCTCGAGCATTGGATCGAACATTTCGTCGGGAAAACCGACGGGCACGCCTTTGTCTTGTTCACCAGTTATCGCGTGATGCAGGAGCTGGCAGGGCGGATGGAAAATTTCTGCACAGAACATAACTTGAATCTGCTGCTGCAAGGCGGTGGCATGCCGCGGACGAAATTGCTCGAGCAGTTTAAGAATACGCCGCGCAGCGTACTTTTTGGGACCGACAGTTTCTGGAGTGGGGTTGATGTGCCCGGTGACGCGCTGCGCAATGTCATTATCACGCGGCTGCCGTTCGCGGTGCCGGATTATCCTTTGATTGAAGCAAAACTGGAAAGCATCGAAGCAGCGGGTGGCGATGCTTTCACGGAATATTCGCTCCCGGAAGCGATCCTGAAGTTGCGACAAGGGGTGGGCCGCCTCATCCGGACGAAAAGCGATCACGGCATCATCGTCATTCTTGATAATCGAATCGTGACGAAACCGTATGGCCGCGCCTTCATGAGCGCGTTGCCGAAGTGCCCGGTGGAAATCTTGTAATATTGAATTGAAGGGACACGCGCTGCGCGTGCGGGGACTCGGGATGGCTGACTTACGATTATGTTCACTTGAACATTATCTGAACGCCCTTTAAACTGGGCGTGTGAATGCGGCTGTTTTGTCGATTTCACCGGCGGTTTTGCCGGGACGCACCGCCAAACAGATCGAGCGTGCGAAAGAAACGGAACGCATTCTATGGATTTTGCATCAGTGGGGGATTCATACCCTTGGTCAACTCGCGGCCTTGCCCCGCGATGATCTGGCGGCACGACTAGGTGCACGCGCGGTTGAACTTTGGGAGCGCGCCAATGGTCGGGCGGAACGAATTTTAAAGCTCGTGTCGCCGCCCGAATCGTTCATCGAAAGTTTTGAGTTCGAAAATGAAATCGAAACGATCGAGCCGTTGCTCTTTATCCTGCGTCGGTTTTTGCAGCAACTGGCAACACGTTTAAACGCGATCTATCTCGTCGCCAAAGAACTGCGGCTGCGGCTCACTTTTGCTGACAAATCAGACTACGAACGTATCTTCAAAATTCCGCAGCCGACCAACAACGAAGACATTCTTTTCCGGATGCTGCACACGCATTTGGAAAACTTTACCTCGAAGCATCCGATCGTGGCGGTTGAATTGGAAGCGCAGCCGTCACGTTCAGTCCGGCAACAATTTGGACTGTTCGAAACCGCATTGCGCGATCCGATGCAATTGCATGAGACGCTGGCGCGCCTTGTTGGATTGCTCGGCGCGGATCGTGTCGGCACACCGGTGCTGGAAGAAACGCATCGGCCGGATGCATTCCGGATGAAACCGTTTGTATGGGAATTTCGTCCGAGCCGGACTGGCGTTTTTGATCAGGAACGCGGAAATGCTGTCGCGTCCGCTGTCGCCAGCGGAAAAAACCGCCACCCCGGCTCGGACGTAAATGCACTGAGGACAGCGCACGCTACAGCGCCGCCAGCCCTTCGTCGTTTTCGAGAACGCACAAAGGCGACGGTGTTACTGGAAAATAATCGGCCTGCTCATGTGCGTGCCGCGGCGGTCCGAGCCGGATTCGCGGTCCCGGTCGGATTGACGATTGATGGCGCAACGGTGGCGCAGGAAGGGCCGTTTCCGCTTTCCGGAAACTGGTGGGACGAGCGGGCCTGGGCGCGGGTGGAATGGGATGTGGAAATCGAGAACGGGATCATCGCGCGTTGTCATTGCGATCAGGACGGCTGGGCGATCGATGGGATTTATGATTAACCAGGCGTCATCGATTACGAGTAAGAAGCATGAACAGAAGTTCGAACCGAAACGACGGCTCTTGCTCATGCTCGAAGTTTGACTGTCATGCCCTACGTCGAACTGCACGCCTGTAGTGCCTTCAGTTTTTTGCGCGGCGGATCGTTGCCGGAGCAACTGGCGGAAGTCGCGGCGGAATTGGAACTGCCGGCAATGGCATTGCTCGATCGCAACGGAGTTTACGGTGCGCAACGATTTTCGGTGGCGGCGCGGGAGCAAAAAGTGCGGACGATCATCGGGGCGGAATTAACGATGGAAGACGGCAGTTTGTTGCCGGTGCTGGTGGCAAGCCGTCTCGGTTACGCCAATCTTTGTTCGCTCCTTACCCAGGCGCATCTGCGCAGCAGTGTGAAAGGCGAGTGCACAGTGAGATGGGAGGAGCTGCCGGAATTTGCACAGGGCTTGGTGGCGTTACTGGGGAGCGCAGGCTGCTCCGAGCCGGAGTGGCGGTTGCCTGCAGTTTGCGGCAGCTTGCCGCAAACAACTGCAATACCTCTTGGCCAGCGCGATAGTTTCGCCCGGCACGCTGCCGGGGCAGGCGCCTGCCCTCCGCAGAACCGTGAAAACACCGCGCAGTGTTTAATCGAGGCGTTTGGTCGCGAGAATGTGTATGTCGAAGTTCAGCGGCATTTTTTGCGGGGCGAAGATCGGGTTAATCGCGCACTCATTGATCTCGCTTCGAAATTTCGGTTAGCGCTTATCGCGACTAACGGGGTGCAGTACGCGAAGCCTTATGGTCGCCAAGTTCTGGATGTTTTCACCTGCATCCGCGAGCACACCCACCTCGATCTCGCCGGAAAACTTTTATCACAAAACGCCGAGCGTCATTTGAAGAGCGATGCGGAGATGCGCGCCATTTTTCCCGATTTACCAGACGCAATCACTAACACCGAACGACTGGCGGATCGCTTGCAGTTTTCCCTCGAAAACATCGGCTACGAATTTCCGGAATATCTGGTACCGGACGGACACAGCATGAATTCGTTTCTGCGCACGATGGTGCTGTTTGGAGCGCAGCAGCGTTACGAATCGATTTCAAAAAAAGTGAAACGCCAGCTGGAAGAAGAACTCGCGCTCATCACTCGGCTCGGATTCTCCGGATATTTTCTGATTGTCTGGGACATCGTAAATTTTTGCCGGGAAAACAACATCATGGTGCAAGGCCGCGGCAGCGCGGCCAACAGCGCGGTTTGTTTTTGTCTCGGGATCACACCGGTCGATCCGGTAAGCAATCATCTCGTCTTCGAGCGATTTCTGAACGAGAGCCGCAAAGGCTGGCCCGATATCGATCTCGATTTACCGAGTGGCGATCGGCGCGAGCGTGTCATCCAGGAAATTTACCGGCGCTACGGCAAACACGGCGCAGCCATGACCGCGAATGTGATTACATATCGCGGGCGAAGCGCGGCGCGTGAGATCGGAAAAGCGTTGAATTTTTCGCCGAGCACGCTCGATCGCTTTTCGCATTTGTTCGCGAACGGCGATTTTCCGCACACTCTCGAGCTCGAGGCACAAATCGAGCAGGCCGGTTTGCCGAAAGCGCATCCGCGGATGCCGGCGTTCGTCGGTTTGTATCACGCCATCTACGGATTGCCGCGGCACCTCGGGCAGCACTCCGGTGGGATGATTATTTGCCAGAATAAACTGAGCTCATTTGTGCCGTTGGAAAATGCGTCCATGCCTGGCCGGGTGGTGGCGCAATGGGATAAGGATGACTGCGAAGATCTCGGCATCGTGAAAGTCGATCTGCTCGGGCTCGGAATGATGTCGGTGATGCAGGACGCGTTTGAACTTTGTCGCGAACGCGGCCGGCCCCTCGATCTCGCACACATCCCGAAAGATGACGCGAAAACTTTTGAGATGATGCAAACGGCCGACACCATTGGTGTTTTCCAAATCGAAAGTCGGGCACAAATGGCGACGCTGCCGCGGCTAAAGCCAAAATGTTTTTACGATGTCGTGATCGAAGTCGCGATCATCCGCCCGGGTCCGATCCAGGGCGACATGGTGCATCCGTATCTGGCGCGGCGCGCCGGGAAAGAAACGGTCACGTATTTCGATGAGCGACTAAAGCCAGTGCTGGAGCGAACGCTCGGTGTCCCATTATTTCAGGAACAGATGCTGAAGATCGCGATGATCATGGCGAATTTTTCCGGGGACGAAGCGGAAGAATTGCGGCGTGCGCTCAGTTTTCATCGCTCGGAAGAGCGGATGAACCGGGTGAGTGTGAAGTTGCGGGAGGCGATGGCGCGCAATCAAGTCGCGCCAGACGTGATCGAGAAAGTCTTGCATTCCATCACGTCGTTTGCGCTCTACGGATTTCCGGAATCGCATGCCATCAGTTTCGCGATTCTGGCTTATGGCAGCGCCTATTTAAAAGCGCATCGTCCCGCGGAGTTCTACGCGAGTTTGATCAACAACCAGCCAATGGGTTTTTATACACCGGCGACAATTGTGAAAGATGCGCGGCGGCACGGAGTAAAAGTGAAACCGGTCTGCGTAGCGCAATCGGACTGGAATTGCGCGGTTGTTGCCGATGACACGATTCGCCTGGGCTTTTGTGTGGTGAACGGATTGCAGCGTGAACACGCCGACGATTTTTTAAGGGAAAGGAACGAGCGGCCATTTGTGTCACTGGGGGACTTTCGGAAACGCGCGTTGCTAACAAAAGACGAATTGCGTCGCCTGGCGAACTTGGGAGCGCTGAATTGTTTCGCCGAACATCGCCGCGCGGCGATGTGGAGAGTCGAGGAAACCCCGCATGATGATTTGCTGACGACCGCGGGTTCGGGTAGCGCACGCGTCTCGCCGAGACAGTCTTCAAAAAGTCCGCAAAAGCGAGACGCTTTTGGTCCGAGCCAGACTGGCGGTTCCACGCGAGACGCGTGCGCTACCCAGAATTCTCCGCTCGCGCCGATGACGTTACCCGAGCGGGTGCGTGCGGATTACGAAGTGATGGAGCTAACCACCGGACCGCATCCGATGAAATTAGTGCGCGAACAATTGGCGGATGTATGGCGCGCCACTGATCTGGCGCAGGCAAAACATGGCTCCATCATCCGCATCGCGGGAAATGTCATTTGCCGTCAACGGCCGGGCACGGCGAAGGGCTTCGTCTTCATCAGTCTCGAAGACGAAACCGGGGTATCGAATGCGATTGTCACGCCGGATTTATTCGAACAAAGCCGATTACTCATCACCGAAGAACCATTTCTCGCGATCGAAGGCGAAGTGCAGAACACCGACAACGTTGTCTTAATTAAAGCGCAGAAAATTTTTCCGCTGATCAGCGATGGTTTGGTCGGATCGGAGTCGCACGATTTTCGGTGAAAACACTCGCGTCTCATTCCGAGCCGGACTGGCGTAGTCGCTCGGGATGACAGAAAGTGCGGACGAGTATTACTCGCCGGCATGGCGTTTTGCGGTTGGTTTAGGCGTGGTGATTTCCTGTGCCGGCTGGTCCCCGATCCAATCGGTGTGAAAAATTCCCGGCTTATCGACGCGCTCGTAGGTATGGGCGCCAAAGTAATCGCGTTGCGCCTGCAACAAATTTGCCGGCAAGCGCGCGGAACGATAGCTATCGAAATAGGCGAGAGAGGCGCTGAAAGCAGGCGCCGCCACGCCATAATTGATGGCAGTCGAAACCGCAACGCGCCAGTTATGCTGCGTCCTGGCGATGATATCGGTGAAATATTCGTCCAACAGTAGATTGTGCAGGCTGGAGTTGCGCGCGTAAGCCTCGACGATGCGGTTGAGGAATTTCGCGCGAATGATGCACCCGCCACGCCAGATGGTAGCGATGTCGCCGAAGTTCAAATTCCAATTGTAAGTCGTGCTGGCGGCACCAAGCAATTCCATTCCCTGGGCGTACGAGACGATTTTTGAGGCGTAAAGTGCATCGTGCACCGCCTGGATCAGCTCGTCGCGATCGCCTTCGAACTTGGGAACCTGTGGTTGCGGTAAAATTTTTGAGGAAGCGACCCGCTCATCTTTTCGTGATGAAATCACACGCGCTTCGACCGCGGCGTTGATGGTGGAGATGACGACGGATTGAGTGAGGGCTGATTGCAAGGTCCAAAGTCCAGTCCCTTTTTGTCCTGCTTTGTCGAGAATGACATCGACCATCGGTTTACCAGTATCGGGATCTTTTTTCCGAAAGATGTTGGCAGTGATTTCGATGAGATAACTTTCCAGCGCACCCTGATTCCATTTCGCAAAAATATCGGCGAGTTCTTCCGCCTCGAGGCCAAGGACATTTTTCAGAATGGCATACGCTTCGCAGATCAACTGCATGTCGCCATACTCAATGCCGTTGTGCACCATCTTGACGTAGTGCCCGGCGCCGTCCGGGCCCATGTAGCGACAGCACGGTTCGCCGTCGACCTGGGCCGCAATTTTTCGGAAGATCGGTGCGATCAATTCGTAAGATTCACGTGAGCCGCCGGGCATGAGCGACGGACCCTTGAGCGCGCCTTCCTCGCCGCCGGAAACGCCGCAGCCCACATAGTGAATTCCTTTTCCCTCGAGATCGTGGAAGCGCCGTTGGGTATCGGTAAAGAGCGAGTTGCCGCCGTCGATAAGGACATCGCCTTTTTCCAGGAGCGGGGCGACTTCAGCAATTACCTGATCGACGGGCTTGCCGGCCTTAATCATCATCATCACTTTGCGTGGAGGTTTCAGCGCACGGACCAGTTCTTCGACCGTCGCAGTTGGGATGATGTTTTTTCCTTTGCCCCGGGTGGCCACGAACTTTTCCGTGACCGCGGTAGTGCGGTTGAAAACAGCTACGGAGAATCCCTTTGACTCCATGTTGAGAACGAGATTTTCGCCCATTACCGCGAGGCCGATCAGGCCAATATCCGATTGCATCGTCATGACTTTCAGGGTTGGTTTTGAGGTGCCTTAAGAATGTCAGCAATTCACTAAACTGTTACCGGCAGCGAATGGCAAATTACGATTGTGATGTAGCGTTAGTAGGTGCCGCGCTCGACGTCGTTGCAGCGGAGAACACGTCTGGCGCAGGGGCTGTCGTTCAGTTTTTCGGCGACGTCCGCCCGCTGGAAAACGGGGAGCACATTGATGGGATCGAGTACGAGGCGCATCAGGAAATGGCCGAACATCAGTTACGAAAGATCGCGGACGAAGCGGCAGAGCGCTTCGGTTTGTTGGCCGTTCGTTTGCATCATCGCGTTGGTTTCGTGGCCGTGGGCGAAACCTCATTGTTCCTAAGGGTGGCGGCGGCTCATCGCGGTGCAGCATTTGACGCCAGCCGATGGATTGTGGATGAGTTGAAGAAACGCGTCCCGATTTGGAAGTCGATCGTGATTAGATCGGACAAGGCGAGGGAAAGGGGTGTGCTGGTATGAATTGGGCGAATCGTCTTACGCTCAGCCGCCTTGTGTTAACCGTACTGTTTGTGGTGGCGTTGAGTTCGCCCTGGCGCTATGCCCATACCACCGCATTGGTCACTTTTCTGGTTGCCGGCATTACCGACTTTTTTGATGGCGAGATCGCGCGCCGTTACCAAACGGTCACAAACTTCGGAAAGTTGATGGATCCGCTGGTGGACAAAATCATGATTGCGGCGGCGTTCATTTCGCTCGTGCCGTTACGGGCGATTCCGGCCTGGGCCGCGACGGTAGTGGTCGGTCGCGATTTTCTAATCACGGGATTGCGCTTGATGGCGAGCGCGAAGGGGCAGGTCTTTACGGCGGAGCGTTTGGGTAAACACAAGACTTCCTGGCAAATTATTACGGTGATTTTCTTCCTCACTCTGCTCGCGATTGCGGAATGGAGCCGGAACATCATGGCGAGCGATTGGTGGCAACGGGCATGGAACCAAGCTGGGGCAGCGCTAGTATGGTTAACTGTGGCGCTGACGCTTTACTCCGGTCTTGGCTACGCATGGCGACATCGCGCCGTCATCGAGTCGGACGTCTAGCCGTCCGGGTCAGTCGCAACAAAGCGCCGGTAGTTTTCCTGCGAAACGACTGCAACAATGTCTTCGGACGGGAAACTCGTTATCGGCGCGAGTTCTAGAATGGGATAGGTTATTCCGGCGAAGTATCGATTTCGAGTGTAGCTGAGCAACTGCGAGGCAATGGCTGATTTGGACCCTCGATCCAGTTCGGTGTGACTGTAACCGACGTTAACAGCAAGAGATGGTGTAATGGCGTAGCGGACTGCGGGTGAGATGTCAAAAAGTTTCTCCGCCCCGCCGAGCAACTCCGCTCGTTAAATCCAATGTCTGCGCCTTGGGTCCCGGTTCCATGCTGGTAACTAACAGCCGAGATTGGCGGAGATCCGCGCGGTGACTCGCATAATTCAGCAGCAGATTTGTTCGAAAAGTCTCGCGGCCCGCACCTGGCCTGCACGTCAGATTCTTCGATTGAGTAACGATTTGTCCAGAGATATACGTGCTGTTAGCCGATTGCCCCTAGTGTCCTCCCAGTTCTCGCCCCTACCCCCCTTCTGCTTCCAGCCCATATCCCCCTAGTGGTGCCAATCATAATGAAGTGCTGTCTCAACGTAAGGCGAAGTCTGCCCTCCGTTATTTCCCGAGCGAAATTGCACGCCACTGTGAAATACCCGCTTCAGGTCGTGGTCCGAACGTCTGGTCTAGTCCGGCGGTTAAGGTTTGACTGATGGGATTCTCCCCAGTCGTCTTGGTAGTCGGTAATGCCAATTCGGTACCCCGGCAGTAGCAGTTGTTGTCGGAAACAAGAGATATCGCAGCTGCTCGCCAAATTGGTTTTCCAAACGATCGCTCCGACGAGGCAGTCGAATTTTGGTACTCGAGCGCGCTGAAAGTATAACTGGTGACGGTCGAAAAGCGGGGTGTCCATCTGTAATGTGCGGAAATGTTATCTTCCGACCTGAAGAAGTTTCCCAATCGCCGATTGGCGCTGAACGCGCTCGTGACGTCAGGTTGCGCTTGGTAGGCGGCGAAAGCCGAAACGTCAAAGGTTAGGCGCTCGCTTGCTTTGTATACGAGGGAAAGGTCGGAGATAGACGTTCGGATCATAATCCCGGCCGCCCGGATGATCGAAGTAGTAAGTAATTCCAGCCGCCGCAATGAGATCCATCGCGAGACGTGGATTACCGAACTGATAAGTGAAGAATGCGCTTGGGTTTGCATACCACGAGGGCGAACCGGTCGGCGTCAGATTGACATTGTCGTCGTATCCGCCAGTGAGCGAAGTTGAAAGTTGAAGATCGCCGACCCAAGTATCAAAGTCGGGACGATCCCTCCGATGCCCGCAACGGACGCTACCGTCATCAGGGTTAGTTTGCACGATTGGTCCGCCGATGGGGGTGGGCTCGGTAGGATTTTCGCCTCGCCGCTCGGTCCTCTCTTCCGGTCGTCGCAGATATCTTGAGCTGACAGCGATGCGGCGGCAGCAAAAACTATAACAATAGTCGCTTTTTTAATAGCTTTTATGATAGCCACGTGTTTTTTGGATAGATGTCTGTGAGTGCGACGCGACAAGAAAACAAAAAGCCTTGCGGCAGCCTAGGAAGCGATACTCCTCAGATCAACTTTTTTCTGTTGGCAGTAAGCGCTTCCCAAGCCCACGACTGAACTGTTCGGATTGCGATTTTCATCCTTATCCTGCCTATAAAATTCTTTCCGGCGACTGCTTAACCGGGTCGAGCCTTCGCCAATAACTCGAAAGGTTATTCCGCCACCCGATTAGCTAGACTCGTGCCTCGACGGCAACGGCCCGGCTGCCAATCACCTCTTTGGGTATGGTATTCGGGATTTCTAATTTCAAGAGGGCTCGTAATTCTCTTATCCATTTTCACTTCCCGCCCCAAGCCGCAAGCGCTGTTGCACCTAAAAAAACTTTCCTCAGTGCCGCAAAGTGGGAGAGGATTACCCAAAAGGTGCCCGAAATAAGGTCAGCGGGTGAAGGGAATCGAACCCTCGTCAGTAGCTTGGAAGGCTACAGCTTTACCATTAAGCTACACCCGCCTTAGAGCTGTCCAAGTTGCCGCGCCTGCAGGTTCCTGCCAAGTGCTTTTTCCATGGCATACGACTTGCCAATCCCAGCCGTCGCCACTAGCACTCTCCTATGAAACGAATCGCTCTTTTTTTCTTGCTGGCCGCCAGCGCCTCTCTTCGCGCGGATCTTACTCTCGTTCAGAAGGTGGACATGGCTGGAACGCCAGGTGAAATGACGATCAAATTCAAAGGCGACAAAGTACGGGTAGATCCTGCCCCACAAATGTCGATGATCCTCGACGCCAAAACAGGCGATACCGTCACCCTGATTCATGCGGAAAAGAAAGCGATGCGAATCTCCGGCGACAAGATGAAAGCGGCCGCGGAAATGGTTAAGAAATTCACCGCCGCTACCCCCGCTGAGCAAAAGGCGAAACTGACGCCGCTCGGCCGCAAAGAAACAGTGAACGGAATGCCAACGGAGGTTTTCACCGCGGACACCTCAGTTGGTAAGGCGACTTATTATATCGCCATGAACTATCCTGATGGCCCCGCAATTATTCAAGAAATGAAAGCGGCGCAGCCGTCAGCCTTCGCAAACTCTGGTACGAACATCCCCGATTTCCGGGACCTGCCCGGGGTTCCGGTCAAAATAGAGATGGATACAGCGAGGGGCCATGTCGTCATTACCCTTATTTCGGCAAAACGCGATCCCATTCCCAACAGCGTGTTTGATGTTCCGGCGAATTATACAGACATGAAAATGCCGGACCTTTTTGGTGGGAAGAAGGTCCCGGAGAATCCGGCCGATTCAAGAGTGCCCGGATCGCCGCCAATGGTCCCGGCGCCGTCCGTCACTCCATAAAGAGGGCGCCTGCGTGCCGGCGCCGTTTATTCTCGCGTCGAACTCGCCGCGCCGTCGCGCGCTCCTGGCGGAGGCAGGCTATGAGTTCGAGGTGGTTGTGCCGGCAGGCAGCGAATTGGCGGATGCGCAGCTGTCCTTGCGCGAGTTGACAATCGCAAACGCGACGCGCAAGGCAATGGCCGTAGCCCGCATTAACCGGGGTAGAGTAGTGCTCGCGGCTGATACGCTCGTCGCGATGGAGGGGGAGATCATTGGCAAGCCCCGTGACTTAAATCATGCGCGAATGATTCTTCGGCGATTGAGTGGACGAACGCACGACGTCTGCACGGCGGTTTGCATCGTCTGTCCACGAGGAAGAATTAGTTTCGCCGAAATTTCGCAGGTCCGTTTTCGCAAGCTCACTGAGAGCGCTATCACCAAGTATTTCAAGGTGGTGAATCCAATCGATAAGGCCGGTGCTTACGGCGCGCAGGGTGCGGGTGGAAGTATTATTGCAGCGGTCAACGGGTCGGTGACGAACGTGATTGGTTTGCCAATGGAGCGCACCAAGAAGGCGCTCGCACAAATTGACATCCGGCCGCTCAGTGGGTCTCAGCCACAACTTCTCGGGGCTGGGTCGGAGCTTGTGCCGGTTCACGTTTCAATACCCGATAAAGAAACCAGACAATGAAACAGTTGGCGGCGAGAATAATGCCAGCGCCAATGCTCGGACGATGAAAAATGTGGCGCAGCTCAAGCGGAATTAATGCCCCGGTGGCGAAGACCATGAGAAGTTCGGCCCACCGTTTTTGCAGATACACGCCGATCCCTTCGGTGAACAACACCGCAGAATAGAAGAGGCTGAGAAACGCCGTGGCGCGGAAAACCCCACCGCCCGCGAGAATGTCCTGGAGGCGGTTGAGCAAATAATGCACCACTTTGCTGTGTTTGAGCAGGATCTCGTCGGCTACCCAATCAGAAAGGTTATCCATCCAAACTGCCCGCGAACCCAAAAAAAGAATCGAGACGCCGAGCACGAGAAGCAGAAGGCCCTTCGCGATCTTGAAAAGGGCGATCAGCTTGAGATAGCGAACGCGGTTTTGCGGCCGCAGAATTTTGAGATCAGCTGCCCGGTGAGACACCCGTAATATTGCCCCGATCTGGGTCAGTCCGCAACGATTGCGCTTCCGCGACAGCAAATCTCCAGTTTATTCCCGTCAGGATCTTCAAAGAAAAACGCGTAATAACCTGGACTGTATTCCGGCCAGATCTGGGGGCCTTCCAGGTTTTGGCCGCCGGCTTCACGGACGACTTGAGCGACGCGATCGACTTGTTCGCGCGTCTCCGCCCAGAATGCGATTCGCGTATCATTTGGGCGATGATTCGCCTCTTCTTCGAAGCAAAAGAATTCCGAGGGTTTGCCGGCGCCGTCTTTTTCAAAACTACCCCACTCCTCCGCGCTTTTATCGAGAGCAAATCCAATTGCCGGCAGAACTTGAGCGAAAAATTCCTGCGCCCGCGCCCGATTTCGGACACGCAGATCGATGTGATCAAAGAGGCGTCGTTGCAAGGCTGGAATTGGTGGCGCGATTACGGCCACCGGTCCTCGAGCAGTCGTTAGCTCTTTTTTAATTCAGCCAGAGCTTGGAGCACTTCCTCGCTGTGGGTTTGCGGTTTTACTCCAGTGAATACCTTCACGATTTTGCCTTCCGGGTTGATGATGAAAGTATTGCGCGCGGACATCTTCTTCCCGTCGTAGTCCTTTAACGAGCCATAAGCCTCGGATACTTTGGTATCGGTGTCGGCTAATAGTTTAAAGTTCAAGCCTTCCTTCGCGCAAAATTGCTTGTGTGACTCGGCATTGTCCACGCTGACGCCGAGGATGATGGCACTGGCGTTCTGATATTTGGCGAGGTCGCGCTGGAAGTTCTGTGCTTCCAGGGTGCAACCGCTGGTGAAATCCTTCGGGTAGAAGTAGAGAACAACCCACTTCCCTTTGTAGTCATTTAAACTAACCGGCCTCCCTTCATTCGAAGTAAGATTAACTGCTGGTGCTTGGGCGCCGACTTGAGGTGTAGTTTGTGCCATGGCGAGTGATGCTGCTGCCAAAATAATAGTAGTTAGTATGGTTACCTTCATAATTAGGCTTCGGTTAACTGTAAACTTGCTTCTTCACAGACTCCATCGAGTAAATTCCAGTAGGCGTCGAGTGCTTCCTCTGCCGCATTCATGATAGTGCCGGGCGACGTGCCAGAATCAAGACAGCGCCCAATTGCGGATCGTTCGGCGGCCCGATGTTCCACGTCAGCGGTGGCGTGAACTGCAAAATAACTAAGAGCTTGAGGGCTGTGAATTCCGTAGCAGTCGCGGAGCCCCCGCAATTTTTCCGCTGCTACTTCCGGTTGCTGAGATTCGTAGGCATAAAGCGCGGTGAGCCCGCTGGCAATATCACGATTAGTTAAGCGGTCGAACGTCGCGATCGAGTCGGCTGTTTTGGGAACAGGTTCGGCACATTTGACTGCTTGTCCTTCCTGGCCGGTCGCAGCCGCGAAATCGAGCCATAACTCCGGATGCGGCGCTGGATTCGTCAGCTCGTCGTCCAGATTTTGCTCGAGCGCAGATCTGATCACCGAATCGCTGGCGCAGTTAATCGCGTTTTTCAGATAACGAGGAAACGCTGCGACATGCGGGTAATAAACGCGGGAATAGGTGGCAACCTGATCGGACGTCAATTCACCACGTTGCCAGGCACGGTAGAACGGGTGTTGCAAGATGGATCGTTCGCGAATCAAATCGTCCAGGGCGCGCAGGGTTTCTTCGGTTGTCATAGCGTTTTAATGCTTCGGCTGCCCTTTGCCGAACGCAAGCCCAAAAAAAGTTCTGACCGGAGTCCTGCGTTAAGCACTCAATTTGAGTCGCGCTCGCCAAATTTCCAAACGAGTAGAGAAGAGTGACAAGGGTTTGGACAATCGGACATTCGACCCGAACAATCGAGGAGTTTATTGGAGCTCTGCAGGCACACGGTATCAAGCTGGTTGCTGATGTCCGGCTCTTACCAGGTTCCAAGCGTTATCCACAATTTAACAAGGAAATGCTGGCGAAATCCTTGACCGACGCCGGAATTGGTTACGAGCATTTTCCAGAATTGGGCGGCCGGCGAAAGCCGCGCCAGGATTCGCGCAACACTGCCTGGCGAAACGATGCGTTTCGCGGTTACGCTGACCACATGGAGACACCGGAGTTTGTCGCGGGAATAGCACGCCTGGAGGAAGCGACAGAGAGACGGGGTGCGGCGGCGATCATGTGTGCAGAAGCAGTCTGGTGGAAATGCCATCGCAGCCTGATCGCCGATTACTTGAAGGCACAAGGAGCCGAAGTCATTCACATTCTCAACGCGAACGAAGCCGAGCCACACCCATTTACTTCGGCAGCGAAAATTGTTGATGGAAAGCTCGACTATTCCGGGACAGAGCGAGAGCCACGGTTTCAAGGATTGTAGAGCGTCTGTACCAGACGCCGATCTAAAATGCCGTCTCACCGAGACACTGCCGGCGCGCATTTCTTTGGACTCGACGCGGCTGGTAAAAAAGCCGTGCAAAGTGCGTGATTCGGCGAAGAGATGGTGATGAGCCGATCGACTCGCGCCCTGCGCACCTGATGGGAGTTGCGCCTCCCCAGAATGAGACGTCAACGTGATTCGCGCCAGTCGCGGTGCGCTATGTAGGCAGGCACCGGCGGCGCGGACTTTTCGCGCTCGAGCATTCTTTCCGCCAGCCAGTGAAACCATTCGTTACCGGTCTCCCGGTTCAAGGTTCGACGCCATTCTTCGGAATAGACTTTCAGTTTCTGCCACGAGATGATGAGCGGGCCGCTAAAGAAATCGTCGACCAAATCCAGCGTCACCTCACGGCGGAAAACCAAAACGCCGAGACTTTCCCAGGTAAGCGAGACCAGATAAACCGCATCTTCGCCATCCGGCCCGAGGACTTCTCGTATTTTTGCCGCGTCAGCGCCATCGGGCAGGGAAAGAACACGACGCAGCGCCGCAGTGAACGCAGGGCTTTGGAATGAACGTACCAATTCCAGCATGGCGTCGCGTTGGCGTCGTTTCTGATACTGCCGGATCTGCACCGCGGCGAAAATCACGCCCGCAGTCACTGCGATGGCATTGATCAAATTGGCGATGTTGGAGATGTCCATTTGACGTTCCGGCGAGAGCATTATGTGGGTCGGCCGGGACTCGAACCCGGAACCAACCCCGACAGGGTCGGGGCTGCTCAATTCATGTGCAGCGTAAGAACTGAAGCGCCTTCGCCGGATTTTTCATCTTTTTAAGCCGTTTTTCCAGTGCCCGAGCCTCCTGCATCGAGGAAACCTGTCGCGAGGCGACTAGTTCTAGCCGAGCCCCTAATCGACGCGTCGTGTGACAACTTCCGCGCCGATGTTCGTTGACGCGCTCATCCAAACGATCACTCGCGGCAAAATAATGGCGTCCGACGTCCCTCACAGCATGTAAACCCAAGCCGTGGATAGAAATGGGTCGGCCGGGACTCGAACCCGGAACCAACGCCTTAAAAGGGCGCTGCTCTACCAATTGAGCTACCGACCCGCCGGAGAACCGTCTTTTAATCTGATTTGAAGGTTGAGGCAACACTTGGAGGAGCGGAACCATCCCTAAAGAATAGGACGCGACAGCGCGCGTCTCTCCAATTCAGGGCGACGGTCGTCCACCTTCGCTCGATGCTTCGGCGCGATAAATAGACCGCGGCTACAGAAGCGCGAGCAGGTCGCGCAGCGAGTTCTTGTTTCGATCTAATTTGAAGATCGACAAGCCGGCGGCGGCGGCGGCGTGCCAGTCGCGCTCGGGATCGTCGCCGACATGCAAGACGTTTTCCGGACGCAAATTTAGAAACTTGAGGGCGCGACGAAAAATTTCCGGGTCGGGTTTATCGGCCCCGATTTCGCTCGAGATGAAGACGTGGCCGAAATATTTCGAGATCCCGAGGCGCTCCAGGATCACGCGCAAGCGGCCGTCAAAGTTGGAAACAATTGCCAGTTGAAATTGTGGGTCCAGTTGCGTGAGAACGTCAACCACCTCGGGATACAATTCCCACACACCGGCTTCGGCGAAGTGCTCGTAGGCCACTTCGAAAAAATTATCTCGATCCAGTTCGCCGACTTCGGGCGCGGCTTCTCTCAGCACATGATCAGTCAGTTCGCGCCACCAATCTTTGTCGTCGTTTTCGCGTGGGCCATCGATTGCCTCGCGCGGCGGCATTTTCGCCCAGGCGGAGTAGAAGGCGGCATCCAATTTTTTTGCGTTCAAATTCAAACCGATTTCTTTCCCGACGAGCGCGTAATGATCGCCTACGGTTTTCGTTAAATAAAAAAGCGTCCCGGCCGCATCGAAAAAGATTGCGTTAAGCGAGTCGGATTCGATCATTTGGGGCGATGCGGCTCTGGGCAGCACAGCCTGCGCTCCCCAGAAAGATCGTTCATAACATCTGTTGGACAGCGCAGCGTCTCAAGTTTGGGACACGACCCGCCGTCGCATGGCTATGGCGTGGCAGGCGAAGTGTGTCCTCCAAGTGAATTCGAACTAGTTGGAGGGCGCCGCTTCGTCGGCGCCCAAACCTACCTCCGGCGTCTCCCAAGGCCGGCGATTTCGTGAATGGAATGTTTCGGCTGCCAGCCTGCGCTCCCCGTAATTTGTGCGAGATTAATCACTGCATGCTCTCGGTCGAGCACAACGATCCGATCAACGAAAAGATTCTGACGATTTCGGAGGACAAAATTGAAGGGTTTGTGCGCGAACCGTTCGAGGAAATCGCGGAGCGTAGTGGGGTTGAGGTCGATGTGGTGATGGGGCGGATCGCGGCGATGTTGCGCGCGGGAACAATCCGCCGGGTACGGCAGACTTTGCTTGCGACTAATCTGGCCGACGGCGCGCTGGTGGCGTGGAAAGTTGGGGAAGATAAGATCGACGCAGCGTTCGATTTCATGTTTCAACGCGACCCGTTTTCCGGTCACGTGGTCTTGCGCTCGACCGACACGCTGACAGCAGGCTCGGATTACAAGCTTTGGACCACAGTGAAGGTGCCGCACGGATTCTCGCTGGACGAACATTGCGGATTGCTCGCCGGTAAAGTCGGTGCAGAACGTTTTCGGATCATGCCGGCGAAAGGAATTTTCACGCTTGGAGTTGGGCACGTCCGCCGGAAAACTATCGAGCCGGGAAGTCGCGCTGACGCACCGGCGAGAATGATCGAAGTGCGCGCGGTCGAATTGAGGGAGCGCGAGTGGAGGGTGTTGCTCGCGCTGAAACGAGAGTTTGCTCCGGAAGAAATTCGACCGACGCCATGGGCCGCACGCGCGAACGAAGCTGGAGTTTCGCTCGAAGAATTTTATGGCGTGGCTGAAGCGCTGAATGCTCGGAAAATCATCGGCCGGTTTTCCACGTTCCTCGAACACGTGAAACCAAGTGCCGGCGGTGTGCGAGTGACGCGGTTCAACGCGCTCTTTCATTGGGCGGTGCCGCCGGGCCGCGAGATTGAAGTCGGCGGTGAGGTGGGACGGCATCATATCCTCACACATTGTTACTGGCGTGAAGGCGGTCCGGAATTTCGGAACGTCAATATCATGGCCGTCGCGCACGGTACCGACAAGCCGCGACTGCTCGAGCACAAAGCGGCGATCGACGCGCATCTCGCTGCGAGGAATATCCCGGTTTCGTATACCAATGTTTTTTGGGGCGGCCGCAGCGAGATCAAGCCTTCGGAAATCTCGCCGATGGTTTATCGGGATTGGCTGCGCGAGATGACGCCGCAGGCGGCATGAATGCGGCGGCGGCATGATCGCGCTGATTGAAAAAATTCGTGGTGGCAACGATCTCTCCGCATTCGACGTACAGGAAGCGGCGGCGTTTTTGCTGTCCGATTCAATTGAAGCAAAAACGAAGGCCGATTTTCTCACGGTGCTGCACGAAAAGGGCGAGAGCGCCAGCGAGATCGCCAGCTTCGTGCGTGTGTTATTGGACCGCGCGGTTCCGTTGGATATCGACGGCGTCGGCGGGCCAGTCATTGATGTCTGCGGCACCGGGGGCGACGGCATCGACCTGTTCAATGTCTCGACGGCGGTCACATTCGTACTGACGGCGGGTGGAGCGACGGTGGTGAAACATGGCAATCGTCGCGTCACCTCCCAGAGCGGTAGTGCGGACGTTCTGGAGGCGCTTGGTATCGCGATTGACTTGGAGCCGGATGATCTGCGCGAATGCATTAAGCGACTCGGCTGCGGATTTGTTTACGCGCGAACCTATCATCCGGCGTTTCGGGCGATGGCGGAAATGCGTTTGCGCCTGGCCAGAAAACATCAACGGACAATTTTCAATTTGCTCGGCCCGCTGCTAAATCCGGCGCGCCCAAGACGGCAACTTATCGGCGTGTTTGCTCCTCACCTGACCACGCTGTTCGCCGAGGTGTTGCGCCAACTCGATTGCGAGCGTGCCTGGATTGTAAGCGGAACCGCGGTCGATACGCTGGCCCTGGATGATGTCTCGACGACTGGACCGACCTCGGTCGCGGAACTTGACGCTGGTAAGATCACATCTGCTGTCCTGGATACGCGCTGGCTCGGCATTCCACAAGCGACGTTGCCGGAATTAGTCGGTGGCGATGCCAGGACAAATGCGGAAACGATTACGCAAATTTTGGCGGGAACGGAAACCGGGCCGAAGCGCGATCTCGTTGTCGTCAATGCGGCGGCGGGTTTTGTCGTCTCCGGTTTGGCTAACGAGATGAATGCCGGAATCGCAATGGCGCGCGAGGAGATCGATTCGGGCCGGGCCCTGGAAAAACTAAAGGCGCTGCAAAATTACAGGCTGTAGGGGGAGATAAGAGACAGGATTACGGAAGAGACTGCCGCCGCAAACTGAGCATCGGGACACGAAGTAGGACATCCTAGGCAATCCGGGGCACGCGGTGCGCTCGCCCTGCAATTGTAGGGCGTTTCCGTGAAGTGCCAGACGCGCGGAAGCAGATCTCTCCAACCTTACAAAAAACCTTCGCGATATAATTGATCGAGATTTCTCAGCAGGGCGATTGCCAGGGTATTTCGCTCGATGGGGCCGCCGAGAACGATGGCAAGCGAGATTGCGCGGTCGCGTAATTCTCCGGAAAAGTGACTCGGCATCTGGTTCACGTTGACGCCAATACCCACAACGGCGAGATGCGGCGCACCCGGTTGCGCGCGCATTTCTACCAACACCCCGGCGACTTTGCGTCCATCAATATAGATGTCGTTAGGTGGTTTGGTTGTGGCTTTGCAGAGACACGCGTTCTCGACTGTCCAGGCAATTCCTTTAGCTGCCCAGTCCACCAATCGCGCCGAATCCTGCACCGCAACGTTCGGTCGGAGCAGAATAGAACAAAGGAGTCCTTTCCCTGCCGGCGATTCCCAAACGTTGCCGCGTTGCCCGCGACCCGCGGTTTGGTGTTCGGCGAAAACGACGAGGCCTTCCGGAGCACCTCCGTTCGCCATCTGGAGTACGACATCGTTGGTCGACGTTGTCTCGTCCAGCACGATGATCTCCCTCCCAATCGTGCAGTGACCCAGCCCAGCGCGTAATTTCGCCGCGCTCAACCGATCAGCTGCCAACATGCGTTAGCTCAAGCGAGATATCGATGGCCCGCGGCGAATGGGTCAGGGCGCCGACTGAAATGTAATCGACACCAGTGGCGGCTATGCGCCGGACCGTTCTTAAATTGATCCCACCGCTAGCCTCGAATTTCACGCCCTGTTTGCGACCGAGCGCGATCGCTTCCCGCATTTCCGTCGTCTCCATGTTGTCGAGCAGGATGACGTCGACGCCGTCCATTTGCACCAGCGCGCGGACTTGTTCAAGATTGTCGGCTTCCACTTCGATCTTCATTTCGGGGTTCTGTGCCCGCGCTTGCCGAATCGCCGCCGCCAGTTTTTCGAGATCCTGTTCCGCCACGAGATGATTGTCCTTTACTAGAATGGCGTCGAACAAACCAAACCGATGATTGGTGCCGCCGCCGGCCACGACCGCAGCCTTTTCCAGCGCGCGCAAACCCGGCGTGGTCTTGCGCGTATCCATGATTTTGGCCGGATTTTTTCCAATCGCTTCCACGTATTCGCGGGTCAGCGTCGCAATCCCGGAGAGTCGCTGCAAGAAATTCAAAGCCACCCGTTCAGCAGCAAGAATGCTCCGAGCGGCGCCCTGAATCTTGAGAATCGTTTCGCCGCCGAGCACACCGGTTCCGTCAGTTAGTTCTACCGAGACTTTTAGCGCCGGATCGACCCGACGAAACACCTCTGCTGCCGTCATTGTCCCAGCGATAATGGCTTTTTCTCGCGACAAAATGCGAGCCTGAGCGCGGCTGGCCGGAGGCACAAGCAACGCAGTTGTTACATCGCCCGCACCGATATCTTCACGGAGCGCGAGGTCAATCGGATCAGCCTCTGTCATTTTTGCGACGCCAGCGGGATAATGTTCCAGCGCCCTTTGGGTTGCAGGCATAACCCGGCATTTTGGACTCTTTCCGGACCCTCACCACCTTGCTATCAAACTCGGCTGGAGGCGACGCGCAACGGTGGATTTTCAGCCTCCTGAAATGGGCAAAAAAAGACTCGGGCAGCGCACGCCAAGGAGAAACAGCAAATACAGCCACGTGCGACTACCCGAATCGCCTTAACCTGACTACTTTGACAGCGGGCTTTTGGCGTTGTTCGAAAATTCTCGGGTTTTTGCGAAAAAATTTCGGTCCCTATAGCCTTAGCTCCGTCTGGGCCGTGACTGCTCGCCGGGAAGCCTCGTCCCTGACCTCATGCAACAGCGATTTGAACTCGCACTTTTCCAAGGCTGCAATGAGTCCCGGGTAATCCGGCCGAATCCGGAGCTGATCGATCGGCACCGGCAGCTCCGTCCTACAATCCAATTCAACCATTTTGCGGTTCTGGAGGATTTGGTCGCGCCCGTTTTGCAACTTCTCGCGGCTTTTCAGGCTCTTTACCGCGCCCAGATTGCCGAGTAACGACTCCAACCCGCCATGTTCCAGAATCAATCCAGCTGCCGTTTTTCGGCCAATCCCGACGCCCGGGATGTTGTCCACGGAATCGCCGGAAATCGCCAGCACATCGCCAATCAACGCTGGCGGGACCCCCCATTTCCTGGTGACTTCATCTTCTCCGAGTAAGGCAAACGCGTCTTTCGGCGAAGCCAGATCGGCCTTGGCCGTCGTGTACACTTTCACGCAGGGACCCACCAGTTGATACAAGTCCTTATCGTTTGTCGCGAGCACCACCTCGATGTTTCCCCGACAGGCGGCGATGGAATAACAGCCCATCAAATCGTCCGCTTCCGTGTCAGGAAGCGAAATGTTGGCGAACCCGAGCAACCCTGTCAGTGCGCTCCGGATGAAGTCCAGCTGTGGAATCATCGGCATCGGCATTTCCTTGCGTGTTTCCTTGTAGCTGGGCTGCAATTCCACCCGGCGCTGGGGTAAACCTTCGTCCCAAAAAACCGCGCCCAATTCCGGCTGCAAATGTTTCATCATCAGTCGAAGCGTTTTGGTGAAACCGAAAATGGCGTTGGTCGGTTCGCCTCGTGAATTGCTAAGGTTCGGGATCGCGAAGAACGAGCGGTAAACGTAGTAATGGCCGTCAATCAGCAGCAGTTTCATGGGTGAAGGAACGTAGGCGATTTCCCGGCTGAGGCTACCATTTGCCCGTTCAGCCGCCGACCTGTAACCCGCTGTGTCGCGATTCGACTTTTTTCACTATGATGGCTTAACTCTGCTCATGCCCGATCGCTGGATTATTCGAGTTGCCGGAAAGGAATATGGTCCTGTCGACCTCGAGGTGCTGAGAGAGTGGAAACGAGAGGGTCGGCTGCTCTCGGCAAACGAAGCGCGCCTGGAAAGCGAAAGCCAATGGTCAAACGCAGGCGCAATTCCGGGATTGTTTCAATCGCTGCCTTTGGCGCCGTCGCAATCAGAGGCAAAAGAGATCGAGCAGCCGCGGGGTAAGCTTTTCCGCCGAACGTTTCAGATCTATGGCCGAGGGTTTTTCCAGTTCCTGGCTCTAAGTGGGCTGGTAATAGTTCCCTCGCTTTGTGGGCAATTGGTGAGTGTTTTCGCTGAGCGACTACCCAGCAGCGGGCCCAATTTCCTCGGTTTCTTCTCTGCTCTGTTGGCGTTTTTCATGATGGTCATCTTGATAGTATTGTGGCCAGTCTATCTGGCTGGTCTTCAGATTGTGACGGGCGAACTAGCTGCTGGCCGGCGAATCGGGCTAGCAGTCGCATTGAATCGCGCGGCAAAATTCTGGCCACGCGTCGCCATATTGTGCCTCATCGTTTATGGTGTCTTCTTCTTACTGTTGGGTTTCGCCTTCGCCATCGCATTGATGGCAGCCGGCGCCGCCGGAGCGCCGTTTTTGGTTTTTCCGATTGTTATCTTGCTCGCGCTTCAGGTTTGGCTGTTCGGTCGCTGGTTCATCAACGTTCTCTTTTGGCAGCAAGCGGCGGTTCTCAACAATGCCACCGTCTCAGAGACCTTGCGCCAAAGCAAAGAAATCGCCCGCGGCAGTCGGGAATTGCCCTGGTATAAGCGACCTCTCTGGCGAGGCGCGTTAATCGTCTCAATTTGGTTTGCTTTCAGCGCGACCCTCGAGCTTTGGGGTTCGTGGTCGGCGATACGTCACTCCTTTGAGCTCTTAATGACGACACCGGATCCGCAGGCCTTACTGACGGCAATGACAGCCGAGTCGAGATCAACCGGTCTTGATCTGCCCCGGCTCTGTCTCGGACTGCTCCAATCTATCTTGCGCCCTCTCCTCGGCATTGCTTTTGTCCTGCTTTACTTCGATGTGCCCCACGGAGAGGCGCGGCGCCTCAACTGAGACTGAGATACGGCAGCAAACCGTGCCGTCCACCTTCACGGCCAAAACCGCTTTCCTTGTAGCCGCCGAACGGACTGGATGGATCGAATTTGTTGTAAGTGTTGGCCCACACCACTCCGGCACGGAGTTGATTCACGATTTTGAAAATCTTGCTCCCCTTGTCCGTCCAGACACCCGCGCTCAACCCGTACGGCGTGTTGTTGGCGCGCGCGATTGCTTCCTCCGGCGTGCGAAAGGTCATCACGCTCACGACCGGACCAAAGATTTCTTCCTGCGCGATCCGATGCGAGGCGGTGACGCCGGTGAAAAAGCTCGGCGGATACCAATAGCCTTTAGCAGGTAAACGGGTGCGTGACTGCACCAGGTGCGCACCTTGTTTCAAACCGCTGTCCACCAGCTCGCAAATCTTATCGAGTTGCGCCCGCGAGTTAATCGCGCCGATGTCGGTGTTTTTGTCGAGCGGATTGCCGAGGCGGAGAGTAGAGATGCGATCGCGCAACTTGCGAATGACGGTCCGGAAAACGCTTTCCTGCACAAACAATCGCGAACCAGCACAGCAGACGTGACCCTGATTGAAATAAATTCCGGCGACGATCCCTTCGACTGCCTGGTCAATTGACGCGTCGTCGAAAATGATATTGGCCGCTTTGCCGCCCAGTTCGAGCGTCAGTTTCTTTTTTGTTCCGGCAAGAGCCGTCGCAATCCGTTTCCCGACTTCAGTCGAACCGGTGAACGCAATCTTATCGATATCGGGATGATTAACGACTGCGTTGCCGGTTTCACCCGCGCCGGTGACGATGTTGACGACGCCATCGGGAAGTTCCACTTCCTGCAAAATCTCGGCCAGATGCAGCGCAGTGATAGAAGTCGTTTCCGCCGGCTTCAGCACACAAGTGTTTCCACAGGCTAGCGCCGGCGCGAGCTTCCAGGCCGCCATTAGCAGCGGGAAATTCCAGGGAACGATCTGGCCCGCGACGCCGAGCGGCCGCACTTTTCGCCCGGGAAAAGCGTAGTCGAGTTTGTCGGCCCAGCCCGCGTAGTAAAAAAAATGTGCCGCCATCAACGGCAGATCGATGTCGCGCGATTCCTTGATGGTTTTGCCGCCGTCCATGGTTTCGAGGACGGCGAGCTCGCGCGCCTTTTCCTGAATCAAACGCGCAATGCGAAACAGATACTTCCCGCGTTCACGCCCTGGCGTTTTCGACCAGACATTTTTGTAAGCGCGTCGCGCTGCTTTCACCGCGAGATCGACATCCTTTTCGTTGGCGGAACTGATCTCCGCCAGTTTCTCTTCCGTAGCCGGATTAACAGAGTCGAAATACTCGCCCGACTTCGGCGCGACAAATTTCCCGCCAATGAACAATTGATAGCGGTCGTGCAGCTTGATGTAGCTGTGCGCTTCTGGCGCCGGCGCGTAACTCCAGCGTTCACCGAAGTCGAGACTTCGATCTCGTTTTGCAATCGCCCGTTCTCCTCGCTCGCCGTTCCGGGTAAGGATCGTCAGCTGGATTGGTTTCCGCCGCGGCATAAGTTAAGGCAGCGAAAAATAATCTGCGCTTTGGTAGCTGGCGTCGACCACTTTTACCAGTTGCATGAGGACATCGTTGAGGAGCGTGCTGGCGCCGAATCGGAAAAGATCGGGTGTGAGCCAGGCGTCGCCAAGCGTCTCTTTGACCATGACGAGATAGGCGAGTGCTTCCTTGGCGGTGCGAATGCCGCCGGCGGGTTTCATTCCGATGCGAATCCCCGTTTCGTAGAAATAATCGCGGATTGCTTCCAGCATTACCAGTGTCATCGGCATGGTGGCGGCAGGGGAAATTTTTCCGGTCGAGGTCTTGATGAAATCCGCGCCGGCGCGCATTGCGACTTCGCTGGCCAGGCGAACATTGTCGTAGGTCTGCAACTCGCCCGTTTCCAGGATCACCTTTAAACGTGCGGCGCCACATGCTTCCCTGGTCGCGGCAATTTCATCGAAAACGCGCTCGTATTCGCCGGCGAGAAAATTGGCGCGATTGATCACCATGTCGATTTCGTCGGCACCATCACGGACGGCGCTACGGACTTCGCGGAGTTTCAATTTTGCGGGGATCAATCCGGCCGGAAATGCGGTCGCGACTGAGGCGACTTTGACGCTGGAATGCCTGAGAAATGTTCTAGCGATCCTAACGAGATTTGGATAGACGCAAACGGCCGCGCAGCTCGACACCTGGTAGCGAGGATCGAGCGGTTGCATCGCTTTGCGGCAGAGGAAAGCGATTTTTCCTGGAGTATCGTTGCCTTCGAGCGTGGTCAGGTCCATCATCGAAACCGCTAATTTCAGGCCCTCGAGCTTGGCCGAAGTTTTGATGCTTCGGCGCGTAAAGGCGGCCGCCCGTTCTTCCGCCATCACCTGATCGACCGTTGGCACCGTCCAGCGCGAGCGATCACGAGTTCCCGGTCTCGGGGTCGAACGCGAACGTTTGGCTAGCGTTTTCACTGGTGGAACTAATTGTATACACTGCCGAAGCCGTCGGCAGTAGACAGATCTCTGGGGCGTTTAGAGTTGAATCACTTTTGCTTCGTGGCTGCGTAAGATCAGGGGCGCAATTCGATGATAGAATCGCGTCACGTAAACCAGGTAGATCACGAACGACAGGAACTGGGCGGCGATCAACCAGACGTTGCCGGCACGCTCGAGGAAATAGTCCGGCCAGTGACTAATGGCGAGAGCGCAGACGAGATTGAAGAGGAAAAGGCACGGCATTAACAATCGGATATTGAGCAATTGGTCCTCCCAGGTTCGTTGATAGAGCAACCGCTCGGCTTCGGTAGTCGTTTCCCGCAATCGGGCCCGGATCAGGCGCAAGTCGTAGACAAAAAGCAGCCAAACGAACGCAGCGTAGGCGGTGCTCAAGCGGAACCAGGCCAGGGGACGCTCGAGTCGCGTGAAAAGAAGGGCTTCGCCCAGGGCGCAGGCGATGTAGAGAAAATTGTGGCCGAATTCGAGTGGCCATTTGATGAGAGTGAGGGTGTGAATGATCGAGCGCGACCAAAAGATGCAAATGACGCACAATCCCGCGCTGAGATAGAGAAGCGACGGCCAATTGGTCAGCGATAAAGAGGTTCGCGCGTTGTCGGTCAGGAAATAGAGCGCAACGCCCTGAATGATGCTGGCAAGGGTGAGCTCAATATTGACAATGTTGGCGTCGAGTTCGCGGCGGGAAAGATTCATCCGATGACAATGTGGCGTGCCTGGAGGGATTCGAACCCCCAACCGTCTGATCCGAAGTTTTAATCTACCCGGTTTTGTCGGATTGTGTCAAATTGCGCGAAATCGTGCTTTTCAGAGGGAAAATCCCAGGTAAATTCGGTTTCGTGTTGCAACTCGACACAATCCGATCAACCCGATTCAAACTCAAAAAGTGGCTAAGAAGTGGCTAAGCAACGCAAACCCAAGAAGTCGCTCAGATCCGCCATCGACGACATCCGGTTCTGGAAACGCCGCCTATTTCACCCATCCTATACGCGCAATGGTAAGCAGATCCGCCAACCAGAACTGGCCGTGCGACTGCAGAAGGCGGGGATCCGCCACACGTTCAAGCTAAACACCGCGAATCAGGATAAAGCGGCCCGCAAAGCCGTGCAGATATATGCCTTATTACTCGCCGTTGACTGGCCGGAAACGCTGAAGCGGTTTGGGGTTGAAAAGCCATCGACAGCGACCCACGCCAGGAAGGTAACCATTGGGCAATATCTCGCAGCCGCCGAAGCCGTGTTTGATCGAAAGCCCAAAACATTTCGACTCTATGCGATATATCTTCGCCGAATTGTCTCAGAGATCTTCGGGATCGACGGCGGTAAAGCGCGATGGGATTATCGCGCCGGCGGGCGAGACAGTTGGGTCAAGAAAGTCGACGCGATTCGACTGGCTGCAATCACGCCAGCGAAACTCCAGGCCTGGCGCGTTGGATTCATCAACCGTGCAAGCAACCCGGCTTTACGTGCATCAGCGACCCGCTCGAGCAACTCTTACCTGCGGTGCGCAAGATCTCTCTTCAGCCCGAAGATTGCCGGGTTCGTTTCCGAAAAGTTTGCTTTACCCGAGCCGCTGCCGTTCCATGGCATTAACATCGAGCGGCCGCGATCGCCGAAATACCAAGGTCAAATAGATGTGCCGGTCCTAATCACCGCGGCAAAGAACGAGCTGAGGGATATCGATCCCGATGCATACATCTGTTTCTTGCTTGCGATCGGAGCAGGTCTTCGGAAAGCGGAAATCGACTCACTGCGCTGGCAACAAATCAACTTCGATCGGCAGACCCTTCGTTTGGAGATTTCAGAGCACGGAGATCTAAAGACGCATGAAGCTGCCGATGAAGTCGAGATTGACGAAACCCTCACGGACGAATTGCGGGCACACATGCCTCGCAGCAAAGGCCCGTTTGTCGTCGAGAGTTCCCGACCGGCCAAAGCCGGGATCAGCCCGTCAATACTACAGGTGCCAGGAGACATTCGAAATACTTTACGCGTGGCTCCGCCGCAAAGGCGTGAAAGATAAAAAGCCGCTTCACGTCCTGCGCAAGGAGTTTGGTTCAATCATCAATCAGCGGCACGGGCTATATGCCGCGAGCGCGGCCCTTCGCCATCGGAACATTTCAACCACTGCCGGCCATTACGTTGCCCATAAGGATCGCATTATGTTTCCTCTGGGCGATATGTTGAGCGAGATAAAACCGCTACCCAAACCTCAATCTGCTGGAGCTGCCGCATGACACCAAAACCCAACAAAGCACTCAGCCCCAAAAAGCGATCTTCGAAAGGAAAAACCGGCGCGCCGCCGATATCGAAATCACTTTTGCAAAAGGTAAAGCAGATCGAAAAAGCCGCCCGCCAGGGACGCAGACAACGCTTGCGACACAATAAGTTAAACAGCGAAGCGCAGCTGCTTTATGAATACACTGTATGGAATGAGGAGTTCGGCGGTGCGCTAATCGCGCGTTTTGCCCGCAACATCCCGACCGCGTTCCGGTCGACAGCTATTTATGATTATCAGATGATCGCCAGCGCACTCGCTAGTGGCGATACGGAAACGAATGGTGGCGCCTATAACGGGCCTCAGCGCAGGGTGTGGGAACGTTTCGCGCACCACTTTCAAAACTCCGAGAAGCGTCACGACGTCTTTGCCGCGATCGACGCCCACACGAAGCGCTTTCAACAGGACATGGTTTTTTGTCAGGCGCATGCAGCCCTCCATTGCAGGAAAGCGGATCCACCAGACCTGCTTTGGGACGACACACCTGCTGCCCCGCTGAAACCGCGCCGCACCTTCTACGTCAATGGACGCGTGATCGCGCGACAACCAAGAGGTTTCTGATCGCATTGTTCGATCAGTTTGCTCGGTTCCGACGCCAAAGGAAGTATTGGACGACGGGGACTTATCCTGGCGAATACGGTTCCACAACATCATTGGAAACCTCAGCTGATGGTCCAAAAGCTCGAAGAGACCGGGGATGTTTTTATAGGTAAACACGATAACAAGGCAGACAGGAAATTATCTTTGGATCAGCAGGCTGGTACAGTCGGCCGCTCCGTAATCCGGATGCGCAGCACGGCCCGCAAATGGGCGGAGAAAGGCAGAACGAGACGCCCATTATTTGCGACATATAAGCCCGAGCCGCCGAAGGAAGACGGAACTTGAGCAGAGGTCTGGATTTGTATAATTAGGATAGCCCGGCGCGAGAACGCCTAACTGGCAGAATTTTCGGACAAAGAAAAAGCCAAAATTTGCCGCAGTTGTCCGATACTCTGGGCAGATTCTGAGCTCATCTTGAGCTCGTGAATACAACTCGAGCTAATCAGCCCCAACTCGAGGTCTTTTTGACGCCAGCTCGAACTGGCGCATCGATGGCGCTGGCACCCGGAGAGCGTCCGCAGATGGACGCGGCTTGGTAAGCTCCCCGTTGTTAAGGTGAGCCGCCGGACATTGATCCCGATGTCCGCAATTGAGGCGATCGAAGCGGATGGGCGAATCGAATAATACCGAGAGGCCGCGAAAGTCCGGCAGCATCGGCGGTTAGGCTCCTACCGCGGATCTCCAAGCACACTGCTGATCTGCTACTCCAACTGGAACACCCAACTGATCTAATCGCGCTGTATGTTTTCTATCTGTACACGGCGAACTGGCAACGCACTAATCGGCCGAAGGCGACGACACGCTTTTGCGCAGAAAGGCCTTAGAATCAGCCGAGGCGCGTATCCGCGCTAGCAAAGGAGCATACTGCTCAAGTTCGATCTCATTGAGGATCACGTTGATCGAAACAGCAAAGGGCGCATCAAAGGGGCATTACATTCACCTCAAATATATTCGCTCTGGCGATCGCCAGGCCGTCGATTTACCGCACGCTGGAAACAGCCAAAAGTCTGGTTAACTGCCAGCCAAATGCTTTAAGTGCTAATAAAGCAAATGCTTTAAGCGCTTCTGAAAAAAATGCTTTAAGTACCCCCAACCCCCTTTCAGGGGGAGCGGCAGTCTTGGATTCAGTTAAAGATCTAGCTTCAAAGCTTCTTGCCTGTCTTAAACAAGATCCCAACCGACCGCTTACATCCTCCGAGAGACGCGCATTAAGCCGAGTGGAAATTCACCCGACTGTTGCTCAGTATGAGTTGCTGCAGGGCTTTTATGAGCAAAGTCCTGATCCCGATCGCCCTTTTGACCCCGATCAACGCCTTCTGAGACTCCGAAAATTTAAACTCTCGACCCTGGCCGCTGATTTGCCGCAGCAGATTGCCCACGCGGAACAATGGGATGTCGAGCGGGATTCGGGATACGGGTGGGTGGACGCAATCCGAGAAGCGGCACCATGACACAGTTCACGCCATTGCGAATTTTTTTCTGCTGACTAAACCGGTCAGAGGTGCCGATCTGCTGTGAATCCTTAACGCGGCTATGTCCATAGGAAATCTCGTTCCCAATCCCACTGTTGTCCTTCCGACTGAACTTCGCGGGAAGGGATGTAAAGAGGGGATAGAAAATTGGATTGTGCCGAGATTCTTTCGGAAATCCGCCGTTCGAACTCTGACAGCCAAAGTTCTTTTAAAGTGTGGCTAGGTTTTCGTCCAAGCGGCTCACGGAGACCGGTCCGCCCGGCGTAGCCTCTCTTTTAGCGTGCTTATAGCCCGTTTGAAGCACGGGCTGTCGACTCTATCTCGACAAACCATTATTTGCACTGAAAACACGGACACGCCCAATTCCCGATGATCGCCACGGTCGGCATGCGTTAATCACCAAGACAAGTCGACTTCTAAAACAAACAAGCCAGACGAGCGCCACCGAACGCATCGGAAGCTATACGTGTTCGTCGCCTCCACCGGCAATATCAGGAAAGAGGAATTACGACATCAAGAACTGACTCAGAAAATAAAAAAAGAAGGCCCGGCGGAAAGAACTCATCGCCCAGCTGAAAGG
>CAWAHI010000033.1:0-56554 GCA_963781735.1 uncultured Verrucomicrobiae bacterium | reverse complement strand
GCCTGGAGGGATTCGAACCCCCAACCGTCTGATCCGAAGTCAGAAGCTCTATCCAGTTGAGCTACAGGCACAAAGGTTAAGATGATTGGTGAGAAGTGAGAGGTGAAAAGTCGGCGGCGGAAATAGAACTTCTCACCTCTCACCCTTCAAAAAAAACGGGGTGGTCAACGGGACTCGAACCCGCAACAACCAGAACCACAATCTGGGGCTCTACCATTGAGCTATGACCACCGGCTGACTCAGATTTTAGGTTTGAGATTTGCGATTGCAAAGGCAAAGGTCCGAGCCGCACTGCCGGGTCCGAGCTGGACTGCGGGACCGAACTCGCCACGGCGAGTCTTCGACCGGACTGGGCGCTTTTTTGCGTTCGGCAATTCACCGCTTGGCACACTCTTCGCTCCCAGCGAACCGCTGTGGTGCGTCTCCTTAGCATTGCAACCGGCGCTGGCCGGGTTATTCTCGCGGTTTGTCCCCGCATGACCCGACTAGGTTCCCTTCTGCTCGCTGGACTGTTAATCGCCGTCGTCACTGCGCAAGCGCAGAGCGACGATCCGAGTGAGACGTTTCTCAAAGCTTACATGACCGCGCAGCAGGGCGAGAAGCTCGAGCGCGACGGTCAATTTACCCGCGCGCTAGCGAAATACCGTTTCGCTGGCAGCCTGCTCGAAGAACTCAAGAAAACACATTCGGATTGGCAGCCAGCGATTGTGGAATATCGGAGCCGGAAGGTGTCGGAGAGCATCCTGCGAGTGCAAAGCAAATCCGGGACGCAGCAGGACCTCGCCGCCACCAATGCCCCACCGCCTGAGGCCCAGCCTTCACCGCAGCGCTCGACCGAACCGACGGTCGACATCGGGGCGGCGAAATCGAAGCCGTCGATAATTGTGCAGCCGGCGGGTGAGGCCTCGCCAGCTCCAGCCCAGAAAGAAGCCGCGGCACCAGCTCCTGCCGCTAACGAGAACGCGATCAAGAATGCAACGCGAAAGTTGCGTGAGAAAGTCGATCAATTGGAGGCGGAGCTCCAGCACTCTCGCTCCAAGGTTAGCCAGGTGGAAGACGAAAAAGAAAAGCTGAATGGAAAGCTAAAGGAATCGAATTCGAAGTTGGAAAAGGCACAACAGGAACTTGAAGGGTCGAAGGAAGCGGAGAAAAGCGTGCGCGGTCAATTGGCCGGTGCGCAGGCGTCGTTGAAGAAAATTCAGGAAACCAGCAACGCCGATCAGAAAGCACAAGAGGCCTTGAAAGGCCAGATTGCGGAGTTGAAGCGGGCCCTCACGTCCGCAGAGCAGGGCCGAGCAACGGCTGAAAAAGAACGCGACGCCCAGAACGCGAAACTGGCTGACGCTAATTCACAAATTGCCCAGATCACGAAAGAACGGGATTCGCAAAGCGGTAAACTAGCTGATGCAAACTCACAGATTGCCCAGGTCACAAAAGAGCGCGACGACGCTCTGGGCCAGCTGGCGGGCTTGAACGATTCCGAGCGTCGGGTCGCGGTGTTGGTGGCCGAGAATACGGAGCTAAAGGAGAAGCTGGCGGCTGCGGAGCAGACCGTGCGAGAGGTCGGCGAGGACAAGCCGAAGAAAGAGCAGGAGCTGGCCGATGCGAAGAAGCAGTTGGAGGATTTGCGTGCGCAGCTGGACGTGAGCGAAAAGCAGAACAAGGAATTCGAAGTGGCGATCGCCTCGTTGAAGTCGCAACTGGAGGATACTTCATCGCAGTTGGAAAAAGCGAAGTTGACTGGGACGAACGCCGAGGAGACGGCCAAGCTAACGCGTGAGAACCAAATCTTGCGCAACATCGTGGTGCGTGAGCGGCAGGAAGAAGCGCGGCGTGAGCAGGCCAAGAAATTGATGCTCGGAGAGTTCGATAAGTTAAAGATCAAGTCGGATACTCTGAACGAACAAATCGCGCTTCTGGCGCAACCGGTGACGAAATTGACCGATGAAGAGCTGGCGTTATTGCGGCAGCCGGTGATTTCGATTTCCGACGAAAGTCCAAACACCGTTAAAGCCAGCTTTACCTACGCGAAGCCTTCAACTCCTACACAGCCGGGCGAACCGATTGTGGAAACGGCGGAAAGTCCGTCGCCGGCGCCAGAGACTACTTCGCAGGATGGTTTCAACCCGGACGTGCCAGCCGATATGATGGATATTGCGAAACAGGCAAAGGAGAATTTTGATCACGGGAAGTATCGCGCGGCCGAGCGGCAATATCAGGAACTACTGACGAAGAACCCCAACAATCTTTATTCACTCTCAAACCTAGGCGTAGTTTATTTTCGCGCCGGAAAGTTAAAAGCGGCCGAACTCACTTTGAAGAAGGCGGTAGCTATCGCCCCGAAGGACGAGTTTGCTCATACTACTTTGGGTATCGTTTACTATCGGCAAAGTAAGTTCGACGAAGCACTGAACGAACTGACCAAGTCACTTGCCATTAATCCAAAAAGCGCGGCTGCCCACAATTATCTCGGCATTACCGCCAGCCAGAAAGGCTGGCAGGAAGCGGCGGAGAAAGAAATGCTCGAAGCTATCGCGGTTAAACCCGACTATGCCGACGCGCATTTTAATCTTGCAGTGATCTACGCCACCGCCTCGCCGCCGTCGAAAGAACTAGCCAAGCGTCATTACGCCAAAGCCACTGAGCTCGGCGCCGAACCCGACGCCTCGCTCGAGAGGCTGTTGCGGTAGCAAGGTTAGGTGTCAGAAGACAGAGGCAGAGGACAGCGCAAACCGGAGTAGGTAGATCGCCCGCCTCGCAAACGCCCCAATCCGGCTCGGACCTAGCCCCGCCGATATAGATAGGCGACGAAAAAAATGAGCGCTCCGTCGCGTAGAATGAGCGCAACGAACCCTGGGAGTGCCTGCATGGGCGATCGCATCAAATAAATGTAGTAGTTCGAGATACTCAGCAGGAACGCCACTACCAGACAGATCAGAACACACAACGTAACGGCTTTTCGGTCCATAAACGAGTCGATCTCGATCAACGGGAAACTGCTTCTCGCATCTCCTTTGTAAAGCGGAAGTCCGATCTGAGAGCGGAGCAGGGCGATGCGCATAGGATCGGCAGGTCCGAGCCGGACTGGCGTAGAAACAGCCGCTCCTTGAAGTTTCAGAATCGGCCGCGGCCAGCGACCGCGGCTACAGGCTACGCCGGGGCGCCGCCGAGAGCGCCGGGTAGCGGAGGAGTGACGTCGGGGGCGACAACGACCTGCTTGGGTGGTTTCTCCGGCTCCATCTTTTCTCCGCCGCGCGGAGCGATCCCGGGCGGTGGGTTGAGCATACGGCCGTGCTTGACTATATCTTCGATCTGTGAGCCGTCGAGAGTTTCGAACTCGAGCAACGCTTTGGCGATGATGTCTAGCTTGTCACGATTGGCGGTGAGAATATTCTTCGCGTGCTGGTAAGCTTCGTCGAGGAGCTTGCGCACTTCGCGATCGATCTCCTCGGCGGTGGCTTCGCTGTAGTCGCGGGCGCGGGAGATGTCGCGCCCGAGAAAAACGTAATCCTCGTGGTCGCCGTACTCGACCATTCCCAATTTCTCGCTCATGCCCCATTCGCACACCATCCGGCGGGCGGTGGCGGTAGCCATTTTGATATCGCCACGGGCGCCATTGGTGACATCGCCGAAAGCAAGCTCCTCGGCCACGCGGCCGCCCATGCTAACAGTCAAGCTGGCGAGCAACTCGGCTTTGCGATTGGTGTATTTGTCTTCCTCTGGCAACCACATGGTGCTGCCTAATGATGGGCCGCGCGGAATGATGGTGACCTTATGGAGTGGCTCGGTGTGTTCGAGCAATTCGAGTAGCAGCGCGTGCCCGGCTTCGTGATATGCGGTGTTGGTCTTTTCCTTTTCACTCAACGCAAGACTCCGGCGTTCCTTCCCCCAGCGCACTTTGTCGCGCGCTTCCTCGAGCTCGGCCAAAGTGATTCCTTTCAAATTCCGGCGAGCGGCGAGCAACGCCGCCTCGTTGATGACGTTGGCCAATTCGGCGCCGGAATAGCCCGGCGTGCCGCGGGCGACCACGGCGAGATCGACCCCTTCGGCCAACTTCACTTTCTTGGAATGGACCCGTAAAATTTCTTCGCGACCCTTTACGTCGGGCAAATTGACGGTGATCTGGCGATCGAACCGGCCAGGACGCAACAGTGCGGGATCAAGCACATCGGGCCGATTGGTGGCGGCAATGATGATGACGCCCTCCTGGGTATCGAACCCGTCCATCTCAACGAGCAAGGCGTTGAGGGTTTGTTCGCGCTCGTCGTGACCGCCGCCGACTCCGTGGCCGCGATGGCGACCGACCGCGTCAATTTCGTCGATGAAAATGATGCACGGCGCCGACTTTTTGCCCTGCTCAAACATGTCGCGCACGCGGCTGGCGCCGACGCCGACAAACATTTCGACGAAATCGGAACCGCTGATGGAAAAAAACGGGACGTCAGCTTCGCCTGCGATGGCGCGGGCGAGAAGAGTTTTGCCGGTGCCGGGTGGCCCGACCAAAAGCACGCCTTTCGGAATGCGGCCGCCGAGTTTCTGAAACTTCTTCGGATCGCGCAGAAACTCGACGAGTTCCTGCACTTCGTCCTTGGCTTCCTCGACTCCAGCGACGTCACGGAAGGTGATCTTATTTTTGTCGCGGGCAAGCATGCGCGCCTTCGATTTACCGAAGTTTAGCGCGCCTTTGCCGGCCATGCGGATTTGCTGGCGGAACAGGAAATAGAGAACGAGGAGAAAGAGCGCGATGGGGAGAAAACTGAGGAGGGTTTGGGCGAACAGGTTTGATTCGGTCCGGATGGCAGGCTGGATGCCTGCGGCGGCAAGCTTGTCCTGCAGATTGGTATTGTAATTAAGGTAAATGGTAGTGCGGAATTTCACGGCCTGTTCCGCGCCGGCGGTCTGCTTGCGGTAGTAGCCAATGAGCGCCTGAGTAGGCTGGCCTTCCTGAACCAACAAAGTGACGGGCAGATTTTTGTCGTTAATGATCTGCTTATTATCGAGCAGCTCGATGAAGCGGTTGTAAGGGACGTCCTCGATATTCTGATAGCCGCCGTTGCGCACGAGCAGGGCCATGCCGATGAGGCCAAAGGCGATCGCGATCAGAACAATGCCGCGCCAGTTAAAATTCGGCTCGTTGTTGCGCTTGTTATCGCGCGAGGAGTTGCGGTCAGGTTGCGCCATTGGAGTTAGTGCGCGGGGTTCTTGCCGCGCTGGAAAAGTTACATGAGCAGGTTGTCAATGCAATGAGCAGGAGTCAGGCCTTTGGGTTGGTTCGACAAGGAATCGGAGGTGACGTTCGATTGGGATGGGTCGGGAAATGGATCGAGCAGTCCCCTTGCTCGATAGGGCATTTGGCGGCATAGCCCGCTGGAAGCCTAACCTGCAGAGAACAACACGCCTGTGTTACCGGGCCTGTCATTGCGTGAACTGGGCGTTAGAGTAAACTTTATACCCAAATAGCAATGGCAGAATTGTTAGCCCAGGTAGCCGATAAAATTGATCGCGCGGTGCAGCGCGTGACCCCTCTTGCGTATCGGATGCAGCGGAAGGGTCGCCGCTGGATGCGCCGCGCCATGCGCAAGCCACGAAGCGTATCGGAAGGGCCCAATTTGTTGCCGCTTCTGATCCAGGTGCTGGCTAGTTTCTCGAAAGCGGATGGTGTTTTGCTGGAGGAAGAAATCGACTCCAGCCTCGGGTTCCTCCGTTATGATTATCCGGAGGCGGTTTACTCCGAGCTGCGGCAGTTGTTCCGGCAGGCTCTTTACGAACAACAGGATTTAACGGCGATGGCGCAAAAACTCAGCGTCCAGCTGAGCACAGATCGGAAGATCATGCTGGGTGTCCAGCTTTACGATCTGATTTCCCAGGCCGGCCTGAAGCAGGAGCAGGTGGTGCAATTTTACTCCTTCATGTCCCAGCTCGGGATGGCGGCGCAGGCGATCGACATCGTTTATCAACTGAATGCGAGCGAGGACTCCGATCCTGCCGTTTACCAGCGTGGCGCGTCGCCCCTGGAATCGATCTCGTTCGGTAACAACGGACAGTCCGACGTGATGTTGAAGAGTCTCGATGCGAGCGACCGGTTACTAGCATTCCGCTATCACGATTTAATCCTTTTGAAAAATTACACCGCGCAGAGCGTGTCGGTGCGCAGCCGCCCGCTTCCGCGCGGCGGGTTCTGCCGCATTTATCCGGGCCAACGCATTCTAGTAGGCGATCAGGTGCTCAGTTATCAGGAGCTGGCGCAATATTTCAACGCCAAGAAGAATGTCTCGCTCCCGCAAATTTTCATTCGGGTGAACCGCGACTCGGACGAGGTCGAATTGGAGCGAGCGCGCTCCCGTGAAACGGCGCTGGAAGTCACCTTCGGCCTGAAGGTGAAGGTGAAAGCGTTGAAAGACGTCGATGCCGAACTGAACGGCACCCGATTGCGCGCGGGAACGCTGGTCGAAGCCACCTTGCAGGACCGAATCGTTTTCCACAACGACAGCGAGCTCGATCTGCTCGATTTGCGTCGTCGGACTCGGGCGTTGGGCGGTCGTTTTCAACTGAAAGCTTCAAAATCGGAATATCTGGTCTCGAACAATCAGAGTCTGCTCGAAGCCGACGACATTTTGCTTTCTCCCGGAACGGCGGGGGACGTCTTGCTGAAGATTTTTTGCGATTACGACAAGCGCGTGGGCACTCTGGAGGTGCTGGAAGCGGATCGTCCGATCATGGTCGGCGAGACCACCGTTCGCACCACTTCGCCGTTAAAGGATGGCGACACCATTCGTATCGACGTCGGCCAATTCCTGAGGTGCAATTTTTCCGAGCGTATCATCGAAGAGGAGCGCAACATCATTCGCACGCTCGAGGTCAGCGAAGTGACGCATCATTTCAGCAGCGGCGATGTCGGCTTGGAAGGAATTTCCTTCAATGTGACGCGCGGGGAGCTGGTTTGTGTGATGGGGGCGAGTGGTTCCGGAAAAAGCACGCTGCTGAAGGTGCTGGCTGGGCAATTACAACCCACCAGCGGTCAGGTTCTGCTCAATGGCCAGTCGCTTTATTCCAATCTCGATGAGCTGAAACGCTATCTCAGTTACATTCCGCAGGACGACGCCTTCGATGAGCATCTGACTATCGGCGAAAATTTGCAGTTCGCGGCGGCGATTCGCTCCCCGCATTTGTCGCGACGCGATCGAAGTCGCCGGCTGGAAGGAAAATTAGTCGAGCTCGGGTTGAGCGAGCGACGCGACGCGGTGGTGGGAACCGCAGTCAAGAAGACGCTCAGCGGCGGCGAACGAAAACGACTCAACATCGGTCTCGACATGATCGGGTCGGCGGATGTTTATCTTTTTGACGAACCGACCTCGGGCCTGAGCTCCAAAGATTCTGAGCACGTCATGGAAATCATTCGTTCGATGGCGCACAACAAAATCATCATTGTTACCATTCATCAGCCGAGCTCAAAACTCTTCCAGATGTTTCACAAGGCCATCCTGCTCGACAAGGCAGGACGGTTGGTCTTTTTCGGGACGCCGACGGAAATGCTACGCTATTTTGCAGAAGCGGAACACCAGCATCAATTCGGGGCCGATCTCGGTGCCTGCCCATCGTGTGGAACGACGCGTCCGGAATTTATTTTCGATGTCTTGGAAACGCCGCTGCGCGATCTCAGTGGCGACATTATTTACGAGGAGAACAACCGCGGACAACTGGTACCTTCGCGCCGTTATACCCCGGAGTTTTGGCGGGACAAATACGAGGCGTTTCGCTTGATTCAGGACGTTAAGCAGGTCTCGCTGCGCAAGGAATCGGTCGCGCCCCTGCCGGCTACCGCGCCGGCGCAAAAGAAGAAACGGGTGCCGTTCCGCTGGCATGACGAATGGACCCAACTGCGCACTTTGCTCAAGCGCACCTTGATCAGCAAGCTACGCAACCGTGGGAATCTCGTCATTACCATCGGGGTCGCGCCGGTGCTGGCGCTTTTGATTGCAGGCCTTCTGCGTTACTCCGACAGCGGCAAGTACGATTTCGCCTCGGCTTACCACATCCCGACGTTTCTCTTTCTCACTTTAATCGTGGCCATGTTCCTCGGCCTGACCAACAGCGCCGATGACGTCATCCGCGATCGGGTTGTTCTGCAACGGGAACGCAATCTCAATGTCCGGCTGCCGTACTATATTTTTGCCAAAACCGTTTCCCTTGGCGTCTTCGCCCTGGTGCAATGCATCCTTTTCATCCTTATCGGCAATTACATTCTCGAAATCCGCGGGATGTTTTGGATTTATCTCGCGATCGTGTTCATGACCGCCATGGGTGGCGTTGCGCTTGGCTTGGTCGTTTCCTCACTCGTGGCCGATCCGAAGACGGCGGCTAATATCGTGCCGCTGGTATTGATTCCGCAGATCATCATGGGTGGCGCGCTCATTAAGTATGAGGACATGAACCGCAACCTCGCGCTCATCTACACCTTCACCCGCTGGTTCTCCGAGCATCCGAACAAGGAGCAGGACAAAAAAATGGACAGCAGATTACAGGTCCCATTCATCTGTCAGTTCATTGCCATGCGCTGGTCGTATGAGGAGATGATTGTGGCGCAGGCGAAATTGAACCCGATCACACGCCGGCAGGACCGCACCCAACGCGAGATCGATCAGATCGTGGCGAAACACGAGAATAACGCGGAAGAAAAAGCGCGGCTGAACGATTTGAAGGACACCCTGGCAATGCTCTCGGGCCTGGAAGCGAAGACCCCGGATGATTTGGATCGTTATCTGGGATTGATCGACGAGGTGCTCGATCGCAAGCATCCGTTCGATCGGAATCAGTTCGCGGAAGCGAACGGTCCCGTGACAGGCGAGACGTTGTATTTGAATCAAAAAGTTTCCGACCTGATTTCGAATGCGGAGATGGAACAGAGTGACTATCGCCGTGGGGGACGCCCGAACGTATTTTTTGGTCAGGAAAAGCGGTACCCGGGAATGAAGGTCGACGTCTTCGTTTTCAACACTATGGTGTTGATCGGATCGATGTTCGCACTGCTCGGGTTGCTGCACTGGATTTTGCGGCGGCAGCTGGAAGTGCGCAGAACGTAATTAATCTTCCTCTTCCTTTTAATCTTAATTCAAAAAAGGGTCAGATAGTATGAGTAAAAAAAACAACGACACGCGTCTCATCGTCGCGCCCAGCGATTCTGACGCGGATATGCTTTACGCGACGCGAATTTTTATCGGCGACCCGTTTATTTTCCTTCAGCAAAACGGCAAGCGCACACTGGTTTTGAGCGATCTGGAGATCGATCGGGCAAAGAAAGAGGCGAAGGCAGACGAGTTTGTCATGTTGAGCGCGCTCGAGCGCGAGGTGCAGGGGAAAGCGAAACAGGCGCCCCCCTATGAAAAAGTGCTGGCGCATTTCCTAACGAAACGCGGAGTGAAACGCGCGCTTGTGCCGGCTAATTTTCCGCTCGGTTACGCTAACGAGATTAAGCGGCGCGGAATTACGCTGGAAACGACGAACGGACTTTTCTGGCCCGCGCGGGAGAAGAAAACGGCAGAGGAGATCAAGCTGCTCGAACGCGCGCTCAGAATCACGGAAACGGGGATGAAACGCGGAATGGAAATTTTGAAGGCGTCGAGGCCGGGCGCGGGAAAAAAATTGAAGTGGGCGGGCAAAATTCTGACGTCGGAAATTCTGCGCGCGGAAATCGACAGCGCGATCTTGCGCGCCGGTGGCGTGCCGACAAACACAATCGTAGCTGGCGGGGATCAGGCGTGCGATCCGCACGAGCGGGGCTTCGGGCCACTGAAAGCGGATTCACTGATCATTCTCGACATTTTCCCGCGTGAGGCGAAGACGGGTTACTGGGGTGACATGACGCGAACGGTGGTTCGCGGGCGCGCGAGCGAGAAACAGCGCAAGCTTTGGGAAGCGGTGAAAGCGGGCCAGGCGCTGGCGTTGAATCAAATCAAAGCCGGCGTGGATGGGATGAGCATCCACAAGACGATCACCGAGCTGTTTAACCGGCGCGGATTTCCGACGGAAGTGCGCAATGGCCGACGCGTCGGGTTTTTCCACGGCACCGGGCATGGACTCGGACTGGAGATCCATGAATATCCGCGATTGCAAAAAGTCACGTTGAAAGCGGGACAATGTCTGACCGTTGAGCCGGGTCTGTATTATCCGGGAATCGGCGGGGCGCGGATTGAAGACGTGGTTATCGTGACTAGGTCGGGATGCAAGATTTTGTCGCGGTTTCCAAAGGTTCTGGAAATTTGAGGGATTGTCATTCCGAGCCGCGCAGATCACGCCGGTCCGGCTCGGACCGAGGAATCTCGTAAATGCCCGATGACGCTTACCTTTGGAGAGATCCCTCACTACGTTCGAGGTGACAGCTCGTTGCGGCGAATGAACGGAACTGACATCGGCGGCGTCTAATCAGCAGACACACTTAAAACAGGAATGTTCTACCCAATTGGATTCGGCGGAAGTCACTGGCTCCTTTATATAGGCGTTCCTTTGATCATCGGCATTTGGGCGCAGATTCGTGTGAGCCGCGCCTTCTCGCGTTGGAGCAAGGTGCGCGCAAGCTCCAACATCACGGGGGCGGAATGTGCGCGCGAGATTTTGCAGGCGGCGCAAATTCACGATGTCGAGGTCGTGGAGACGAACGATTTTCTGGGCGACCATTACGATCCGACCAAGAAAAAGCTTTGCCTTTCCAGTAACGTTTACAATACACCATCGGTGGCGTCGCTCGGGATTGCCGCGCACGAAACCGGGCACGCCATTCAGCATGCAAAGGCTTACGCGCCGCTAAAGGCGCGGATGGCAGTGGTGCCATTGACCATGGTCGCGTCGCAAATGTTGCCGTTCGTAATCTTTGGTGGAATCTTTTTTCATATAACCGGCCTGATCACACTCGGCATTTACTGTTATGCCATTCTGCTGGTGTTCCAGTTGATCACCCTGCCCGTTGAGTTTGATGCTTCGCGCCGGGCTAAAATTATTTTGCAGCAGATGGGCATCGTGCAGCCGGGAGCTGAGGTCGCAGGCGTAAACAACGTCTTGAATGCCGCCGCGCTCACCTACGTCGCGGCGTTCATCGCGGCGCTGGGCAACTTGCTCTGGCTCCTTTCCATGCGGGATCGCCGGAATTAAACACGTCGCCTCTTGAAAATGAGCCACGTCCTTACCGCGCCGCGCCGCATCTCCGATTTGTTGTCGTCGGCTCCCCGTCCGAATGTTAAGACGAGGAGACGGGCCATGGACCAGCCGCGAAACGACGAAGATCAACAACTCGTCGCGCGTACCCAGGATGGCGATGCGGGCGCGTTTGACCAGCTGGTGGTAAAATACACTCCGCGTCTTTACGGGCTGGTCTACAACATGACCTCGAATCACGAGGACACGAACGACCTGCTCCAGGACATTTTCTCGAAGGCCTACAAATCGATCCGGGGTTTCCGCGGGAAATCTTCGTTTTACACCTGGATTCATTCCATCGCCGTGAACATGACGCTGAATTTCCTAAAGAAACGCGGCCGGCGTTTTCACCTCAGCCTCGACGATGTGGATGCGAGCATTCAGAACGACAAGGAGTTCCTCGAAGTCACCCAAACCAGCAGTCCGGTGCGGGAGGCCGACCTATCCGAGCTTCAGCGAAGATTGAACGAGGCCCTGATGAAATTGTCTGATGAACACAGAGCCGTGGTCACCATGTTCCATATTCAAGGTATGCCCCACGCCGAGATCAGTAAAATCTTGAACGTTTCTGAAGGAACGGTACGTTCCCGGCTGTTTTACGCGAATCGGCAATTGCAAAACTACCTGGACGAGTTTCGCAAGAACCCGGTAACGTAAAGGCAAACGAATGGACGAATTCGACAACAACGAAATTGGCCGGCTGTTACGGTTGAAAAGATACGAGCAACCGCCGCCCGGTTATTTCGAGAATTTCCTGCACGAATTTCATCGTCGGCAGCGCGATGAAATGCTCCGGCAACCGCTCTGGAGGATTGCGCTCGGGCGCGCGCAGGATTTCATGATGAGTCTCAATGTTGCGCGCATCGCTTCCTATCCGGTCGCCGCGACGGCGGTGTTGCTGTGTGCGGCCGTGATCACGATCAAGATTTATCAGACCACCCCGGCGCCGAATGTCGCCGGTCTCTCCCCCACTGTTCCAGCCCAACAGGCGACCGAAGGTGGCTGGAGTCTGGCTGCGCCGGTCTCCACCCGCATTACCGTTAGTCAACCGCGCCCACATCTCTCGACTCATCGGACGGCTACGCCTCCGCGTTATGTGCTGGACAGCATGCCCGTGAGTTATGAGTCGTCCCTGCGGTTCTAACGATCGCCCGAGGGCGGTTTCGGCGGAGAACTTGGTGATGCGTTGGTTTCTTATTCCCTTTCTTGCCGTTGCACTATCGGCGCGGGCGGAAGATCGACCCGCTTCGGCCATCAGTCGTGAGGTCAAAGACATTTTTGATCACTGCAAAAAAGCAGTGGTGAAGATTCACGGCGCCGACGAGCACAGCGAGCTTTCCGGCACCGGCTTTTTCATCGACCCGACCGGCACGATTTACACCGCATATTCGGTGGGGGGCGAGGGAAGCAACTTTACGGTTGAGTTCGATGGGAAAAAGCTGCCAGCGCGCCAACTCGTGACGGATGTGCGCAGCGGGATTGCCATTCTCAAAGTCGACGCCGCTTCGCCCTCGTTGCCCGTTGGCAAATCCGAAAACATGGAGGTCACGACCCCTGTCATTGCAATCGGTTATCCACTGGATCTGCCGGAAACGCCCAGCCTCGGGTTGATCGGCGGTTTTGATCGAAAATATCTCGGCTATTATTTTCATACCACGCATCTGCGGGTGAACGTGGCAACCCAGCGCGGGGAAGCGGGCTCACCGCTCCTCAACATGAAGGGCGAAGTCGTGGGCATCGTTGCGTTCACTCTGGAAAACAATTCGTCCTGCTACGCTTTGCCGATCGAGGCGGCGGAGAAAATCCGAAGCGATTTCCTGCGTTTTGGCGAAGTGCGAGATGGCTGGATCGGCGCGAACTTAATGCAGGCGCTGGAAGCGAAGGCAGGGTCGTCGGCGGAAGTAACCGAGATTCTCGATAACACACCCGCAGCGAATTGCGGAATCCACCCGGGCGACATTTTGCTGCAAGTCGGGCGCAGGGAAATCCATCAACCGGACGATATCATCGACGCCTCGTTCTTTATCAGCGCGGGCGACAACGTTCCGATTACGGTCATGCGTGGCGACGAGAGATTGACATTCAATGCTCGGGCTGAGGTTCATCCGACCACCGAAGAGGTGCAGAGGATCCAGCGTCTCCAACATCCGTTGATGATCGCGCAGCCGAGCACGAATCAGTCGTCGCTGCCGCTGAGCTTGCAAAAAGCACCCGAGCGCACGCCGTAAGAAATCTACAACGCTGTCATCCCGAGCGAAGTCGAGGGATCCCGCCGATGCTACCTTTAAGACAGCGCAACGGGATCCCTCCACTGCGGTCGCCGGCGGCGACCTACGGTCGGGATGACGAGATTAATCCGGCGAAAATCCTTTTCCCCGATAATTTTCACGCCGAGTTTCTTCGCTTTTTCGAGTTTGCTCCCGGCTTCTTCGCCGGTGAGCAGGTAATTGGTTTTTTTGCTCACGCTCCCGCTCACTTTTCCGCCGCGCTCGACGATCATCTCGGCTATTTCATCGCGCGGCCGACTCAAAGTGCCGGTAATCACCCACGTCATCCCGGCAATCGCCGAATCGCTTGCCTTGCGCGGTTCCACCGTTGGGTTCACGCCGGCCTTTTTTAGTCGCGCGATCAGATCGCGATTGTGTGGTTCTCGGAAAAATTGATGTATACTCGCACCGACAACTTCGCCCACATCTGGAATCCGCTGCAGCTCGTCAGCCGATGCATTCATCAACGCATCGACGCTCTGAAAATGATCTGACAGTTCGCGGGATGACGTTTCGCCGACGTGCAGAATCCCAAGCCCATGGATCAATCGCCATAGCGGCCGCGTTTTGGATCGCTCGATGGCATCGAGCAAATTGCGGATGCTTTTTTCCCCGGTACGTTCGATCTGGGAAAGCTTGGCGGAATCGAGCGAGTAGATATCGGCGACATCCCGCACCAACTCTGCCTTGACCAGCTGCGTTACCATCACTTCGCCAAGGCCTTCGATGTCCATCGCCCCGCGCGAAGCGAAGTGCTCGATCCGCCGCCGCACTTGCGCCGGGCATTGCGCGTTAACACATCGAACCGCTACCTGCGCCGCGTCCTTTACGACGGCGCTGCCGCATTCCGGACAGTTTCTTGGCATCCGAAATTTCTTTTCCGTGCCGGTGCGCAAATCCTTGCGCACTTCGACCACGGCGGGAATGACTTCGCCCGCCTTCTCAATAATGACGGTGTCGCCGATACGAACATCTTTGCGCGCGATCTCCTCTTCGTTGTGCAAGGTCGCACGGGCCACGGTTGATCCGCTAACGAGAACTGGATCCAGCGCCGCCACCGGGGTCAACACGCCGGTACGTCCGACCTGGACCAGGATGTCGCGCAACTTGGTCTCCACCCGTTCGGCCTCGTACTTGAAGGCGATGGCCCAGCGCGGCGACTTGGCGGTAAACCCGAGCCGCTCGCGTTGGGCAAAGGAATCGACCTTTATCACCGCGCCGTCGGTTTGATAACGAAAATCGTGACGGATTTTGTCGAGCTCCTGGATCGCCGAAACGATTTCATCCGCCGACGAGGCGTCCCAAATGCGTTCGCTGTGGGGGAGCCCGAATTTCTTCAGCAGTGGAAAAAGATCGGAGTGCTTTTGCAGCTTCACTCCGCCGAGCGCGCCGGTACCGTAGAAAATAATTCCGAGCGGACGACTGGCCACCAGAGCCGGATCAAGCTGTTTCAATGATCCGGCTGCGGCATTACGCGGATTGGCGAAAGCGAGCAGGCCTTGTTCCGCGCGATCCGCATTCAATTTTTCGAAGCCACGCTTGTCCATGAAGACTTCGCCGCGGACTTCCAGCACAGTCGGCGCGCTTCCTTTGAGCCGGCGTGGCACGGACCGAATAGTCAAAACATTTTGGGTAATGTCGTCGCCCACCGCTCCATCACCGCGGGTGGCGGCGTAACGGATCTCGCCGTTTTCGTACAAGACCGAAACCGCCACGCCGTCGACTTTCGGCTCGATGATCACTGGGATTTTTTCCTGCGGAAGCAACCGGGTGATGCGCGCGTAAAATTCCGTCAGCTCGTCGACGGAATAGGTGTTGTCGAGGCTAAGCATCGGCACTCGATGCGCGACCTGTGCAAATTGTTTGAGGGGCTGGCCGCCGACGCGCCGCGTTGGGGAGTCATCATGGGCAAATTGCGGGAATTTTTTCTCGAGCTCGATCAGTTCCCGATAAAGCTGATCGTATTCGCGGTCACTGATGATGGGCGCGGCTTCTTCGTAGTAACGGCGATTGTGTTCTTCGATGTCATGCTGCAACGATTCGATGCGCGTTCTCGCTTCCGCTTCGGTCATGTGTTGATCATACGAAAGAGGGTTCGCGAGACAATCGGTAGCGGCGGTCTATGACCGCCGACGAATTTGCGTTTACATTTGGCTTACAGCGGTCCTAGACCGCCGCTGTAGTCATGACCGGCGAAAGAATTCTCGGAATCGAGGGTGGAGGAACAAAAACCGCCTGGGCGTTAGTCGCTGATGGCGCAATCATCGAGTCCGGAAAATTGGCGCCGTCGAATTTGCGGCTGACGCCTCCGGATCAGATCACTAAAATTTTTCGCGTTTTGCCAAGCGAAGTCGACCGCATCGGGGTTTTTCTCGCCGGCTGCGCGACGGAGGAAGATCGCGCGGTGTTACTGAAACTGGCGCGCGCGGTTTGGCCGAAGGCGAAAATTGTCGCAGGTAGCGATCGCGAATCGGGAATGGCAGCGTGTTTGTGTGATGGCGATGGCATTGCGGTAAATGCCGGGACTGGTTCGTCGGTGACTGGACGCAGCGGTCATCGAATCGAAAAGGCCGGAGGCTGGGGACACATTTTGGGTGACGCCGGCGGCGCCTATTTTGTTTCCATTCGGGCATTGCGCTCGGTGCTGCGGGAATACGATCTGCGACGGGGCGAACGGCAGTTTGCCGCCAATATTTTGCACGCTCTTGGGTTGAACAATTTTGATGAGCTGGTGCGGTGGGCGCAGACGGCAGATAAAACGGAGATCGCTTCGTTGGCGCCCGTTGTTTTCGAAGCAGCGCGGAAAAGCGACGAAGCGGCATGGCAAATTGTCGACGGCCGGTGTCAGCGCGTTGGTCGATTTCACGACCGCCGTTGCGCTGCGGCTTCATCTCGACGCTCCGGAAGTGCGATTGATGGGCGGCCTGTTCGAACATCAGAAATTTTACGGAGTCGCGTTCGCTACCGCGCTCAAGGAGAAAATTCCCGCTGCAAAAGTGGGGCCGAGTGAATCGTCACCCGAGGTTGGCGCGGCCTGGCTTGCAGCCGACGGAAAATTGCAAATGCCGGTCGTTGAAAAATCCACGCCTCCGCCGGCTACCATTGCTGCGACCGAAGAGGCGAACCCGAAATCAGCGAATCTCGATCAATTGGGCGCGCGGGAAATCGTTGAGCTTTTCGTCGCGGAAGAGAAATCGGTGCAGGAAGCGTTGCGGCAAAGCGTCAACGAGCTGGCGCGCGCGATCGAATTGGCGGCCAACGCGATTGCCAGTGGCGGGCGAATGTTTTACGTCGGCGCAGGAACGAGTGGCCGGCTTGGAGTTCTCGATGCCGCTGAAATTCCGCCGACGTTTGGCGCGTCGGCCGATTTATTTCAGGGAATCATCGCCGGGGGGGCGCCGGCCTTGCGTCGAAGCATAGAGGGCGCGGAAGATGACGCGCGAGCTGGCGCGCTGGCGATGGATGAGCGCGGGGTCAGGCGCGAGGATGTGGTGATTGGGATTTCCGCGAGTGGCCGGGCGGCATTTGTGATTGAAGCATTGCGACGGGCGCACGACATTGGTGCGCAAACAATTTTGCTGACCTCCAATGCGTCTGTCTTACCCACAGCGGCCGGCACGACCGCGTCTACAACAGATTTTGATCTATTGATCCATCTGAAGACCGGTCCCGAGATCGTTGCCGGTTCAACGCGTTTGAAAGCGGGCACGGCGACCAAAGTCGCGCTCAATATCATCAGCACTGGCGCGATGGTTCGGCTCGGGCGGGTCCGCGGGAATTTGATGATTGATCTGCAGCCGACGAACAAAAAATTGCGCGAGCGTGCGATTGGCCTTGTCGCGCAGTTGGCTGGATGCGATCGGGAGAGTGCGCGGTCGCGGCTCGCACGCACGGATTGGAATTTGCGCGCGGCATTGCAGGAGGAGGCAGGTAGGGGCGATTGACCTTGCCAGTCCGGCTCGGACTCGCCCGCGGGCGGCTAGGGTTAGCCGCCCCTACCTACCGTTGTCGAGAGATACCGAAAAGGCTCACTTCGATAAGCGCACTTGTCCCCTCTCCCGCGAACCTAAGGTAAATTCAACTCAAGGAAACCATTATGCTTTGGACAATATTTGTCATACTGCTGGTGCTCTGGCTGCTTGGTTTGGTCAGCTCTTACACGCTGGGCGGATTCATTCACATTCTGCTCGTGCTCGCGATTGTAATCCTGATCATCAACCTCCTCAGCGGACGCCGCGCACTCTGACCCGATGAAGCCTGTGGGCGTTATCGGCATCATTCTAATCATCGTCGGCATCATCGGCTTCGCCTACGGTGGGTTGGGGTGGAATACCCAGAAGAAAGATGCGCAATTAGGCCCGATTGAGATCACTCATCAGGAAAAACATGGGATCGATTTCCCGCCGATCGTGAGCGGCATTTGCCTGGTCGGCGGGATCGCCCTGGTAATCGTGGGCAGTCGGCAGACGTAGAATCCCTAGCCGGCGAATTATTCCCCGTTCGCTTTCAGAACGGCGAAAGTTTTGCTGCCCTGGCGGTCGAGGTAAAGCAGCACGCCGCGCTTCGGGTCGGCTTTGCTCAAGGCTTCGCGAAACGAACCGACACTTGTCACCGGTTTGCCGTCAACTTCGGTGATGACATCTTCGCGCTCGATTCCTTGGGCAGCGGCGGTGCTGTTATCAGCGACATCGGTCACGATCACCCCGTGCGCATCACCGAGCCGAAGGCGCTCCGCCATTTCTTTCGTGATATCCTGGACCTGCAATCCCAGTTTGCCTGCATCTTCTGGCCGCTGCTGTTGCGGCGGTGTGATCTCGTTGGAAGCGGGCGTGTTCGCGTTCGGTAGCTCGCCGGTCGTTACCGGAATCTCAATCGTCTTACCCTTGCGCCAAACGGTCAGCTTCACCGTCTGGCCAATTTTCTTTTTCAGAATCTCGCGCTGCAACTGTGTATCAGTCGTCACCGCCGTGCCATCCACTTTCGTGATCACATCAAAGGGCCGCAGGTCGCTCTTGTTCGCCGGAGCGTCTGCCACAATCGTCCGGACCACCACTCCTTGGTCGACGCCCTGTAGCAATTCACGCACGGCGACAAAGTCGCTCAGCGTCCGTATCTCGATGCCGAGCCAGGGCCGCGCAATTTTTTTCCCGGCAACCAATTGCTGACCGATTTCATTGGCGAGGTTGATCGGAATGGCAAAGCCCAACCCGCGATTCAATCCGTTGATCAGCGTGTTCATGCCGATGACCTTGCCATCAATGTCGCAAAGCGGGCCGCCGGAGTTCCCCGGATTAATCGACGCGTCGGTCTGAATGTAATCTGGGATGGAATAACCGCCGTTGCTGATCAATTTGCTACGGCCTTTTCCGCTCACTACTCCGTAGGTAAATGTGTAATCGAGTTTGAATGGCGCCCCAATAGCGAAAGCAAACTGCCCGACCCGAACGGCATCGCTGTCGCCCATCTGCACCACCGGTAAATCTTTGGCCTCGATTTTGATGACCGCGATGTCCGTCTTGTCATCGGCGCCGATCACTTTCGCGGGAAGCTCGCGACCGTCTTTTAATTTAACGTCCACGTGCTCCGCGCCTTCAACGACGTGGTAATTGGTGAAAATGAATCCATCCGGCCGGACAATGAATCCCGAACCTTCGCTAACCGGGTTAAAAGATCGTGGACTACGCCTGGGCGAGTTGCCGTCGGGCTGACCTGGGGAAAACAGGTCATCAAAATTGAACCCTTCGTTGCCATCGTTCTTTTTCGAGACTTCGATAATGACGACGCTGGGCGCGACGATTTCGAAAACTTTGGCAAAGGCATTATTCAGGGCGTGAACGACATCCTTACCGGACTCCGCGGCGGCCGGTGGAACGGTGGGGGTTGATTCCTGTGCCAGGATGGGCGAGCCGCTGATCGCGCCGGCCAAAATGAGAGCAAACAAAAATCGCATGAGTTGGAATTTCGACATGATCGGGCCGGTGGGTGTTCAAATGTAGCGCTGCTTCGCCTCCATGTCATCGCGCCTAATTTCGCTTCCCTCCTCTCTTATCCCGATCCCGCAGTCGGGGGAGAGGGACCTCGCCTATTCAGTTTACGCTTACGAAGACTAATCTTCGGTGCGCCGACAGCGTAGGTGAAACCCTCGGCGTCTTCGCGCCTCGGGATGACGGCGCAAGGAAAGTTGCACGCCATTTTTTGGTTTCAGTCACTCATCATCTTGATTGCGCAGATTGACGGAATCCGGCAGGTGGGTAGAGCAACAATTGATGATGCGTCGATTACTCATTCTTGCGCTCATCATTTTCCCTGTGGCCACACGCGCATGCGATCTGTGTGGCTGTTACACGCCGCAGTTGAATTCGATGCCAAAGGAGGAAATGTCGCCAAGCGGATTCTACGCAGCAGTCGCTGAGCAATTCACTCATTTCGGCACGCTGCAGTTCGACGCTGACGAGGTCGCCAATCCTACCGGACAACGATTGGAAAGCTCGATCACCCAGTTCGTCATCGGCTATGGCATCAACGAGTGGCTCGCCGTGCAATTTAATGCGCCGCTGATCTACCGCGACTTCCGGCGGCCCGAAGGCTTTGCCATCGATGAAGGGACCGTGAGCGGGCTCGGTGATATCTCGCTCCTGGCGAAAGCGGTGGTTTGGCACTTCGCGTCTGCCGCGTATCGCGAATTCAAAATTGAAGGGAAGAATCCGATCGCGATCGAGCACGAACCCGATTGCACCGCATCAGTGATCGCGCTGGCTGGAATCAAATTTCCAACCGGCGATACCAGTCGGCTGAAGGAGGAATTTCATGAGATGCAAATTCCCGGAGCGCCGGAAAGTGCGATTCACGGGCACGACCTCACACTCGGGACCGGGTCGTACGACGGGATTTTCGGCGCGCAGGCTTCGTTGCGTTACAAGAATTTTTTCGCGGAAGCGAATGGGCAGTTCACTCTGCGGGGCGACGGGGCGCATGATTATCATTTTGCCAACGACGTGACCTGGAACGCGGGGCCGGGATATTACCTGGTGCGAAAGCGGAACACTGTCGTCGGCTGCCAATGCGCCGTCTCCGGCGAGAGCAAAGACGTTGACCGATTTCAAGGCCGGGCGGCGGAGGACACGGGTGTTACGTCCGTTTTCATTGGGCCACGCATTATCGCGTCGCACAACCAGATTAGCGGCGAGTTAGCAGCGGAGTTTCCGGTTCTGATGAACACGACAGCATTACAGGTGGTGCCGGATTATCGGTTACATGCAAGCTTTGCCGTGAGCTGGTGAAAAGCTGGAAAACGCTTCTGCTCGTCTATCGCGAGCTGGACGTCTGTTTGCCGCTAGGGCGAGACTCCGTCGAGCCAGCGAAAAGTGGCTCCGCGGAGCGTCGCCCTGGCAAGAAAACAGGCAAAAGATTTCATCATGTAGCTGGCGAGCGCGAAATAACGGATGCGCTGAATTCGTTCGCCGGATTTCCCAATCTCGTTTCCGAATTTACCGATGGCAGGGCTGGGATCGAATACGAAATTGTGCGACCGGGTCACGCGCTTACTTCCCTGACGCGAGAATCGCCATCCCGTTTCTGGCCATCGCCAGGTGACATTCGACCTGATTTGGATGAGTTCGCCCCATCGGGAAAATACGACTCCATTTTCGTTTTTTGGCCGCAGCGCGATTTGAAGAACGGCATGGCAGTTCCTTGCGATGCCTGGGGCCTGGCGATGGGTGCAAGCAAATGGACGAACGATGCGACCTACGCCGCAATCGCGAACGCGCCATCATCGGCATGGAGGAATGAGGCGCGCGGTGAAGTCTGGCTCCATGAATGGTTGCACGGCGTTTGCGCGCATTTCGCCCAGCGGGGCCATGTCATGCCCGAACGCGACGCCGACGGTGGAGAACTGCACGGTTACGTTCGTTCACCCACCGCTGGCTGGACCGAGTACTATCGAGATCTGATGAACGGGAATGTTCTGGAAGAGGGAAAGCGCTTCGGCATTCCGAGCAATGCATGGGCTTAAGTCCGAGTCCTCGCGCAAAGGACAGAAAGGAAATCCGCCAGTCCGGCTCGGACTCCTTCGTGTCCTTTGTGGACCTTGTGTGAGGGTTTTCTGAAAGCAGCGAAGGTCCTGCGTTTGAATAACCCTGATGGGGCGGCGTCAGACGAATCCATTCAGGAGGCTGTAGGGTAAAACTGAGCGCATTGACACGATTGTTAACGACGTTAAGTTTTTTGCCCACAAATTACGAAAATGGTGAATCTCACCCAGGACATTGAGCAGGAAAAAGCGTTCCGCTCCCACGCGCCGGGCTATTGGTCTGGGCGCAAGCAAGTTACGCCGGAGCTTTGGAACGACTGGAAGTGGCAGCTGAAAAACCGTGTCACCGCCCTGACGCAACTGGAGGAACATCTGTCCTTGAGCGAGGAAGAACGCGCCGGGGTTTTGCTTTCCGGCGATAAACTGGCACTCGCGATTACCCCGCACTTTTTCAACCTGATCCCGCGGGAAAATCCGGACGATCCGATCCGGCGGCAGGTCATTCCGCGGATCGAAGAAACATGGAGCTCGCCCTACGATATGGCGGACCCGTGCGGGGAAGATTCGCACATGCCGGTGCCGGGGTTGGTCCATCGCTATCCAGACCGCGTTCTGTTTTTGGTTACGGACCGTTGCGCTGCCTATTGCCGATACTGCACCCGCAGCCGAGTCGTCAGCGGGGCCGGCGAACAGGAATTGCACACCGACTTTGAAGAAGCCCTTCGTTATCTGGCACAACACACCGAAGTGCGCGACGTCCTCCTTTCAGGCGGCGATGCGCTTCTCTTCAGTGACGGTAAACTCGAGAATTTGCTGAGCCGATTGCGTGCGATTCCGCACATCGAATTTCTGCGGATCGGCACTCGGATCCCGATTTTCGTTCCGCAACGGATCACGCCTGAGCTTTGCGCGATGCTGTCGAAATATCATCCGCTTTGGATGAGCGTGCATGTGAATCATCCGCGTGAACTGACCATTGAAGTGAAAGAAGCGCTCGAGCGTTTGGCCAATGCCGGGATTCCGCTGGGGAACCAAAGCGTCTTGCTTGCCGGGGTGAACGACGATCTGGAAACGATGAAGACGCTCGTGCACAAACTGTTGATGTGCCGCGTCCGGCCCTACTACCTTTATCAGTGCGACCTTATCAACGGCTCATCGCATTTGCGCACTTCGGTCGCGAAAGGAATCGAGATTATCGAAGGCCTGCGTGGTCACACCAGCGGCTACGCCGTCCCCCAATATGTCATCGATGCGCCAGGCGGTGGCGGCAAAGTGCCGATCAATCCCGGCTACATTCTTTATCACGACAACGAGAAAATCGTGATTCGCAATTACGAAGGAAAAATCTTCGAGTATCCAGAAACCGGCAACGAAAACGTCCAGTTCGCGCCGCAACGCGAATATCACGACGAGTACTTGTATTCCTAGACAGGATTAACAGGATTTCAGAGAAGCTGCTATCGTTTAATCCCGTTTACTTCGTCTGGTAAACAATCTCGCCGCCGATCACGGTCATCTCGCAGCGCGTCTTGAGAATTTCGGGTTGCGCAATTTTCATGATGTCGCCCGAGAGAACAGTGAAGTCGGCGAGTTTGCCTGCTTCGATTGAGCCTTTGTCGTTTTCTTCGAAAGCGGCGTAGGCGGCATTAATCGTAAACATCTTCAGTGCTTGTTCGCGCGAGACGGCTTGCTCGGGATGCCATCCTTCATGTGATTCGCCCTTGATGCTTTTGCGCGCGATTGCGGCGTAGAACTCGATCATTGGTTCGCCACGTTCGACCGGGGCGTCGGAACCGCCGCAGATGATTGCGCCGGATTTAATCAGGCTGTTCCAGGCATAGGCACCCCGCAGCCGATCCATTCCAAGCCGAGCCGGGGCGAAAAACAAATCGCTGATTGCATGGGAGGGTTGCATTGAGGCAATGACGCCGAGTTTGGCGAAGCGCGGGATATCTTGTTCACTCAGGATTTGTGCGTGTTCGACCCGCCAGCGCGGACCAGGCACAGCGTATTTGTCGTCGAGGAACGACAGCATGGCTTCCTCATAGAGATCAAGGATAAGTCGGTTCGCGCGATCGCCGATCGCATGTGTCTCGACTTGAATGCCGCGGCGCAGCGCCTCTTTGAACATCGGTCTCAAGTCCTCGGGTTTTTGCGTGAGGAAACCAGAGGTGTCTGGTTTATCCGAATAGGGCGCAAGCAGAGCGGCCCCTCGCGAGCCGAGTGCGCCATCGAAAATCACCTTGATCGTGCGTTGGGTGAAACGGTGATCGAATGCATTTAGGGTGGCGCCATTTTTCAGCAATGCATTTGCCGCTTCACCGGGACCATAGGCTGCATTGATCATGCGGAGTTTTATTTTTCCAGCAGCATAGCCGCGCCGGATGATCTCCTGATCCGGTAATTCGCTTCCGGCGTTTTGAATTTCGCACCAACCGAGTTTGATCTCGCGGTCGACGCCAAGGAGTAGGGCTTGCTCGCGCTCGGCTTCGGTCGGCGGCGGAATATTTTGGGCCACCAAATCCATCGCATTATCGAGCAGCATCCCATTGGGCTCGCCGTCTGTTTTCAGGATTTGTCCGCCGAATGGATTCGGCGTGTGCTGGTCGATGTTGGCAATTTTCAACGCGGCCGAATTTGCCACACCGGCGTGACCATCAGCGCGCGTCAGAAAGGCCGGATTGTCGGGCGCGATCTTGTCGAGATCAGTCCGGGTGGGAAACTGCGGCGGTTTCCAGAAAGTCTCGATCCAGCCGCGGCCGGTGATCCATTTGCCGGGCTCGGTTTTGGCGACACGCTCTTTCATTTTTTGCAGGAAATCCTCGAGTGTGTTGGTGCCCTCGAGATTCAAAGTCATCTCGCGCTCGCCGATTCCAAAAATGTGACAATGTGAATCGGTAAAACCCGGGGTCACGGTTTTGCCGGCAAGATCGATGATGCGTGTTTTGTCGCTCCGGAGTTTTTGCGCATCAGCGTTTGAGCCAACGAAAACGATACGATCCCGACTGACCGCGATGGCTTCGGCGCGCGGTTGCTTCTCGTTAACGGTGTAAACGTTGCCGTTAATGAAAATTGTGTCGGCTGTTTCGGCGGCGGAAGCGATGCTGCCCATGAGCAGCAAAATAGCAGCGACAGCTCGCATCATCGGACTGTTTCCGTCATTCCAAGCGAAAATGCCAGTCCGGCTCGGACGAAAATTTTTTTTGCCAAGCAGTGGCGTGTTTATAGAATCAGCGCACACTGTTTCGGCAGCGCGTGCAACCTTAACCATTTGCTCATCTGAAACCGCCACCACTTTTCGCCGATTTTATGAGGGAGAAAAATTGGCGGTGGTGGATCAGTTTGAAACGGGGCCGCTAACTTTATGGCGAACTTTTTTCCGCGCTGGTCCAACTGGTTGCCGCTCAAACTGGCGATTTGCAGCGTCGTAATTGTCTGCGGTCTTACCGCCGGCACTTGGTATTACGTAACGCCGAAATATACCAAGGTCGGTTACGAACCGATCCAGCCGGTGCCGTTCCCGCACGACATTCACGTGACCCAACTGGGAATGGACTGCCGTTATTGCCACAGCTTCGTGGAAGTAGCCGCGCATTCGAATGTCCCGAATACCCAAACCTGCATGGCCTGTCATCAACAGGTGCAGAAAGATAATCCGAAGCTCGAGCCGGTGCGGGCAAGCTGGAAATCCCAGGACCCGGTGGAATGGGTTTGGATTCATCGGCTGCCGGATTATGTCTTTTACAATCACGCCGCGCACGTGAACCGGGGGATCAGTTGCGCGAGCTGTCACGGCCAAGTCAATCACATGCCCGCGATGTACGACGCGAAGCCGATGAGCATGAAATGGTGCCTCGAATGTCACAGGCACCCGGAGAATTTTTTGCGACCGGAAGATCAGATCACCAATCTCGATTGGAAACCGGAGGATGTGAATCCGGCTGAATTTGTCGCCAAGTACGGCAAACCGGCGGGCGTAACGGAAGATTGGTCTAAGAAAACGCACCTGACGCAACAGGAAATCGGCCAAACCTTGAAGGAACGCTGGAACATTCGGACCTCGGAGAATTGCCAGGCATGCCACCGATGAGTGTAAAAATCACACGACCCTTGCGCTGCTATCGGAAGATAGGCTTCCAGCCATTCGCCAGTCCGGCTCGGACCTCGGCCGGTGACCTTCCAGCTCGCCGTTTTAATTTTCGACAGGCTGGAAGCCTGTCGTCCGAGACAGGCAAGATGCCTATCCTCCAAGAAGTCCTATGAAGCGCGTGTTTCAACATCCGCCGGAGCCCACCTCGGGGCGACGCTATTGGCGGAGCACGGATGAACTGGCCGACACGCCGGAATTCCGCGAATGGCTGGAGCGCGAATTTCCTTCCAGCGCCGCGCAACTAAACGGAGATGAATGGAGTCGTCGAAGCTTTTTGAGGCTCATGGGCGCGTCCGTTGCGCTCGCCGGATTTGGTGTCAGCAGTTGTCGCCGGCCGGAAATGTATCTGGTGCCGTTCACAAAGACGGTGGAATGGACCATTCCCGGAAAATTTCTCTACTACAGCACGGCGATGCCGCGGCGAAACGGCGCCATCCCGCTCCTGGTTACCACCGTCGATGGCCGTCCGATCAAACTCGATGGCAATCCGCTGCATCCGATGAGCAACGGCGCCAGCGATGTTTTCGTCCAGGCTGCGATCAACGAGCTTTACAGTCCACTGCGCGCAAAACGGATCGCAGAAAATGGCCAAACCAAGAGCGTCGCCGATTTTGAAAAATATCTGAACGATCTGCGCGGGAAAATCGGCGACGGCGCAGGGCTGGCCTTTCTCGTTGAAGAAACACATTCGCCCACGCGCGAAAGAATTCGCGGCGAGCTGGAAAAAATGTTCCCACGCTTGCGCTGGTGTGTTTACGATCCGTTGCGGAGTGAAGCGCAAAATTTTGCCACGCAGATCAGTTTCGGCGACAATTTGCGCCTCGTTCCGCGAATTGAACGGGCCGATGTAATCCTGGCGCTCGACAGCGACTTTCTCGATTGCGGCGAAGGCGACATCGCATCGTCGCGGGCGTTCACTTCGCGACGTCGCGTCAGTGCGCCGAAAGATTCGATGAACCGGCTCTATGTCGTCGAGAACCGCTACACGCTGACCGGTGCAATGGCCGACCACAGAATGCGTTTGCCGGCCAGCCAGATTCCGCTGATTGCGCATGCGATTGCGATGAAGGTCGCGACGGCGACGAAAGACGCGGGGTTGGGATCAGTCCTCGCCACCTTGCAGGTTCCGGCCGGCGCAGCCCCATTCGACGAACACTGGGTGGACGAAGCGGTTAACGATTTGGTGTCGAAATCCGGTGCGGGCTTGGTTCTGGCCGGGTCGCAACAGCCCGTGGTCGTGCAGTTGCTGGTTTATGCAATTAATTCTGCGCTGAAGAATGTCGGCCGCACCGTTTTGTTGCGCGAGCTGCACCGGAATCAGCGCGATAACAGCATTCTCCAACTTGCCGGCGACATGGTGGCCGGCCGGATCAAACAACTCTTTATTCTGGGCGCCAACCCGGTGTTCAACGCGCCGCGCGCACTCGCATTCGATCAGACAAGCAAGACCTGGATCGATTGGCCCGAGCTTCAGAAAAAGGTGCCCGACGTAATCCGGCTCGGTTATTACGAAGATGAGACTTCGGCGTTGAGTCGGTGGAATCTGCCGGCATCGCATTTCCTTGAATCGTGGAGCGACGCGCTCAGCTCGGAAGGACATTACCTCGCGATCCAGCCAATGATTCTCCCGCTCTTCGGCGGATTCTCCGAGATCGATTTGCTCAACGCGGTGATGGGCAAACCGAAAGTCGACGGGCCCGAATTGGTGCAGGAAACATTTCGCCTGACCAACCCGATCGGCGATCGGGCGACGGCGTGGGCGAAATTTTTGCACGACGGTTTCGCCTCGCACATTGTTTTGCGCGACCACCCGCCTGCATTCAATGGCGATACCGCGGGTGGAATTGCCCACAACCTCTGGAGCGGACCAACCCCGCCGCCGACCCCGGAATCGCCCGAGATCGTGCTGGTGCGCGATTATTCGATCGACGACGGCCGCTACGTAAACAACTCGTGGCTGCAGGAAATGCCCGATCCAATTACGAAGCTGACCTGGGATAACGCGGCATTGATCAGTCCGCGCTACGCCAAGACGCTCGGCGTCGAGACCGGCGATCTGATCCGCATCGCCGTGAGCGACGCTTCCGCCAACGACTCCGCCGCCGGCCGAAGGCCAACCGGCACCACCGCCACCGCCACCGCCGGCGGTGCGCGAGCTGGAGATCGCCGTGCTGGTTGCTCCGGGTCACGCCGACAATTCGATCACCATCCCGCTTGGCTACGGTCGCAATAGCCTCAACAGCGTGGGCGAGTGGAGCGGCTTCAACGGCTATTTGCTGCGCACCCCGAATAATCCCCATTACATCGTAGCCGACGGCAAAGCGGTCGGCAGCGTCACAGTCAAGAAAGTTGGCAGAAAATATCCATTTTCGATCACGCAGGATCACTTCAGCATCGAAGGCCGCGGGCTCGTGCGTGAAGCCCCGCTCGAGCATTACCGCGAAGACCCCGAGTTCGCGAAAAAAATCGCCGGTGACGAGGACTTACCGGCAAAATTACCGAGTCTCTATACTCATCCCCCGTTGAATGCGGCCCAGCAATGGGGCATGACGGTCGATTTAAATACATGCACTGGTTGCAGCGCTTGTGTCATTGCCTGCCAGGCGGAAAACAATGTCCCGGTTGTTGGCAAATTGGAGGTCGCCCATGGCCGGGCGATGCACTGGCTGCGGATCGATCGCTATTTCGCCAGTGAACATGGCTATGACCAGGACAAGGGCGAGCTTCCGGAAGATCCCGAGATGGTGCATGAACCGATGATGTGCCAGCACTGTGAAAACGCCCCTTGCGAAACGGTTTGCCCGGTCAACGCTACCATCCACAGCGAAGATGGGCTTGAACGTCATGGCTTATAACCGCTGTGTCGGCACGCGCTATTGCGCGAACAATTGCCCGTTCAAAGTCCGGCGCTTTAACTTCTTCGATTACAATCAGCGTCCGGTTGGCAAAAAGAAGATTGCCGGCGCGCTCAATATCTACAAGGAATACTTCGCTCCACTGACCGATAAGGGTGCGCCCGACACCATTAAACTTTCTAAGAATCCGAATGTGACCGTGCGCATGCGCGGCGTGATGGAGAAATGCACTTTTTGTGTGCAACGCATCGAGGAAGCAAAAATTGCCGCTCATGTGCGCGCCGGTGCTTCTGCCAACGACACTCGCATTCCCCGCGATTCCTTCACCACTGCCTGTGCCCAGGCGTGTCCGAACGAAGCCATTGTTTTTGGCGACATTCGCGATCCTGAAAGCAAGGTCTCGAAAATGAAATTGCAGGATCGCAATTATCGCCTGCTCCGGTATTTGAACGTGAACACCCGCGTCAGTTATCTCGCGCGTATTCGTAATCCGAACCCGAAAATGCCAGACGCACACAAGATCGGTATCGCCAGTCCTAACGAGAAAGAGGAGAAAATGTAATGGAGGGCGCCGCCACAGTACCGGAGATCATCGAAGGCGAAGAGTTGGCACCAACGGAGAAGCCGCTCACCCGCGTGCCGCTGGTATTGAACCGGCGCAGCTACAGCTGGGTTACGGAACGTATCTCCGGTGCGGTGGAAAATCGCGCGCCCCGCTGGTGGTGGGTCGCGTTCGCCGTGACCTCCGCTATTGCGGCGTTTGGTCTTTTCTGTCTCGGCTATCAAATTTCCACCGGGGTCGGGACCTGGGGATTGAACCATCCCGTCGGCTGGGCCTGGGACATTACCAATTTCGTGTTCTGGATCGGTATCGGACACGCCGGCACGCTGATCTCAGCCATCCTTTATCTGCTGCGCCAGAAATGGCGCACCTCGATCAATCGTTCGGCGGAAGCAATGACCCTGTTCGCGGTCACTTGCGCTGCCATTTTCCCCGGCATCCACGTCGGACGCGTATGGATGGCATGGTATCTGGCGCCCTTGCCAAATAACTACGGCATCTGGCCCAATTTCCGCAGTCCACTGATGTGGGACGTCTTTGCGGTCTCGACCTACTTCACTGTTTCGGTCTTGTTTTGGTACACCGGCTTAGTTCCTGACCTGGCGACACTGCGCGACCGTGCCACCTCGAAAATTAAAAAATTTCTTTACGGCGTTTTCGCGCTGGGTTGGCGTGGATCGAACCGTCACTGGCGGCATTACGAAATGGCCTATCTCTTGTTAGCCGGCCTTTCCACGCCGCTGGTGCTGTCGGTCCACAGCGTCGTGTCGTTCGACTTCGCCACGTCAATTCTGCCGACCTGGCACACCACCATTTTCCCACCTTACTTTGTCGCCGGCGCCATCTTTGGCGGGTTCGCCATGGTGCTGACGTTGATGTTGCCAGCGCGGGCGTTATTCAAACTGCAGGACATCATCACGCTCCAGCACATCGACAAGATGGCGAAGATCATTTTGTTGACCGGCTCGATCGTTTCCTACGCCTACGCGATGGAATTTTTCCTCGCCTGGTACAGCGGCAATCAATATGAGCGGTTCGCGTTCTGGAACCGCGTGCTTGGCCCGTACTGGTGGTACTGGTGGGTCGGAATGCTCTTCTGCAACGCGCTTTCGCCGCAGCTGTTCTGGTTCCGCTGGTGTCGCCGCAACGTTTACGTCGTCTATTTCGTCTGCATGTGCGTCAACGCCGGCATGTGGTTCGAGCGCTTCATCATCATCGTTGGCGGATTGCATCGCGATTTTCTGCCGAGCTCGTGGGGCCTGTTCATCCCGACGTGGGTGGACATCTGGACCTTCATCGGCACCCACGGAATTTTCCTTTCGCTCTTCCTTCTCTTCATTCGCTTCCTGCCGATGATCGCGATGAGCGAAGTGAAAATTGTTCTGCCGGAATCCGACGTGCACGCCCATCATCCGGTCGCAACAGGGGGAGGCCAACACCCATGATGAGAACGCCCTCTGGTCACAAGGTTTACGCCATCGGCGGCGGAATATGGGAGTGCCTCGGAGCTTTACGAGGCGGCGAAACGGGTGCGCGATGCCGGCTTCAAACGCTGGGACGTCTACTCGCCATTCCCCATTCACGGAATGGATGAGGCCATGGGGCTCGGCAAATCGTGGCTCAGCGCCGTGGTCCTGATCGGCGGCATCACCGGTTTGTTGACCGCTGCCCTGGTCGAATTTGGTCCATCCTGGGGGATTTATCCGCTGATCGTGCACGGAAAACCGTTCAATTGGCAAACAGTGCCGGCATTTTTCCCGATCATGTTCGAGTTAACCGTGCTTTTCGGGGCTTTCTCCGCCTTTTTCGCTTGGCAAATCATGAATGGCCTGCCGAGGTGGCATCATCCCCTGTTTAACTGGGACCGTTTCAGTCGCGTCACCAACGATGGCTTTTTTCTTGCCATCGAAGCGCGCGATCCGCGTTTCAGCGAAATGGAAACGCACGACCTGCTGGTCGAAACCGGTGGGATGCACATTACCATCGTGCACGAGGAGGATTGAAATGCTGCGAGGCTTCCTTCTCATCTTCGTGCTCGCCAGCATCGTCATCGTGGCGATATGCGGTTTTCGCGGAGAACATAGCCCCCGCACACCATGGGAAATTTTCCCGGACATGGTGCGGCAGCAAAAAGTGCGGGCGCAATCGCCAATCGACTTTTTCTCGGATGGACGTGGGCCACGCCTTCCAATTGCGAGCACGGTGCCGATTGGCTACGAACCGCCAATGCCGCAATTGAAAGCGCCGCCTGGAAATCCTCCCAATGCTGCGCCGCCGGCTGCAGAACGCACTCGTATCGGTTTCAGTGTCGGCACGGATTATTACAACACCGGCAAGATGGGGAACAATTGGGGCACGGGCATTCCAGTTCCGGTCACGGAACAGCTCATGCAGCGCGGGCAGCAGCGTTTCAATATCAACTGTTCCGTTTGTCATGGTCTGACTGCAGCCGGCAATGGCGTCGCCAAACTGTATGGCTTGAACACGGTCGCCACCTTGCAGGACGAGCGCATTCGCAAGATGGCTGACGGCGAGATTTTCAACACCATCACCAACGGTAAGAACACCATGATGTCGTACGGCGGTAATGTGCCGGTGGCGGACCGATGGGCCATCATCGCTTATCTGCGCGCCTTGCAGCGTAGCCAGAATGCCGCAGCTACTGATGTCCCGCCGGAAGAACTCGCGAAACTCGAGAAGGCTGAAGCCAAACCGCCGGAGGCCAAACCGGCACCAAGCCCGGAGGCACAGAAGAAATGAGCGAACGTTCCCAGGTCATGCCCGCACCCGAGGGTGAGTATTTCGAACCCGCTCGCTTCACTGGTTTATCACTGTTGCTCGCTGGCGGCGCCGTCGTCGGCCTCGTGCTTTGCCTCTTTGGCGCACTCAAGGATCAGCCGCAGTTCAGTTTCTCCTGGCTCTTCGGATTCTTTTATTTCTTCACTCTTTGCTGCGGCTGTTTGTTCTGGACGATCGTGCATCACGCCACCGATGCCGAGTGGTCGGTGGTCGTGCGGCGACAACTGGAAAACATCGGGCTGCTTCTCTGCGCGCTGTTTCTGTTTGCCATTCCGATCCTCATCCTGCGCCATCACCTTTTCGAGTGGATGAATATTCCGCCGGGCAAGGACGCCGTGCTCGACAGTAAACGGCAGTATCTGAACTGGTCCTTCTTTGCCTTCCGGGCCTTGCTCTATTTCATCCTTCTCGGCGGAGTTGCCTTTTTGCTGCGCCGTTTTTCTGTCGCCCAGGACCGCGATGGCAATCCGCGCTGCACTGTCTGGATGCGCAAAATCGCATTTGCCGGCCTCCCCATTTTCGCGTTGTCACTGACCTTTGCCGCCTTCGATTGGGTGATGGGCCTGAACTACCGCTGGTACTCCACCATGTGGGGCCCGTACATTTTTGCCGGTGCCGCCGGTAGTTCAATGTCGTTGCTCGTGCTGGTGACGACAGCTTTGCGTAAGGCCGGCTATCTCAAGGTCGTCACGCTGGAGCATTATTACATCATGGGGAAATGGATGTTGGCCTTTAGTGTTTTCTGGGCCTACATCGGCTTCAGCCAATACATGCTGTATTGGTACGCCAACATTCCGGAGGAAACGCAGTACTTCCTGGTTCGGAATACTGAATCCTGGTGGCCCTTGAGTATGCTCTTGGTCATCGGCCGTTTCTTCATTCCGTTCGCCATCCTTTTGCTTCAGGGAATCAAGAAGAAGCCGTATCAACTCTGCATCGTCGCCGGCTGGGTCATGTTTATGCAGGCGCTCGATATGTATATCATCGTGCTCCCTTCACTCCACGGCACCGGCGTGCACCTCAGCGTCTGGGATTTCCTTTGCCCGATCGCCATCGGTTGCAGCCTCGCTTTCCTTTATCTGCGGTTGATTGGAAAGACTTCCACCTTCCCGGTGCGTGACCCACGGCTGGTCGAGTCACTGCGTTTGAGGAACTGACATGGCCGACGTGACTTCACCACCAACGGCAGCGCGCCCGCCGATTTCGTTCGGGGCGTGGCTTGGCGTTGTTTTGCTCTTTCTCTTTTTCGGAATTTTCGTGTTTGTCCTCGTGGCCGCCACACCACATGGCAACAACTATGAGCAGAAACGAGCGGAAGCGCGCAAAAAGAAATTGAACGATGCGCGTAATGCTGCGACCCAGGAATTGAATTCTTACGCGTGGGTGGATAAGGGAAAGGGTGTTGCCCGAATCCCGATCGATCGCGCAATGCAACTTACTCTTCGTGATCTGGCGTCGAAGAAACCGGAGCCGGCCAATCCAATAGCGACTCCGGCTGAAGCAGCAGCGCCCGCCGCGTCACCACCGGCACCGGCAGTTTCGCCAGCAGCCAGCTCCAAGCGCGACGCCGAAACCGAAATCAGTCGAAGGCCCCGAATCTGAAAATCGAAATCAACCCGCCGCGGCAGGAAATCCACCTGGTGCAATACCGGGGACACAACCAGGCCCGGGCATGACACCAGCCGCTTCCGCATCGCCATCGAGCGGGCAACCGCCGGTTTCACCTTCACCGATGCCCGAACAAAATCCGCCCGGAACACCAGCCCCGGCTCCGGGAAAATCGCCGCCGTGATTTTTGCGAATGAATCCTACCGAAATTCCACTCAAAAATCCAAGTAACGTGACCGATCTGAGTGTCGGCGAGGTCGAACAGGTCGAGCGCGCGCTGATTGATGCCTCCACCCGGGTGCCCGTGCTGATGTTTTACGCTTCTGCCGTCGCCTGGTTATTGATCGGAACGGTGCTGGCGTTTTTCACCTCGTTCAAACTCCACTCGCCCGATTGGCTGTCGAACATTTCGGTCCTGACTTGGGGCCGGATGCGTCCGGCGCATCTCAATGTCATGCTTTACGGCTGGGCGTCGAATGTGGGAATGGGTACTGCCATTTGGCTAATGGCGCGGTTGTGCCGCACGACCTTGCGTCATCCGCTGTTACTCGTTACCGGCGGCGGATTTTGGAACCTCGGTGTCCTTCTTGGAATTTGCGGAATTCTGATGGGCGACAGCACCGGCTATCATTGGCTCGAATTTCCCAGCTATGCCGCGTGGGCTCTTTTTGTTGGCTACTCGCTGATCGCTTCCTGGGCGGTCCTAATGTTCCGGTTTCGCCGCGGCGATGCGATCTACATCACGCAATGGTATCTGCTGGCTGCGTTTCTCTGGTTCCCGTGGATGTATCTGGCCGCGCAGACCATGCTTTTCATCGTCCCGGTCCAAGGCGTTCTCCAGGCGGCGGTCAATTGGTGGTACGCAAACAATCTCCTTTTCCTTTGGTTCGGATCACTCGCCCTCGGCACCGCCTATTACATGATTCCGAAAGTAATTGGCCGGCCCGTTTACAGTTATCACCTCGCTGCCATCGGCTTTTGGACGTACGCATTCTTTGCTAGCTGGACTGGAATGCAACGACTGGTCGACGGCCCGTTCCCGGCCTGGATGATCACAGCCAGCATCGCCGCCATGATCTTGTGCATCATTCCCGTCGCGACTGTCGGTTTAAATCATCACATGACCATGCGCGGTTATTTCCCGCTTATGCGTTACAGCCCAACGCTGCGGTTTACCGTTTTCGGCGCGATGTCTTACACCGCGTTTAGCCTTCTCGGTGTCCTCATTTCATTGCGCTCGTTCGCCCGCTACGTGCAATTTAGCGAGGTCAGCGTCGCTTACAGTCACCTCGGGCTCTACGCCTTTTTCAGCATGATCATGTTCGGAGCAATGTCACTACATCGTGCCGCGATTGGTCGGTCGCGAATGGCGTTTCGCGTCGCTGATAAAAATTCATTTCTGGGCGTCCGTTTACGGCATCGGATTGATGACGCTGATGCTTCTCGTCGGCGGGTGGGTGCAGGGTCTCAACATGGACAACCCAGGCCTATCGTTTACCGAAAGCACCCAGTCCGTCCTCCCGTATCTGCGCGGTCGCAGCTTGTCTGGAATCTTGATGACGGTGGCGCATTTCGTCTTCGCTTATCATTTTCTCCTCATGCTTCTTGGCCTTGGCCGCACGGCCAGCGTGCCGACATTTTTGAATCCCGTGAACCCTGAACCGGGCGAGACGGTCGTGCACTGATGAAGGGCTTCACCCCACTCGTTGTCGGACTCCTCGCGACGCTCGCCTTTTCCTGGCTCGGGCTCGCTTACATTCCGGATTTGCAGATTGGACATCTCGAACCGCAAAGCGACGAAGAGGGCACCGACATTTATCCGATGCCAAGATCTGGAATGGCCGAGCGCGGCAGACGCGTTTACGTAGCGAACGGTTGTTTTTACTGCCACAGCCAACAAGTTCGCGCCGATTACGCCGCCGCCGATGTCGATCTTCAGCGATGGGCAGCTCCAAGCCCACGTCCAAGGTGGGGCGACCGTCGCAGTGCGCCGCGCGATTACATCTTCGATCGACCGGCGTTGATCGGAAAAACGAGGCTCGGACCTGACTTGGCGAATATTGGTAAAGCCGCGCCTGCCGAGGAGGAAGCCGCGCCAGCGCAACCTGCTCCGGCAGGATCGCCTGGTGGAAGTCCCGCGCCAGCGAATGCCTCGCCAGCGCCAGGCAATGCTTCGCCGCCGCCCGCAAATGCTCCAGCGCAACCGGGCGCAAAGCCGCCCGCGCAACCGTCGCCTGCGGCAGCCACATCGCCGTCACAACCTGCAGCTAGTTCTGGTGGAAGTCCCGCGCCGGCGAATGCCTCGCCAGCGCCAGGCAATGCTTCGCCGCCGCCCGCAAATGCTCCGGCGCAACCGGGCGCAAAGCCGCCCGCACAACCGTCGCCTGCGGCGGCTGCGTCGCCGTCGCAACCTGCTGCCAGTTCTTCACCTGCGGCCTCATCTTCCGAATCGCCCGCGCCCTACTCTGCCGCCTGGCATCACCAGCATCTCTATTCTCCGCGCAGCCTGAACCTCGATTCGGACATGCCGGCCTATAAATTTCTCTATGAGAAACGCCGCATCGGGGGGCAACAATCGGCCGATGCTCTCCATTTGAGGGGCGACGAAGCACCGGGCGAAGGCTGGGAAATTGTTCCAACCTACGACGCGAAATGTCTCGTAGCTTATTTGATGTCGCTCAATCAATCGCATCCATTATCTGAAGTAAAATCGGTCGCGGCACCGGCTGGGTCTCCAGCTGCATCGCCTGCCGCCGCCCAACCCCCTGCCAAGAAATGAGCCCGTCAGATTCCACATCGCGACCGCGCCAGGGCATGGATTATGGTGAGAGCGAAGACGTGCAAAAAGTGCACGCCGCAATCCAGCGGGAAAAACAGGAACCGCGCGTAGGGTTGGAACCGCTCTCATTGTGGCTGATTGGAGTTTACTCGCTCGCGCTTTTCTTCGGCGGCGCATATCTCGGGCGCTATTCGGGAGGATTTAGCGGCGATAGTTTGGACCCGGGCGGCGTTCCGACAGCAAAGAAGGCGGCCGGTCCAGGCGGTGGTCAGCAACAGGCCGCGGAGCTTTCACCCGCCGAGCGAGGCAAGAAAGTTTTCGCGGCAAATTGTCAGGTCTGCCACCAGGCAAACGGGCTCGGATCGCAGAGCCAGGGTTATCCGCCTCTGGCCGGTTCTGAAATTACCAACGGCGGCTCCCGTCGCGCCGCCATGGTCGTGATGAAGGGCTTGCAAGGCCCGATCACGGTGAAGGGACAACAGTTCGGCAGCGCAGTCATGCAACCATGGGAAAGCTTGGGTGACCAAAAGGTTGCCGACGTCCTAACTTATGAGCGACAGGAGTGGGGAAATAACGGAAGTCCGGTGACCAAAGAACAAATCGCCGCTTTGCGCAAGGAACTCGCTTCTCATCCCGGATCATTTGCCGAAGCCGACCTGCACGCAGCGCCAGACGAGAATTTGCCCGGCGGAGAGGAGGGTGCAAATAAGCCCGGCGCGCCGCCGGCAGGATCTGCATCGCCAGCCCAGCCTGGCGCTCAGCCCCCGAAACCCTGATCGTCATCCCGACCGAAGCGAAGCGAAGTGGAGGGATCCCGAAATGTTACCTTAAAGGTTCCGCGGCGGGATCCCTCGGCTGTGCTCGGGATGACACGTGAATAGAATGAAGAACTACTGGCTCGTGAAATCGGAACCGGATGCCTATTCGTGGAGCGATCTGGTCAAAGAAAAGAAAACTAGTTGGACCGGCGTCCGCAATTTCAAGGCACGAAATAATCTCCGCAGCATGCGTGTCGGCGATGAGGTTCTCTTCTATCACAGCGTTACCGACAAAGCGGTCGTCGGCATTGCCAAAGTGGTTCGCGTCGCGTATCCCGATCGAACCGCGAAAGAGGGCGATTGGAGCACAGTCGATCTGGCGCCAGTGAAACAATTACGCCAGCCGGTTTCTCTCGAGCAAATCAAGGCGGCGCCACGGTTGAAGAACATTTCGCTCGTCCGGCAATCCCGTCTTTCCGTTCACGCGCTGACGTCCGCTGAGTTCCGCGAGATCGTTAAGCTTTCATAGTTGTCATCCCGAGGCGCAGAGACGTCGAGGGATCCCACCCAAGCTCTTGGAGCACGAAGAGCTATTCGCTACCGTTCACGGAATAGGCGAGATCCCTCGGTCCGAGCCGGACTGGCGGTTTTGCTCGGGATGCCAGGCGTATTATTGCAGCGCCTCTGCCAACAATTCCGCCATGTGCTTCGGGCGGAGCTCCGATAATTCCGAAATTTGATGCCGGCAGCTTGTTCCGGAAGCAACCACGGTTACATCGTTTCCCTCCGCTCGAATTTTCTCCAGCATCGGCGCCGCCACCTGCAGCGATAACTCACGCTTCGCTGCCATCATTCCAAACGCGCCAGCCATTCCGCAGCAACCCGTGTCGAGTACCTTCGCCTTTCGGCCGGGAAGTTTCTCGACCAACCGCGCCATGAATCCGGGATTCAAAATGGATTTGGCGTGGCAATGCGCGTGAATCGCAACCGATTCTTTGTGCTGCCGAAATCGTACCCGCTCTGGCTCGCGTTCGAGGAGGTCGTCGACAAATTTTTCGAAAAGAAAACTGCGTTGCGCAATGGATTCAGCGCCGGGGATCTTCAGCTCGCGATAATCCTCGGCAAACATCGAGTAACAGGAGGGCTCGAGGAAGACGATGGGAAGTTGAGAGTTGGTCCGAGCCGGACTGGCATTAGTTGAGAGTTGAGAGACGTTGTAATGAGCAAATTTCGCCGCCAAATCGAGGTTTCCCTGGCTGAATGCCGGCCGGCCGCAGCATTTGCGACCCCGGACTAACGAGACGTGGAGACCGAGCGCCTCCAACACTTTCACCGCCGCGATGCCGATGTGCGACTCATTGTAACGGATGAATGTGTCGTCCCAAAGGATGACGTCATCCCGAGCGGAGCGTAGCGAAGTCGAGGGATCCCGTGGAAGTTTCCTTAAAGCTTCCGCCTCGGGATCCCTCGACTCCGCTCGGGATGACCGGCGATTGAACCATCGATCAAACCGTTCATTCGCGTACTTGGGTAGCGACCGTTTGGCGGATAAGCCGATCGTTCTTTCTATTAAAGTTCGCAACGGCCCGAAATTTAGCGCTGCATTCGCCAATCGCGGAACCGTGCACCCAATTTCCCCGAGCAAATCGGGCCGGCTTAAAATTCGCTCCCGCAAGCTCAAACCACGCTTGCGAATCGCAGCGTAGAGCAGCTCCGCTTTCAACAGCGCCAGATTTACATTCGATGGGCACTCCGGCGTGCAACCTTTGCACGAAAGACAATTGCTCAGCGCTGCATCCAATTCTTCCGACTCAAGCGGATCGTGCCCGTTCTCCCGCCACTGCAAAATTTTTCGGATCACATTCGCGCGGCCACGCGTGGACATGACTTCTTCACCGGTCGCCAAGAATGTTGGACACATCGTCGGCGCATCTTTCCGACACCCACCGCAGCCATTGCACTGTTCCAGATTGCCGACGAAGGAACGGTCTTTGAAAGCGAAAGCTAGTCGCGGCGTGAATGGCAATTCGATTGGTCGCACAAAATTTTCCCGCAGACTCGCGTCGATCTGAAATGTGTCGCTCCCGAAAATTTTTCCAGGATTCATCCGGTCGCGCGGATCAAAAATGCGTTTGATCTCGCGCATCGCGCCAAACAATCGATCCCCCACTTGTTCTCGCATGTATTCGGTGCGTGCGATACCGACGCCGTGTTCGGCCGAGAGCGAACCTTTGAACTGCTTCACCAGTGTCGAGGTTTGATCCGCGACCTGGCGAAATTTCTTCAAATCGGCGGGATCATGAAGGTCGAGCACAGGCCGCACATGCAACAATCCGCTCGCGGCATGTCCGTAATATGAAGCTTCAAGGTCGAGTGGTCGCATGATCGCTTCCAATCCGCGCACATATTCCGGAAGCTGCGCCGGTCGCACTGCCGCGTCTTCAATGAATGCGACCGGTTTTTTGGCGCCGACGCAGCCTGTCAACAACGACAGACCAGCTTTGCGCACCGACCAAACCAAATCCATTTCCCGTGCGTTCGTGAGAATTTTTGAGCGCAACCCGAGCCGGCGCGCCTGCAAGATCGCCAAACGTTCCGCTACGTTTTCATCGTAGAACTCAACAATCAGGACCGCAGCACACGGGTTCGCATCAAGTTCCATTAAATCGCGTGCTGCCTGAAAATGCAGTTGCCCTTTTGTCTGATCGAGCAATGGCCGGTCGATGTGCTCGATCGCGGCCGGTTTCAGATCGAGCAGCTCGACCGTTGCCTGCATCGCATCATCGACACTCGGAAAAAAAATCAAGCCAAGCCCTTTCTCGCGGGGCAGGGGAGAAATTTTGAGCTCAGCCGAAAAAATCGCGGCCAGCGTTCCCTCGCTGCCTGCGAGAATTTCATTCAAATTTTGCGGCGAACGCAGGAAGCGTTTGAGGCCGTATCCCGGCCAGCGTTTGATCATTCCCGGTGGCCAACGCTCAGCCATTTCCGCGCTCTGCTGATGCAGCAATCGCTCAATTTGCGCGCGTTCTCCTTCGAGCGGACTGCCCTGCGAACCAATTTTTGCGATTCGTCCATCAGCCAGAACAATCTCGGTCGCGAGGACGTGATCGGCGGTTGTTCCATAAAACGGCGCACGCGCTCCCGAGGAATTGTTCGCGATCATTCCGCCGATGGTGGCGCGCGAACTCGTCGCCACATCCGGGCCGAAACAAAAGCCGTGCGGCTTCAGAAAATTGTTCAGTTGATCCAACACCACGCCGGCGCCGACGCCCGACGCTTCGTTTTTCCAAATCGAGATCCGAAATGCAGCGATTGTGTCTTGAAAAATCGACGATCAACCCGTCGCCGATTGCATTTCCAACCAGACTGGTGCCCGCGCCACGTGGCGTGATCGACAGTCCGGCATCAATGCTTTCACGAATGACCGCGCTAGCTTCCTGTGCCGAGCGCGGAAATGCCGCTCCCTCCGGCTCGATCTGATAAATGGACGCGTCGGTCGCGAAGAGAATCCGGGTCAACCGATCGGCGCGGACGTCGCAACCGGTCTGTTGCAATCTCCGCAGGGTCGCATCCGTCACGAGGCATTATCGTGCCTGAGGCGGCGCGATCAAAAACGCAAGTCATCCCGAGGGCAAGCCGAGGGATCCGGGGGACGTTACCTTGGCTTGCGCAACGGGATCCCTCGGCTGCGCTCGGGATGACCCCGTTTTGGGGGCGCCTGCATTTAGCACTTTGCAAACGCGCTTTGTCTTTCAATATTTGATGCGGTAAATTTTCCTTGCATGGACGCTACGACGCATTCGCACGAAACCCATCACCACGACGAGCACGAGCATGGGCACGAACATCACGAACTAGGTTTTTGGCGGAAATACGTCTTCTCCACCGACCACAAGGTCATCGGCATCTGGTACGGCATCAGTGGCCTGATCTTTTTGTTCTTTGGCTTTTCCCTGATGATGATGATGCGCTGGCAATTGGCCTATCCGGGACAGGCCTTGCCGGTGATTGGAAACGCTCTCGGCCATATCTTTGGCCCGGGCTCAATGCCCGACGGCAAAATGACGCCGGAGTTTTACAACTCGCTCGGCGCCATGCACGGCACCATCATGATCTTTCTGGGCATCGTTCCACTCGCTTTCGCCGCTTTCGGAAATTTTGTTGTCCCGCTGCAAATCGGTGCGCCCGACATGACGTTTCCGAAAGTGAACGCCGCCAGTTACTGGGCGTTCTTTGTCGGCGGCGTCATCATGCTGGTAAGCTTTTTTGTGCCTGGCGGCGCGGCCAAGGGAGGCTGGACTTCCTACACTCCGCTTGCGGTTATTTCCGATAGCGGGCCGAATTTTAATCCCTTCTTTAACGGCCAAACGCTCTGGCTGGTCGGCTTTGTTTTCCTGATCACCTCCTCCCTGCTCGGAGCGATCAATTTCATCACCACCATCATTCAATTGCGCGCGCCTGGCCTGACCTGGATGCGTCTGCCATTTTTCGTCTGGGCCCAATTTGTCACCGCATTCCTTTTGGTGCTGGCATTCCCGCCGTTGGAAGCGGCCATCGTCATGCAACTAATGGATCGCCTTGCCTCGACTAGCTTTTTCATGCCGACCGGCTTGGTCGTGAATGGAACGCCGTTGCAGATCAGCGGCGGCGGCAGCCCGCTCTTGTGGCAGCATTTGTTTTGGTTTCTGGGTCATCCGGAAGTGTACGTCCTGATTTTGCCGGGCATGGGCATTGTCGCCGAAATTCTTGCCAACAACTCGCGCAAACCGCTCTGGGGCTATAAATCCCTCGTCTTCGCCGCGCTCGTCCTCGGTTTTCTCTCCTTCATCGTCTGGGCCCACCACATGTGGCTCACCGGGATGGGCTCGGCCGTGAGCGCGTTTTTCCAAACCACCACTCTGATCATTTCCATTCCGTCAGTCATTATTTTAAGCGCATTTTTCATCTCACTTTGGGGCGGCTCGATTCGATTTAACGCGCCAATGCTTTTTGCCACGGCCTTTCTCCCGATGTTCGGCATCGGCGGCCTGACTGGCATTCCGCTAGCATTTAATTCGGCGGATCTTTATTTGCATGACACTTACTACGTCATCGCGCATTTCCATTACATCGTCGCGCCGGGCACCATCTTCGCTCTCTTTGCCGGCATCTATTATTGGTTCCCCAAAGCGACTGGCCGAATGATGAACGAGTTCTGGGGCAAGGTGCATTTCTGGCCTTCGCTCATCTGCATGAACGTGATTTTTCTCCCGATGTTTTTGCAGGGAATGCTGGGGATGCATCGGCGTTGGTACGATGGCGGCCAGGGTTGGAACGTTTCCGCTGAACACATTTGGGGATTAACTGGGTTTCAGTGGAACACGCCGATCTCGATTGCCGCCTGGGTCATGGGATTGGCCCAAATACCGTTCATCATTAATTTCTTCCACAGCATCTGGAAGGGGAAAAAGGTAGAGAACGACAATCCCTGGGATGCGACGACTTTGGAATGGACCGCGCCTTCGCCGCCCGGGCATGGCAACTTTATTAAGGCACCGGTGGCCTATCGTGGTCCCTACGAATACAGCCTGCCGCGTCGGGGCAGGGATTATACCATGCAAAATGAGCCGATCGAAGCGAGCGAGATGACTACGGCGCATCCCACACGCGAACCAGTCCTCCGGGCATAAAGAGATGGAAATTCCCTACACCATAAGTGCGCGCCGCGATACCGGCCTTTGGAACGCCAAGGTCGGGATCTGGTTGTTTCTCGCCTCGGAGGTAATGCTCTTCGGCGGTTTGTTTTCGGCCTACATCTTTTTGCGACTCGACGCCGGGCCGGGCGAATGGCCGCACGGGTTGCTGAACGTTCCGGTTGGCACAATGAACACGGCCATTCTGATCGCGTCATCGGTCACAGTAGTGCTGGCCTGGGCGGCGTTGAAAATGCGCGACCTGACCAAGTACAAAATCTACATGACGCTGACCATTCTTTGCGGGGTCATCTTTTTGGTGGTCAAGCTCACCTACGAATGGCCGCAAAAGTTCGACCACTTCGGCGCGTTCATTAAGGAAGACGCGCTTGGGAAATATGAACAGTATCTCGGCAACCGGCACCTGCTCGAGAAGGGTCTGCCGCCGCGCAAGGAAATTACCGGGCACCTTCACAACAAAGAAGCCTTGAACGATCCCAACATCAAAGACTACGAGATCGCGCTCGATCCGGTTAATGCTGATCCTACCAATCCAGCGATGGATCGGCCGCATTTCTGGCCGCTGCCGGCCACGGACAAAATCGCGACCATCGAAAAAGAGGATGTGCAGTACGCAAACATGTTCCTGCCGAAACACAGCGCGTATTTCGCGAGCTACTTCACGATCACCGGTCTGCATGGCGCGCACGTCCTCGGTGGCGTGTTGGTCTTTTGTTACATGATGCTTACCGGCCAGCTTCCGGCTTTACCGACACAATCCTGAACACCTCGCCAACCGCGTAGAAGTGGCCGGCCTTTTCTGGCACTTCGTGGATCTGGTCTGGATCTTCGTTTTCCCGCTTTTCTATCTTCTCTAACGATGAATAACCCGCCCGACATTTCACCCGTGGAACACGAGACCGAGGAATACGCCCACGAAGTTCACGCGCATGTGACTAAATACCTCATGGTGGGTGGCCTGCTGCTAGCTTTCACCCTTATCACCGTCGCCCTCTCGTATGTGGACTTCGGAGTGGTTCTATCCCATTTGTTTCATACCAATCTCTCGGAGGGTCAGGGACGCAAAGCGAACGTGACCGTCGCCCTTCTAGTCGCGACCTTCAAAGCGGGACTGGTCGCCGCGATCTTCATGCATCTTGCTGCGGAGAAGCGCCTCATTTATCGCGTCCTCATCTTCACTGGCTTTTTCGTTCTCGGACTTTTCTGGCTCACTTACCTCGCCTGGTACGACCCGATTCACCGCTAATGTCAATCAAAGGCTTCCATATTGTCTTCATCGTGTTCTCGACCCTGCTCGCGCTCGGTATTGGCTGCTATTGCGTCTGGGTTGATTTGACCGTGGGCGAGCCGGTCTATCGCACCGGTGCCATTGTCTCGTTTGTCTCCGCCGTGGGGCTGATCATCTACGGCGTCTTGTTTTATCGAAAAATGAAACGGCTGCGCTTGATCACGTGAAGGCAATTTTCGTTTCCATCATTTTGTTTTGTGGTTCGCTGACGCAAACGTTCGCCTGTTCCACTTGCTTCGGAAATTACGGCGACGTCGGTGGTCCGCCCCCGGCAAACGTCCAGCACCTTGCCGTCGCAATCTGGGTTTTGATGTTCATTGTCATGTCCGTGCTCGGCGGAATCGGCGCATTCAGTTTTCATCTGTGGCGGCACGCTCGCATGCCGACAGAGCCGTACGACCAGTTGATCGAAGAAGATTTGTCGCAGTATGAATAAGCTTGCCCTGATCAACGAGTTCCTCGGTCAGCCGGCGAATGCCTCTGAACACGGCTACCAGATCGATCACATCCTGGAGTTTTGTCACTGGTTCATGGGCGCTCTCCTCATTGGATGGTCGCTCTTCTTTTTGTATGTGCTCTTTCGTTTTCATCGCAGCCGCCATCCCGTGGCCGATCACGAAGGCGTGACCAGCGGCATCTCTACCCACCTGGAATTTGCCGTCGTCCTGATTGAAGCTGTGCTGCTCGTCGGCTTTGCCGTGCCGTTGTGGGCGAAACGAGTGAATCAGTTTCCCGAAACGCGCGATGCCATTCTTGTTCACGCCGTTGGCCAGCAATTTAACTGGACCTTCCATCTCCCGGGTCCGGACGGCGTCTTTGGCCGGCGCGACGTCAATCTGGTAACCGCTGCTAACCAGCTCGGGTTGGACGCCAACGATCCGGCGGCGAAGGATGACATTGTCGTGCCGGGCGAATTACACGTCCCGGTAGATCGCTCCGTCATCATCGAATTGTCGTCCAAGGATGTGATTCACAATTTTTGTTTGCCGCACATGCGCATCGCGCAGGACGCAATTCCCGGTTCGATCATTCCAATGTGGTTCAAGCCGATTAAGACTGGCACCTACGAGGTGATCTGCGGGCAACTGTGTGGTCTCGGGCATTACAGTATGAAGGGCAGTGTCGTTGTTGATACGCCTCAAGACTACGAGGCCTGGTTGAAAGAACGTGCTGAAATGGCCGCGCAATCGGCCGCAGCTCCGCCACCGGGCGCACCGCCCGCTGGTGCTCAGCCGTCGCCGTCGGCCAGCCCGGGCGGCGAATAACTCGCAGAATTCCGGGTAGCGCACGCGTCTCGCGTGCTGGCGATGACGTCTCGTCATCGCGGGCTTCCCTTTGCACCTTCATGGCTCTGCGATCTTCATCGTCAGAAAAGACCGTTTCGGCGGAGACGCCGAAAGTCCGAGCCGGACTGGCATTACACGCGAGACGCGTGCGCTACCCAAATTCCGCCGCAACAATTCGCGAACTTGGTGCACGCATTATCTGCGGCTATTCTTTTCATTACCTGAAATGTCCGCCCCAAAATCTGTAACCTGGCTCAACCGCTTCGCCTGGCTTAGCGCGGTCGCGACCCTTCTCCTGATTTGCAGCGGCGGCATGGTCACGAGCAAAGGCGTTGGCCTCGCCGTGCCGGATTGGCCGACGACCTTTGGCTACAACATGTTTCTCTTTCCCGTTTCAAAATGGATCGGCGGGGTTTTTTTTGAGCACACCCACCGTTTGATCGCCTCCACCGTTGGAATGCTCACCATCATTCTTGCAGTGTGGCTTTGGTTTGCAGAATCGCGCCGCTGGGTGCGAATGCTGGGCCTCGCTGCTGTGGGCGCTGTCATCCTGCAGGGAATCCTCGGTGGTTTGCGCGTTACGATGTTGAAAGATCAAATCGGAATTTTTCATGCCTGTCTCGCGCAAGCTTTCTTCGCTTTGATGGTCATCATCGCACTGGTGAACTCGCGATTCTGGAGAGAGCACGTCGCCGCCATTCGCGATGGCGAATTGCTGCGGGCGATTGCACTCCTCACCACCGTCCTGATTTATGTTCAACTGGCGCTGGGTGCCACCATGCGACATCAACACCGCGATCTTTCTATCACAGATTTCCCGACCGCCTACGGCCAATGGATTCCCGATACTAGTCCGGCCGCAATCGCAACGATTAATGCTGCTCGCGATCGCATCGGAATGTCGGACGTTTCCGCGGGGCAAATCTGGTTACAAATGGCGCATCGTTTCGGTGCGGTTTTGGTCGCCATCGGTGTGATCTGGTTTTTCGTCTCCGTCCATCGCGAGAAAATTTCGCCGCTGCGTGGGCTTTCTACCGCGTGGCTGATCGGTGTTTTCGTGCAAATTGGCTTAGGTGCCTGGACGATTTGGAGTAACAAGGCCGCCGATGTCGCCACCACGCATGTCGCCGTCGGCGCGACGATGCTTGGTCTCGGTGCGGTCATCTGCGCGTTTTGCTCTCGTCGAATCGAAACGCCGGTTTCTCGGACCCATCAACTAAGATCGGATCCGGCCATCGTATGAAGGGTGCGGATTATCAGATGCCAAGCTTCCAGGCCTCCGCTGCCCCTGAAGCTGGCCACACCCGCGTATCCGATTTCTCCCAGCTAATCAAAACGCGGCTGACATTTTTGGTCCTCATTACCACTGGTGTTGGTTTTTATCTCGGCAGTTCCGATCCAGTCGATGTTGTTCGCTTACTGAACGTCCTGCTTGGGGCAGCCCTGGCAGCGGCCGGTGCATCTGCCCTTAATCAATGGTGGGAACGCGACCTCGACGCCCTGATGTCGCGCACCCGCACGCGTCCAGTTCCTTCCGGTAGAATGCGACCGGGGAGCGCGCTGATTCTAGGATGCCTCTTCGCTGTCATCGGAATCATTTACCTCGCCATCACCACAAATTTTCTCGCTACAATTCTGACCGCGATCACGGTTGTAATTTACATCTTCGCGTACACCCCACTGAAACGCGTCACCACGCTCAATACTTTGGTCGGCGCGATTCCGGGCGCGCTCCCGCCTTTGATCGGCTGGGCGGCCGCTCGCGATTCGCTCGATTTCGGCGCCTGGACTTTATTCGCGATCGTTTTCATCTGGCAGATGCCGCATTTCTTCGCCATCGCGTGGCTCTACCGTCACGATTACGAACGAGCTGGTTTTCGGATGTTGTCGAGCGACGACGAAACTGGCATCCGCAGCGCGAGCCAGGCCGTCCTTTTCTGCATGCTTTTGCTGTTGATCGCGGTCATCCCGTCCTTCATTGGGATGGCGAACTCAATTTATCTATTGATTGAAATCATTCTCAGCGGGCTTTTTACCGCCGTCGCGATGCGCTTTCATCGTCTCGCCAGCATCCCTAGCGCACGGCTTCTCTTTTTTTCCTCAATAATTTATCTGCCGCTTCTACTTGCTGCATTAATGTTAACCAAACTGTGACAGCGACCATTGTTTCTACCCAGCCTTTGACGCGGCGAAAAACCCGTGTCGCGAATCTCGCCCTCATCCTGTTTCCGATTGTGATTGGCGCAGGAATGTTGTGGTTACGTCACGTCGAAGTTCAACGTTTGGCCAGCCGACAAATCCAAAACTACGGCGCGGTCCCGCCATTTCAGCTCACCAACCAGGATGGCAAACCATTCGGTAGTTCCAATCTCGCCGGAAAAATCTGGATCGCAGATTTCATTTACTCCACTTGTCCCGGCCCGTGCCCAATGATCAGCACTCGAATGAGCGAAATGCAAAAACCGCTCGAAAAAACCGACGTGCATTTTGTTTCGTTTACGGTTGATCCGGATAAAGACACGCCGGAGCGGTTGCGCGAATATGCCGGCCAACTGCACGCCGCGTCCGGTCGTTGGGATTTTCTCACCGGCCCGAAATCTGAAATTTACAATTTATCTTTGAATGGGTTCAAACTTGCCGCCGCTGCTCGCAGCAATGAAAACCCGGAGCCGCTGCACAGCACGCGAATGATTTTGGTCGATCGACACGGACAAATCCGCGGCTACTACGATGCCATCACGGCCGATGCCATCACGAAACTGCTCGCCGACACAAATCATCTCCTGAAAGAGCAACCGCACTAGCCTGCCTAAAGCCCGAAGGGCTGAGGGAAATTAACCGGTGGTGCAAAAACCCGGTTACAAATAAAGAACGATGAGCCCCGGAGGGGCGCAGGACAGTCTTCCTCCGCCCCTGCCGGGGCTGATGCTAATATTACCGTTAAGTCCGGTGGTTGCACCACCGGCTACGTTCCGCGAGCCCTTCGGGCTAGATCGCAGATTAATGTCCTCTGAGTTGGGCGTTGGACGTTCGGCGTTGAGCGTTTTCTTCTGGTAAAGAGTGAGTTTCATTTTGCCTTCGGTTTTACGCACGCGCCGGCCCCTCGTGAGCGACGCGCTGCAAGTACTCGCGATACTCGCCCTTTGGTAATCGATCAATCAACACGGCCAGCTCACGCCCATCAATGAATCCCATGCGCAAAGCAATTTCTTCGAGACAGGCAATCTTCATTCCCTGGCGATGTTCGATGGTGGCGATGTAATTGCTGGCTTCCAACAGACTCGTCGGCGTCCCGGTGTCGAGCCACGCGATACCGCGGCCGAGCTGGGTCACGCGTAACTCGCCGCGCTGGAGATATTGTAAATTCAGATCCGTAATCTCGATTTCGCCACGCGCTGATGGTTTGAGCTCGCGACAAAATTCCACCACGCGATCGTCAAAAATATAAAGGCCCGGGACCGCGAACTGGCTGCGCGGATTCTTCGGTTTTTCTTCCAGGCTAATCGCTTTGCCGGCGCCATCGAACTCGACCACTCCGTAACGCTGCGGGTCCTGCACCTGATACCCAAAAATGCAGGCCCCGCGTTTCAGCGCCAGTGCGTCGCGATAGAAATCGAGCTTCCCGTAAAAAATGTTGTCGCCCAAAATCAATGAGACGCCCGCGCCACCGACAAATTTCGCGCCGATCAGAAAGGCTTGCGCGATTCCCTCCGGCTTCGGTTGTTCTGCATACTGGAGGTCAATTCCGAAACGCGAGCCATCACCGAGGAATTCGCGTAGCATCGGTAAATCTTTCGGCGTCGAAATGATCAGGATTTCGCGCAACCCGCCGAGCATGAGTGTAGCGAGCGGATAGCAAATCATCGGCTTGTCGTAGACCGGAAGCAGTTGTTTGCAGACAATGGTGGTCAGCGGAAACAAGCGGGTGCCAGCCCCGCCCGCGAGCAGGATCGCTTTTTTTGTCACGGCACAATTCCTGACAGAATTCAGCGCGTGGTCAAACCGAAGAGGTAGCGTAATTCAAATTGTCGGGCAGGGCGCTCGGCCTGCCGGCTGAGACGACGGCAAGCGATGCGCTTGCCCTACAATGATTTTGCCGCGAAACGCGTCAGCAACGGCTCGATTGTTTTCTCGATGGTGAATTCTTGCTCGATTCGCAAGCGCCCTGCGCGACCGAAATCGCTACGCAAATTTTCATCGCGCACGAGGCGCTCCATCGCATCGGCCAGGGCGGGAGCATCACGTGGCGGAACAAGCACCCCGGTTTTCCCGTTCGCCACCAGCTCGGGAATTCCAGCAACTGTGGTGGAAACAACCGGCTTTTCGCTTGCCATCGCTTCGGCGATAACTGTGGGAAAAATATCGCTCGCGCCTCGTTCATCGGGCGCGGAAGCGAGCACAAAAATGTCGGAATTACGCAATGCCCGGAGCACGTAATTTTGTGATTGCTCGCCGGCAAAATGAATTCGTTCGTGCAAATTGTGCTGCACGACGCGCGCTTCCAAGTCCGCGCGTAAAGGACCGTCGCCGATTATTTCGCACGCGAAATTCAATGCGCGATTTTGCAACTGCGCACAGGCATCAATCAAAATGTCGAAGCCTTTGAACGGAACCAGTCGGCCGGTGCTAAGAAATCGGATGGGGCCGACCGAATCCCGCTTTGTCTGGGCTACGGGAAAACGGGTGAGATCAATTCCGTTATAAACACGAAAGATTTTGTCGCGCGATTCCGGACAACGCGCTGCCAGCATATCGCGGCTGTAGTTCGTCTCGGCGCCCACAAATTCGGCGCTGGCGCAAAGTTCGCGCAGCAATTCGTCGTTGCCGAGATCGCTCATGAAATCCTGGCCATGAGCCGTGATGCTGAAGGGGATTCCGCTGATTGCCTTTACAAACATGGCAGTGTGCGCGGCGCGGTTCGCGAAGTGAACATGAAAATGAGGCACGCGTTCGCGCTTAAAGAGCTCGACAAAAAAAAGCGCGTTCCGCGCCCGTAACGCCGCCTTGTATTCGGCGCCGTATTTGTCTTCGTGCCTGGTTACGAGCCCCTTGGGCCAGCGACCGAGGAGTCTTGCTTTTCGCGCCAGCTTGTCGAGATCGCTCGACGCTGGCGCGTAACGAATCGGTGCCTGGAGTTTCGCCAGATATTCATGTCGCAGCGGCGTTTTCGGCAGATAGAGCGAGGCGAGGACGATCTTATGTCCGCGCCGTTCCAGCTCGAGCATTTCCGCATCGCAAAACGTCTGTGAGAGAACGGGGTAACGCGAATAGAGATAGCCGAGACGCACAGCGGTTGAAGAAGGTGAATAGTGACTAGTGAACGGTGAATGGAAAAGACCATTCACACACTACCAGCCGACCCGGCGCTACGAAAACCGCACATCCTTGCCAGGATCCATTTCAAAATCGAGCACCAACGCCTCCGACGTGTTCGGCTTAATAATCTCAGCCTCGAATTTTACGAAGATCGAGTCCTCGCGAAAAATCGCGTATTTGTCCATCGACTCGAAATCTAGCGCAATAAAAAAGGGCCAGGGCATGCGTGAATCGATACGCTTACCACATTTGATGCTCAGCACTTCCGGGATTTTGAGCAGTTGCATGCGTGAATTCATCATCATCTCCTCGACCCGGGCGGGAGTGACTTCCGGCTTGAGCTTATAAAGGACGACGTGATGAACCATGAGAGCTAAAGGTATTAGGCGGTCTGGTCGAGACGCGCAAGAGCGAATCCGCAGTGATTTTCGGACGCGAGAGACTAAACCCGAATCTGGTGGCTACATCCTTGTCGTAATCAGTTTCTCCAATCCAACACGCCTTTTCGCAGCGCGTAAATGTAACCAATCATGAGAATTGAAACAAAGCTGAGCATGCTCCAGAAAACCACCGGATGCCCGTGGATCATGTCGCGATAAACGACCGCCCATGGGTACATGAAGACAATCTCGAGGTCGAAAAGGATAAAGAGCATCGCGATCAGGTAAAACTTTACGCTGAATCGCGGCTGCGCCTCACCGATCGGCACCATCCCGCATTCGTAGGGGGAATCTTTGATTGGCGTACGGCGGCCGGCTTTGCCCAATAGTACGCTAACGATCAGCGCCGAGGCCGCGAAACCGACCGCGACGATAATCTGCAACAGAACTGGAAGATAATCTCGCAGCATGCTGCCCTTGCTGCTGCCGAGGAATTATCTGACTGCTGCTACCGGTATATGGCCGTTTTGCGGCGCAATCGCGCTCGCCAGAGCCGAAGGCAGGCCCTTGTATTTCTTGCCGTTCTTTTTTACGGCGCCACGCGCGACCAGGTTCTGCAACTTTTCATAAGCGCGCAGACGCAGCATTTCCTCGCCACCGCTTGCGGCGTTGCGAGCGCGGAGGTTTTCGTGGACGATGTCGAAGAGCTGTTTAAACTCGAACGACGCCCGGCGCGAAAGCACCGCGACGAGTTCCTCGGTCACGAGATCAGGAACCCGGCGGGAAAATGCGTTTTTCTTAAGTATAGCCATAGAACCTGCAATCTAACACAGATCGACGAAAACGCATTACAATTCTGTGGGTTACGCAAGGAAACCCGCCTATTTTAGCCATAATTTCCACAACGACTCCTTGATGTATCGTCAGCTTAGGGAGTTGGCGACGGCCCAACAGCTCCAGGTGAGGGCGATGGCGGTGCAGCCGGTATCGGCAGGGCCGGAGACGACCCCCCTTTGACTTGGTGCTGTTGCAATATCATCGCCCCAACGTAAGCCGCCCCGCCGGCAATCGCCGCCTGCTCGATCGTAATCGTTCCTGCCGACTCAGACCGGTAACCGCCGTTGACATACGATGTCGAGGCCACCACCGGGCTAAGGTGTTTGGTTACCACCTCGGTCGGCGGCAACTTGCTCGGGTCCAGTCGCTGCGAAAGGCCCGGCACAAACGCTGCGCCCACCTGCAAGATCGGCCGGACCGTTGCATCGAGTCGCGAATAGAGTCCCGCCAGGTCCAGATAGACAAATATCTGGGACGGATCCGGAACCAATTTGCTCGCCGAGCGGAACTTCTCGCTGCCGGCCAGGCCACCGCCAGCGGTCGTCGGCGAAATAACGCCATCAACACTTGCTGCATTTAATCCCGCGACCAAAAACCGATCGGAAACGGCAATGGTGGGACTCACTACCGCCAGCACTCCTGAGGTAGGAGCAGTGTAGTATTCCGCATTATTTCGAGAAATTTTCTGCCATCCGCTCGAAGAGGCGATCGCATCGGCAATTTTCCGGGCCCGCGCGCCATCGCGCACAGCTACCGTGAACGCGGCGTTGGGCAGTTGGGCGTTGGCCGGCCACGCGGCCATTACTGAAATTTCGTCGCCGAACGCGGCTTTCCAATCTTCCTTGGTCACGCCCGCTGAAGTGAGCGCGCTGCTAATCGATTGCAGCGGCCCCGCCACGGACCCGGCTCCGGCGGGTTCCAGCAGCCAGTCAAATTGCTGCTGCATGTTTATGATGTTGGCGCCGTAAAGCAACGTCTCCGCCGGCGCAAGTGCCAGCGTAGTGCGCTCCAGTTTTGTTTGGCTTAGCTGTGGCATCGCGGCAAAGCCGATGTCACGAATTCTCGGGCCGTCGAAGACCATGGCGTGCGCGTAACTCTGGATTCGCTCGATCAAGGTCTTTTGTTCAGCAGGCAAAGCGCGACCGCTTTCTGCGCGCAGATTTACCAGCTTTTGCGCAAGCTGTTTCGGTTGCAGGTAAAGCATCCAGGCGTACTCCGGCGGCATCTGTTTCATCGCCGCGCGGAAATTCTCGTCCGAATCGAGCGCCAACGCCTTCGTCCGCCCGTCCACGCGATCAAGCAGAACCTTCAAATCTTCCACGGCGGTGGCGGCCAAAAACTGCCGGCCAACGATGGTTGAAGCGAAGATAAATCGGCCACTGCTAAGAATATCGATCTTATGTTTTTCGTAGTCGGCCGAAGTACGTTGGGTGCCGGCCGCCTTGGCCAGGATGCGCGATTTCCAGCGTTCGATTACCGCCTGTGCTTCCTTTTCGTCGCAGCGAAATTCGAAGCCGGCAATCAAACGCAGCGAATCGAAACTATTCGTCGCGAGAAACCCATTACGGATGCGCAGCGATGCGGCATCATTCCACACCTCTTTCGCCGAGCTTTTTTCGGGCAGATTCGATTTCGGTTTCTCCAGGAAATCCTGCACGGCCGGCTCGCGGTACAACTGGTATAGATCGGTTCGATGCCAGGCGTCCCGGTTCTTCTCCGCGTCCGGTAGATGAATAAATAGGGCAGTATCGGCCGGAACCAGATTGGCGATCGTACTGGGCACCGCCCCAGGGTGTTGCCGGGTAATGTAGTACGCCGTCAGGGCCGCGATCACTACGAGCACGATAACTGCAAGAAGTCGCTTCATAGCCGGCACTGTAGCTGCGGTCAGTAGTCGCGGTAAAGTCTTGGGTCTGGGGGCTGCAGACTGCCGGGTAGCGCACGCGTCTCGCGGTTGGTTGGTCTCGCAATCGCGCGATTGCGAGACGCAAGTCCGAGGCGGCGGCGACACGCGTGCCACCACAGGATACAGGATCAAAATCCCGCTACGCCCGCGGATGAAATTTCCGGTGCACCGCTTTCAATCGCTGCTGATCGACATGCGTGTAAACCTGTGTCGTCGAAATATCGGCATGGCCGAGCATCTCCTGAATGATGCGCAAGTCAGCGCCATTCCCCAGTAAATGCGTGGCGAAACTGTGTCGCAAAAGGTGCGGATAAATGTTCGCTTCCAGTCCGGATCGTTTCGCATGTTTTTTCACAATCTGCCAGATGCGCACAGTCGTCATTTTGGTGCCGCGGACGGAAAGAAAAATTTCGTTGCCGGTGCGGCGTGATAAGAGTTTAGGCCGCTCGGTCGAAAGGTAAGCTGCTATCGCTTCGCATGCTTTGCGCCCGACCGGGACGAGCCGAGTCTTATTACCCTTGCCAACTACTCGCAGAATTCGCTCTTCGGCGTTGAAATTTTCCAGGCGCGAGTTTGCCAGTTCGGAAATGCGCAGGCCGCTGGCGTAGAGAAGCTCGATCATGGCGCGATCACGCAAGCCAAGCGGGGCCGTGGTATCGATCGCCTCGAGCAATTGCTCCGCCTGAATTTCGTTCAGTGTCTCCGGCAAATACCGTTCGATCCGCGGCAGCGACAGCGTTTCCGTTGGATCACGCCGGACCGCTCCTTTTCCCAGGAGAAAGCGAAAGAAGATCTTGAGCGCCACAACGATTAGCTTGATCGACGACGCAGCCAGGCCGGCCCGTTTTCGATCGGCCAGATATTCCGTGATGTGATCGATTGTGATTTCGCGGGCACGTTTCAGCTCATGCCGGCGAAGGCTCCATTCCGCGAATTCCGCCAGGGAGCGACGGGTAGAAAGCTGGTAATTTTCCGAGAGCCCGCGCTCGACCGCCAGATACCGGATAAAGGCATCTATCTCCTCTTCCACGTCCGATATTCAGGTTAAAGAGGTTACAACGCAATCACCCGTCAACGTTGACAAAAGGACTCCGAGTGGTGGATCATTTATATATCATGAGTTTGGATCTTAACGCCCTTCTGAAAGACTGGCCGTTCGAGCCAGGGATGCTCAAGGTCCGGAAAGTCCCCGGCGTCGATGGTCGCGAAAAATTACAGATGCGCATCGATCTGGGTGTGCTGCAAATGGAAATGATTGGCCGTCCCGATGGCCTGCGTCCTCACGGTTGCGAATCGCTGCTGAGCTATCACCAAAACCGCGCCGCTCTGGCGGAAGCTGCCGGCGAGGAATACGAGCTGTCCGCTGAGGAATGCTCGGAGCTGCAACAGGAGGGCATTCAGTATTATCACCGCTACGTCAGCCTGTTTCAGTTGAACGATTATGCCGGAGTGATTCGCGATACCCAGCGCAATCTCGATCTCTTCAGCTTTGTTGACAAACATTCGCAACGCGAAGACTTCGTCTGGAACTTTCAGCAATTCCGCCCCTACGTGCTGATGATGAATACGCGGGCCAAAGCGTCGCTCCTGTTAAACGAGAGCAAATTTACTGAGGCCATGGGCGAGATTGCATCCGGTCGCGACGCCATTGTCGAGTTCTTCCAGGAATCGAATTTCCCCGAACTCGCGAGCAAGAGCAGTGAGGTCGCGTTCCTGGAGGAATGGCTCGAGGAAGTGAGCGAGAAACGTCCCCGCAGCAAACTGGAGTTAATGCAGCGCGAGATGGAGACCGCCATCGCCAAAGAACTCTACGAGCGTGCCGCCGAATTGCGCGACGCCATCAAGATGCTGAAAGCGTCGAAATAAAACGCCGGCGCAAACAAGGAGCGGCTGTTTCAGTGCCAGCCCGGTCGAAGACTCGCCGTGGTGAGCTCGGACCTGCCGACCTAAACAAAACGGCGGTCGGAGACCGCCGCTCATGATTATCACGAAATTCTTGCTGATCTGTGGTGGCACGCGTGTCGCGTGCAATGCTTTCGCAGCCGACACCCGCCTTCGCATCGCTACGGCGAGGCAGGCGGCTGCCTCTACAGCATCTGGAAATAATATCCGCGCAATCCGCATTACCCGCGGTTAAGTTTTCCGTCGTGGCAACGCCTAATCCCAGTTTGATCGAGCGCAAGGAACGTTGGGCGCGCAAAATGGCGGGCAAAATCCGAGCTCACCACGGCGAGTCTTCGACCGGCCCGGCGGTCCGAGCCGGACAGGCGGATTTTCAAGCCGGTTCTCGCCGCTCGACCGATCGTCTCCCGCCGGGCCAGCATCTCACCCAGGGCTTTCCCATCCTCGATCTCGGGATCAAACCGGAAATCGCTCTCGCCGATTGGCGCCTCGAGATCGGTGGCTTGGTCGAGAACCCGAAAACGTTTACCTGGGAGGAGTTCAACGCCCTCCCGCAATTCGAGGACATCTCCGATTTCCACTGCGTCACCACTTGGAGCAAATTCGATTGTCGCTGGCGCGGAGTCGCTTTTTTTACACTAGCGGAAATCGTGAAACCGAAACCGGAAGTGCGTCATGTTCTCTTCAGCAGCTACGACGGCTACACCACCAATGTGCGGATCGAAGATGCGCTCGACGATGACACGCTGGTGGCGACCCAGTTCGACGGCAAACCGATCCCGCGCGATCATGGCGGTCCTGCGCGCGTGATTATTCCAAAACTTTACGCTTGGAAAGGCGCGAAGTTCGTGCGCGCGATTCAATTTCTCGCCGAAGATCAGCCTGGGTTCTGGGAAGTCCGCGGCTACAGCAATACCGCCGATCCGTGGACGGAGGACAGGTTCTCGAA
>CAWAHI010000032.1:0-41376 GCA_963781735.1 uncultured Verrucomicrobiae bacterium | reverse complement strand
GTCTGCGGAAACTTGGAGTTATCTGGGGAACTAGGAAGGTCGAGTTAGAAAAAGTCAGTCCATTCAAGTTAATGGCTCCGCTTCCGGTCGCGACGACATCGGGCCCGACTTGCTGCAGCGTTACGGTGTAACCGGCTTGGGCGGGCCGGACGGATAGTAGCCACGCGAGTACGATTGCCAGCGTGGTCGCCAGAGTGGGTTTGAAGAATTCGAGTGATTTCATCTTTTGTTCCTTTAGTTGATTTGGTTTTTCTCGTTGCCTTTCTTGACTTCCCATCATGAGATGTCATTTCTGGCCGTTCACCTGAGGTACTTGGCAGGATTTGGCGGTTCGTTACGCGGAAAGTTCGGGGACTTTTCCAGACACCACGGACTAGCGGACGTTACGGATTGGGGAGCGCAGGCTGCCAGCCTGCCGCTTTCGGCTGCTAGCCGAAACGCGTCTGCAGCACATCGTCGAACGTCGAGATCGGTTCGCGGCAAGGTGCCGCGAACTACAGGCCGGCGGCCTGTGCTCCCCGAAAGCGCGGATCGCCTCGAAGCGCGGTGCTCGCGACGGAATCGAGTGATCGTTGCCGGCGCGACTAGAACCTTTTCTTTAGCTGGATGTAACAGAACCTGCCTTTGATATCGGCAAGGGATGCGTCGTAGCCATACCCGAAGGCGACGCCGCGAATGGCGGATCGGAATCGAACACGTTCTGCATCCCGAGCGTGATTGTCGTGCTATTCAACCAGGCGCGCCATCCACAAGCACCGTACTCGGCAGTGGAAATGGGCAGGACGTTTTTCTCCTTGCCGTCGGACATCTTCACGTTCTTACCGCCATCCTTGGCGAAACCAGGCACTCCTGCGGAGCCACCGGCGCCGGGAAATTAAACGTATAAGACGCGATCAGGTCGAGCGTGGTCCACTCCCGTATTTTGCGCGCAAGGATAGGGCCCAGGTCGAGTATTGTCATCTTGATACTGGCCGGTGTAGTGAACGGTTGCGCCAACATCGAAGCCGGCGAGCCAGGTGCCAGCCGGGCCGTCCCAGAACGCGCTGGCAAAGGCTCGAGTGTGCGGCAGCGAGCCGGTTAAGGTCGGTAGAAACACAGACTAACCCGAGAGCCCAAATCGGTGAGTGTCGGGACTTATCTGAAGCTCGAACCGGGACAGGTAGGTCCCATTGAGGGTAAAGGTAAACCTGCCAAAATCGCCATGACCAAAGATCGCTGAATCCAGGATATAGATCGCTTCGTAGTCGAGACCTTCCACCACGGCCCCAGTGAGGTTTAAGGTAGGACTAATGACGGTCGTGATTGCGCCAGTTGTTGGATCACGAATTACATCCTGCGGAAATAGCTTTTCATGATCGAGGATGAATTCCCCATCTGGCAACGCGGCAAGTGATCGAAGGTCGATATGCCAGAAATCAGCGCTCAAGGTAAGACCTCTGATCCATTTCGGACTGTAAACCGCTCCGTAAGACCATTCGTAGGCAACCTCCGGTTCCAGGAGAGGGTTTCCCGGGCAAGATATCCGACCGGGTGCCGTCGGGTGTCAACCCCTTTGGATCGTGAATGCTCATAAACCGGGTGTGACGAAGAAAATCTCCGTCCCGGCCGGCGTAAGGTCAGGTAGTGTCGGCGCATGAAACGCTTCGCTATAAGTACCGCGCAAGGTTAGAGTGCCAATCCACTTGGGGTCAAGCGGCTGCCAGCGAACAGAAAATTTGGGCTTCTGCGCGTCATACTGGGAGTGTTCCTCAGGCAAAACCGAAGGACCAGCAGTAGTCGCAGATGTATTCTGGCTATACCATTCTTCGCGCTCGGCGATGTCGAACTCGAGACTGTATGCTCCTGGCAATTCCACGCCGGGCTGGTCACCGGAATACGCACCTCCTGATAGGTTCCCCAAACGTCCCGGTTTACCTTTGAGGCTTGGAAATTAAGCTACCGATCGTGTTAAAACTGGCGATCAACGAGTCAGGATCGTTTCTCCACCTCTCCCCGCGATACTCGAGCCCAGCCGCGAAGGAGACCGGCCCGGCGGGAAGATTGAACAGATCGCCATTGAGATGGAAATAGGCCAATGGCAACTCAAACTGGCCGGTGTTATGCAGGGTAACGTAGACCCGGCTGATTGCTGCCTCGGTGTTGCGACCGAGGTATCCAAGGAAGGGATTAAACGCTGTGGCCGGGTCCGTATCCAACAGCGCTTCGCGTAAGCCCGCGCGCTTACCACGCCACCAGTGACGGTTTCCTCCTCGTTCCGGGAATAACGGAAACCCGACTCCCAATTCCAATTCTTGAAGTAATCGCCAAACTCTCCCATCTGACCGCGAAGTCCGGCATCGAACAGCATGTCGTGGAACGTGGTCTTGGATGTAATGCCGCCTGTGTCTTTAATGCCGCTGAAATGAACTCCGGTGGTGACAGGCGTGCCATCGGGCAAAGTCGCATCCGCGACCGTGAAAGGATTAAACGGATTTGCGATTGGCACACTGATGCCCTCAGGACTAAAGGCAGTACCGTTCGGGTTCTTGAATGGATCCGGGAAAAACCCGGTAGCCGCCCCGGCTGCATCAAAAAATGAGCGGGTATATTTGAAGTCGGCAAACACCGTTAAGTACTTGTCACAAATATCGCGCGTAAAAGAGCCATAGATACTTTGGCGATCCGCCGCCGGAATCGACGCGGTCACAGCCGCGAAATTATAAAGCGCGAAGTTCCCATCCGGGTAAGGGACGTTGTTGGTATAGTAAGGTGAAGTTGAGACGTTCGGGGCTGAATGCGGCGGCGGAGAGTTCCGACTAAAAAACAACTTCGGGATCAATCGAAAGCCTAACGGAGCCGCGGGGTTGCCGAACGGGCCGATGACGCCGGGAAAATCCAGACTGCGATTATCAAATCCGCCCCACGCAAGTTGGTTCGCGTTACTGGTAATGTTGCGGTCGCGACCGTAGATGGCGGCCCGATCGTAGGCATCGGCAATGATCACGATATCGGTCTTGTCATCCCCCGTGCCGGCAATCATCCACGTTTCGAGCTCGCGCCCGTCATTGGAGGAGCCCAGGTTTGTATTGCCAATACTGCTTCCGATCTCCACACCACGGAATTTGTGTTTCAAAAAGATGTTGAACACACCGGCCACCGCATCGCTGCCATAAATGGCCGAGGCGCCATCCTTCAAGATGTCGATGTGATCAATCATTGGGAAGGGAATGAGATTGATGTCCACCCCCGCGACGCCGGGCGAGGCACCTGCGCCGACCCCGCCGCCGCTACCAATTATCGCAGCGCGCTTTCCATCGATGAGAACCAGAGTTTCTTTGGGCAGTAAACCGCGCAGATTGGGTATGACGCTGCCATCCCCGCCACCAACGCCATTGGCGTTCTGGTTAATGGTCGAGCCCATCTGCTGTGGCAGCTTGATCAGCAGGTCGGTTGCGTTGCGCGCGCCTAATTTCTCGATGTCTTCTGGGCGATAGGTATCCACCGGATTCGGCCCTACTTCTTCGGCGGTTGGAATATTTGAGCCGGTCACGATCACGGGTTCGGCTTCGGCCTCCGTGGGAATTCCAGGTGTTGGCGAGGGATTCTGTGCGGAAACCGAGCAGGCAAGTAAAGCAAACAATCCGCCAACAGAAGCAGAGATGAAGTGCAGTGGCTCGAGTCGCTGAATCGGATTTCTGCGCATCAGCTGATAGCCGTTGGCCAACGATGCCGCCGCTTGTAGAGCGGTAGCAAGCTAATTTGTAGCATTCCGCCTTATACGACCCTTCCTCTGCGCCTTACATTATTGGATAATCTGCGTCAGCTTCTTCCGCGTGGGTCGTGCCTTTGCGACTCCGCTTGGATCCTATTTGGAGCGTGCCGCTTCCTTTGGTGCAAGAGGCGACCCGCCTTCGCTAAAGCTACGGCTTGGTTGACAAACCGACACTTCTTTGGGGCAAGCGAGGCAACGATTTTTTCGAAGCGCGGATCGCCGCGCAACGGATCCCACATCGGACTCAAGCGCAAGTTGCCATAAGTGTAGGCAGCCCGGAGTTTTGGTGAGGGCTTCAAGTTGCCCAAGCGCCAATTCGCGTTCGCCTGTCCAGGCACAGATGATGGCAAAGCACAATCTTTACGTATGGCTCAGTGACTTCGTCTTTGACGCTGGGCGCCAGTTCCATCGCGCGGCGGCCTTCGTTCAGTGCCTCTTCTTTTCTTCCCAAGCCTGCATCGATCAGCCCGAGCTCAGAAAGTAGAGTCCACATCATCAGGGTGAACGCGGATCTCTTCCTCCTGTTGTGCGCGTGCCCTCATAAAAGCAGCGCGTGCAGAAGTTTCGTCTCCTTTCAAACGAGCGACTACACCCACCCAAAAGTCGCGGCCAAGTTGAGGAAAGCCCCACGCGAGCGAATTCTTCTGGGAAAGCACCGCCGCAGCGCGGCCGGCGGCGTCCCAGTCGCGATCGTACAAAGCAAGAGTGTAGCGCTGGCCCGCCACAAATGGATCTTTCTCTGACCCAGGTTCATTGGTCAGGATCTTTTCAATTGCAGCACGCCAAGGCCCTGTGTCCGCTCGCCGGTATACTTCGACGGAAGCGCGAAAAATCCGCCCTGACCTGCGCTCTGGATTGAAGCGCAACGATGCGATCCATAATTCTGGCGTGTTGGTCATAGTCGTGCAACCACAAGTAGGTCGATCCGAGGTTAATCAGGTAAGGGAGGTTTCGAGGATCGAGCTCACATGCGCGCTCGAGATTGTGTGTGGCGTCAGCCCAGCGACGCTGACTGCGGTCCATCGATCCAGCTAACTCGTAAACTTGCGGGTTATTGGGTAAACTCTGTTGAGCAAGAGCAAGTTCGGCGCGCGCGCGGTCATAATCCGAATAGCCCAGAAAAAGGTGACATGCCAGCGCCAGGTGCGCTTCCCCCGAATCCGGCCTCAACCGAAATGCAGAATCTATGGCCGACTTTGCCAGGGCCAGGCGCGCGGGTGTGTCTTCCAATCAAATCGTGCGCAAAGGCTAGCTGGCAATAGGCGAGAAAGAAGTTAGGATCACGAGCAACTGCCTTATTAAGCAGCTCCACAGCCTCAGAAAGATCTCATCTGAAGCGTCTCTACCGCAAGGGCACTTGGGCGTTGTAAATCATGGAGACAGCACGGACGTAAAAATCATAAGCGACCAGGTCCTGAGTTGGTCTTTCTTCAACAGACGCCTTCTCACTGGCTGACAGCTTGGCGTGAAGGTGCTGGGCAACTTTTTGCGCGATCTCACTCTGGACTGCGAACAAATCATTCAAATCGCGGTCGTATTCCTCAGCCCAGACGTGCGTGTCCGTGCGCGTGTCGATCAACTGCGCATTCAAGTGAATCCGATCACCGCTCCTGCGTGCGCTTCCCTCCAGCACGTGAGACACGCGAAGCGCATCGCCGATCTGGCGCACATTTCGTTTGCCGCGATAATCCATCACGCTGGTCCGGCTGATGACTTTGAGATCGGCGATCTTCGCCAGCTTGGTCAAGATGTCGTCCTGCACGCCATCGGCGAACGCCGCGTGTTCTTTCTCGTCGCCCAGGTTTTCAAACGGCAGAACGGCGATTCCAGTTGTTACCGGTTGCCGGATAAATTCACTTTTCCAAACGATCCAGCCAGCGGCTGCTGCCAAAGCGACCAGAGCATGCCACAAGTAGTGCGCTGGTTGGATTGCGCTGCACCCATTTTCTGCCTCGCGCGAAAACTCCGGTATGCCGCGCCTGAATCGGTTCGTGCTTTAGCCAACGTTCAAGATCTTCGGCCAGCGCAAGAGCGGAAGAGTAACGGCGCTTTGGATCTTTCTCGAGACATTTGAGGCAGATTGTGCTGAGATCGCGATCTATTTTCGGATTTAAAAGCCGCGGTTGCTTCGGCTCAGTATCCAAGAGTAGCTTGATCGTCTCGTAGGTTGCTCCACCGGCAAAGGGCGGTTGACCTGTCAGCAATTGGTAAAACACGGCGCCGAGTCCGTAGACATCTGTGGCGCTGCTGACGGCCGAGTTGTTTCCCATTGCTTGCTCTGGCGCCATGTAACTTGGCGTGCCCAAAACTTCCAGCGTGCGCGTCATCGTGCTCTCCGTTTCCACCAGCCGGGCCAGTCCGAAATCGGTGAGATGCGGTTCGCCTTTTGCATCGAGCAGAATGTTTCCCGGCTTGATGTCGCGATGCAGGATGCCGTGTTGATGCGCGTAGTGCACGGTGCGCGCCACCTTCGCGATTAATTCCGCTGCCTGCCGGATCGACATTGGCGCGCGCCTGACTACTTCGTCGAGCTGTCCGCCTTCGACGAACTTCATGCTGAAGTAGCATGAGCCGTCCCGCTCACCGACCTCGTGAATTGGAACGATACCGGGATGCTCTAACTTGGCTGCGGCTTCTGCTTCAAGGCGAAAGCGCTTTAAGTGCGCTTTGCTGGCCCACTGACCCAGGCTAATTACTTTTAATGCGACTGTGCGATTGAGGCTCTTTTGCCGGGCGCGAAATACCACGCCCTGACCGCCGCGACCAACCTCTTCCAGTAATTCGTAATCGCCCAACTCTCCCAGCAACTCGGCCACCTGCGCCGCTTTCTTCGACGCCGGTGCGACATGGCCAGCTGCAAGCTTCTCATTAGCGGCGTCAGCGACCCCGGCTAGAGCCTCCGAGGACATGCCGAGCGCACTTTCGAGCACGCAGCCGGTACAAAGTCCTTCCGGTGCGTCAGAAAAGATTTTCGCGCCGCAATTGCTGCAAATTCTGATTACTCGAATCATTACCGGAGCGTCCTCTGCGCACTCTCCCATCTTCTACTTGGTAAATTTTCGCCATACGTTACGCAGACACGAATTTCACGAATTTACACGAACTCAGACGTGACGTGCGTGAATTCGGACCGATCGAGACACGAATTCTCGCAATTTGCACAAATTGCCCCAAGCCTTCGAAGCCCTTGTGACAATTCGCGTAATTCGTGTCCGTTCCCCTCATTTGTGTCTATAAAATGACTCGTTTCCACTCCAAGGAATCACCGCCGAAATTGACCAACAACCCGACGCGGAGTTTCGAGGCAGCCAGATAGTTCAACACTTGTTTGATGTGCGAGTCGGTCAACTTTTCGACAGCTTTGGCTTCAAGGAGAATCTTCTCCCACACAACAAAATCAGCATAATAATAGTGAGGCAGGATAACTCCTTTGTAGGTGATTTCGTAATTTTTCTCGCGCGAAAAGGGAATCCCAGCACGAGTTAATTCAACAACGAGAGCGTCCTTATAGATCACTTCGTCGTGGCCCTTTCCCAACTCGCGATGAATCTCCATGCAAAGACCGACGAGTTGAAAAGTTTCTTCCTTGTAGATCAGTTCAGACACAAATTACAGGAGTTGCCACGACTCTGATGACTGAGACGCGCATTTCGAATTCACAGCGCTAGACACGAATTCCGCGAATTCCCGCCAATTGATTGCACTCATAGCCTCAGAACCTTCGTGATAATTCGTGTAATTAGTGTCTATGCTCTCGATGATAATTTGTGTAATTCGTGTGGAGCCTTGCAGTAATTCGTGTCTTTACGCTCGAACCACCGCGATGAGATGGCGCAACTCGTCTTCGATATCGCCGGGCGTTGCAACTGTCTGAGCAATTTCCTCTCGCAATAACGATTGGTAATGCTGCCGAAATCGGTAGAACGCCTGCCGAACCGCATTTTCAGTCATGCCCAATTGCGCAGCAATGTCCTTCTGAGAGGGTGCGTCTGCTTCGCCCGGCAGCAATTCCTTTAGCGAATCAAACAAGGCAGCGTTGCCTGCCCTCCGATATTCATCTTTTAACAGGTTGAGCACGCGTTCCAGCACCGTCGAGGCCCAGCGGCGTTCATAAATCAGCTCGGCAGTCACCGGGTCCGCTGGTTCCATCTCGACCCGCTCGTCAGCCCGCAGTTCTTCCAGCGGGATGAGCCGCTGCCCTTTTCCTCGCTTAATCGCCATTCCACGACGCCGTTCGTTGGCCAGAAAATATTTCAGCGCTCCAAGCAGGTAAGAACGAAGTCGCCCCTGTTCCTTGCGGACAGCGTTCAGATTTCTGTGCTCCAATAACGACGCGAAAAAACCCTGGGTAATATCCTCTGCCTCCGTCTGGACCAATGCCTTGTCGCCTGACGAAGCTATAAATGGGCCGCCAATAAGTGCGGCAAAGCTTTTCGAGCGCCTCGTGTGCGGCGGGCGACTCATCCTGCGCGGTCAACACCACGCTCCAGTGCGTCGTCGTAAATGCGACCGGCCAGTCTGGCCCGCCAGGTCCCTCACCACGTGCGGTAAGGGAAGTCACCTCATCATCAGCCGGCACACCGCCATCCATGTAAAAGTCGCTCAAGCCCAAGCCTGCGCCACCCCGCAAAATAACACGGCCACGTCCTGCAGCGGAAACAAATTATATGCTCTCTACCAAACAAAAATCCTTAGGCCGACCTCGCCGATTCTCTGATCTGAGTCAGGACGACTGGTGCGCTCACATTACTTCCCATTCTGAGACATTGCGCAATCTCTGTCATGTAGTTTCCGGGACCAGAATCTTCAGTCATCCCGGGCAAGTTACCTTCAAGTTTACGCAACGGGATCCCTCGACTTTTGCTCGGGATGACGGTGAATCGTTAACCGCCTTGCACCGGCGGCATGATCGCGATCACGTCGCCATCGTTTAACACATAACTGCGATCGACAAATTCGACGCCGATTCCAAAGAGTATGCTCTTTTCAAAATCCCGCAGCTTCGGATAACTTTTTTTTAAGCGTTCAAAAAGATCATTCACGGTCGCATTCTTCGGCAGGGACAGTTCGAACGCAGACGCGTCGACGATTTCCTTTACTACGGAATAAAATTCCGCCCGTACTTTTATCATGCCATTAATTCCTTCTTCAAAACGCCGATGCAGGGGAGATTGCGATAGCCTTCGCCATAATCCAGGCCGTAACCGACGACAAATTCGTCGGCGATATCGAAGCCAACATAATCTGCTTCAATTGGACGCGCCCGCTCTTTGATTTTCCGCAGCAAAACGCAAACGCGAATACTTTTCGGAGAGGCAGTCTGCAATTTTTCACGGATGGCGTTGATGGTGGTTCCGCTGTCGAGAATATCGTCGAGCAGCAAGATGTCCCGTCCGGCGACATCAGGCTGCGCGACTTGCCGAAAAATCACTTCCCCGCTGGTTTGTAATCCGCCGTGGTAACTGGCCACGCTCAGGCAATCGAGCCGCAGGGGCAATGGAATGCGCCGCAGCAAATCGGCCATGAACATCAAACTGCCGTTGAGAATCGCGATCACGGTTAGTTCGCGATCGCGATAGTCTGCGGAAATCTGCATGGCGAGTTCGTCGAGTCTGCGCAAGATCGTGGCTTCATCGAATAGCACACGGTCGAGATCGGCCTGCATGCCACAACTTCTGTCATCCCGAGCGAACATGCCAGTCCGGCTCGGACCGAGGGATCCCGTTGCGAAGGCTTTAAGGTAACTTTTCGGGATCCCTCGACTGCGCTCGGGATGACGTTGATAATCGGCGCATGCGGGTTTTAAACAAAAACTTCGCCGTTTCAACAACGGGCAAGGGCACTTACGAGATCACCGATAAAATCGAAGCCATGGTGCGCGAGAGTAAGATTGAAAACGGAACGGTGACGGTTTTTGCGCAGCACACCAGTTGCAGCCTGATCGTGATGGAGAATGCGGATCCGACGGCACGGCGTGATCTCGAGGAATTCTTCGATCGGTTGGTCCCGGAGAATGCTGATTATTTCGAACACGACGCGGAAGGCGCCGATGACATGCCATCGCACATCCGCATGGTCCTAACCCGGACAAGCGAGACCATTCCGATTGTGGATGGACGAATGCAGCTAGGCACGTGGCAGGGTATCTTCCTTTTCGAGCATCGGCGCGCCTCGCACCGCCGGAAAGTTGTGGTGACGGTGATGGGTCGATAATCACCGTCATCCCGAGCGCTAGTCGAGGGATCCCGTCGACGCAAAAGCTTTAAGGTTATCTTCCTTCCGGGATCCCTCGATTCGTGGCACGCTAAACCGGGATGACGGGCTATTCGGCATACATCGCATCCACCAGCCGCAGCGATTTCTCGTTCGGCAAAACGGACTGCTCCATTTGGTTCATCACGTAGGCGAAACTGATTTTGTTTTCCGGGTCGGCGAAGGCATGGCTTCCGCCTGCGCCCGGGTGCCCGAAGGCATTCGAGGATGGGCCGAAAATTTTGCGACGCACGCTGGCCGAATCTTTCATGAAACCTGCGGAAAACGCGGTCGGGATTTCAAAAACGCGATCGAGTCCATCGCTGATCGTTGTCGTCATTAGTTTGATGCTATCGTCGCCAAAGAATCTGCGGCCGCCGATTTCGCCCCCATTCGCGAGCATTGCATAAAATTTTGCCAGAGCCGACGCGCTGCCGATTCCGCCAAACGAAACAAAATCGCGTGCCCGATTCGCCGGTTTGTTCATGTCGCTCACGGCATTTAGTCCATAAGGCGATGTAAATGTTTTTCGTTGCAGAGTACCGGGCTTAACCAGGTCACGATAGAAGTCCGCCCCGGACGAGCCGGCAGGCGTATTATCTGGCTCCGATAGGCGTCCAGCCTTCGCCGGAAGAATGGTGGCGCATTTGAAATTCAGTTCTTCAGGCAGACCGATCCAGAAATCGAGCGAAAGCGGCTCAGCGAAAATTGTTCGCCAATACTTGGAAATTGAAATTCCACCAATTCTGCGGGTGAGCTCGTCGATCAGGAATCCGAAGGTCCGCGCGTGATACCCGTGCGCGCTGCCGGGTGGCCAGAGCGGCGCCTGCTTTTCCAGCGCCCGAATTACGGCGGGATAATCAGTAACTTCGGCATTTTGATCGAGCGCGCAGATGCCGGCAGAATGCGAAAGCAATTGTGCGAGGGTGATATCCATCTTCCCGTTCTGTCCAAACTCCGGCCAGAATTCCGAAACGCGCCGTTCAATTTTGATTCTGTTTTCTTGAAGCGCGTGGAGCAAACATGCGCTGCCGATTCCTTTGGTGGCCGACCAGACCAGGACGATCGTGTCGTCGTTCCAGGGTTGCTCGCGTTTTCGGTCGCGAAATCCCCCGTGCAGATCGAGCATCGGTTCGCCGTTTTGCCAGATGGAGAGGGCTGCGCCTAACTCGCTGAATTGCGAAAAATTCTCAAGAAAGAGTGGCTCGATGCGTTCACGTAATTGATCGGAGTTCAAGCGCATCCGTTCAATCTGGAGGGACGACCTTGGCGTCGTCCAATTCTTTCCTGTAGCCGCGATCGCTGATCGCGGCCGGCGTCACCCCGCAACGGCGGGGCTACAAGGTCTCGTGGAGGGGTTTCAAATCTGGATCGCGCTTCGCAAGATCGCGAAACGAAGAATCCATTTTGAAGCTGATCTGCAAATGCACTCGGGCATCTTTCAGGTTGCCAAGCAAAACTTCGTAGCAACCCATGTTGTAATAGTAAATCGGTTCCTTCAGCAGCGCCGTCGGTCCACGCAGCAACATTTCCTTGGCTTCCTTAGTTCTGCCGATCTGGTGCAAACAAAAACCAGCATGCAAATATCCGGCGCTGGCTTGGGGTGCGGCGCGGCAAAGCCGGCGGCTAATGGTCAGGGCACGCGTCCACTGCTTTTTCCGCATCAGATGGTGCAGACGCAATTGGAGGACTTCCGGGCGATGCTGGTATTCGTCATCGATCGTATTCAATTCCGCGATTGATTCCGTCGTCATGCCGAGTTCGGCATAACCACAAGCTGCGCGGAACTGTCGTTGGAAGTCTAAGTCCACGCTATTGAGCATAAGCATCCCGCTTGCCAAAAAGCCGTAATTGCCGTAGCCGCCACGTCCGCTTGACAAATGAAAGGCAGGGAGTGCGGCGCTCGCCTATATATAGAGAGCTAACGAAGCGGGCGTTGGCCGAGGTGGATTCCCGCACCTGCGGGACCGGGCGATGCAGTGTGCGCTATTGCCAGCGCATAACGTTTTCGGAATCCGCTGAGGACGGCGGACGCTACAACCCTGCGGCTCTCGCTACAGCAGCGCTTCCAATTCGCGCAGTCGCTTCTCAAAAAGTGCGATCGTGCGCTGGATCGGCTCAGCTGTGGTCATATCGACCCCGGCATTGTGCAATGTTTCGAGCGGAAACTTCGATCCGCCCGATTTAAGAAAGCCAAGATAATTTTCAACTGCGTCCGATTCGTTGTCGAGGACGCGCTGGGAGAGAGCCACGGCAGCAGAAAGTCCGGTGGCGTATTTGTAAACGTAAAAGGCGCTGTAAAAATGCGGAATTCGGAAACATTCGAGCTCCAGCGTGGCGTCGATAACAACGGCATCGCCAAAATAGGCATCGAGTAATTTGCGATACTCGCTCTTGAAAACGTCGAGGGTCAGGGCGCCGCCGGCTTCTTCGATGGCATGAATCACTTTCTCGAACTCGGCGAACATGGTTTGGCGATAAAGCGTCCCGCGAATGTCATCGATCTGTCGGTTAATGATGTAGGCGCGCATTTTCGGATCGCTCGTTTGTTCCAACAGGAAATGAGTGAGGAGTTCTTCGTTAAAGGTGCTCGCAACTTCGGCCAGAAAGATCGGGTAATCGTAATCCTGAAAGAGCTGCGATCTGACGGCGAACCAGGAGTGCATGGAGTGGCCGGCCTCGTGTGCCAGGGTATAAACGTCGGCGAACACATCCTCCTTGTAATTCATCAGGATATACGGCGGCGCGTGGTAGCTGCTGGAGGAGAAGGCGCCACTGCGTTTTCCCTTTGTCTCGTAACGATCGCACCAGCGGCCGCGCAAGCCATCGGCCAGCGCATGCGAGTATTCATGGCCGAGCGGCGCAAGCGACGCGATGACCTTGTCGATTGCTTCGTCGAAAGTGATGTGGGTTTCGATTTCTTGAACTAACGGGACGTAGGTGTCGTAGGAATGAAGCTCGTCGAGGCCGAGAACCCGCCGCCTCAGCTGAAAATAACGCAGGAGCGCCGGAATGCCTTCGCGCACGGCCTTAATCAGGCCATCGTAAACTGCCACCGGGACATCATCTTTGAATAATGATGCTCCCAGCGCGCTGGAAAAGTTTCGGGCGCGCGCGCGAAAGACGTCTGCTTTCACCGAGTAGGAGAGAGCGGATGCAAGAGTAAACCGATGATCCTGGAATTCGTCGTAGAATTGCTTGAAAGCGCGCTCTCTCAGGCCGCGATCGCGTTTCAGCAGGAACGAACTGTAGGTGCTTTGGGTGAGCGGTTTCTCCCGGCCATCGACGTCAACGAGCGCCCCGAATTTCATGTCCACATTGGTCAACTGCGAGAAGCCGTCGTCATAACCATCGAGCGCAGCGGCGCCGAGGGCGAGGAGGCGTTCCTCACGCTCGCTCAGGATATGCGGCCGCATCCGGCGAATTTTATGGAGCGCAATCTTCCAATCCTTCAAAGCTGGATCGGCGATGAATTGTTGCCAGTGTCCATCGTCAATCGCCTGAATTTCCGGCACGACAAAAGCGGAAGCTTCCGCCAGTTTCGTCATTAGATTCTGCAACTGTCCAAAACGCGCGAGATAATCGTTATTCGCGCTGTCTTCCGCCAGTTGCAGCGAAGCGAAGTGATAAACGCGCTCGATTTTCAAATCGAGCTGCTTTTCAAACTCGAGCACTTCCGCCAGAGTTTTTGCCGATTCTCCGACACGGCCCTTCCACTCAGAAATTTTTGGAAAGGTTCGCCTGATCCACTCCACGTCCTCATTCCACTTGCTCACGTCGACGAACAAATGGGTCAGGTCCCACTTGTCGGAGTCCGGGATATCAGCGCGTGTTGGTATTTTGTTTTCTTCCATAAATACTCCGACGAACTAGCGAAGGCCGGCTTCGCCTTTCTTGTGAATGGACGGCCCTTTCATGGTGATCTTTTCCGGCGCGTCCTCGACATCGATACGTGGGCAGCTATCGATCCATTTCATGCCGTCACCCATGGCCCAGCGCACCGCATTTCGCAGAACGAGCCGGACACTCTTATTATAATAGATCGGATAGGCTTCGTGGCCCGGGCGGAAGTAAAAGATTTTGCCATTGCCGCGTTTCCAAGTGCAACCGGAGCGGAAAACTTCCCCCCCTTCAAACCAGGAAATGAAAACAATCTCCTCTGGTGTCGGCACCGCAAACGGTTCGCCATACATTTCCACGTTCTCGATTTCGAAATAACGATCAATCCCACGCGCGATCGGATGGGCCGGGTTGCAGACCCAGAGTCGCTCCTTTTCGCCGGCTTCGCGCCAGATGATTGAGCAGCTTGTGCCCATCAAGCGCATGAACGGTTTCGAATAATGCGATGAGTGCAACGCGATGAATCCCATTCCCTGCCAAACTCGCGCCAGAACGCGCTCGACTACTTCGTCAGCGACTTTGCCATGGGCAGCGTGTCCCCACCAGACAAGGACATCGGTGTTTTCGAGAACATCATCGGTTAATCCGTGTTCCGGATCGTGCAGCGTTGCCGTCCGCACTTCACAGTCGCCGTCTTCCGAAATGGCGTCCGCGATCGTCCGATGCATTCCATCGGGATAAATCTCGGCGACGATTGGGTTCTCGCGCTCGTGCACGTTTTCGCCCCAGACGGTGACGCGTATTTGTGCGACATGATTGCAAGAAAGGCGGATCGGGAACTCAGGAAAGGGCGAATTTTTTAGAAATGTTGGCTTTACCAGGTCAAAGCTTTGTCAAGGCGTGCGCATTAAATTTGGGTGATTTTTTTCAAATCGCCGTCATCCCGAGCAGAGCGAGGGACCTCACAAGGTTCGAAGATACTTCCGGACATCGAGAGGTTCCTCGGTCTGAGCCGGACTGGCGTTTTCTGCGCAGCTCGGAATGACGGCTATTGAGATCGAATGGTAATGCCGCGGGATCCCTCGACTGGCGCTCGGGATGACAGGAATGGAGCGAGCACAACGTGATCCTATCGTAGCGCTCCCATCGCGGGATGTCGCGCGATCTTCTTCATCGCCCGAATCAGCAGCTCGCGGCCCGGCGGAATTTTGTGCCAGGGTGATACGCCGCTCGGATGCGGCAATGGAATCAAATCAAAATGCACATCTCCACGGCTAACGAGAAATGAACGACCAATGACCGCATCGAGTTTTTCGCAATCGATAAATTGCATGATTGCGAGTCGGCCGACGGGAATGACAAGACGCGGTCGTAGAATTTCGAATTCGGACTTCATCCAACCGGAGCAATTCCGAATTTCATCCGTTGCAGGCATGCGGTCGCTTCCGCCAGGTGCTTTGCCGGGGAAACAGCGAATGACGGCAGCAAAATAAATGCGCGCGCGCATGGTCGCTTCATCCAAGCCGCAAAATTCTTTGAACCAACGAAACAGTGTTTTGCCAGCGGTGTGGGCAAACGGGCGCTTCAACGTCGGTTCGCGGACGCCAGGAGCCTGTCCGATGATCATGACATCGCTGCCAACTGCGCCGCCGGAAACGGGTGGGGGAATCACTCGCGGACAACGCCGGCAACGGAGGAGCCGCGCGACGTGATTTTCCAATAACCTCTTCCGGCGAGAGTCCACTGTCTCGAGGAGAATGCAGCACGGGCGACTGAGGTCAATCGCCCCTACCTGCGAAAAAAAGAGAAGATCAAACTCAGCACGATGCTGATAACGATGCAGGTGACGATTGGGAAATAGAAAACCGAATTTCCGCGTTCGATCCGAATGTCGCCGGGAAGTTTGCCCAGAAATCCCGCGCCGATGCCGCTCCAGAGAATGAATCCGAGAACAACAATTGCGATACCGATGATGACGAGAAATTTTCCCACCTCGGGCACGATTCAATCTTGGTCAGCGATCCGGTCGTGTCGAGCGGAGTCGTCCTTGACTGGGAGCGGCAATGCGCGTCCGGCTCGGACCTTCCAAGTCGCCGATGCATTGGGGCGACTTGGAAGTCACTGTGTTAGTCAGTCGTACGATTGTGTTGGTCCCAATAAAACCCCGTGTCCTCATGGCGTGTCATCCTGAATCGCGAAGACGATGAAGGATCTCACAAGTGCGAAGGGAATACGCAATCTGGCTTGTGTGATCACGCGAGCATAGGCGGGGTCCCTCGCCTGCGCTCGGGATGACACCAGGGGGCGCGCGCCGCATCAATTGGCGTCGACTGTACTATCTACCCAACAAGAGTTGCGAACGCGGACGCCGCAATGACATTCAAACGCAATGGCAGTGCAATTTCGGGATTATTACGAAACTCTCGGCGTGTCGAAGACCGCGAACGAAGACGAGATTCGATCTGCCTTTCGTAAACTCGCGCGCAAATACCATCCGGATGTCGCTAAAGATAAAAAGACAGCGGAGGAAAAATTTAAGCAGATCAATGAAGCTTATGAAGTTCTAAGCGATCCGGAGAAACGCCGGAAATACGACCAGTTGGGCGAGAATTGGAATCAGCCCGGCGGATTTCAGCCACCGCCGCAATGGGGCGCAGGTCAACCGGGCGGCGGATTCCACCGGGGTTCCGGAGAAAATGGCGGCGTCGAGTTTGAATTTGGTGGCACCGGTTTCAGCGATTTCTTTGAAGCCTTTTTCGGTGGCGGTCGCGGGCGCTCGGCCTTCGGCGGATTTGGTCAACGGGAGACGATGGCGGAACGCGGAAGCGATGTCGAAGCCGACATCATGGTGACGCTGGAGGAAGCATTGCATGGTTCGACGCGACAGGTTTCGTTGCGACGCGCCGGTTCGACGAAAACTGAAACGTATCAGGTAAGAATTCCGCGCGGTGTGCGTGAAGGACAACGCATTCGTTTGGCGGGCCAGGGCGAAGCGAGCGAGCGCGGCGGGAAAAGCGGGGACTTGTTTTTGCGCGTGCGTCTGGCGCGGCATCCCGATTTTTCAGTCGAAGGCAGCGATCTCGTGCACGAAGTGAAGATTGCGCCGTGGCAAGCGGTGCTGGGCGATCAACTGATTGTGCCGACCTTGGAAGGGAACGCGCGTTTGAAATTGCCGTCAGGCACGCAAGGCGGACAGCGTTTTCGTTTGCGCGAGCGCGGCCTACCGGGCGTTTCAGGTCAGCGCGGTGATTTGTATGTCGTAGTGCAAATTGCGCTCCCGAAAAAATTAACTGAACGCGAACGAGAAATCTGGGAACAGCTCGCGCGGTTGCACGGCAGCGAGAAATCCGCTTAAACAGGGCAATGAAAATTTCGCTCGGATCCGATCACGCCGGCTTCAAACTGAAGGAGAAGGTGAAAGCCTTGCTCGGCGAACTGGGACATGAGGTGAAAGATGTCGGGACGTTTGCCGCTGAGCCGGCGGTCGATTACCCGCTGTTTATCCGGCCAGCAGCAGAAGCGGTTGCGCGAGGCGAGTGCGACCGTGGAATCGTTTTCGGCGGCTCGGGGAACGGCGAAGCGATGGTGGCGAACAAGGTGCATGGCGTGCGTTGCGCACTCTGCTGGAGTTTGGAAAGCGCGCGACTCTCGCGTCGACACAACGACGCCAACGTGCTCTCGCTCGGCGAACGATTGATCGAAGAAAGTCTCGCGCTGGAGATTGTGCGGACGTGGTTGACGACAGACTTCGAAGGCGGACGACACGAGCCGCGCGTGGCGATGCTAAACGCGATGTGAGCAATTTGTAGCCGCGCTCGTCGGCCGTGGCGGAGCGATTGCAATAGCAGAAACCCGCGGCCGGGGATTGCGGCTACAGCATGCGGTCTGCGCACACCGCAGCGAGAAAGACCGCACTCACAAACGCATTCGAATTGAAGAAGGCGCGATTGATCGAAGTAACATCGTCGAGCGCGCGAGCGCTGCGGTGCTCGTAGATGAGCGTCGCTGCGATTGGAACCATCAAAGCGAAGTAAACTGTACCGAGCTTCGCGACTATTCCGAAACCAATCAGTGCTATCAGCATTAAAAGATGGAGAAACTGCGCGACCCGGAGGGTGGCGGCCAGACCGAGCCGAACGACGAGCGAATGCAAACCCTCTTGGCGATCGAAATCGTAATCTTGCGTCGCGTAAATCAAATCAAACCCGCTGACCCAGCAGACGACGCCGAAGGCAAGAATCAGCGGCGGTAATTGTACGCGACCGGTTTGCGCAATCCAGGCGGCGACCGGCGCAATACCAAGCGCGAAGCCGAGAAAGAAATGTGTCGCGTTAGTGAAATGTTTGGTGAGCGAGTAGAAAAAAATGATACCGAGCGCGACCGGCGAGAGCACGAAAGTGAGGCGATTGATGTTTGCAGCAAAGAAAACAAACAACGCGCTGTTAACGACAAGCGAAGTGAACACGACGTGCCTGGTCGCGAGAAGATGCCGGGTCGCGGTCCTCGGATTGCGCTGATCGATTTCCCAATCGACCAAACGGTTGAAGAGCATCGCTGCGGTTCGGGCGGTGACCATGCATGCCAACACCAACAGCAAGATCCTGAGGCTGGGTCGTCCATTCGCCGCCACAACCAGCGCAGCAAGAGCGAAAGGCAGCGCAAAAATCGTGTGGGAAAACCGGATTAGCCGAAGGAAGCGTGCGAACGCGCTGCCGCGATTTTGAGCGACTGCGAAATTGTGCAGCACTTCCTGCTCGTTCATGAAGGAAGTAACGACGCGAGCCGCTCGCGTGCCCGAGTCACGATGGGATTTCCATGCGCAAAAAAAAGGCGATTGAAATCGAAATCGAGAAGGCGACGCAACGAGCGGATCATTCGTTTGTGGTTGGTGCAATATTTTTGAGGCAAAAGGTCGAAGCCATGAGGTTCAAAATTGATGAGCGCATCGCCAACGATCAGTGTGCCGCCATCATCCGGATGATAAAGCGCGAACTCGCCTTCCGCGGCGCCATCGATTTTGATGGCTCGGAACGGTCCGACCTGAAGACCATCGGACAACGCGTGATGGTGGGTTAATTCTGCGTTTAACTCAGACGGGGCAAAAATGGAGGGGGAGTCGTTCCGTGCGAAATTCAGGGTGTCGCGCAAATGGTTCGCATTCGTGACAACGATGGTGGCGACGCGTCCGAGCGAATCGAGTTCGGTGCGGTGTGGGGCGGGCAAAGCGATGGGGTCGACAACGGTAAGCTCGTTTCTTGCTGCGAAGGCAGTGGAAAAGAGATCTGCCTTGACGGTTGGATCGTAAGTATACCAGACGGCAAGGGCAGTGGAGATACGGCAAAATTCCATCATGTAAATACCTTGTAATTAACAACTTATATTTATGACTGAGCAGACCGAACAGAGTCTAAGAGAGCAAGCGAGGGGCTCACTGGCACTGTAGCTGCTACGATTTCTATAACCACCTATCTTATGATCACATTCTCCTACCAAGCACGTGACGCTGCTGGACGCATCGTTTCCGGTGTCCAGGAAGCTCTCAACGAAGACAACGCCGTGACCAGTTTGATGAGTCGCGGTCTGATGGTGCTGTCTCTGCAGCGAAAAGCGACTGCCAGCCAGTCGCGCCGGAAGTCTACTACCGTGAAAGAGACCGATCTTGTTCTCTTCACCCGGCAGCTCTCGACCATGATCGAAGCCGGTATTTCCCTGGTGCAAGCTCTGACCGCCTTGTACGAACAGGCTGATCCGAAACGGCAGCGCGCGCTGCGGGCCGTCATCAGCGACGTTACCGCACGAGTCCAAGGTGGCGAAACTTTCAATGAATCGTTAGCCAAGCATCCGCGTGTCTTCAATCGCCTTTTCATCAGCATGGTGAAAGCGGGTGAACATGGTGGTTTGCTGGCCGAAATTCTTGACCGTCTCGCCGGCTTCCTTGAAGCCAGTGCCCGACTGCGCAAGAAAGTCAAATCGGCGATGACCTATCCGGTCATCGTCCTCTGCATTGCCTTCGCCATTACCACATTCCTGATCGTGCGAGTTGTCCCGGTCTTCGGGGAAATTTTCGCCGACTTCGGGGCCAAGCTTCCGGCGCCGACACAATTTCTTATCGATGTCAGCGAGTTTGTTCGCGGGCAATGGTACTTCCTCATCCTCGGTATTGGGGGCGCGATTTTCGGCGCTCGCACTTTTTTGCGCTCGACTCGTGGCAAACAGCTCTGGGATCGTTGGAAACTCAAGCTCCCGGTTTTCGGCCCGCTTGTTCATAAGATTTGCATGTCCCGCTTTGCGCGTACCTTCGCGCAATTGATCCGCAGTGGCGTTCCGATCCTCGAAGTGCTCGACATCGTGGGCGGTTCGTCCGGCAATCACGTTGTCGAAACCAGCATCAAAGAAGTCGGCGCCGACGTGGAGAAGGGCGACACTCTTTCGGTTGCACTTTCACGGAAGACCATCTTCCCGCCTATGCTCCTGCGCATGGTCGCGGCGGGCGAAGCCACCGGTAAGATCGACACCATGCTGGAAAAAATGGCCGATTTCTGGGACGAAGAAATTGAAGCGATGCTGGACGCACTGACTTCGCTGATTGAACCACTCTTGATCGTTTTCCTCGGCGTAATCGTCGGCGGAATCGTGATCGCGATGTTCCTACCGATCTTCAAGTTGAACGAAGTTGTCTCTCAGACCAAGAGCAACTGAGTTGGGTTGTGTCACAGAGCAATAGCTAAGGAGAAGCTGCTCAAAGACAGGGGAGGGGCGGGTCGAAAGGCCCGCCTCTTTCTTTTCTGTATGCATCGTTATTCCTGCTCATGCTCCTGATTGGACTCGAAATGTTCGCAGTTTCAGCGGCCAGGTTACCTGGCGTGCATGCTCCCGATCGCGCCAAACACTCCCTAACTCCTGCATGAGCGAATCGACTGGGTCAAACCCGCGGACCGCGATAAACTTTTTCGTAGCTGACCACGTCCGAAGATACCCCGTCAGCTGCGCGAGATTCCATTGCTGTCGCATCGCAAACTGATGCGATGGCAGTTCAGGAAATGGAAAGCGGATGCTCTCAAAATTAGTTTCAACCAGATCGCGCTCTGGCGGCCAATAGGGACCGGTTGTTTCGCGGTAAAACTTCGAAAGAATTTCGTCGATTTCAGGATTGACGCTTACGTGTGTGTAAGTCGAGACCGCCAGAATCCCGCTTTCCTTTGACACCCGTTTTGCCTCCGTGAAAAACCGATCCATATCGAACCAATGCAACGCCTGCGCGACCAGGATCAAGTCTACTGAACCTGGTTCGATTCCACTCGCTTCCGACGGAGCGACCCGGTAGCTGATGCCCGGGTGACGTTGCGCGCTTTCGATTTGCTGCGCGCTCGCATCCGTCGCGATTACCTTGGCGAAATGCTCAGCCAGCCCGACTGCCGCCTGCCCGCTCCCAGTCGCGCAATCCCACGCCAGTTCGCGCTCTGGTGAAATTGAAGCGAGATGGTCGAATAGTTTGGGGGGATAATTCGGCCGAAACTTTGCGTAATCAGCGGCGTGTCCCGAGAAATGGTCTTTAAATGTGGTCATTGCGTCGCCAGCTCGGTCCAATTCTCGTTAGGCAAGGCAACTTGACGGACGCGGGCGTAGAGCTCACGGTAAATTCGTTCGACCGCCACCGCCGGATCCTCCAGCATCATGGTTTCTTTGATTTTGCTGGCGTAAATCGGGAAGGAAAATGGCGAGACCGCCGGCAGCTCGCGCAGTTGCCAGTCGAAGTGTTGCACGCGGTCGAGAAAAGCATTGGCTTCTTCGGCATCGAGAAAAATCTGACTGGCCTGGCGGTATGCTTCCTCCAGCAGTGGATGATTAGGCTCGTGCGCCTCGAGCACACGAAAAATCGTTTCCGTGCTCCAATGCATTTGTCTGCGGGCGCGCTTTTGACCCGGGTAATTGCGCGGCACCATCAGTCCGGTTTGAGCGACGCCGCGGAATTGCCACTTTACCAATTCGGATCCGCGCAAAGCCAGGCGCAGATCTTCTTCCGCGCCTTCGCGCTCGAAACAGACCCGCCAATCTTCCAACGTTAATTCCTGGAACGGGCGAAGCGTGAGCAGGAATCCGGAGTCGTCGAGCGTGACGAGTGCGTTACCGCCACTTCGATTCTTCATCCGCCAGGCGACGATGCGGGAAAGCGCGTCGTTGGCGCTGCGGCCAATCAGAGCGTGAAAGAAATAATGGGAGAAATCTTCGTCACGATAGAGTTCAATCAGCATCGAGGCGCCGGTCGGCACGTCGGAGATAGCGAGTTGTGTGCGAAATTGTTCCACCATAGCCTGCGCATTCGCTAACGAGATTTGGTAATGCTCGACCAGCCAATCCACACTGACCGCGTCGTTTGTTTCCTGACGCAAGTGGTCAGCCAAATCGGCGCGCAGTTCTCGCACGGCCCGGGCTACTCCCGAGGTGAGAGGCATTTTGGCCGCGTTCCAGCGCGGAATAGTCGGCAGTTGACCGTCGGCCCGTTCAACAAACGCCTCCTGCACCCCGGTATCGATCAGTCGCAGGACCCGCCCGCCGAGCACGAAGAGATCGCCGATTTGCAGGCCTTTGATGAAACCTTCTTCAACCGAGCCAAGCCGGCGCCGCTTCAACATGACGTCGACAAATCCTTCGGAAACGATCGTCCCGATATTTATCAGGAATTCGCGCGCCACCCGTTTGTTTGCCAGAGCAACAATTCCATCATCGCCGACGGAGATTTTCCCAAAGACGCCACGATATTGTTGCGCCAGGGCTTCGCCCCCGCCCTCCAGATAATGCAACACCCGATCGAACTCCTCGTGGGTGAGGTCGTGAAATGGTCGCGCCCGCTTGATGAGGTGATAGATGGAGTCGGCCGACGCCGGCGCCAGTGCGACAATTCCGACAATATGTTGGGCGACAACATCAAAAGGCTTTTCCAGAATTTTGATCGGATCGAGGGCGCGCTCGCGTACAAGCTTTGCGGTGACCGTCGCTTCCACGAGGTCGTTGACGTTGGTGGCGACGAGAATGCCGTGGCTGCTCTTGTTTAGCGAATGTCCTGACCGGCCGATACGCTGAATGGCACGCGAGACGCCTTTCGGCGTCGCCACCATCACGACCAGATCGACTGCGCCAATATCAATTCCAAGCTCGAGACTGGTCGAGCAAACGACGGCCCGCAGTTCGCCATTCTTCAAGCGATCTTCAACCGCGAGCCGAACGCTGCGATCAAGTGAAGCATGATGAATCTCGATCGCATCGGCCAGTTCCGGAAGGTGCTCGCGCAATCGCAGTCCGATTTGTTCCGCGGCCGAGCGGACATTTGTGAAGACAATGACCGACTGGCGCGAGCGAATCAGTTGCGACAACTCCGCGTAAAGACGCGCACCGGTGTAGCCGGATGGTGGATACGGATCGCGCCGGATTGGAGAAAAAACGTCTACAATTTGTTCTTTCTCGATGCGCGCTTCGGCGATGCGGCATTTGCGGCCCATTCCGACAAGAAATTCGGCGAGCAAGTGAACCGGCGCGGCCGTAGCGGAAAGGCCGATCCGACAAAGGCGTGTATTTCGGGCGTGTAGCCGCTTCGAACTGCGCGAAGCGCACGACCGATTTGCGCTCGCGGGTCGATTGCGGCCGACATCGCCCGCCGCTACCAGACCGCTTCGAGGCGCTCGAGGGAAATGCTCAGGTCTGCGCCGCGTTTGTTGCCGGCGAAGGAATGTAATTCATCGACGATGACGAACTCCGTCTTGGCGAGATGTTGTGCGTAACTTTCCTGTGCCAGCAAAATGGCGAGCGATTCGGGAGTGGTGACGAGAAAGGGAGATGGCTGGTTGCGAAATTTGGTGCGCTCGGTTGCCGTGGTATCGCCGGTCCGCAAGTGAATGCGGAGTTCCTTTTCCAGTCCCATGCCGGCAATAGGTGCCCGCAAATTTTTCTCGATGTCGTAGGCGAGCGCGCGCAGTGGGGAAACGTAGACGCAGCGCACGCCCGGCTTCAGACCGCCGGAGTCAAGTTCTCGAAGAAGCGAATCAAAAACACCGAGGAATCCGGCGAGGGTCTTTCCACTACCGGTGGGAGAGGTGAGAAGGATCGATTCGCGTTTTAGAACAGAAGGAACGCAGAGCAACTGCGCGTGGGTGAACGCCGGAAAACTGGCGAAGAACCAATCGCGTAAGCGCGGATGCAGGCGCGCCGCCAGTGATGATTCCTTTTTAATGCGATTCGGTTGTGTTTTTCCTCCGTTCGGACATCGCAACATCGAATTCGGCCTCACTCGGTGACACTTTCACTTCAAAATCATCGAATATCGTGTGTCCGTCCTTTGCTTTCCATTGTTGGACGTTAGCCTGCGTGTAGATGTTTTTGCCAGAGCTCGTTTGCGTTAGCCTGGAACCGTAGGGAGCAAGCAATACTCGCTTTTCGTTCGCGAAACCGATAAGAGCTCTACTTGTTCCGCCAGCACCCCATGCCTGCCCCAACCACACACTGCCATCCGGTTCAACCGTAAGATTGGTGTGTTTGTCTGGCCCTGGGTAGGTGTGGCGCAAACCGTCATAGTCGATGTAACGAATCGAGCTAATCATTGGCTTGCGATCTTCCCGAAAATATTCAAGCGGCTCCCGTGGCCGATTCACCGCTTCATCGATGAGTGCGAGGTTTGATTCCAGGGTCTGACGAATCTGTTCGTATTCAGCGAGACTAAATCGGTTTGGACTTACAAAAATTGGCCAGGGATCTTCCGCGTGGTTGTTTCGGAAGTGGTGGAGATGCTGGTCCGTGGTGGGTGCAAGGTAGAGGCGTGCCCGCGGCTTCAATTTATCGACCAGGCGAACCTTTTTTCCTTCGATGTATCGCAGTTCGAATGTGACGTAGGTGGTTTCAAATGTAGCTAAATGATCTTCATGGAGGACGAGTCGACCTGGTCCACACGGCAAATCGAAAACGTCATGCTCTGTTCGTTTGCTGCAACCACCCAGGCACAATGCGCTGATCGCGATGGCTACCCTTATTGCGCGCAAACGCGCCTGAGACGCGTGCATCAAAATTAGCCTTCCGGATTTACTGGAAAATGTTTGTTCTTCAGACGCTCGGGCACCCGTGCCGTGTGCTCGGATTCGATCTCTTCGCTGGCCGCGGCTAACGATTCGTATGCTTCCCGGCTCTTTTTCGTCCGACACATGTAGGCCGTAGCATGGGCCAGCGGAATGCGCGCTTCCGGCATTCCGACGAATTCAACGGCATGTTGCGTGGCGATCGCGAGGGGAAGCGCCTGCGGATCGGCCAGGCCGACATCTTCACTTGCAAAAATGACGATGCGGCGCGCGATAAAACGAAAATCTTCACCGGCGTGCAACATTTTCGCCAGCCAGTAAATCGCGCCTTTTTCGTCCGACGCGCGCATGCTCTTAATGAACGCGCTGATGGTGTCGTAATGCGCATCGCCTTTCTTGTCATACACCACCGCTTTGCTTTGAATACTTTCTTCCGCGACCTGGAGCGTGAAATGGATGACCGGATCCGTCGGGGGGACGCCCTTCCGCGAGTCCTTCTCTTTACCGGCGCCGGAGTCACCGACTCCGGCTACAGGCGGCGTTGTCAGCACGCCAACTTCGAGCGCATTCAAACATTTGCGTGCGTCGCCGTCGCTCAGCTTGGCCAGATGCCGCCGCGCATCAGGCTCCATTTTGACGTTATATTTTCCGAGGCCCCGTTCTGAATCGGCGAGGGCGCGATCAATCAATAGTTCCAGTTGCGCGACCGTGAGTGGTTCGAGTCGGAAAACCAGCGAACGCGAGACCAGCGCGCTATTAACGTAAAAGTATGGGTTGTAAGTAGTGGCACCGATCAACCGCAGATTTCCACTTTCGACATCGGGCAGGAGGATATCCTGCTGCGCTTTATTGAAATGGTGAATCTCATCGATGAATACGATCGTTTTCCGTCCCGCGGTTCGAAGCCGATTGGCGGCCGCGGCAACCACCTTGCGCATTTCCGCCACGTTACTTTCGACTCCGCTTAAGCGGATGAATTCGGAGTGAGTCATTTCCGCAACGACATGCGCCAGCGTGGTTTTGCCGCTTCCCGGCGGGCCGGAGATAATTAGTGAAGGCAGGCGATCGGCTTCGATGGCGCGGCGCAAGAGTTTCCCCGGCGCCAGGATATGTTCCTGGCCGACAAATTCCCCAAGCGTGCGCGGACGCATTCGCGTGGCCAGAGGGGCGGCTGCGCTGACGCGTTCGAGATTCTCGGTCTCGGCGAACAGGTCGTGCATCTCGACAACGTTACGGCGATGACGGCCTCGACGCATGTGTAAATGTCGACGATCCCGGCTACAGTAGGACCGGTTGCGCTCTATTTAATCTCACCAAAACAGTTTGTAATGCGTCCGGGGACTTTGATTTTAGTTTTAGCGGTTGCGCTTACCGGGAACACACGTGGCGCGGTGACTTTGCCGATGCGCACCGTTTTCAAAGGGCAGGATCGATTCGAGCAACTCCTAGTGCGTGCGAAAGCTGGGAACTGGAAATCCCTGGCGATTGGAGAGCGGACCGCGACCGTGGGGCAGGCGATGGTAGGAACGCCCTACCGTTTTTACACGCTCGAAGTCGATGACCGGATTGAGTCGCCCTCGGTCAATTTCACCGGACTCGATTGCTGGACCTTTTTCGAAACCGCTCTCGCCTTCGCACGGATGCTGGACGAGCCCGAAACAAATTGGACGCCCGCCCAATTGTTACGCTACATCGAGGTGGATCGTTATCGTCACGGGGAATGCACGGGTGAATATCTTTCTCGCCTCCATTACCTCGAAGATTGGCTTTACGACAATGACCGGCGCGGTCTGGTTGCTGATCTGACGCGCTCGCTTGGTGGTGTCAGCGTGCCGCATTCGGCCCGGGAAATGACAAGCGGCTGGCGGCATTATCGCTACCTTGTGCACAATCGCGGCTTGCTTCGACCCCTCGCGGATATGGAAGCGCAGGTTTCTTCGCGGCCGCTCTACGAAATTCCCACGCGCCGCGTGGCCGCGATCGAATCGCGACTGCGCAGTGGCGACATCATCGGCATTGTCTCGCGCGATGGCCGCAGTTCACTGCGCTCGACGTCGCACGTCGGCCTGGCATTGCGCACGTCCGATGGAACTCTCCACTTCATGCATGCTTCCGCGCCGCATAACTATGGGAGAGTAGTGATTGATTCGCGGCTCTCGGATTATCTTTATCGCTACAGTTCCGACACCGGCATCCTGGTGGCGCGTCCGCTGCGCTAGCGCCAGATTCGCCTAATCTTCTTTTCGGTCGCGAAATTCGATCAGTAATTTCTCCAGACGCGCAATCGCGGCCTCGGCGTCGGCGCCGCGCGCTTCCAGTGTGGCGCTGGCGCCGCGATCGAGATTGGCACGCAGCACATCGATCAGGCTGGCGGCTGAAAATCGTTGCTCGTCTTTAATCAAAGTTATCTCGGAGCGAAACCTGTTCGCGACGCGGACAAACTCCGCTGCCGGCCGGGCATGAAGCCCGAGCTCGTTTTGCACCGTGATCTGACGCGAGACGACGATCAATTTGTCGGCGGGATGGGATCGACGCAGGATCATGGGTTAGTCCCCCAGCGGCGGTGAAGGAAACGTTCGACTGGGGAGAACAAAATTTTATCCGCCAGCAGCCCGATCACAACAATCACCAGCATGACGCCAATAACCTGTTCCATGGCGCTCAATTCACGACCGTAGTGAAGCAACTGCCCAAGTCCAAATCCCGTTAGAATTGTCACGAAAATTTCCGCGGCCATGAGCGAGCGCCAGGCAAAGGCCCAGCCTTGTTTCATTCCACTAACGATAAATGGGAGGGCTGCCGGCAAGATCACCTTTAGCCAGATGTGCAAACGTTTTGATCCCATGGTCAGCGCGGCCCGCCGGTAAATCGGGGGGACATGGCGCACGCCAGTATCGGTTGCGATGACGACGGACCAGAGCGTTCCCATTACCACGACAAAGAGCATGGCTGCCTCGGTTTGCCCGAACCACAAAAGGGCGAGCGGGACCCAGCACACACTGGGCAGGGTTTGCAATCCGAGCGCGAGCGTCCCGATGGTGTCGTGAAAAAGTGTCCAGCGTGCCGTCAATAAACCAAGAGGCAATCCACCGATCAAACCGATAACGTAACCGATTAGCAGCCGGCGCATGGTAATGACGGTAGCCTGAAAGAGAGTGCCATCTGTGGCCGTTGTTTTCAGATACTCCGCCACTTGCTGTGGCGCAGGTAACAAGACCGGCGACCAGATTTTCGCGCGAAAAGCCCATTCCCAGAGAGCAATCAAAATCGCGAAGAAAAGAACCGCGAGCAGCAATCGTTTCATTTCGCTGTCGTAGCTTCGGATTGGGCACCGCTTTTGAGGGCGTGGGTAATTCTACTGGCATAAGTGGCGAGCTCGACGCTGTTCAGGTCGCGCGGTCGCGGAAGCTCGATTACGAATTCCTCCTGCACCCGACCCGGATGAGGAGAAAAAAGCAGGACCCGATCACCCAGACAAACCGCTTCGCGGACGTTGTGGGTGACAAAGACAATGGTTTTGCGCCGCGATTTCCAAATGCGCTGGAGATCGCCATAAAGTTGCTCGCGAGTGAGGGCATCGAGGGCGGCAAAGGGCTCATCCATCAGGAGGACGCGCGGATTTGGGGCGAGAGCACGGGCCAGGGCCACACGTTGTTTCATGCCCCCGGAAAGCTCGTGGATGTTGGCGCGTTCAAATCTCGTTAGCTCGACGAGTTCGAGGTAATACTTTGCCACATCACGGCGATCCTTTTTGGTCAGATTTGGTTTTAGTTTCAAAGGGAAGAGGACATTGCCAAGGACATCGAGCCAGGGAAACAATGCCGGTTCCTGAAACATGACCAGGCGTTCGCGCCCCGGGGCTGTCACCGGTTTACCGTCGGCCAATACTGTTCCGCTATCTGGTTTTTCCAATCCGGCGATGATGTTGAGGAGAGTCGATTTCCCGCAACCGCTGGCACCGACGATGCAAACGAACTCCGCCTCCGCCACATTCAGGCTGACGCGATCGAGCGCGAGGACCGTTCCAGCGCGGCTACGAAAACTTTTCGACACCTTGTCGATCGCAAGCTTGCTCGGAGAAACGAGCGCAAGCTCTTCCGTAACTGAACCGGTTTTGTGGCCAAACCTCACGGAGTCTCGATTAGCTTGGAAGTGTCGGTATTGCCTTTGAGAAAACCGGCGTCTTTTCCATCTTGCACCGCCTTTGCGATCAGCTCGTTCGGCACCGCGGTTGTAAACTTAATTCGTTTCCACGCCTGGGCAGACTGCGTCCGGCGCGAAGGTCGTCTTGGTTTCGGCCGTAGTTCATCAATTAGCAGTTTTTGCGCTTCATCCGGATTCTTCTGTATCCAGTCGGTCAGCTCGGCGTTCGCGGCGACCACTTTCTTCGCCAAATCCCGTTGGCTGCCAAGAAACTTCGCGCTCGAGACCAGCCAGGTCGTAATTACATCCTTGTCTTCGAGAAAGACCCGCGCCTTCGCTTCCCGCTCCAAACGCGTTACCCATGGCTCAACCGTCCAGACCGCATCCACCCCGCCGTTTTGTAGTAATGCCAGCTGATCGGGATTATTCGTCGGCAGAACGGTAACATCACCGCCGGTTTGGGTAACTTTGAATCCCTGCGCTTTCAGCCAGGCGCGACAGGAAATGTCCTGAGTATTGCCGAGTTGCGGAGTGGCGATTTTTTTCCCGCGAAAATCAGCCGCGGTTTTGATTGGCGAATCTGATTTGACCGCTAGCGCGGCACCGGCGTTGGCTGCTCCGGCAATGACGCGGACCTCTTGCCCGTTGGATTTAAAGTGCGCGTTGAGTGCCGGTCCCTGACCGACGTAGGTCAGATCAAGCGAGCCGGCGAACATCGCTTCCATCGCCGATGGTCCGGCATTGTAAGTAAACCACTGGATTTCCACGTTTGGTCCGAGTCGCTCCTCGAACCAGCCTTTTCCCTTGGCGGGAAAGGGCGTGTGCGATCACGCCCTGCGCGTGAGTAATGTTCGGGAAATGACCAAAGCGGATAACGATCTTTTCTCTCAGCCGACGCCCTGCGCAGCGCCAAGATCGTGCTGGCTAAAATGAGAATAATTTTTGTTTTCATAAATTCTTCTTTCGCTCGGTGAACGTTGTCATGAATTGTCGAAACGGTGCCGTAGCGTGATGTCAGGCCCAGTCCCGACTTAGCGAACGTAATACCAAAATTAAAGCTTCGGTAGTGCTAGAACATCAGCTGGAGACGCACGATGACCTCATCGAATTGATCATCGCCGAACTGCGGATTCGCTTGCCGGAAATCCGACCAGGTGTGAATGTAATTCGCCATTAGCTTGATATCGTCGCCGTGGATGTAATAGTTGAGGCCGCCGGTAATGGAGTGAATACCATCGTTGCCCTTTTGTCCTGGATTTAAATGCTCCCATCTGACGACGGCTTGAAGCTTCTTCGGGATCAGGAAGTAAGCTCCCGTTACATAGAACCCGTTCGTTGTGAAGTTGGCGAACCCTGGAGGCACCCCGTTCACGGTGCGACCGTTTACTTTTTCTTGAAGGTATTCACCGATTAAATCAAATCGGACCCAGGTTGAACCAGGCGTCCACGCTCCATGCCGTTCTTTCATCCGCGCCCGGCAGGACAAAGGGCGAGAGGGAACCGTCGGCATTTACCAATAGGTTCAACGATTGCGAGATATTTGTGCCCTTGTCATCGCGGCTGTTGAGCACGTCACCGCCAAGCTTCAGACTTGAATCCTGACCGAAGATTTTGCCTTTGAACGGCATCAGCTCCAGTCGACCGACATACATGAAGTTATTGTTGTCGTTAACGCTGACATTGCGTCCGTTTCCGTTGAAGATGCCGGCGTAATACGTCAGCAAATCCTTCTGCGCAGGCCAGATGTTGGTAAACGGCTTTCCCCAAAGTTGCGCGCCGACCTGCCGGTCGGGCGTAATCGCGCCGGTAGGAAGGCTGCGCTCGGGAAGGAATAGGGTAGGATCCGGTGTGAGCTGCTCCAAGCCGAATGGCGCTTTCCATTGGCCAACCTTGATCTGCGCTTCCGGAAACTGATGCCAGTTAACGAAGATGTCGGTGGCTGAAAAATCCGTGCGGTTGTTGCTGATGTGCCATCGCTTTGTTCAAAGTCGCCTTCGACCTTGAAGTCGAAGTTCTCCGCGAAATCACCGGTTAGATTGATGCGCGCCCGGCGCAGGCGAAAACGGTCTTGCAACGCGGTCTGACCAAAACGCCCCTCGAAGGCGGAGACAGCTCCATCCTCGAGATTCATCTGAATGAATCCGCCCAGGACAAGTTTGAATTCCGTTCCGCGCGGAGTGACGAAAATCCGGGGTTTCTCTTCCACAGCTACGCTTTTTTCAACGTACGATTTCCCGTCGTAAGTCACCTCCGTCTTCCTTTTGCCCGTGCACCCGGCAGTGGCAGCTCTGCGTGCTCTGCTTCTTCAAACTACTGACTTCTTTTTCCAACTCGGCGTTTCGTTTTTGCAATTGCTCGACTGCCCGCTCCAACTTCTGCAGTCGCTCGGACTCGGAGTTGCCCCCGGAGGTCTGCGCCCGCAGCGGCTGGATTAGCAGCAGTAGCAGCGAAAGGGTGATCCCGATCAGAACTAGTGACGATTTTTTCACAAGCATTTGTTCTCCTTATTTTTTATTCACTTGAAAAAACCTCCGGAAGTCCGGCTGGCGCGATTTTCTCTTTGCGTGGTCCTCCAGGTGTCTGGTCGGTAAATTTGTTTAGCCTTCGAGATCGTCTTTTGCGCTTTGCAACCGTGTTTTCTCCGTTCGTTCGATCTGAGTCACTCTGGAATCGTGCACGACGATTTGAACGACACCGAAGCGCAGGCTCTGGACCTTTTCGCGTACTAATTCCAGCCAATCAGCGGATGACTGTGTCCTGTTATGCGGCATGAGTTCGCCTTTCTTTTGAGCGTGTTGAAGACGCAGCCGCACTGACTGGCAGAGACCTCAGAACCGAATCGAGATTGAATGCACGCGAGATAAATGGCGGTGATACTTTGTCCCGCCGCATTTTGCGCAAGGTGATCTCGACAATGTCGGCCAGGGTGTAGCGGTCGAGAATTTTAATAATGGCGGTGCGGACATCGAGCATCAGCATGCGCAAACCGCAGTGATCTTCATCGGGGCAAGTGCAGCGCTCATATGCCGTCTCGCTGACGCAGCTGATCGGAGCGAGCGGTCCGTCAATCAATCTGATGACGGAGCCGAACTTGATGCGGTTCATTGGGCGGGCAAGAGAGTAGCCTCCGTCTTTTCCGCGCTTGCTCACGACAAAGCCGCTCGCTTTCAATTGGGTGAAGATTTGCTCGAGAAACTTGATTGGAAGTTTCTCTTTCGCGGCCAGTTCACTGACCTGGAGAAGGGGCCTTCCCAGTTCGGCCGCGATTCCGAGGTCAATGAGGGCGCGCAATGCATATTCGCCACGTTTGGAAAGCTTCATGCCACCGAGTGCCGGTCGTGCTGAATGCCGCAACTATGATGCGCGCCGGGGATGATTCGGAGAAGAGTCATGCTTTTACCGGCCGGCGTGCATCAGAAAAGAGCCAGCCCATCAACGCGCGCGGGAGGGCCCGCCCTTTTGTCACACGACGTCGCGCGCGGACAAGGTGAAAACCCTTCTCGTCCTGGTAGCCGACGGGGGCCCGGCGGGCCGCTTGGGTCAGGGCGGCCAGTAAGACGAAGGCGCTAAGGATGATTTTCGCCGGTAGACTTGGAAGCACTCCGGCTGTAACCACGCTGCTTATTGCCAGTAACAGAAACGTTTTCATCATTTTCACTCCTGATTGCGTAATCGCTCCTTCTGTCATGTATACCGTCATAGTAGGAATTAATGTCTATCCGTCAAGTAGGAATTTTAATATTTTTTTCGATTCTCGCCTGCCCGCTGGATGCCCCAAAGCGGCGAAGTCTGGCCAACTTAGCCACGCCCGCCGCGAAACCCACTCTCATCCTGATAGCTGGCGGGGCCTCGCGAACCGCTTCGCTCAGGACGGCCAGTAAGACGAAGGCGCTAAGGATTATTTTCGCCGGTAAACTTGGCAGCACTCCGGCTGTAATCACACTGCTCACTGCCAATAACAGAAACGTTTTCATTTCCCTCCGGATTGCGTTAATGCGGGCTAACCTGGCCGCGGCCGTCGGTGGCGTAATAGCGGCCGCAGCCGGCGCAGATCCCGTGAGACACTCTCCAGGACGGAGAAAAAACACCGCCCCAGCCTAATCGCTTGTTACACCACGCGCAGACGCCGCGCGGCCGATAAAAAAACCATCGGAAAAACCTTTTCATTTCGCCGGCGGAATTGAATTTGCCAAAAACACGTCCGCCAAGCTGGCGCGCGACCGCGCCGCTTCCATTTCCTCTGGCGCGGCTAAGACTGACTCCCCTGTCATGTATACTGCGATAGTAGGAATTAATGTCTATCCGTCAAGTAGGAATTTAAATATTTTTTTCGGTTCTAGCCGGTTTGTCGGATGCCCCAAAGCGGCGAAGTCTGGCTAATCTAGCCACGCCCGCCGCGAAACCCACCCTCATCCTGATAGCCGGCGGGGCCTCGCGAACCGCTTCGCTCAGGACGACCGTTAAGATGAAGGCGCTCAGGATAATTTTCGCCGGGAGACTCGGAAGCACTGCGGCGGTAACCACACTACTCACTCCCAAAAACAGAAACGTTTTCATCATTCCCTCCTGGTTGAAAGCCTGGCTTCTTCTCTCATGTATACTGCCACAGTAGGGATTAATGTCTATGGGTCAAGTAGGAATTTGAAAGTTTTTTGGGTCTCTCCACAGCCCTGGCATTGGCGGGCGAACCCCAGCTTACGGGATCTCGTAGCCGAACCGCGGATTGAGCGCGGCACAGACCTGCGCCGCATAGCTCTGGTCCTCGGCGGAAAGATATTCGCGGAAACCACCCACTTTTCCCTGGCGGACTTTGAAGGTTTCCGGGTCCTCGCGATCGCGCGGTTGCAAGATTTTCGAGCCGAAATCGCCTGCTGCTTCCAGCTTTTGCATATTTCGAAAATCGGAAAAATCGAGCGCCGGACCAAACACCGCATCGTCGATTTGCTTTTCGCCGATGGCGCGAAGCAATTCATGAAATGCTAGGGGCGGGTCGGCGCGCAGTTCTTCGTAGCGGACAATCGAAAAATCTGAGCGGTCGCCAAATTCTTCGAGCCAGCCGTTCATTACCTCTACCATTGCCGCGATTCCGAATCGCGGATGCCGCAACAGATCACCAATTGGCAGCTCTTTAATCTCGCCCGGCGTTGCGGGATTGCGTCGCGTTAGTTGCACGAAATACGAGACGAATGCATCGCGCGGATCGCGCGCCAATAGCACGATCGGCGCTTGGCGAAGCGATCGGTGGGGAATCAAATATTTTCCCCGTAATCGATCCCAAGCATTGCCTTTCGTCCGATCCTCGAAGCGGTCATGCGAATAAACAATCCGGGGAACTCCGGCCTCGCCGCGGTCGGTAAAATCGAGCGAGAATTGCTTTCCTTTCTTGTAGGCAAAATAGGCGTTGAGAAACGTGCGGGCCCAGGTCCGTCCGCTTTTGGGGATGGAAATGACAACAGCGTCGGCGCCCGAAAGCTCGCGGGCGCGGCTGCTGAAATTCCATCGCATGACACGAGCAACCTATTCGCGTCGGGGTTGCGGTCGAGTTTGGGTGGTTGCGATCGGCGTGTGCGTGATTACCTCCCCCGACAGTTTCTCCTTGTGTCCCTCAGCTAGTTTGTTGCGCGCTGCCGAGTATTTGATGAGCTGCGGCGGCCAAGCCCGCCGAGTTCTTTAGCTCGGTAGTCTGGAGACAACCGCGCCTTGAGAGTTCGGCGCGACACTGGCTTGCCGAGTCGTAGCTGGCGCGCCCAACGCCCGAGGTTCAAAGGGGTCCGCCTACGCTGAAGCTTCGGCGCGACAGTCTTCGCTCTCCGCTGCGTTGCGAAGCGAAAATCACAGAGTAGACTGCGGGTTCCCGGACTGCTATTTGCGTTGATGAATTCGAATCATCGCCTTCGCAATTTCAGGTTGCTTTGTTCGGTACTTTGCCTCTCCGGCCTGGCGGCGCGGGCAGAAGACACCGATGCCTTGATCGCAAAAGGCGACCAATTCGACAAACAACTCCAGGCCAAAGAGGCGCTCGAAGTATATCTGCCTGCGAACAAGCTGGAACCGGACAACGTCAAGCTTCTCGTTTGTATAGCTCGGCAGTACCGCCATCTGATGAGCGACACGTCATCGCAACAAGAAAAGCTGCGGCTGGGAAATGTCTCGCTCGAATTCGCCACTCGCGCCGCGGCCCTCGCTCCGAAGAATGCCGAAGCCCAACTCTCGCCCGCGATCAGCCTTGGAAAAATGCTCCCCTTTATGAGCAGCAAAGATCAGGTCAATGCTTCGCCCCGGATCAAGGCGGCGGTGGACCGGACCCTTCTCCTTGATCCGACCAACGACAATGCGTGGCATATTCTCGGCCGTTGGAATCGCGTGCTTGCAAATACTAGCGTGGTGAAACGGGTGTTGGCCAAGGCGCTTTATGGCGGCGACTTGCCGGTAACGACCAACGAAGCGGCGGAGAAATGTCTCTTAAGAGCCATCGAAATTAACCCGAACCGGCTCATGCATTACATCGAACTAGGCCGCATTTATGCGCAGATGGGGCGCAAAGAAGAGGCGCGCAAGTACATTCAAAAGGGGATGGCCATGCCTGACAAAGAGAAGGATGACCCAGAGATGAAAGAGATCGGAAAGCAAATCCTGCAAAAGCTGGGATGATGAGGCGGCCGCGACGGCACTACGTCGTTTGCAGAGATGTTTCGGAGGCGGACCACTCAGGCATATCTGCCAAGCCGCCGCCCATGAATTGGTGGTGCCAAAGCTGGGTGGCGACGACCGCAGTGAGGCCCATTTCCACGGAGAGTCGAGGCAGCGATCCGGCCCGCATTTCACGAAAGCCTTTGCGCCAGCGCGTCACTTCGCTGACATCAAAGTAACCGGTGCGGCGCAGCGAATCTTCACTTAAAAGCTGCGCGACAAACCGCGGTTCCGGGTCCATGTGAAAACTGTCGAGTGGTGCGCGAAAGATAACTTTGCCGCGTCGAGCGATCGATTTCGGAATCCAGCGTTCCGCGAGCAGACGCAGTAGATACTTGTCGCGGAATCCACGCAGCTTCCAGCGCGGGTGCAATTTCGCGGTGAAATCGAATACCTCCTCATCCAGGAACGGGTAACGAACTTCGACCGAGGAGTGCATTGCCACGCGGTCGCCTTTGGCCTGTAACAGGTGGCCCGCTAACAGGACCCGCGCCGCGATCCAGATGCCGCGATTGAGCGGGGCCCAGCGTTTGGCTTTTTCGAGGGGAAATCCCAATTCGCCCCAAGGATGGCTGTCGTTCATTACTTCCCGCATCTGCTCGGAGTAGAAACGCAGCTTCGAAATCGCGAGCAACCCATAGGAATCGATCCACGCGTTTTGACCGCCGACAGAACTTTCCACTCGCTCGCGCCATTCCGGCGAAAAATGAGGCACCTTGTTCAAACGCAGATAACAGCGCCGCGCCAACTCGCTCAGTTTTAATCCCGGCACGGCGTCGAGAAACCCCATGAGTCTAGCCGCTTTGTACCATGGATAACCGACGAGCCATTCGTCCGCGCCCTCGCCCGTCAGTACGACTTTCTGGCCATTGGCATGAACGCGCTCGGCAAGTTTGAGCAATGCGCCGCAAGCGGTGTCGATCACGGGTGCTTCGGCAGCTTCAATGAGTTGGGGATAACTTTCTAGCGCTTCCTGATCGCCATAGTCTTGGACAATGGGTGGCTTCGCTCCGATGTGGCGCGCCGAGAGACTCGCTGCACTCAGTTCATCAAACTCCGGCTCATCCACCCGAACGGTGTAGGTGTTGATCGCTGGACCCTTCAGGCGACAGGCTAAGGCGAGGATCATGCTCGAATCCACACCGCCGGAGAGATAGGATCCTACCGGCACATCCGCGCGCAGCCGTTCTTCAACGGCCTGCAAGAGCAATCGCTCGAATTCATTCACCAACGCATTCGGATTGTTTCCCCATTCCTCTTCACCCTGCGCCGGAAAATCCATTTCCCAGTAGGCGCGTTCGGCAATTACCGGACTCGTGCCCGAACTTCCCGGCACAATGCGCAGGCAGTGTCCTGGTGGCAGGAGTTGAACACCCTCGAAACAGGTCCTCGGCCCCGGCACCGCGGAGAAAGTGAACACGTGATCGAGTCCCTTGCGATCGGGTCGCGGTGGAACCATTCCTGACGCAAGCAGGCCTTTGATTTCGGAAGCAAAGAGCAGCCAGTCGCCCTGCCGGCTCCAGAAAAGTGGTGCGATACCGAAACGGTCGCGGCCGAGATGGAGTTGTCGGAGCCGCGCATCCCACAGTGCTATGGCAAATTGGCCGCGCAGCCGCTCCCAAATTCCTTCGTGATGATCTTCCCAAAGGTGTGGGATGATTTCCGTATCACAATGAGTGCGGAAGCGATGTCCTTGCCTAACGAGTTCTTCGCGCCGTTCGACGTAGTCGAATAACTCGCCGTTGAAGACCACGAAAACGCTGCGGTCTTCATTCGTCATCGGCTGTTGCCCATCAGCCAGGTCGACAATACTCAATCGTCGCGAAGCAAGTGAGATTCCTGGTTGTTCAAGAAAACCTTCCTCATCCGGGCCGCGGTGAGTGATTGCGCGCGCCATCCGTTGCACCACACCTTCCGGAGCCGGGCGCTGCCCAACCAGGTCGATTATTCCCGCGACGCCGCACATGATCTCGTTCGAATAGATTAACGGTCCTGACCACCTGTTGGTGGGGGCAGTTTAATGAAATCGGCTTGGAGCGGGGAAAGCTTGGCGGAACGCATACTGCCATTAGCATCGCAGAGGACGCCGAAGAGAAAAGTTGGGAAATGAGCGACCAACGCAGTTAAACAAAACAATGCCGGGAAATGATGGTATGTAAATACGTCGAGCATGCTAAAACGAATTGATGTTGGATAAGTGAATGTTTTACCGTTCGTTGACGTCATAAATCCGCGACCGGATTGCTAGCTGACTTGACATGGTCACAGGCAGCGCTAGTCAGTCCGCCCCTGCGGAGCAACTCACCGCCATGCAAAAAGAGCGTATTGCGATTATTGGAGTCGGCTGCCGTTTCCCCGGCGGCGTGAGTTCGAAGGATTCCCTTTGGAAGCTTCTGGTCGAAGGCCGGGAAGGCATCATTGAAGTGCCACCCGATCGCTGGAACGTGGAGCGATATTATGATGCTGAACCGGGCGTGGCTGGCAAATCCATCGCCTTGCGGGGCGGATTTATTGACGCCATCGATCAATTTGATCCGCAGTTCTTTGGCATTTCTCCGCGGGAAGCTCCGTATGTGGATCCCCAGCACCGACTCCTCCTCGAGACCGCATGGGAGGCGATCGAAGATGCCGGACTCGTGCTCGATTTCGAACGCGGAACCGATCTTGGAGTTTTCGTCGGCATTTCGCATAACGATTACCAGGGAATTCAAAGCACGAGTTTTGATCATTTCAGTATCGGACCTCATACGCCGACCGGGAGCGCGCACAGCATTGCCGCAAACCGGATTTCGTATTGCTTGAATCTGCGCGGCCCGAGTGTCGCGATGGATACTGCGTGCTCATCCGCGCTCACCGCAGTTCACGCGGCGTGCGAGCACATCTGGGCCGGGCGTGGAGACGTTGCCTTGGCGGGAGGCGTCACTGTGATGATTTCGCCGGGCGGGTTTATCGGGTTTTCGCAGGCTGCGATGCTTTCGCCAGAGGGCCGATGCGCCGCCTTCGATGCATCCGCCAGCGGGTTTGTGCGTGGTGAAGGCGCTGGCATGGTCCTGCTCAAGCGACTTTCGCGGGCGCTCGAGGATGGCGATCCGATTCAGGGCGTGATTCTGGGGACGTCGATCAATCAAGATGGACACACCAACGGCATCTCTCTGCCCAGCCCGGAGGCGCAAACGCGACTGATGCGAGATGCCTGCAGGGATGCTGGAATCGTGCCTGAGGCGATCGGCTTCGTTGAAGCCCACGGCACTGGGACGGCGGTGGGCGATCCGATCGAAGCGCATGCTCTTGCGGAAGCTCTCTGCGGTAATCGATCCGCCGACGCGCCACTCCCGATTGGCTCCATAAAAACCAATCTTGGCCATTTGGAAACTGCAGCGGGCATCGCGGGCCTTCTCAAAGCAATGCTAATTCTTAAGTACGGCCAGATTCCACCAAGCCTCCATTTTTCGACGCCAAATCCGCACATTGACTTTGAAAAGCTCAAATTGCGCGTGCCGACTCAACTCGAACCCTTTCCGAATGGAACGGAGGAGCGCATCGCGGGCGTCAATTCATTCGGATTCGGAGGCGCGAATGCCCACGTCATTCTGGCCGAACCGCCGCCGCATCAGCCGGAAAAATCCTTAGCCGTCCCAGGTTGCCGTCCCTGGCCAGTGATGCTTTCCGCTCGTTCGGAAGCATCGCTCCGGACTTCAGCGGCGAATCTGAGCGCATGGGTTAAGGAGCATGCCAATGCCAACGGTAGCTCGCCCGTTTTGCCGGATCTCACCTATACCCTGGGAGTCCGGCGTAATCATCACCCGCACCGGCTTACTCTTGTGGCTGACAGTTGGGCGGAACTGACCGAGGAACTCGACGCCTTTGCGAAGAAAGAAGAAAGCCAAAAGATCCGTGCGGCTTTCACAGCGCGCCGGGAACAACCGCCGCGTATTGGCTTCATCCTGAGCGGGCAAGGTCCGCAATGGTGGGGAATGGGTCGCGAGTTGATGAAGCATGAGCCGGTGTTTCGCGAGGCGATTGAAAATTGTGACGCCGCGCTCCGTCCGTGGGCCAGCTTCTCGCTTCTGGAAGAACTCGGCCGCTCCGAAGAAACATCCCAGATGCAACGAACGGAGATTGGACAGCCGTCCATTTTTGCCATGCAAGTGGCGCTCGCGGCGCTCTGGAAAGCCTGGGGCGTTCAGCCTTCAGCCATCGTCGGTCATAGCGTGGGAGAAATCGCGGCCGCCTGCATCGCCGGAATTCTTTCTCTCGAGGAAGCAGCCCAGATCGTCGCGCTCCGAGCGCGCCTCATGGAATCTTGCGGACGCGGAGAAGGAACGATGCTCGCTGTCGGATTGCCTGAGGAAGAAGCCTTGGCCCTCATTGCGCGGCACGACCGCACTGTAACGATTTCGGCCTTCAACGGGCCGCGTTCTATTACGCTCTCGGGTCCGCGTATTTCGCTCGAGGCCATGGCCGCTGAACTCGAGGCACAGGGCGCGTTCGCGCGACTCGTTAGGGTCGATCATCCATTTCATCATCCGCTCATGCGGCCGGCGTCAGAGGCTTTGGAGGCTGCGCTTGCCGATTTCAAACCGCAGCCGGCCGCCGTCCCATTCTTCAGCACAGTGACGGGTGAGCGTTGCGCTGGCGAGTCATGCAACGCCGCCTACTGGGCGCGCGGCATTCGCGAGCCAGTGCGTTTTGCCTCGGCCGTGGGCGCCCTGGCGGACTTCGGCGCGGATGTGTGGTTGGAACTCAATGCTCATCCCGCGCTGGCACATCCGGTCCAGGAATGCCTTTTGTCGCGCGGAGCCAAAACCACCGTCATCTCATCGGCCCGCCGCGAGCGCGAATTTGAATCCGTGCTCGAGGCTGCAATGGATCTGCACCGCGCCGGCGTTCCGCTCGATTTTTCCGCGATGACGCCTTCCCGGCATCTCCTCTCGCTGCCGGCTTACGCTTGGGAAAAGGCCCGTTGGTGGAACGAAGCAAGCGATGCTCGCGATGGCCGCCTCGCACCGGGTGGACGCGGCCTGTTTGATGTCCGGCTGCCACGCGCGATGCCGACCTGGATCGTTCGGCTGGACTCGCGCCACATGGCTTTTCTGAAAGATCACAAGGTTGAAAACCATGTCATTTTCCCGGCCGCGGCATTTGTGGAGATGGCGCTTGAAGCCGGTGTGCAGTTGTTCGAGGGGCAACCGTTCGTGGTTGAGGATTTCGAAATTCGCAAGCCGCTTATCCTGCCGGATCCGCCATCGGGCGTGCAGCTCGAGTTCTCCTACTCGCCTAACGAACGCACCTTTTCCATCCAAAGTCGTTTCGAACAAAGCGTCACCTGGTCCCTCCACGTGGTGGGCTCGATGCGCGGTGAGCGCACGGAATCCATCTTTGCCTCCTCAAAATGGGCCGACCTTTCCGGCACTCAATCTGTCGCGGTCGACGGCTTCTACCGCCACATGAGCGATCTGGGCTTGCGTTATGGGGAGGAATTTCGACCCGTTCGCGAATTATCGGCCGGTGCCGGGCGATCTGCAGGACGCGTGGTCTTGTCGGACGCGCTCTCTCCCCGCGCGGGCGAATATGCTCTGCACCCGGTTCTCTTCGACGGAGCGCTTCAAGTTTTCTCCGCTGGTGCGGCAACGGTTGAAG
>CAWAHI010000031.1:0-78936 GCA_963781735.1 uncultured Verrucomicrobiae bacterium | reverse complement strand
AGTGTTTTCCGAAAGTCACGACTGCTAGCTTGGCACGTCGAGCAATAGCTTTCCCAGCTTCACATATCCGGCGGCTTCACAAGTTGATGGTCGAAGCCGGCTTGATCACAGTATCTCGCGCGTTCTTCGTCGTCGTCATAACCCGTCAGCCCAATAAAAACGGGCGGAGCCGTCGCTCGCGTTCCTCAATCGTGTAAGCACCTGCAGCCCATCTCTCTTGAGCAGGCCTACATCCACGATGACTGCTTCGGGGAGGAATTGCCGGGCCGCGTCCAGAGCCGACTCCCCATCATGTGCCGTAATGGTTTTGTGACCGTTGAGCCGCAGCAGAATGGCCAGGCTGGTGAGTGAGTCAAGGTCATCGTCCACAATCAAAACCCGGCGTGAAGGATTGAGGGAACTACCATTTACGAGGTTGAGATGTACCCCATCCAGAGGCTGCCCATCAACCAGGATCGGTAGTGTGACGACGAATCGGCTGCCGTGCCCGAGGCCGTCGCTGTGGGCGGATACGGTACCGTCGTGCATTTCCGCGAGTCGCTTCACCAGGGTCAGGCCAATTCCGAGTCCGCCATCCGACCGATCGAGGCTGCGATTTACCTGCGTGAACAGATCGAAGACCTGATCGAGCATGTCCGATGGAATGCCCAGGCCGGTATCGTGAACTTCAATGATTAACTGATCGCCGGGCGCGGTTGCGCTTAAATCCATGCCGCCCCGGGTGTATTTGGCCGCGTTGGTGAGCAAGTTCGCAACGATTCTGCGCCAGTCCTCCTGCGCAGCCCCGAGAGAGAACAGGTGCGGCCGGGATGGACGTTGTGAGCTCGTGGGCGCGCTGCGCCGAAATAATGGGCTGGCTGGTTTCGATGGCCTGGTGCAACATCGTCGCGGCCACGTCCACCTTTGCCCTTTGCAAGTGAACCTTGCCGCGCGGATGCGGAGATGTCGAGCAGGTCGTCAACGAGCCGCGACATGTGCCGCACCTGGCGATCGATCGTTCGCGGGCAGAACGCAAGTCGCGACGCGCAGGACCCAGCAGTCGAAAAACCTGCGCGGCGTTCTCGATCGGCGTCAACGGATTGCGCAGCCCGTGGCCGAGCATGGCCAGAAACTCGTCCTTGCGTCGGTCTGCCTCCCGGAGAGCGTCCTCCTGGCGTTCGCGATCGGTAACATTGCGAAGGAAGCCAGCCGGGCCGGCTGCCCGTTCCATTCCGTTTCGGTTACAGCGCATCTCAGCAATGAGAATTTGGCCGCTGCGTTGCGGGATGTCGACCTCGGTCCGCTCGTCCGGAACGATGGGAATTCCCAGCAAAGTTCCCTGGCAATCAGCCACCCGGCAGCCGAAGAGTTTTTCGGCAGCCGCGTTCATGTACAGAACGATCCCCTCCCAGTTGAGCACAACGACGCCATCGGCGTTCTTTTCGATGATGTTGCGGAAGCGGACCGGCTCGCGAGCAGGTCGGCCTTGCACTTCCGCCAGTTCTCTGTTGTGCTTGCTGCTCACGAAATCGCTCTCCGCGGCGCCTTGAACTCTTGTGATCGTCATTGAACATTTCATCCACTCGTTTCATCTCGTCCGCCGAAGCATGCACGAGTCGACCCGACAGGATCCCTGACACGTTGCGGAAGGGACGGCCAATGTGCATTCCATTCGAATCGATGACGAACTCGCGGATTTCCTTATCGTGCATCGATCCCGCGCATCTTGAGGATGGTGAGCCCCACGGTGCATCTCGCCGAACACTTCCACGTAGTACGCAGCAGGATGATGGAATCCGTGATCGTCGAAATGTGCGTTTCCGTTACTGAGGCGCCGCCCATGAGCTCCGGGCTGGTGGCGGTGAACAGCCCCACGAATTCCCCGTGCTTGATGAACGACGTCAACCCGATGACGAATTCGCGGAAACTCTTGATCGAGGCCACGGTGCGCTCGAGGCGCGGACAAGCTGTCCACGGCCACTCGATCGGGTCTGAACGAGTCCACTTCCTTCTTGATGGCCAGCAGGTGATCTTCCAGGCTGGCCGATTCGGGATAAGAGCAGACCACGCGAAGATTGCCTTCCGCCTCCATCCGCTCGAAGTCCTGTGCCCCAACCGCTGGCATTCCGGAAAAGCTGATCGTGACTTCTTCGAAGGCGAACAACAGGCAACGCTCGCCGGACTTGGCGGTGCCGGCAATGAATTCCGTGGTGAGCAAGGTTTTGCCGGTCCCAGTGGCACCCGACGCCAGAATGATGGAGTCGCGAAAGAAGCCGCCGCCGCACATGGTGTCCAGTTCGGCGTTGCCCGAGGTTACTCGAATGCTTGACGATTTCTGCCTGAGTTCGATCGCCGAAAGCGGCAGGACCACCACTCCTTCGTCGGAAGTCACCGTGAACGGGAATTCGCCCTTTTGATGAACTGCCCCGCGGAATTTCAGGATCTCCACGGTTCGGCGGCGCTTTTCTTGTTCCAGAGTGTTTCGCAAAATGATTACGTTGTCGGCAACGAACTCTTCGACGCCGTAGTGCGACATGCCGTCTGATTCGGCTTCTCGCTCCGTAGTCAGAACCGCGGTGACGTGCATCCTTTTTAGTGCAGCCGACACCCGGAAGATTTCGTGTCGCACCAGGCTGTCGTCGAACTGGGCGAAAATGCCCCCCAGGGAATCGAGCGACACTCTTCGGGCGTCAATGCGCCGGACGGCGTGTTCGATGCGTGCCAGCAATGTGACAGATCGTATTCGCCGCTGACTACGGCTGGTTCCATGGCCTGGGGCGTAGGCGTCGACGAATAGCCATTTGCCTTCATTTTCCCATCTGGCAATATCCCAGCCGAAGCCACGCATGTTGCGTCGCAAGTCTTCTGCGGATTCCTCGAAGGTAACGAAGACACCCGCCTCACCAGCCTGAGTGACGCCTGCGACGAGGAACTGGGCCGCAAAAACTGTTTTGCCGCTCCCCGGCCGTTCCCGACAAAATCGTCGTTCGACCTTGGGGAAGCCCGCCGCCGGAAATGAGATCGAAGCCCTCGATCTCGGTTCTCAGTTTGATGATGGACCCCAGGGGGTTGATCCTGTTCGGCACCCATCCCTCCTCTTCAGTTGTCTGCCGCCGAACGCAAATCGAGACCTAGCAAAACGCGTTCCGAATCCGAGAGATCGCCGATGACCCGGCGAATGGGGGTGGGCAATTCCTTGACCACCGTTGGCGTGGCGAGGATTTTTTCGTGCTCGGCCAGTTGCGGCCGTTCCAGCACGTCGATCACGACCATCTCGTAGGCACCGCTCAATTCCTCTTCGCAGATTCGCCGCAGATTGGCGATGGCACGTTGCGACCGGGGAGTCTGCCCGGTGACATAGAGCTTGAGCACATAGCGATTCATTTGGATTCCCCTGCCGGCGCCCGATGAATGGGAGTGCATGCGGCGGATCGGTAGTAAGACACCAGATGTCCCATCAATTCGAGCACGAGCAGTCGACCTTCTTCGATGTAAGCTTTGGCCCTGGGAGCCGAAGTGTTGGCGGTTTTCAGTTTGAGAGCCGCGCTGTAAATGTCGATTACATCTCGCGATCCGCACGCAAGAACCCGAACTGATCGCTAAGAGCACGCACGGTGTCGATCAGTTCCGGCTCGGCACGATACTGAGTGCGGTGCAGAGCCGCGTCGAATAGCCGGCAGCAAGTCCCAATCAGCTCCTGCAATAGTCCCGGCTCAGCTTCCCGCAGCGGCACGGTTCCGTAGGAACGGCTGGTGACGGGAGTCGCTGGCCCGGCGGCCAGTTGCTCGAGAACAGTCAGTTCCTTTTCCAGTTCCTCCACTCGCTTTGCACTTGCCACAATGGTTCGCTGTGCATCACGCAGGCGCAGAAGATTGCGAACCGTCGACAGGAGTTCGGGCTGTTCGACGGGCAAGACAAGGAAGCCGTCCGGGCCGCTACCGAGGGCGTGCGTTCGATCAATCTCGCGAATAGAGTTCGCCGAAAGGTGCAGTACGGGGATGGATTTGGTTGCTGGATCGTTCTTGATGCGACGACAAACCTCGAAGCCATCGATATCCGGTAATTGCACATCCAGGATTACCAAATCAGGTCTGTTTGCAAGTTGCCGCAATGCTTCCCCGCCGGACGCCGCTTCAGCGACCTCGAAGCCCGCCAGTTTCAAGATTCGTCCAATAGCGCAGCGATTGGCTTCATCGTTGTTCACATTGAGAATATGTGCTGCCTCTTGAGCCTCGGTTAGGCGCTGGCCCGCCAACTCCTGATGCGGATATTTCGCCTCGTTCACCGCCCCGGGTTTGGTCTCCCTCTGGCTCATAACAGATTCGACTAACCTCTCGATCCGCCTGGTGGCGTATGGCTCCGTGGAAGATAACGAGAGCCATTCTAGCAAAATTCGCGGCCAATTCTATTGGTCACCTGCTCACGTTACTCCCTACCCTCATATTTGGGGGAGATAGTCCCTGATGGCGCATACCCCCCATTTTCCGGCTTTCACTCCTTTGCCAAGTTCGAGCTACACAGAATCCCAATCGGTCCTGGGTAAGCGAGCAGGTTGTCGACCAGTTCGGCTTGTGTCTTGCCGATTTGCCGCCGAGTCGAGCCGATTCTTCCAGTCCAGGTGAGAGAGAACCGCCGGGGGGACAAGAAAAGGTGAGCACTATGCAAACCAACCAAGTACCCATTCACCCTGCCGAGAACAGCTTGCCGATCGGTGTGCAATTATCGCCATCTGTGACCTGGATCATTTTTCCTCGTCCCCAAACTCCGTCTGAGAACACACTCCCAGAAACTCCATTTCGCGGGACTGGGCCCTTGCGAAACCGGATCACATGAAACGGAGTTTCCGGGGCTTGGGTTGCCAAACAGGGATTGGGAACCAGGAAGTTGCGTTACTGGCGCAGCAGTCAATAGGAGCAGGTAGGCGGAGTCCGATGAGCCATTAATGCTTGCTGTAGATATTCGAGGACCGGCCGTTATTGCAGTCGGAGGGTTTGTGTTTTGGTGAGAATGCGTTCGACGAATCGGCAACCGGCGGCACTGGGGAACCGGCCACAATACTCCGGATCGCAATAGCCGGACAACTCAACGAGTATTCTGGCGCTCTTGCTGCGGAGGAGCCGGAGTCGAGACCGATGCGTTCCGAGCCTCGACGACGCGAGTGGTTTCTTGTTCGGCGGCAGTTCAGTCGATCCCCATCTGCGGTTCCGGCATCTGAACGGTGGATAAGCCATCCCCGGCGGGGTGTATCGCCATTTCCAGAATGCTGACCTTTATGCTGACCACGGAATTCTCCGACTTGGATGGGGGTCTACACAAATCCAAAGCGGCTTGATGCGGGGTGCCCTGGACTCCCTGCCTACCCTTGCTTTTCAAGTCGAGCGACCTGGAACCGAATGCCTCTGGTCGACAGGAACGAATGAAAGATCACGAAAGGTTGCGCGAACTCCTGACGATTCTGTGCATGTGCAGTCATCCGCTGACAACACGCCAGATCGTGACCTAATCCGTTCGTTCGCCGTAAATGGAAGTCCTGACATGGAAAAAGGCCGGCTGTCATCTGGTGACAACCGACCCAATTGCCGGGGCGAGAGCATTTTAACCGGCGACCTCCTGAAACCCACTCGGAATCGAATGCATACTCGACGTTTTCGAAGAAGGCTCGAGTTCCATTTCCACAAGCAGTTTGCCAATCTGCCTTTTGCGAGAACTGCTTGCACCCTATCCGCTCTAGCCGCATTTAGCCACTGAAAACTGGCAAGCTGCAAGCGGCGAGCATTATCAGACGTTCTCCAAGGATGCCAACGGCGTTGAACAATCTGGCCTACTTCGGTGGGACGGACAGTGGGACGGACCGAAGTAAGCAAGTTCTCCAGCAAAAAAATGGACGAGTGAGGTTCACCACTCGAGGCGATTGAGCTAGTCGGGCAGTATGGCGAGGGGAGACGGTGGCCAGCACAGGTGGGCAAATTTTCTGGAAGTCCTGAACTCAGGCGAATGCCGTGCTCGCCGAGCACGGGAAGCCTGGGACAGAAATCCAACAGTATGCATGGAAAAGAAATTCCTGAGGGCGTCGTTCTTTACCGGATTGAAGGGCCGCTTTTTTTTGCCGCGGCGGAAAACCTCGATCAGGCACTGCGCGGGTCTGGCCGGAAGCCGAAAATTGTCATTTTCCGGATGCGCAACGTTCCCGCGATGGATGCCAGCGGCTTGCACGCCTTTCGCGTCGCGATTCAAAAGCTCCATCGCGACGGGGTCAAAGTTTTCCTCACTGCGGTTCAACCGCAGCCGATGAAAGTGATGTTTGAGTCGGGGCTTGTGAACTGGCTGGGCGAAAACAAGTTTTGCGCTGATCTCGATCAAGCACTGGCCGCTTGCAAGCAGGCACTTGGCACGCCCTCATGATAGCGCTGACGGATCTGCTTTTGGCGCGCACGCTCGGCAGCGCGGAGTTATAGCTTGGAAAAAATGAAACTGAATCTGAATCGCGCGTGGGCAATTCTCTTTGCCCGTCTGGTGCTCGGTCTGATCTTTTTCATGGCCGGCGTAATGAAGGTTTTTCAGCTTGGCCCCCTTGAGCATGCCCGAAAATATTTTTTGCCTTTCTCCGACACATTTCTCCCGATCTGGTCGCTCTGGGTGATGGGCGTCGCGATTCCGTTCGTCGAACTGATCGCGGGCGCGCTCGTTCTTCTCGGATTACGCACCCGCGATGCGCTTGTCGCCCTCGGCGCAGTGCTCGTCATCGTCACCTTCGGGCATCTTCTGCACGACGCGCTGTTCAACTTCAGCGGCCACGTCATTCCGCGGCTTGCCCTGCTCCTTTTTATTCTTTGTTTTCCGCGCGAAGAAGACCGCTTTTCGCTGGATCAGATCCTGGCAAAGAATGCGGACGAAAAATAACGCGCGTTGCCCAAACTGGCCTGCGTGGGAAAGGACGGGGTCGCGTGTTAATAACATTTGACGTTTGGACCTCTTGGCTTCGGAAGCTGAAGATCAAAGACCGCGCTCCAGAATCTCCTTCAGGATCGCGGCATGGTTTTGTTCACGGCTGCGGGCGCTGAAAACCAATGTGACCGGGCCCCGACGTATTTTGCTGCGCAGAAGTTCGATCTCATCGCGATGATTTTTTAGTTCGACCAGATAACGGCGGCGAAATTCTTTCCAGTCCGCGCCTTCGCCCTCGCGATGGAACCATTTTCGGAGTTCGGTACTGGGAGCGATCTCTTTCGACCAAAGATCGATTCTGGCTTTCGCTTTCGTCACGCCACGAGGCCACAATCGATCGACCAGGATCCGCGTCCCGTCAGATTTCGATGGCTGGTCGTAGGCGCGCTTTAATTGGATTGTCACACCGGCAATTTACAGAAAAACGGCTCCCCAGAACGTCATTGTGCGGGTGGTGTCGTCTTCCTGCGGATCGAAACACGAATATCATCTTTCCCCGTCAGGCGGTAGGCTGCGCAAAAACCAGATCACGTAAATCAAGGTCGCAATCGCAGCCGGCACCATAAAGATGCTCGCTTCGGTTCCCAGTTCGCCGCCGTTCAGCCACGCCGGGCCGGGGAAAGTGACGTTGAAAAGCCGACCCACGGGTGTTTGCCCGCCGTTGCGCGTGCCGATGAGAAAAAGTTGTCCGAAATCAAATCCAGCATGCCAACCTACGGCCCACCAGAGCGAACCGGTTTTGCGAATGCTCAGACAAAGAACGAGGCCGAGGAAAAAAATCATCCCGATATCAATTGCGTTCTCGCCTGGCTTTTCCAAATGATCGCCGGCGAAGATTGCTGTCGTAATCAAAGCCGCCGGCCAGAAACCGGCACCACGCCAGAGCGACTGTAACGCGTAGCCACGAAAGGTGTACTCTTCGGCAAGACCGATGAGAATGTTTGCGATAAACCAAAGAAGCGTGAGCCTTGCGAGGTCGGTGCCACGCAATGCCAGTCCATGAAGCACCATGGCGCCGCTCAAAATCATCGCGCTGGAGACGAAGAGCACGACGAGCAACCCGGCGAGCATTCCTTTCCAGAAAAACTTCCCAAGCGCCTGCTCGATCGGCAGGCCGTAACTGTCGATGCGTCGACGTTCCGCCAGAGCAAAGATGCCAGTGACCAGGAACACGCTGAGACAGAAAACAAATTCGCGAATCAAAAGCGCGGGCGCGGAAAGTTCGCGCAGATTGATTGCGAAGAGTCGTGCGAGAACTTGCGCGAGTGGTTCTTCGATGACGAAGACGCCGACTTCGATAGCGAGAGCGAAAAGAAGAAATCGCCAGCCGGCTCGCAAGCCATCTGGTCCGATAAAGATTGATGCAATAGAAGACCGAGCGCGCTCTGCCATCACGCGATGGAACCGATTAGCGCGTTGCTAGTCAAACGCGAATTGGAGTTGCGCGAGGAGTGAATTAGTAAGACGGAAACAACGAACTACGAGTGGGGAAATCGGGGTCAAATCTAATTATGAAAGCGCTTCATGATTTCTTAGCAGCGATTTCGATTTTCTCGCGCTTCTATTGCCCGTGCGACTCGCAGCCGGTGAACTTCGTAGTTGATAGATGATGGCTGAGAGTTGAGAGACAACAGAATGTTTTGAGGTAATGCGTTCGACAACGTTACCGGTTCTCTCGTTATTTGGATGGTGTCACTCGGCGCGTCGCACGCAGACGCAGCAGATCTCGAAATTTCGATTCCGATCCAGCTGACCCGAGAAGGAAGTGACGAGTGATCCACCACGGCGGATTTTCTAACGCGAACAAGTCACGAGTGACGAGCACCGCCAATGTGTTGTCGAATTCGCCGGTGCCCGTTATTTTGAATGCCGATGAAACACGTAACGACCATTCTTTTCCCGTTGCTGCTACTGGTGTTCGCGGTTCCAAACGTTGCCCAGGCCAAGACCGAATTGGCCGCGGATGAGAGTATTCCGATTCCGAAGATCAGTTTTGATGACAAGGGCGACCTGAAAATCACTGCTTCGGCGACGTCGTCGCCTAACGATTTCGATTTTCTGGTGGGCAAATGGAACATGCACAATCGCCACCTCAACAAGCGATTAGCAAACTGCCGGGATTGGACCGAATTCGAGTCCTCGGATGAGAACTCTAAAATTCTCGGCGGCGCCGCCGATATGGACACGTATTCCACCACCCAATTCCCCGGGTTGGAAGGCAAGCTCTTCGAAGGTCTTACCCTGCGACTCTTCGATCCGAAGACCAGACTCTGGAGCCTCTATTGGATCGCGAGCAACACCGGCACCATCGATCCTCCTGTCGTCGGCTCCTTTGAAAATGGCGTCGGGCATTTCTTCGGAAAAGACACACTCAACGGCAAGCCCATCATCGTCGTGTTCCGTTGGGACGCGCGGAATAAGGATCGCCCGGTATGGGGCCAGGCGTTTTCGCCCGACAACGGCAAAACGTGGGAATGGAATTTCTTTAACGTCTCGACCCGACCTGAGAAATAAAATGGGTCAGAGCTCACCACGGCGCCTCGCTGCGCTCGCCTTTCCGCCGTCGCGCAGGGCCATGCAGTGACAAGCGGTTGATAGTGGCGCGAGTAAGAAGCAGTTGATAGTCGTTAGAACGCGTTTCCCGCGGTTGCGGGATCGCTTTGGTTGAGAGAAGAAAGGACAAATGCCGCCCGAAACGGAAGTTCAGCTCGAGATAGGCCACGTCCTGTTCATCGATATTGTTGGTTATTCCAAGGCGCTGATCGACGACCAGCGCGCTCTCCAGCAAGACCTGAACGACGTCGTCCGCAACACCGAACAATTCCGCGCAGCCGAGTCGGCCGGAAAATTAATCCGGCTTCCCACGGGCGACGGCATGGCGCTGGTGTTTTTCACCTCTCCCGAAGCGCCGCTGCAATGCGCCATGCAAATAGCCGACGCTTTGAAATCGCATCCGCGATTGCGGCTGCGCATGGGCATTAACACTGGGCCGGTTAGTGGCGTAGCCGACGTCAACGACCGCTCCAATGTGGCGGGCGCCGGCATCAATATCGCCCAACGCGTGATGGATCTGGGCGATGCCGGTCACATTTTGCTCTCCAAACGCGCCGCCGAAGATCTGTCGCAGTACCGCCGATGGGAGCCTTATCTGCACGAGATCGGCGAGGTCGAAGTGAAACATGGTGTGCGCATCGCCATTGTTAACTTTTACACCGACACCATTGGTAATCCCGAGTTGTCATCCAAACTCCGCGTCCGGAAAAAATGGACGGGTGGTCGACTGCTCATCGCGGCGGGAGTAACTGTCGCGATGATCGCCGCGGTCCTGGCGATTCGGCAATGGCAACGTCCATCTGCATTGAGTGGAATGCCGGAAAAAAGTATCGCGGTCCTTCCATTTGAAAATTTGAGCGCGAACCAGGAGAACGCGTTCTTCACCGATGGTGTTCAAGGCGAGATCCTGACCGACCTCGCCAAGGTCGCGGATCTGAAAGTGATCAGTCAGACCAGCGTGATGCAATATCGCAACGCGCAGAAACGCAATCTGCGCGATATCGCCCAGGCGCTGCGAGTCTCACACATTTTGGAAGGCAGCGTGCAACGGGCCGCGAATCGGGTGCGAGTAAATGCACAGCTCATCGATGCGCGCAATGACACCCACATGTGGGCGGAAACATTCGACCGCGAACTGGCCGATGTGTTCGCGATTCAAAGCGAGATCGCTCAAACCATCGCCAATCAGCTGCGCGCCAAACTTTCTCCCCGCGAGGAAGCAGTTATGCACGAAAAGCCCACCAGCGACATGGCTGCGTACGATCTTTACCTGCGGGCCAGGGACATTTGGCGAAATATCGTCCACTTCTTCCGGCAGCGGCGGCGCCGAAAAGATGCAGGAGGCAATCCGTCTGCTGGACGACGCGGTTCGGCGCGATCCCAATTTTGTTCCCGCGCTTTGTGCAGCTGGTGCGCGCGCACATGTATCTGCACTGGCTCGTGCCCGACCCGGTGGCCGGACATGTCGAGCAGGCGCGCAATGCACTGGAAGCGGCCACACGGCTGCAACCCGATTCGGGCGATGTTCATCTGACACGCGCCTTTTTTTATTATCAGAGCAGCCGTGATTACGCCGCGGCGCTTCAGGAACTGGCTCTGGCCAAACCAAACCTGCCCAATTCAGCGGAAGTGCCCTACTTCGCCGGACTCATCGAGCGGCGGCAAAACAAGTGGGACCTTTCCACGCGCCATCTCGAGGAAGCGTTGCAGCTCGACCCGCGAAATGTGCAGTACATTTCGGAGCTGACCGGCTCGAACTACCTTGCAATGCGGCGGTATGCGGACGCGATCAGGGTTCTCGATGAGACGCTGGCTTGGAAAGGCAATGATTTCGGGCTCGGGTTGACCCGCGCCTTGATTTATTTTTTCTGGAAAGCGGACCTCGGGCCGTGGAAAGAGCTGGTCACCGGAGAATCTGCTAAAAATGCCGATCCTAACGACCTGATCACGGCGCGTTTGAATCTGGCATTACTGGAGCGCGATTATCATACCGCCGAGCAAATCCTCGCTTCGCCGGGCGGAAACGAATTCGATGATGACGGCTTTTTCACGCCGCGGGAATTCAATGAGGGAATAGTCGCGCGCGCGCTGGGCAACACGACCAAAGCAGACATCGCCTTTCAGGCCGCGCGCGAACGGGCAGCGGCGGCAGTCCGTCAACGGCCGGATGATCCCAAGGCACTCATAGCCCTCGCCCAGAGCGACGCGGAGCTCGGCCGAAAAGAGGATGCGATCCGCGAAGCCGAACGCGCGACGCAACTGCTCCCGGTGGAAAAAGATGCCATGAATGGCACTCAGTTACTCATTAAGCTCACCGGAATTTATGCGCAGACGGGCGAGATCGATCGTGCCCTCAACCTTTTGGAGCAAATGGCTCATAACTCTGGCGGGGCGAGTTACATTTCGTACGGTTCGCTCAAGCTCGATCGCGTGTGGGATCCGCTGCGAGGCAATCCGCGTTTCGACAAGATCGTTGCCGCGCTGGCGCCCAGCAGTTAGCGCATCAGGGCGATCAGCCGACTACGGCTGGTGACTTCGAGCTTGCGGAAAATCGAGTGAATGTGTTTTTTCACCGTCGCCAAACTCGAACCAGTTTCATCGGCGATCTCCTGATTGCTCTGCCCATCGCAGATAAGCTGGACGATTTCACGTTCCCGTCTCGTTAGTTGGACGAAGTGCGGCAAATCGGCGGCGCCAGGCAACGCCCGCGGAGCTGTCTTAATCTGCAGATTTTCACACTCGATCAGAAAATGCGGCCGCGCTACGCCCGCCGAGCTCAGTTTTCGTAGCCGGATGGTTGCTCGCAGATGGGGCGATCGCGGATGATGCACTCGTTCTCTTTTTGAGCGCGTCCGCGGCGCGCTGGAACGCTGCCATTTTTGTCTGAGTCGACGGCATCGATCTAATATCTCAGGCGGGATCGGTGAACGGGGCTTGATCCAGCGCGCTTCGCTCGGGCCTTTTTCCCACAGGCTACAGAAGTCGCGCGCCGCCCGGTTTTGATAAACCGGTTTCAAATTCCAGCGCAGGAGAATCGTGGGCAACGGCAGACGCCTCAGCAATTCTTCAAAGGCTGTGCGCGCTGAATGCTCGCGCTCGACCGATCCGAGCCGGTGAAGAGCGGTCCGAAATTGTCGGTGGAGTTGCCGGAGCAATTTCATCTCCGCGGGCGTGAGATCGCCCTGCGCGGCCGTGCGCATGATGGTAATCGCGCAAATGAGTCTTTGGTTTTTCCAGAAAAAGAGAATGACGCCGTGGCGGCAGCGATGCGGCGCCAGATAACGGCGATAAAGGACCGATTTGGTTAAGCGGCTTCGATTTGAAAAGAGGTCGCTAATTTGGACGAACCTTTTGCGCGGTCGGCCGGCGAGATGACTCCTGAGCGGTTCCGCGGCGAAGAAGCCGTTAGGCAACGGCCGGGTTTTTCTCACGATCATGGGCAAAACCGGATGGTGCTGGAATGTCAACCTGATGAGGTGGTTAGGGACGGCGGCCGAAAGCAACCGCCGGGCGGCTTTCCAGAACGAATCGATATTAGTCGCCCGGTGGAGGCCGAGCAAAGGCCGCTCGATTACGGGATCGATGATTGGTTCGCGCTTCATATCCAGCCCTCAGGCCCAAATGCGCCCATTCTGGCGCGACCGCCATCTTGTTTATCCGACTTCAGGCCGCGCGTTGTCTCCAAGGACCTGGAAAGGTCGGAGATTAAAAATACAACCTAAGTTATCTGGCGATCGGCAACCAGGCGCTGAGATTAAACTTCAAAAGAAAGGAAAAATAGCAAATGAAACTACAAATCAACGTGCCTGTCAGCGGCCTGGATCTAGCCAGTCTGCTTCAGGGTGAAGAAGGGTTTTTCCTCTGCCAAAACAGAGGACAAAACTACGTCACGGTAGCGAAGGCTGGTCACTCCATCGCCTTTGGCCCAACGCCAATTGGCCGAGTGATTCAGGAACAGCCAACGGCTAATCTCGGACCTGAACCCTGGGTGGTCACGAAGATTAGTAACTCGACCGAGTTCAACGAATTCCGCGGAACAAGCGGATCATCGGTTGGCAACAGATAGCGATATCTGCTTGGAGCCGAAAAACTAAAACCCTAAACAGAAATCAAGAGCCCCGGTGAGGAGGAAAACTCATCGGGGCTTCTTTTGTTCAGCGGGGCCGCCTTCGGCGAGGCTACCGCGCGATTACCGCTCATTCAACGCCCAACGTCCAACGCTCAACGACGAAGCAGTTGATCGTCGTTAGAACGCGTCGCTGCGCTCGCTTTGGTTGATAGTTGCAGACAAAACTCAGGCCGGTCGAAGACTCGCCGTGGTGAGCTCGGAGATGGCCGTGCCGTGCTATCAACTATCAACTCGCGCCCCGGCAGACGGCTGTAATACCACTGGCACATTATTGCTATCGGATTGAAACTTGAACATGAAAACTTCCCCTGAGCAGTTGTTGTTCGATCCTCTCTTCAATGCGGCAACAAAATCGCGCATCCTAATCGGTGTGGCGATCGTCACCATCGGATTAATCGGGTTTGCCAGGGCCGCGACTGATTTTTGCCAGAACACAGCGCAAGATGCCCTCGATGGCTGTCAGGATGCTGCGGAAGGCGCGCAATCAGTTGCGCTGGGCAAATGCGCCAACATTTCGGATCCCACCGCACGAGCCGATTGTCGAAAACAAGCCGCGGCAGATTTTCACGACGCGCTCCAAACCTGTCGGGACGGGTTTGCGTCGCGCCAGGCTGCCTGCCAGAAATTTGGTCCCGCCCGATATGATCCGGTAATCGATCCGACCAATTTCGTGCGACACGTGACCAATCCGTTCTTTCCGCTGCCGCCCGGCCAAACCTTCGTTTATGAAGGGCAGACCGAGGATGGTTTCGAACACAACGATTTCATCGTCACCCACAAAACCAAAAGGATCATGGGTGTCACCTGTACCGAAGTGCACGATGTAGTTTATCTCGATGGCAAGTTAGCGGAAGATACCCTTGATTGGTACGCGCAGGACAGGCAGGGCAACGTTTGGTACTTCGGCGAGAACACAGCTGAATTTGAAGAGGGACGTCCGGTCACCCTGGCAGGCACGTTCACCGCGGGCGTGAATGACGATAAGCCAGGTATAATCATGGAGGGGAATTCACTGGTCGGCGACTTCTATCGCCAGGAATTTGCTCTGGCTAATGCCGAAGACAACGCGCTGGTAGTCAATCTCAACGCCACTGTCACCGTGCCACGAGGAACGTTCACGCACTGCCTGAAAACCCTGGAGACGACGCCGTTGGAACCGGATGCGCGTGAGAATAAATATTATGCGTCTGGGGTGGGCAACGTTCTGACGGTCGACTTGCAGACCGGGGACAGGATCAAGCTGGTGAAGATTCACCCAAACAACGAGTAGCGACGGCAGCAGAGAGATTTCGCAGCGCGGCGAAAATCAAAATCAAAGATTAACCGCGAATAAACACTAATGGACACTAATCGAAGAACACAATTCGTGTTTATTCGTGTGCATTAGTGGTCCTACGAGCCTTTCTGGAAATGCGGGAGCGACTCGTCGAGCTTGACCCACGGCAATTTATCCTCGAGCCAGATCACTTTTTGTGGCGCGAACGGCGCCGGATCATCAAGCGACGCGATCGTCACGTCGATCGTCTCTGAATCGTTAGTCTCCTCGAAAAACAAATGCGTGCCGCAACACGCCGCAAATGATCGAATCCGGCCCGCATGTTGAATCTTGCGCGGCTCGCCTCGCGTTAGGCGCAGATCTTTGCGATACACTGATCCCCACGTGACAACGGGCGCACCGGCACTGCGCCGGCAATCGATGCAATGACAATCACCGAGCGAAAAGGGCTCACCTTTCAGTTCGTACCGCGTCCCACCGCAGAGACATCCACCGGTCAGCTCCATATAATTAAATTCTTCTGTAGCGGCGGCCGCGTCGGCCGCAATGAACAATTTAGTGACTTTTGCGGCCGACACGGCCGCCACTACACCTCTCAGGGCTTCGTGCCCCAGGTGGCCTTAGTGTGAGAAATCCTTTGATTTGGCAGCTGCGAAAATCTCCTGTGTCTGAGGAACGAGATCGAGAATCCGGTATGGTTCACGCTCGCCTAAGCGAAAGCAATCTTTGTAGGGCAGGCGCTCCGCCTGCTGCTAAAATTTGGGGAACCGACGCGGTTGCCTACATGCAAACGCAAACGAACGATTCCTTTTTGTCTGCCGCCGCGTTCGGTGTTCAGCATTCGACGTCCGATGTTGGATGTTCGGCGTTTCCGGCTGAAACCTGCTCTCTGCTCCAGCCCTCAGTGTCTCGCAGGTGCCCTACAATTTCTCGATCTCGTCGCGGAGCGCTTCCTTGGTTTTGCCGAGTTTTTGTTGAAGACGTCCCAGCAGCTCGTCTTCTTTCCCTTCACTAAACGAGAGATCGTTATCGGTTAACTGACCGTAACGCTGTTTGAGTTTCCCTTTCACTTCGTTCCAATTGCCCTTGAGTTCCAATTTTGTCGCCATAACAAAAACAATACGCGCGGTAGCAGCCTTTAGGTTTGCTTTTTAGTTGCCCCAAGTCTTGGATTTTGCGCATTCCGCCCTCCAGAGAAATTTCGGTCCGGGTTGCATCGCTCCTTTTCTTCGCCCCGCACATGGCTCAGGACTACATCCGAATTTACGAGCAACAGCTGGCGCGAGGTGCCGCCAGAGCTGCAGCCTGATCGAGATCAGAAAGTGTCTTCAACTTCTCGCTAGCTCGATCTCTCGCTAATCACAACCGGAGAGTTCCGGCAGGGTCGCTGCGAATCGTTTCGGATCGCGGCTCGAGGATTTCCCAACACGGAAGGCCGCGGGACAGCCCCACGCCCATGGCCGAATTTGCGATGAAGCGGAGAGGATCCTGAAGACACAACTCTCATTCGTGACGACATAGACTAAGAAATCAGAAGCCAGCGGCTTTGGTCGCCAGCCGTGCTGTACTCTGCAACTATCAACCGGCTATCAGTCGCTCTTTCGGTAATGATCGACCACGGGGTAAGAGCGCGCGACCAAACCGAAGGCCAGTGCGGCGGCGAAGGCGAACACAGCGAAGAAAAACATCTGAAATGCCGTGACACCGAAACCGGTCGAAGCAATGAATTTCGTGACGGACGAATTTTGCACACCCGCGTTGGCCACCAGCACCCACAGATTGCCGATTGTTACCGACAAATTCCAAAAGGACATGATCGCTCCTTTCATTGAAAGCGGCGCCTGACTGTAAGCGAATTCGAGTCCGGTAGTCGCGACGAGCACTTCGCCCAATGTGAGGAAGACATAAGGCAGCACCTGCCACGTGATCGTGAACACATCGCCGTGGTCGAGCACCAGTTGCATCGCGCCGACCACGATCCATGCGAGACCGGCAAAGGCGATGCCGGCTGTCATTCGTCGTAACGCTGTCGGTTCATATCCGAGACGTCGGAGCGCGGGGTAAAGGACAAGGTTATTGAACGGAATAAGCAGCATCACCAGCGCCGGATTCAGCGCCTGCATCTGGGAAGGCTGAAACCAACTCGGCTTCGCCATCGCGTCTGCCTGCAACACCCAGGTTGATGCTTTCTGGTCGAACAACGACCAGAATGGCGTGACGAGTGCAAAGAGAACCAGCACCCGCAGTACCGAACGCACACCCGCGATCGCTTCCGCGGGATGTTGATCGCGCACAGCGTCGAGCTGGAGCCAGACACCGAGCCCACCGAATGCGATAACTCCGACAAGCGCAAGGCAGGCGGAGATGACAAATCCGAACTTCGGCATGAGCAGGAACGATCCGATCGCCGATGCAACGGCGATGGCGACGAGAACCTGGCCGCGCAGACCGGAAGCAATCGCATCGCGTGAAACGCGCAGGAACGAATGCGGATTTGGAGGCGCGGGCGGAACCATCACGTATTGCCTGCGACCGAGCCACAAGACCGCGGTGGAAATGAACATGAGCACACCGGGAATACCGAAAGCGAACGCCGGCCCGAGATATCGGAGAAAGATCGGCATAAAGAGAGAGGCGAAGAACGAGCCGAAAGTTGATGATCCAGTAGAAGGCGTCGAACACCACCTTGGCGCGATGCTTGTTCGTCTGGTCGAACTGGTCGCCGACAAACGCAGCCACACATGGTTTGATTCCGCCCGAGCCGAGCGCGATCAGGCTGAGTCCGACATAGAAACCGATGCGGTCGGTGACAAACATCGCGAGGCATGCCTGACCCACGCAGTAGACCAGGCTGAGCCAGAAGATGACGTTGTATTTGCCGAAGAAGCGGTCAGCCAACCAACCGCCCAGGAGCGGAAAGAAGTAAACGCCGATGACAAAAGTGTGAAAAACGTCCTTCGCGCCCCGGGCCCGCTCTGCCTCCGGGAGATAGAGCAGCAGCGAGGAGACGAGGAAGACGGTGAGAATATTCCGCATCCCGTAAAAACTGAACCGCTCGCATCCTTCATTGCCGATGATGTAGCGGATCTGTTTGGGAATGGGCGCCTGTGGATCGGGAATTGTGGCAGACGTCTGGAAGGACCTCGGCCTCGGCGAGTTTCATTCAGAAAACGGTTTAACCACGAATAGACACCAATTGACACGAACTGACCTAAATTTTTGCAGCCGAAAACAGAGCTAAGGGAGGACAGCAAAGACAACCAAAATTCATGAACATTTCACTTCGTCTACGATTTACGGCCGAACAGGAGAACGACGTTTTAGCATGGGCGTAGCCGCCGAATCTCTTTTGGCATCGGTCTGAGCCGGACCGGCGTTTGGCGGGAGCGGCCGATCCACCTGTGTCCGAGCATGCCATGCCAAACTGCGTGCAAGCGTTGGATAGAAACAAGAAGCCGCCGTTTCCAAACGGCCGCTTCTTGGCCCCTCCAATCAGCGCTGAAGAAGTTCGAAGATCAGAAGACCAGCCGCCAGCAGCGCGGTGGTGACGATGAAGATGGTAAATTTCTTACGGCTCCAGGTGGGGAGGACTTCGGTCGGCGAAATGTCGGCGGCGCGCCTCATTCCTTCCGGCGTTGCTTCGAAGAACCAGGAGATGAGTACGAGCGTGACAAAGCCGATGATCAAGAGCACGACCAGCGTTTCGATCGCCCAGCTTGGTACTTCGAGCGCGGGGATCAGGGCGAGCTGAATTAGCAGCCAGGCGATTACCGTGTACGTCAGAGCAACTTTGTGAACGTTGCGCCGCCTTAGTTCGGCGAAGAAGTTGTTTGGCATACGTCGCGCTGCTTTTTGCCATAGCGCGACGGGAAATGGAAGAACGGAGAAAGGGGGAGTTTCAACGTCCAACGCTCAACGCCCAATGGAAGAGTAGCGGCGGCTTCGAGCCGCCGTTGAAAGAGGTCGGCAGGTCCGAGCCGGAGTGGCGGTGGAAACAGCCGCTCCTTGAAGCTGCGCATCGCGCACTACTTTCGGCTTTCTTCTTTCTCCGTTCTCCCTTCTGCTACTGTCCATTGTGGATCCGTTGTTGCTCAACCTTCACGATTATCATCGGGCGGCGCGCGGGAAGTTGCGGAAGGAGGTTTTGGATTATTTCGAGGGCGGGGCGTTGGATGAGATTACGCTGCGCGAGAATACCGCCGGCTGGGAACGGTTGAAGCTTTACTACCACGTCCTCGCAGGAATCGGTGAGCGCGATCTGCGCACGACAATTTTAGGCCAGTCCATTTCCATGCCGATCGGGGTTGCGCCGACAGCATTTCATAAACTCGCAAACGAGGCGGGCGAGATCGCGACGGCAAAAGCAGCCAGGGCGGCGGGGACGCTGTTCGTTCTTAGCGCGCTCTCGAACACGCCGATGGAGTTGGTCTTTCCCGAGGCGGGGAGCCCGCGTTGGTTTCAGCTCTATATATATAAGGATCGCGGAATCACCGGGGAACTTGTGCGACGAGCGGAGGCGGCCGGAGCGGAAGCGATTGCTTTGACGGTTGATGCGCCGGGCTTGGGCACACGCGAACGCGATATGCGAAATCGTTTTACCTTGCCGGAAGGTCTTACCGTGGCAAACGTGACGCCGTTAGGAAAAGGTCACTTGCCTGAAGTTCGTGGTAGCGGCCTGGCCGCGTATGTGCACGACAACTTCAAGAGCGATCTGGGATTTAAGGACTTGGATTGGTTATGCGGGTGGACGCGTTTGCCGGTGGTGGTGAAAGGCATTTGTCGTGGTGACGATGCGCGACGCGCGGCCGAGCATGGTGCCAAAGCAGTGGTGGTTTCGAATCACGGGGGGCGACAACTTGATAGCGCGCCCGCGACCTGCGACGCCCTGCCCTATGTGGTCGACGCAGTGAGCGATCTTTGCGAGGTCTACGTAGACGGAGGAATTCGTCGCGGCAGTGATGTACTCAAAGCGATTGCGCTCGGCGCACGCGCGGTGTTGGTCGGCCGACCGATCTTATGGGGCCTGTGCGTTGGCGGCGAAGAAGGCGCGATCAATGTTTTGGAAATTCTCCGACGTGAGTTGGATGAAGCGATGTTGTTGTGCGGTTGCACAAAGCTCGCCGAAATCAATCGATCGTTTCTGGCACCCTAGCGTTGCCAGCGGTCAGGGATCGGACATCAGATGTCAGACGTCGAAGGGCAACTGACAACAGCTAACGATTGATAGATACCGATAACCTTTAACGGATAACCAGGCTCCAGCCTACATATGGTGCGGCTTCTTCTTTGCGGCTTCCTTCTTTGAAAAAGGATGATGCGGCGGAGTGGGCGTTGTACCTTGAATATTCGGGCCGGCGAGTCGATCGAGCAGTTCGCGTTTCGACATTCCGATACAGCGAATCGCGTCGAGATCGTGCACGCCGTCCGGTGTTTTGTGATAAAGCAAACAATACCGGCCGCCGAGTCCGTGCGCGCGCAGTTGTCGTCGGAAGTTGTCGATTTTGCGCTCGTCGTCGCGCGTGTTTCCTTCGCTCGGCAAATGTTCGAGCCAGAACGCATCCATCTTCAATCGGCGCAAACCAAGCATCCATTGCAGTGGCACTGAAAAATTGCCGCCGCCGTGGAGATATTTCGCAGCAAAGCCGCCACCAAGAAAAACAGTCACGCGAGCAGAATGGTCATTCTGCTCGCGTGCTCAAGCGCGAACGGGCCACAATCTCACCAGATGCGGCGGTGCGGTAGACGCGTTGTGTCTATGAACCTTTCAGGCTGCCTCGGCTGACCGGTGCAAAATCCGCCGTTCGGGATCGGGATAATCGAGCCGAGGAATTGCGGCTGCTGCCGCACATTTAACGCCTGCTCCAACGCGTAGCCGAAGCCGATTAGCTGCGGTTCATGCAGGAAAGTGCTGTACATGAGCATTCCCGCCGGCCGGCCGCTATCGCGAATGCCCACCGGTATCGATAAATTTGGATAACCCGCCACGGCGGGTCCGGTCGAGTTAGTCAAGTGCGGAGCGACGATCGCATCGACACCCGAGTTGATTACACTATCAATGCCAGAGCGCGCAGCAGTGCGGGCATGCGTTCGCGCGGCGATGTAGGCGGGATCGTTCGGATAACCTGGGAACTGTTCCGACAATAAGAATACGTCCTGGTCGTAGTAGGGCATCTCTTGCACACAATGCGCGTCGTTGAACGCAATCAGGTCGGCCAATGTGTGCATATCGGTGTGCGTGAGCGTCGCGAGGTAGTCCGCGATTTGCGCTCTAAATTCATACAGCAACGCTGTGAACTCGTCGCCGTTGTAAGCGAATACGTCCCCCGTATCAACGTCAACGACAGTCGCACCGAGGCTTTCCATCACGCTCAGCGCATTTTCCGCAAACGCGACGGTCAGTTCGTCACCCGGAATGCCGCTGCCGTAGTAGCTGTAATCGAAAAAGCGCACATCGCGTCCGATCACTGCGCCATCGAGTGCGTTCGGATCGAGAAACTGCGTGTACTCGTCGGGCAGCTGATGCCCAATCACTTCACCAAACGGCGACTGCAACACTCCAAGCAGGATCGCGACATCAGTGACGCTGCGCGCCATCGGTCCAGCCGTGTCCTGCTCGTGAGCGATCGGAATGATTCCGTCTTGCGATACAAGACCGAGTGTCGGCTTCAGACCGACGATGTTTTCAACGGCCGACGGTCCTGTGATTGATCCGTCCGTCTCAGTGCCGACTGCTACCGAGCACAAGTTCGCAGCGGCACCATTACCCGAACCGGAGCTTGAGCCCCACGATGTGTAACTCAAGTCGTAGGCATTGTTCGTACTCCCACCGCGCGCGCTCCAACCGACTGCTAGAGGATAGGTCTCAGCCTCATCGTCCCGGAAATTTGCCCACTCGCCCAGGTTCGCTTTGCCAAGAATTACGGCCCCAGCTTCACGGAGCTGTTGAATAATTACCGCATCCGCCGGCACATGGCTACGAAGCAGCGCGAGCGATCCTGCTGTCGTCTCCATGTTGTCATCGGTCGCAATGTTGTCTTTGACCAAAACGGGAATCCCGTGAAGCGGGCCACGCACCTGACCCCTGCGGCGCTCATTGTCGAGATGTTGCGCGATGGATACAGCGTTAGGATTCGTCTCGATGACCGAATTAAGCAGAGGGTTCAGCGACGCGATACGTCTCAGATAACCCTTCACCAGTTCCTTGCTGCTCACCTGGCCCGACGCCATGGCAGCCTGTAGCTCGGGAATGCTCTTTTCAAGAAAATCAAAATCATGCGCAGCTAAGGCAGATCGTGAAAGAAATGAGGTGAGCCCTCCGCCTAGCAGTGCTGCGCTAGTGGCGGCAGTCGTGCCGATAAATCTTCGGCGAGATATAATGTGGTCGCGGTCGGCATTGTCAGTGTGTTTCTTGTTCATGTTGTTCTCCGGTTAGGCTGTTTCGCGAATGGTTATGGTCGTGGAGTTCTGCTGGGAAGGTCCGCATTCCCCCGCCCCCAACCCTATTTAGTTCGGATTCGTGACGTCAAGCCTATAATTGCGCCGGAATAAATTTTTGATCATAAAATGCCGCTGGTTGGGGCGCGTCACTCCGTGCGCGCAGTCACGTGAACCCCAATGCGGCGGGCAGAGGACTGCCGTCTACCGTCTCGCCCTTCCATTTCGTGCACTGAAATCCGCCTGAGTTGACGCTCGATGCGTCCTCCGCAAATTAACTGCCTCTCTCACGGGCGCCCGTAGCTCAACTGGATAGAGCATCTGACTACGAATGACGCTGTTTCGATAGGCGAACGCCCATTGCTACGTATTTTGCTACGGATCAATTGAGCCACAGCGTATGGTTCCGTCTTTCGTGACTCTCGCACAAATCCTAGTAGCACGCAGCCCATGACCGCGCTTGCGAGCAGCCGTGGAAAACAATTTGCGGCCTCAGGTCGGCGACGAAATTACTGACGTGACCGCATCTACGGAGCGAAGTTCAGGGACGGGAGACCGGCAGCTTGCAGATTCTTGGTTCGAGCGCAGGCACGTCCTGCGCAACGATTTCCTGCCAACGTTTCGTGAGTGCGCTCGCCTGAACCTGCACGTCATTCACCGCCGCTTTGACGCGATCGGTCGGCGCGGCGTCGACCCCCTGAATTTGCCCGAACAACTCCTTTGCCGAATCCAAAGCATGAAGCGAAGGAGCTGCTCCCGGCCGCGCGTTTGGCGGTCCCAACTCCTTTAATCTGGCATTCAGCCCATTCAATTTGTCCTCGACATTCTTTGGCAATGATTGTTCCCGTAATTTCGTCAATTGCTCGACTAACGAGTCGAAGACTTTACCGATCGGTTCGAGGCTGGCACGCAGCTCGGACAACTGCTTCGACAATGTCAGTTGCTCCTGCAATTCCGCCTCCGACATTTTCACGCGCGGATCCATTTTAACGGTCAATCGTTGCGTATAGCTCCTGCCGCCAGCGGTCAGAACCACGCTGTACTCGCCCGGCACAACCCAAGGCGAGGTTGGCGATGGGGGCGTGTCGCGGTAAACGGCAGACATCGGATACTCCGGCTCGACACCAGCGAGCGGCGCGTAATGCATGTCCCAGAAAAACCGATGCAGCCCGCGCTGCGAGGAAAGCGCGGCAAACGGCCGGATCCAGTAGCTTGGAATTCTTAGTTTTTTCGGATCGGGGACCACTGGGGTGTCGTTGCTGGAATAACGCCTCACCAGTTCGCCGTTCTTCGTTTTGATCTCGAGTGTTACCGGTGAATCTTCCGCGAGCAAATAATCGATCATTGCGCCGTCGGGCGGATTTTCGCCGGCGGGCTCATCCGGCGGAAGGGGCGTATCGGTGTTGAGACTCCACCGAATTCGAAGTGCGGTTTGAGGTTTGAACAGAACCGTCTCACGCTGATTGCTGTTCCACTGCCGCAGCGGAGTAATGTCATCAAGAATCCAAAAGCCGCGACCGTGCGTAGCGACCGCCAGATCGTCGTCCTTAATAATAAGGTCTCGCACCGATGTAGCCGGCATGTTGAGTCGCAGCGACTCCCAATTATCGCCGTCATCAAACGAGACGTAGACGGCGCGCTCGGTTCCGGCGAACAACAATCCCTTTCTCTGGGTATCTTCCCGGACGACGTTGACCGTTTCGCCCTCGGGGATTCCCTGAACGATCTCGGTCCAAGTTTTCCCGGAATCGTGGGTTCGGTAAATGTGTGGACGTACGTCATCCAACCGAAGGGTGTTGACCGCGGCGTAAGCGGTGTTGGCATCAAAGTGACCAGCGTCAATGATCGAGATCTTTTGCCAGGCCGAAATGGCAGAAGGCGTAACATCGTTCCAGCTCTTCCCCCCATTTGTCGTTAGCTGAATCAAACCGTCATCGGTTCCGCACCAAATCCGATTCACATCCATAGGCGACGGCGCGACGGCATAAATCACTCCCCGCTGCTTCGCCTGTGCCGTTGGGTCGTTGCGATATTTTCCAATGCTGGCCGGCAATTCGTAACTCTTGCGCGTCAGATCGGGGCTGATCTGTTTCCAGTTCCGTCCGCCGTCGCGTGTTTGCCAAAGCGTGTTTCCGGAAAAGAAGAGGAGGTGCGGATCGATCGGAGAAAAGACGACGGGCTGCGTCCGCAGCATCCGAAAATCGGGAGAGCGCAATGGCACCGGTAAAATTCCCTGGGCTTGTCCGGTGCGCCGATCGAAGCGCGTCAACTTGCCGCCGTAGATGATGTCCGGGTCGAGCGGATCGGCGACAACGTAGCCGTATTCCTCGGCCGCGACCGGATGCCAGTCGCGAAAAGTGATCCGGCCATCATTGCCGCGACTGGCGATGCCGACCGAGCCGCTCTCCTGTTGGCCGCTGTACAACCGATAAGGAAATGCGTTATCGGCGCTGACGTGATAAAGCTGGGCCGTGGGCTGATTGTACCAGGAGCTCCAACTTTGCCCGCCATTGACCGTGACGACCGCGCCCTGATCGCTACCGAGCAGAACAATGTTTGGATTGTCGGGGTTAATCCAAATGTTTTGATAATCATCGCCGCCGGGTGCACCGCGCCAGCCTTCCCAGGTTTTGCCGCCATCTATCGATTTCCAACAAACGATGCTGGTTGAATACACGATCGCCGGATTCTTCGGATCGAACTTTACGATCGGCAGCTCACCGCCGCCGATACCTGCGGCAGGCCGCGCATCATCTGTCGTGGTGACCCACGATTCGCCGCCGTCTTCGGATCGAAAAATATTAGACGTGACCAATGTCTTGACCGTCGCGAGCAAGGTCCCCGGTGAACTTGGTGAGATCGCAAGATTTGCCTGCACAATTTTGTCGGGAAGACCTTTGCGGAGTTGGTTCCAGCTTTTGCCGCCGTCGGTGGATTTGAAGATGCCGCCATTGGTTCCGTTCCAGGTGCTGTTTTCCCAGGGGCCTTCTCGCGATTCCCAGAGACTCGCATAGACGACATCGGAATTCGTTGGGTCGACCTGGACATCGCCGCCTCCGGTGTTCTCGTCGCGATAGAGAACTTTTTCGAACGTCTTACCGCCATCGAGCGACCGGAAAATCCCCCGCTCCTCGTTAGGTCCGTAAGGATGCCCGCCAACCGCGACGAAGACTCGATCGGCATTGCGGGGATCGACCGTGATTTGTGGAATCTGTTGTCCGTCGCGCAATCCCAGATGCGCCCAGGTTTTTCCCGCGTCCGTCGATTTGTATATGCCATCGCCGATCGAGAGATCGGGTCGATGCAACCCTTCGCCGCTGCCAACGTAAACGATGTCCGGATTGGAAATCGACACCGCGATGGCGCCAATCGAGCCGGTTGGTTGATCGTCAAAGATCGGCTGCCATGTTCGTCCGTAATCGGTTGTTTTGAAAACGCCACCGTTGACCTGCGCCATGTAAAAGACATTCGGCTGGGAAGGAACGCCGGCGATGGCGTGGGTGCGACCACCGCGAAACGGGCCGACGTTGCGCCACCGCAGCGCGCCATCAAAACCCGCATCGGCGGACAACGGCCAAAGCGCGGCTACGACAAAGAGAGTCGTCAGCCCACTCGCAATAGATCGATTAGTTCGCATGAAGAAGGGGCAATCCTCTGCCGCCTTGTAGTCCTACGCAAGAAGCCTGGAGCGCGCTTTGGAACATAGACTTGCAGTCGGTGTGCTCAGCGGATTTGCAATCCGCTGAAACCCGGACAGCGGTCAACATGTCCGTTGGGCGCACAGGGCACAGCCCTATGTTCCGAGTCATTGCACGGGCGTCCGTTGTGTTTTTCAACGGTATCCTGGGAGCGCCTGCGGCGATTTTTCGTTTCGCTTTTGATGACGCCGGATACTATCGCCGAACGTCGCTACACCAATCAATTTTGTCGAAGCGCGACGATTGGATGATTGAATAAACGATATGCCAACCATCGAAGATAAGCGGAGAAAATTTCGGCAGCTGCACGGTAGCGGATGTTTCGCGATCCCGAATCCGTGGGACATCGGCACCGCAAAATATCTGGAACATCTCGGGTTCAAAGCGATCGCGACCACGTCGGCTGGGTTCGCGTTTTCGCGCGGACTCGCCGACGGCAGCGTCAAACGCGACGACATGCTCGCGCACATCAGGGAGCTGGTTGAGGCGACCGACATTCCGGTAAACGCCGATTTCGAAAACGGTTACGCCGACGATCCGAACTGGGTCGCGGAAAACGCGCGTCTTTGTGCTGAAACCGGAGTGGCCGGTCTGTCGATTGAAGACGCAGCGGATCGAAAAGAAAGCCCGATCTATGATTTCGATCTTGCCGTCGAACGCATCCATGCGGTTCGCGAAGCGCTTCATGACAGCGATGTCGTCCTCGTCGGGCGCGCGGAAGGATTTTTGGTCGGCCGGGAAAATCTCGATCAAGTCATCAAGCGACTTGTCGCCTATTCCGAGGCCGGAGCGGATTGTTTGTATGCACCGGGATTCAAGGAACACGATCACATCAAAGCGATTGTCGAGGCCGTCGCGCCGAAACCGGTCAACGTCTTGATCGGTGGTCCCGGCGGCCTCACCATGCGCGACGCCGCTGAATTAGGCGCGCGGCGCGTGAGTGTTGGCGGCGCGTTCGCCCGCGCGGCTTGGGGAGGATTTATTCGCTCGGCCAAGGAGTTGATCGAAACCGGCACATTTGACGAACTGAAGCACGGCGCGTCCTACGACGAACTGCAACGACTATTTGCCCAACCCTGACAGATTCAGGCTCGCTTCAATCGCGCAAAAGCGCGAGCAGTTTTTCCATTCCCTGCGCACTATGTTTGGCTGCAACAATGAGTCGGCGCCATTCTTTGAGCCGATGAGAGCTGAGTGATCCTGTTTCAGCCAGCGCTCAATATTTGCCAGCGGGATGTCGAGCACTCCGGGTCCGCTTCGATCTTATCGGCGATAGCCTCGTATGGCGCTCGCTTTTTCGCCGCAATCACGCGCTTTTTCACAAGCCAAAACCTAATCACGGCGCACTGCGCATTCAACTGTCCCCAGTTCTGAGCGAAGCGGCGGTTACGGCCAACTCGAATCCTGTTAATCCTGTTTATTCCTCTGTGTCTTCAGTGTCCTCTGTGGTGAGTCTTTTTTGTAAAATCGGGGTGGTTGACTTCGCCGTCATTTGTGAGAAATGTCGCGGCGCTTTTTGCTATGACCGATGCCGACCTACGCACCCGCATCAAAGAAATGATGGTGAAGAATTTGATGCTGCAAATTACTGCTGATCAGATTGCGGATGATTCGCCGCTGTTCGGGCCGAATGGGATCGGCCTTGATTCGATCGATGCGCTCGAGCTCGCAGTCGGGTTGGAAAAAAATTTTGGCGTAAGTGTGCCTAATTCTGAAATCGCCACGAAAGTACTCCGCAGCGTGAACACCATTCACGATTATATCGTCGAAAAACGCGGCGAATCAGCGCAGTCCTAGACGACCTCGTGAGAAGCACGGGAGTGATGGGATAAGGTTTCGCTCAGCACTACTCCATTACTCCCCCACTTCATTCGCTCTGCTTCCCGCTGTTCACGCGCACTCGGCGCGATTGATGGCGTCGATCAATTGCCGGAAGCGTCCGAAGCTGCGGCGATGTGGACAAGAAATAAGCCGCGGCAGCGCCAGGACCTCAGGCTCGTTTCGTTCCTGCGGCAGCGCCTTGCCCTGCACGATCGCTCCGCGACGCAGCAGATCAGTGAATTCATCGTTCAATTGAGCAACAGCTGCGGAAGTAAGGGGACGCGCGATGCGAATAACAAGTTTCTGCCCCACCCAGCGAGCGGAATGGTATACGCGATAAAATCCCGTGATCTCGTTCACGGCCGCGTTTATGTCGTGAAAAATCTTGAAGAAATGAAAGTCGTCCTCTGAAACAAAACCGATTTTGTAAAGGTGCTCGGTCACAAACGTGAGCCACGTTTCCCAGTAATCGCCATCCGTCTTATCGAGCATCACCACTGGAATGATCCGGGCTTTGCCGCTTTGCATGAGAGTGAGGACCTCGAATGATTCGTCGAGCGTGCCAACGCCGCCGGGGAACAGCGCGAGCGCGTGTGTTTCCTTAACGAAATTCAGTTTGCGGGTGAAAAAGTAATTGAAGTTGATGAGCTTTTTATCGCCTTCGATCGTCAGATTGGCACGTTGCTCAAAAGGCAGCCGGATATTTAGTCCGAAGCTCATGTCCCGCCCGGCGCCGCGTTGGGCCGCACCCATGATTCCATCGCCCCCACCGGTGATGATCATGAAGTTTTTCGCGACTATTTGGCGACAGAATTCCTCCGCGACTTTGGCTTCCGGCGAATCCTGGGCGACGCGCGCTGAACCAAAGATGCTAACTTTGCGGAACGCCTGATAATTGGCGAAGATTTTCGCGGCGTAACGCATTTCCTTCATCGAGCGCGAAATCAGTTTGAGATCGGCCACGCTCATTTTTTCCCGCGCCATCCTTAACGCGGTCACAATCATCTCCTCGATCAGCTCGGGCGAATGCTCGGCGCCGAATTCGCGCACGAGTTCATGCACACGCGCATCCCATTTGCCCCCGAGAGTAAGTTGTCTACGGACGGGCTGACTGCTGATCGTGCCGGCAGTGAAATCTTCCACACAAAATTCGTAGCGTGAGTTATGCCCGGCGCATGTAAAATTTGCAGCTCGAAGAGCTGGTGGATCGGCCGCTCCGCCAACGCCAGTCCGGCTCGGACCGATGTCGAAAATTTAGGCGGCTAGGCCGCATCAAGTTACCATCGAGGTCCAAGCCGGACTGGCACGACTGCTCGATCCACCTAAAGAGCTCAAGAAGATAGCAGCCGCTCCTTGTTTCAAACCGCGATCAAATCCTGCAGGATTTCGCGAATGTGGCGGATGGGCACGGAATAATGCCCCGCGCGTTCGATTACGCGAAATTCACAATTCGGAATCTTCTTCGCCATTTCGCGCGCCGTCCCGAGCGAAAAACTGCGATCGGAATCGCCGTGCCACAAACGAATCGGCATCCGCAATTCATTCAGAGAAAATCCCCAGGGTTGAGCAAATAATTGCGCATCCGCCATCACCCCTTCAGCAGAATTTTTCCAAGCCTGGCGCTGACTTTCGAAACACGCTTCGAATGCTTTCTCGTCGCGGAGCGAATCGGCGTCGAACGGCTGCAGAAATTTCAAGAGCCACGGTCGACTACGCCGCGGCGGTCGCAACGAGAGAAAAGGCCGCGCCAGACGAAAGCCGAAGCGGCAGAGTGGCGGCGGCAGTCTCTTTTCGGCCGACATCAGCCAGCGGTAAAGCGGGAGAAGACCGCTGTGATCGCTCAATTCAGCAATGTCAGGCGCGCCGCTCACCACTGCGACCGCGCGCACCCGCTCCGGCAGCGCCCACGCCAGAGCGTAAGCGTACGGTGCTCCGCCGGAAATCCCGAGCACGCGAAATCTTTCCAGATGCAAAAAATCGGCCAGTTCGGAAACGAGAGGTGGCCAATCGAGTAGTTTGCGGTTCACTGCAAAACTCGATTCGGCAATACCGGGCCGGTCCGGCGAAATAATGCGCACCCCCAATTCGCGGGCGGCGTCGTCGATAAACTGCGCCATGATGCGCGAGCTTGGCCAACCGTGACAAAACATCACCGGCTCGCCACTAACGTCACCGTATTCGCTGAAGGCAACACGGTCACCGTTCCCGCGAATAAAAATTTCGTCCCGCAACGGAATCATTGGCTAATCATCCTAACGTGCCTATTTTGTTGTATGCGAATTGACGGCTCGACAATTCGCTCGACAATTCCTTTGGTGCGCACAATCGTTTACTGCAATCCGATTCATTTATGTACATGAATGAAAACTCACAACCGAGCTTCGGAAAGATTTCCGTGCATGGCGATGGTGTCGGCGCTCCCACGCCGGAAATGATCGAACGACGCGCGCGTGAAATCGCATTGATCGACGAACGCGACCCCGACGATTTCACCGATAGCGATTGGGAACAGGCTCACCGTGAGCTAATGGGAATTCCGCAGGCAAGCGCACCGGAGGAACTCGGCGGCGGAGTCGAAGTTTCCTCGGACGAACATGAGATTGTGCCCGAATCACCCGGACACCGCGCCCCGCGCCCGGGCTTTGATGAGGATGATGAAACAGTAGGGCAATCATTGGTCAGCGGCGGTTTGGAAGAAGCCGCGCACGACCAAATGCTCGAGGCGCGTCTCGAAGAACACGAAGCAGACGAGGTCTGAGCGATGCCGGCGATCGGGGAGAAGCCCGCTTCGACGCGGGCAATATCACGCGCAGAATCACTGCGGACGCGGTTTCGTGATATGCGCGATTTTTCGAAACTGCTCACGCGCGACCTCGAAGCGGAAGATTGCGTGGTGCAATCAATGCCGGATGTCAGTCCGACGAAATGGCATCTCGCCCACACGACGTGGTTTTTCGAAACCTTCGTGCTCAAGAAATTTGTCACGGGCTATGTGTCGACGATTCCGGAATACGCTTTTCTTTTTAATTCTTATTACAATGCCGCCGGCACGATGCATCGGCGTGATCTCCGCGGTTTAATCTCGCGGCCAACGGTGGCCGAATCATTCCGCTATCGCGAAAGCGTTGATCGGCAGATCGAAGAGCTCGTTGGCTCGGTGTCGGATGAATTGCTAGAGGAAATTGAACCGATCATCACACTAGGGATACATCACGAACAGCAGCACCAGGAACTGCTCGTGACCGATATCAAGCATGTGTTCGCGCAAAATCCGCTCCATCCAGTTTTCCGAAAACGCACGGAAAAAAAGAGACAAGCGCCACCACAGACAAGGTTTATAGATTTTGATGAAGCAGTGGCGAGCGTCGGGTATCGTGGCAACGGTTTTTCCTACGATAACGAAGGACCACAGCATCGCGCCCTCGTTCCAAAGTTCTCCCTCGGCTCGCGTTTGGTCACCTGTGGCGAATATCAGCAGTTCATCGAAGCCGGCGGATATCAGCGGCCGGAATTCTGGTTATCCCTGGGCTGGATGACGGTGAACGAGCAACGCTGGGAAGCACCGCTCTATTGGGAAAAGCGAGATGGCACATGGTGGCATTTCACCCTTTCCGGTTTTCGCCCCGTCGATGAACATGAACCGGTCACGCACGTGAGTTATTTCGAAGCCGACGCCTTCGCGAATTTCTCCGGCGCGCGCCTACCGACGGAATTCGAGTGGGAACGAGTGGCGCAAAATGAAACAATCGAGGGCAATTTCGTGGAATCGGAACGATTCCATCCGGCACCGGCGACCGACGGAAACGGTTTGACACAGATGTTTGGCGACGTTTGGGAATGGACGCGCAGCGCTTATTCCCCCTACCCCGGTTACCGCGCCGCGCCCGGTGCACTCGGCGAATACAACGGGAAATTCATGTGCAATCAATACGTCTTGCGCGGCGGGTCCTGCGCAACGTCACAATCACACATCCGCGCCACCTACCGAAACTTTTTTCAACCGGAGAAGCGCTGGCAGTTCACAGGGATCCGGCTGGCCCACGACGCGACATGAATCAGCATGCCGGGCAAATCGCCGTGCTCGATTTCGCGCCGGCCGATGCAGAATTTTGCGAACAAGTCATTCACGGGCTGTCGCAGCAGCCGCGGACACTGCCGTGCAAGTTCTTCTACGATGAAACCGGCTCCGCTCTTTTCTCAAAAATCTGCGAGCTGCCAGAATATTACATCACTCGCGCGGAGATGCGGATTTTGCGCGAATGTGGTGGCGAAATTGGCAATGCGCTCGGCCGCGGTATCGAATTGATTGGCCTCGGCACCGGTGCGGGAACAAAAACGCAAATTCTCCTGCAGCACCTGGACGCGCCCGTGGCTTACGTGCCGGTTGATATTTCACGCGAACAATTGACGCAATCGAGCATTGCCTTCCGTAAGAGATTTCCGGGACTGAAAGTTCTTCCCGTTTGTGCCGATTACCTTCAGCCCTTCGATCTGCCCCGGCGCAACCGCAAACCAACGCGCACCGTCGTCTATTTTCCCGGATCAACCATCGGCAATCTCGAACCCGATGACGCAGCCGATTTTTTGGTAAAGATCGCGGGCATTGCCGGCCCGGGCGGTCGTGCACTCATTGGAGTCGACCTGAAAAAATCGAAAGCGATTCTGGAACGCGCTTACAACGACAGCGCGGGCGTGACGGCCGACTTCAATCTAAACTTGCTCGCGCGGATCAATCGCGAACTCGGAGCGGATTTTTACCTGCGACAATGGTGTCACCGTGCCATTTACAATGAAAAAATCGGGCGAATTGAGATGCATCTGATCAGTAAGGTCCCGCAAACTGTGACCATTGCCGATACCGCTTTTAAGTTCGCGGCCGGCGAACACATCATCACTGAATTCTCCTACAAATATTCGCCCGCCGAAATGATCGCGATGGCGGCTACGGCTGGTCTTGGTTTTGAGAAAATTTGGACCGATGAACAAGAATTGTTTGGACTCTTTTTGTTTTCCACGTTGTAGCTATCGCTGTGCTCTTTCTTACGCGCGCGAGCAACCTTGAGGCGGACGCTGCGACAATTTGTGGGGAGCTGCCGGCAGCTTGCCTGCGCTCCCCGGATTTTCTCGCGAAAGCGAAATGACCCTGGGCGGGCGTCATGCTATGCCAGTGGTTACAGGGACGCCGCTTTGCATTAAAGCGTGAACGCGCTCGTTCACTTTCGCGCGGTCAGCAAAGTTTTCGGCAACGATGTCGCGGTTTCCGACATCAACCTCGAAATTCCGCGCGGCCAGATTACTGCGCTGATCGGTCCCAGCGGTTGCGGTAAATCGACCATCCTGCGTTTGATCGTCGGTTTGCTCACACCGGATACGGGCGAAATCCAGTTTGATGGCGACCCGATCGCACCCGGAACAATCATGAAAATCCGGCGCCGACTCGGCTACGTCATTCAGGATGGTGGGCTGTTTCCACATCTCACCGCCCGGCGCAATCTCGCGCTGCAATCGACTTTGTTCGGCAAAAACCGTGATGAAATCGAAAAACGCATTGCGGAGCTTTGCGCGCTCACAAAATTTCCGAACAACGGACTCGGTCGTTATCCACTGGAGCTTTCCGGCGGGCAACGCCAACGCGTCAGTTTGATGCGCGCACTAATGTTGTCGCCCGAATTGCTTTTGCTCGATGAACCGTTCGCGGCGTTGGATCCGCTTGTGCGGGTGAATCTGCAACGCGATCTGAAGGAAATTTGCGCGCAACTTCAGCAAACAGTCTTGGTCGTTACTCACGACCTGCCGGAAGCTGCCTTTCTTGCCAACGACATTGTCCTCGTGAATGAAGGCCGCATTGTTCAGCGCGGATCGATTGCGGACTTGCGTGCGAAACCGGCGAACGAATTCGCTCGCGAATTTATCAGCGCGCAACGGAGCCTGATTACGTTATGAAACAGGCCTGCCCAAGGAACGGCGATTTCCAAGTCGCCGACTTAAGCAAACGGCGGTGTAAAGACCGCCCCTTATTAATTTCTCTGCTCCTGCTCGTCTCAACCGTTGTCACCGTCTCAGCCGATCCCATCATCATCGGCTCCAAAAAATTCACGGAATCGTACGTCCTGGCGGAGATCGCGAAACGCTCGCTCGAAAATGCCGGCATCAAAGCGGATCAGCGCCAGGGGATGGGCGGCACCATCATTCTCTGGGAAGCGTTGCGCGGCGGCGGCATCGATGTTTACCCCGAATACACCGGCACGATCGCAGAAGAGGTGTTGAAACAACCGGGGGTGTCGACGACGCAAATTCGAAACGCATTATCGGCCCAGGGTATCGGCATGACTGACGATCTTGGGTTTAACAACACTTACGCGCTGGTAATGCGGCGCGATCACGCCGATCAACTCGCCATCAAAACCATTAGCGATTTGCGCGCACATCCCGAATTGAAATTTGGGTTAACCCATGAATTCCTGGAGCGCCACGACGGATGGCAGCCACTGAGTGCGCGGTATCAACTGGCGCCGGCTCACGTTCTCGGCATCGATCATGCGCTCGGCTACAGCGCCTTGGCCAAAGGCGAGATTGATGTCAAAGACGCTTATTCGACCGACGCGAAAATCGGCGATTACGGACTCGTTACGTTGATCGATGACCTGGAGTTTTTTCCCCAATACAAGGCGGTGTTCTTGTATCGCAAAACGTTGTCGCCGGAGGCGGCACACGCATTGAACGATCTTTCCAATTCGATCGATGAAGCACGGATGATTCGTCTCAATTCCGAAGCGGAACGAACAAAAAACTATGCTGCGGCTGCGCAGCAATTCTTTGGAACAAGCAGAGGGAGCGAGTGTCGTTCGTTTCCGAAACTTTGCGCAGCAAGCTGCTGCGATGGATCACGCGACATCTCGAGCTCGCCGGTATCTCGCTTCTTCTCGCGATCGCAATCGGCTTACCGCTCGGGATCATCGCTAGTCGCGGCGGCCCCATCGGGCACGCCATTCTTGGGATTGTCGGAGTAATTCAGACGATTCCGTCACTCGCCCTTTTGGCGTTGCTGGTGCCGTTGCCGTTTTTTGGAATCAGCGCACGGACAGCCATCGTCGCGCTGTTTCTGTACGGTCTGCTTCCGATCGTCCGCAACACGGCAAGCGGATTGCAGGATATCCCTAAACCACTGCGTGAGTCTGCCATTGCGCTCGGGTTGACTGCGGGCCAGCGATTGCGAAAAATCTTTTTGCCGCTGGCGTCCCGCTCAATTCTTAGCGGAATCAAAACCAGCGCCGTGATCAACATTGGCACGGCGACGCTAGCCGCGTTGATCGGCGCTGGTGGTTTGGGCGAGCCGATCATCAGTGGACTGAACCTGAATGATCACGTCACGATTCTGGAGGGCGCAATTCCGGCAGCGCTACTGGCATTGCTAGTGCAATTCCTTTTCGATTTGCTCGATCGCGTTCTGATTCCACGGGGGCTGCGATTGTAGAGACAAATCGTAGTCATCCCGAGCGCCAGTCGAGGGATCCCGCGATGAAACCTTAAAGGTAACGCATCGGGATCCTTCGACTTCGCTCAGGATGACACACGAGGCGTGCGCGTTTATTTAGTTTCATGGCCATTGCATCGATCAACCCCGCAACCGGCGAACTCAGCAAACGTTTTGAGGCGCACAGTGACACAGAAATCGAGAGCGCACTGGATCGCGCGGCTTCTGCATTCGAAAAACACCGGCGGACCTCGTTCGCCTCGCGTGCCGCGAAGTTGCAGCGCACCGCTGAGATTCTGGAAAAAGATCGCGAGCAGTTCGCACGCATTATCACCAGCGAAATGGGAAAACTTTTTCGCGGATCAATTGAGGAAATTGAGAAATGCGCGCGTGGTTGTCGCTATTATGCCGAGCATGGCGAGAAATTTCTGACCGAACAAAGCGTGTCTTCTGATGCTGCGCGAAGCCTCATCCGCTATGAGCCACTCGGAATTATTCTCGCAATCATGCCGTGGAATTTCCCTTTCTGGCAGGTCTTCCGATTTGCCGCTCCGGCTTTAATGGCGGGCAATGTGGGCCTGCTCAAACACGCGTCCAACGTTCCGCAGTGCGCCCTCGCCATTGAAAATATTTTTCGTGATGCCGGATTTGAAGACGGAGTTTTTCAAACCTTGCTGATCGAGAATGAGGCCGTCGAAAAGGTCATTCGCGATCCGCGGGTGAAAGCAGTCACCCTTACCGGAAGCGATCGCGCAGGTAGTGCGGTAGCGAGCACCGCGGGTCGCGAACTGAAAAAGAGCGTGCTCGAGCTCGGCGGCAGCGATCCGTTTATCGTGATGCCGAGCGCAAAACTCGAGGACGCGCTCTCGACCGGGGTGAAATCGCGCATGGTGAATTCCGGTCAGTCCTGCATCGCCGCGAAACGTTTCATTATTGCCGATGCAATTTACGACAAGTACGTCGCGCAGTTCGTCGAGAAGATGAAATCGCTGAAATCAGGCGATCCGATGGCGGAAACGACCGACGTGGCGCCACTTTCATCGGAAAATATTTTGCGCGGCGTCGATCAGCAGGTGCAGAAATCCGTCGCAGCCGGGGCCAAGATGTTGTGCGGCGGGAAACGCGCTGCGGGCACCGGGTATTTTTACGAGCCGACGGTGCTCACGGAAATTCCGAAGAATGCGCCTGCATACCGCGAGGAAATTTTCGGACCGGTGGCGCTGTTTTTTCGCGTGCGAGATCGCGAGGAAGCCGTTGCCGTTGCTAATGACTCCAGTTTCGGACTCGGCGCCAGCGTCTGGACGAACGACATGGCCGAGCAGGAATTTTTCTCGCGTGAACTGGAGAGCGGAATGGTATTCGTCAATGCCATGGTCGCATCAGATCCGCGCGTGCCATTCGGCGGTGTGAAACGCTCCGGCTATGGACGCGAGTTGGGCGCGGAAGGCATCCGTGAGTTCACCAATGTGAAGACGGTCTGGATTGCGTAAAAATGCCATGAGTCTATCGATCCTTGAGCGCGATTGAGCTCGCTGTATTCGACCGTCGGTAAAACTCCGATCGTTTTTAGCTGTCGATCTTGACGCTCCCCGGGCATCTTGAACCGGAATGTCGTCGCTCGGTATAGTCGCGATCTGTCTCGCGATCGTCACCTGGATTTATTTCTACAACAATCCGATGCGCCATGGGCCGTGGTTTCTGAGCCGGCGATTCATCAATTGGTTCCCCCTCGGGATGACCTACGCCTTTCTTTATATGGGACGCTACAACCTGACCGTCGCAAAAAACGCGTTCGGCGATTTGATGTCGAACGACGCCTTCGGGCTAATTTTTGCCGCCGGCACTGGCCTCTACGCATTTTCGTTTTTAATCAACGGCCCGCTCGTTGATCGCATCGGCGGGAAAGCCGGTATCCTGATCGCTGCTCTTGGCGCGGCCGCGGCCAACATCACCCTCGGCGTCATCACCTGGCTCGTGCTAACGAAACGTACGAGCGTGACGCTGTTCTGGCCGTTCGTCGTCTGTTACGCGCTCAACATGTATTTCCAAAGCTACGGCGCGGTCTCGATCATCAAGGTGAAAGCGAACTGGTTTCATGTCCGCGAACGCGGCGTCTTCGGCGCAATCTTCGGCACACTCATTTCCTTCGGCGTTTACTTCGCTTTCGAGTGGGGACCGGCGGTCGTTGACATGACAAAGGTTCATCCATCGGCGGATGCCGGCTGGCTCGCCCACATCTTGCACGATGTGTTCGTTAGGCCGGGGCAGACCATTGACGCGACTTGGGCGGTTTTCTTCATGCCGGCGGCGATCCTGATCGCGTGGGCGATGGTCGATCTTTGGTTGATTCGCGAAACACCGGAGCGTGCCGGTTTTCCGTATCTCGAAACGCACGACGCGTCGCACGGCCTGATGCACGAGACCTACACCACGCTCGATTTGCTGAAGAAAGTTTTTCTGAATCCGCTGATGCTCATGCTCGGTGGCGTGGAACTGACAGCCGGAGTTTTGCGCAACGGCATCATGCAATGGTACACCATCTTCGCGCACCAAGTGCCGCAGCCCGGCGCCGAAGGCATCATTCAAAAATGGGGCCTTCTGCTCTGTTTGTTCGGCATCACCGGTGGCTTTGCCGGCGGTCTTATCTCGGACAAATTTTTTCAATCGCGACGTGGTCCGCCAACCGCCATTTTCTGCGCGTCTATGCTGATGCTCGCGGCTGTGATGGCGATGACATTGTTTTCTCGGCCGTTCATTGTCGGCGTCGCCGCATTGCTTATCGTCGCTGCGGTCACTGGTGTGCACTCTCTAATGTCCGGCACCGCAGCGGCAGATTTCGGCGGCCGCAAAGCAACGGCGACCTGTTCGGGCGTCGTGGACGGCTGCGTTTATCTTGGCAGCAGCGTTCAATCCGTCGGCGTCGGCTATCTGGTCGGACTTAGCTGGCAGTGGTGGCCGATTTTTCTCATGCCCTTTGCCCTCGCCGGCGGGCTGATCTCAGCGAAAATCTGGCATGAGCTGCCGGCGGCGACGCGAAAGTTCATCGCAGAACAACGAAGCCCGGCCAAAGCATGACAATCAGAGCAGTGTCAGCTGCTCACGCGTTCTGCGAAAATGCTCCGTCGATAACTCCGGCCGCGGACCAATTCCCATTTTGCGACAACTCATTTGAAATAGCGCCGCGATTTGTTCTGCGAAAATTCCTTCTCCCTTGATCCGCGTCCCCCAACGTGGGTCACTTAATCTATCGCCCCCACGAATCGCACGGATACGTGAGAGAATCTTCTCTTTTCGTTCGGGGAAATGTTCGTCGAGCCAGCGCTCGAATAAGGGTGCCACGGCGAAGGGCAATCGCATGATTGTATAACTTGCCCATTGCGCGCCGGCTTCAGCACACGCCGCAAGAATTTTAGGCATGTCGTGATCGGTCAGACCCGGAATTATCGGCGCGACCATCACCCCAACCGGAATACCGGCAGCACGCAGTTGGCGGACCGCGTCCAATCGTGCCTGGGGCGCCGACGTTCGCGGTTCCAACACCCGCTGTAACTTTTCGTCCAATGAAGTAACCGAGATGTTGACGGCGGTACAGGAAAACTCCGCCAGCTCGCCCAACAAATCGGCATCGCGTGTTACCAATCGATTCTTCGTGATTATGCCAACCGGGTTTCGAAACTTTGCGAGCACTCGCAAACATCCGCGTGTGATCTCCAGTTTCCGTTCGATCGGTTGATACGGGTCCGTCACACCGCTGATCGCTATCACCTGCGGTCGCCATTTCCGCGAAGATAATTCGGCTTCCAGCAATTTCGGCGCGTCTATTTTGACCATGATGCGCGACTCGAAATCGGTGCCGGCCGAGAACCCGAGATATTCATGGGTCGGTCGGGCGTAACAATAAACGCAACCATGCTCGCAGCCGCGATACGGGTTCACGCTCGTCTCGAACCCGACATCGGGACTGTTGTTGCGGGCAATGATTGATTGCGAGCCGTCGCGATAATAAATCGTCTTTCGCGGGCGCGAATCTTCATCGATTTCATCATGCGGATCTTCTTCAAAATGGAGCGCCTCGAAACGATTCGCAGGATTGATCGAAGCTCCCCTGGCGTGGAATTCCCGCGGGTGGACAGTTCGCGCAGCGGTTGGAATTTCCCGCACGTTCTGCCAGAGCTTTTCCGCATCCGGGGGCTTTCTCATTAAGATATGTTCATCTGAACGTTCGCACCTGTCCAGCGAGAAATCAGGACAGGATTTCAGGACCAATAACGGAATTGTAGCGCGGGGTCGTCGGCCGCGGCCTTTCGAGATTTCGGACTTTGCCCCTCATTTGCCGCGGCCAGCGACTCCGGCTACAGCGTCGCTCTTCGCGTCTTGCTGAACGAATTCTCGATGGCACAATTCTGGTCACAGGTAGGGGCGGTTCACCAAACCGCCCGCGGGCGATTGAGGTCAATCACCCCTACCTCGCGCGCACCCGGAGGGGTGGTCGAGTGGTTGATGGCTCCGGTCTTGAAAACCGGCAGGGCGCAAGCCCTCGTGGGTTCGAATCCCACCCCCTCCGCCGTCTTCAAGAAGTGATTGGTGAGAAGTGATTGGTTTGCGACGAATCGCGAGTCGAGAGCCACCGAGTAGCTAAGACGGCGCAGATTACCCCAAGGATCGCGGCGAAGGTGACATCGGATAAGTAATGAGCGCCGACGACCATGCGGGAGAGCGCGATCAGCACCGGAATTAGCAGAAGCGGGGCGCCGATCTTTTTTCGTTTGAGAAACAGGGCAACAAAGAAAGCTGTCGAGGAGGCGGTGTGACCCGAGGGAAAAGCGTGATACTTGGAGCTGTACCGTGGGCCGTTCCAGTGCGCTTCTGTTTTAACTGAGGGGCGGGCCCTGCCGGTGGCGAGTTTCACGACACGGCCGCTGACGCCAGCGAGCGCGAGCGCAACAAGCATTGCGAGAAAAATTCGCATCCACGTTTTGCTCTTCGTAACAAAGGCGATGGCGATCCCAAGCAGACCGGCGATGACGTGCGCGGGCCAATCCCCGACCCTGCTTACCGTTTGCATTGCTCTTTTTAATTCCGGTGAGGAATGCGCGCCGATCCATGCAGCTGCGGCGTGATCCAGGAAAAAAGCGGCGACCAACGCAATCACCGCCACTGCCGCCAGCGCTATCCAGATTCTTGGGAATCGGGAGGACGTGATTTCAGTTTCGGTTTTCACTGGAACGGCTGCTAGTCTCCGGTTCAATCGTGGCACCGGCAATGCGCAATTACATTGTTCTCTTCCTGGGGTGCCTGCTGTTTCATGTCGCGGGCACGTGGAGTCTGCCGCTGATTGATCGGGACGAGCCGCGTTTCGCCGAAGCAGCGCGGGAAATGCGCGAACGCGGAGACTACATTGTTCCGTACTTCAACAACCAATTCCGATTCGATAAACCGCCACTGACTTACTGGTTTCAAGTCGCGAGCTATCGATTCTTTGGCGAGAACGATTTCGCCGCGCGGTTTCCGACGGCTGTCGCGGCGGCGCTGGTCGCGCTGCTTCTCTTCGCATGGGGCAAGCGAGTGCGCGACGAGCGCGCCGGCTGGTGGGCGGCGATAATTTTCACCCTTTCCTTGCAAACGTTCATTCACGGGAAAGCGGCGGTGGCAGATATCTGGCTGGTGTTGTTTGTGACGCTGGCGCATTGGGCGGGGTGGGAACTGGGAACAAACACCGAACGCCGAACATCGAATGCCGAACATCGAATAGCTTCGTGGTGGGTCACCTTCTACGTTTCGTTGGCGTTGGCGTTTCTGGCCAAGGGGCCGATTGGGTGGACGCCGTTGTTAACGGTTGCGATTGCCCAAGGATTTGTTCGCCGGGAAGGCTTTGCGGCGCGTTTCAAATTCGTCCGCGGCGTTTTATTGATGTTGGCGCTGGTTTGTCTTTGGGGAATTCCAGCGCTCCTTCAAACACATGGGGAATTTTTCCGAGTCGGGATTGGGAAACACGTAGTCGAGCGTTCGATCGTGACCATGGAAGGACATGGCGCGTCATCCATTTGGATGTATCTGGCGCTTCTTCCTTTTTATTTCATCACAGTTTTCGTGAGTTTTTTTCCGTGGTCGATCAAACTGCCGGCGCTTTGGAAAAACCTGCGCACCAATCGTGATGGCACTGACCAATTCTTGTTAGCCGGCGCGGTCATTGTTTTTGGAATTTTCACTTTCGTGCAAACCAAGCTGCCACATTACACTCTACCAGCGTTTCCACTGCTGGCGCTGCTGGTCGCGCGACGCTTTGACTCTCTGCGACTTTCGAAATCACTCCCGATCGCGATGAGCGCGATCTATATGGCAGTCGCACTTCTTGTCACACCGTTCCTGGCCAAACTGTTTCCGAGCTATACGCTCGCCCGTGACAGCCGGCCCAACCTCAAGCCCGAAATGGAATTTGGTGCGATCGATTTCACCGAGCCGAGTCTGGTCTGGTACTTTCGTCACCGCATCCATGGATTCATGACGCCATTGAAACGCAAAGAGGCCGCGGAATTCATGAGTCGCCCCGGGGCGCGGTTTGTGGTGTTGCCGACGAAGGTGGTCCACGAAATTTTTCCGAATTTAGATAGCACGTGGCGAGAGTACCACGCGAAGGGAGTGAACGTTGCCAAAGGTCAGCAGGTTGATCTGACGATGGTGCTCAAATCCGCAGTAGTCATCCCGAGCGTGAGTCGAGGGATCCCGAGATGAAACCTTAAAGGTAACGCATCGGGATCCCTCGGCTTCGCTCGGGATGACCGGTAATGAAATGCTTTGCAGATACTCCCCTCGTCGGTAGGGATTGCGGACGTGATCACGTTTCTTCATGGCCGACTGGCGCATGCGCTGCCGACGCAGGCGACGATCGATGTCGGCGGTGTCGGCTACGAAGTTTTTATTCCGCTTTCGAGTTACGATAAACTTCCGGCGGTCGGTCAGCCGATCGAGATTCTCACCCACCTGCACGTGCGCGAAGACGCCCATATTCTTTATGGATTTATGACCGCACCGGAACGTGACCTCTTTCGATTGCTCGTCAATCACGTCAGCGGCATCGGACCGAAACTGGCGCTAGCGGTGTTGAGCGGCATGAGCGTTAACAATTTTAAGGCTGCGGTGGTGAACAATAATGTGGCGTCGCTTTCAAAGATCAGTGGTGTCGGGAAAAAGACGGCGGAGCGAATGGTGCTCGAGCTAAAGGACAGGGTCGGTGTAGCGGCAGCGTGGGAAGCAGCGAGCGCGGCGCATGCGCCGACGCCGGAACAGGAACAGGCGAACGAAGCAGTGCTGGCGTTGATCGCGCTCGGCTACAAGCAGGTGGACGCCCACAAATTGGTGCGCGATCTACAGGAACGCGAAGGCGCGGGGAAATCGGCGGAAGAATTGGTGAAGATGGCATTGAAGCGAATGGCTGCCGGAAGGTAAAAAAACTTCAACGCTCAACGTTCAACGCCCAACTGGGGAGAGCTCTGAATTGAGCGTTGGACGTTGGACGTTGGGCGTTGGACGTTGATGAATCCGCATGCTGGCTACGATCGACAAAAAACTACAAACGATTCGCAATTCCCTCCCCAACGAGGGCCTCTTCGCGGACAAGGACTGGCTCATTTCGCCGGAGGCATTTCCGATTTCGGAGAAATTTGCCGACGAGCTTGAGCATCTAGGGCATCGTCTGTTCGTCTTTCAGCGCGCATGTAATCAGCTTTATCAACTAAGCGCACGGGGAAAACAGCCGGCATGGATCGCGAAATATCTTGATGCCGGTAAACCGAAAGAGCTGGTTGAATTTTCGCGGCGCAAACAAATTCGCGACGATTTACCGCGCATCATTCGTCCGGATTTGATTCTGACCGACGAAGGTTACACCATCGCGGAAATCGACTCGGTGCCGGGCGGAATTGGCCTAACGGGTTGGTTGAACCAGACGTATTCGGCTTTCGACCCGGAGATCATCGGAGGCGCGGATGGAATGATCGATGGATTCCACAGCGTGTTGCCACGTTGCGGCGACATCGTGATTTCGCAGGAGGCCGCCACCTACCAGCCTGAAATGGAATGGATGACAGTACAGTTGCGGAATCGACATTGCGATTGCGAATGGCGTGTGGTGCCGGCGGAAAATTACGAGCCGCAAGATGGCCGCGACGTTTATCGCTTCTTCGAACTGTTCGACCTTCCGAACATTCCTAACGTCGACAATCTGCTGCGCGCCAATGCCGAAGGTCGCCTTCGGATTACGCCGCCGATCAAACCTTATCTAGAGGAAAAGATGTGGTTCGCGCTTTTCTGGATGCAACCGCTGCGCGAATTCTGGCGACGCGAGCTGGGCGACAAATACTTTCTGCAATTACAAAAAGCCATTCCCTACTCATGGCTGCTCGATCCGACGCCGTTGCCGCAACATGCCGTCATTCCGCGATTGGAAATTCATGATTGGCACGAGCTGGTAAAGTTCAGTCAGAAAGATCGACATCTGCTTTTGAAGGTGAGCGGATTTTCGCCGCTCAGTTGGGGCAGCCGCGGTATCGCGCTCGGCTCCGACCTTCCGCACAGCGAATGGGAGAAACGAATCGAACATGCGCTGACGAGTTTCGGCGAGCAGCCCACGATTTTGCAGCAATTCCATAAGGGCAGTCTGTTCGAGCATCAATATTACGAAGGTGAAAATGGCGAGGTGCGAGCACTGAAAGGTCGGGTCCGCTTGTGCCCGTACTATTTTGTCGAAGGCGATCGGGTGAAAATGCGCGGCGCGCTAACGACAATTGTGCCGGCCGACAAAAAACTGATTCACGGAATGCGCGACGGTATCATGGTGCCGACGAGAATATCGACATCCTAGCAGATTGTTGAAAAACCTAATGTCGATGGTGACGCTCAAGCTTGTCCGCGTATAGACTCTCCGCCGGTGGCGAGTGATGGCGTCGGGCGAAACAATTGAATCGTACGTTCCTTCACGGCTGGATGGCTTGCCGTGGAGCCGATGGCATTGGCTGATTGTTGTCGCCCTCGGCGCAACCTGGATTCTCGATGGTCTCGAAGTGACGCTGGCCGGCGCGCTCGGCGGCATCCTTACCCGGCCGGATACTTTGGGCCTGACTCCGGTCGAGGTCGGCGCCAGCGCTACGTATTACCTGACTGGCGCCGTGATCGGAGCGCTCCTTTTTGGATATGGGGCGGACCGGTTCGGCCGAAAGAAGTTATTCTTCATCACGGTGGCGGTTTACCTTTTCGGAACGGCGTTAAGCGCTTTCTCCTGGAATTTTGCAAGTTACGCCTTTTTTCGTGCTCTGACCGGCGCGGGCATTGGCGGTGAGTACGCGGCAATTAACTCGGCCATTGATGAGCTCATCCCGGCACGGATCCGTGGGCGCGTCGATCTCATGATCAACGGTTCGTACTGGGTTGGTGCCGCGCTGGGCGCAATCGGAACACTGATATTGCTCGATCCGCAGCGACTGCCAGTCTGGTTAGGCTGGCGGTTCGCTTTCGGAATCGGCGCCACTCTCGGACTGGTGGTGATCTTCTTCCGGCAATGGATCCCGGAAAGTCCGCGCTGGTTAATGATCCACGGCCGCAATCACGAGGCAGAACAGATCGTCACGGAGGTCGAACGCTTGGTGAAAGGAACGGCGTGCGGGGAGCGAAGTGAAATGTTCCCGACGCGGATCCGGACGCGAACGCACACGCCATCGCGTGAGATTTGGAATGCGATCGTTCACGAACATCGGCAGCGTTCGATTCTCGGCTTTGTCTTGATGCTTACGCAGGCATTCTTTTACAACGCGATCTTTTTCACTTACGCGCTGGTGCTGATGAAATTTTACGGTGTGCCCGAGCAGAATGTTGGCGGCTACCTGCTGCCGTTCGCGATTGGCAATGTGCTTGGACCGATCGTGCTCGGGCACCTCTTCGACACCGTTGGGCGAAAAAAGATGATTGCTATCACTTATGCGCTGGCCGGACTTTTGTTGGCGCTAACGGGATGGCTCTTTTACGTGGGCCTGCTCACCGCAGAGACGCAAACGCTGGCATGGTCGATTATTTTCTTCATCGCCTCCGCCGCAGCCAGTTCCGCCTATCTCACGGTGAGCGAAATATTCCCATTGGAAATCCGCGCCCTGGCCATCGCCATCTTCTATGCAATCGGGACGCTGGCCGGTGGAGTAGGCGCGCCGATTTTGTTTGGCTGGTTGATCGGGACTGGATCGAGCGCGGCGTTGTTTGCCGGTTATCTGGCAGGCGCCGGCCTGATGATAGTTGGCGCGTTGACCGAGGTATTAATCGGGGTGCCGGCCGAGCGAAAGTCGCTCGAGGATGTTGCGGCGCCGTTATCGAGTCGATTCTGATCGGCGACTTATTCTCGACCAGGCACGCTGAGTTCAAGCGTGTGGATCGGACCGGCGTCGGTGAGTTTGCTCGAATAGAGGTCGGAATTCCTCGACGTGAATCATCCCGGCATCGTAGTCGCGATTCTTTTTCAGGAAGGATTTCATCAGCGCCGGCGAGATTCCGCGGGCGCGCGCAATGGTGAAATGGGGTGTCCAGGCGCGCTCCTCGATCGGCAAATTGCACGCAAGAGCGGCTTCGTTCACACGCTTGTGCAATTGAAAAAGGTGCGGATGAGCGTGGCCGACTCCAATCCAAAGGATGTGAGGCACCCCTTTTTTTGAAAATGTCCCAAGCTCAGTGACGGGAAGAAAAAATGCCCTGAAGGATATCGCTGCGAGTTTTTGCTTCAGCAAATCAGCGTTTAGCGGTTCGACCGCGGCGAAAAAAGCGAGAGTGAGGTGAATTTGCTGCGGCGGAGAGAAAATCAGGCCGCGATAATGGGGATCGAGTCCGGCGAGAGACTCTGAGATTTGATCGGGCAAATCGATGGCGATGAAGAGTCGCTGGGCATTCATGAAATGACAGGGTCATCCCGAGCATAGTCGCGGAATCCCGCAGAAGTTAGCTTAAAGGTTCCGCAACGGAATCCCTCAGTCCGAGCCAGACTGGCGTTTTCGCTCGGGATGACATGGTACACTGTGGAACCTCCCCTCACTGCCGCTTGCGCGTGCTTCTCTTCCCAACGGGAGAGACGGAGAGACCATCTACCTCGCGCTGCGGAAAGCGTTTCCTTGTCCCACGGGGAGAAGGTTAGGATGAGGGCATCTCTGTTAGCCGTGTTTGCGATTGAAGCGGGCGACTTCGCGCGCGGTTTCGCGATCGGTGGCGCGCTTTTTCAAATCGGCGCGTTTATCCCGCGCAACTTTTCCCTGGGCAACACCGAGCTCGGCTTTCAGCTTGCCATTTTTCCAATGCAAATTGAGAAGGACAAGAGCGCGTCCGCCGACCTGGGTTTCACCATAGAGTTTATCGATCTCGGCGCGGTGGAGCAAAAGTTTGCGGACTCGTTTCGCGGCGGGAATTTCATGACTAGCGCGTTCGTAGGGCTGGATGTCGGCGTTGTAGAGGAAAGCTTCACCATTCTCAATCCGGGCGAAGGCATCGCTGATGTTGGCCTTGCCGGCACGGATCGATTTGACCTCGCTGCCCTTGAGCTCGATGCCGGCTTCGTAGCGCTCGAGAATGTGAAAGTCGCGCAGCGCTTTACGGTTCAGAATCGTCTCGGCAGTCATGACCGAGCGACGTCAGCGAAAAATCAGGCGCCGTCGGGAGACGCGCTCTGCTCTTCGAAGGTGAGTTTGCCGGCGATGATTTCCTTGAGAGCGATATCGGTAAGAGAAGCGCGCGGCCCGACCTCGACCATTGGCCGGTGTCCGAGTCCAAGCTGACGGACGCGCTTGGAGACGACGTTGATGAGCAGTTGCGGATTGGGAATGATCTGGCTGGCTTCCTGCAAGAGTTGAGTCGTCATAATGCGCAAGGTGTGGACGGCGCCGGTCGGTTTCGGCGGGAATTGCAGAATCGTCGGCGTACTGGACGAAATAGGGCTGGGAAAGAGACGAGAGCCGAGCATCGCGACGATAACGAAACTCAAAAGGTGGGAAGCCTAGTGGCGGTTGTCAAACGATTTCTGCAATACCCGCGAGTTATTGCAACGCTTGAGCGAGTATCCTCGGCGTAACTGGCGACGTGGAAATCAACGATATTATCTAGCGGATCCAGGCTCTCCAAAACCGCTGACACCAGGGTGCAAAAGTGAACGGGCCTGGCACTACCATCGCAACGGCATACCACCACGTTGTCAAGTGAGTTTGAGATGTTTCCGGGCAGCTAAGTACCTGGTGGAGAGGTTCACGCCGGGACGGTGGACGGCACCATTGGTGCTATAATTATCATAGACACTCGATGAATACGAAACTCAATCGCTCGCCAGCACAGGGCACGGAACAGGGCACCACTCTGGTAGAGGTGATGGTGACGGCCGTTCTCGTCGCAGTATTTTTTGCATCCATCTTCGAGCTCAACGCCATGTGCCTTCGATTCATCGACGCCAGCAAAGAATCCCTCGCTGCTCTGCAAAGCGTTCAAGATCGAAGTGAGACCTTGCGCAATCTTTCCTTCTCTGATTTGACCAATACTGCAGTTGTTCAAAACCGGATGGCGACTGCGGCCAATCCTGCACCGTTTTCGCAAAAGGCGACCGAGGTAGTGAAAATCAGCAAATACCCGACCCCGAACGGAGTGACACAATTTACCCGGTCTTCTGGCGGCACCGTCGTCAACGACTCGGTAGCAACCGATCTGGGCACGCAATTAGTGAAAGTCGACGTCGCTGTTTCGTGGACGATGACGCTGGGCGGTCGTGCCCGAACCGAACAGACAAGCAGCATTGTTTCAAACGGAACAAAGAAATGAGACTTGGATCCTCACTGAAGACTCGAGCGTTTACGCTTGCAGAAATGCTAATCGCGATGGGGATTGCTGTGGCCATCATTGCCGTCACGCTGACCACCTCAGTCGGGTTACAGAAAAGTTTTTATTCAATTGATAACTATTTTGGAACGCACATGCAGCAGATCCGTATCGTGGATTACCTGGCTCGAGATGTCAGACGAGGCTTGAGCGTTGTCTCGTCTGCCGACAAGCACACCGTCACCGTGAATCTTCCCAGATATATCATTCAGGCCGGAGATGCTGACGCAACCGGATCAAACATTGGAACTCCGCGCGCACCCTCGCTCGCAGTCGTTAATAGAGATTATAATGTAAACTACCTTCCGACGTCCACGTCATCCCCCAGCGTTGTTACATATACAATTAGCGGCTCTTCAATCCTGCGCACAGAAGATAACGTTATTACCACGATTGCCTCGAGCACTGACAATCTGCTTCCAGAAACGGTCGATATTGAATTAGCGAATACTGAGTATACCACCACGGCGATTACTTTTAAGCCGCTATCCGTGGCGGATCGAACTGGTACGGTTGTTTATTCGACTGCTTACCTGAGAAATCGGCGGCGCGCGATCCCAACCCCCAGCCCAACGCCATAGAACTAAGAGAATATGCAAACCAGGAAAACCTTCCGAGAATCGGGCAACGCTTTAATTTGTGCACTAGTCGCGATTCTAATCGTGTCGCTCATCGGCGCAAACGTCTTAAGTAACTCTACGACGCGCTTGAACGTGTCGTCCAATCAGGTCCGCGCGTGGAAGGAAGCGCTGGAAGCCGCGGAAGCTGGCGGTGATATGGCATTCTCCGAGTTAAGAAAGCAGACCTCCACGGATGGAACAGTTCGCGCGAGTCAATGGTCAGGGTGGACCACTTCCGGAACCACGCACACTAGCCCGCAAACTACCTTCGGCGCTAGTAATCTGATAACACAAACCACGGTAGAGACATTCTATTTCGACGCATCCGGAGTTTTTCACGCCGGGGCAAATCCAGATCCAGTCCAAAACAACTGGTACCGGGTTAGGAGCAAAGGAACGGCGCCGCTGCCAAACCTTAAACGAACGGGAATGGACGACGCGCTAATGCAAGACGGACAAACACATTTCGCCGCGCTCGGTTCCACCCAAATGAAGGACATCGTCGCCCGTGGCAAAGGCGACAGTCTCTTGCGCAAAATCGATTTTAAATACGATCACTTCGTCTCAAGCTACGGACCGAATGGCGACGGCCTTAACAAAGCGCTTGTTGTTCCCCTTGCTGCACCCTCGATTTCGCGGCGGGTCGAGCAGATTGTCACGCCAGTCACCCCATTTTTCGACGCAGCGATTAAAGCCAATGGCATCTTCTACGGACTTGGCTCCGCCGCTTATATCGACAGCTACGATTCGCGCAACGGCCCGTATGATTCAACGGTGAAGGACAATCCCTCCAGTCCCTATTACAAGGATTCCCGCCACGGCTCGGTCGAGATCAACAGTGGGACGGCAACGATCAAGGGGACGATTTATGGGGATCTGGCGACCAATGGAGGAACCGTCATTAACTCACAGTATGTTACAGGGACCGTGGATAACAATGTCCCATTTACCCTGGAGGACTATCACATGCCGGATACATCAGCATGGTCGTATCAAGCTCCGGGTACGGGCGCCGGCAAGCTTCCGAGTTCTGTGACCAGTAGCAGTCAAACTCTTACGCCCCCGGCGGCCGGAACCCCCGATGCTCCTAATTACTATGTTATTTCGACGCTCAGCGGTAAGTTGACCGTGAACCAGGTTGCCGGTGAGGAAACGTATGTTGCCATCCGCGTCAACGGTAGCAATGGCAACGGCGACGGTATTACTGGAGGAATCACGGTCAATCCGGGGGTACATCTTAGAATTTATTTTGATTACAATATTAACACGAAAAATAGCGATCTCGCGAATAACAACCCGACCTCGACGAACCCGTCAGCTGGTAATTTGCAGTTCTACGGAATTAGCCCTCCGCGCGACGCAAATGGAAATCCCGTCAGAACGCAAACAGTCGACCTTAACTCGGGTAATCCCGGGATTCTCGCGGCCACGTTTTACGCGCCCAGCGCCGATCGTCAACGAGAATGGAAATCCCGACTTCATCGGGACAGTAGTCTGCAAGAATTTCTACGCTAACGGAAACATTAGCTGGCATTATGATAGAGCACTCAATTCCGAGGGAGAGCTCCTTGATTTTCGCATTGCAAGCTACGTAGAAGATACCCGCTAGTCGCAGCTTTCGGCGATCACGCCGTACATCGGCAGTCGCTAACATTAGACGTGCGCGGGTGCTTTCACGGTCCGATAGGCGAGGCCAACTCTTCGGGGCAGAAAAAGATTTGCCTCGAAAATTGCTGTAGAGTCGGCAACCGATGAGCTGAGCCTACTTGGAACGAGTCATTCAAGGGCTTGGGCGGAGCATGGGCGTCGGCTTGGGCAACATCGGTGTGGGCTTCGGTTTTGCAGTCGGAGCGGACTTTAGCGTCGGGGTCAGCGTTGCCTGAGGTAAATTCTGCGTTGGGGAAGCCGCCACCGAAGGCGTGGCATGCGCTCTCTGAGATAGTTCCTGCTGCCGCTTGGCGAGCTCCAACGCTTGTTTCTTCTCGTGCTGCTTTTGCAAGAAGAAGCCGACTCCTAGCCCGAGGAAGATGACACCGATGATAACGCGCTTGATCATGAACGACGCCGACGTAGCCAGACAAAGTATTGTTTTTCTAAAAGTCCTTCAATGCACAACTCGCGGATTTTCGAGGTTGGCAATGACCTGTGATCTGCAGAAATAGCGATGTTCTTGCTATTGCCAACGTAATGCGCGAAGAGTCGGGCGTGCCGCTCTTTGGACGCTAATGCGGGCTGTGGCTCAGCTTGGTAGAGCGCCTCGTTCGGGACGAGGAGGCCGTGGGTTCAAATCCCACCAGCCCGATTACATGTCAGAGGTCAAGGCATGAATCGCACCGGCTTTTACACCAGCGCGCTTACCGGTTTCACGGTCATATTCCGGCCTGCAGAATTGCGACGCACCTTCTTGAGAAATGATGGCGCGTTTCCTTAGCGAAACCGTTTGCCATTCCACTGAAGCAATGCTTGCGTTCCGACTCACTCCTACAGCAAGATAATTTTCCCGATATGGGTTCTCTAAAGAAAAGACGCAAAGCGAAAATCTCCAAACACAAACGCCGCAAGCGAATGAAAGAGAACCGTCACAAGAAACGTTTGCGTTACAAGTCGTAGGGCGGCAACGTCGGGTGGGTTGCCTGGTCACGCCCGCGCGATACATTTCGGAAGCATGACGATTGCGCGCAAGCCGGCAGCTTATCTTGCGCTCTTTCTGCTTTTTTGTGTTTTCAACTATATTTGGGCTGCGCCGGCGTCACCTAGTCGACCGCCGAAAGCAACCGCCGCGCATTCAGCGCCGAAGCGCAACGCAATCGATGACTCGTTAGCGTTACCGCCCGCGCGCGATTTGAATCTGACCCTCGAAGGCGCGCACAAGGCCGATGCTCTTGCCCATTTCGCCGAGGGAATTGATTTGGAGGAAAACGGCGAAATGGAAAAAGCCCTCGAAGCTTATCGTCAGGTTTTGAATGTCGATCCGGGACAGATAGAACTGGCTGTTCGCGTCGCGGCACTGCTGACCCGCGATGATGATTATCCGGGTGCAATCGATGTCTTAAAGGATGTGATCAAGGTCCATCCAAAAGCGTCGGAGCCTTACCTGGAACTGGCATTCATCTATGCCAAATATCTGAACAAGCTCGATCAGGCGATCGAGTTCGCCAACAAGGCCATCGCTTTGGATCCGCAACGAATTGATGGGTACCAACGATTATTTGAGATCCATCTCATCGCTGGTGATGAAAAGAAGGCCACGGAAACGCTCGATCGCGCGGCCAAAGTGCACAGCGACGATCCGATGTATTGGGCAAGACTCGGCCGGCTTTATGGTTCTCTCATTTTGAAGCCGGATGCCAAACCAACTCCCGAGGAAACTGCCCGGCTGAACGATGTATTTCAGAAGGCAGCGGCAAATGGTCCGAATAACGCAGCGGTTTTGAAGGAAGTGGGGGATTACTTTGCCTCCACCCAACAGATTAAGGAGGCGCTTCCCTTTTATTTGCGGGTCCTCGAGTTGCAGCCGGACGACGCCAATATCCGCGAAAAGTTAGCCACCGGATTTGTCTTAACCAATCAACGGACGCGCGCGGTGGAAACGCTCAAGGAGATCATCAAAGAGCATCCCGAAAAATATCAACCCTATGAATTGTTAGCCCAATTGCACGATGACGAGGCGCGGGCCCTCGTTCGCGCGAATCAAACTGAGCAAGCAACGGCGGAATTCAAGAGAGCAGCGCAAAACTACGAGCAAAGCCTTCTAATTAATCCGAATCATGCCACGACATATCTGCGCTTGGCCGAGTTGCTGCTTGTCCCGCTGAAAGAAGGCGAGCATGCCGTATCCGTTTTGAGCGAAGCACGACGGCGCTACCCGGACGCTCCGGAATTTGCCTACTATCTCGCGATCGCATTGCGGGAATCGAAGCAGGCGAAGGACGCAGTAGTGATGTTCGAAGAAGCGCTCAACGAAGCGCAGAACGCGCAGGCTGAGTTCTTGAAGCCTCGTTTTTATCTCGAATACGGCGCAGCGGCCCAGGAAGCAGGTCTATACGACAAAGCTGCCGACCTTTTTCGCAAGGCCATTGCGATGGACCCGGCCAATGCCGCCGAGCCCTACAACTATCTCGGCTACATGTGGGCCGAACAAAATATTCATCTCGACGAAGCGGAGGACGCAGTCAAACGTGCGCTTCAGCTCGACCCGGACAACGGTGCCTATCTCGATAGCATGGCCTGGGTCGAGTACCGTCAGGGAAAATACGATCAGGCGCTGGAACACTTAAAGCGCGCAGTTGAGAATTTGCCGCGCGAAGATGCTGTCGTTTTCGAACACCTTGGCGACGTGTACTTGAAATTGAACCGCATGTCGCAGGCACTCGAAGCCTGGCAGAAGGCGAAAACCCTTGATCCTTCAAACAAGGATTTGGCGGCCAAGATCGACGCCCAGAAGACGCGCATCAGCAAAACCAACCCGCCCGGAGCAAAACCATGAGCGAGTCCGGCGGTACCCGTTATCCGGCGGAATGGCAGCAGAAAGCGATTTGGGCGGCGATTAGCGCGCTGGCCATCAGCTTTCTTATTTTCGTGTTCATCGCCGTCGTTTGGATCATGGCCAATGTCATCAGTTTTCTGCAACCGATCCTGATTCCGGTTGCGATCGCGGCCATCCTCGCCTACCTGCTCGATCCCGTCGTCACCCGAATGGCTGCCGGTGGTCTCGGCCGCACGAAATCCATCATCCTGCTTTTCGCCATTGCCGGGCTCGCGCTCGCGGCCGTCGGCACCTGGCTGGTGCCGGCAATTGGGATGCAAAGCAATAATTTCGCTAAAGAGTTGCCGCAATATACCGTCAAAGCGCGCGACCAAGTTGTCGAGTGGATCTATCGCTACGAACAGACTTTCGGCACCACCAGTAAAAGCCGGGCGAAGGCCACCAGCGGAATCGTCAATTGGTTGCTCGGCTCGACTCCGGCGCCGACACTAAAGCCCAGTCCGAAACCGACGACGGCGCCGGAAGAAGCCGCTCCCGTTCCTTCGCCCTCTGCCACGCCGCTTTTGGAGGAAATTGCCCCTGCCCCTTCTAAATTAGGAGAACCTGAGCGCCATCGGATTCAGGATTTGGTGGAAAAACAATTGCCCAACCTCGAGGGACAACTACCGAACCTGGCCGAGAAAGTCTGGGGCATTATTAAGAAGAGCATCGGCGGATTTCTTGGCGTCACCGGTTTTCTTTTGAGTCTGATCATGGTGCCGATCTATTTGTTCTTCCTTCTGAAACAGCGGCCGGCCATTCAGAGCCGTTGGAAGGATTACTTGCCGCTGCGTCAATCGCGGCTCAAGGACGAAGTAGCCGAGGTCCTCCTGCAGATTAACAGCTATATCATCGCTTATTTTCGCGGACAACTACTCGTCTGCCTCGTTGATGGTATTCTCATTGGCGCCACTCTCTCATTCCTTCCGCCTCCCGGACTAAACTTCGCCGTCCTCATTGGATGCCTAGTTGCCGTCCTGACCATGATTCCGTACCTCGGCATTATCGTTTGCTGGATTCCAGCGGTCCTTATCGCCGTGGCGCAGTGGGGTGACTTCACTCACCCGTTGCTCGTGACTTTGATCTTCATCGTTATCCAAAATCTTGAAGGCTTGTTTTACGCGCCACGTATCGTTGGCAATTCGGTAGGGTTACATCCGATGACGGTGATTGTTTCGATTTTTGTGTGGGGGCTGCTCATTGGCGGATTGCTCGGTCCCATTTTAGCGGTGCCACTAACAGCCACGATCAAAGTGTTGCTGGCAAGGTATGTTTGGGGTGAGCGTCTGCGTAAAGAAACGATGGAGGCAATTGAGGAAGTTCCGGTTGTGGAGGAAGCTGAGGCTGAAGGCATCGGCGCCTGATTTCGCTGGTCTCGTTTGAATGAGTGGCGAGCCATCGGTAAAAACGCGATGACATATCCGGTGACACATCAGGCCCGGCGACAAGAAAACAAGGTCGCCCGGGCCGGCCATACTCGCTCTTCTTCGGTTCGGGGCGGCCTGATTGTTCTGGCCGTGATTGCAGGATTCGCTCTCGGGTTGATCGTCTTGACCATTGGTCCAAAACTCGTTAGCGCATGGCAGGAATCGCGCTGGCTCAGGAGGGCCGAGACAAACTTGAAGCAGGGGAATTTTAGTGCCGCTAACGAGGCCGCACGACAAGCTCTGGCGATTAATCGCGATTCTCTATCGGCCTGCGAAATTCTGGCTGAAACCACCGAGAAACAAAATCGCGCCGAGACCGTCGGCTGGCGCGCCCAGATCGCGCGCTTGCGTCCCCGCGACACCGCGAGCCAGTTGAATCTCGCCTCTGCTGCGCTGCGTTTCGGTCAGCTCGACACTGCCCGCAAAGCGCTCGAGAGTGTGCCGAAGGAAAATCGCGAAAGCGCTTCCTATCATGTAGTTGCCGGATGGTTGGCCCGCGCGCAGGGCGACGAAGCCAGCCAGGAACGCCATTTCGCTGCTGCCCTGGAAAAGGAACCACACAACGAAACCTATCAATACAACCTTGCCGCCGTTCGGATCAAATTACCCGATCCCCAAAGACAAGCTCAGGCTCGCGAAACACTCGAACGTCTCGCCAAAAGTGCACCCTTCCGCGTGGGTTCTCTTCGCGCTCTTTTGAATGACGCGATCCAGCGGAGCAACCTCGAGGCGGCTGATCGTTTTGCGCAAGAACTGCAACTGAGTCCGCAGGTCACATTTTCCGACGACCTGCTTTGTTTGGATTTCTACAAAAAATTGGATCAAAAAAAACTGGCGACATTACTCGAAAAGGTAAAGTCGCTGGCGGCACGCGAGCCCGATGATCTTGCTGCGCTCATGGGATGGATGAATGCCAATGGCATGAGCGCCGATGTGTTGCGCTGGATGGAGAAATTGCCGCCGGAAAAAACCGCTACGCCTCCAGCGGCGATTGAGGTGGCAGACGCTTTCAGCGCGCAAAAAAATTGGTCGCGTCTGCGCCGCTGGACCAAAGACGGTGACTGGGGCGATTCTGAATATTTACGCCTCGCCTACCAGGCGTATGCCAGACAACAATCTAAACAGGAGGGGGCCGAGGCCGAAACCGTCTGGCATAATGCCGAACGCGCCTGCGAAGAGAACCCTGAGCGCGAAATCCGGCTGGCCCGTCTCGCATCGAAATGGAAGCTGCCAGCTCAAGCCGAGCAGCTTTGGTTGCGGGTCGCACATGATCCGCTGAGCCGCCGCGAGGCGCTCGATAGCTTGTTTGCGATTTATCGCGCCAGCAACGATCTCCCCAATCTCTATCTCACCGCCATGCGTCTGCATGAGACGTCGCCCGATGAACCATTAATCTCGGCGGAATATGCGCGGCTTTCCCTTTTGCTCGATCGAAACCGTGATGAGGGCCGCCGCGTGGCAAAAGAAGCTTTTGATCAAGCGCCAACCGAACCGCCTTGTGCCGTTGCTCAGGCGCTTTTCCTAAATTCGGACGGTCACGCCGCGGATGGAATTGCGATCGTGCAAAAGCTCCCACCCGAAAAACTGCACGATCCTCGCCTCGCCCTTTATCTCGCCGTGCTTCTTCTCAATGACGGAAAACCCGAAGCAGCTCGTGAATTCATTGATGAGGCGAACTCCGGTTTTGTTTTCCCGGAAGAGAAAAAACTTTTGGAAGAAGCGGTACAGAAACATCCGCTCGTCCCCTCGCCTTCTACGACGCCGCAACCGTCACCCAACGCGTCGCCGTCCAGGCCGGTGCTGTCTTAGCATTCGTGCAAAGGTGCATCCGCGCGTGTAGGAAACTCATCTTTCCGGGCGAAAGCCGAGGGATCTCGTTGCGATTGCTTGAATTACGCGACGGAATCTCGAGTGCGATCTAATTTCGCTGCGCGCGATGCCTGAGCTAGGCGTTGCCTCTTATGGTGCGAGTAATCGCCATTGCCCGACTTCCGCTGCTGTCGCCGTCGGCCGCGCGCAGCGCACCGCACAGATCGAGCTGAAACCAACTTCCCGAAATGGAAACTTTATTTCATCGACTAAGGCTTTCTTCTTCTCCGCAGCCAGGCTGGCATAGAGCAAACTCAAATGCGGATCGATCACATATCGGTCCGGCGCCCCGCTTGCTTTCCAAATTCTGTCTCCCAACTCCTGGAGCGGACCGCTTCGTTCAAATTGCACAAATAGCGTTTTCGTAAATTGTTCGCTGACTCGAATACTATGAATCGTTAGCTCGATCGTAACCGTTCCAAGCTCAGGCAGAATTTCGGCCGGATGGCGCGAATTTTCCGGCGCGATAAAAACGCTGACATGCGGTGCAAACACCGGTGCCTCAAGCCGCATGGCAAGCTCACGGATTTTCTCCGCCAACGCTTCGCGCGCAGCCGTTTCCGGCAGCAGCCAATAAGCAACCGCCCGGGGCTTTTTTGTCATGTCGAGCGGGAGTCGAGGCATCTCTGATCGTCGGAACGGCTAGAGATTCCTCGACTACGCTCGGAATGACAAATCAGCACGGTTCTATTATTCTCCCTTCGCCATGCCCACAAACGTCCTCGGCACAGAACTGCGATGTTGTTGCCGCAACCCAGTGACCGGGTTTTATCGCGACGGCTATTGTCGAACTGGCGCGGAGGATGTCGGGCAACACACCGTCTGCGTGCAGGTGACGGAGGAATTTCTTGACTTCTCTGTCCTCGACGGAAACGACTTGGTCACGCCACGCCCGGAATGGGGATTTCCCGGTTTGAAACCGGGTGACAAGTGGTGCGTGTGCGTCACGCGCTGGAAATCCGCGCTCGACCACAATCGTGCCGCGGCCGTTGATCTCGAGGCAACCCACAGCTCCGCCCTCGAATTCGTTACCCTGGAAGAATTGCAGGCACACGCATTGAAATGATCCTGTTCATCGCCACCGTTAGCGCGATTTGAAACTACCGTTCAGCCTTTTTCTCGCGCTTCGTTATTTAAAGCCGAAGCGCACATTTCTTTCCATCATCACCCTGATTTCCGTGCTGGGCGTCATGCTGGGTGTCACTGTCCTGATTCTCGTGATTTCGGTAATGACGGGATTCGACCGCGAACTGCGACAAAAAGTGATCGACTTCGACGCCCACATTTTGGTTACCGGCGAAGAGGTACTGACAAATTGGCGCGATTTAACAGAAAAAATCCGGGCGACGCCTCGCGTTGTCGCAACCGCGCCTTACGTCCAGGGACCGGTCATTGTCGAGCACAATGAGCAACGTCTTGCCCCGCTCATTCGTGGCATTGATCCAGAACAGGAAGAGAAGGTCGTCTCGCTGCAAAAATTTATGAAGGCAGGAAAACTCGACCTCAGCGGCGATACCACCGTGCTCGGGATCGAATTGGCGCGGCAGTTGAACGTGAATGTTGGAGATACGGTAACCGTCTACTCGCCGGGCAATCTCTCAATCGTTCTCGATCGGATTAAAAAACTCGAGAAAGCAACGGGCGAAGAAGAAAAGAAAGCGATCGCAGAATTGCGTGAAGTCGTTTTACCCAAAGATCTGACGGTGACCGGAATTTTCGAGACCGGACACTACGTGCACGATTCGCAGTACCTTTTAGTTCCACTTTTCATCGGGCAGGAGCTGTATGGATTGGGCGATGCGCTGCACGGGATCACAGTAAAGACGCAGGACCCGTACGATGTCGACCAGGTCAAAGCGGAAATCGAAAAATTCCTCGATGTGTCGCAAGTCGCGCGGACCTGGATCGATATGAATCACCAGATCTTCGAGGCAATCCGGCTGGAGCGAAACGTGATGTTCTTTCTGCTCTTCTTCATCGTCGTCGTCGCCGCCTTCGGAATCATGAGCACGCTGATCACCGTGACCGTGCAGAAACGTCGCGAAATCGGAATCATGAAGGCTCTCGGCGCAAATATCGGGCAAATTGTCTGGGTTTTCCTGGGACAGGGGATGGTGGTTGGATTTTTCGGGACCCTAACGGGACTTGGACTCGGAATGACACTGATTCGTTATCGCAATGAGTTTAGTCAATGGCTCGCCAACACCTTGCACATCGAAATCTTCCCGCGCGAAGTTTACCAATTCTCGTCGATTCCGGCAGAAGTAATCCCGCGTGACGTGACGCTCATTTGTTTGAGCGCATTTTTGATCTGCTCCCTCGCCGCACTCATCCCAGCGTATTTCGCCGCGCGTCTGGACCCGGTAAAAGCCCTGCGCTTCGAATAATCGTCGTCCGATACCAGTTCGCTTCGGGCCTGCGGGCCACAGGCATCTTGCCCGTTGTCTCCGCCAGCAAACAAAAAAGGACGGCGCCCCTCTCCGAACGCCGTCCATTTTGCTGAGACGAAGGCCGTTATTTCGCCTTGGCGTCGTGCAACTCTTTCATCGCATTGTGCATGTCTTCATGCGCCTTCACGATGGCATCGAGTTTGGTCTGCTGTTCCGGCGTCAGCAGTGGCCGGATTTGCGTCAACGAACCGTCTATTACTGTCTTCGCCTTAGTCATCGCCTCTTCATGGATCGCCCGAAGCTGTGGTCTCGCCTGATCCAGGATTGGCTGTACCTTCGCCTTTTGCGTGTCTGTCAGGTTGAGCGTCGAACTCATTTCCTCCAGAGGATTCAAATGCCAGCCCGCGTGCGGGCCGCCCGGAGGTTGCGCCTGCAGAAAGCTAAATGCTCCTACCGCAATTGCTGCAATTATTGTCAGTGTTTGTTTCATATTTTTGTATTTGCGGCGTGTGATTGCGCCTTTGCTAATCGATGACCAGCCTGTTCGGGCTTTGGTTACAAAAAATCGTTATCCCCAAGAAAAATTTGTAACCGGAACGGCTTGCATCCGGTCTTCTCCTCTGGTGTGGATACCTTTCTCTACGCATGGACGACGATGAGCACGTTCGCACACTGGTCGATCGCGCGCGCCACGGCGATGAAGACGCTGCTCGCGAGCTCATCCGCCAACTGTATCCAGTGGTGGCGAAAATTGTGCGTGGCTATCGACCGCGCCGTGTCGCCGAAGAGGACTTGTCACAAATGATTTTCGTAAAAGTTTTTCAAAATCTCGGGCAATATTCAGGCAAGGCGCCGATCTCGCATTGGGTATCGCGGATCGCGGTAAACACCTGCCGCAATCAGATGGCGTCGGAAAAAGCGCGTCCGGAATTGCGCCAGGCCGATCTAAGCGAAGAACAAAGTGCAATGCTGGAAAATCTGGCTGCGTCGGACGAAACGCTTGCGCCCGATCGCTCGTTGGCCGCGCGCGATTTGGTGGACAAGTTACTCGCGATGTTGAAACCAGTGGAACGGCTCGTGATCGATATGCTCTATCTGCAAGCACGCAGCGTCGCGGAAGTGCAAAAGCTTACCGGCTGGAGCGCGGCCACCATTAAAATACGAGCCTTTCGCGCGCGCCAGAAACTGCGCAAACAAATCGGAGGATTGTTGTGAAAAAATGCGACCATACCCTGGATCGCTTGTTTCGTGCCGCTGCCGGCCCGACACCAACCTCCGAAATGCCGTTTGGTTTCGACACCCGGGTTCTGGCATTGGCTCGTGAATCGTTGCCGAACGGATCAGCAATCATTGCGCTGTTCGCGCAACGTGCTGCCATGATCGCGCTGGCGATTATAGCGCTGGCGACAGCGGGCCTTTACCGCACGTCGATTTCCAACGACGACCTTCCAACAGAGTACGCTATGGCGGACACGGCTATCCAAAACAACCTCGGCGAATGAACAAGTCTTTGCGCTGGAAACTGATTCTTGCCTTCGTGCTGATCTTTCTCGCCGGCGCCGCCTGCGGGTTTTTCGGCGCCGTCCACATGCACCGGGCCTTTTTCGCGCACATGGCTCCAGATTCCATGGCGCAACATATGAAGGAACGCATGCGCGTGGAACTAAGACTCACGCCCGACCAGATGCAGAAAATCTCACCCATAATCGATCGCGCCGCTTCTCAACTGAAGACGACACGCGATCAAACGATGCGAAGCGTCCACGAGATCCTTAGCCAAACGCATCGCGAGATGCAGCCGCTCCTAACCCCGGAACAGCGCATCAAATTGGAGGAAATGGAAAAACGCCATCGTCGGCTACTGCACAGACACGGATTCATGCCGCCTGGCCGCACCGTCGCCGTCGCCGTCGGGCGATTGATTGCTGTTGCCCGGAAGAGTTACCGCTAAACTCGCGAAATGACGCCAAAAAATAAAATTCTAGGCTTGGCCCTCTTTAGCGAATAAAGCTTATTCTTCGCCGTCGAAGTAATCAGTCTCCGTCCCTTTCACGATTACCTCGCTAGTTCCTTCTTTCATGACAGCGAATTTTCCGCTGTCCGGGTAATAACAGGAATCGCCACGCGGATTGTCTGCGATAACGTAATAAACAAAATCTTCCTCACCGGCGTTACTGAGTTGATGGGCTTCGCCGGGACCGAAGAAGAAGGCGTCACCCGCGGTCACCATTGTCGTTCCTTCTTTGTCGCGAATACCCCCCTTCCCTGACACCACCAGGTAAAGCTCGGATTCGGCAGAGTGAGAGTGATAAGGACAAAGCGCTTTCCCTTTTGGAATCCGTATCAACGCCAGATCAAACGGATGCCGCTTTCTTAAGTCAAAGGATTCCGGATCGCGCCCGAGCGCGATTGAGATATCTTTCGACGCCCGACCAAATCTGCCACTCGGCGATTGCCGCTTGCGTTCCTGAATTTCGTTAACGTTTACTTTTTGCATATCTTCAGCAGATCAATCAGGCCTTGATTTAAGTGATCATTTTTTTGGCAGCTTCTGTTTCAATTTCTCAACCGCCTCGAACAGATCGCCCATTTTTTCAACACGTGACAATGTTTTGTCCGAACGAAACTTCAACAAATCGGCTTTTTTCTTCTTCAAGCAATTCGTGACCTCCTCCCACGTCACCGGTGTCGAGACGGTCGGTTCTTCTTTGGCGCGCAGCGAGTAGACGCAGATGGTGGTCTTGTGTTCGTCGTTCTGACTCCAATCAACAAATACCTTTCCCTTCCGCACCGCTTTGGACATGTTAGAAGTAACGAGATTCGAATGTTCGCCCTCCAGGTGCTGGGCAAAGGCACGCGATAAATCCTTCGTCTGATCGAAACTGACCGCCGTGTTCAGCGGCGCGTAAACTTGCAGACCTTTCGAGCCGCTCGTTTTCGCAAACGATTTCAATTTCATCTTCTCCAACAAATCGCGCAGCCAAAGTCCGACCTGGCAGCATTGCACAATGTCAGCGGGCGCTCCGGGATCGAGATCGAACACCATCATCGTCGGGCGCGCCACATCCTTCTTTTTCGCTAACGAGGTGTGCAACTCCAGATCAGCGAGATTCGCGGCCCAAACCAGTGTCGGTAAATCCTGTGCCAGACAGTAATGCATGATCCGGTTATTGCCCTCGCTCCAAACTTTCGCCGTCTTCACCCACTTCGGTCGATGGGATGGACAATTCTTTTCGTAAAAGAATTCTGCATCTACTCCGTTTGGGTAACGCTTCATCGTTAAGGGCCGGTCGCGCAGATGCGGCAGAAGCACCGGCGCGATTCGAATGTAGTAATCGATTACTTGCCCCTTGGTGAAGCCGACCTTCGGATAGAGAACCTTGTTCAGGTTCGAGACCGAGAGCTTTTTTCCGTCAACTATGAGCTCGGCTTTTTCCGGCATTTTGACCAACGTTCTACGTCCAGGGATTAACCGCAACTTGAAGGGACGCGCGCGGTGGCGTCTTTGTCCCCGAATCCTACGCAAAGAATCGCTCCGGCGTCAGCATTGGTTGCGGTTTACAGATGCGCGCCACGCAATGTTCCCAGGTCTCGTGGCCGCTCAAAATTTCGATTTCCACCCGCAGGAAAAAGATCGGGACTTCAGTTTTTGCCAGCAAGGGGAACCGCACGGCGTCTTTCTCGGTTGTGACCACCATTTCCAAATCGCGCCGGATACAACGATTGATGAAACTCTGCAGTTCGGCGTCGGTGTAACGGTGATGATCGATGTAGCGCTTGGCGATTTCGATCTGGGCGCCGAGCTTGCGTAATCCGTCTTCGAAGCTGTCCGGTGCGGCAATTGCGCAAAGGGAACCGATGTAAGTGCCGCGTAATTTTTCCAGCGGTGCAATCTCGCCGGTCACGACATTTTTGAGATGCAGCGGCTTGTGCATGCACTCGATTATTTCCGCAGTGCGATTGTAACGGCGGATTCGTTTGATCAGCTCTTCATTCGATTCGCCGGTACTTTTGGTGATGAAAATGTAACTCGCCCGCCGCAAATTCCGCGGCGGTTCACGCAGTGTTCCACGCGGCAAAAGAAATTCATTTCCGAACGGCGCCTGCCGATCAACCAGCACGATATCGAGCCGATGTTTGAGGTGGAGATATTGCAGACCATCGTCGAGCAGCAAGGTATCGGCGTTCATTTTTTCAATCGCGAAGAGCCCGCTCTTAACCCGATTCTTGTCCACCAGCACGGCCACGTTTTTCAAGTTATGCGCCAGCATGTAAGGCTCGTCTCCCGCGGTAAGCGAATCGAGCAGCAGTGCTTTTCCATCGGAGACGACCCGTGGTGGATCGGGATTGTCGCCGCGTAACTTTGCCAGCAAACCGCGTTTGCTCGGTCGCGGAACACTCTTATAACCACGACTGAGAATGGCAACGTGACGTCCGCCTTTTTGCAAAGCACGCGCAAATTTTTCCACAATCGGAGTCTTGCCCGTTCCACCGACGGTGAGATTTCCGATGCTGATAACGAGACAGCCGAGAGCGCGCTCACGAAAAATGCGTTTGCGATAAAGGAACAGACGGAACTGCACAAGGCGTTCGTATATGCGCGAGAGAAAATAAAGAAAGGAGCGCAACAGACCCGCGCGAACTCCACCCCGACGTTCGAGAATGACATCAATCGCAAACTGCTCGAGATTCTCCAGCGAGCGGCTCATTCGATTGCGGATTTAAAAATGCGGACGCCGCGATTATCAGCGCGGGTGATGACTGTCTGCGTATGAAATAGCCGAGAGGCTCTCTGCATCGCGGCCGCTATCTTCTTCGAATCATCCAAAGCGAGAGCGCAGATCGCGGATCCCGAGCCACTGAGAAAAGCTCCCAAGGCGCCGGAGCGTTCTGCCGCCGTAATCACTCGATCCAAAAACGGGACTAGTTTTTTCCGAAACGGTTGATGCAAGTAGTCGACAAAACAGCCCCGAAGCCTTTTGTAGTCACGCGTGGCGAAGGCGGCGGCAATGGCCGCAACATTTGCGGTATTTCGCGCCGCATTGGTGCGCAAAATATCCGCCGGCAATAATCGCCGTGCCTCGATCGTTGAGATCTCAAATGATGGAATGAGCAAAATGAAACGAAGTCGGGGAGAAACGTTGAAGTGCTGCACATCGGTCCCGCGCGCGATGGTGAAGCCGCCAAAGCTCGCGGGCGCAGCGTTGTCAGGATGGCCTTCGAGCTCGGCACAGAGCTTGAACAATTCGTCACGGCTGAGATTTGTCCGCGCGATTTCGTTCAAGGCATGGAGTACGCCGAGCCGCACGGTGACACTGCTGCCCAGTCCACGACCGATTGGAACATTGCCAAGAATGTCGCAGGAAAAGTCGAACGGCTTGCAATTAGCAACGGCAAAAAACTTTCTCGCTGCGTCCCGCACCATTCGATTGCCGCCGCCGGCAGTGCCTGATTTGACGGTGACCTGATTGTAAAGTGAGAGCGCGACGCCGAGGCAATCGAAACCGGGCCCGAGATTGGAGGTGCTGGCGGAGGCACGTACCGTGACTTGCTGCATCCGCCGAGCTTATCGCACACATCGAGCGCGGCAAGACAGGCTGCGAGGTGCGATTAAACTAGAATGCCAAAGTGCAAAACACCTGGATCGACAAAGAATTGATGCGTGACTTCGAAGCGGGAGGGACTGACGCCTACCGTCTTTGCACAATCGCCGACGGGTGGGTGGAACGCTTCGGCCGGGATATTCTGGTTTCCTTCAAGAATCAGTCGGGACGCGAACAATTGACGACGGAGTTTTTTTTATGGGCGGAGGCGATGGACTTCAATACTCAACGAATTTTCGAGCGTTTTCTGCCGAAGCGGAATGAAGAGCGGGAAGCGCCAAAACTCATTCTGGGCGACTCCAACAGCAGCTCGCGCACAATCGTAATGGAACGTGGTCTCCGCTACGAGATTGATTTCACTGGCGGCTACTCCGTGGGTTTGTTCGTCGACCAACGCGAAAATCGAAGCTTTGTTCGGAAAGCGACACCCGAACGAGCGCTAAATTGTTTCGCCTACACCTGTTCATTTTCCGTTGCTGCAGCAGTTGCGGGTGCGAAGACGGTGAGCGTGGATCTCTCACAGAAGTCGCTCGAACGCGGACGCCAAAACTTTGCGCTCAACAATTTGCCCGTGACCGGACACCAGTTCATCGCCGAGGACGTTTTTGAGGTCCTTCCGAGGCTGGCGCGAAAAGGCAAGAAGTTCGATTTGATCGTGCTGGACCCACCAACCTTCTCGCGATCACATCGCGGAAAAACCTTCAAGGTCCAGTCGAATTTCGAATCCCTGCTCGGAGAGGCGCTGGAAGTGGCCGGTCGAGACGCGCGCATTCTACTCTCGACGAACTGCGCGACGCTGAACGAGCGAGGCCTGGAAGTAATGGCACGGTTTTGCTTGAAAGCATCGCGGCGAGCCGGCACGTTCCATAGCGAACCCAGGCCGCGTGATTTTCCGCCGGCCAGCGGAGCCAACAGTATTTGGCTGACGTTGCGCTAGCGGGATGAGAACACGCAAAGCGGCTCTGACAACCGAAACAAAGTTATGGACGAAAACACTGATATCGCATTGCGCGGCGTACGTTACGCACAGGACCAATTTTCCGAGGTGGTGAACCAGGCGGAAGAATTTGTGCGCGAAAAGCCGGGACAGTCGCTTCTCATCGCGCTCGTTGCCGGTATGATCCTGAACCGGCTGCCAATCGGGCGATTGTTTGGCGGCGTAGTCCGTTTACTGATGTTTGCGCTCAAGCCGGCCCTGCTCCTGTACGGCGCGACCAAAGTTTACGAGATCGTGCAGGAAGAAGAGTAACTCGTCATCCCGAGCGTAGTCGAGGGATCCCGTGATGGAATCTTTAAGGCAGCGCCACGGGATCCCTCGACTTACGCTCGGGATGACTAAGAATCTAGTCCTCCATGGTAAAGCCAACTTTTACCGCGACCTGCCAGTGATCGATCTTCCCGTCCTCGATGTGACCGCGCATTTCCGTCACCTCTAACCAGCGCATGTTGCGGATGGTCTTTTTTGCGCGCGCCAAAGCATTTTCCACCGCGGCCTCAATCGATTTCGGCGACGAACCAACCAGCTCGATTTTTTTGTAAACGTGATCGCTCATGCCGAATGATTTCACGCGGAAGCAGGTGGCGACAACGTTAAATTGTTGAACCGTTAAATCGGTAAGACGGTTTTCCTCCCCGACCGATCACCCGTCTTAACATTTTAACGGTTCACCTTTCCCCCCACGCTTGCCCCGCGCGTGTGCCAGCGATATTAGGAAGTCGAATGGAAAAAAACATCGAATCGCACTTGATCGAGAAGCGCGTCTTCAAGCCTTCCAGGGAGATCGCCAAAAACGCGCGGATCAAATCCCTCGCGCAATACCGAAAAATGTATCGCGAATCAATTCGAAGCCCCGACAGATTTTGGGCGCGCGAAGCCAAGGAACTCATTTGGCACAAGTCGTGGAAGAAAGTGCTCGTCTGGAAAGCTCCATTCGCGAAATGGTTTGTCGGCGGCCAACTCAATCTCTCAGAAAACTGCCTTGATCGTCATCTTGCCGGTCCACGACGAAACAAAGCGGCGATTATTTGGGAAGGCGAGCCCGGTGAGAAACGCACTCTCACTTACCAGCAGTTACATCGCGAAGTTTGCCGCTTCGCCAACGTCCTGAAGCGAAACAAAATTCGAAAAGGCGATCGCGTCATCATTTATCTGCCGACAACTCCCGAAGCCGCGATCGCGATGCTGGCGTGCGCGCGCATCGGCGCAGTGCATTCAGTTGTTTTTGGCGGTTTTAGCGCTGACAGCATTCGCGATCGCATCGCCGATAGTGGAGCGACTGCACTGATTACGGCCGACGGCAGCTATCGCCGCGGCACGATTGTCCCCCTGAAAAACAACGTTGATCATGCTCTCAGCGGGGGCACCTCGGTCAAACGGGTCATCGTTTTCCGGCGAGCGGGCAATGAGATCCACATGGAAGAAGGCCGGGACGTTTGGTGGCACCGCGAGCTGACCTACGTCGACGCCAGCTGCGAACCCGTGGCAGTCGACTCCGAGCATCCACTTTTCATTCTTTACACCAGCGGTTCGACCGGAAAGCCGAAAGGAATTCTTCACACTACTGGCGGCTATTTGCTCGGGATTTATACGACGACGAAATATGTCTTCGACATTCGCGACGAGGATCTTTTCTGGTGCACAGCGGATGTCGGCTGGGTCACCGGTCACAGTTACGTTGTTTATGGGCCGCTCAGCCTGGGTGCCACCACCCTGATGTATGAGGGCGCGCCGAACTGGCCCGAGCCCGATCGATTTTGGAGAATCATTGAAGATTATCGCGTCACCATTCTTTATACCGCTCCCACCGCGATTCGGGCGTTCATTCGCTGGGGTGACGATTGGGTGAAAAAGCATGACCTCTCCTCCTTGCGACTTCTTGGATCTGTGGGCGAGCCGATCAACCCTGCAGCGTGGATGTGGTATTCCAAAACCATTGGCGGCGGACGTTGTCCTATCGTCGACACCTGGTGGCAGACTGAGACCGGGTCGATCCTGATCACTCCGTTGCCGGGCGCGATCCCGACCAAGCCGGGAAGTGCGACGCTGCCTTTCTTTGGCGTTGATGCCGCGGTAGTAGACGCGCGTGGCGAAGAGGTTGGCGCCAATGTTGGCGGGAAATTGATCATACGGAAACCGTGGCCGTCGATGTTGCGGACGATTTACGGCGACAAAGAGCGGTATCGAAAACGGTACTGGAGTGAATTCAAAGGCCGCTATTTGACTGGGGACGGCGCGCGGCGTGATGAGGACGGTTATTTTTGGATCGTGGGCCGGATTGACGATGTGCTCAATGTCGCCGGACATCGGCTCGGAACCTCCGAGATTGAAAGCGCACTGGTAGCACACGCGCACGTGGCGGAAGCGGCAGTGGTAGGGCGGCCGGATGAAATGAAAGGACAGGCCGTGGTCGCGTTTGTGACCCTGAAGGGAAGTGCGACGCCATCCGCCGGATTAAAGACGGAGCTTCGCGATCACGTGGGCGTGCACATCGGCGCCATCGCCAAGCCCGACGAAGTGCGCTTTGCGGAAGCGTTACCCAAGACTCGCAGCGGGAAAATCATGCGTCGGCTGCTCAAGGAAATTGCCGGTGGCAAAACTGTAACCGGGGACACCACGACGCTCGAAGATTTCAGCGTGCTGGCGAAGCTGAGCGAAGAAGAATAAGCTCAGGGGCAGGAGAACAGAAAATTTCTTTGTCTGAATTGTAGTTTAGTTAGCATTTCCTTGTGAGTTTCATCCGCACCGGTTTGCGCGAGCTTGGCTTGAAAGTGCGCCGGCAACGCACGCGCATGGCGTTGCGACACGTTAGACGACAGTTGCAGCGCAGTGAGATTTATCTGGGGCGGGAAGGCACCGCCCAGGCCGCCAGTTTCCCGGAAGTCCGGAACGAAATCGTCGCTCTCAAGAAGCTCGAGCAGGAACAAAAGGAAGTAGCACTGCGGATTGCCCAAATCGAAGATGCACTCAAAAAGATCGAATCCGAACGGGCGGAGAATGCGCGGACACAGAGCGACGCCATTGCCAAGTTGGAACAAGAAAAGAAGCCGATTCTGCAACGTCGAGACGAAGCGAAACATGCCGCTGTCGTTTGCGAACGCGAACTGGCAGGCGTGGAAGCGCGCTTGCAGGCGAATGATTCGGCCGACCGCGAATTGCTAAGGCAACTCTCCGCTCTGCAAGCACAGGCGCCGCCGCCACCGGACCTCGATGCGCGCACAGCGGAGCTCGCTGGCAAACGAACGCGATTGCCACAGGAGCGCGCCGAAATTGTCCGTGCGCGCGAAGGAAGCGCGGAAGCCTGTCGCCAGGCCACGCAAAGACTCGCGGTGGCAGAAGACGAACTTTCGGCGGCGGAGCGAAATATTGCCCGGGTCCGCGAAGGATTCGAAGCGACCGACCGCGGGTTGAACGATAAGGCGCGTGGACAGCAGGAGGCATTGCGGCAGGCCAAGGCCCAGCACCAAACCGTCGAGGAGCGAAAAGATCCCGCCTACCTCAACATCGGTCGTCATCTTGCGACTCGCGGAATCGCGCCGCCGAACGCCCCTCACTTGTTGCATGATGTCCTCCGCCACCGCCAGTCGGTCCAACGTCACCACGAACACAGGGAACAACTTAACGTCCTTTCCGCGCAGATCGACAAACAGGAGCTGCGAAAATTTTATTTCGTCATTTTTTCTATCTTTATCCTGGTGGGAGTTGTCCTGCTGCTCGTTTTTCAATCCCCACCCAAACGCGAGTGGCTTCCGCGCGAAACCGACGCCATCCTTTCCCTGAACGCCGAGCGTTTTGATCGCGATGATTTGCCCAAAAAATGGCGGAATGAAGATTTCTGGCTGCAAACGTGGCCCGGACTGATCGGCGCCGCCTCCCAGACGCCACGGTTGCGAATTCCCGCCGATACCAGTCGCGTCACCCGCGCATTGACCACTGCGGAAAATTCGCCTCCGCGAGAATTTCTTTTGGTGGAAGCGCGCGACAATATTTCTTCTGTGGTGCGAACGATCGCGGAAGACAAGCAATTCGAAAAACGAACGATTAGCGGTCTGCCAGTATGGCAGCGCTCAGACTTCAGTATCGCGCGCGTTGGGCCGAAAACGCTCGCCGTGGGCTTGCCTGATGGCGTCGACGAGCTGGTGCGGGTTCGTCTCGGGCTCGATGCTGATCTCGATATTACCGGGGAGTTTTTTGATCGGTTTCAGGCACTCGATCGTGAAACCACCTTGCGTTTGATCTCACGTGATCCGCCAGGGTTGGTTCGCGTCTTTCATCCAATCTTTCCGCGTGAACTGCTGGATCGCGCGCAAATGCTTGGGTTGGGCGTGTCCCTTCAAACACCGGCTAAGGCGCGCCTTTTGCTACGACTCTCATCGGAAGATGCGGCCAGCGATCTGGCCAAAAGCATTCATGAAAATCCAGCACCGTGGCTGCACCTCGAGCAATCTGATCTCCCACTCTTCACCGCTCCCCCTGAAATCACTCGCCAGCATGCCGATCTCGAAATCCGCTTCAACGTTCCCGAAAATACCGCGCGACTTCTCTTGCAACGCATCGCCAAGACCGATGCACCCCGCGACAGTTTCAAATTAATGCACCCGTGATGGTGCGCATTGTTTTTGCAATTCTCCTACTTCGGCGCGCCGCTGGCAGACTGCCGGAACTGCAGCGCCGTCGACGAATGACTTTGAGTGGGTGAATCTACGCGATATTGCTCCCAATATCCGGATCGAGCTCCGGTACGCGACCTCAAAGAACATTGCTCGTAGTCCACTTTATCCCTGCGGCATGCAGCCAATGGTCCGGGCCGGCGTGGCCCGGTGTTTGATTGCAGCGGAGACGACCTTGCGACGCTATAATTGCCGCTTGAAGATCTGGGATGCGTATCGTCCGCGCGGGACGCAGGCACGACTGTGGAAGTTGGCACCAAACAACGATTACCTAGCCGATCCGCAGAACGGGTCTGGTTCGCTCCACTCCTGGGGCGTGGCGGTGGATGCAACCATCGTCGACGATTGGGGACAGGCACTCTCCATGCCGACAGATTTCGACGATTTCACACCGGCATCAATGTTTCGTTACACTGGCGCCAATCCTTCGGTCCGCTCTCATCTTTATCTTCTGCAGAGAGCGATGATGAATGCCGGCTTTGATGGCCAGCGAACCGAATGGTGGCATTTCAGCGCCAACGACTGGAAGCGTTACGTGCCGGAAAGACTTGCCAAGCTGAGCAATGCCGTCGTCCTTCCCATTCACGAATGACCTCACTTCTTCAGGCGCTCCAGCGGCAACCTGAATACGTTCATGTTCTCCTCAATCCCCTCCCCGTTTACGGGTTGGCAATGGGTTGGATCGGATTGGTCATCGGATTCTTTCTGCGCAGTCGGCCGGCACAGTTCGCCACCCTTGTTCTGATACTGATCAGCGCCGCGTCGGCCTGGCCGGTGTACGAATTCGGCGAACAAGGTTACGATCGCGTTCTCTCGATGAGCGATGAGGCCGGGCAAGCCTGGCTGGACGAGCATCAACATCGCGGCGAACAACTCATTTATTTTTTTTACGCTCTGGCCGCGCTCAGCCTCGTTGCGATCATCGTGCCAATAAAATGGCCCAACACATCGGCACTCCTGGTAATCGGTACTATTCTCCTAGGAGTAATTGTTCTCGGGATGAGTGGCTACATCGCCTACGCCGGCGGCAAGATTCGGCACAAAGAATTTCGGACCGAGCCGCCACCGAAGAAACCGGCTTCTTCTCCAGGGTAATTGATGGCTGCAGAACTGGATCGCGCCGAGCAAAAGGTTGAAGACGAGAGCGCGGCGCTGCGGAAAGAACTCGGTCTGCGCGATCTCGTCCTTACCCAAATTCTCTTCGTCGTTGGCTCGAGCTGGGTGGGAGCGGCCGCAAAACTTGGCCACGCTCACCTTGTGTTTTGGCTGCTTGCCATCGCATTCTTCTACATTCCGCAAGCCGCTGTCGTCATCTACTTAAATCGCCTGATGCCGCTGGAGGGCGGCCTTTATCAGTGGGCCAAACTCGGCTTCAACGAGTTCGTCGGCTTCATCGTCGCCTGGAACCTATGGCTGCTTTCCATCACCGTCATCGCCCTCGGCGGAATGTTTGTCACCGCCAATCTTTCCTACGCGCTCGGTCAAAGCTGGATGCCAAACAGCAAATGGTGTGTTTCCCTGATAAGTTGCGCGCTCGTGCTCGGTCTCGGCTGGAGTGGCGTGCGCGGTCTCTCCCTCGGCAAATGGGTCCACAACATCGGCGCATTCGCCATGCTCCTGGTTTACGGTGCGCTGATTCTTCTACCGTTCTTCGCCGTCGCGCGCGGCGAATTGAACCAGTATCACCCGTTGCAATTCGCCGCCCCCGCGGTCTCAATTTTTTATTGTCTCAACATCTTCAGTAAGCTCGCGGTCGGCGCTCTTAGCGGATTCGAGTACGTCGCCATCCTCGCCGGCGAAACCCGTGCCCCGGGCCGCGACATCGGCCGTTCCGTCATCATCGCGTCTCCGGTGATTGCGTTGATGTTCATTCTCGGAACCAGCTCCGTCCTGGCTTTCGTCGGTAATAATCCGATCGATCTTATCGGACCAGTGCCGCAAACATTGCGGCTGGGGTTACATGCCTTCCCGATTGCGGGCGCGATCGCATCCGCCGGCATTGTGTTGATGACAGTGCGCACCATCTCCTCCACCAGCGTTCATCTCACCGGAAGTTCGCGTTTGCCGATGGTCGCCGGTTGGGACCGGCTCTTACCAGTATGGTTTTCGCGTTTACACCCAAGATACAAGACGCCGATTAACTCTATCATCTTCGTTGGCGCGGTCACACTGGTCATCGCGATTTCCAGCCAGATCGGCGCCGGAATTCAGGAAGCCTTTCAACTCGTCGACAACGCCGCGAATGTTTTTTACGGAATTGTTTATGTAGTCCTATTTGCGATCCCTCTCGCCGGAGCGACCGCTGTTCGCTCGCGCGCACCGCTGTGGCTACGCATCGCCGCCTTCTGCGGGTGTGCCGTTTCACTCCTCGCAATTGGGTTCACCATCTATCCGATCATCGATGTCCCCAGCCGGTTAATCTTCGCCTGCAAGATTATCGCCGCCAGCGGCCTCGCCAACGCCATTGGCGTGGCAATTTTTCGTCAGGCGCACGTCGAAAACGCGCCGCCTAAAACAGTGCCGGTCATCCCGAGCACAGTCGAGGGATCCCGTGGAAGTTACCTTTAAGCTCTCGCGGCGGGATCCCTCGACTGTGCTCGGGATGACGAGCGGCTGCAACTCTCGCCAATCCAGCGAAGATAATCGGCCGAGCCTCCCGCGATGTTCAGGCGGACAACTTCGGGGACATCGTACGGGTGCAGCGCGCGTAAACGCGATTCGAATTCGGAATAACGCGCTGCGGTCAGTTTGAAGATCGCAAGCGATTCAGCACTCGTTTCGACTTTTTCTTTCCAATAATAGATCGACTCCACTGCCGGTATGATGTTGGCGCAGGCAACAAGCGCGCTATCCACGAGTTCGCGCGAAATCTTGCGGGCCGTTTCCACATCGGGAAACGTACTGAACGCGATGACAAATTGCTCGTTCACGCTGGGATCATTGCTAACGCCGGTCCGGCTCGGACCTGCCGGCAAATCCAGCCGCCGCCAAGAACAACATCACCATCGTAAAAGACCGCCGCCTGTCCCGGTGTAACCGCCTTTTGCGGCTCGCATAGACGAACACGCACGCGCTGCTGTTCCAGCGGCGTCACCGTCGCGCGCGTACCCGGATGATTGTAGCGAATTTTCACCGTGGCCTCGCGCATCGCTGTAGCCGCGGTCGGTCCGAGCCGCACTGGCGGTACTTGCGGGCCAAGGTCATCGACCCCGGCTACACAAATCCAGTTTACGCGCTCAACTTCGAATTCTTCGACTAACAAATCTTCCGCGCTCCCGACAATTACGCGGTTCGTTTCCGGATCGAGATCGACGACGTAACGCGGCTGCGCCGAGCCGCCCGGCAAGCCCTTTCGTTGCCCAATGGTAAACATCTCAATTCCTTCATGCGCAGCGACGAAGTTGCCCTCCAGATCGTAAATCCCGCCGCGATGGAATTGGTTTTCGCCAAGATGCGAACGCAGGAACGCTTTGTAATCCTGTCCGGGCACGAAACAAATTTCCTGGCTATCGGCTTTGTCTGCCACCTTCAGGCCAAGTTTCCGTGCGATCGCACGAATTTCAGATTTCGCCATCCGGCCAAGCGGCGTGAGTGCACGCAGCAGTTGTTCCTGCCGTAAACTAAAAAGAAAATACGATTGGTCTTTTCGCGGATCCATCCCTTTGCGAAGAATGACGCGTCCGTTGTAGCCGCGGTCGCTGGCCGCGGCCGCAGGATGTTCGATGATCGCGTAATGCCCGGTCGCGATGTAATCGCACCCCAGCGCCTCGGCCTTTCGCCAAAGATTTCCGAATTTCAGCTTTTCATTGCACATCACGCACGGATTCGGAGTCCGGCCCGCCTGGTATTCGCTTGAGAAATAATTAATGACGAGTTCTTCGAACTGGTCGGCTTCGTCGACCACGTAATGGGGAAAACCGAGCGCGTGGGCAACGCCGCGCGCGTCTGCCACCGCCTGGGGCCCGCAACATTTGTCTTCGGCCCGAGAAATACAGTCCTGCGGCCACACTTTCATCGTCACTCCAATGACGTCGTAGCCTTGTTCGCGGAGCAGATAACCAGCAACGCTGGAATCGACTCCGCCACTCATGCCCAGCAGAACGCGCTGTTTCTTTCTCAAACTCACGCGCGGAAAATCGACGAGAGCGCGCTCTCGGTCAACGTCATCCCGACCGGAGCGAAGCGAAGTGGAGGGATCCCGATGCGAAAGCTGAAAGGTAACGTCCGCGGGATCCCTCGACTACGCTCGGGATGACAGGACTTTTCGGCTCACGTGCGCGCTATCACGCAAGGTGAACCGCCATGGCAAATGTGCAGAGCGGCGAATTCCAATCGCGTCGGTCGGCAATCACTGTCAACCGTGACGGTCTGAAATTCGGCGAAAACAATGACTCTCGTCCGTGCACAAATCCATTTCGTCGTGCTCCTTTGTAATCGCGAGCGCTTGGGTCAATTTCCCGGGACCCGAACACAGCTGGTGCACATCGGTGACCCCGCGCCTGCGCTGCATGAGCGCGATCCCGCGCGTGGGCTCCAGCGCGCGAATGAGAACGAACCCGTTCTCCTTCCCTTTCACCAAAACATTCAACATCCAGTGAACGCCATAGTTAAAATAAATGTAGGCGGCCCCGGCTTTATTTCGTTCGACAAACGCGCGCGTGCTCGGACGAACGAAACAATGACACGCTTCGTCACCGACCGCGTGGTAAGCTTCGGTCTCAACGATAATTCCAGCGCAGCGATCCCAATTCAGCTCGCAGCCAATAAGGTCGCGCGCACAAGCTCACTGGATCACGCTGAAAAAAACTTGCGCGAATGATTTCGCCGCTCACCGAGTTGCGTCTGCCGAGGATTGAAAGCGTCACTCTGGCGCTCGGTAGTACACCGGCAACACGACCTGACACGCAACTGGCTTACCGTCGCGAAAGGCTGGAATAAATTTGGCGTTTGCGAAATCGGCCATGGCCGCATCTCCGAATCCAAGTAGCGGCGGGTCCTCCTTCATCACTTTTTCCTCCTGCAGATTTCCGGCAGCGTCAATTTTTAGCAACAATTCAACCACCCCGCTGACCTGCACAGGCAAATTCGTGGGATAATTCAAGCCGTCGAATTTTGAGTCTCCCCCAAGGCACGGTTGCGGTCCCACGAAATCGTTTTCCGTTCTTAATTCGCTCGCTTCCTGATTTGCGAAAATGCGCAGGCGCGGCTTGTCATCAACGACTTGGAAAACAACTGTCGCGTAATAGAAAACAGCCACAGGCTCATGATTGCGGATTGCCGGAATCATTTTCGCATTCGTCAGTGCGCGCTGCACTTCCTGCTCCAGCAGCTTGGATTCGGGCGTGCCGCGGTACGTGCTGCTCCATTTCACCGTGCCGTCCTTGTCGACGAGCGCGAAAAACATGATCAGCCCTTTCTTTTGCCCCGCTTTCAGGAGCAGGTTCTCATCGATCCGATTAATGATCGCATCCGGCGCTTTGCCGATCAGCGCTGGCCGAAACTCCGGCAAATCCTCCGCCGAACATTTCAGCGCAAAGACAATAACGAGCAGGAAAACGAAGCGGTGCATATTGGAGAAGAACGCAATCGCGCGGGCCAATCTTTGCAAGCGCAAACTACGCGACGCGGCCGCAGCAGTTTTTGTATTTCTTACCGCTACCGCACGGGCACGGCTCGTTGCGACCGACCTTCGGACCACCGCGTCGGACTGGCAAATCAATCGCGTACTCGCCATTTTCGGGTTCTACGGCCCGTGTTGAAGTTGTTGGCACATTCGTGCGCATGCCCGCAGGTCGTTTCGCGCCACCACCCCCCGGTTCGCCATCCGGACCGGCGCCGGGTGCAGTTTCGCGCAGCAGAAATTGCGGCAGCGTCGCCAAGAAATTCTCGAACGCCTGCAGGTTCGAGGTGCTGCGGAAAAGATTATGCAACACTTCGTTTTTAATATTCGCCATCAGCTCGACAAACATGTCGTAAGCTTCGGCTTTATACTCAATTAACGGATCTTTCTGTGCATATGCCCTGAGATAAACCCCTTCTCGCAAGGCATCCATCGCGTAGAGATGTTCCTGCCAGAGTCGATCGATCGCGTTGAGAATGATGTAGCGCTCCAGGCTTTTCACCGCCGTCGGTTCTTCATGCGACGATTTGCGCTGGTAGGCGTCCTTGATTTTCTCGATCAAGAATTGCGCGTTTGCTTCCGGATCACGGGTCTCGAACTGCGCACGTTCTTTGTTTAATCCGAGCGGGAACGTGGTGTTCACCCATTGCATCAGCCCGGAGTAATTCGCATCCTCACTCGTCTTCCCGGTGCCGAGGTATTCCTGAATTTTCGCCGGCACCGCTTCATCGATGACCTCGTAAATCAACGTTCGCGGTTCTTCGCTGTCGATCACTTCATTGCGATAACCGTAGACGACCTCGCGCTGATTATTCATCACGTCGTCCATGTCGAGCGTGCGTTTGCGAATGAGATAATTGCGTTGCTCCACTCGCTTCTGCGCCGTCTCCACCGACTTGTTCAGCCACGGATGTTCCAGCTCCTGGCCTTCTTCGAGACCGAAGCGCTCCATGATTTTCGTCATTCGATCGGCCGCGCCGAAATTCCGCATCAGATCGTCTTCAAAACTCACATAGAAACGCGAAGCGCCCGGATCGCCCTGGCGCGCGCAACGTCCGCGCAACTGTCGATCGATCCGGCGCGATTCGTGGCGTTCCGTGCCAATGACATAAAGACCGCCTTGCTCCGCCACCCGTGGGCCAAGCTTAATATCGGTGCCGCGCCCCGCCATGTTGGTTGAAATCGTGACTGTTCCGGCCTGGCCCGCACGCGCCACGATCTCCGCTTCCTGCATGTGAAATTTCGCGTTCAACACGTTGTGGGGGATCTTTTCGCGCTTGAGCATTCGCGAAAGCAACTCGCTGGCTTCGACACTCACCGTCCCGACCAGGACCGGCTGTGCCTTGGCGTGGCATTCCTTAATCTCGTTAATGACGGCATTATATTTCTCTCGCCGCGTTTTGTAGATACGATCGTTCGAATCCTTCCGCGCCACCGGTCGATTTGTCGGAACCACCGCGACATCCAGTTTGTAGATATCGTGAAACTCGTTCGCTTCTGTCTCGGCCGTCCCCGTCATGCCGGCCAGCTTTTGATAAAGACGGAAATAATTCTGGATGGTAATCGTCGCGAGCGTTTGCGTTTCGCGATCAATTTGGACGCCTTCCTTCGCCTCCACCGCCTGATGCAACCCGTCGCTCCAGCGGCGTCCCGGCATCTTGCGGCCGGTATATTCGTCGACAATTACGACCTTGTTTTCTTCGACCACATACTGCACGTCCTTTTCAAACAGGCAGTAGGCGCGCAGCAGTTGTGAGATGTTGTGAATCCGCTCCGCTTGCGTGTCGCAAAGCTGTTGCCGTTGCGCTTTTTGTTTTTCCTTCTCTTCGCCGCTCAGCGCCTCATCCAGATCGATTTCCGTGAACTCGCTGATTAAATCCGGCAGCACAAACGCATTCGGATCGTCCGGATTCATGAACGACCGCCCCTGCTCGGACAGGTCGGCCTCCTGCGATTTTTCGTCGATGGTGAAGAACAACTCTTCTTTCAGCGCAAAGAGTTCTTCCTTGCGCGTTTCCTGATAAAACGACAGCTCGGCCTTGTCGATCGCCCTGCGCTTTTCCGGATCTTCCATCATGCGCAACAGCTGTTTGTTGCGCGGCTGCCCGAGCTTCACCTTAAACATCTGCAATCCGCCTTCCTCGAGATTGCCGGCATCGAATGTTTCTTTGGCCTCACCCGCGATGCGATTGCAGAGCATGGTCTGCTTCCGCACCACTTGTTCGACCAGCGGCTTCCATTTGTCGTATTGATGTGTCGAGATCGTTGCCGGACCGCTGATGATCAAGGGCGTGCGAGCTTCGTCGATGAGAATCGAATCAACTTCGTCGACGATGGCGTAGTTATAACCGCGCTGGACCTGCTGCTCGCGCGTTGTCGCCATTCCGTTGTCGCGCAGATAATCGAATCCGAACTCCGAGTTTGTACCGTAGGTAATGTCGCAGGCATATTGCTGGCGCCGAACGCTCGGTTCCTGATCGTGCTGAATACAACCGACGGTCAGGCCGAGAAAGGTATAAAGCTGCCCCATCCACTCGGCGTCACGTCGCGCCAGGTAATCGTTTACCGTGATCAAATGCGCGCCGCGTCCGGTCAGCGCGTTCAGATAAAGCGGCAAGGTCGCGACCAGGGTCTTGCCTTCGCCCGTCGCCATTTCGGAAATCTTGCCCCGATGCAGAACAATCCCGCCGATGAGCTGGACATCGAAATGCACCATCTCCCATTTCATCAGCTGATCGCAGACAGTAAAAGTATGGCCACGTTCCGTTAGCCGGCGGGCCGCGTTTTTTACGAGCGCGAATGCTTCCGGCAAAATCTCGTCCAGCCTTTTCCATTGCTCTTCCAGCGTGGGCAGCTTGGCCAGGTCTTCCTTCCAAGCCGCGGTCATCCCCCGCAGCTCATCGTCCGAAAAGCTCTGGAATTGCTGCTCCAACTCGTTGATCTGGCGAACGACTCGGCATCATTCGCCTGATCTCGCGCTGGTTCTTTGATCCTAAAATTTTCTTTAAAATCCAACCAACCATT
>CAWAHI010000030.1:0-15897 GCA_963781735.1 uncultured Verrucomicrobiae bacterium | reverse complement strand
CGTCGCTGAGCGGCGGAAAAAGCGGCTGACCAGGAAGAGTAAAGCGCAGTTTGCCATCCACCTCGATGATCGGTTGCGACATTCCACCGCTTTGATAAGCCATCGCCGATTGGGCCATGGCGTAGTTTTGACCGTAACGCTGCATCGCGTCCTGGCTGTGCCGCACGTAACCGCTGCGCACGATTTTCCCCTGCACAATCGTGTTCGGCTTGTTTGGTTCGATCACCAGAAAATCGATGGTCTTGCCTTCTGAAAGCGAGAGCAACAGCTCCTGCGAAACGGGATCGTTCCGATAATTCTGCTCGAGAATTTGCAGATTGGTTTTGCCGCTCGGATCACGCAAAATGACCGACGCCGGTTCGAGGTGTGCCGTCGTCTCGGTGAAGCGCACATTGTTCACGCCTTGTTTCAGGTCGATTGGAACCGTGTCGCGGACCACGGCGAAGTTTTGGTTGTAAATCGTGAGCGCCGGTTGGCTGGCGAGAACCGAAGGTGCGACTGCGATGGCAGAAAGCGCGATCGTTGTAGCTGCGGTCGCCGGCCGCGCCAGCTGCAGAAGCAGTGCGGTAATTCTTTTCATATCGCGGAGTTAAACACTCGAAGTGCGAAAAACCGAAGATGAATTTTTGTAGCGCCAGTGTCTAATCCCAGCCCGGCCGAAGACTCGCCGTGGCGAGTTCGGACTGTGTTCGTGGTTCCGGTAGCGACAAGCTGGAAGCATGTCGGCCAAGTCAGGCTGGAAGCCTAACTTCCAGAAGGGCACCGGCAGGCTGCCGCTCTTACTTCATCCCGGTCGCGAACACCGTCTGAAAATGCGGACTCTGCTTTTCGCGCGAAACCACGCGCACATCAATGTTCTTAAACCCCGCATTCTCCAGAAACTGGTGCAATTGCACTTCGCTGAACCCGAGCCAGTGATCAGCGTACAATTCCCGCGCCCGGTCAAAGGAATGGCTCAACAGATCCAGAATCACAATGCGCCCGTTCTTTCGCAAAATGGAGTGGGCGCTCTTGATCGCGCGTTCCGGTTTCGGCGCATGATGCAACGCCTGACTGAAAATCGCGAGATCGACGCTGTTCTTTGCAATCGGTGGCTCCTGCATGTCGCCAAGGCGATATTCGATGTTGCGAAAGCCGTGCTTTTTCGCCAGCTCCGACGCGAACTCGACCATTTTCGGCGAATTATCGACCGCAATCACTTTGCGTGCGTTTCTGGCAAGCAACTGCGCCAGTGTTCCTTCGCCTGCACCTAAATCGGCGACGGTTAACGGCGGTAATAACGTGATCAGAACGTGGGCCAGCGCTTCCCAGGATCGGCCCGGCACATAACTGCGGCCAAATTTTCCGGCTAGCTCATCGAAATATTCCCGCGCTTTGTCCTGCCGCTTGCGCAGTGCGAGCTTCAGCGCCGTGCGGTCACGTGCCGTTTCCGGGATCTCACGGGCCACGGTTTGCACCAGCTCCTGCACTCGGGCGCGCGCACCGTTCCTCGAAGGATTTTGTAAACCGTAATACACGTTCTTGCCCGCGCGCCGATCCACCACCGCCCCGGCCCGTTTCAGTTGGGCGAGATGGCTGGAAATACGCGACTGCCCCATTCCGAGAATTTCCTGGAGTTCGGCTACGGAAAGCTCTTCCTGCTCGAGAAGGAGGAGCAGGCGCAGGCGCGTGGGATCGGCAATCAGACGGAGGAAATTAATCGTTGACGCCATCCTAGAAAGAAACCATATATCTACATATCATGATTGGTCAATATGTCTTTGAAGACGTCAAAACCGTTAAAACGTTGAATCGTTACAACGGGCGGACCGATTTAACGCTGTAACGTTTTAACTCTCTCAACGAACCACGTTCAAACCATGCGCCGGTACATTTTTTCCTCCGAATCCGTCACCGAAGGTCACCCCGATAAAGTCTGCGACACCATCAGCGATTACATTCTCGATGCCTGCCTCGCCCAGGACCCGCTCAGCCGTGTCGCCTGCGAGACCCTGGCCAAGGGGAATTTGGTGGTCCTGGCCGGCGAGATCACCAGCAACGCCAAGTTCGATTTCACCGAACAGGTGCGTGAAGCTGTGCGCAGCATCGGCTACACCAATAACGACTGCATTTTCCACGCCGATACCTGCCGCGTGATTTGCGAGATGACCGAGCAATCGCGCGACATCAAGCAGGGCGTCGACCAGGCTGCGGCCGAAGGCAAAGCCACCGCCGAACAAGGCGCGGGCGATCAGGGTTTGATGTTCGGATTTGCCTGCGACGAAACGCCCGAGTTGATGCCGGCGCCGATTTCATTTGCGCACAAACTTGGGCGCGAGCTCACACGCTTGCGAAAGGAGAATGTGATTCCGTGGCTTCGGCCTGATGCCAAGACGCAGGTTTCAATTGAATACAAAGGCTACAAGCCGGTGCGTGCATCAGCCATTGTCGTTTCCACCCAACACGCCGCCGATGTTAAGCAAAAGGAAATTCGCGAAACGCTGATCGAGCTCCTGATCAAAAAAGTAATGCCGGCGGAGTGGCTCGATAAAAAAACGACTTACCTGATTAATCCGACCGGGCGGTTCGTCGTGGGCGGGCCGGAAGGCGATGCCGGGATCACGGGACGCAAGATCATTGTCGATAGCTACGGTGGGATGGGACGCCACGGCGGCGGCGCGTTTTCCGGCAAGGATCCAAGCAAAGTCGATCGCAGCGCTGCTTACATGGGCCGCTGGGTTGCCAAAAACGTAGTCGCCTCAGGATTAGCGGATCGTTGCGAAGTCCAGTTCGCCTATGCCATTGGTCATCCAGAACCCGTTAGCGTCAGCGTCGATACCTTTTGTACCGGCAAAGTAGATGATGAGAAGCTGGAGCGCGCAGTCTGCGAAGTCTTCAATTTCAAACCGGCCGAGATCATCAAGCAGCTTAACCTGCTGCGCCCCATCTACCGCAAAACAACTAACTACGGACACTTCGGCCGGGTTGATGATCTCGATGCCATTACATGGGAAAGGACGGATAAGGCGGAAGCCTTGAGAGCCGCGGTGAAATGATCTGCAAATTTCGCGGAGAGAAGCGACTGGTTCTAACCCCCTCCGATAATCTGCGTAAATCTGCGGATAACCTTGAGGAAATATTCTTATGAGTACGACAACGACACAAACGACAGCGAAAGAGGACTACAAAGTCGCAGACATAAATCTGGCGGATTTTGGGCGAAAGGAGATTTCGATCGCGGAAAGGGAAATGCCCGGGTTGATGGCGATCCGCGCGAAATATGCGGCGGGCAAACCGCTCGCCGGCGTGCGCATCACCGGCTCCTTGCACATGACGGTGCAAACCGCCGTGCTGATTGAAACACTCGGCGACCTGGGCGCGAGCGTGCGCTGGGCTTCGTGCAATATTTTTTCGACGCAGGATCATGCCGCTGCCGCGATCGCAAAGTCCGGCGTTTCGGTTTTCGCGTGGAAAGGCGAATCACTGGAAGATTACTGGTGGTGCACCTACCGCGCGCTCTCGCATCCGGACGGCAAAGGCCCGCAGCTTGTGGTCGACGATGGTGGCGACGCTACTCTCCTTATTCACAAGGGCTACGAGCTCGAAGAAGGCAGTGATTGGGCGAAAACCAAATCGGCTAATAAAGAAGAGCAGGTCATCAAGGATTTGTTGCTCGAGGTCCAGCGCGAAAATCCGTTTCGCTGGCACGAGATGGTCAAGGAATGGCGGGGCGTTTCCGAGGAAACGACTACCGGAGTGCATCGCCTATATAAGATGCATCAGGAAAACCGGCTCCTTGTGCCTGCAATCAACGTCAATGATTCGGTCACCAAATCGAAATTCGATAACCTCTATGGCTGCCGGCATTCCCTGGTTGATGGATTGAACCGCGCGCTCGATGTCATGATCGCCGGCAAGGTCGCGGTCGTCTGTGGTTACGGCGATGTCGGCAAAGGTTGCGCACAATCGCTGCGTGGTCAGGGCGCGCGCGTCATCATAACCGAGATCGATCCGATCAATGCTCTCCAGGCAGCGATGGAAGGTTATGAAGTAACGACGATCGAGGAGACGCTTGGTCGCGGCGACATCTACATCGCCGCCACTGGCAATGTTGATGTCATCAAGCTCGAGCACATCGAGCGGATGAAAGACCAGGCCATTGTCGCGAACATTGGCCACTTTGATAACGAAGTTCAGGTCGATGCCTTGAACTCGGCCAAGGGCGTCAAGCGCACCAATATCAAGCCGCAGGTGGATAAATATACTTTCCCAGATGGCCACGAAATTTTCCTACTGGCCGAAGGTCGCCTGGTAAATCTCGGCTGCGCCACAGGTCACCCTAGTTTCGTCATGTCGAATTCGTTTTCCAATCAAGTCTTGGCCCAACTCGACCTTTGGAAAAATCGCGATATCTACAAAGTCGGCGTTTACGTTCTAAGCAAGAAACTCGACGAAGAAGTAGCGCGACTCCATCTCGAAAAGATTGGCGTCAAGCTAACGAAATTAAGCCAACCACAGGCTGACTATCTCGGTGTTCCGGTGGACGGTCCCTACAAATCAGAGCACTACCGCTACTAAATTCACGTTCCGGAGATGGAACGACCGCTCTGTGAGTGCCAGTCCGGCTAGGACCGATGCTAAATCGAGTCGCCTCCGCCGTTCTCGCGAACAGGTAGGGGCGATTGACCTCAATCGCCCGCAAATGCCAATCCGGCTCGGATCGGTTCGGTGAACCTGCCTACCTGCAATCATCTGCGAAAATCTGTGTGATCTGCGGATGACCAATTCGGGATCTTCCCGCTACTTCAAAACGCTGGCGTCGTGACAAACGAGCGCATCGGCTACCGTCGGCGCTTCGCCTTTGAACCAGTGTTGCAGCCAGGTGCCAAGGCGATGGCCGAAGGCGCGCGGACGCTCCTCGAAAAATCGTTCCGCCAGATCGAGCCCGCGATTTTGTAATTCGACTTCGCTGGTTTCGATCACCGCTACCAATTCGCGCGTTTCCTGCCCGGGCGTTTGCCCATCATCGCGCCGCAATCGTTCGCCCAGAAAACACAAATCGTGCGAACGGCCGAAGACTTCGCCCACCGAATCCAGATCATCGATCAACGCGCCGATCACAACCGGATTAATTGGGCGCAAGATTCGCAGTTGATACAGCAGCCGTTTCGCTTCACTCCGGAATTCATGAAAATTTTTCGGTATCGGTTTGGCCTTGGCACAGGCGAGCGCATCACGCGCAGACTTGTAAGCGCGTTGCACGGCGCGGCGAATCATTTTGCAATCGAGATTTTCGATTGGCCAGGCGTCGATTTCCTCCCGCAACTTTTCCAATTCCGGCGCCGCTTGTTTTTGCCAGCCCGCAAAGGCCGCCATGAAATGCTCCAGTTCGGCAACAAGTAGCTCCTCCGTTTTGTGGAAGGTCTGCTGCGAAGTGCGACGCGTGATCTCCTGCAATTGCCGCACCGTTTGCAGGCGGACTTCGGCGTCGCGAACGTCGGAAATCAACCGGGCGATATCACGAAACCGGTGGTCCTGCTCTTTGAAGCGGGCGCGCCCGAGTTCGTCCGACGCTATCTGCAAGGCAGCGCGCGCTTTTTTCAGATGTTTCCGCGTCTCGTGCACCGGCGTGTCGTTCGCTTCCCGCTCACCGCGCACAATTTCCAGCGCACCCTCCACCTGTTTCCGGCAAATCCGCTGCAGATTCGCGTCCAAAGTTTGATTGCGTCGCAGTTTATAACTCATCGTTCTACTCCCGCGCCAAGCGCACGTTGCTGTAACGCGATTTCCCGCTCACCTCCGCCGCGAACCAGTCCGGCGGCTGAAAGCGCCTGCATTCCGTCTCGTCCCGGAATTCGACTTCCGCGACGACCAGCCCCTCGTTACGGCCGCGATAAACATCGATCTCAATGGTATGTTTTCCAAACGGAATGTCGTAGCGGGTTTTGGTTAAACGGCAGCCTGCCGTGGCGGGCCACAGTTCCTCGAACTGATCGCGGGTCAGATCGATTTCGATTTCCTGTCGCGATATCCCGCGGCCGCGTTTGATCGTGAGCGAATGATGCCGGCCGGATTTGCGCAAACGAATCTGCGTGCCATCGCTTTTCGCCGCGAGATAACCCTGCTCGATCGTGCGACTGTGGTAATGCCGCAGATTTGGTGGCAAACGCTTCACCAAAAATTTGCGTTCGATTTCGCGCGGCACTTTGCCGTTGTTGGAGAATCCAGCGCATCACGACTCCTCACTTTGTTCCAACGCGTGCGCTGCTGGCAAGCGATAAGTCCGACGCCAAACCTGGGTCCTGCATTGCGAAACGTGAAGCGAACGGCGCGCCATCCCGAGCCGGAAAGAAGACCGCCAGTCCGGCTCGAACTCGGGATGACAATTCATGTTCTTCAACCGAAGCTCGCGCGTTGAAACTCCGGTTCAGAAAATTCCTCTTCGTTGCCTTCGCAGCATTGCTGAGCGGGACGACCGCCGACGCAGGGCCCAACACAAATCGCCACATTGTCCTCGTCGTATGGGATGGCATGCGTCCGGATTTCGTCACCGAAAAATACACGCCCACTCTCGACAAACTCGCGCATGACGGCGTCCGTTTTCGCAATCACCACTCCGTTTATCCCACCGCGACCGATGTGAACGGTGCCGCGCTCGCCACCGGTTGCTATCCGAATCGCAACGGTCTCGCCGCCAATCTGGAATTTCGCCCCGCGATCAATCCGCGACAGCCCATCGACATGGGCGATCCCGATTCCATCAAACGTGGCGACGAGGTTTCCGACGGGAAATATCTGGGGCTTCCGACTTTCGTGGAATCACTGCGCGCCGCCGGCAAAAAGGTCGCATTGGTGGGGGTGAAATCGGTCGCAATACTTTTCGACCGCCACAACGACTGGACCTACGTCAGAATAAGAGGGAAACCACTCACGATTTTCGCCGCGGCGCCCCTTGCCCCTTCGGCACGGGAGGAAATGATAAATGTGCTTGGGCCGATTCTGGATGACCCTGGCGCAAACTCGATGCAGCGAAATCATTTCGCGACTCGCGCCTTGACTGAATTTTTCTGGCGCGACAGCGTTCCCGATTTCTCGCTTCTGTGGCTGAGCGAACCTGATCTTGCCGAGCACAACTTTGCGCCCGGCTCGCCCGAAGCGATCGCCGCCATCAAAGCCGTCGATGATGACCTCGCAATGGTGCTGAGCGCGCTGGAAAAGAAAAAAGTTCGCGATTCCACCGACATCTTCGTCGTTTCCGATCACGGCTTCTCCACCATCCGCCGATCCATCGACGTCGTCGCGCTCCTGAACAAAGCCGGCTTTCGCGCCGCCAAGGAATTTTCGGACAAACCAAACCCCGGCGACATCCTCGTCGCCGGCAACGGCGGCAGCGTTTTGTTCTACGTCCGCGATCACGATCGCAAAACCACACAGCGCCTGGTTGATTGGTTGGAGAAGAGCGACTTCGTTGGGATGCTGTTCACTCGAGACAAAATCGGTGGAACAGTCTCACTCGACCAAATTCAAATCGATACACCCGATGGCGCTGATGTCGTGATGGCATTTCGGAGCTCGGAGGAGAAGAATCAGTTCGGCGTCGCCGGAATGATCGATGCTGATTGGAACCGCAAGGCCGGGGAAGGAACGCACGCGACGCTCAGTCGCTTTGATGTAAATAACACTTTTGTTGCGGCGGGTCCTGATTTTCGTCGCGGCTCCGAAGCCTGGGAGCCAACTGGAAACATCGATATTGCACCGACCATTCTTGCGATCTTTGGTACCAATGCGTCCAAGAGCATGGATGGACGACGGCTCGACAACGGAATGGATGGCCGATCGGAAGGGCAAAGAATTGGCAGCAGGACTCTCGACGTAGACTACGGCACATGGCGCGCGCGCGTCGAAATAACGAGTTTTAGCGGCAGTAGTTATATAGAAGCGGAGAAGCCGCTGCCCAAAAACAGCAAGTAATGCCAGAGACAGGACTCGAACCTGCACTGAAACGCCTGTTTCATAGGTAAATCGCAATTTCCCTTCTTGCAGAATCATGCACTACAATGCAATGTCACTGTCATGAATTGTCATGACAAACTGCGGGTCAAATTTCCGCATATCGTTAAAGCCGGTAATGCGGTGGTAAAAATCTATCGCGGCAAGGCGGGCGGTTACGATTTGTTCACGGTCGTTCATTACCGTGATGGCGTTCGCCGTCGGCACACGTTCGGGAAATACGCCAATGCGCGTTCTCATGCGCAGGAAGTGGCAACGCAGATCGCCCACGGTCAACTGGACGTTCTATCCCTGACCAATTCAGACCGGGACAACTACGTCGCGGCCATGAATCTTTTGGAACCATTCGGCATTCCCCTACGCAGCGCCGTCGAAGAGTACGTTGCGGCACGTTCACACTTGGACGGCGAATCACTGTTGTCGGCTGTGAAGGAACATGCAGCGCGTCGGCGGCACGTCATTGAGAAAAACGTTGGGGAAATCGTCGACGAAATGCTGGCCGCAAAAAGGCATGACGGCCTTTCGTCCCGCTACCTTTACATGCTGCGCAGCGATCTTACCCGGTTCAAAAATTCATTCCAAACCAATATCGGGTCGATCAGTTCAAAAGTAATCGACGATTGGCTGTTGGCACAAAACGTCACGGCGCGGACCCGCAACAATCTGCGCGCTGCCATTATCACGTTGTTTAATTTTGCCAAGTCGCGTGGTTATCTTCCCAAGGGACAGCCGACAGAAGCCGACGACGTGCGGCGCGCCAAGGATCGCGGCGGCAAGATCGGAATTTTAACACCGAAAGAACTGGCGGGGCTTATCGTTTCTACCCCGGACGAAATCAAACTTTACCTTGCACTTGGCGCTTTCACCGGGATGCGCGCCAGCGAAATCCTGCGGCTTGATTGGGGTGACGTAAACTTTGAACGAGGGCATATAACCGTTGCCGCCGACAAAGCAAAGACCGCGACGCGCCGACTTGTCCCGATCCAGCCAAATTTAATGCAATGGCTAACGCCGTATCGCGGCCGCAGGGGCAAGGTCGTCAGCCATCGCGCTGATTACCGTGCAATCGCTTTCGCCAACAAGCGAGGATTGACGTGGCCGCATAATTGCCTGCGTCATTCCTACGCGACCTATCGGTTGGCCGCAGTTGCCGACACCGCGCGTGTTGCTCTGGAAATGGGCAACAGTCCACAAAAATTAATGACCAATTATCGGGAACTCGCCGACGAGCACGAAGCTAGGGCTTGGTTTGCGATTTCACCGAGGCAGCCGCGGAATGTGGTCGAGCTTCGGGCCGGATAGGCAGTGCTTCTATCATCCCACGAATCTCGTTAACCCCTCCCAGAATCTGATCAGACTTGCCGAATAGGGGGAATGTAAATCGGAAGAAAAGCGTTCCATAGTCAAGCGCGCGGACGCCTTCTAGAAGTGGAAAGTCCGTAAGCGGCTGAATTCGCTGAGAAGCAAGCTTCGCGAGCGCGTCGAAATATCCGAGAGCCAGTTCTTTCTCTACCTTCCCAACCGGCTTCTGTTTAATGAGAATATCTTGCAAACGATGAATCTTCGCATGCCGTCCGCCGGCGTCACCTCTTAGATTCCAGTAACCGGAAAAGGCGGCTCGTTTCGCCGCTGTGCTTCGCCTGGGGCGTGGGCGTTCTCGCTCGCGCTTCTTCCAGGCGCACCACGCCCGAATTTTTGGTGTGTCGGCAAACCGATAATGTTTCCCACCTGGGTTCACTCGTGTTCCAGGGATTTTGTTCTCCCGCGCGAGATTGCACATCTGAGCCTTGGTATATCCTGCGAGATTCCCCAAATCTTTCGGTGTAAGGAAAGCTTTCAAACGTAAAACGTAAAATGCGCGCGTTGACATCGCGCATAAAGCGTGAACGTGCAACTAGATTCAGGTTTGTTGGACAGAAAAACACTCGCTGCAAAATTATCCGTGTCGCAGCGCACCGTCGATAACCTCACGGCTAGGGGTTTGATCGGCTATTGCAAAATTGGCCGTGCCGTCCGGTTTTTGCCGAAAGACGTTGAAGCGTTCATCGCTTCGCATCGCGTCGGCAAAACAAAACCGGCGTCCACGTCCTGAACGCCGGCTTGAAAGGAATGAGCACCAACGCTGCTGCGCGCGAGCTGGGCTACAGGCTGATAAGCGATTCGGACGCGCCGTTGGAAAAGAGATGGATTTCGATCCCGCAGAATGTCTGGCATCAACCGATCATCTCGAAAGAAGCAGACTGGGTGGTAGTATCGTTTCACACCGTGCCGGCTGAGGGGAGCTGATCGAGGAGCGAACGAAACAGATGCGATACCTGGGATGACGGCGGCGATCGCGGTGAAGTATTAAGCGTTGAAGGGTTGACCCGCAGTCGGCGAGAGCGCCGTCTATTCGCAATGGGAAACAAGAATCGAAAAGACCATTGCCAGGGTGGCGGAATTGGCAGACGCGCAGACTTAGGATTCCGAAATCACCCATTTCAGAGCGTCGCTTTTCATTTCAAAGCGAATGCATTTTACGAAGCGAAAACAGGTTTTTCGTACGAAATCGTCGCGGTCGCGAATGGTGAGTAGAATTCGCCTCAGTCTAGCACAAATTCTAGCACACAGACGCACCAGACTTCGGTTAATGTGCGTCCTTAAGCTCCGAAATCCCCCTAGTATCGCTGCCTGCCTTATTCAATTGCGCGGCGGCAGCGAATGCGTAGTCGAGCCACACTTTAATAATCGCACTGTGGCATTCGCGCGTTAGGGCATACTGCTTGAGGTCGAGTCTACGGCAATCAGCTCAACCGACACGCCGAGCCATTGCGCAATCGCAGGGCGGTCGTCCGGGAAAACGCGCACATCGATGGATGAGCCTCGCGTCATTAGGGCGTGCAGCCTTCCGTAATCAACAAGTGTCGGGTCGGTAGCGAGAATCGCTGATTTAATCGGCGCACGATCTGCGTACGCAAACCGGCGATACAGGGCCACGGTAAAGGCATATTCATAGTTGATATTAACTGCGCCGACTCCGGCTGAATCGAGAAGAAGTGCGCGATTACGTTGACATCTTCTTCCTCATCACGGTCACCGCCGCGCCGAAGCCGAGGAGAATCAGTAAGATGTAAAGAGCAGGATGTGCCCGGCATCTCCGCAATCCATCACCCGTTGCGCGATATTGATTCCGGCGCCGGCAATGTTTGCCTGCTCGTTCAGATCTGTGACTTCATTGACGGGGCCGCTGTGAATCCCCATTCGGACGCAAAGCTCGGGATACTCTTTCAGCGCCTTGGCAATTTCTACAGCGCACAAGACAGGGGCTTCCAGGTTTGTGCGAAAAACGAGCGCACCACCATCGCCCGTGGGTAAACGCAGCAATTTGCCTTCCGCTTCGGCCAAACGGAATTGCTCTGTGCCGCGCACAGATCTCCCGCAACTTTTGCATCTGCTCGCTCTGCTCGTTAATGAGCAACTTCGAGTAACCGACGATGTCGATGAACAGGACGTGCCCGATCTCCAGCTCGATTTCTTTCTTGATCTCACTGGCCATCGGAAAGCTAAATCGCGAAGAAGGAGCGCCTTTTCTGGAAACCTTTCAGCTCGTGTTCGCCAAGCGCACGAGCTGGAACAAGTTGCTCCAACTTAGCCTTTGCCATGTCACTCAGTCCGCGAGGTACGCGCAACGATGCGGCGAGCTTCTCCAGGCGAAACACGAGATTCACTTCCGGGCCTACCAAACTCTCTTCGCCTAACGAGGGGATCCCACCAATCGCAACCGATCCGAAATGCAGGACGAAACGAAAATCAGGTACGCCCTTTTCCTGTAATTCTTTCAGCGCACATATCACGCCAACGATTTCTTCAGGATTGGTCCTCGGCCTCCGCCATAGGCAAGAAAACCGTCGCCGAGATATTTGTTAATGTTGCCGTGACGCTTCTCAATGAGCTCTTTGCAAGTGAAGAGCCAGGCCCCGACCAGCGCCTCTAATTCCTCAGTTTCCATCCTGCGGCTGAGTGGAGTGAAGTTGGGAATGTCCGCCACGAGCAGCCAACAAGGGATACTCGCGATTTGGCGCAAAGTCCGTTGCGTGACGATTGCTTTGTGTTCTTCAGAGATCGCGAGGGGCTGGCGAAAGGTGAAAAGAGTGTCGCCGATCGCGATTTGATCGCCGTCATTCAACTGAACCGGCTGGATGATGCGCCGCTTGTTCAAAAAAGTTCCATTGCTGCTGCCGAAATCGATTAGCCAAAACTCGCCGATGCTTTGGAGGTGGACCAAGGCGTGTCGTCGCGACACATTGGGTGAGTCCAGAGTGATCGTGTTAGCAGTAGTTCGTCCTAACGAACAACTGCCGTGCAGCGAATGACGGCAGCCGTCGGATGCTTCCAGCCAGGCGCCGCCATCTTCGGATCCATTCACATCTTAATCTTGTATCAAGAAATACTCGCGGACGCAAAGCTGCACTAACAAAATCGTTTTGGCTTTCATCGCGCTTCCAAGCGAGTTAGACTCGGGGGCGTGACCGACGAGGGCTCAGGCGGCGTTGCGGACGCGACCGCGCGTGAGTTTGTGCGCGGACAAAAAGTCTTTGGGCGCTTCACCTTGATCAAAATTTTAGGCCGCGGCGGGATGGGCATTGTCTGGCTGGCCCGCGATGATGAACTGGAACACGAGGTCGCCCTTAAGTTTTTTCCGGACTTGATTATTCGCGATACCGCCGCACTCAATGAACTGAGGCACGAAACAAAGCAGTGCCTCGAGCTGACTCACACTCACATCGTCCGGGTTTACGACTTCGTACATGATGAACGGTTAGGCTGCATCTCAATGGAATACGTTGACGGCGACACGCTAGCGACTTTGCGGTGCAGAAGGAGAAAAGGTATTTGACCGGCGGAACTGGCCGTTTGGGTCGGTCAGCTTTGTGACGCGCTCGACTACGCACACAATCACGCGCGCGTGATCCATCGCGATCTGAAACCAGCCAATCTGATGATAAATCAGCATGGCGGACTGAAGTTTGCGAACTTCGGTATTCGCGCCGCCTGGGTGTTCAATTAGCCGTCTGCCGCGAAAGGCGGCAGCAGCGGCGCTCTTTTTATCATGAGTCCACAACAGTTGGATGGGGAGCACGGCGCGCGTCTCGATGATATCTATTCGTTAGGCGCCACCCTTTACGAATCGCTTGCCAGCAAGCCGCCATTTTATTCCGGCAACATCGACCGGCAGATCCTGGAGCGAGTTGCACCATCGATAACGGAGGCGGCGGAAAGAATCAACATCGAGCCGGCAATTGTCCCGCCGGTTTCGAAAAACGGTGGCACTGTCTGGCAAAAGATCAGGCGCGGCGTCCGCAATCAGCCGCAGAGGTTGCGCAACGGCTGCAGCTCGCTGCAGCGCCGAGAGAATAAGCAGGAGCGCAGGGCAAGAGCCCAGCAAGAAACTGCTGCTTTTTGGGGCCATTACGGCGTTATCGCTTCTTGCGCTTGCCAGCTTGTTCCTTCGGAGCGTTAAAGCGTTACGCAAGGGCCGTATCTCAAAAGCCCGGCGATTGCAGAAAAATCAATCGCCCAGTGCTTCCCGTTTGAGAATCGTAGTGACGATAAGGGTAACGCTTACTTTGCTGATGGCATTCAGGACGAGATTTTGACGCGTTTAGCCAAAATTGCAGATCTAAAGGTCATCTCGCGCACATCGACCAAACATACAAGAGCGCACCGCAGACCTTACCTGAGATCGCCCGTCAGTTAGGTGTCGCGCATGTTCTCGAAGGAAGTGTGCAGAAGAGCGGCGACATGGTGCGGGTAAATGTGCAACTGATCAGAAAGCCGCCAATGATTCGCATGTTTGGGCCGACACTTTTGATCGCAAACTGACCGATATTCTCCAAGTCGAGAGCGACGTGGCCAAAACTGTTGCCGACCAATTGCGAGCGAAACTGACCGGACAAGAAGAGCGTATCATCGTGGCGAAACCAACCGACAATGTTGAAGCTGACGACGCGTCTTCATGGCCTGGCTTATTATCTGAGAACGCAGACCACACCCGCCAATTCTCTTAACGCACAGAAATATTTCAGAGAAGCGGTGCGCTTGGACCCGAACTTCGCGCTCGCTTTGGCAATGCTGTCTATCGTTGGAGGCGGGCGGATATATCTCACAGAACCTCCAGGCAACGATCACGCTGCCGGGAAGAGGCTTCGGCAAGCTGCCGAGACGGCGCTCGCTCTTCAGCCCGATCTCGGCGAGGGTAGTATTGGCGATCGGATTCTATCATTACGCGTGTTTGAAGGATTACGGCACGGCGGAACGATATCTCCAGCGAGCGCGTCAGTTCCTGCCTAACAGTAGCCAGATTCCCGTAGCACTCGCCTACGTGGCACAGGCGACGAGGCGACTGGGAGCGCAGCAAAACCTACTTCAACGAAGCTGAGCGGCTCGACCCGCGCAATACCTCTCTACTCGGTGACCGAGCATATTCGTATATTTCGCTTCGGCGTTTCCGCGAAGCGTTGCAGAAGCTTGACCAAGTTCTCGAAATCGCACCACAGGACGCGGATGCGCTGGCGCTGAAGGCGAACATTGCGCAAGCGGAAGGCGATCTCCCAGGAGCAGCAGCCTTGCTCGCGCCGCTGCGTTTTACCGCCGACGACACGGGGGCCCTTGAGGGTCCCAAGTTTATCAAACGATTTTGGAGCGCCGCCCAGCTCAAATCATTCCTCGCCTAAAGGAAATAATTGACAAGCCGAATCCAACGCTCGGTTACGTCAATGGCGAGTTGCGTTTTTGGTTAGGCTGGGCGCAAGAAGTTGCCGGCGACCATGTCGGCGCACAACAAACCTGGCGACAAGCGCGCAGTGAATTGGAACCCTTTCTGGAAGAACAGCCAGACAATTACAGCCTCATCGGAGATCTCGCGTTAACCATGACGGGTCTCGGTGATAAGGGCAGAGCGATAAATCTATCAGAGCGAGCCATAGCCGCGAATCCCATTGACAAGGACGCGATGCGGGGTGCGGTCGGAGTCGAGATCCTTGCCCGGGTGCGGCGCGAATGGGGAACCCGACCGGGCCATCGTCGCTTTAGAGAAACTACTTTCAATACTCCTGCCGGTCCGTTGGCCGACAACGCACCGCTTACTCCGAGCGCTGCTACGACTGATCCGATGTTTGATGCGCTTCGAAATGATGCCGCGCTTCCAAAAACTTCGTCGCTTCGCCCGTGCAAATAACGCCAGACCCGATCTCAGTTCCCTAACGCCGGATTTTCGCAGAAAGCAGTGTCGATCGCCAGATGTCGCGTACTAAGATCAGCGTCGTTTTACGCCGGGGTTTTGTAGTCTTTCTTTTTTGCGTCCCCCTTGCTTCTTGCCGCCTCTGGGTTTGTTCAGGCCCCGGGTAAAGTAGGGTTTCTCAAAAGGATTTGATCTTAGTCATACCACAAGTTGTTTGATGCGGTTCTGATGTCACGCCTTCTCTTTCGGCGACCGCTTAGGAAAGGGTGCCCCAAGACATTGCGCGCCCATCGAACATCAACTTGGGATAGTTAGGACTCTCTTTTGCAATAAAGTGCAGGAAGATTTGATATATCCCCGATCTGAAATCGCTCCCTCCAATGTTCGACCTCTGGTCCCGCGTAAACACAGGCGTCGCCCTCAAAGGTTTCGACCTTGGTCTTCTTAGACCCTCGGTGCTTTTAGGTGCAATCTCGACGGTCCCGGCCCCATATTTGGGATTTGGATAGATACATAACGGAAATTCGCAAGCTAGTCACGATCTTTGTGTCGGGGACACCTCCCCTTTTGCATATTGGCACGTATAGGAAAAGGCCGGTATACTTCAAACCCAACGAGTCGGCTGATTCTGGTCGGATCCATTCCAGGACCGCGTCGAGCCCCGCGTGCACACCAAGAGGATAATGATC
>CAWAHI010000029.1:0-23653 GCA_963781735.1 uncultured Verrucomicrobiae bacterium | reverse complement strand
GGTGGCAAACATCTCGGCAAAAACCTCCTTGCCCTGTTTGCTGCTCACCTTTCCTGAATCGATCAGCGCGACCAGTTCGTTCAAGCCCTGAGCTGGAATCGGACAATCAGTAATCGGTTTTCCCGCGGTTGAAAGCGCGCTTTGCAGATCGTTCAGAATCCAATTCGCGATTGCCTTCGGTTTCTTTGAATCGCGCGCCGCCTTTTCAAAATAAGCCGCCAACTCCAGGTCATCGGCAAGTACACCGGCATCGTAGGGAGTGATATCGTATTGCTGAACGAAGCGGGCGCGCTTTTGTTTTGGCAATTCGGGCAAGCGCGCGCGCACATCTGAAAGTAAGACCTTGGTTTTTACCGGCACCAGATCCGGATCGGGGAAATATCGATAATCATGCGCGCTTTCCTTGCTTCGCATCAAAAAGGTCTCGCCCCTGGCATCGTCCCAGCCGCGTGTCTCCTGTTCCAGCTTTTCACCGCGCTCCAGCGACGCGATTTGTCGCGCGACCTCGTAGGTTAAGGCGCGTCGCACTCCGCTGATCGAGTTCATGTTTTTGATCTCGATCTTGGCCCCGAGTTCCGTCTGCGTTTCCGGCCGCACCGACACATTACAATCGCAACGCAGCTGCCCCTTCTCCATATCCGCATCGCTCACACTTCCGTAGATCAGGATTTGCCTGAGAGAGGTCAGAAATGCGAAGGCCTCTTCCGGAGAGGCGATCTCCGGCTGGGTCACGATTTCCATCAAGGGCGTGCCGGCGCGGTTGAAATCGATCCCAGTAGTGGTTTCAAAATGAAAACTCTTGGCTACGTCTTCTTCCAGATGAATGCGGACGAGATGCACTTCCTTGTCCGGAGTCGCGATATTCTTCTGCGCATCTTTCGGATAAGCCGCGTCATGCAACGGCACCTTCCCGTTCGTGCATAAGGGCATGTCGTACTGCGAAATCTGATAATTCTTCGGCATGTCAGGATAGAAATAGTTCTTGCGATCGAATTTCGAGATATCGGCAATATCGCACTCCAGCATAAGTCCCGTTAGCAGGGTAAAACGCAGAGCTTCCTCATTCATCACCGGCAAGGCGCCCGGCAAACCGAGACAGACGGGGCAGGTATGTGAATTTGGCTCGGCCCCAAACTCGACCGGACACGTGCAAAACATTTTCGACCGCGTCCTTAATTGCGCGTGCACCTCGAGTCCGATGGTCGTTACGTAATTCATTTCGCAGGAAAAAGCATTCAGCCACAGATGGGCATAGATGAACACAGATACGCACGTTAGTGGTAGAAGTCATGCTCACGCTCATGCTCGTAATCGCGCTCGTGTTCGTAATCGATTTGAGGTTCTTCCTCTACTCTCTCAATCTATCAGTTAAACCGAAGCAGACTAAGCGGTAGAGGAAGAGGAGGATTTATCAAGCATTTGTGCCGCGAGAAACTATCTGATTCCGCTGGCCACTTCGCCTAGCGAATGGATAATGGTGGACAGTCACGGTCGTTCCATGGACGGGAAGACGAAAACGCCGGTGGAGCTCGCAATCGGGCACGTCCTTTTTATCGACATTGTCGGGTATTCCAAGCTGCTGACGAGCGAGCAACGCGAGCAGCAGCAGAAGCTTAACCGAATCGTGCGAGAAACGGAGCAGTTTCGCGCGGCCGAAGCGGCCGGCAAGCTGGTGCGCGTTCCGACCGGTGACGGAATGGTGCTGGCGTTTTTCACCAGCCCGGATGCGCCTCTCCGTTGCGCGGTGGCAATCAGCCACGCTTTGCAAGGCACGAAGGAGCTGCCGTTACGAATGGGAATCCACAGCGGGCCGGTGGATCCGGTCGAGGATGTAAACGACAAGCCCAATCTGGCCGGTGCCGGAGTAAACATTGCGCAGCGAGTGATGAACTGCGGCGACGCCGGACATATCCTCCTCTCCGCGCGCGCCGCCGATGATCTCGCCCAACACGCCGAGTGGAAGGCGCAGTTGCACGAGATCGGCGAAGCAGAGGTTAAACACGGGATCAAAATAGGCGTCGTTAACTTTTTCGATGGCGATGTCGGGAATTCAACGGTGCCCGAAAAAATTCATCGGTTGCGACAAGTGCAAGCCGCGGCGGTTCGTCGACGAACGATCGCATGGTCGTTAGGCGCAATCGCTGTGGTGGCCGCGGTGGGGGCTGCGTTCTGGATCCAGTCTCGCCGCGCCGGGTTTCCTACCGCGTCGGGCGGTGAACTGCAGAAGAGCATCGCGGTGCTTCCGCTCGAGAACCTGAGTGAGGATAAGGCGGACGCATTTTTCGCCGATGGGATTCAGGACGATGTCTTAACCAGCCTGTCAAAGATCAGCGATCTGAAGGTGATTAGTCGCACCTCGGTGATGCAGTATCGCGGCGCGAAACGAAATTTGCGCGACATCGGCCACGCGTTAGGCGTGGGGAACATTCTCGAAGGCAGCGTGCGCCGGGTCGGCAATCGCGTGCTGGTCAACGTGCAATTGATCGATGCGATCCACGATCGGCACCTGTGGTCTGAGCGTTACGATCGCACTCTGACCAATTCCATTGGTCTGCAAGGCGAATTGGCCACCGAGATTGCGCATTCCCTGCGGGCCAGGCTTAACCCCGAAGAAAAAGGGCGTCTGGCAAGCAAGCCCACGAGTAATCCCGAAGCTTACGTCCTGTATCTTCAAGCACGCGAAAAGGAAAGGACCGCTCTGTCCTCCCAAGAGGATAGCATTGCGGTCGACGCCCTCTACGACCGGGCAGTTTCGCTGGATCCTCAATTCGCTTCCGCCATGGCGCGTCAGTCATTGTGGAACAGCGGCATGTACATGGAAACCCGAAGTCAGGAACGAAAAAACAAGGCGCAGACTTTGGCCGTGCAAGCATTGCGGGTAGCCCCGGATCTGCCCGAAGCGCACATCGCCCTGGGCGAGTGGTTCCGGATGACAGAAAGAAATTACGATGCAGCGCTCAAGGAGTTCGAGATCGTTGCCCACACCATGCCAAATGATCCTGAAATTCTTGGTCGTTTGGGTTATCTCTACCGGCGGCAGGGCCGTTGGCGTGAGGCGCTGGCAAACTTCCATCGCGTGCAGGAGCTCGATCCGCGGATTCCCCATGACGAGGAGGCGGAAACCGCAGTGGCATTGCGCGACTGGAAGACTGTCAGAGTTCTGTATCGCCATCTGCTGGAGATTGCCCCCGATGACATCGGGATGAAGATAAATTTTGCAGTGGCTTTGATGAACGGTGAAGGCGATTTTGCCGCCGCCCGGGCCATCCTCGAGACAATACCCTATCCCAGATATGACGCCCGTGGCCAGCCTATCTGGGATGACCTTGTCGTTCGCTGGCGGCTTCTTATGCTCGAGCGGGACTACACCGGCGCCGAAAGACTTCTCGTCGATTTTCCTCTCGAAGAGTTTCCTGGGCCAGTTCCTGGGTTAAAAAATTTTTTTTCGGCCTGCACCGCGTGGGCAAAAGGTGATCAGCCCAGGGCCCGCGAGCTATTTGAGAAGGTGCGAAGGGATTGGGAACCCTTCGTTCGGGAACATCCGGATGATCCGGCAGTTTATGACTCACCTCGGTCTGCTTTATGCCTACCTCGGCCGGAAGGAAGAGGCACTGCGAGAGAGCCGCCGAGCCGTTGAGCTCGTCCCCGAGAACGACGCGATCGAACGGCCTGCATATTCAACTAATCTCGCGCTGGTGTATGCGTTGACGGGCGAATCAGAGAAGGCTGTCACTCTGATCGAACAACTGCTCACAAAGCCGGCTGTGGAAGTGCAAGGGGTGCAGGCAATGACCCTGACGAACCTGCGGAGCTGGAGATGGGATGCACTGCGAAGCAATCCGCGTTTCCAGGAAATTCTCGCCGCGCCGGAGCCGAAAACTGTGTATTAAAAGAGGTTTATGGCCGCCGATAGTGACACGAGTTCATACTCGTAATCGTATCGCTGAAGATTGTTTTGGCGAGACGCCAAAAGTCCGAACCGGACTGGCATTACGCCCGAGACGGGCGTGCTCTCCGGCATCATTGAGGCTGCAACGAGTAATCCAGCGCTCGTTCCAGATCGAATTTTTTGATCCGGGTTTGCAGCGACGGATCATTCAGAGCGTCGATCATGCGCTGATTTTTCATCAGCTCAAAAATCTGCCCGCTTGCGATCAGCTGCATTACCTGCCGATCATTCCGTAACGCCACTACCCTGGGATGCTCGCTGATTTCGCGGGCGCCGGGAAAAGAAAGAAATCGTTCGGCGCACTTCGGATTCGAGGCCACCTCGCCCGCTTTCTCCAACCCGCGATAGAGCCCTGACGGAAGCGGGTCGACGGCGCGCACTGCCTCGCCGACATGACCGTGTTCGAGCGAGTTCTTCATATCCGCCACCATTGTCATGAGCGGGTTGGGTGGTGATACCGATGCAGCGGGGCCGGCAATTCCATTCGGGTGTGCGGAGACGGCGGGCGGGTTCTGTGTGTGCAATTGCGCCTGTGCCACCGAGCCAACCATCCGAATTCCGGTAAAGGTCAGCCAGAGCGTGAATACTCCGAGGAGAATCCCGAGAAACGCACCCGTAATTCCCCAAATCAACCGGATGACCGGTGATGGTTGTTGCGCGGTTTTTTTGAACACGAAAGCACCGATCAGGTTAATGGCAGCGAAAAGGATAAACGCTAAAATTGTGCCGCCCACTGCGGCAAGAATCGGGTCCGGGAGCTTCAGGTGCGGGCGCAGCAGCGGGACGGTGGCGCCGGCAGCAAAGAAACCGCACGAGTATGCGACAATGATGGCAATCACTCTCACCAATTGCCGGATGAGACCGAGCCGCCAACCGTGAATGACCTCAAGCAGGAGGATGACGACGGCTAACGAGACGAAGACAATTTGCCAGTTCGAGCCGGAAGTGGCGGCCGGCTGCGGGTTAGTGATGGCGGCGAGCATGCAAAAATCCTGAATCTTCGCCTCAAACGGACGAACTTGGCTCACTTTTTCGAAGTGCACGTGAAAGGGCTATCGAACGTTTTCTCTAAGAATGAGCGGCGGCCCTTGACCGCCGTTTTGTTTCGGTCGGCAGGTCCGAGCCGGACTAGCACTGAAACAGCCGTTCCTTGAATCCTCCAGCGTGTGCTCGCAGACATTTCCATCCCAAAAAACCTGGCTCCCTTGTCAAACTCACCAACTTGCTACCCCATCGAGATTGCTTTCTGGCGCAGCGCATGATCGCACAAAACCAGAGCGGTCATTGCCTCCACCATTGGGACAGCCCGCGGTAGGACACATGGATCGTGGCGCCCGCGCGCGGCGAGCTTCGTTTTTTTACCCGATGAAGTAACGCTGTCCTGCTCCCGCGCGATGGTGGCCGTCGGTTTAAAGGCAACGCGAAAGTAAATTTCCTCGCCGTTGGAAATGCCGCCCTGGATTCCGCCGGAAAAATTCGTGCGCGTCACAATGCGGCCACCGCGTTTTTCGAACGCGTCGTTGTGCTCCGATCCGTGCATGCGTGTCGCGGCAAACCCGGAACCAATTTCGAAGCCTTTGGTGGCCGGCAAACTCAGCATCGCTTTCGCGAGATCCGCTTCCAGTTTGTCGAAAACGGGCTCTCCCAGTCCGGCGGGAATGTTGCGCGCGACACATTCAATTACGCCCCCGAGCGAGTCGCCTGCGGCCCGTGTTTTCTCAATCAAATCGACCATCATCTTCGTTGCCGCCTTATCGGGACAACGAACGATCGAGGCTTCAACCGCCGCCGCCTTAACTTTCGAGCGATCAATTTTGGTAATGATCTGATGAACCTGGCTAACGAAAGCAACGATCTCGATTTTCGGAAAGAACGTTGCCAGCACGTTGCGCGCAATCGCCGCGGCAGCGACGCGCCCAATGGTTTCGCGCGCGCTGGCCCGGCCGCCACCCTGCCAGTTGCGAATTCCATATTTGGCCTGGTAGGTAAAGTCGGCGTGGGAGGGACGAAAGGTTTCGCGCATCGTTTCGTAGGCCTCAGGCCGCGCGTCTTCGTTTCTAACGAGAACTGTTATCGGGGTGCCGAGAGTTTTGCCTTCGAAAACGCCTGACAAAATTTCGCATTTATCCGGTTCCTTTCGTTGGGTGGTGATTTTGCTCTGGCCCGGACGGCGGCGATCGAGTTCCCGTTGAATGTCATTATTCGACAAATCAATCCGCGGCGGACAACCGTCGACAACGACTCCGATCCCACCCCCGTGCGATTCGCCGAAGGTGGTGACGCGAAAAAGTTGGCCAAAACTGTTGCCCATGTGGGGGCAAGAATAATTCGACAGTGCACGAGCACAACCGAAGAACAAGCGTAACGAACGAATGGAACATAGGCCTTTAGCCTGTGCGCCCAGCGGGTTTACAATCGGCTGACTCGCGAATCGCAAACCTTGAGGCGAGACAGCGGACAACATGTCCGCTGGGCGCACAGATAGGAATGTCTATGTTCCGACTGCACGGAAATCCGAGGTCGCTATCTTAAAGCTTGCGCAACGGGATCCCTCGACTGCGCTCGGGATGACGGACGAATCAAATCGCTTCGAAAGCGAATTGGAGATCGTCAATCAAATCGCGCACGCCTTCGACACCGACACTTAATCGCACCAGTGAATCGCTGATGCCGAGCTGTTCGCGCATTTCTTTCGGGACCGAAGCATGCGTCATGATCGCGGGATGATCGATCAGGCTTTCGACGCCGCCCAGGCTTTCCGCGAGCGCAAACAGGTGCGTGTTCTCGAGAAATCGTCGCGTGCCCTCGAGATCCGTTTTCAAAACAACCGTCACAATCCCGCCGAAAGCGCGCATTTGCTGGCGGGCAAGATCATGCTGGGCATGCGTTTTGAGCCCGGGATAATGGACTGACTTCACATGCGGCTGTTCCTCAAGCCAGCGCGCGATTTCCAACGCGTTGGAGCAATGCCGTTCCATTCGCAACGCCAGCGTTTTCAACCCGCGCATGGCCAGAAAACTGTCGAACGGCCCGGCGATCGCGCCGACTGAGTTTTGGAGAAATGCGATCTGATCGGCCAGTTCTTTGTTTTCGCCGACCACGATCACCCCCCCTACCATATCGGAATGTCCGTTCAGATATTTTGTGGCGGAATGGACCACCATATCGAAGCCAGCTTCAATGGGCCGCTGAATCCATGGCGTCGCAAAGGTATTATCGGAAACACTGATGATCTTTTTTTCCCGCGCGATTTTCGAGATTGCTTCGAGGTCGATGATTTTCAAAAGCGGATTGCTCGGCGTTTCGATCCAAACCATGCGCGTGTTGCGTTTGATCGATTTTTGGAAGTTCGCCGCGTCGGTTAGATCGACGAAGGTGAAATCCAGATTGGCAGAACGGCGCCGGACTTTTTCGAAAAGCCGGAATGTTCCCCCGTAGAGATCGTCGCTCGCGATCACGTGCGAGCCGCTATCGAGGGCATCGAGGGCAGTCGCCATTGCGGCGAGCCCGGAGGCAAAGGCCCAGCCGCGCGTCCCGCTTTCCAAATCAGCAATACACTTTTCGTAAGCCAGCCGGGTTGGATTGATCGAGCGCGCGTAATCGTAACCTTTGTGTTTGCCCGGACTTTCCTGCACATAGGTCGAGGTCGCGTAAATCGGCGTCATGATCGCGCCGGTCGAGGGGTCCGGTTCCTGTCCGGCGTGAATGGCGCGGGTAGCAATGTCGTAGCTTTTCATCGGAAAAAGGTGATCCGCAGATTACGCAGATTCGGCAGATTAGGAAATGGATTTAGGAGGCCGAATCACCTGGTCGTCCCGGGCGTAAATCGGGGGATCCCGCCTCGGAAACTTTAAGGTAATTTCATTGGGATCCCTCGGTCCGAGCCGGACTGGCATTTTCGCTCGGGAACAGGGCGATTGAGTCAATCGCCCCTACCTCGCAGACGGACCTGTGCCCATCGTGTTTAGCTGAACTCGCGTTCGACTGGTGATTTCGGCATGTGCCGCCGCAGGTAGGAGAGCAGATCGCTGCGGGTGATGAGGCCGAGAAATTGATCACCGTCCATGACAATGGCGACACGCCCCCGATTGAATACGCCGAACAGATCATCAATTTTCGCGGAACGATGGGAGCGTTTCCAATTGATCGGTCATCGCCTGCTTCACTTGATAATTAAAATGCGAAGCATCACGATGGACCTTCACCAAAATGTCGGATTCATCGATGATGCCGACTACACGGCCGCTGTCGCCGACTACCGGCAACTGCGAGACATCGGCCTGGCGCATCCGTTTGAAAGCGGTGAGCAATGTGTCAGTCGGCCCAGCCGTGATCACTTCGCCAGCTTCGTAACGGTGCAGGATCAAATCGCTCAGATCGCCGTGCACCGGACGAATGGTGAAGCCCTGCTCGGCCATCCACACATCGTTAAACATTTTCGAGAGATATTTGTTGCCACTGTCGCAGACAAAGGTGACCACGCGTTTGGGTGTGGTTTGCTGCCGGCAGTAGCGTAGCGCTCCCGCCAGCAACGTGCCGGTGGATGAACCGCCCAGGATACCTTCCTTACGCAAGAGTTCGCGCGCGGTCGAAAAGCTGTCAGAGTCGTCAATCTCAAAGGCCTCGGTCACGAAGGACATGTCAGCATTATCGGGGATAAAATCCTCGCCGATTCCTTCCACTGCCCAACTGCCGGATTCAACCAGCTTTCCTGTTTTCACCCACTCGTAGAGAATGGAGCCGGTTGGATCGGCCAAAACCATTTCCACGCCGCGGCGCGGTTTCACCCGGTTAAAAAATCGTCCAAGTCCCGTTAGGGTTCCACCGGAACCCACGCCGACCACGATCGTGTCCACGTCATGCCGCATTTGTTCCCAAATTTCCGGGCCCGTAGACCTCTCATGCGCCAGGGGGTTGGCCGGATTGCCGAACTGATTGACGTAAAATGCACCCGGAATCTCACTGGCGAGGCGGGCCGCCACGTCCTGATAATATTCCGGATGACCGCGCGTTACGTCGGAGCGGGTCAGCCGAACGTCGGCACCGAGCGCGCGCACGTGCGCGATTTTCTCCTCCGACATCTTGTCAGGGATAACGAGAATGATGTGATAACCCTTGGCGGCGGCGACCAGCGCCAGCCCCAACCCGGTATTGCCGGCCGTAGCTTCAATGATCGTTCCGTCCGGCCCGAGATGGCCATCGCGTTCCGCCGCTTCCACCATCGCCAACGCGACGCGATCTTTAATCGAGCCGGTCGGATTTTGATTCTCCAACTTCAGGAAAAGATGACACGGCCCGGTGTCGATGCGTGTCACTTCGACCAGCGGCGTGTCGCCGATGAGTGAGAGAATTGCGGGCGGCCGATCGATCGAATTTTGCGCGGGAAGCAGGGTTGTCACCATCGTTTATTCCAAACGAAATTTCTCACTCGGATAATCCATCACGACCCGGAAGTTTCGCAGGAAGTTATAGCCGATAATGCCATCCAGCTTTGCCCCGACGGCCTGACTGAGCGTCCCGAAGAAATCGGCGACCACGACGACGAGGTCATCGACGCGTGCTCCGCCGACCTGGAACGATTTCAGGTTGCCGGCGGTAACGTGGACTTGCGAGGCGCCAGTTGTGAGTGGGCCGATGGGCGAACCGTCGATACCAAGCTGCTGCGCCACTTCAGGAGCAATGGCCGTGGTCGATGTGCCGGTGTCGATCGCGAATTGAAACGGACCGCGCCGGTTTGCGTACACATCGACGAGCACAAGCGGCTTGGCCGGGCTCGCCAGGCGCATCGCGATTTCAGTCTTGGATGACCTTCCGAAATTCTCGATCCGCTTCGGACCATCGAACCGTATCTCACCAGTTTGATAATCGATGGTGACACGGAAATGTTTCAGGAAGTTGTAGCCGATATCGCCGTCGATTTTCGCGCCGATGGTTTTGGAGATGTGATCGAGATCGACAATGCCAACATCGACGTCCTCGATTTTTGCCTGTCCGACCGCGAGCGAATCGACCTTCGCCAGCGAGACCGAAATTTTTCCACCCGCGCTCTGGCCTTCTTTTGTCCCAAGAATTTTGATATTCAGTTGTTGCGCGAGTTCAGCGGAAAGCAATGACGTGCCCGCGCCGGTGTCCAAAATAAAGTCGAACGGTCCGGCACCATTCACCCGCGTCGGGAGGAGAATGAGTGGTTGCGCGCCCCCTGCCAGGCGGAATTTTACCTTTGCGCTCCCGGGTGAAAGTGTTGCCGTCGTCATTCTTCCAATTTCGGCTCGCCCTTGTGCGACCACTCCGATTCGCTGTCTTCCAAAAATTGTTGGAGGACAGGGAAACGCACCTCGCCGTAATTTAAGGCGTAGCGGAGATCGCCCTCTTTGTAAACCCAAGTCGTGGGAATCCAGGAAACCGGAAGACCGGCGAACTGTTTGATTTTTCCTTCGCCGCTGCGCGGTCCGGGATCGGCAGCGATGGTGACGTTGGGTTGGTTGGTAAGGCCGAACTTCTCCAGCATGGAGCGACCGTCATTGCCATTGTTCCAGACGGAAACAAAAATGAATTTCGTTTTCGGGTTTTCCTTCGCCATTTTCAACCAGCCACCATTCTTCAGCTCCGTCTGGCAATTGGAGCACCACGGCGCCCACAAATGGACCACGGTGAGATCGGGCGCCTTGATCGCATCGCGCACCTGCTGGTCGGCCGACTCGGCGCGAACAGAACCGGCCGCGACGAGCACGGCCAGGATCGCGAAGCTTAGCATCCTCATGGGTACCAAAGCATAGCGGCGAAACCCCCGCGACTCAACGTCCAACCCTGTAGAAGTACCGCGGATCCACCTTCGCCAAGCGACGGCGACAGGCGAACGGATAAACGGTCATCCCGAGCGTAGCCGAGGGATCCCGTCAGTCGAACAGCTTAAAGCTCCGCCACGGTATCCCTCGAGCTTGCAGTAGCTCGACATGTCCACTGAACAGGACATGGCCAATCTCCACTCCCGAGTGCGTCGGTGATTTCGCGGAGATGTTTACTGGGTGGTTCCGCTCGTGCAATTTAGCAGATGACCCGATAAGCTACAGCCAAAAGAAGCCGGCTGTCAGCAAGACAATGAAGGAATTACCGCGAGATGTCCCCGAGGCGTCCAATCGCATGTCTTTCGGCACCAAGCAAGATCGTGGACTGCGCACCGCGCACGTCCTTTTCATAGACATTGTCGGTTACTCCAAATTGTTGAGCGACAAGCAGCGCGAGCTTTTCCAGTTACTGAATGAGCTGATCCGCAATACGGCGCAATTTCGCGCTGCCGATGCCGCGCGCAAACTGATTCGCCTGCCGACCGGTGACGGAATGGTGCTGGCATTCTTTACCAGCGTGGATGCGCCGGTGCGCTGCGCGCAGGAAATCGGCCGGTAAACTCCGCGAGTATCCTCAACTGCTGCTGCGCATGGGAATTAACAGCGGCCCGGTCGATGAAGTCCGTGATCTCGACGATCGGCGCAATGTGACCGGCGCCGGCATCAACCTCGCGCAAAGGGTCATGGATTGTGCCGATGCCAGCCACATTCTTCTTTCCAAGCGCGTTGCCGACGACCTGGCCCAATATAGTGAGTGGCAACCATGCTTGCACGATTTGGGCGAAGTGGAGGTAAAACATGGAGTTCGAGTCGCTCTGAAAAACTTTTTTGGCGACGGTTTCGGTAATCCCAAACCGCCGGCTAAAATCATTCGGGCGAGGCAGGCCCGGCGCCGAAGGCTTCTACTCTGGCTCTCGGCCATCCTGTTAGTTCTGCTTTTACTCGCAATCGGCTCGTGGGTCTGGACGCGCCGCGCCGCTTTGACGAGCGCTTACAAAATCAGTGCTGCCGGCATCAGTGAAAAGAGCATCGCGGTATTGCCGTTGGAAAATCTAGGCGAGGAGAAAGAGAACACCTCCTTCTCTGATGGTTTGCAGGACGACATTTTGACCAGGCTGGCGAAGGTCGCCGATCTCAAAGTCATCAGCCGGAGCAGCGTGATGGAATATCGCGGCAAACGAAATGTGCGCGAGATCGGTAACGCGCTGCGGGTATCTCACGTTCTGGAAGGCAGTGTCCAGAAGAGCGGCAGCCGGCTTCATATGAACACGCAGTTGATCGACACGCGCACCGATAACCACGTCTGGGCTGAGGAATACGACCGCGATCTGAAGGATTTGTTCGCAGTCCAAGCCGAGATCGCACAAAAAGTTGCCCAGCATCTTCACGCCAAGCTGTCAGCTAGCGAGAGGGCGTTTGTTGAAGAAAGACCAACGCAGGATCTGGTCGCCTATGATTTTTATGTCCGCGCTGTCTCCATGATTTACGCCGCCCAGGTGCCCTTCTCGGTTGAGGTTCCAGAGAGGACCGTTTCCGAGGCCGTGGACCTGCTTAATAAGGCAGTTGCGCGTGATCCTAACTTCTTTCTCGCCTATTGCCAGCTAGCCTTTGCGCACGACTTGATAGGAGAGACCCCCGCGCGCTTGGCCCTGGCAAAGTCGGCCATAGATTCTGCATTTCGGTTGAAGCCGGATGCGGGGGAAGCGCACCTGGCGCTGGCCTGGCACCTTTTTGGGGGCTATTCGGATTATGACCGCGCGCGCGCCGAACTTGCTCTTGCTCAACAGAGTTTACCCAATAACGCGCGAGTTTACGAGTTAGCTGGATCGATGGACCGCAGTCAGCGTCGCTGGGTTGACGCCACACACAATCTCGAGCGCGCGTGTGAGCTCGATCCTCGAAATCTCCCTTACCTGATCAACCTCGGATCGATGTACTTGTGGTTGCACGACTATGACGAAAATACGAAAATTATGGATCGCATCGTTGCGCTTCATCCAGAGCGCAGGCCAGGGCGGATTTTTCGCGCTTCCGTCGAAGTATACCGGCGAGCGGACACAGGGCCCTGGCGTGCTGAAATTGAAAAGATCCTGACCAATGACCCTGGGTCAGAGAAAGATCCATTTGTGGCGGGCCAGCGCTACACTCTTGCTTTGTACGATCGCGACTGGGACGCCGCCGGCCGCGCTGCGGCGGTGCTTGCCCAGAAGAATTCGCTCGACGCGTGGAGCCTTCCTCAACTTGGCCGCGACTTTTGGGTGGGTGTAGTCGCTCGTTTAACAGGAGACGAGACTTCTGCACGCGCTGCTTTTATGAGGGCATGCGCACAACAGGAGGAAGAGATTCGCGTCCACCCTGACGACTTCGAACTCATTTCCGGCCTCGGGCTGATCGATGCGGCGTTGGGAAGAAAAGAAGAGGCGCTACGCGAAGGCCGGCGGGCGATGGAACTGGGGTCCAGCGTCAAAAACTCATTCACTAAGCCATACATAGAGATGTGCTTTGCCATCATCTGTGCCTGGACAGGCGAACGTGAATTGGCGCTTCGACAACTTGAAGCCTTCACCAAAGCTCCGGGCTCCTACACTTATGGCGACCTGCGCTTGAGCCCATTTTGGGATCCGCTCCGCGGCGATCCGCGCTTCGAAAAAATCGTTGCCTCGCTCGCACCAAAAGGACAGTAACAGGAGCGCGGCCGACGGGTTGTCCGGGACGAGGTCAGCGCTCCGCCCAGTCGCGATCCCGTCGCTCGGGATGACATAGCTACGGTTGTGGTGCCGGGACCGGGAACAGCGTCCGATCTTCACGCAAGAACCTGGCGATAAAAAGATACCGCCTCGAAGAGCCGACCCTACCTGTGCCTGCGAGGGTTCAGAACCTCTTCCTCAGGCTCACGTAAACGAATCGCCCGGTCGAGTCGTAAAGGAAGTCCGCGTAGTTCGAACCCGTGAACGCATCGGGAGGATCATGGCCGAATACGTTATTGCAGCCGAGCGTCACCGTGGTGTTGTTCAAAAGCCGCTTCCAGCAAGGCAATCCGAAACTTGCAGTTTGTGCCGCGGCGTTTTCAATCGATTTGCCATCTTTAGACGAACTTGCGTCCTTGGAGTAACCGGGCACGGCCGCCGTTTCAACCGCCGGAACAAAAACAAAATTGTAGGAAGCCTGAACGTCAAAGAACCAGGTTTGCTTGACGTAATGCTCCAGTACCCCCTGCCCAAAAGGAATGTCAAAAAACGGGTTCAATACTTCATGAAAGCCATCGAGGTAGTGGACCGTTGTTGAAACGTCAAACCCATGCCAGGCCCAATCGAGGCGGGAATTGGCTCTCCACTTCAAATACCCCTCGTCGGAGAGAAATCCCGGGAGTACACCGCTGCGCAATTCGACCTCGGTATCGCCGGGAACTTCGGCGAATTGGAATGAATCCAGATAAGTCGCCTGTGTAAGCCAGGTGAAAATGCCAAACCGTGTCTCAATTTGGTATTGGATACCAAAATCGACGCCGCGCGCCTTTTGTGATCCGGCATTCTGAAATGCTAATTCGATCGATATGATCTCCCCATTGGCGTCACGATTCACCCTCTCAAGAGGCAAAGATTGGCCGGCAACAGATCGGTCAATCACACTCGGTATAGAAGGGATGATGACCCGGCCTTTACTTTCGATGTCAAAGAGGTCGACCGTAATGGTCAAACCTTGCACGAATTTCGGCGTGTAAACGAAGCCGGCGGTAAAAGAGCGGGAATCTTCCGGCTGCAGATTTGGATTGCTTCGGATAATAAAAGGGGTGTCTGGGCTTACGGGGCCGCCGGTCGCCGGGTCATTGAACCCAGGCCCAAGCCTACCCTGGATCGGGCTCCCGAAGAATTCGATAAGTGAAGGCTCATGGAACCCTTCGCCCCATGTGGAGCGGAGGGTCAATGATTCGTCGAGCGGCTGCCAGCGGACCCCGACTTTTGGAACGAGAACATTGGTATCGTTGTTACGGAATTCTTCGAAGCGCGCGGCGGCGGTAAACTCCAGGGCATGGAAACCGGGCAAAGAATAGGAAGGACTAAAAATCGGCAGCCTGGTTTCCGCGTAAAACGCGTAGGTTTTCCTGCCCGCTTTGGTAAAATTACCAGGCCCGACGCCGATAATATCACCGGTAAGCGTCGCCTCATCGGGGCCTTGTTCCAGATTTTCTCGTCTGAATTGCCCACCAAACGCCAGACCCACGCCCCCGGCGGGCAGATTGAAAAGCGACGTTGTGTATATATTAAGATCAAGGGTGGTAAGCTTTGAGATATCGAGTGACTTGGGATGGATCAGCGCAAAATCGACAGGCAATGCGTTGGTCGCGATCGGCCGGCGATAATCACCGAACGGGTTGTAGGGAACCGTTGTGCCGATGAACTCCGATGAAGTAGGATCGAAGATTGGATCGGCGGCGTTTAGGATTCGGTTGAACCGTGAGGAGGAAACCTGGGTGCCGCTGGAAGTGTTCTTTGTCTCGCTATAGCGAAACCCGGCATCGTATCCCCAGTTTCCGTCGAAAAGCTTATCTCCGTTGAGGCCTAGCGTGGAGAAGTACGCCTCGGTCTGGTTGTTGACGAAGCGGTTTCCAAACTCGATGAGACGCGCCAGCGTGCTCCCGGAGATGATCTGTTGAAACGGGTTGAAGGGATTGAATGCGCCCAGCGGCACGTTCGTGTCTTCATAGGTCGGGCCGCCCAGAGTTGGCCCGGGAGCATGCGGCGGAATAGCAAGCGTTGTATTTCCCGGAGTTTGGAAGGGGCCCGTTGCGGTAGGCGCCAGTTCATAACTGGTCTGCACGTTTTGGTAGAACATGTCAGCATAGAGCACTAATTGGTCGCCGCAGATCTTGTGGGTGGCATTCCAAAAACCGCCGTACCGCTCCGAATCCGGCAGCGCTTCTGAATAGGCGTTGAAGTTGAAGCCGACCGACGGAAAGGGCGTATAAACGTAGTCGGTAGCTGGGGCCTCGCCGTTGGTCAGGAAGGGCGCATGACCGAACAACCGGTCCGGCTTCCCGGGAGGTGGTGGCGGCGGCAGTTGACTAGGCGACACGCCGGCAGCGAGAACCGCGGCTCGCGAGAGAAAAAGATTGAGCGGGCTCGCATTCGGTGATGGGAAGACCGTATTCGAAGAGTAGCCTCGATCCCGATTAAAGATGGAATTGCGATGATAAAAATTCAGAACGCCGGACACGCTGGTGTTATCGTCGCCCACGCCAAAAATCAGTGAGGTCGCGAATTCGCCCGAATCTTTATCAAGGGTGTTTCCGTACTCGATGTCTGTTTCTGCGCCGCGATAATCATGCCGGAACTTGATGTTGACCACGCCGGCGACGGCATCGGCGCCGTAAGTGGTCGACGCGCCGTCTTTCAAGATTTCAATGCTCTCGATCGCCGCGCGCGGAATGGAATTGAGATCGACAAAAGTTTGGGCACCGTTTCCGGTTCCGAGCGGGTAGGGAGCAACCCGCCGCCCATCGATTAAGGTCAGCGTGCTGCTGGCATCGAAGCCGCGCAGAGAAATGGACGAGGCCCCGGGCGTAAAACCGGCGGCGTTGTTCGAGCTGGGCACGCCGTTAGGGCCCGCAACTGTCGTATTTCTAATTAACTCCTCCGCCGTGCGCTCACCTGATTTTTCAATTGAATCGCGATTGATTGTCAAAACCGGATTCGGGCCGACTTCTTCTGCCGTCGGAATGATTGAACCGGTCACGATCACGCGTTCCACTTCGGCGTTCGCTTCTGCAGGAGTTGGTGACGGTGCGGTCCTCGAAGCGGGTGCGATCGTTTGGCCGAAAGTTTTTGGAGCAGCCAGCAGGCTAACGCCTACACCCGCGATAGCGACCGAAAACGTCCGGAGTTCCTGATATCGGATTCGGCTCAATGCGGCTTTCTCCCTTGGCGGAGATTGGACCAGCGAAGAGATGAGAAGCAAGCCAAATCCAAACTAACAAAAATAGTACAAAGCGACAGATAATGCCCTACACGGCGCGGCTCCAGACGCAGCGGAAGGCTTTATCCGCAGATTAGGCAGAACGGCGCCGCCGCAACCGAAACTTTGATGTCAGGAATCAACGAACGGTCATCCCGAGCATAGCCGAGGGATCCCGCAGCGAAACCTTTAAGCTAACCCAACGGGATCCCTCGGCTTGCGCTCGGGATGACTGCAGCCGATCCCACCAGCCTTGGTGCTAGAATCGTTTCGTTAGACTAAAGTAAACGAAGCGACCGGTTGAATCGTAGAGAAAGTCCGCGTAGTTCGCTGCTGTTGCTGCTGTTGGCGGATCGTGACCAAAGACGTTGTTACAACCCAGTGTTATCGTCGTGTCGTTGAGAAGACGCTGCCAGGCACAATTTGCCATTTGCGCACTGGCACTTCCTTGCGGCTGGCGTTCCTTCCCGGAAGAATTCGTATCTTTGGCATAGCCGGCGACAGCTTGCGGCGGGGACGGCAGCAAGAATCGATAGGAAGCTCGCACGTCGAAGAACCAGGTTTCCTTAACGTAGTGTTCCTTGATGCCGTTCGGGTAAGGCACGCCGTTAAACGCGGTCTTCGTCAGGATTTCATGGAAGCCGTCCAAGTAATGAGCCGTCAACGTGAGATCAAAGCTTTTCCAAGCCCAATCGATTTGGGAGTTCGCTCTCCATTTCAGATGACCTTCGTCGGAGCCCTGACTGCGTAATTCGCCTTCGGTTTCGCCGGGAAGCTGGGCGAATTTAAATGAATCGAGATAAGTCGCCTGCGTTAGCCAGGTAAGTGTTCCAAATCGAGTTTCAACTTGATAGCTGATACCGAAATCGACTCCGCGCGCTTTTTGCGAGCCAGCATTTTGAAATGCGTTTTCAAGGAAAACGATGTCACCGTTGGCATCGCGAATGACTGCTTCACCTGGGAGTAAGTTTCCGGTCACGGACCGATCGATTACATTTTGAAAATCAGGGATAATCGTTCTGCCTGTGCTCTCTATGTCGTAGAGATCAATCGTCAGCGTCAAACCCGGGACATATTTCGGGGTATAAACGATACCGGCAGTGAAGGAGCGCGAATCTTCCGGCTGAAGATTGGGATTGCTTCGGATGATGAATGGAACATCAAAAATGTCGGTTTTCGTCAGTGGATCATGCAGACCCTCCCCGGCAACTCCTTGGATGGGGATTCCAAACAATTCAATAAGTGAGGGCTCATGGAACCCTTCACCCCAGGTCGCGCGCACAGTCAGTGAATCGTCAAATGGTTGCCAGCGCACGCCGAACTTCGGCACCAACACATTGGTATCGTTATTACGGAAATCCTCGAAGCGCGCCGCCGCCGTAAACTCGAGCGCGTGTAACCCGGGAGCGGTAAACTTACTACCGAACACTGGCAGGCGCGCTTCCGCATAAAACGCGTAAGTCTTCCTCCCGGCATGGGTAAAGTTGGCCGGCCCGACTCCAAGGAGATCGCCCGTCGCTAATGTGTCATCCGGGTTTTGTTCCAGATTTTCCCGTCGGAACTGGCCGCCAAAGGCCAGACCAACGCCGCCGGCTGGAAGTTCGAAAAGAGAGGTTGTGTAAATGTTCACGTCGACGGCGGCGAGTTTGGAGAAATCAATCTCTTTCTGGTGGACCGTGGCGAAGGCAACAGACGCAGCATTAGATGGAATTGGCACCCGAAAGTCGCCAAACGGATTGTAAGGAATGGTTGTGCCGATGAATTGCGAGGACGTGGGATCGAAGATGGGATCGGCTGCATTCAGAATGCGGTTGAATCGCGAGGCTGACTGGAATTGTGTGATGGTGGAAATGTTTTGTACCTGGCTGTAACGAAACGAAGCATCGTAACCCCAGCTCCCATCGAATAGTTTGTCTCCTTTCAACCCCAGGGTGGAAAAGAACGCATTGGTTTCGTTATCGATAATGCGATTGCCAAATTCAATGAGACGCGCTCGCGTGCCACCGGAGATGATTTGCTGAAAAGGATTAAAGGGATTGTATGCTCCCATCGGGACGCCAGTCTCTTCATAACTCGGGCCATCAAGGGTTGGACCCGGCGCGTGCGGCGGAATCGCGAGCGTGATGTTACCGGGAGTTTGAAAGTTACCGGTCGCTGTCGGTGCTAAATCGTAACCAGTCTTGACGTTCTGATAAAAAAAGTCCCCATAAACCACTAATTGGTCGCCGCAAATTTTGTGATCGAAATTAATAAAGCCGCCATACCGTTCTGAATCAGGCAGCGCTTCGGAAAAACGATTGAAGTTGAAGAAGACAGAGCGTCCTGGGGTGTATTTGTAATCGGTTGCGGGCGCAGTGCCGTTTGTAAAAAACGGCGCATGACCGAAGAAGGTGTCAAGGTCATCTGGAAGAGCAGTCGGCGGGACACCCGCTGCGAGAACGGCATCGCGGGAAAGCTGAAGATTGAACGGACTGGAATTGGTGGATGCGAAAAACTTCGATGTGTGGTTCGAATAGCCGCGGTCGTGATTGAAGATGGAGTTGCGATGATAATAATTCATCACCCCGGTGATATCGGTATCGCCGTCACCCACCCCAAAAATTACTGAAGAAGCAAATTCGCCGGAGTCCTTATCAAGCGTGTTGCCGTATTGTACGTTCACCTCTGCTCCGCGGTAGTCGTGGCGTAGCTTGAAATTGACCACGCCGGCAACGGCATCGGCGCCATAGATACTGGAAGCGCCGTCTTTCAAGACCTCAATGCTGTCAATCGCCGCCTTCGGAATCGAATTGAGATCGACAAAAGTGACCGCGCCGTTATCCGTTCCGAGCGGATAAGGAGCAACGCGAAGACCATCGATCAGGACAAGTGTGCTGCTGGCATCAAAACCTCGAAGTGAGATCGACGAGGCTCCCGCCGTGCCAGTGCCGTTGTTAGAAGTAGGAACGCCGTTTGGACCAGCTACAGTTAAATTCCTGACCAACTCCGCCGTCGTGCGTTCCCCCGCTTTGTCGATTGTTTCGCGCGTAAGGATGTCGACCGGGTTCGGTCCTACTTCTTGAGCGGTCGGGATATTCGAGCCGGTGACAATAACGCGCTCCGCTTCGGCGTTAGCTTCTGCAGGAGCCGGTGACGCCTCCAGCGGGTGCGATCGTTTGGCCGGAAGTTTTTGGAGGAGCCAGCAGGCTAAAGCCTACACCCGCGATAGCGACCGAAAACGTCCGGAGTCCCTGATATTGGATTCGGCTCAATGCGGCTTTCTCCCTGGCGTAGACTGCACCAGCGAAGAGATGAGAAGCAAGCCAAATCCAACCTAGCAAAAATATTAATTGACAGATAATGCCCTATACGGCGCGGCTCCAAACGCAACCGATGGCTTTATCCGCAGATTGCCTTCAGTACGCAGATTGCCGCAATTCTATCAAAGAGAGGATTTGGGCCCACGAAACACACCGACTACCCGCCTTCGCCGGGCTACGGCGGGGCAGGCACGAAACGGGACAAGACATCTTTTCTTCCGGCGCCTTTATCTCTTTCGCGTCGTTTCGTGTGCTTAGTGGGCAATTCAATCCTTCATCGCTGTCGCCAGCACACAAGCGCTTCAAAAATCCGCTGATGACAAGCGGACACTACAGCATCGAGCCCCCAATTATTGGGCTGGTGGGACAGGCCCGTGAGTACCGCATTCGCCAGATCGACCCAAGCGAAAGAGATGCAAATATGAACCCAGGGAAACTAACAAAACGAAAATGCAAGGTACCATAACGAAACGGTGTTTTATCTTCTGTTTTGGAGCGTGTTCCGGAGAAAATTTATTATATCCGCAGGCCGCACGGTGGAGTTGACCCGCCGTGCGGTGCTAGGCGGAATTAGAGCCAGTATTTACCGGCTCGTTCCGAGTCGTCGGATCTTCTACTAGAGCGCCCAGCGCCAAGATGGCGATGACCGCCGTGGTGGCCATGTCGGCCGCCTTTGGCATCCTTCGTCGGCGTAAGGTCGCGCACTGGAATTTTGTTCTTTTCGCTCATATTGCCTTTCTTCAGTAAGGTTGGGTTGTGTTAGTTGTGCCGAATATTTTTTCGCTTTGACGAACTCACGGCGAAGATATGATCACTCCCCGTGCCAAAGAATTTCGCGACAAAGTTCTTACGCTTTGGCTCAGCTCGATCAGAAACGTAAGTCTCTGACCTAAGGATCGTTAATTACATAACGTCGTTAGCTAAAATCGATCAGACCACCTGGACAACAATTTGCCAACGGTGCTAAAATTTTGCCAATTGGCCTAATCTTGAACAGTGTTGGATCAACTGTGATGACGGACAACCTGTGATTCCGATTTCATTTCGATCTTCCATCCTTCGGCGCGAGAGACGCGACAATTTTTTCGAAGCGCGGATCGCCGCGCAGTGCTTCGTTTGGTCTTCATAATCTTGACCCGAAGACCCAAAACGAGTAAAGACAACCAGCTAGTTCCAGTATAGGCAACGGCAACTTTGTAAACCTCACGCCGCCTACTTGGGGCGAAGAAGTTCCTCAGATTCACGGCTTCTTTTCTGCGGCCAATTCCTGAAAGCGCGGATCGTTGCGGATTTGATCCCACCCCGGATCGAGTCGCAGCCCCGCCGGAGTAATCGGAAAGCCAGAGGGTGTGTGCAATAGCTGCTTGAGAATGGGAATCGCGTGATCGGCATCGCCCAGCAGCGCGTAGCTGGTTGCCATGTACTCCTCTATCTGGGGACCCTGGTACGGGTCTTTGGAAGTGGGATGCATGGCCATGGCTTTTTCTCCTTCCGCGATAGCAGAGGCCGCTTCGCCCAAACCTGCATAGGCCATACCCAACGTGGCATGCGTCTCCGCCGCGGCATAAGAATCCGGCACGACCTTCTCGAGATCGCGCTGAAGGTCCTGCACCCAGTTCTGATAAGTCGCGCGCGCCGCGGCGACATCGCCGGCGCGTTGCTGACTCAAACCTAAAAGAAATTTTTCGTAGTCGCTTGGCTCGCCGCGTTTGGTCGCGGCAGCCACTGCACTTGAGAATGTCTCTATGGCCACAGCATAACGTCGCTGCCACAAATGCTGGATCCCGCGCGTGAGCGGATCGGTGCCGGGATTTCCGAGCAACGGTTCCACCGCCTGGAGATCTCCCGTTGCCCAAAAGACATTCGCTTTGATCCCGAGCAGGGATGTATTCGTCGGTTCCCACGCAAGGACGCGGTCAGCTGTTGCGAGAGCTTCGGGAAAACGGCGCAGGGACTGATACGTAGTCGCGAGAGAGTGATACGCATTGGTGTTGCGCGGATCGAGCTCAACGACACGACGGAACCGCTCGATCGCCTCTTCCCAATGCCCTAGCCGTCGTTGGATAAGGGCGATCGCATTGGTGATATCAACGTTATTCGGAAGGCCCTTTTCAGCTTGCTGGAATTCCTCGAGCCCCCCGGTGAAATCGCGCTGCCCGTAATAGCGATAATAACCAAGAGCAAGGTGAGTTTCCGGCAGGTTGGGGTCAAGCGCGAGAGCATGATCGGCGGCATCCTTGGCTGCCGCCAGTTGTGCCGGGCTTGGATCGTGCTGCCAGTAGCTTAAACTTTGCGCGCAGGAAAGGTATGCCCATGCCAGCGCAAAAGCGGGATCCAACTTTACTGCCTCTTGATATGACCGAATCGCATTCTCTACGGCGGACTTATCAAACGGCGAGCCAGCTGCAAATGCACGGGCACGCAGATAGGCGTCGTAAGCGGCGGGATTGTTCGTCGGCTTCGCTTCCACGCGCGCCTTCTCTTGTGGATTGAGCGTCGCGTGCACACCCGCCGCAATTTCCGTGGCCAGCTCGCCCTGCAAAGTAATTGAATCAGCCAGCGTGCGATCATAGTTCTGCACCCAGATGTGGTGATCAGTTTGCGCATCGATTAGTTGCACCGAAACCCGAATACGGTTTCCCGACCGGCGTACACTGCCTTCCACCACATTGCTGACACCCAGCTGCTGAGCGATTTCTTTAAGATTGCGGGCGATGCCACTTTTGTACTGCATCACCGAAGTGCGACTAATCACTTTCAGATCCTTGATCTTGGCCAAATTCGAAAGCAGCTCATCCTGGATACCGTTGGCAAAGTAAGTGTTCTCCTTTTCATCGCTTAGATTTTCCAGCGGCAGCACGGCGATGCTTTTTTCCGGCGCAGCCAGCGTCGATCGCACCCGATAATGGGAAAACATTATGATGCCAGCAACGATTGCCGCGAGCGCTAGAAGCACTGTCGTCGTCACCGCCCAGCGCGTTCTCTCTCTGTGCCTCTTCAACGCCTGAAACTTCTTTGGCAGCTGCGAATTACCAACTTGATCGGCGTAGAGATTCACGACACCGAGACGCGCTCCGTGTTTTACTTCACATGTGCCAAGGTCGTGCAGTAGCGGTCGCCAATGTTCGTATTCTTCCAAATCTTCTGCGACGTGCTTTGAGACAAGAATGTGTCCGGCGTCCCCGCAAGCCATGACTCGTTGGCCATGTTAAGGCCGGCCCCGGCGAGATTGGGACGATTATTCACGTCGACCACGCCGCTGACCGGACCGCTGTGAATGCCCATGCGCAGTTGCAGGCGCGGATGCTCCTTAAGAGCGCGGCTGATCTCGACTGCACATTGCGCAGGCGCTTCCTGACTGGTGTAGAAGACCAGCGCCATCCCGTCGCCGGTTGGAATTTTTATCAACCGACCGCAGCTTCGGCTTTCTGGTATTGATCCGAACTGCGGACGATTGTCGTCAGCTCATCAACTACTGCCCGCTGCTCGTTAATCGAAAGCTTGGAGTAACCAACAATGTCGATGAAAAGAACATGACCAATCTCAAGGCGAACGCCTGCTTGTTCACTGGCCATAGAGGTGCCTTACCATTTGGTTTCTTTCGGCCG
>CAWAHI010000028.1:0-154800 GCA_963781735.1 uncultured Verrucomicrobiae bacterium | reverse complement strand
GCGCGGTCCGATCCTGAAAGTGAAACTCTTGGCACCTTCAATCTCGAGCCTATCCTTCCGGTATTACAGTTCGCTCTCAATTGCATGCCCAGTCGGGTATCGCGCAACCGGAGCGCCGGCAGAATCGCTCCCGATGCTTATGACTCCAATTGATCTTGCGCACGGCAAAATTACCCATCATGGTTTGTGGTAAACGAAAAAGGATGAACAATAGTGATCCGCTCCAGTGCCTGCTCGTCGATTTTTTCAACCTTCCTCCAGACACGCTCTTCGCAGGAAATTACTCAACAGGCGGTACCCTCGTGGGACTCGTTGGCGATGGTGCAGCTGTCGCCGATATAGAGGGGACCTTTTCGGTCGAATTCGACCTGGACGAAATAGACGTGCTGCGAAGTTACGACGAAATTCACTGGGCTCTTTCCAGAAAAGGGATTTCTTTCACAAGCCCAGCACCGTCGTCATCATGATGGCTTTCCAATGCCGAATGAGAAAGATTACTCCGGATCAAGTGCGCCAATTTCTTTCGAAGAAATACTGGCGATCCATAAAGGAACTGGGACTGGATCCGGCCGAAATTCCGGACAGCTTTGATTTCCTTCTCATGGCGTGATCGATTCCTTCGGGATCCTGGAGATGATTGGCGCGATTGAAGACGAATTCCGCATCAGATTGGATCTGGCCGAGCTGGACGCGGAACAGATCACAATACTGGGTCCACTGTCACTGTATGTGGCGGAAAATGCGTGCAGATCAAATTGACCCGCTGCAGTTCGTTCGGCGCGGTTTGGTTTAACTATGATCTTCGTTATCAGCACGAAGGCGCCCATTTTTATCCACGACTTTCATCACCAGCTCGGAAGTATCCGCCGCGACCTGAACGAATTGAAGGGTGAGAAGCTTCTCCTCGGCGAAGTTGAGGCTCTGAGCGCCATTGGGTATCGCTACAACTTCGGGTTGAGCAAAGATGAGACCCTTTTGAGCCTGACTACTGCTCCATTATCCGCCGCTTTGCGAACGCCGGAGAACCGCGCGCTCTGGTTTTCCAGCATTGTTACGCCGAGAGCGCGGTGTTGCATTATGACGTTAACGAAACTGATATAGCGCTGCGAAATCGTTACTTTCCTGGAGAGGTGATGAGAGAGCTCCAACTCGATCATGTGCCGTATTTCTGTTCGTTCGCCAGTGGCTGCGCAGGGTTCATGTCCGTCTTGATTGCTGCGGCCGGTCTGTTTCGATCTCCAGATGAACGCGCCGGCAATCTGCGTGATGGCCGACGTATGCCGCCTGGGGTTCCGTATAATATGTTGCGAGAAAGAATTCTGGATCCGATAACAGCTCCGCTTTTTGGTTCGGGCGTGAGCACGTGGCTATCAATTGCTCGGGATCAACTTTTACTCCACGACGCGAACTGCGTGTCCATTCGTCGAGATCGTGAAACGAACTGTGCAGATGATACAGGAGCTTGCCACTGTCTCGGCTTGGATTTGGCCGGCAGTGATGTAGCTGTCCATTACCCGAATATTTTTCCCGAACTTGGAAGATGGTGACGCGATATCTGCGAATACCCCGAGTCGAGCATGTCATGGACGAGATGTCGGAACGGGCGCATTGCGGGGCAACGGATTCGGTGATTTCCCTGGCAAAGCTTCATCGCGGCCAGGCGGGCCGCTTCATGTTGTCGTTAACTATGGAATGGGACTTCATCTTGGCGTTTGTATTCTGAGAGAATATGGCAAGAAGTCTGAGCGCCAGAGAGACCACACTTTTTCTTCGGGACTTAAAAACCGGTTTCTCCAAATGCTGGCCCGTCATGCGCCGGGTGCGAGGACCTGGCGGGTCTGGCTCAATCGCTGGCGCGGTGTAAATATCGGGCGAAGGTCTGGATTGGCTACGACGCGATTATCGAAACGTCGCGCCCCGATTTGGTCACTATCCGGGATCGTGCCACGGTTCAGATCCGTGCCACTATCATCGCCCATTTCCGCGAACAGAAGGGCGTGGTTATTGAGGAAGATGCTACCGTCGGACCAGGTGCGATATGCTGCCCAACGTAACCATTGGTCGTGGAGCGATTGTCACCGCCGGAAGCGTGGTGACGAAATCGGTCCCGCCGAAGACAATGGTGCAGGGCAATCCGGCGCGACCCATTGCCACGGTCGAGATCCCGCTGAGATTGAATGTGTCGGTCAAAGAATTCGCCAAGGGCCTTCGATCGGTCGGACCAGCATCGTCCACGGGGTCCACGGCTGAAAAGGCGACGTAGCGGCTTGGATAAGTCTGCTGGCTTCAAAAACAACCCAGGCGGCGCTTAAACAGGCCATCCGCAAATTCATCTGCGTGGAACCTATTCTGCTGTTAATGTTCAGCCTGTGTGTCCTTTAGCGCGAGGCGAGTTTCCAAATCAAGACGACAACACGTTAGTGAACGAGACAAGTCAGGTCCCCTTTGAATTGTGAAGATCTGTATCGTTGGGTTGGGTTATGTGGGGTTGCCGCTCGCAATTCAGTTTGCGCGTTCCGGCGCAGAAGTAATCGGCCTGGATGTCGACCAAGACAAAGTCGAGCAGGTCAACCGCGGGCGTAGTTACATTAAGCACATTGCGGCCAAGACCATCGGCGAGGTCTTAAAGGCAAAGCGACTGACCGCGTCAACGGATTTCGGCCAAATCAAAAAAGCGGAGGCCGTTATCATTTGCGTGCCGACGCCGCTGAACAAGAATCGCGAACCCGATATCTCGTTTATCATTGAGACTGGGACGCAAGATCGCGCCGCATTTGCAGAAAGGGGCGTTGGTGGTGCTGGAATCGACCACTTATCCTGGAACGACCGACGAAGATTTACGGCAGGTAATTGAAGAAAACTCAAAGCTGAAAGCGGGTGTGGATTTTCATCTCGCATTTTCACCGGAGCGGGAAGACCCCGGGAACCCGCACAGTGTCGTAGCAACCATTCCCAAGATTGTTGGCGGATTTACTCCGGCCTGTCTGAAGAAGGCAACGGAGTTGTACTCGATCGCGATCAAACAGCTCGTGCCGGTATCTTCCTGTCGAGTGGCAGAAGCAGCCAAGTTATTGGAAAACATTTTTCGCAGCGTCAACATCGCGCTGGTTAACGAGCTTAAGATGGTTTATGGCGCGATGGGGATAGATATTTGGGAAGTTATCGAGGCCGCGAAAACGAAACCATTTGGATTTATGCCCTTCTATCCTGGACCCGGACTTGGCGGCCATTGCATTCCGATTGATCCCTTTTATTTAACCTGGAAAGCACGCGAGTATGGACACAATACGCGGTTTATCGAGCTGGCGGGCGAGATCAATACCTGGATGCCCGAGTACGTTGTTCGCTGCGTCGCCGACGCCTTGAACGCCCGCAGCAAAGCAGTCAGGGGTAGCCGGGTTTTGATTCTTGGCATTGCCTACAAACCAAATGTGGATGACGAACGCGAGTCGCCCAGTTATTTGCTTATGAGCTTGCTGGCGGACCGCGGCGCCGAAGTCGAATACTACGATCCCTATGTCCCGGTAATAAAACCGACCCGCGAACACTCGCGTTGGGCCGGAAAAAAGTCCATTAAATGGAATCGGGCGAGTGTCCGCAGTTTCGATCTGGCCTTGATTGCGACAAATCACAGTTCGGTGAACTATCGTGAACTGGCGGACTGGGTGGATTGCATCGTCGATACCCGCAACGCCATGGCCGGAGTTTCGATCGTCGAAAGCAAAGATCTGGAAAGCGTGATTGGCGCATGAATGGCTTTAGCGAGAGCGGATCGCTATGAATCGATCCAGTTTTGATGGTCCACCCGCAGCGGCTGTGATGACGAATTCGCATACGCCGGGATGGGCGAATAAGCGTTTCATGGGTTGGTGTATTTACCTTGTCATCCTGTGCGCCGCGTTCGCTCTGCCGTTGCGCGAATTTGCAACTTATACCGCCCACAGTGACGTCCATTCGTACGTCTTGCTCATCCCGTTTGTTACCGCCTATCTCATATATATCCGATGGAGACAGCTTTCAGGTGAATTGACGACATCCTGGGGACCTGCGGCGGTGTTGGCAGCAGTGGGAGTCGGCGCGCTTTTCGCCAGCCAGCATTTTGCCAACCTGGGGCGGAACGATCACATGACCCTGGTCGCGCTCTCATTTGTTTGTTTTGCAATTACCGGCGCCTTTCTTTTTCTCGGCGCGAAATGGGCCCGATCGGCGATGTTCCCACTCTTTTTTCTCGCCTTCATGATCCCATTGCCGGAGATCGTGGTTGATACTCTGGAAGAAGCCTCCAAACAGGCTTCCGCAGAAGTAGCCAGTTGGTTGTTTCTCATCACCGGGACTCCGTTTCTGCGTAGCCAAACAATGTTTCAGCTTCCGGGAATCACTATCACCGTGGCAAAGGAATGCAGCGGTATACGATCGACCTTAGTTTTGATAATCACCAGCTTGCTGGCGGCAAACATGTTCCTCCGTGCAACGTGGCGACGAGCGCTGTTGATGGCAGCAGTGATTCCGTTAGGTCTTTTGCGAAATGCGCTGCGCATTTTAGTGATCTCACTGCTTTGCGTGCACATTGGTCCCCACATGATCAACAGCGTGATTCATCGTCGTGGTGGTCCCTTCTTTTTTGCGTTGTCGTTAATTCCACTTTTCGCGATGTTATGGTTGCTCCGGCGACAGGAGATCAAACAACAGTATCGCCTAGGCGACCAAGACGCACTGCGCGTTGATCGTGTCAAAAGACAGCAAAGCAGCGTCTAGTTGGGCCTTGGCAAGTCCAACCAGCGGCGATGTCAAGTGGCGCAATTACTTTGCTCCGTGGAACTTCTCCGAAGATTAGCTTCGAGGAAGCGAGTGCTGGCTTTGTAATTCCTCCCTCCGCACGTTCCTGCGTTCATGATGCGCGGCGAGAGTCTTACCTGTCGCCGCGCTCTTTTTTGGGGCGAGTTCAGGCACATTTGCTCGCTTGCAGCCGGCGGCCGATAGGATATCTGGTCTGTATGAAAAACATAGCGAAGTGCGATAATTATAACGCCATTCGCGTAAATAGGTCGGATACGTTTACGAAATGGCTAGAACCCGTTTTTACGCGTCTAACGGCCATCGCTGCAACGAGTTATCGTCTGGAGCCTGCTCGCAGTCCACGCGCCGATGTCGGAATTTCTGACAATTTCGTCAAAATTGGAATGCATCGCTTTTCCGCGATTTTAAAAAAATTCTTGCGCTGTAAAGGAGCAGCTATCAGGCGGTTCAACGAATTCGAGTCCTGCGTGATTTTGCTGGCAGAAACGTAATGGCAAGCGACGTGCTAAACCTCCGATGTAACTGAATCATCAACTGAACCGAACATGAAATCACTAAAATATTTACTCGCGATTGCTGCGGTAACGGCCGCCCTTACGCTTTCAGCTAAAGCAGACCTAATGTTTTTGGGCGCTGTTCCGTTTACCGTGATAATAGCCCTGATACAATCACGTTGCTCGAGGACTTCCTCGGCTTCGATCCGGGCTCCTAAGCAATGATTTCGCCCCTCCGGCCCGTCGCCGTTACCCCGGTGAATTCTTCGTTGTCCACTACGGCAAAGGTAAGGGGGAATACCAGGCGGTAGCTTGAATTCTTCCAAGTCATTAACGGCGAAACCAGCGTGACATTCCCTCAAACGGGAACGAAGCCGGTGATGATCCCTATGGTCACGGTGGCATCTCGTCAGCCAGAGGATTCGGTGGAACGTCGCCTGACAATGGCGCGACCGTAATGTTGCTCGGCGGGGCCCTGGCAGGTCTGGGCTTGGTGCGACGCTATCTGAAGCGATAATTTTCATCACACGTTCCTGCATCATGATACGCGGCGAGAGATTCTCTCGCCGCGTTTTTTTTGTGCGAACAATTTGGAACCGGCCGCTCCGCGAACGATTGCCAGATAAGGTCTTCGAGCTCAAAGCGACCAAGTAGGCGAAGCCCACGAAACACACTAACAAAACGAAATTAAGAATTAAAAAAAGTGTGGCGGAATTCGTGTGATCCGTCGGCAAGCAAAAACTCGTCTCGCTTGTCGACGTTTCATTTGTACGACGCATGGTGCTGACGATGTGATTGAGCTGTTGCAATAACGTTAACAATTAGCGGCGGTCCTTGACCGCCGTTTTGCTTAAGTCGGCAGGTCCGAGCCGGACTGGCGGTAGAAACAGCCGCTCCTTGTGCGCTGCGTCGCGGCCGGCGCCATGCCCGGGAGCAAGTGTCGGTTAATTAAAGAAGCAAAACACCGTGTAAGTTCGCTTGCCAGTGGGCCATCTCTCGGATACTTAGTGCCCTATGAACGGATCGAGTTGCTCGACAAAGATCGAAGTGCCACGACCGCAACGAACATTTTTTCCCAAGCTGCGAGGCCTGATTAGCGAAGCGGGTTTCGTCAGCATCTTAGCTTTTCTCGCCTTGGCTGGGGCCGGCTGTCAGACGGATGCGAACACGACAACATTTTCCGGCCAGGCTGAGGTTCCGCGACATGTCATTCTGGCGTCGGGCGACGTCGTAAAACTAACGTTCTCTTCCGCACCGGAGCTCAATCAGTCGCAAAAAGTCCGCGCGGATGGCAAACTAAGTTTGCCCTTGGTTGGCGAAGTGGATGCTTCGGGCAAGACCGTTGGGCAACTACAGAGCGAGTTGATTGAACTTTATAAATCGCAGCTCAAAACGCCGGAAGTGACCGTGAGTTTGGAAACGAGCTTAACCACCGTTACCGTCTCAGGAGCGGTGAACAAGCCAGGCAAGGTTGCCTTTGAGAGGCCCACGACGGTATTCCAAGCGATCATGGAAGCCGGTGGACCGAGCCAGTTTGGAACGCTGAAACACGTACGTCTTGTTCGCACTGTCAATGGCCTCCAAAAAAGCCAGGTGATGAACGTTCATGAAGCGCTAGTCGGCCAGGGGACGAAACCTTTTTATGTGCGCGACGGTGATGTGATCTACGTTCCACAATCCACGTTCTGACGGCCTACTGGAGCAATCTTAGAGACTTCGTGGCCGTCGGGAGTAACGGGTTAGCGTTCAGCTGGAGCCGGCCTCGCCTCTTTTTCCTCTCTCACTGGGAGAGGATTGAGGTGAGGGCTGTCTGGCTACGGTTTATTTTAGAATGCTCGAGCGTCTACGTCCCGGGTGACGTGCTGCTTGCAGGCTGTTTTTCCTTATAGTAGCTATGTGGAGACTGGCGTTCTCGGCTCCGGCAATTGCCTTTGACGAGGGCCTACGCGGGCCGAACCCAGAATTAGCGGACTCGGTGTAGAATATTGTCCTGCGGTCGGGGTTATTTACAAAGTTACGTTATATCACGTATTTAGCTTCCCAAGAGAATGTTATGCGAAATTCCAGTGGTCCGAAGACCTTGGCAAACGTCGGTGATGCTTACATATTTTCCATAATAGCCATTTCTATAAGAATTACTCGCAATTTTAAGTGACTCTGTTTGCAGTAACTTACAGAAATAGCCTTTGAGTTGGCATTGCCTTTGCTAAGTAGGCGGTGTCTGCATTCAATAAAAACTATAAATATGAAATATGAAAACGACATCAAAAACTGTTCGTAGCAGCTCTTTGTGCCGGTCTTCTTGCCCTCTGTGTCGCGTTGCCCACTGCTGCGCGCGCCTTAACCATTCGGTGATTCCCACGAGCTGGGGTTCGTACGAATTCGGCATTCCATCCGGTGACGCCGATCGAAGCAACTTATGTCAACCACTTGATTGGCATGGCCCTCGGCATCCACGGACGTCGGCGCTGGGCCACGACTTTACGCGCTCAAATAACGAGTTCGGTCCCTTGCCCACTGCCGTATGTTGCGACATTAGACGGGTCAGGCGGTACATCACTGTAGATCTTGGCAGCGATCTTATACGTACCTGTTTGCGAAGTACGACGGCCCAAATGACGGTTCTGAAGTTTGGTACATCGGGGATTTGAGCTGGGGTCATTACGATTCCTGCCAACGGCGCGGCAGGGTATGGCCTTTCCGGCTGGACGCTCTTTGGCCCAGGCGGTGGTAACAACACGCCGGATAGCGGAACCGCAGCGGCTCTTCTGGGCTTGGGCTTGACTGGTCTCGCTGGTCTCCGCGCCCGCTTCGGACGGAAGTAAGATTGCGTTAGGTTAGTTCTCACTAAAGGCGCAGAGTGCGATACTCTGCGCCTTTTTTGTTTCTTGTTGAGCGCGAGCGTTTGCAGCTGTCGGACCGTAGTTACCGCGCAAACGCAAGACGCATGTCATCCCGAACCCCGAATGCTTTTCGGGGTGATGGATCTCGCAAACTGCCGATGATTACGCAACGCAGGTTCGATTATCATGCAAGCTTTGGGGGAGGTCCCTCCCGCCTTCGTCCCGTAATCGCAGGACTGCGGCGCGGCAGGCGCTTGCGCTCGGGATGACAGAGCTTGGAAAGTGTATCCCTCCCTGTCTCTCATCACTTCTCGACCAACGATACATTTTGGGTTAAAATTGCGGGCTTAAACCGGCTCGCTGGAAATGACTTTATTGCGCGATTCTGTGAACCATCGGCTGTGACCTCGGAATCGATTTTGGCCTTTGTTGCCGCGGCGTTGAGTGCCGCCCTTGCCGTTGCCGCGATAGCGCGAAATCGTCGTAGCGGCGCGGCATGGTGGTTCGCTCTGGGAATGTTGGGCCTGTCTCTCGACAGCGTTCATACCGGAATCTGTCTGCCACTAACCGATCCGCAGAGACTCGCGCGATGGCAGGAGTGGGCGCTCATCCTGAAAGCGTTCCTGATTGCAATCTGGCTCGCTTTTGCCGTGACTTACTCACGCGGTGACGCCAGCGAATCATTCCGGCGTTGGCGGATTGCAATTGCGATCGCGTGTCTTTTGCCTGTCGCAGCCTTACTCGGATTTCGCGGCGACCTCATCGAAGTTGGGATGCGCACCGATGCGCCGCAACTTTGGATCAGCTTCCTTCCCGCTGGCAAAATCGTCAATGTCGCAATCCTGGTGGGCACCGTTCTGGTGCTGATGAATCTCGAGCGTACCTTTCGCGCCGCTGTCGGAACAATGCAGTGGCGAATCAAGTTTCTGGTTCTCGGGCTGGCGGTGATTTTTGGGGCAAGAATTTACACCGGCAGCCAGGCATTGGTTTTTTCGGGTCACAACAACTCCCTGGGCGAAGTTGAGGCCATCGGAGTGTTGGTTGGTTGTGCGCTCCTGAGTGTGGGTTACTTCCGGAGCGGCTTCCGCGAGATTGATGTTTATCCTTCGCGGGCCGTTCTCCACACCTCCATCACGGTGTTGCTCGTAGGTGGCTACCTGTTCGTCATTGGCGTGCTCGCACAAATTGTTGAGCATTATGGCGGGGCAAGCTCTTTCCAGTTCCAAGCCTTCCTCGTCCTCGTCGCCATTGCGCTGCTCGCGGTGTTGCTGCTCTCGGAAAAGATTCGACAACGCATCAGGCAATTCGTCAGTCGTCATTTCAGTCGCCCCCAATACGATTTTCGCCGCGTCTGGACTCGATTCACCCATTCAACGTCCAGCGCGGTTGACGATCCCACCTTGTGCGCGGCGTCGGCCGAGTTGATCTCGGAAACGTTCAACGTTCTATCGGTCGGCGTTTGGCTCTTCGATGACGAAAAGCGCAAACTTCGGCTGGAAGCTTCCACTTCTCGCGCCCGTGGCATTGAGGGTGAGGAGATGATTGAGTTTGCGGCTGAAGATGAGGGAATCACTCGGATGCGAAAAGCCTTTGATTTGGAAAAAATCAAGGAGCCGTGGGGACAAACTCTGCGGGAGGCGAGCAAGACTCAGTTTAGCGAGGGCGGAAATCGCGTGGTCGTTCCTCTGCTGGCGAGCGACCGGTATATTGGCCTGATTATTCTGGGGGATCGGGTTAATGGGGTTCCCTACACTGTGGAAGAACTCGAGTTGCTTGAATGCATTGGCGATCAGGTGGCTTCCAGCCTGCTAAACCTTCGACTGGCTAAAGAGATCATGCTGGGCAAGGAACTGGAAGCGTTTCAAACCATCTCGACTTTTTTCGTGCACGACCTGAAGAATGCTGCGTCCACCCTTAAGTTGACGCTGCAGAATCTGCCCGTGCATTTTGACGATCCGGTATTTCGTCAGGATACGTTGCGTTCCATTGGGGCAACGACGGAGCGCATCAACCAGATTATCGAGCGTTTGGGAGCCTTGGGAAGCAAGCTTGAGCTGCGACCTTCCCCGGTTGACTTAAACCTGGTGGTTGAGCAAGCGATCGAGAATGTGAACGGAATGCCAGGCGTTGAATTTGCCAAAGAACTTGAGCCGTTGCCGAAACTCATGGCGGATAGCGAACAACTTCGCAGTGTCGTCACCAATCTGCTCTTGAACGCGCGGGATGCTGTAGGTGAGGGGGGACGCATCGAAGTCAGGACCGGGACTCAGAACGGATACGCCGCACTTTCTGTTTCGGATGATGGCTGCGGAATGACAACATCGTTCTTGCGCGATTCCTTGTTCCGGCCATTCAAGACGACGAAAAAGAAAGGTTTGGGAATCGGGATGTTTCAAACTAAGATGATCATCGAAGCGCACCACGGTAGCATTCGGGTAAAGAGCGACGTGGGGAAGGGGACAACCTTTCAGGTGCTCCTGCCGCTTACCCCCGACGAATAATGAATCCGGTCCTACTTCTTGTTGATGACGACGAGGCGATTCGCACCCAGATGAAATGGGCGCTGAGCGCGGACTACGAAATCGTTTCCGCGGAAGATCGCGGCGGTGCCATTGAAACATTCAAAAAGAAAAAGCCGGTGGTTACGCTTCTCGACCTCGGCCTGCCGCCGCGACCGAATGATCCCGATGAAGGTCTCGCCGCGCTCGCGGAATTAAAGGCTCTCGACGACATGGCGAAGGTGATTGTTATCTCCGGCCAGGGAGAAAAGAAAAACGCGATGGAAGCAGTGGCCGCCGGTGCCTACGACTTCTTGTGCAAACCGATAGATCCGGACGAGCTCAAGCTGCTGTTGAAGCGGTGCATTTACCTGGCTGACCTGGAGCGGGAATATCGGAAGGCGAAGGAAAGCCAGCACGCGCCTGCTTTCGAAGACATGCTGGGAACGAGCTCGCAAATGCAGGGTGTCTTTTCCTTTATTCGCAAGGTCGCGACTACGACCGCGCCGGTGCTTCTGCTGGGCGAAAGCGGGACGGGCAAGGAAATGGCCGCCCTTGCTATTCACAATCGTGGTCCGCGCAAAGATGGGCCGTTCGTTCCAATTAACTGCAACGCCATTCCGGAGAACCTGCTTGAGAGCGAACTGTTCGGTCACGAAAAGGGTTCCTTTACCGGCGCGACGATGCAGCGAATGGGACTGGTCGAGACTGCCAAGGGTGGCACCTTGTTCCTCGACGAGATTGGAGAGCTGCCGCCTAGTGTTCAGGTTAAACTGCTGCGTTTTTTGCAGGAACAGCGCTTTCAACGAGTCGGCGGGCGCCTGGAATTGATGAGCGACGCGCGGGTCATCGCCGCGACCAATGTCGATCTCAAGGCAGGGATCAATCAGGGAACATTTCGCGAAGATCTTTACTTCCGACTGGCGGTGCTGGTGATCAGTCTCCCACCGCTGCGCGACCGGGGCGACGATGCCGCGCTGCTGGCGCAGGAGTTTTTGCAAAAGTACGCGGCCCAGAATGCCAAGGGTAACATTGCGTTTGTGCCGGAAGCGTTGCGCGCGATCAACCGTCATCCCTGGCCGGGAAATGTCCGGGAATTGCAAAACCGGATCAAGCGCGCGGTCATCATGGCGGATAGCAAACGAATTACTGAGAAGGATCTGGAGTTATCCTCGGGAATAGGATTTTCCTCTTCCACGACCTTAAAGGAAGCGAGGGAAAACGTAGAGCGGGAAATGGTGCAGCGTGCCCTGAAGCGAAATCTCGGACGGATCAGTTCGGCGGCGGCGGAGTTGGGAATAAGCCGACCTACTTTGTATGAGCTGATGGAGAGGCTCGGAATTTCGCGCGAGTAAACAATGAGAAGCCTCAAGTACTAACAAGAAATGGACACATCACGAAAGCAAATTATTCGTTTAGCCGTAATCTCCGTGCTGGTGCTGCTTAGCTGTAGTTGCACCCCGGAGATGAAGAAGACCCGTGCTCTGCAACAGGGGGAAAGCCACTTTAAAGCGGGGGAGTATGACGCCGCCAAGATCGAGTATCTCAAGGCCCTGAGGCTCGATCCCGGGAATGCTGTGGCCTATGCTCGTTGCGGTGCAATGTGGGCGGCCGAAGGGGCACCCCTGCGGGCGGGAGCGTTCCTGGCGAAAGCGAAGGAATTCGCACCCAAAGACCTGGACAATCGCTACAAGCTCGCGCTTGTCTATGTCCGAGTAAACCAGCCGCAGGAGGCTTTCAAGGAAGCGACAGAGATTCTGAAACAGGCGCCTGACCACGGACCAGCTCTCGTCCTGCTCGCCGAGACGGCGGTCACTCCGGAGCAAGTCCAGGCCGCGGAACAGGAGGTGGAGAAATTCCCACACCAGGACAGCCCTTATTTCGAAGTAGCCAGCGCAGCCCTGGCCATGCGCAAGCAAGATTTGCCAAAAGCTGAGGCTCTTTTGAATCACGCGATTGCCACTGACCCGAAATGCGTGGAGGCACATGTCGCGATGGCAGTGCTGGCAATGGCCAAGAAAGATGACGCACGGGCCGAAGAAGAGCTTAAGGCCGCTGCGGAACTCAGCCCCGTTCGATCGAACGAGCGTTTGAACTATGCCGAGTTCAAGATTCGCAAAGGGAACACCGAAGAAGCGAAGAAATATCTTCAGGATCTTACCGCACAGGCACGCGATTTCGTAGGCGCATGGGTTCTTCAAGCGAAGATCGCGCAGGCAGAGAAAAAGTACGATGAAGTAATAAAGTTATTACAAAATGTTTTTAGTCGAGATCCGGATAACATCGAAGGTCGAGTCGCGCAGGCGGAGGCACTAATAGGCAAAGGGGATTTAAAACAGGGAACCGGAATACTCGAGAATGTCGACAAGACATATCCCAACAATGCCGGAGTTAAGTACCAGCTCGCGCTCGCCTACGTTCAGGCAAAGGATACGAATCAGGCGATGGCCGAGCTGGATCAGGCGGTTTCGATCGCGCCTAAATACGTCGAGGCTATCGTCCTGCTCGCTCAACTGCGTCTTCGCGCCGGTGACGCAAGATCTGTTATCGGGCCGCTGGAATCTGCATTGAAGCTTAGACCCGATGCCGTTCAAGTGAGGACGCTGCTTGCCGATGCTTATCAGGCGGTGGGCCGATCGGACGACTCGACCGGGCTCTTTCGGGACCAGGTCCAGAAGACACCAGATAGTCCGCAAGCCTATGTCCTCCTCGGAGTAGTGCTCAGGCGACAAAACAAAAACGACGAAGCGCGAAAAGCATTCGAGAAGACCCTTGAACTTGATCCTGAAAATGCACTCGCGATCGATCAGCTGGCGGACCTTGACCTTCAGGCGAAAGATTTTGCTGCTGTACATCGAAGGGCGGACGCTGTCCTGCAAAAGCAGCCCCAATCAGCCGCCGCCTATTACATTCACGGAAGAAGTTATGTGATGGAAAAGAATTTTCCGGCGGCCGAGGATGCGCTGAAAAAAGCAATGGAAATCAATCCGAACCTGGCCGTCGTCTACAACCTTCTTGTCTCGATTTACGTCCAAACAAACCGCCTGCCGGAGGCGATGAAAGAGCTGGATACGGTCCTGGCGAAGAATCCGCGATATGCGCCGGCGCTTTTGACTTCGGGAATTATCTATACGCAAATGGGCGATTTCGCCAAAGCACGCGATAGCTACGAGAAAGCTCTGGCGGTGGATCCGAACTTTATCCCAGCGCTAAATAATCTCGCTTACATTTATAGCGAGAAGCTCTCGAATCTTGACCGGGCCGCTGAGCTTGCTCGCAAGGCGCATGAGCTGAATCCCGTCGAGCCGAGCATCATTGATACGTATGGATGGGTGCTATACCGGCAGGGGAAATACCAGGAGGCGGCCGAATTATTGGCTCAAAGCGCAGCTAAAGCGCCCGAGAATGGTGAGATTCAATTCCACCTTGGGATGGCGAACTACATGATGGGGCGATCGGAGGATGCTCGTGCGGCGTTGGAAAAGGCCGTGGCATCGCCACGTGATTTCCCGGGGAAAGATGAAGCGAAAAGCCGACTAAGTCTGCTTTCACAAGGGGGTAGTACTTCGCTCGCCGATCTGGAAAAATTTGCCAAGGAGAAACCGAATGATCCCGTTGCCTTGATGCGACTGGCCGCGGCCTATGCCAAGGAAGGCTCCGCAGCCAAAGCAGCCGAAACCTATGAGCGTGCTCTTCAGGCGAATCCGAAGTTGGTCGAGGCCGCCCTGGCATTAGCGCAGTTAAATGCCGGCCCGCTTAAGAACAATGCCAAGGCACTGGAGTATGCGAAAAAGGCGCGAGACCTGGCGCCCACCGATCCACATGTGACCGCGACACTGGGGCACGTCGCCTTTCAGGCGGGCAATTTTTCCTGGGCCTACAGTCTGCTGCAGGAAAGCAGCCGCGCTCTATCCGATGATCCCGCGGTAGCGCGAGACTTGGCCTGGGCCGCGTACGCTACTGGTAAGACTAACGAGGCTCAGGAAGCGATGCGACGCGTAGCAAATGGCGCCCCAGGCGCCGACCGTACCGACGCCGCCCTTTTTCTGTCGATGACCGCTCTGGACTCCAGCGACGCAGTCCCCGCGAACGCTGAAAATGAGGTGACCAAGGCGTTGGCGGGACAGCCTGATTATACGCCGGCACTGATGGCGAAAGCGGCAATCCGTTTGCAAAAAGGTGATACCACTGAAGCGGGCACGATTTACAGCACCGTCCTTCAGAAATGGCCGGATTTTGCTCCCGCGCAAAAACGTCTCGCTGCCATTTACGCAAACGATCCCAGCAATGCGAACAAGGGTTACGAACTTGCGAATAAAGCGCGTCGCGCAATGCCAGACGATCCGGACCTCGCCAGAACGCTGGGTGTTTTAAGCTTCCAGCGCAAAGACTATTCCCGGGCGATCCAGCTGCTACAGCAGAGTGAAAGCAAGAAGCCGCTGGATGGGAAATCGCTGTTTGCTTTGGGGATGGCGCACTTTCAGTTGGGCCACAAATCTGATGCGAAAAAAGACCTGGATCGGGCGCTGGCGGCGGGGATTCCAGATGATTTGACCAAACAAGCGAAAGACACGATTGCGACGCTGGAGAAGCCGGCGAAAGGGTAAGGAAATCTCCTATTAAGCGTCGGATTGTTTGATGGAGGTGGTTAATGACCGTATATTACTCATTGTCAATGGCTTTCGGAATTTCGCGTTCGACATCGGACTGTAAGGTGTCGGAGGTGTTTACACCTTTCCGCGTACCCGCGAAATGGCTTGGATCTAATTTGCAATGCAAGTGGCTTATGTTTAGTAGATTAAATTCTAGGACAAAATGTTGGCACAGCTGCTGCTATCAATTCACCCGTGGAAGAACCACGGAAAGAAAGTATAGGGAATATGAAACTTATTAAATATCTCATGGCAGGCCTAACCGCAATCGTAGTTGCCTCAGGGCTTGCTCTCTCAGCACACGCAACCTTGATTACCGGGATGTTGAATATCGCCGGCACGGCGAACTACGATAAACCCATTGGCAGTGCGACAATGATTACGCTCTTCGAGAACGCCCACGTCGAGGCGGGCGCAAATACGGGAGACTTTGCGGGCATTCCTGCAAACAGCGCTGTTACAATGATGGCCCCATACGTCTTCAACCCTTCAACGCCTAATCCTTCGCTGTGGTCGGTTGGTGGCTTCACCTTCAACCTGCAAAGCACGACTATCATCTTTCAAAGCAGTGACGGTATCATACTTACGGGAAGTGGAATTATATCCGGGAACGGATTTGACCCGACGCCGGGTGAGTGGTCTTTTAGTCAACAGAAAGGTAGCGGCACAAGGTTGAGCTTCTCGGGGACGACTGAGGCATTACCGGCACCGGATGGCGGGATGACTTTGGCTCTGCTCGGCGCAGGCTTGGCGGGACTTGCAGCGTTTCGCGCAAAGTTCGCGAAAGTTTAAACATCCGATCGATTATCAAAACCCGGGCAGGGCCGAAAACTTTGCTCGGGTTTGTCTTTGGCTTTAGATCCTTATCCTTCCCGATCCACGCTTCGGAAATTATTTGTTAGGTTGGCCAGCCAAGAAGTTCTTTCGCTGCGAATCCAGTCACAGGTTCAGAACTAATAATCGCCCATTTGCTTCAAACGATTTTACCACTTAGAGATTTTGCTGTTTTGGAGTAAAAAACTCGATTCCGAATAATCCCGCTTATTTATGTTCCCTCGGAGCTTTCTATTTTATGAAACAGTATCTAATTAAAACGCTGCTTGCGTTTTCGCTGATCACGGCGGCGTCGTGCTATTCGGCCCATGCAGCGGCCGGAGATTTATATGATGGCGGTCTGAATGCCCTCGCTATCTACAAATTCGATTCGGCCGGCAACCGCACGGTCTTCAAATCCGGCATTTACGCTGACTGGCTCGCTTTTGACAGCAAAGGTAACCTGTTTGCTGCGGATCCCTCCGACAACGTTATCCTCAAGATCACGCCTGCCGGAGAACAAACAAACTTCGCGACAGGTATTATGCCAGCTGGAATCGCTTTCGATGCTGCAGGCAATCTTTTCGCGATCGATACTGCCGGCACTGGTTCGATCCTCAAATATACACCATCGGGCACGCCGACCCCGTTCGTTTCGAACTTAGGCGGCGGTGGGCCGACTGGCCTCGCTTTCGATTCGAACGGCAATCTGTATGTGAGCTAAGCGTGGAAATAACATGGCGGGCAGTGGCTCCGTTGTTAAGTTTGCGCCCAATGGAACGATGAGTCCCTTCGCTTTGGGATTATTTCTTCCCTCCGGCCTGGCTGTGGATAGCTCAAATAATGTTTATGTGGCGGATTTGGGCAGTGGCTCCGTATTCCGATTCACATCCGGCGGAACGAAAACAACTTTTGCCTCCGGCCTGAGTTCGCCACGCTCCCTGGCTTTTGATCGTAATGGCATTCTTTACGTCGGCGAATTCGGTACCCATGACATCGTAAAGTTCCCTGGCGGGGTGAAAACTCCTTTCAGTCATGACGACACGTTCATCGGAGGTCTGGCCTTCGAGCCGCCCACGGCGTATGATTTCAATCAGGATGGCAAGCCAGATTATGTGCTCTACAATGCTGTTACACACCAAACAGCGGTTTGGTATCTAAATAACAACCTTTTTAGCTCGGCGGCCCTGTATGGGCCAACTCTTCCTGCTGGCTGGAACGTGGTAGGGGTAGCCGACTTTAATGGCGACGGCCAGCCAGATTATCTCCTGTTTAACTCAAGCACGCGACAGACGGCGATATGGTATCTTAACAACAACGTTTTCAGCTCCGGCCCGTATGGGCCAACTCTTCCTGCTGGCTGGAGCGTGGTAGGGGTAGCGGACTTTAATGGCGACGGCCATCCAGATTACCTCCTGTTTAATCAAGCACGCGACAGACGGCGATATGGTATCTTAACAACAACGTTTTCAGCTCGGCGGCCTGTATGGGCCAACTCTTCCTGCTGGCTGGAGCGTGGTAGGTGTAGCCGACTTCGATGGCGACGGCCATCCAGATTACCTCCTGTTTAACTCAAGCACACGACAGACGGCGATATGGTATCTTAACAACAACGTTTTCAGCTCCGGCGTATGGTCCCACTCTTCCTGCTGGCTGGAGCGTGGTCGGGTGTGGCAGACTTCGACATGGCGACGGCAAGCCCGATTATGCGCTCTACAATGCTGTTACACACCAAACAGCGGTTTGGTATCTAAATAACAACACGTTTATCAGCGGCGCCTTTGGTCCAAGCCTGCCGGCTAACTGGAGCTTGATCGCGCCCTAACGCGAAAGAAGAAGCGAAAACAGCGTACGAAATCGGGAACTTCCGTGAACCGGATCCTCGCAGGTTCTGGACTGGTACGTCTACACTCGCTTTGTGGCGATTCGTAGCCGCGAGGGCAAGTATTTTCGGCATGCCGGATCGGCCGTGGCAGAGTCGCGGCCAATTTTCACTGCCGCTGTGGTGCTACTCGGCAGTTCGATCACTCGAACGCGGCGACAGGCCACACGTCATTATTTGCTCTTTCGGTGGTCAATCGCGCGGTCACAAGTAACGCGACATTGCGTCCTCCGGCCGATTCTAGCTTGAGCCCGATTCCATCGGACAGGCTGGAGTTGAAAAACTCGCGCTTCTTGGTAGGGATTGAAAGCAATCAGGCGCGCGAATGTCGAAGTCTCAACCGCAAATTCTCCCGACCGACCGGCCATTTTGGTTTTGCCTGCGTGCTCAGACGAAGCGCGAGCATTTCGCCGCCGTCGCCCTGCGCAAGCAGCACCAGATCGTGTGTTTCGCACCGCGCTTGCGCATGCGCAAATTGACACGGAGAGGCGCGGTCTGGTTCGTGGAGGCAATGTTTCCCGGCTATTTCTTTGCGCAGTTCGACTACGTCACTGAACGGCGCCGCGTCGAGCATGCACCCGGCGTCCGTGGTCTAGTTCAGTTTGGGGACCGATTGGCGACAATCGACTCCACCATCATCGACGCCTTGCGCCAGCGAATGGAGGCTGACGAACTGGTCACGCTCGATCCGGAGCTCAAAGTCGGCCAAGAGGTCCAAATCGCGCATGGACCTTTACGCGGGATCGACGTTCTCGTGACCCAAGTGCTTCCCGCTTCGGAGCGGGTCCGGGTATTACTCGAATTCCTGGGGCGCTCCCTGCCAATGGAAGTGCCGAAGGGAACTTTGATTCAACCCCGTTCGTCCGTCGTTTCCTCTTTGAAATAGGAACCGAGCTGGCTCGAAGCCTAGATAAGTCTCAACCGTGAACGGTGCGGGGTTAGCGGGCGTGGACCAAGGCTTCGGACAACTGAGTGCCGTCGCGCTGCTTCGGGATTCTGTGAACCACTTGCAGGCCGTGCTCAGTTTCGTAAGCCTCTGGCGCTCTGAGGGCGAGGAATGCCAATGTCACCGCAGAGCTGAGGGTAAGGGCGCCGCTGATGATAATGAGAAACATGATACATATAAAAGCATAAGCAATGCCGCGGCGCGTCCTATTAGCTCTTGAATCCACTGCTGGGTATTGACCGAAGGCGTCAAGTCAAATCCCTGACAATAAGTGACTTATAAAGTAAAATCGTTTCGTCGGTTGGGAAAACAAATTTAGGACCAATCAGCCCAAAAATCGGCTGCCTATTTCATTAGCCCGTAGCTCTTGGCTCAGGGAGGCACGAGCGCCCGATCTCGCATTCTGGGGCACGCGGCGCTCTGTCATTCCGAGCGTAATTGAGAAATCTCTCACTCGGCTATGGCCCGAGCAACCAACCATATCGGCTGGTAGGATCTCAATGCCAATTGGATTCGCACTTGCTGAAACTGGCCGGACGCGCAAACTATACGGCGCTTCAACCGGCGCGCACCAATTCCAGCGTAGCTCAGTGGTAGAGCGGTCGGCTGTTAACCGATTGGTCGTAGGTTCGAATCCTACCGCTGGAGCCAGGCTTGGCCACGCTCGGTAGATCAACACGCCGGCCGCTTTCCTGTTGCGCCGTTAGAGATTTCTCGACTGCGCTCGGAATGACAAAAGGAGGCGAAATGAAAGATTGGTTGCGGGGGCGGGATTTGAACCCGCGGTCCCGCAGTCGCGGGATTATGAGCCGCCACGGGGCGCTAAGCCAGTCAACCGAAAAAATCCGCTTCCACCCTTCTGTCGTTTCAACAAGTTTTCCAGCTTTCGAGCATCTCCCAGTGATAATTTCTTACTTTTCCACACGCATGCCCAGGGACCGCGCCCTTTGGTCCAACGTGACCCGCCGTCATTGTGTTGTCCGATACGGCGGCGAACATCTTCACTAACGCCAATGTAGAATTTACCTTCGGCATTTTGCACAACGTAAACGCGGTAAAGAGACATTTTCGCGTTTGGGGGCGAGATTTGAACGCGCGGTCCCGCAGTCGCGGGATTATCAGCCGTCATAGGCGTGTGAAGCGGCTCAAGCGATTTTGGTTGCGGGGGCGGGATTTGAACCCGCGGCCTTCAGGTTATGAGCCTGACGAGCTACCAGGCTGCTCCACCCCGCGTCGTGAGATTTACTATGTCCGATCGTCGTTCAAAGCGCAATCAAAAACATCTCCTTCCGCCGCGAGATTGAGAAGACGCACCGCTTCGTTCAAAATACTCGCATGGCTGCAAAGATCCTCGTCGGCACGGCCAGTTGGTCCGATCCCGGTTTTGTCGAGTTTTGGTATCCAAAAAAGATGCGCCCGACGGATCGCCTTGGTTGGTATGCGCAGCATTTCAACATGGTGGAAGTCAATTCCACCTTTTACTCCGTCCCTGATCCGATGCTGGTGCGGCGATGGTGCGACGCGACTCCGCCGAATTTTGTTTTCAACGTCAAATTGCACCAGCTCCTTTCCCACCATTCAACTTCGGCGAAGCTGCTTCCGCCCGCGCTGCAAAAAAAGTTGCGGTTGGAAAAGAATGCTAAAGTTGCGCTCACAAAAGAGACAAGCGAGGAAATGCTCAAGGCATTTACGCCTTCGTTGGAAGTCCTTCGTCGCACCCAGAAGCTCGGCGTCTTGCTCTTGCAATTGTCGCCCGCATTTTCGCCGCGCAAACACGACGTAGCGGAGCTGGAAGACGTGCTCGAATTGACCCGCGATTATCGCGTCGCGATCGAATTGCGAAACCGAAACTGGGCAGAAGGCGAACAACTCCAGAAGACGCTCGATTTCATGCGCAAGCAGAACGCAATCTTCGTTAACGTGGACGCGCCCGCGGAAAAACACTTCACGATTATGCCGAGCGATCTTGACGCCATAACGAACAAGGAAGGTGCCTATCTTCGGTTACATGGTCGCGATCCGCGTGCATACATCACGGGCAAAACCGTAGCCGCGCGTTTCAATTATAATTACTCCGACGCCGAGATTGAGGAGATCGCGGCGCGAGGCGAGCGCCTGGCGGCAAAGGCAAAAGAAGTGCACGTGATTTTTAACAACAACGCGCGCGATTACGCCCCGCACGCGGCGCTGCGGTTGCGAAGAGCGTTGGGACAGCTGGTGACGCCCCCTCTGCAGACGGGGGAATTGTTTTGAGTTAGAGTGCCGAGTGGAAGCATTGAAGCCGCCCGCTGGGCCACCATTACCGGGACCACTCGCTCGCTTCAAGCGCTGGCTGGCGGCGCATCATATGACGTTGATGACGATTGCGGACACGCCGCATTCCATTGCCCTTGGGTCGGCCATCGGAATCTTCTTCGGATTTACGCCGCTTTGGAGCCTGAAAACGCTGCTTTCCATCGCGGTGGCGTGGATTTTTAAATGCAATAAGATTGCAGCCGCTATCGCGGTTACTTTGCACGACATAATCCTGCCTTTGATGCCAGCGATCTATTTCTGGCAATACCGGATTGGCATGCGAGCGCTTCACGGCCGGCCCGAGCGTCGAGCGGCCTTTCATCATCTTTCCTTCCACGATTTCATGACCTGGCCCGGGTTTGTCCGGGTCGGCTGGCCTTTATTGGTCGGGTCTTTATTTCTCGCCATTCCGAGCGCGATCGTGACCTATCTGATCATGCGAATGCTTGTGAGCCGAGCGCGAGGCGAAAGTCCGACAACGCCATCCAGCTAGACTCGTCGATACAGTTATAGTGCTGCTGTGTTCCGTCCTTATAGTAGGCGATACGGCCTCCAGACTCAGGCCGGCGCACGCCCTCCAAGTCCTTGAGGAGAGGACAATTTTCCCTCTTCTGCGGCACGATAGTTGCATTACGGAAGCCGCGCGACCCGTCGGGCTCTTGGGAAGACCAGACGGTCGCCGGAAAAATTATGAAACCTCTTATCGCTATTGCTTCCAGCTTGTTGCTCTGTTCTTGCGCAGACATGTACGTTACAAAAAGCCAGGTCGGCGGATCGGGCGCGGCTGTTCCCACAGACACAAAGGATTTCGGATCACACGTGCGCATGATCACCGCCAATTGCGGCGTGGGCGCCTATGGTCCACGGGCGATTTACATTCGGCCTTTCTGCGTGGATACCGCTAAATTCACGGGTGATCAGGCGCAAACCGAGGGCGAGTACCCCATTCGCAAGGCGCTCGCGCCTGTCGAATTCGCTGAGGATCTTAAAGAGCAGTTGGAAAAAATTGCGCCTGCGCGCGTGCTTAAACCACACGAGACAGCCCCTCTCGGTTGGCTCGTTGATGGCGAGTTTGATGTAGTCGACGGGGGCAGTCCGGGCGCACGTTTCTTCCTGGGGTCTTTCGGAGTTGGCCAGTCCGTCCTCACCCTCCATGTCCGCGTCACCGATGTGAAGAGCGGTGTGGTCGTTTACGAGTTTGATTTGTATGGCGGCAGTGAGCTCCAGGGCCGCCACGGCACAGTTCGGGCCAGCGGACTCGGTCGTGCGCTCCATTTCGATCTGCAGAACTCTGCGGAACGAATCTACCTCACGCTAAGCACGAATCCGTATCGCTACGGCGCCCGCTCCAACGTCAGCCTTCCGGAATAGTTTCCGCGGTAAAGGCGGGTTTCGCATTGTAATTCCATTTGTGCTGGTTAAGGTGCTGCCGGGTTTTTCCGGGCGTGGGTTATCTCGCTAAAATTTTTGCCGCCGCCGCGATTGCGGTTTGCGCAAGTTGCGTTGCGATGCGGCCGACCTCGGCGGCACCGTTGCCACCATCCTATCTGGTGGTGGATTCGCAGACCGGCTATGTCTTGGTCGAGCAGAATGCTCGTGAAAAGCGGCAGGTCGCGAGTTTAACCAAAATCGCGACGGCCTGTGTGGTCCTCGATTGGGCGGAAAAAAAAGGGGGCGATCTTAACCAGCTCGCGACCATCAGTGAGGCTGCCTTTGTCGGGGTGGAGAAAAACGAGATCGGCTGGCAGGTTGGCGACGTGGTCTCCTTGCGCGATCTGCTGTATGCGGCCCTGGTCCAGTCGGACAATCTCGCGGCTAATGCCATTGCCAATCGTGTCGGAGAAACGCTGGGGGCAATCGCGCCTGCAACGTCCAACGCAAAAGTTACGCCGACGACCGCGTTTGTTGCCCAAATGAATGCCCTGGCAAAACAACTTGGGATGGATCGGACGCGTTTCGTGAATCCCAGCGGCTTCGATTACAAGGAACGGCCGATGCCGTACTCCACGGCGATCGATCTCGCGCGACTGACTCGCTACGCGATGAACAAGGCGAGCTTTCGTTTTTATGTTTCACAACGAGAACGCGAGATTTCTTTCAATCGCAGCGGCAAACAGCTGCACGCTCTCCTGAAAACCACCAATGATTTGCTCGGGACCAACGGCATCGATGGGGTCAAAACGGGTCAAACCGGGCATGCCGGTGAATGTCTGATCCTTTCGGCCAATCGACCGTCCGAGGTGATCAAGAACAGCGACGACAGCGCGACAATTTTTCGCCGGCACCTGATCGTGGTGATTCTGGGCAGCAACGATCGTTTTGGGGATGGCGAACGTCTTGTGCGGCAAGGCTGGCAACTCTACGATCAATGGGCCGGTGCCGGTAGGCTGGTCGATCCGAAGAAGATGCTGTAATCTTTCCGCGGATGAAAACGCGGATCGGCATTCTCACCAGCGGCGGGGACTGCCCCGGCCTCAACGCCGTCCTGCGCGGCGCCGCCCTGGCCGCCGATAAGCTTGGCTGGGAAATGCTAGGCTTTCGCGATGGCTTTGAGGGACTACTTCCACCGGGCGATTTCACGATTCTCGACCGCAAGTGCACCGAAAATATCATGGCGCTCGGAGGGACTCTTATCGGAACAACGAATCGAGGTCATTTTGTTGCCAAGATCGGGGCCGGCGACCGTGCTATTGTCGCGGCGGAAGTAATCGAAAAGGCGCGCAAGGTTTTGTGCGAGAATCGTGTCGAGGCGCTCGTTATCGTCGGTGGCGATGGCTCGATGACAACCGCGTTGCAATTGCAGGAAGCTGGGATCAACTGCGTCGGCGTTCCGAAAACGATTGACAACGATTTGGAAGCAACGGCGATGACGTTCGGTTTTGACTCGGCTGTGGCGGCCGTGGTGGACGCGCTTGATCGCCTGCACACTACCGCGACGAGTCATAAACGCGCCATTGTCGTGGAGGTGATGGGACGACATGCTGGCTGGATCGCGCTGCACGGTGGGCTCGCGGGCGGCGCCGACGTCATCTTGATTCCGGAGATTCCATTCGATTTCGATAAGGTGGCCGACGCGATTCGCGCGCGTGATGCTGCCGGCGACCTAAGCTCGCTGGTTGTTGTCGCAGAAGGCGCTCGTCCCAGAGATGGGCAGCAGGTGAAGCGCGACACCAAAGACGGCGAGTTCCGGCTCGGTGGGATTGGCGACATCGTGGCGCGGGAAATCGCGGTGCGCACCGGAAAAGAAACGCGCACCTGTGTTCTTGGTCACCTTCAGCGCGGCGGTGCTCCGACCACACTTGATCGCATTCTCGGCACGCGGTTCGGCGTAAAGGCAGTGCAACTAATCAACGAAGGCCATTTCGGATCGATGGTCAGCTACCAAAACTATCAGGTCCGCCACGTGCCCATCGCTGATGCCGTCAATCGCTTGCGGTTGGTGCCGCCGAACGGCGAAATGGTGCAGACCGCACGCGACGTCGAAATCTCCTTTGGCGATTGAGGAGACAGGAATTTACAGGATTGTGCAGGATTACCTAAGAGGAAATCTCTCCTTTAAACTCATTCCTGTTAATCTTGTTAATCCTGTCTAGTTCTTGGATGAAATGAAAATCGTGTTGGCTTACTCTGGCGGGCTCGACACGTCAGTCATTCTCGGCTGGTTGAAACAAAATTACGACGCCGAGATCATCGCCTTCTGCGCTGACATCGGCCAGGAAGAAGAGCTTGATGGCCTGACCGAGAAAGCGCTGCAGACGGGCGCGTCAAAATGTATTATCGAAGATCTGCGGGCAGAATTCGCGCGCGATTTTATCTTTCCGATGTTTCAGGCCGGCGCGATTTACGAAGGGCAGTACTTTCTCGGTACCAGCATCGCGCGTCCACTCATCGCCAAACGCATGGTCGAGATCGCGCGCGCTGAATCAGCCGACGCCGTTGCCCATGGCGCGACGGGGAAGGGGAATGATCAGGTTCGGTTCGAGCTGACAGTTGCAGCGCTCGAGCCGGAATTGAAAGTAATCGCACCGTGGCGCGAGGAAAAATTCCGAAAACAATTTCCTGGGCGCGCCGAGATGATTGCATTTGCTAACGAGAATAAGATTTCGGTGGAGACGAGTGGGGGGAAGCCATACTCGATGGATCGTAATCTCCTGCACATCAGTTTTGAAAGCGGCATGTTGGAAGACCCGTGGTTCGATGCCAGCGGATCGCAGGCGCGCGACATGTACAAGCTAAGCGCCTCTCCCGAAGACGCGCCTGGCGAACCGGAATACGTCGAACTGCAATTTCGCGACGGCAACTGCATCGCCGTGAATCGCCGGTCAATCTCACCGCTCGAGGTCATGCAAAGCCTGAACATGCTTGGCGGTAAACACGGCATCGGTCGCGTCGATATTGTCGAGGATCGTTACGTGGGAATGAAAGGCCGCGGCGTTTACGAAACTCCTGGCGGCGCGATTCTGCATTTCGCGCATCGGCAAATCGAGACGCTGACCATGGACCGCGAGGTGATGCTGCTGCGCGATTCCCTTATTCCGCGATATAGCGCGTTGGTTTATAACGGTTACTGGTTCTCACCCGAGCGCGAAGCATTGCAAGCGTTCGTGACTGAAACCCAACGCGACGTGACCGGACTCGTTAGGCTCAAACTCTACAAAGGCAACATCATCGTCGCCGGCCGGAAAAGTCCGAAGAGCCTTTACGATCCGAACATTGCGTCGATGGAAGGGGTAAGATCCACATATAACCAATCGGACGCGACCGGATTCATCCGGCTGAACGCGCTGCGATTGAAAGTGCGGGCTTTGCGCAAAGATGCCTGACGTCGAACTCGAAATTGGTCACGTTCTCTTCGTCGACATCGTCGGTTACACCAAGCTCCTCATTCATGAGCAGCTCGAGTATTTGGAAAAGCTCCGCGATATTGCGCGCGCGACCGAGACATTTCGTGCAGCCCAACGTGAAGGAAAATTAATGCGTTTGCCGACGGGGGATGGCGGCGCGCTCGTATTTCACAAAAGCCCGGAAGAACCGGTGAAATGCGCGCTCGAGATCGCGCGCGAATTGAAGAAGAATCCCGAGCTGCGGGTGCGGATGGGGATTCACAGCGGGCCGGTGAAAGGAGTTACCGACCTGAGCGAGCAGGGGAACATTGCCGGCGCGGGCATCAACATCGCGCAACGCGTGATGGATTGCGGCGACGCGGGTCACATTCTGGTGTCGAAACGGGTCGCAGACGACCTCGAGCAATATGCGAAATGGCGGCCACTGCTGCATGATCTCGGCTCGTGCGAAGTGAAGCACGGCATGTCGCTCGCCTTGTTCAATCTCTATTCGGGTGAGTTCGGAAACCCGGAGACGCCGAAGAAATTCGCACATGATCGACAAATCACAGCCGGACTGGCAGCCAAGGTCGACATCGACAGGCCGGGTGCGCCGAAAAAATCGATCGCAGTGTTGCCGTTCGAAAATTTAAGCGATGACAAAGCAAATGCTTATTTCGCCGACGGAATTCAGGAAGAAATCCTTACACGCTTGTCACGTATCGCGGATCTAAAAGTGATTTCACGCACGTCGACCCAGCGTTTCAAGAGCGCTAGCGCGCACCTGCCGGACATCGCGAAGCAACTCGGCGTTGCCAACATTCTCGAAGGCAGCGTGCGCAAAGCCGGCGACAAGGTTCGAGTGCATGTGCAGTTGATCGACGCCGAGAACGACGCGCACCTCTGGGCTGAGCGTTACGATCGGCAGCTCGATGATATTTTTGAGGTGGAAAGCGATATCGCCGGGAAAATCGCGGAAGCGTTGCAGGCGACATTGACCGGCGCGGAGCGACGCGCGATTGCGGCGCGGCCGACCAAAAGCACTGAAGCGCACGAGTTGTACCTGAAAGGGCGTTATCATTGGCGAAATTTCTATGCGCCGGGCTATGAGCGGGTGCGGGAGTATTTTGAGCAGGCTGTGGCGCTCGACGCGTCGTATGCGCCCGCCTACACCGGACTGAGTCTTTATTATTCCTGGGCCGCGGCGAACGCAATCTTTCCGCCGAACGTCTGGCCGCTCGCGGAAGAATACGTACGCAAGTCACTCAGCCTCGACGACACATGGCCTGAAGCTTACAACGCGCTCGCCGCGGTCGAGGTTTACTACAAACGGAACTGGGCTGCGGCTGAGCGCGCTTTTCATCGCGGGATGGAATTAGACCCGAATTTTGCTGACCTCCACTCGCATCACGGTCTGTGCCTGTCGTATCTCGGCCGGTTCGACGAAGCGATCGCGCAAACAGAGCGTGGCCTGCAACTCGACCCATTTTTTCCGGGCACTAACCTGCATTACGGGACGCTTCTCTTTTTCAGCCGCCAGTACGATCGCGCCGCTACGCAACTGGCGAAGACGCTCGATCTTTATCCCGATAACGCTGCTGCGCAGGAGTATTTCGGCAACATTTGCGCAAAGAGAGGCATGCTGCACGAGGCGATCACGCATTGGTTCTCGGCATTGAACCTTAACGGACGGAGCGAAGATGCGCGTGTTCTCGAGCAAACGTTCAAAACAGCGGGATTCGATGCGGCGGTACGAACGCTCGGCGAGAGGGTGTTAGAGGAATTGGACGCAAGACGCGCGCGGGGCGAGTACGTCGCAGCCGCGCATTACGTTTTCGCTCATATCAAACGCGGGAATCTGGAGGACGCTTTTGCAGTGCTACCGAAAATGGCGGAAGAGCCCGACTGGTTCGCCCTGCAAATACGCGTGAATCCGATCCTGGATCCGCTGCGCGATGATCCGCGCTTTGAGAAGATTGCCGGCTCTGTGGTGCTGAAGTAGCCGGCACATCCTTGCAGCGGGCCCTTCCCGATCTTATATTTCGATTCGATCAACTAACGGAAGGATTCGCATGCCAACGACTATTGCTGCCCCAACAAAAACGCCTGCCGTCGAGAATGATTTTCTCCCGTTGCAAGGCACTGATTACATTGAGTTTTACGTCGGCAACGCCAAGCAGGCCGCGCATTTTTACAAGACCGTCTTTGGCTTCCAAAGCCTGGCCTATTCCGGTCCTGAGACCGGGACAAAGGAGAAGGCAAGCTATGCGATCCGCCAGAACAAACTTACCTTTTTGTTAACGACACCGCTGCGATCTGGTAACGCGATCGCCGATCACATCGCCAAGCACGGTGATGGGGTGAAAGCCATCGCCTTGAAGGTGGAAGACGCGACCTCAGCCTGGGAGGAAACAACCAGCCGCGGAGGCAAGAGTTTCCTCGAACCGATGACTTTAACCGACGGCGATGGGCAGCTGGTGATGAGCGGAATCCATACCTACGGTGAAACCGTCCACCTCTTCATCGAACGGGAAAACTATCATGGCGTTTTCATGCCCGGCTTTCGTGCATGGGAATCGACCTACGATGCGCCCGAGACCGGCCTCCTCTACGTTGACCACTGTGTCGGGAATGTGGGTTGGAATCAGATGAACCCCTGGGTCAAGTTTTACGAAGATGTGATGGGCTTCCGCAACATTTTGAGCTTCGACGACAAGGATATCTCAACCGAATACTCGGCTCTAATGAGCAAGGTCATGAGTAACGGTAATGGTTACGTGAAGTTTCCAATTAACGAACCGGCCGAAGGGAAAAAGAAATCGCAGGTCGAGGAATATCTTGATTTCTACGATGGCGAAGGCGTCCAGCACGTCGCAATTGCGACCAACGATATAGTTAAGACCGTGACGGAATTGCAAAAGCGCGGTCTGGCGTTTTTAAATATCCCGTCCAGCTACTACGAGACCGTTCTGGATAGAGTAGGGCACATCGACGAAGATCTGGAGCCCCTGCAAAGACTCGGAATTCTAGTTGATCGAGACGACGAAGGTTACTTACTTCAAATATTTACCAAGCCGGTGGAAGATCGGCCAACCTTGTTTTTCGAAATTATTCAGCGCAAAGGCGCGAAAAGCTTCGGCAAGGGGAATTTCAAGGCCTTGTTCGAAGCGTTGGAACGCGAACAGGAGGCGCGAGGGAATCTATAATTGAGAACTTACGATTTGTCCCGATTTAAGGAGGATTAGGTATGCCGTATTATCAGAAGCTCGGAGAAGTTCCGAGAAAACATCACATCTGGTTTCACCGCAACGGTGCTGGCCCCGGTTATAAGAACGAAGGCATCTATTACGAGCACGTTGTTACCACCGAAGGATTCAATGAAGCCTTCTCCATCATGTATCACCTTCGACCGCCCACGCGTGTGCGCAATGTCAAGTTACTCAAATGCGAAGAGCTGAAGAAAGCTGCTGACAGTCCGCTTCGCCATCATCATCTGCGCACCGCAAATCTGCCGCGTCGCGGCGATCTCTATAGTGGTCGCGTTCCGATTCTCTTTAATCAGGACATGACCGCGTGGCGCTGCCGTCCTGAGAAGGAATACGGACAGTTTCAGTACGATAAAAACGGCGGCGCCGACGAAATCATCTTCGTTTTCAAAGGCGGTGGGACGATCGAGTCCGTTTTTGGCCAGCAGCGATATCGCGCTGAAGATTACATCGTGGTCCCGCGCGGGATCACTTATCGCCTCGAGCCGGATAACGTGCAGGAAGAAGATTATCTTATTCTCGAATCGACTGGCCCGGTCCGAATTCCGAAACGTTATTTGAACAGCGAAGGTCAAATCAAAATGGGGTCACCTTATTCGGAGCGCGATTTTCACGGTCCCGCGGAATTGAATACGATCGACAAGGAAGAAGATACCGAGATTTTGGTGAAGGACGGGCCGCGGTGGACGTGCGTAACGATGGCGCATCACCCGTTCGATATCGTCGGCTGGGATGGCTACGTTTATCCGTTCACGTTCAACGCCCAGGACTTCGAGCCAATTACCGGCACCGTTCACCAGCCACCGCCCATCCATCAGACGTTTGAGATTCGCGGTTACGTGGTGTGCACGTTCGCGCCACGCCTGCTCGATACCCATCCGGAAGCGGTGAAAATTCCATGGGTCCACGACAATGTCGAAGCGGATGAGGTATTGTTTTACGTGCGCGGTAATTTCGGATCGCGCCGCGGGATCGAACCCGCTTCGATCACGCTGCATCCGCGCGGAATCCCGCACGGACCGCACCCGGGGACTATCATGGCCAGTAAGAACGCGCAGCGCACCGAGGAGTTGGCGGTGATGTTCGACACGCAACACACTTTGGAGCTGACCGAACAAGCGCTCGCTATCGACGACGAAAAATATCCCCTTAGTTGGCTGGACTAACTAAAGAGGCGATTTGGAAATCGCGCCGCCTTGTTTTACTGTCGCACCGTGAAAGTACGCACCGAGACGCCTCCATTCGCTACGCCGGCCAACCTGCGGGCAGCCGATCTCGAGACGCTGGAAGAACCTTTCACAGCCTGCTCGAAGCGATTGGAGAGGATCCGAATCGTCAAGGATTGGTTGCGCACCCCTATACGTGCCGCGCGTGCACTTGAATTTCTCACCAACGGCTATCGCCAGAATTTAGACGACATCGTTAACGACGCGATTTTTGATTCCGCTGCGAGCGAAATCATTCTGGTCAAAGACATCGAGCTCTACTCGATGTGTGAACATCATCTTTTGCCTTTCATTGGCCGCGCTCATGTCGCGTACATTCCCGAATGGCAAAGTCATTGGCCTGTCCAAAATAGCGCGCATTGTCGATGTTTTCGCCCGCCGGCTTCAAATTCAGGAGAACCTGACTACGCAAATTGCGGATCGCTCATGAAATGCCTGGAGCCGTCCGGTGTCGCAGTGGTGGTGGAAGCGAAGCATCTTTGCATGATGATGCGCGGCGTCGAAAAACAGAATTCGGTAATGAAAACGTCGTGCCTTCTTGGGACCTTCAAGGAAGACGCGCGCACCCGCTCCGAATTCCTCTCGTTGCTGGCCTAACTGGAGGATAGGCTTCCAGCCTGTCTCGGACGGCGGGCAGCTTGCCCGCCGGACTCTCGTTTCGCGAGGCTGGGAGCCTCGCAGCCGAGTAGGCAAGGATCCTAACCTCCAACCGCTATTTGCGCGCCTTCTTGTAGTGCGGTTTTGTTGATTATGCTTCTCACTGTCAGTAAACGCGTTGAATTCTCGGCTTCGCGGCGTTTGTTTTCCGCAAAGCTTTCAGCCGAGGAAAATCGCAAGCTCTTCGGCAAAGAAAGCAGCGCACGCTACGGCACCGGACGCAATTACGTCGCTTACTTTGTTTTTACCGGTCAGCCCGATCCTATCACCGGAATGCTAATCAATATCAGCGAGATTAAAGAGCGCGCCGGAGAGATCATTCACGGCGGTTACGACCATCAGTTTTTGAATGAAGATAACCCTGCGTTTCGCGAGCACGTTCCAACGGCGGAGAATGTTTGCCGGCAACTTTTCGCTGACGTCGCTCCGCTTTTTGCCGGAAATCCAGCGAAACTCTGCGCGGTCCATCTTCGCGAAACCCCTGAGCGCAGCGCGACCGCCTACGCCGACGGTGTGGTAGAAGCAAATTACTGGTTCGAATTCTCCGCGGCACGCAAAACGATGTCGCCACATTTAAGCGCAGCGGAAAATGAAAAACTGTTTGGCGTTGCTTGCGACGAACATGGCCACAACTACCGGGCGCGACTGACCTTTCGTGCCGATTCCGGCTCCGACAAACCAGCGCTCGCGGCGCAGGAACATGTTTCAGAATTAGTTCGAGCGTTGCGAAGCGAGCTCGATCACAAAAATCTGAACCGTGACGTCGATGCTTTGCGCGACAAACCGATAACGACGGAAGCGGTGGCTCGTTTCATCCTTCAAGGCAAACCGGCGCCTTCGCGTGTTCGTCTGCATGAACGCGACGATTTTTTCGCGGAAGCCTGGAACACTGGCGAGATGTTTTTAGGCATTCGCGAATCATTCAGTGCTGCGCACCGTTTGCATGTCCTTTCCTTTTCCGATACCCAAAACGCAGAGCTCTTCGGCAAGTGCAACAACCCACGCGGGCACGGCCATCGCTACGTGGTGGAGGGCACAGTTGGCGGCGCATATGATGAATGTTCCGGTGCGCTCGCCAATTTTGAGGAATTCCGAAGCGTACTGCGTCAAGCCATCGCGCCGTGGCGCGACAAACATCTCGATCTCGAAACAAAAGAGTTTCGCGAACGACCCTCGACCGGCGAAAATATTGTCCGCGCGCTGTGGCCGAAGATCGATAGCGCGCTTCAGCAACGCTTGGTGCGCCTGCGATTGTGGGAGACGGAAAACAATCGGTTCACTCTGCGCCGAACGTAGCATTTAACACAGCCATCTTACGCCAGTCCGGCTCAGGGACCGGTGGGGCCAACGGGCATATTGCCCGTTGAAGATTGCGAGATTCTGTAGCGGCGCTCTATGAGCGCGGGAATTATTTGTTATGGCGGTCGCAGACGGCCGCTACAGTATTAACCATGCTCAAAGGATTCAGCAGCGATATCACCGTCAATATCATCGCGTCGATCATCGCATCACTTGTCCTGCTCGCGGCCGGCTTTCTTTGGGGAAAATACAAGGAGCGACGCAAATATGGTCGGAATCTTGAAGAGTACGACTTCTACCCGTTTACGATTAACCGGGAGAATTTTCCCGAGTTTAATCTCAAGGATTTTCGGCTGGGTATGCATTATTTCCTCAAGAACAACGACTACACCGCGGCGCGACAGCTTATATTCATCGGCGAGCAAAACAATGTGCGCGCCCAACTCGAGCCTTCTGAGCAAAAAGTCTACGCGAGGCTTTTCGAGAAATACGAAGGCAAAAAAATCGCCGATGACACGACAGAGTATTTGGAAAACTACATTCGAATTGTGCGTTTAATCGGAAAGTCGTTCCCAAATTCCGGCATTGAGATATTGCTGCACAATCTCGCCGACCCGTCGCATTCACTCATCGCCCTGGAAAATAACGTCACCGGCAGACATCTGCGCGACGGGACCACTAACCTCCTGATCGATCTGAAGAAGCGTCAGCTGCTGCACGAGGACAAGTTGAACTATGAGCTGGACATTGGTGCGCGGAAGTTCAAGTGCACCACCATTCCCATTTTGCGCAAGGAATTCGGCATCGTCGGCGCAATTTGCATTAATATCGATGCAAATTACCTCACCGAAGAAGTGATGCAGAGCAAGGAACGGATCGAAGTATGGTTTAAAAATTTCTGCCGTACCGATATGCAACTAGATGAAAACATTCTGAGCAAGGATGACTATGCCAAGGCAATGAAAGGCCAGCGGCACTTCAAAGACGAAGCGTTCTGAAATCCTATCCGCTCTGTGCGTATTTGGCGGATCCATTCTTCATTGGTACAAGTGCAGCTGACATGAAACGATATCTCATCACCGGTGCCAGTCGCGGGATCGGCCGAGCCATCGCGCTAAGGTTAGCGGCGCCGGATGTGATGCTCTTGTTGCATGGACGCGACACCGTTGCGCTGGCAGAAACATGTCGGGTAGCAGACAAGAGTGGTGCGAAAACCGCGAAATTAATTCACGATCTCGCGACTTTTCGCGGTATCAACGATCTGGTCGCGGAGGTCGGACACAAGCCGATTGATCTGCTTGTGAATAATGCGGGCATCGCAGTGGTAAAACCATTCGCTGAGATTACGCGCGAAGAATGGGAGCAAACCGTCGGCGTCAATGTGACCGCGCCCTTTTTTCTGATCCAACATTTCGCTCCGCGAATGCCGCCGGGCTCGAGTATCGTCAATATTTTGTCGGTTGCTGCGAAAACCGCGTATCCGAACTGGAGCATCTATTGCGGGAGCAAATTTGCGCTTGAAGGATTGTCGACCGCGATCCGGGAGGAGCTTCGTTCACGCAAAGTGCGAATGTTGAACATCTATCCGGCAGCGACTGATACAGACATCTGGAACGCGGTTTCCGGTGAATGGCCGCGGGAACAAATGATGTCGGCTGCCGATGTCGCCAACGCTGTCGCCTTCGCCATCAATCAGCCTCCCGCAGTCATCATAGAGAACATCACACTCTCGAACACCGCTGGTTCGCTGTAGCATCCTACGCCAGCCCGGCCCGGACCATCTTTTGGAATCTGCTCGGTCGATTTCATGCATCGAATAGCTGGTGCTAGTAATCCCAAAACCGGGACGCGAAATTCCCAAAAGCGTCGAGAAGCGATCAGAGAATGATTGCCAGCTCGTTGTCAACTCGCTCGCAGCTGGTGGCTTATGCGCGATTTGCTGGACTGGCATGGGCCGTGCGATGGAGGCAGCGCAATGGGGGATGAAAAGGCCAGATCAATGGGCAAGATGCCCGTTGTCCCTACAGGGTCCGAGCCGGACAGGTGTCGGATGCCTGTGCTACGAAGGAGGTAATAGTCATGCTTGAATCGTTTCTGCAAGATATCCGCATCGGATTCCGCGTTTTGCTCAAGGAAAAATCGTTTTGTTTTCTCGCCGTGCTCGTTCTTGGCCTCGGCATCTGCGGCGTAACTACGCAGTTCACCGTCGTGAACGGCCTCGTCTTGCGCGGCTTTTCTTTTCCGCATCCGGAACAATTGATGAGTGTGGGTCTGATCGATCCGCAGGCGAGCGCCCAGAATAATAACTTTGGCATCGGCAACATTCCGACAGCTCAGGACTACGAGGACTTGCGCGTCGCGCAGCAGTCGTTTTCGCAAATGGCTGGCTATCTGAGCGGATCGACGATCAACGTCACCTACAAAAACAATCCGCAGCGTTATACCGGTGCTTACGTCACCGAGGACCTCTTCAAAATCATCGGCGTGTCGCCGATTATGGGACGCGATTTCACTGCCGAAGACAACAAACCCGGCGCCGGCAAAGTTACGATTCTGGGTAATGAAATCTGGAAGCGTGATTTCAACGGCGATCCCAATATCGTCGGCCAAGGCGTTAGAATTAATGGTAAAGCGGCGACCGTTATTGGTGTGATGCCTCCTAACTTCAAGTTTCCCATCTCCGACGAACTTTGGGTCCCGCTATACAATGAATTTCCGCCAGAGCCGCGCGGCGAGTTGCGACTCGGTGCCAATAATAACGCACCTGCGGTGATGGGCCGCCTCAAGCCGGGAGTGAGTATCGATCAGGCGAACGCGGAGTTTGTCGGCCTGGCTCGACGTCTTGCGCAGGAGAATCCCAAGACGAACAGCACTTTGGTTTCGGCGAGTGTTCAACCACTGCTGAACGCGATGACTGGTGTGCAGTTGCGACAGCAGGTTTGGGCGATGCTGGCCGCGGTGATCCTCGTTTTGCTCATCGCGTGCGTAAATGTAATGAACATGCAATTCGGTCGGGCCGCGTTGCGCGCGAAGGAAGTAGCAATTCGCGGTGCCCTCGGTGCTACCCGTTGGAGAATCGTGCGCCAAATGTTGACCGAAAGCTTCGTCGTCGCCGCTCTCGGAGCGGTCGCCGGTGTGATGCTGGCTTTTTGGACGGTGGACATGTTCATCCGTGCGACCAGTGCCTTGCCATTCCCTCTGCCATACTGGGTTCACTTCAAAATCGACGGTCCTGTTCTCGCATTTACGCTCGCACTCACACTCGTGGCCACCATTGTCTCCGGCCTGGCTCCCGCATTGGTCATCGCGAAGGGGAATGCGGCTGAGATTATGAAAGAGGGTGGCCGCGGCAATAGTAGCCGCCTCGTCAACGCGATCACCCGCGTATTAATCATCGGTCAGATCGCGCTCACCGCCGCGCTCTTGATTGTCGCGACTCTACAAATCCAGTCGATCCGCAATCAGCTTAATCTTACGTATGGCTATGACGAAAACGCCATCTACGCCGCCCGCATGGGTTTGATGGAGGGCGCCTATCCGAATCCGGATACGCGGCGTGAATTTTTCCGTCGCGCCGTGCGCGCGTTGCGCGATAACCCCCAATTTGATTCTGCCGCAATGAGTAGCCGCTTTCGCATGACCTTCGACGCCCAGGGGCAATTTGAGGTGGACGGCCAAAAGTATATGACTGACCGCGATCGGCCGCGCGGTAACTTCGAATCGATTTCGGACAATTATTTTACCGCCCTCGGTTTGAAAGTCTTGGAAGGCCGCGACTTCACCATTGATGACTCCGATGCAAACCAACCGGTCGTGCTAGTGAACGCGAGTTTTGCGCGAAAATATTATGGTCGGGAAAGCGCGATCGGTCATCGGATTCGAATCTTCAATCCGGGAAATCCACAGCCGTGGCGAACCATCGTCGGTGTCGTCCCAGACACGCTGATGCAGGGTCCGTTCGATCAACAGACCGATAGCACGGGATTTTTCCTGCCGCTGCTCGGCGCCGATCCTGCCCCGCAGTTTTGCACCATTCTTGTGCGTCCGCGTCCCGGACAGCGCGCTGATACCCTCGGTCCTGTGTTAAAGAATGCGGTTGCTGAACTCGATTCCAATCTGCCGACTTATTTCCCGGGGACACCAGCTCGGTTCCACCAGGAAGTTCTCGGCGGCAATCGAATCATCGCGACGTTGTTCAGCATTTTCGGGGTAGTAGCATTTATTCTGTCCGCGGTCGGGCTTTATGGCGTGATGACCTTCTCGGTAAATCAGAGAAGGCAGGAGTTTGGTATCCGCATGGCGTTAGGGGCGGATGCCGCACGCATTTTTCGCATGGTGATGAGCCAGGGCGCCTGGCAGTTAGCTATTGGGCTCGTTCTCGGGGCGGGTGGCGCGGCATTGCTCCTGGGAGTGATGGCCGCGACGGCGTTGCGGAATCTTCTTTTTAAGGTGAACGCGCTCGAGCCATCCATTTATCTCGCCGTGGCAGGGCTGCTGACCTTCGTTGCGGCACTGTCGTGCTTTGTTCCGGCGCGCCGCGCAACGCGAGTCAACCCGATGGTCGCATTGCGGACGGAGTAGGGAAGGCGCTTGGCGCTTTAGTGATCGGTGAATAGCGATTGGTGATCCGTGATTCCGGTCATACCATCTTCCCGTCCCAACGCACGCTGTAGCCAGGGCGCTCTGTCGCCGTGTCTTCCGGAGGAACCGATTCAAGGACTGTACAGGCGGCTTTCCTGCTGTCATGATTGTCGTATTTGGCGAATGACTCGGAACGTATGTAAGATTGTAGAATGGATCCGACTCTCCAGGACGAAACGAAGCCAAGCGACGCGCGCTGGCGGTTTTTCCGCGATGTGGTGGTCTTCGAACTGAAGATGTTTATCGGTAACCTGCGCGATTTCGCGCTCATGCCCGTATCGCTCGTGGCTGCGATCATTGATCTCGTTAGCAAGGGCGATCGGGAAGGTTCGCTTTTCTACCGCGTTTTGCGTTGGGGCGCGAATAGCGACCAAATGCTCGATGCCTATAGTCCGGTCAGACACGAGCTGCACGATCGAAACATTAACCCTGATTACACCGTAGACGCAGTCGTGGCCCGATTGGAGAACATGCTCGTGCGTGAAATTGAGAAAGGCGGAACGGCCGCGACCATCAAAGCAGCGCTCGACCGCACGATCGATCAGTGGCATCGCGAAACGAGTCAACATCGCGAGCGGGCAGAAACAGTAGTGGTGAAGGCGCTCGAAGGCGGGAAGCGGCTGGGTGAGATCGTCACAAAAAGGAAAGAGGAAGTATGAAGGGCGAGCAATTTCGCGGAGGGGCGTGCTTCTGCGGGTTCCTGCGGTTTTTCAACGGGCAGGATGCTCGTTGACCCTACCGGCAAGATGCCCGTGCTACAAACCGGCGCGATCGAGTAGCGATGCGACAACTTTTTCGGCTTCAAAAATTTCCTTCGCTATCGCGCGAGCTACCCGGGAATGGTGTCGATAATCGGCGTTAATTTCCCGCACTGCTTCGCTGACTTCAGAGAGCTTTCTAAAACCGAAGAGCCCGCCCCGATCGCCATAAAGTTTCGTGAAGCCGGTTTCCTGGGAAATCACCGGCCGGCCCGCCGCCAGATAACAGGCGCTACGATCACTGAACCAACCGGTGTCTAATCGCACGTATTGATCTTTCGCCACCGTGAACTCGGCTTTGGATCGGCGGATGTAATCGCGATAGTCCCAATACCTCACACTTAAGTCGTGTGGGCTTCGAAATCGCCAACCGGATTTGGAAAATTTTGTTCTCGTCTTCTCATCCTTAATGTCGGTGGCCAGTTCAAAGGGTTCGCGCGCCATCTTGGGAGCGTTAACGAATCGAATAAACTCGCGCGATTTACTCCAAAGATATTTCTCCCCACGCCAGGTAATGTCTTTCAATCCGCTCGTCGACCAATTGGCAATGGATGTAAAGACCGCGCCCGCAGGTGGCGGCCTTTGGGTTTTCCAAAGGTCTGTGACAATCGGCTGCCGCGTTGGGAGCCACTTCAATCCGTGGATCGGCACCGGAAATCTTTTCGTTCCGACGTGTTCGCCAAAAGTAAAAAGCGCATGATGTCGTCCGAGATAGTCGATGGTTGATTGAACTCCCTGATCGACTTTGATTTGTTCCACACCTGGATCGCTCTCGATATAAAGAATGCGATCGTTCGCCAGCAGATCGTCGTTGAATTCCTGAGTGCCGCAGATGTTCAAGATGGCATCGGCAGATTTATAAAGCTGACGAATTCTTCTTAATGGCAAGCCTGCGGTCGGAAGCTCCGGCAGATAACGCGCGCAAAACGACCAGCGATTTTTGAAATCGAATTCGTCGGCCAGGCGCGTGAGAAGGTTGGCGGCGTAAGTGTAATCGTTGCTGGTATCAAAAGTTTCCGCGTTGTAGGGAATCCGCGCAGAATCTTCGATGTAATAAACTTCGTGGCCGAGCCGCTGCAGGCCGACAATGTAGTGAACGTGCTGCCAGATCACGCCTGCAATCGGGCAGGAGCCCATGAAGCCCATTACGACGATGCGTTTCGATTTCATCGATTCACCACGAAGGACGCGAAGAGCACGAAGGTTATGAAAGGACAAAGCGTTTGATGCCGCTCTGTAGTTTTATGACGTTGAAATTGATCAATAATCCTACAGGCACTTTCGCTAACCGCATGTAGGTAAGTGTTTGGGCATGCTGGATCGGCAGGACAGATTCGACGCTCTTGATTTCGACAATCACGTCGCCGTTTACCAACAGATCAATTCGATAACCGCAATCGAGCAGTATTCCCTTGTAACGAACCGGAAGCGGCAACTCCATTTGGAATGAAATTCCCGCCTGAGACAGTTCATGCGCCAGACATTGTCGATGGGTCGATTCAAGCAATCCAGGTCCAAGATTACGATGGACCTCGATGGCGCACCCGATCACGGATCGCGAGAGGTCATCAAATTCCATCTTCGTGTCCTTCGTGATCTTCTGGTGCTAAAATTTTTTCACCACAACGGCGGGGTTTCCCGCGACCACGCAATTCGCCGGCACGCTCTTCGTTACCACCGCGCCCGCCGCCACCACAGAATTTTCACCAATCGTTACACCTTTCAGGATGATCGCATTCATTCCGATCCAGACGTTATTACCAATTTTCACCGGCCGCGTTTCAAGTTTGGGGCGGGGCGGCCGATCTTTATAGAAAGGCGCAAGGGCCTGAGCATCGATCAATCGCTGGGCCGGTTCGAGCGGATGAAAATCCGAGTCGGCAATCCCGACGTTCCATGAGATCAAACAATGCGAGCCGATCTCGATTCGTTCTTCCGCCATGACAATCGCCCCATTTAATAAAGTGAAATCGCCAACTACGGCGGAGCCATTTACTCCGAGGGCAAAGGAACAACCGGCGTAACAGGAGACATGATTCCCGAAGACAAGCGCGTGCGGCGCCTTGGTCCTTATGAAACGAAAAATCTGCGCGGTCTCGCAGTAAAAACCTTCGCCGAACTCAACATTTGATGGGATCGGATCCTTCCACCAATCGTTTTCCACTCTCCGGTCGGCGCCAACGTTGCTCATGTCGAAAATTTGCCGGATGCGTAGAGCTTGGCATAAGCGCCACCGCGCGTGACCAGCTCGGGTCCGCGTCCCTGCTCGACTACGCGACCATTTTCCAGAACGATGATTTGATCGACACCGTGAATTGTCGCGATGCGATGCGTGATAATGATGGTGGTGCGGCCGCGCATCAGTTCTTTGATCGTTTCCATGATGGCGGATTCAGTCGTCGGGTCGAGCGCGGAAGTTGGTTCGTCGAGCAGAAGAATTGGCGCGTTCTTCAGAAACGCCCGTGCGATCCCGATACGTTGACGCTGGCCCACGCTGAGATGTCCGCCGCGTTCGCCGACCTCGCTTTCATATTCATCAGGTAATTTGGAAATAAATTCATCAGCCTGCGCCCGTCGCGCCGCTTCACGAATTTCCGCATCGGTCGCGTCGGGTCGTCCATAAGCAATGTTTTCGCGCACGCTGGTGGAAAAGAGCAATGTGTCCTGCAACACAATCGCGATCTGTTCTCGTAACGATTTTTTTGTGATCTCACGAATATCGCGGCCATCCAAGGTGACGCGGCCGGCACTGGGGTCGTAAAATCGCGGCACTAAACTCAACAGCGTGCTCTTACCGGCGCCGGTTCCCCCGACGACTCCGATAATTTGATTGGGTGCGATTTCGAGATTGACGCCGGTGAGGATTTCGCGCGTCGAATCGTAACCGAAACTCGCGTTTTGAAATGCGATCGCACCATTCGTTTTTGCGATTGCGATTGCGTTCGGTGAATCAACGACGTCGTCGCGCGAGTCGAGAATTTCGAAACAACGGCGCGCTCCGGCCGTAGCGCCTTCCATCGCCCACGCTGTATAGGTAAGCGATTCGAGCGGTTGATAAAGGATCACAAGGTAGGCTGTAAAAACGAGCAATGATCCGAGTGTGAGTGTGCCCGCCAGCACGTGCATTGTGCCGAGGTAATACATCGCCGCCGTTCCCATCAGGATCAGTGTGCTAATTACCAGGGCACTCTTCATGTTCGTCATCGTGTAACGCAGGTTCGCCTGCAAACTGCCGTGCGCCTGTCGGTGAAATTGGGCGACCTCAAATTCCTCGCGGCCGAAGGCGTGTACCATCCGAACTGAACTCAACCCTTCCTGCGTCTGCGTGAGTAACGCGCTCTCCTGTTCCTGAATGGTCGTGGATTCGCTGCGAATCCGTTTGGCAAAGAAATAGATGGTGCCGATAAGCAGCGGCACGATCGCGAGCGAGAGAAGAGTTAATTGCCAATCCAGCCTGAGCATGACGACAAAAGTCCCAATCAGGGTCACGCCAGAACCGATAATGTTAGTGAAGCCTTTGTTGTAGATCGTCTGAATCGATTGCGAGTCGTAGGCGACGCGAAAACTGGAATCAGCCGAGCGCCGGGTGTCGTGGAATTTTAGGGACAGCCGCTGCAGATGAGCATAGAGCTCGGTCCGCAGATCAAGCAGGGCTTGCAATCCGATTTTTACGAAAAGGTAGTTGCTGATGTAATTGCACAGTCCCCACAGCAATTGGACCACTACAAGAGCCAGGCACAATGCAAAAACAACCAGCCTTGGTTCCTGAATCCACCACGGACCAGAATCCGGCCAGCTAACATGTGCTCCCAACTTGAATCGGGGGATTACCCAGTCGACGATGATTTTGAGCGGCCACGGTTTGAGCAGGTTTAAGCCGGTGGCCGCAAAAGAGAACGCCATCGCAATCAGGGAGCGGCCGAGGAATCCGCGGTAGTATTTGAGGACGCCTCGGTAAATCGACATCTTTAAATTTCGGATTGCGGATTGCGGATTTCGGACTGAACTAGCGCGGATTCACTGGGCGGGTTGCGGAGAGATTCCTCGACTTCGCCCGGAATGACAACATGCAACATCTCCTTCAAATCTGGTTCGATTGGGTCCTGCACGGCGGCTATGTAGGGATCATTGTCCTGATGGCGTTGGAAAGCTCGATCTTTCCCGTGCCGAGCGAAATCGTGATTCCGCCAGCCGCATTCCTGGCAGGGCAGGGGAAATTGAATATCTGGGGCGTGATTGCAGCGGGAACATTTGGTTCATGGCTTGGAGCGTCCATCACTTATTGGGTGTCGTTATGGCTTGGACGGATCGTGATCGTAAAATGGGGGCGTTTTTTTGCGGTCAGCGAATCAAAGTTGATCCGCGCCGAACACTGGCTGCATCGCTACGAGGCCGGCGGGATTTTTTTCGCGCGCCTATTGCCGGTGATTCGCCATCTCATTTCCATTCCGGCAGGCATCATTCGAATGAATTTCACGACGTTTAGCATCATGACGGTCGTCGGCTCAGCGATTTGGTGCGCAGTGCTGGCTTGGTTTGGGCAGACCGCCATCACGCCCGAGATGCTGCGCGACCCGGCCGGTCTGGCAACGGCGCTGAAAGCAAAATCCCACGTCATCGCCGCCGGCGTCATTGTGTTGTGCGTCCTGTATTTTGTCGCGATGCGCCTGACCGCGCGTCCGAGCGAGAAACCTCAGTTGTAACGAGGCGAAGGCGGTCTTCCTTCGTCGTTCGTCACTCGAGCTTCGTCATTTCGGGCGGCGCAACCAACGAGAAAGTGTCCAAAAATTAAACACGAGTGTCAGATTGCAAGCAGTTGCCGGAAGGAAAGGCGTTCAGGGGCACCCGAATATACCACGCGATGTATTACTTATGAACGTTGGCACTCGCTTTGCTGTCTTTTTCTTCGTCATGAACAAGAACTCTCAGATTCTGCGTCGGCCCCAGAAGCTTTCCCTCGGCGACCTAATCCTCGCCGTTAGTTCGTGCACTAAAAGCAGCCGCGAAACCGTCGCCACCGTCGCCGATTTACTCGGCAGCGGCAGAGTGCGAGTGGAAGATCACGGCCGTTTCCTGCGCGCGAAGGTCTGCTAAACGCGGCCAAATAAATTTCGAAACGCTCCGGCGGTTCTGCTGCCGGAGCGTTTTCGTTTTGTCCTCAGAGCGTCTCGCGGCGATCGGCGGCTCACGAAGCGCATGGAACGACGCGAAAAAAGGAAAAAGATGGAGGGCGTCGCGCTGCGTATGCCAATCCGGCTTGGATCGCCCAAACCTTTGGGACACGACCACGCATGTCCCTCCAAATTTAGAATGTTCGTGTGGTTCGTGGCCCTCAAATCCCACGCTGGTTTAGAATCTGCGGAATCTGCGAATCTGCGGATAAAAATCTTCCGTTGGGCGGAGTCGCACTGCGGTTTGTGGCAAATTGAGACTTTCGGTTGCAGGGTAGGGACACTAGGCTGCTGCGATGATCGCCCGTTATTCTCGGCCGGAAATGCGTGCCATCTGGTCGGACCAGCGCAAATTCGAAATCTGGCTTGAGATCGAAACCATCGCCTGTGACGCGATGGCGCGGCTTGGTTTGATTCCAAAGGAAGACGCCGCCGTCATTCGAAAGAAAGGCAAATTCGAGATCGATGAGATCAATGAGATCGAGAAGCGCACAAATCACGATGTCATCGCGTTTCTCGAAAATGTCGCATCATATGTGGGCCCGGCGGCGCGCTGGATTCACCAGGGATTAACTTCCTCCGACATCCTCGATACTACCCTCGCGGTCCAGATGACGGAGTCGGCCAAAATTCTTTCGGATGATCTGGGGGCACTGCGAAAAATCATCAGCAAACAGGCGCGCAAATATAAAAAGACGCCCATGATCGGACGCAGCCACGGCATTCATGCCGAGCCGATTACGTTTGGTCTGAAGCTCGCGCTCATGTTCGACGAATTCGGACGCGCCGAAGAACGCCTCACACAAACGCGGGAGCGTATTCGCGTGGGAAAATTGAGCGGCGCGGTGGGAACCCATGCGCACCTTGATCCGCGGATCGAGCGTGAGGTTTGTCAGAAGCTTGGATTGCGTCCAGCAACGATTTCGACGCAGATTGTGCAGCGCGATCGGCACGCCGAATTCCTCACGACCCTGGCGCTGATTGCGTCCTCGATCGATCGCTGGGCCACGGAATTCCGCCATTTGCAACGGACTGAAGTTTTGGAAGTGGAAGAATTTTTCGGCCAAGGCCAGAAGGGCAGTTCAGCCATGCCGCACAAACGCAATCCGATAACGGGTGAACGATTGAGCGGCCTCGCTCGTGTCATTCGCGGGAATGCGCTGGTCGCATTGGAAAACGTCGCGCTCTGGCACGAACGCGACATTAGTCACTCCAGCGCCGAGCGAATCATTCTGCCCGATTCCTGCACGTTAGTCGACTACATGCTGGTAAAGCTGCGCGAGCTAGTGGGCGGCTTGCGCGTTTATCCGGAAAACATGAAGCGCAACCTGGAAATGACGAAAGGACTTTATTTCAGTCAGTCGATCCTGCTCGCGCTTACTCGCGCCGGACTCGCTCGCAAAACGGCCTACGAAGCTGTGCAACGCGCCGCGATGAAAACCTGGCGCGGCAAAAAATCCTTGGCCGAAAACGTGAAAGCCGAGCGCCAGATCATGGCCAAGTTATCCGCGAAAGAGATCGACAAACTTTGCTCACTCGAGACCCATTTCCGTCACGTCGACGAAAAATTTAAGGCGCTGGGGTTGGGTTAGCCCAACCTCCAGTCTACGTTCCGATCGGGGTAAGTGTGAGTTCGTCGATGCGGCGGGATTGATCGAGCTGAACGCGCGTGGTTTCGAAACTGGCGCCGGCTTGTACTGGCGAGCCTCGCGCACTTAGCGAGACGCGGACGGTTTTGGCACGGCAACGGAAGACCAACTGCGTGATTTCAAGGCTTGGACCAAGCTCGACCGAGATGAGCTCGAGCGGAGCGAATAATTGCATTGTCATGCTCGCGGCAGTCGACATGAGTTGCAGTCGTTCGCGTTCGTTTGCCGGAACAACCGTGACGCCATCGATTTCAAACGCACTACGCATCTCTGCAGCGCGAAACGGCCGCGAAGTAGGGATCAGTCGAACAATGGAAATGTTTCCCGTAGCGTCGAGGTCAATGGGTCCAAGTTGAAAGCCAGTCTTCAATGGCAACGCCGCTTTGCCGTTGGCGGGAACTTCGATTGCCACCGTTGATGAGGCTGGGCGTGCCCGAATCGCTCCGATCTGAAACGCAGAGTTGACCTGCATCGCGACGACATCGAGCGGGAGATCGAGCATCACTTCGTTCGGTGCGAGCCGTGTCAGGATCCCGTCGGATTTTTGCAGCGGCGCTGTTTTCTTTGTAACGCGCGAGGGAATACCTGGTGGTTGTGGAGGGGCGAGCTCCTGTGAGCCCGCTCTGGGCTCTTCGGGGCGAGTCTTCGACTTGAGTTGCGGCTTCGGCGTCGCAGGAGCTCCGCCCTCCATTGGCGGGGATGCCGCGCTTGTTGGCGGCGGCGATGCCGGCTTTTGCTCTGGCTGCGGCAGAATCGGCGTCTTCGAGATGGTAAAGTCCGCAGCTTTCGCTCGCGCAATTTCTTTTTCGCTGGGGAATGTCGGTCTTTCCTTAAGCGGGCCTTCCTTCAGCGTTTGCTGCACCAGCGCGATGAGCGCGTCGGACCGAAATGGTTTGGCAATGGTCGCAACTACGTTTGGCAGCGTGCTCGCGACCGCCGCCATTTCGTGAACATGACCCGACATCATGATGATCGGCACACGCGCCGTGCTCTCGTTTCTGCCGATGCGGCGACAAACTTCGTCGCCTTTGATATCGGGAAGGACATAATCGGCCAGGACGAGATCGGGAATGATGCGAGCGGCTTCCTTGACGCCATTCAGGCCGGTAAGGGCGGTTGCTACCTGTAAGGTTGGATCAGCGAGCGCGAGTGAATCTTCCACGAAGATCAGGAGCATGTCGGTGTCGTCGATGATCAGAATCTTCGGACCTGCCTTGGCCGGTGTAACCACAGGTTTGGCCGGTAACTGCGGCTGGGCCGGTGTCGGCCGCGTGCGCTTGAGGTTCTTCACTTCGCGCAACGCTTCGATCAATGTGGTCGCCCAGGGATCATGAATCGTGCGTGGAACTGATTCCGAGCCGATGTTCTCGATGAAATGCGGATCAGTCCAGGCTAGCATTTCCGCAATGGCGCGTTTGCCGTCGGCGTCTCCAGCGCGGGCGTGGATGATCTGGTTATTTCGGAGATGCAATTCGCCGGTCCGGTTTTCACCCGCCCGCACTTCAATGAAAATGTTCCGGGGAGTGGAGAGCGCGAGAACAGTGACATCATCAAGCGCGAGATCGCCCAATGTGCCGCGCGGTGTTCCTGTTTCCATCCAGGGACCAAGCAACGCTTGCACGGCGGCGCCGAATTCCACCAGCTCAAATGGTTTTTTCAAAAACTGCAATGCGCCATTAGCTCCGCGCTCTGCGATGAGATCGGGCGGGACACCGGCAATGAGCGCAAGAACACGCGTTTCCGGCAAGACGCCTTTCATTTCGCCGAAAAATGCGATTGCGCCTGGAAGCGGCGGATCGAAATCGAGGATGATCAATTCCGGCTTGTGCTCGAGCGCAAACCGCCGCGCTTCCGCCAATGAGGGCACGGCGTGAGACTGGTGTTGCGGCGCGAATTTTGTCAGCGCCGATTCGATCGCAACCGAAAGCGCATCGTATTCTTCAATGAGAAGAACGTTACGTTTGGCGGTCTTAGTAGATGACGAAAGCACAGGAGCTTGGCAGAGCGAGAACTGAGCGCATTTTAACACACGGCGCGCAAGTTGTGTGCCTGGAAAGTCTGATCGGCCCCAACCGGGGACTCTCAGCTACTCGTAACGCAAAGCCTCGATGGGATCGAGGGCGGCAGCACGATAGGCGGGGTAAAACCCGAACCCAATCCCGATAGCAGAGCAAACGATGAGGCCGGCAATGGCCCAGCCATAGGGGAAAATTACGTCAACCTTCAGCCACATGCGCGAGCAAATCGCCCCCCAATACTCCTACCCACAATAATCCCAAGAATCCCGCCGGCCTCGGAAATGAACACCGCTTCAGCGAGAAATTGCCGGAGAATATCGCGACTGCGGGCGCCAATCGATTTGCGAACTCCAATCTCTTTTGTCCGCTCCGTCACGCTCACCAGCATGATGTTCATGATGCCAATGCCGGCAGCGACCAGAGCGATAAAGCTAATCACGAATGCGCCAATACTGACGATGCTGGCAACATTCACAAAAGCGCTTTTGAGCGAGTCGTTAGTGTAAATCTCAAAATCGTTATCCTGATCTGCCTTGCAGGCCGCGGGCGATCCGCATCGCGCCAATTCGCTCTATCCAAGGTCCGGTTGTAGGTTCGGTCGAAAAGCGACTGGGTGGCGATATTCATGGTCCGGTTGGCTCGCCGTAATTTTCAAAAAACCGGGTGATCGGCATGAGAAAATATCGTCCTGGCTTTGCCCAAAGGACGTGCCCTTCTCGGCCAGCACTCCGACGACGGTGTAGGTATGGCCGGTCGATGCGAATGACCTTACCGATCGGCGTCTCGTGTGGAAACAATCGTTTCTCGATCGCCTTGCCGATCACGGTGACGTTGCGGGAAGATCCACGTCTTCCTCGTTGAGGTTGCGGCCATAGCCGAGGGTGAATGCATTAGCGGCAAGAAAACCTCGATTGGTCCCGACAACCGTCAGACTTGGTGGGGTCTTGACGCCATTGTAAACAGCCTGTGCCTTTAGATCGCGTCCGAAGCATTTTAAGACAAATTTCGCGCGCATTTCCATGCATCAGCTTCGCGTAATGCTGAGCCTGCTGGTAGGTGATGTTTCTCCGGTTCTGATATTTCTTCTTCACTTCGCCGCCACCGGCATCGATGTTTACCGGATACTTCGCGAACTGGAAGATGTTCGAGCCAAGAAAGCTGATCCCGTTCTCGATCGAACTCTGCAACGCACCGATCGCGGTCATGACCGAGATAACCGAGAAAACTCCGATCGTGATCCCAGTCATTGTTAAGGCCGAGCGTAATTTGTTCGCCCCGAGCGAGGTTAATGCCATCTTAATAATTTCCCTAAATCACATGTGTTCAGAAGACTGGGGAACTGGAGTAATGGAGTAGTGAAGCGATGAATACTGCTGTCACCATCACTTCGTTATTTATTCATACCGCAGCGCCACCACGGGATCGAGGCGTGATGCCGTCCATGCCGGCGCAAAGCCCGAGACTAGCCCGGTAGCGACCGAGACAACCATGCTGGCGAAAACCAAGCCGAGTGAAAAATGGATGGGAAACGAGGGAAAGGCCACTCCAATTCCGAAACACATCAAATACGCCAGCGCGAGCCCAATTATTCCACCGAGGAAACAAAGCGCAGTCGATTCGATCAGGAACTGCAAAAGGATCGTGCGCCGGCGTGCCCCAAGTGCTTTCCGTGTCCCAATCTCTTTCGTGCGTTCCTTCACGCTGACGAAAGTGATGTTCATGATGCCGATCGCGCCGACAAAAAGCGAAAGGCCGGTGATGAACAACCCTGCAATGGCGATCGAGTTCTTAATCGGATCGAGTGTGCTCTTTAAAGCCTGCTGTTCGTTGACTGAAAAGTCATCCTTTTTCCAGGTGGTAAGACCGCGGACGCGGCGCATTAATCCCTTAGCTCGTCTTTCGCATCCGCCAATTTGCGTTTGTCCTTCACTTTTACCCGCACGTCCGCCTCACTTTTACTGCTGAAATATTTGTTGAAAGCGCCGAGTGGCATCGCCACCATCGAGTCCCAGCTGAACAACCCGAGAAAAGTTCCCTGGCGCGAGTTCACGCCGATAACCTTGAATAGTTGTCCGTTAATCAGGACCGATTTGTCGATCGGGCTTTCCGATGGAAACAGGGCATCGGCCACATCGTAACCGATCACCACCACATTGGCGCCGCCGCGTGATTCGGTATCGCTGAAAAAACGGCCTTCTTTGCAATCGATGGTCGAGGTAACAATGAAATCCGAAGTCGTACCCAGGACGAAAACGTTATCTACGGAATTGCCACCATATTTGATGGAACGAAACAAACTCGAAGTCGGGACTGCTACGACCAGATTTGAATTCGGCGTCCGTGCGATCATCCGATTCAGCGTCTCGGCGTATTCGGTCTTGATCTTTTTGCGGTCGCGATAATTCCACCAGTCATCGACCTTTTCCACGGCCATTGCGTGACGTAAAGAACGTCGTCCCCAAGCACAGACATGCTGTTATCGAAGCCGATGGAATGCCAGTGACCGCTGTCCCCATCAAAGTCACCGCAATGATTCCGATGATCACGCCGAGCGCGGTCAGAGCGGAGCGTGTCATATTCGAGCGCATCTGTGCGACGGCGATGCGCCAGCTCTCAGTTAATTCGTAGAGAAATCGTTTCATCTCTTTGCAGCGCGCATAATCATGGTCGATCCAGGGCGACGAGATCGACTTCCGGAATAAATCCAGGATGGTCGGTTTCAACCAGACCATCGCGCAGATGGACGGTGCGACGTGCATGCGCAGCAATATCGCGCTCGTGCGTGACCAGAATGATGGTATTGACCACGCCGATATAAATCCTCGAACAAGGCCATGATTTCCTCGCCGGTTTTGGAATCGAGATTCCCGGTCGGTTCATCCGCCAGAATGATGGAAGGATTGTTCACCAGCGCCCGAGCAACGGCGACGCGCTGGCGTTGACCACCGGATAATTCGTTGGGTTTATGATTCATGCGATCGCCCAGACCGACTTCTTCCAGGACCCGTGCGGCCATTTCTTCGCGCGTCTCTGGGTCAATGCCCGCATAAATCAGAGGCAGCTCGACATTGCGCAAACTGGTCGAGCGCGGGAGCAGATTGAACGTTTGGAAAACAAATCCGATCTCGCGATTTCGGATTGCGGCCAGTTCGTCATCATCCATCTCGGCGACATTTCGGCCGTTGAATTCGTATCGCCCGGAAGTCGGCGTATCGAGACACCCGAGCATATTCATAAGAGTAGACTTGCCGCTGCCGCTCGGGCCCATGATGGCGATGTATTCGTTACGATGAATCTGCAACGACACCCCGCGCAACGCGCGCACAGTCTCTTCACCCATCACGTAATCTTTCGTGATGTTTTCGATGTCGATGACCAATGGTCCAACCGGACGCGTGGAATTATGGTTCATCGTGTTCAGTTTCAGGGTTCAGGTTTCAGAGGTTCCGCCTGAACCCTGTTCACTGAACCCCGAACACTATTTTGTCGCTTCCTTATCGTAAGTAACCTTGGCGCCGTCTTTCAGCTTCCGGCTGATGGCGCTATAGCTTCCCGAAATGACTTCGTCTCCCGGCTGAATCCCACTTTTTGATCTCCATAAAGGTGTCGTCGGAGATCCCTGTCGTCACCCTCACCAGTTGCGCTTTGCCGCCTTTCTTCAGAAACACGACTTTCGCCAGTCTTTCTCGCTCTTCCTTCTGCGCCTGCTTCTCCGCTTTCTCGTTAACGAACTCCGCGTTGTTGTCGCCTTTATCGCGCTGCGCCGTCTTTAGCTTCTTTTTTTCGATCTCTTCGGGGCTCAGATTGCTGTCGCCGGTGCGAATGGTGACTGCCTGCATCGGAACCGCGACCACATCCTTGACTGTGTCCGTCTCAATATCGGCGGTGCAGCTTAATCCGGGTTTCAATGTCACATCGTGATCGTCGATGCCGATCTTGACCTCAAAGTTTGTCACTTCTTCCTGAGTCCCGGCGCCGGTGGTTTTTCCGGTGTTCGCGATTTGGTGAACGGTCCCGTGAAACCTGCGATCGCTATAAGCATCGATTTTCACACTGGCTTTGTCGCCGACCTTCACATTCACGACATCGTTCTCATTCACATCGACGCGTGCTTCCATGTGATTCAGATCGGCGACGCGCATCACTTCCGTTCCGGCAAACTGTCCCGTAGCGACGAGGCGCTCGCCCAATTTGCTGTTTAAGACCGTGACCGTTCCATCGATCGGCGAATAGATGGTCGTTTTGGAAAGTTGCTCGCGCGCTTGGCTCGAGCCGGCTTGCGCCCGTTCGATCTCATGCAGCGAACTTTCATAGGTATTTTTCGCAACATCATGGGCCGCCTGTGCCGCGTTGTATTCCTGAATCGAAATCGTCTTCTTGCTATACATGTCGTCGGCGCGTTTCAGGTCCTGCTCCGCCTTCATCATCGTGGCCTTCTGTTGAAGATTGGTCGCTTTCGCCGAACTGATCGCTGCCTCCTGCTGTTCGACCAAGCGCCTTATAGGAATCGGGTTTGATCTTCACCAGCAAATCACCCTTTTTCACAGCGATCCCATCGTCAATCACCGGCAACTCAATAATCTCGCCCGCGACTTCCGGTGAAATCTTCACTTCAGTCTCCGGCTGAATTTTCCCCGTTGCCGAAACTATCTGGACAATAGTCCGTCGCGTCGCCTTCTCCGTTGTCACTGGAATGGGCTTTTCGCGTTTACTGCTGATGATCGCGCCGATGATCCAAAGCAAAATCACCGCGCCGATTCCGATCAGAATTTTACGGCGGCGGCGGGATTTCCGCCGGCGCGGCGAAACGACGACCGGCTACGGGCGGACCGGGCGTTACCGTGGCGGGTGGGACTGGTTACCTGCTGGTGCATGGCGGGAAGCTGCAAGAGATGCTCCTTAGATTATTTAAAGGTTAAATCGTTCAAGCTCACTACCGTTAGATGCAGTCAGTAATGTTTACAGATTCAGCAATTCACGCAACCGTCCGTTCCCTTATCCGCCCGATCGCCCATTGTGCATGCTCCGCAATTAATGGTTCGGCATCGGCATCCGCCTTTTCCAAGGCAGGCAAATCATCACTTTGTGCCGACATTTCCAAGCGCGACGCAGACATTTCGTAACAAGCCGCGCCGTTTTGTCCGCTTGATTGGCGAGTCGCGAAACAGCCGGCGAAATTTCTCTTCATCGAGACTGAGATAATCGCGCAGTTTCATTGCGGCGACTTCACGCCGCATTGCGAATGCGGTTTCGCGTGAGACTTTGGCGAAACGATTCCATGGACAGGCATCGAGGCAATCGTCGCAGCCGTAGATGCGATCGCCAATCATCGGACGTAGTCCGACCGGAATCGACCCTTTCAATTCAATGGTCAGATAGGAAATGCAGCGGCGTGCATCGACCTGATGTGGCGCAGTGATTGCACCCGTCGGACAGGCATCGATGCAGCGGGTGCAGCGGCCACAATAATTCTTTTGCGGTGGATCAGGGGCGAACTCCAGCGTGGTCAGGATCTCGGCGAGAAAAAACCAGGTGCCTAATTGGCGATTCAACAGCATCGTGCTTTTGCCATGCCAGCCGACGCCGGCGGCCGCGGCATGGTCGCGCTCCAGCATAGGGCCGGTGTCGACATAGCACTTTTGTGTCCCGCCGTATCGCCGCAGGAAGTCATCGAGCACGGCCAGCTTCTTCTCGATTAACTGATGATAATCATCACCCCAGGCATATCGCGCGATGCGACCGGCGGATGTAGGGGCGGCCGTGCCGGCCGTAATCTTTGGAGGATTTGCGGGCGACACGCCCGCCGCTACAGAATCTGCAGCCGATACGGCTGCCCCTACAGGCTCTCCCTGAAAATAATTGAGCGCGAGAACTATCACCGTTTTCGCTTCCGGCAAAACCTGCTGCGGATCGCATCGCTTTTCTGCATTGCGCGCGAGGTAATTCATTTCCCCGCCCTCGCCGCGATCCAGCCAATCGCGAAATTGCGTAGCGTGTTCCGGAGCATCCGCCCTCGCAAAGCGGCAAAGATCAAATCCCAACTCCCGTGCCAGCGTTACAATTTGGGTACGGACATCCGTTGATCCGTTCTGCGCGTTCATATCAATGCGATGATCTCATCCGTCACCTGCGCGATGCTGTTACTGGTGGTATTGATGCGATAGTCTGCCGCCGACTGATAAAGCGGTAGCCGCTCTTGCAATAACTCTGCAAATCGCGCGCGTGGATCCGGTGTTTGAAGCAGGGGACGGGTACTGTGCTTTGAAACGCGCTGCCACAGCACTTCTTCATCAGCGTCGAGCCAGACGATCCGGCCCATCCCGCGCAGGAGCTGCACGTTTTCAGTGCGCAAAATAATTCCGCCGCCTGTAACGACGATTCCAGCGATTCCTCGGCGCAATGTTTTCAGCAATGCCGTTTCCGCATCGCGAAATGCTGGCTCGCCGTGCCGCGCGAAAATATCCGGAATCGAAATGCCGAACTGCTCGCGAATCATTTCGTCGGTGTCGTGTCGCGGCCAACCGATGCGCCGTGACAGCTCACGACCGATGGCGGATTTCCCGGAGCCCATGAAGCCGATCAAGGAAATGGCATTGTCGCCGGGGTTCATCCTCCTATAATAACCGCAAAGCGAATCAGGGGCATCGCAAATCGCGTTGCGGCGAGGGGAACAGACATCTGGTTAGACGGCTGTCTGCGACCGCCGTTTGTACTGAGTCGGCAGGTCCGAGCCGGACTGGCGTTAGAAACAGGCGTTCCTTGTTTTTGTTGGGCCGCGCGCTACGACTAAATTTGAGATTCGAAAAACCGCTTTACAACTTTGGCTGGGGAGCTGACACCTGATCTTACTTTATGGCTGTGCAAAAGTCTTCATCGCTCGTTGCTGTGATCATGGGAAGTGCGTCGGACTGGGAAACAATGTCCGGTTGCGTGAAAACGCTTGATGAGCTGAACATCCCAAACGAGGCGCATGTTCTTTCGGCACATCGGACGCCCGACGCGACAGCGAAGTTCGCACGCGAAGCGGCGGATCGGGGGGTTCGTGTAATGATCGCGGCAGCCGGCGGCGCGGCGCATCTGGCGGGTGTCATTGCTGCGCATACCTGGTTGCCCGTGCTTGGTGTGCCGATTCAGTCAGCGGCCTTGCACGGCCTGGACTCACTTCTTTCCACCGCGCAAATGCCGGGAGGAATTCCTGTTGGCACACTCGCAATCGGTCCCGCCGGAGCGAAGAACGCCGCCCTTCTGGCCGCGGCCATCCTCGCGACTTCCGACGAGAAGATTCGCCAGAATCTTCAGGCGTTTCGGAAGAAGCAAACTGACACCGTGCTCGCTGCCAAACTTCCGAAGTGAAGACGGAAATCGTTTCCGCGGTCCGAGCCGGACTGGCATGTAGCGGAAGCGAAGCGGACGATCCGAGCCAGACCGGCGCGACTGCACTAGTTAGGGCGGAGTCCAATGAGGGATGCGCCAAGGCGATCAAGCTTTTGCGCGAGGGCGAAGCGGTAGCGTTGCCGACCGAAACCGTTTACGGACTGGCAGCCGACGCGCTTAATCCCGATGCCGTCGCGAAAATTTTCGAAGCCAAGGAACGGCCGCGGTTCGATCCGTTAATTGTACATTTGCCGAAGCGGGAGGCACTCGATGAGATTGCGATCGCTGAGTCGCAGCTCGCGCGCGATTTGATCGAAAACTTCTGGCCCGGACCCTTAACGATAATCTTTCGAAAGCGCGACATCGTTCCAGACATTGTAACAGCGGGGTTGGAAACAGTCGCGGTGCGGATGAGCGCGCATCCAGTTTTTCGCGAAGTGGTGAGTGCAGTGAATCGGCCGCTGGCGGCGCCAAGTGCGAATCGATTCGGGCGCGTCAGCCCGACAACCGCGCAACATGTGTTGGATGAATTGGAAGGTCGGATTCCATTGATTGTCGATGGCGGGGCCACGGAACACGGGATCGAGTCGACGATCGTTCGGATCGTGGATGGTGTGATCGAAGTGTCGCGGTGGGGCCCAATCACAGAGGAGATACTTCATCAGTTTGGAGAAGTGCGTGAGCGCAGGTCAACCAGTATGATCATTGCGCCGGGACAATTGCCGACGCATTACGCGCCGAAGACGCGATTGATCATGATCAAACGTTTGCAGGACTTCTCGGCAATGCCGGGTAAACGAACCGGAGCTCTCTCTCTTTCTCCTGCAGCCGGGACCGGTGATCCCGGCTCGCCGCGCCCGACGGCCACGACGACAACTGCTGATTTCGCAGCCGTGCGTTACTTGAGTGAGCGGGGCGATTTGCGGGAGGCCGCTGCAAATTTATTCAGAATGCTGCGAGAATTGGATGCTGAGAATCTGGACCTCATCGTGGCCGAGCGCGTGCCGGAGGAGGGAATTGGCGCGGCGATTAACGACCGGTTAGAGCGCGCGTTGAATAGATGCACTGATTAAGATCACTACCGCCGCAACAAAACGGTGTTATCCCGAACCGCGCAGACGGTAAGGGATGAGGCAAAGTTCGGGCGTGCTGACGGATTCGAGAGGTCCTTCGCTACGCACAGGATGACAACTCACTAGGAAGACCGGTGCTCCATCACTACTCGAGGACCAATAGTGTTGTCAGCCCCAAGCTCGCAAATAATGCCAGTCCGCCTCGGACCCTAGCCCTGGTGCGCCAAAGCGGCTTGAATGAACCCTTTGAAGAGAGGGTGCGGCTGATTCGGTTTGCTTTGAAACTCGGGATGATATTGGCAGGCCAGGAAGTAGGGATGATCGCGCAGCTCGACTAGTTCGGCGAGCGAGCCATCGGGTGAGGTGCCGGAAATTTCGAAGCCTTTTTCGCGCATTTGATCGCGATATTTCATGTTGAATTCGTAACGATGCCGGTGACGCTCGAGCACTTCGTCTTTTCCGTAGATCTTTTCCGCGAGCGTGCCGGGTTGAATTTTGGTCGGCCAGGTACCGAGCCGCATGCTGGCGCCCTTGTTGCGTACTTCCAGCTGTTCCTCGAGCAAACAAATCACCGGATCGGATGCTGTCTGATCGAACTCGGTGCTGTTGGCGTTAGTGATGCCGCAGACATTGCGCGCGAATTCAATCGTTGCCACCTGCATGCCGAGACAAAGACCGAGATATGGCAGTTTGTTCTCACGCGCGAAACGCGCGGCCTTGATTTTTCCTTCCACCCCGCGATCGCCGAAACCGCCAGGAATGAGGATGCCGGCCACATCCTTGAGCTCGCCATCTACTGTGTCCTCCAAAGTTTCGGCGTCGATCAATTTCAAATCGATCCCGCAATCCTGGCTGGCGGCAGCGTGAGTTAACGATTCGTAGATCGACTTGTAGGCATCCTGCAAATCAATGTACTTACCGACAACCGCAATCTTGATTCGTTTCCTGGGCGAGACCACGCGCTCGACAAATTTGCGCCACTTACTTAGTTCGGGCTCCGGCGTTTGCAGACCGAGCAACTTACAAATGAGCGCGTCCATTCCTTCCTCGTAAATTATCAGTGGCGCTTCATAAATACTGTGCTCGACATCGCGGAATTCAATAACCGCTTCCGGCGCAACGCTGCAAAACATTGAAAGCTTCTGACGCAGTTCGGCATCGAGTGGGTGCTCCGTCCGGCACATCAGAACCTGAGGTTGCAGACCGATTTCGCGCAACTTGGCGATGCTTTGCTGGGTCGGTTTGGTTTTTAATTCTCGCGCTGCCTTAATATATGGAATGAGCGTGACGTGAATATTCACGACATTCTGTGCGCCGACTTCGAGGATGAATTGCCGAATCGCTTCCAGGAAGGGCAGCCCTTCAATGTCGCCGGTGGTGCCACCGACCTCAGTAATCACGACATCGTATTTTGATTCGTCGGAAAGCTCGCGAATTCGCGCTTTGATCTGATCGGTTACATGCGGGATCACCTGCACGGTCTTGCCCAGATAATCGCCGCGGCGCTCGCGATTGATGACGGATTCGTAAACCTGGCCGCTGGTAAGATTGTTGTGCCGTGAAAGCACGCAATTGGTGAAACGCTCGTAATGCCCCAGGTCGAGATCGGTCTCAGCGCCATCGTTCAAGACATAGACTTCGCCGTGCTGGAACGGGCTCATCGTTCCCGGGTCGACATTGAGATAGGGATCGAATTTTTGGAAAACGACGCGTAGCCCGCGTAATTCAAGCAGAGTGCCAAGGGCGGCCGCGGCCAGTCCCTTGCCGAGAGAGCTAACCACGCCGCCGGTGACGAAAATGTATTTCATCGGCCAGGCCTCCGCAGGTTGTAACCACGCAGCGAAGCGGCTACAGCTTGGGCATCTGCCGGCGTGTCGACGCCAGGCGAACCATGTTTAGTGACGAGCACATGAACTGTTACACCATTCTCCAATGCGCGCAATTGTTCGAGTGATTCGCACCGCTCCAGTGGCGTGGGTTTCCACCCCACGAACTGCAAAAGAGTAGCGCGACGAAAGCCGTAAATCCCTTGGTGCCGAAGAAACAAAGAACGGCTGCCTCCCGCATTTCTTGAAGCCGGAATTGGTGCGCGCGAAAAATAGAGCGCGTTGCCCGCACGATCGATTACCACTTTCACCTGATGTGGTGAAAGTGCATCACGCGCATCGGAAAACGGATGCGCTGCGGTGGCGATTCCGACGTCGCGATTCGTCTGCAGCGTTTCAACGAGCCGATCAATCAATCGCGGATCGACCAGCGGCTCGTCGCCCTGTACGTTGACAATGATCGAAAATTTCTTCGAGCGTTTTGCTACCTCGGCAATGCGATCCGTTCCACTCTGATGTTTGGGCGAAGTGAGGGCGACCTCCGCGCCCCAGGCGAAAGCCGCTTCGGCGATGCGCATGTCGTCAGTGGCGATGATCGTAGTGTCGATTTTTCGCGCGCGACAGCAGCGTTCCCAGACATGTCGAAGCAATGGTTTGCCCGCGATTTCGTAAAGTGGTTTCCCGGGAAATCGTGATGAATCCCAGCGCGCGGGAATGAGGACAACGGCTTTACTCACTCTACGCTGTCACCTCGAGCCGCACAGACGGCAAGGGATCTCCCGATTGTTCGGTGATGTGAAACCAAATGTGAGGTTCCTCGCTTCGCTCGGAATGACATTCTTTTCGTGCTTCACTGTGCCGATACGGACTTCGTCAGAATAATATCCGTCGCTGCCGCGAAATCTTCCGCCACCCAATCGGCCGAGCTATCGGCGGTGTTTGTTTCAAAACCGGTGCGGACGCGAATCGCTTTGATTCCGGCATTGTGTCCGCAGTGGACATCGATTTCCTTGTCACCGACAAAAACCGAGGATGCCAGGTCAACGTTATTTTCCCTTGCACCTTGCAAAACCATTCCGGGCGCCGGCTTGCGACATTCGGACTGAGCGCCGGGGACATCAGGACAAAAATAGGTGGCGTCAATAAGCGGTTCACCGATTTGCCGAAGCACTTCGGCGTGCACTGCGTCATATTGCTCGTGTGTGAAATAACCGCGGCCAATCCCGCTTTGGTTCGTTGCCATAATCAATTTGAATCCAGCCGCCTTTAATCTTCGCAGGGATTCGGCGACAAAAGGAAAAACGTGGACGTCCTTCGGATCGGAGCAGTAATTCGCGTCGTGCATGATGGTGCCGTCACGATCGAAAAACACCGCTGGCGTCTTTCCATCAACCATTTTCGAAACTCTTGCGCAATTCGTCGGGCGAAACTGTGGCCGTTCCGAGTTTGCCCACGACCACGGCGCTGGCATGATTAGCGATCTCCGCTGCCTCGAGGGGCGTAGCACCACTGCAAAGCGCCAGGGTAAACAATGCGATCGCAGTGTCGCCCGCTCCCGAAACGTCAAAAACCTGGCGTGCTTTCGTCGCAGCGTGGTGTGGTTTCTGATTGCGCTGGAAAAGCATCATCCCTTCCTCACCCAGAGTGATCAGGACCAGGTCCGCCCGCCATTTTTGTAACAGAGCAGCGCCAACTTTCTTCAAGGCCTTGTTGCCAGCGTCCGATTCCTGCAGCGGAATTCCGGCAGCGTGAAACGCTTCGCTCCGATTCGGCTTCACCACCGACAACCCGCGCCACGGAATGTTATTCCGTGGATTCGGATCAGCTGCGATGATCTTTTTCCGGGCGCGTGCTGGCGCCACGATTCCGGAGACAAGCTTTTCCGCGAGAAACCCCTTTCCATAATCTTCGAAAATGATGCCGTCGATTTCGGGCAACATTTTCTTCACGCAAGCAACAACCGAGTCGATCTGCCTTTCATTTGGCGCCAGAACCTTCTCCCGGTCGACCCGAACCAGCTGCTGCTGCCGCGCAATGATGCGGGTCTTGACGATGGTGGGAAAATCCGCTGCGACGGAACAGGCGGAAGTATCGATCTTTTGGTCGGCCAGTAATTGCCGGAGCTGGTCGCCGCCGCGATCTCGCCCGATCATCCCGACGACGGCGACGTTGCCGGTGAACTCGCGCAGATTGCGCGCGACGTTGGCCGCACCCCCAGGATAAAACGATTCCCCCGACACTTCTACCACGGGAACCGGTGCTTCCGGCGAAATGCGCCCAACTTTGCCCCAAACGAACTCGTCGAGCATCAGATCGCCAACGACGAGGAGGCGCCGTTGACTGGCGCGCTCAAGAATCTGCTGTAGTCGTTCGGAATTCACAAAAGTTGAAGTAAATGGCGCCGGATGTCGGGGTAAATGCGATTTAAGGAGATCACGGTACTGGGAGTTGAGCTAAAGTTAGTTCTTTTTAGAGTTGCATTAATCCTGAATACTGGGTCGAAATCAACAGTCGAAGCAGCCGATGATTGCAGTCTTTAAAAATAGCAAGTGGGCGGGGTTTACACTGACAGTGGTCGCGCTCAGCGTCCAGGCAGCGTCGGCGCCGCAGCAAATTAACGTCAAGCAGTACAAAACGGTGGAGGACGTAGTCGTCCCGTTGCCGGGCGAGGTCTTCAGCGCCCTGAACAAGCTCGGTCCGGTCAACTGGAAAGAGTATGTGAGGACCGAAAAGAGCGCCAACTTCAGCGAACGTCCCAGAACGGCGCTACTTCTTGGCAATGTCATAGCGGATGGATTCATCGCAGTCCAGGCGCAGGATGCCCCCGCGGTTAAGGAAATCGGCCAGCGCGTTCTGACTCTGGCCAAGGGTATCGGCGTAGGCGCATCCATTACCCCGCACGCGAAAGCGATCACGGAAGCGGCCGACAAGCGTAAATGGGAAAACGTCCGCCATGAACTCGACCGCACTCAGAACAGTGTGCAACAGGCGATGAACGAATTGCAGGACCAAAAGCTTTCGCAGCTGGTCAGCCTTGGCGGCTGGTTACGGGGGACCCAAATTTTGACCGCCGTGGTGAACCGCCATTTCACCAAGGAAGGCGCGGAACTTTTGCACCAGCCAGATCTGCTGAAGTATTTTAGTGCTCGATTAGCTGCCATGCCGGAATACAACGTGCCGGTCGTGGAAAGTATCAAGCACGCCCTGGTGGAAGTGCGGCCGTTGGTTGATACCGAAAGCAAACCGATTTCGCCAGATGCGGTGAAGAAAATCAACGATATCACGACGCGCCTGGATAGCGAGGTCGTGACGCGCTAGTGATGAATTCGCGCTACGGGCTTGCATTCATTTTAGCTGGCGTCTCAGTGCTGGCGGGTATCGCCGCCTTTGCTTCGGTGGACGACGCCCAGTCCTTTGCGCTCCAGGCGGCCGAGCCGTATGTCCGTGAAGGGTTCCAGGTGCGAGAAGACTATTGGGGTGGAGACCTGGCGGCGGGTGAGAAAAAGGCGGTGCGCCAGCAGCTATTCAAAGGCAATGAATATTGGTTCTGGATGGGTACAGAAGTAAATCGGGCAAAGATTTCTGTGCATATTTACGATAAGGACGGAAAATTAGTGGAACAATCTGATAGCTGGCAGAAAGGGCACTTCGCCGCCGCCCATGTCGTTCCAACCTCGACCGATAGTTATTTTATTATCGTTGCCATCGAAGAATCGCCGGAGGAGCGGACCCATTGGGCGCTGGTTTACGGGTTCCGCTAAAAGTCGTATTGTCATCCAATGGGCAAGATGGCCGTCGGCCTCGCAAGGTCCGAGCCGGACTGGCGTAAGATGTCTGTGCGGCGAACGCGGGCGATTTGATCAATGACTGAGACTCGTACTTTGGAATTTGAAAGCGCGCGAGCGTTGCAGTCGCTCTACGCCAACGACATTAAGCTATTGAAAAATCTGGAAGATTCCCTTGGGGTACGAGTGACGACACGCGAGGGCTGGGTGAAAATAGAAGGGGAGCCGGCCAAACTGGACCGCGTCCAACGCGTTTTCGATCAGTTGGAGGAAGCGCGCAAACGCGGCGTCGACATTCAGAAACATGAATTTAATTACGCGCTCAATTCCGTGAGTGAAGAACGCGCTGATGGTCTGTCGGACGCCATCTCGGCCCGCATCGTCACCTCGTCGCGCAAGGCGCCGGTCATCGCGCGCACGGTTGGACAAAAAAATTATGTTGAAGCGATTGAGAAACACGATGTCGTCTTTGCCATTGGACCGGCCGGTACCGGCAAAACTTATTTGGCAGTGGCGATGGCGGTTGCGGCGCTAAAGAAAGAACAGGTCTCGAGAATCATTCTGGCACGGCCGGCGGTCGAGGCGGGTGAAGCGCTAGGATTTCTCCCGGGCGATTTGCAGGAAAAAATCACGCCCTATTTGCGACCGCTCTACGACGCTTTGCACGATATGATGGACGCGGAGGAACTGGAGCGTGCGCTTTCCCGGGAAGTCATCGAAGTAGCGCCCCTCGCTTACATGCGTGGCCGCACTCTCAACAATGCGTTCGTTATTCTCGATGAAGCGCAAAACGCCACCACCGAACAGATGTTCATGTTGCTCACTCGCATCGGCATGAATTCCAAATGCGTCGTGACCGGCGATGTGACGCAAATCGATTTGCCGGCAAACAAGCGCTCGGGTTTAGTGGAGGCGCTCCAGGCATTGAAAAATGTGCCAGGAATAGCAATGAGCTACTTTACTGAACGTGATGTCGTGCGTCACCCGCTGGTCCGTGCCATAATTAGCGCCTACCAGCAGCACCGGACACCGTCGGGACGTAAGTGATGATCGACTTTTTCAAACGTAGCGAATTGGTTCGCCGCGGGCTCGCCTCTGGAAAACTACGCCGCCGTCGCGCCCGCAACGGGTTGCTGCGCGGACTGGAATATTCGGTGGGGATGAAGGTGGTTCTGCTTCTCGGCTTCATCGCCGGCCTGGCATTACTCATCTTCAGTGGCAACCAGCGAGAGGTGACAAAGAACTTCGTCATTGCACTGCTCTTTTTCCTGACTGCGCTGATGATGTTGTGGATCAATCAGCCGCGCACCTTCTCGCAAAGCTCACGCATTCTTCTCGTCTTTGGGGTGATGCTGGTGCAGCTCGCCCTTACCAAGTTTATCTTCGTTCTTTGCAGTGGCGGTGTTTTGCACCTGCAACCTGAGATGGCGGAATTGCTCGCGCCATATGCCCTCGCGCCCCTGTTGCTGAGCGTGCTGCTGGGCCGCAACCACGGATTGTATGCGGCAGTTTTTGTTAGCCTCTGGAGCAGCGTGCTGTTCGGAAAAAGTGATGCTCCAGTGCTCGTGAATGCACCGGTGCTCGTTACCGGAATGATCAGCGGGTTCACTGCGGTTTATCTCACCCTGCAAGTGCGTCGACGCAGCAAACTCGTTCAGGCCGGACTTGGTGCCGGCGCTGCCATTTGGATTTTGTCGCTTACTTTCGGTTACATCGGGCCGATCAATCTTTTTTCGCCCATGGCAAACGATTGGGGATTGATCGGATTGCAAAGCGCCTTTGCCATCGGCAACGGGCTCGTCATCGCCACCATCGTCGGTGGCGTGATACCAATGCTGGAGCCGTTGTTCCAAATCACGACCGACATCTCGTGGTTGGAAGCGTCAGATTTAAACCACCCGCTCTTGCGTCGCATGACCATCGAAGCGCCCGGCACTTATCATCACAGTCTTGTGGTGGCGAACCTGGCTGAAGCCGCCGCCGAAGCGATCGGCGCCAACGCGACGCTCTGCCGCGTCTGCGCATATTTCCACGACGTCGGGAAACTGGTGAAGCCTGATTATTTCACCGAGAACATGAGCTTCGAGCGAAATCCGCACGAGGACCTGGCGCCAACCATGAGCGCGTTGATCATTATTGCGCATGTGAAAGAAGGGGTCGATCTCGCGCTCAAATACAAACTCAACCAGCGCATCATTGACATCATTCAGGAACATCATGGCACTTCACTGGTTTACTATTTCTACAAACGTGCGCTCCAGATGCACGAAGACGCGCGTGCTGGTGGCAAGATTATGAAGATGCGCCCGGATGACATCCCCGACGTGTGCGAGGAAAGTTTCCGTTATAGCGGGCCGAAACCGCAGACGAAAGAAAGCGCGATTGTCAGTCTGGCCGATGCGGTGGAAAGCGCGTCACGGAGTTTGGAGAAACCGACGCCTGCGAAAATCGAGCAACTGGTCAACGATATTATTGACCAGCGTATTAGCGATCGCCAGCTCGACGAGTGCAATCTGACTTTGCGCGATATTCGGATGGTCGCCGAGCGTTTTCGTTTTACCTTGATGACGATGCTGCACAGCCGGATTGCCTATCCGAGGCAGGAAACCAAAACCGCTGCGCCCCGCGACGATTCGCCGCGCCCAGACGTGATGGCAACCACACGTAAGCCGGCCAGCGCGCCCCCGGTCTCGGCGGCGTGAACCAAGGTGGAGCGGCCGCTCCGTCGTCCGCCAGTGCCGCTCGCACCGATGCTTACTTGTATGCGGCTTCGCCGCTTTACTTTTAACGTCGAGGTCCGAGCCGGACTGGCGGTAAGGATTGCTCGATCCACCAATGACTAAAGCGGGCCAGCAACTGCGCAATTGGCAGGCCGAAATCGCAATCATTCTTGGCTCCGGCCTGAATTCGATCGTTCAACAGCCGATCGAATCCATCGATTTCACGGAGTTTTCTGAACTTCCAAGGCCGCGCGTTCCCGGACACGCCGGTAAGTTTTCGCTCTGCGAGGTGTCGGGTAAGCGTATGATTTTCGTCCAGGGGCGGGTTCATCTGTACGAAGGTTATTCGTCCACAGAGGTGACCGCGAATGTCCGAAGGCTCGCGGACGCCGGCATTATGAAGTTGATCGTCACGAATGCTGCCGGCGGACTAAACGTCAGATTCAGACCAGGCGAGTGGATGATGATTAGCGATCATCTCAACCTGACTGGAACGTCTCCGCTGATTGGGAGTGCACAACTTCTTGACCTGAGTAATGCGTACTCACCGCGATTGCAGAGAGCTTTTCGCGACGCCGCACACCAGATTGGGATCGTCCTGCGTCAAGGTGTTTACGCTGCGATGATGGGTCCGCAGTACGAAACCGCGGCCGAGGTCCGGATGCTGCAAAAGCTCGGCGCCGATGTCGTCGGAATGTCAACGGTGCTCGAAGTAATTCAGGCGCGTGCACTCGGAATGGAAGTGGCGGGATTTTCCTGCATCGCGAATTTGGCCACCGGACTTTCCTCGACAACACTGAGCCACGAAGAAGTACTGGAAACTGGCCGCAACGCCGCAAAAGATTTTTCGCGGATGTTGAGTGAAGCGTTGCCGCAACTCTGACAAGGAGCGGTTGTTTCCAAATTGCCGTTTGTTTTAGGGATACAACACGCGATTTCGAAAGTTTGGGTGGCCGACGAAGCGGCGCCCTCCATCGGCAGGAGTGTAAATCCCGCTCAAGTTTCAAATCCGTCCTGGAGGGACGGGCTTCGTGTCCCAAACTACCTCCTCCATCACGGCCGAATTTCAATCGCCGTTCCGTCATTCACTGAACTGTAGATCTCGTCGATTTCGGGATCAGTAACGGCAATGCAGCCCGCGGTCCAATCACGCAACCGATGGGTCGCTCCCAACGCGTCGGAGACCGTTAGGCAATCCATGAATCATAATGTCACCGCCGGGCGATACGCCCGCCTCTGCTGCTCGCGCATTGTCTTCCGCACTCGGATACGAAACGTGCAACGCTCGATGAAAGGCACTGTCCGGCTTGTGAAAATCGATGGTGTAAATTCCTTCCGGCGTGCGGCCATCTCCTTCGTGTTCTTTCGGCCCCATCGGCGAGAAGCCGAGCGCAATACGATACTCCTTCAATTTCCTACCGGCGGAAAACAAAGTTAACCGCCGCGCTCCTTTCTCGACCAGGATCTTGTCCGCCTTCGGCGGCCTGTTTCCTGCCTGTTTCTGCCGCTGTTGAAAGATGAAGGCAGTCGCTGCTGCGATCAGCAGTAAAGCCGGTGTAAATAAAAGATAACGCCGCAAGGTCTAACGAGATCGAGCTAACCGATAGCGAATTGAAGGGCTGCCGGCTATGTCTGAAGCTGCGTTAATCATGAAAGACAAGACGCCCAGGGTCGTTTTGGGGGACCTTTTGGAGTGCGGTGGCAAGCGCAGCGCGACACCGCTTTGCATGTCCCAGCTTTCCAGTAGTCTTGCAAAGCGCTGTCGTCGCGATGCTCTGCTGGCGCACTCCAAAAAGCTTACCCAGCTCTTACGTCTCGCGGGTTCCACTATTGGCTGACTTCGGGCCCTCTCGCCCGCGGCTCGCGGTCTTTTGCCGTTGCCGTCGACGGTTGAGTGACAAACGGTCCACCTTCCATCGGAGCAGCGGAAGTAAATGCGACGTCAGGCATTTCACTGGGCAAACCTTCCAGCGGAAAATCCTTTCTCAGTGGAAAGAATGGATAGCCGTCCCACATCAAAATCCGCCGCAGATCCGGGTGATTGTTGAAACGAATTCCCATCATGTCGTAGATCTCGCGCTCGTGCCAATCTGCGGTCGGCCAAATGTCTGACACGGTGTCGACCGCGCAGACCTCTTCGCTTACTGCGAGCTTTATCCGCAGATGAACCGCAAGTGTCATCGAGTAAAGCTCGTAAACAACTTCGAAGCGCGGTTCCTCGCCCAAATTATCGACGCTGGAAATATCGATCAGATAATCGAACGACATCTCGTCTCGACAGAATTTCGTCACCTCACGCAAATCTTCCGGTTGAATAGTGAACGTGGTCTCGTGTCGAAATTCGATTCGGCTTTGAATTTTTGAGCCGAGCAGACGGCTCAGCGATTTCAACACCTCGGGCCCAGTCATCTCATATTACTTTTGATGCCGGGGGCCGTCGCGACGCCGCCGCGGATGTTGGCACGCACGGGAGGTCGCTTTTGGATTTCCGGCACCAGCTCGGCTGCGAGTTGGGGTTTCTGAGCCAGGAACGACTGTTCGCCCTCGATCTTTTTCTGCAAACGCATGAGTCCTTCCAGAAGCGCTTCGGGGCGAGGGGGACATCCCGAGATATAAACATCGACTGGGATCAGTTGATCGATGCCTTGCAGGACGGCGTAACTCCGATACATCCCACCGCTCGACGCGCACGCACCCATCGCGATACACCATTTCGGTTCCGGCATTTGCTCCCAGATCCGTTTAACCGCCAGGGCCATCTTGTAGGTGACGGTGCCGGCGACAATCATGACGTCACATTGTCGTGGAGAAAACCGCATCACTTCGGAGCCGAACCGCGCGATATCGAACCGGGAAGCGGCTGCTGCCATCAATTCAATCGCACAACAGGCCAGACCCATGGGCATGGGCCAGAGCGAGTTCTTTCGCATCCAATTCATCGCCGCATCGAGCTGGGTGAAAATGACATTGCCCTCAATCTTTGAATCGTAAGCAGCGACTTGCGGCACAGCTCAACACTAACGTCACCGGGTAGGCATGCAAGACAATGACGGGTGGGCGCTGCGCAAGGCCACTCCCTGTTTTTTGTCGCCTGCCGGCTCGGACACTCCTGAAGCGGATTTCCTTAGCCTGTTTCTTTTAGCGTCGTTTCCCGTGTTTCGTGGCTCAGGATGACCAAGTTACGGCCGAAGAGCGCACAGAACCTGCTACATCCGGGGGCTCGCGGCCTTTGCAATTACGCTTTCCGAATTGTATAGAACGCGCTCGCAAAAAACTGCAATGACCAATACGATCCGCACACATCTCGATCGGCTAGAAAACCAAAGTGTCTTTATTTTTCGCGAGGCCTATCACTCGTTCAAAAACATCGCGATGCCGTGGTCGATGGGGAAGGACTCAAACGTCTTAATCTGGTTAGCATGCAAAGCGTTTTTTGGCCGGGTGCCGTTTCCGGTTTTACACATCGATACTACTTATGAGTTTCCGGAGATGCTCGAGTTCCGCGAATGGGCTACGGCGCATTACAAACTGAATCTCATGGTCAAGATCAACGAGGAGGCCCGTGCTCGCGGTGTCGGTTACGAGACGCACGATCCAGTGACGGTGACGCACGAGTTGAAAACCGTGGCGCTGCAACAAGCGATGGCCCAGTACGGGTGGGACGCGCTCATCACCGGTATTCGGCGGGACGAAGATCCGACCCGGGCCAAGGAGCGCTACTTTTCGCCGCGCAACGCGCAATTTGAATGGGATTACAAGGATCAACCGCCGGAATTCTGGGGACAGTTCGCAACTACCACCGCGAAGGGCGAACACGTGCGGGTGCAACCGCTGCTCGATTGGACCGAGGTCGATATCTGGTGCTACATCCAGCGCGAAAACATTCCGATCCCGAAAATGTATTTCGCGAAAAACGGCCAGCGTTATCGCTCACTCGGCTGCCGCCCGATCACGAAACCGATCAAGAGCAATGCCGACACCATCGACGCCATCATTGCCGAGTTGGAAACCACGCGAACGAGCGAGCGTGCGGGCCGTGCACAGGACCATCATGAGCGTAATGCGATGCAGAAGCTGCGCGCAAAAGGATTTCTCTAGTGCGCTCGCACATATCAGAAAAATGACAAAACAAAAAGCCAGCACCAAGCATCCCGCATCCCGCATCCCGCATCCCGGATCCAGGATCGAGACGAAGCTCCGTGTTGTCTTCGTGGGTCACGTCGATCACGGCAAGTCTACTCTCATCGGTCGCATACTAAACGACACGAATTCGCTTCCCGAAGGGAAACTCGAGCAGGTGCAGCGCGCGTGCGCGGCGGAAAACATGGAGTTCGAGTTCGCGTTCCTCCTCGATGCCCTACTCGAGGAACAGGAACAAAACATCACCATCGATACTACTCAGATTCCGTTCAAAACGGCGAAGCGGAACTACATGATTATCGACGCACCAGGTCACAAGGAGTTTTTAAAAAATATGATCACGGGTGCGGCGAACGCGGACGCAGCCGTGCTTGTGATCGCCGCCAATGAAGGCGTGCAGGAACAATCGAAGCGCCATGCCTATTTGCTGAGCCTGCTCGGTGTGCGGCAGTTCTGCGTTGTAGTCAACAAAATGGACTTGGCGGATTATTCCGAAGCCCGCTTTCGCGAGATCGAAGACAAATACCGCCAATTCTTGAAGACGCTGAATTTGGAGCCGCGTGTTTTCATTCCTGCGTCGGCCCGATTTGGAGAAAACATTACCTCGCGCAGCAAAAGAATGACGTGGCACAAGGGGCCGACGCTGGCCGATGCGCTTGATGACATGCCGCCACTTGCTCCGCCGGTCGAGTTACCACTGCGGTTTTGCGTGCAGGATGTTTACAAATTCGACGAGCGCAGAATCATCGCCGGCCGTATTGAAACCGGAACACTTCGAGTTGGCGACGAATTGGTTTTCTCGCCCGCCAATAAAACTTCGATTGTGCAATCGATCGAGAGTTGGCAACCCAGCCCGGATAACGCTTCGGATCGGGCAAACAACGAAATGGCCATCGCCGGGGATTCCGTCGGAATCATGTTGCGCGAGCAAATTTTCGTCGAGCGCGGTTACGTAGGCTCACACTCGAAAAATGCGCCGATCGAAACGAATCGCTTTCATGCCGATCTTTTCTGGATCACACGACAGCCCGCACGTTTGTCGCATCTTTACACTGCGCGTTTGGCAACCCAGGAAGTCAAATGTCAGATCGTATCACTCGATGAGGTGATGGATTCGTCGTCCCTCGAGCGAAGCGTGACCAAGGCCGAGCAGTTGGCGCGCAACGAGGTCGGCCGCCTGACCATTCAAACGCGCGCGCCAATCGTTCTGGATAACCATGATCTCGTTCCGCCACTGGGCCGTTTTGTTCTGGTCGATGATGGCATGATTTGCGGCGGCGGAATTATTCACGGCGGCGTTTACACCGATCGCGCTGCGGTGAAGAGCAAGAACATTTTCTGGAGCGAAGGGGAAATCAACGCGCAGGCCCGCGCCGCCCAACACGGACATCGTGGCGCTGTCATCTGGCTGACCGGCCTTTCCGGATCTGGAAAATCCACCATCGCGCAAGCGCTCGAGCGCGAACTTTTCGTTCGAGCAATGCATCCCTACATTCTGGATGGCGACAACGTCCGCCATGGTTTGAATTCCAATCTCGGGTTCTCGCCGGATGACCGCGTCGAAAATATTCGGCGGGTGAGCGAAGTAGCGAAGTTGATGGCTGACGCCGGCAACGTCGTCATCACTGCCTTCATTTCGCCGTACCGGGCCGATCGGCAGCGGGCTCGCGCGATTGCAATGGAAGGTAATGCCGAATTCATCGAGGTCTTCGTCGATGCGCCGCTTGCAGTCTGTGAAGAACGGGATCCGAAAAATCTTTACAAAAAGGCGAGGGCAGGGGAGATCCGCGAGTTTACCGGTATCGACGCGCCGTATGAGACGCCAGTCGATCCGGAGATCGTGGTGCAAACTCATCAGCAAAGCGTGGAGGAATCCACCGCGACCATCCTGGAACGACTGCTACCGCGGCTGAAATAAGAGAAATTTGGAAACCAGGAAGCCAGGAGAACAGTGGCGCCATGCTGCTGCGTTTCCGTTTCTTGGTTTCCTGGTTTCCACGTCCATTCGGGCTGTTGCCATTTTTCGTTCGCGCGTATGTCCCGAGTCCGGCCCGGACTTTGGCTCGCCTTTCGCCCATCGTTTCGTCATGCTCTCGGCCAATGCGCACGTATTTGAGAATCTTTAATCCGTTAATTGCTCTCCTGGTTTTTGTTCTGTGCTCATTTGCGGCGATGAAAGAGGACAAAGACAAGCCGATCGTCATCGGCAACGTGGTGGCCGGGGGAATCCCGACCTATTTCTTCGCCAAGGGGATGTTTTGTGGCGTTGCTCTTATTCTGCTCGGCAAAATTCTGGAGAACCAGCTCGGCCGCGACGACCGCTAGCCTTCAAAGGTCGATCGCAAGTAGAGTCAGGAGGGCCCTCGCTCCGATTCGCAATGAGTTAGTAGCGAACGCGGACCAAATAAAGCCCCCCTGCGGGAGCGACAAAACGGCTAGCGGCGCGCGAGGGGCGCTCCAAACGCAATTCTATCGATTGCAGGCTCTCTTTCCCCAGTGCGCAGCGGATGATCGATCCCACCATCAATCGCACCATCTTGTACAGAAATCCGTCAGCCAAGAACTCGATCTCGATCAAATCGCGCCGGCTAGTCACTCGAACGTATTCTACCGTCCGGACGCTACTTCGCTCCTCTTTTCCGCGATTTGCAGCAAAGGCAGCGAAATCATGGCGGCCAGGGAATAGCGCTGCGGCGCGCCCCACCAAATCACGGTCGAGCGAAGCCGCGACATGCCATGCCCGACCGATCTCTAATGGTGGTCGGACCAATCCATTTATGATCCGATAACGATAAACTTTGCCCTTGGCGGAAAAGCGAGCGTGAAAACTCTTGAGAACGAAATGAGCGCGCAAGATTCGAATCGTTTGTGGAAGCACGCCGTTTAAGGCTTTCAGCCAGCGATCGGCGACGAATTGCGCAGCCGGCACGTCCACATGTGCACATTGCCCGAGGGCGTGAACGCCGGAATCGGTTCGGCCAGAGCCAGTCACGGTTAGGCGTTGTCCGCAGACGTGTTCGAACGCGGCTTCGAGATTGTCCTGGATGGTGTTTCCCCGTTTTTGACTCTGCCAGCCGGCGAAATCTCGCCCGTCGTAACTGATGATCAACTTGAGCCGGCGCGATTCAGGCATTAAGCCGGTCAAGATAACTTTGCAGGATGATTTGCGCCGCCACTTGGTCGCGAATGCCGCGTGTTTCGCGCGTTTTCTTACCCGCGTCGCGCAACGCCCGCTCGGCCGCGACAGTCGAGAGCCGTTCGTCCCAGGTCACAACTTCGCAGGAAACGAGTGACCGCAATTTTTCGACAAAACGTTGTGCATTTTTCGCGGCCAGACCAAGCGCACCATTCATCTGACGCGGCAGCCCAACCACCACACAATCGACCTGTCTTTCCACGACGATCTTTTGCAGCCGCTGCGCGACCGTCTTGGGCGACGCGCTTGCGATCGTCTCCAACGGATGCGCCAGCATCCGCAGGTCATCGGAGAGAGCGACTCCGGTGCGCTTTTCCCCGAGATCGACGCCAAGAACCGGCTTCACTGCAATCCCTCCGGCAACTGCGCGACCAAATTCTTGATCTTCTCGGCGTGATGCCGATTACATACCAGCACCGCGTCCCGCGTTCTAACGACAATTAGATTATTCACTCCAAGCAACGCGATGTTTCTGCCACTATCATCGAAGACGATGTTGTCGCTGGCATCGAGCGCGGTCAGACCGCAGTTGGCGGCATTGCCGCGGTTATCTTTTTCAAAATACCGCGCTACCGCCTGCCAGCCACCGACATCGTCCCAATCGAATTCCGCTTCCAGCACCAGAACGCGATCGGCATGTTCCATGACCGCATAGTCGAACGAAGTTTTCGAAAGCCGGGAGAATTTTTCGGTCCAGTTTTTCTCGAACGCGCCAGGTGCGCTCATCATCGCAATAAATCGGCTGAACTCGGGCGCGTGCCGGTTGAACTCCGTCAGAATAGTCGGCACCGTCCAAATAAACACGCCTGCATTCCAGCGAAAATTCCCTTTGTGAATAAACGATTCTGCCAGGTCGACATTTGGTTTTTCCCGGAAGCGCACCACGCGAGAAAGACCGGGTTTGCCCGAAATGGGCTCGCCCACTTCAATGTAACCGAACCCTGGATGGGCCGATGTTGGTCGAATGCCAATCGTGATCAGCGCGCCTTTAGCTTGCGCGGCTTCGACCGCATCCCGGAGAATTTTCTGAAACGCGGCGGTCTCCTTAATCACGTGATCGGCCGGCAGAACAACCATGGCGGCGGTGTGATTGCGCGCTGCTACCCAAGCAACACCGAGCGCGACGGCAGCGGCAGTATCGCGTTTTGAAGGCTCGGCAATGATATTGCAGTCGGGAAATTTTTTGAGGGCTTCGCGCACACCCTTTTCCTGATCGACGTTGGTTAGAACGAGAATGCGGGATGGGGGAATCAACCCTTCCAGGCGCGCAATCGTCGCTTCCAGAAGCGAACAGCTCGAGACCAGGCGCAGCAATTGCTTTGGTAAAGCGCGTCGGCTCAAGGGCCAGAACCGTTCGCCACTGCCGCCGGCAAGAACCAATGCATAAATTTCCATGTCCGCTCTGACGTTCGTCGGTTGTTTTTTACATGCTTGCAACAATTTCCCTATTTATTTTTCGCCGCCGCGACGTATAGAAATACGCGAATGTCACTAACGATTCCCATTCCCAAACCGCCTAGCGATCTACCGGTCGATCCGCTTCTGGCCCTGACTCGGACTGCCCTCGGGCTCGGCCTTGGTTTGCTTGTGGCAGACCGGATCAAACGTCCCGCACGTCAAGCTACCGCCATCGCCCTCATGTCCCTGGGCACCCTTGCGGCCATTCCTTTTTTGGTAAAGGTGGCGGTCGGCTGTTTCAATCGGGCCGATTCCGAACGCGGCAGTCGCAATCGCTTGCGTAGCATCCGCGGCGGCTCCGGTTACCATTCCGACTCGGACGCTTTTTAGGCGCTAAAGGTCCGATCGATCAGTCGTGCCAGTCCGGCTCGGACCTCGATGTTTTTTGGCGGCGAACCCGCAATCCTTCGACATCGCCTGACGGAGCGGCCGATCCACCTGATTCCTTCGATGCGCGTGGCGCCCCACGAGAGCGGTGAGCTCCGCGAGTCCGTTACCTCGTGCTTGAAGTAACGCGCGCGCCGGATTAAGCGTGCACCCATGTCGTCACGAACTGGCGAAACGCTGCGCGATCGCTGCGAACAAATTCGTGTTGAAGAAGCGCAGCTGCGCGAAGGCGGCGGGAAGGCGGGCCAGGAGCGACAGCACAAGCTGGGGCGGCTGGTGGCGCGTGAGCGCCTCGCACGTTTGCTCGATCGGGATACGCAATTTTTCGAAGTAGGACTCTGGGCCGCTTACAAAATGTACGAACAATGGGGACGCGTTCCCGCCGCCGGTGCCGTCGCCGGCATTGGCAACGTCGCCAATGTCCCGTGCATGATCATCGCTAATGACGCTACCGTGAAAGCGGGCGCTTTCTTCCCCCAGACGGCGAAGAAGCTTATCCGCGCGCAACGGATCGCTTTCGAAAATAATCTTCCACTGATTTATCTGGTCGATTCTGCCGGTGTGTTTCTTCCGATGCAGGATGAAATTTTTCCGGACGAGGACGACTTCGGCCGCATCTTCCGCAATAACTCCGTCATTTCCGCCGCCGGCATACCGCAGTTCGCCGCTATCATGGGCAATTGTGTCGCGGGTGGCGCATATCTGCCGGTGTTGTGCGACAAGATTCTAATGACTGAGGGCAGCGGTCTTTATCTCGCGGGCCCCTCGCTGGTCAAAGCTGCCATCGGACAAATCGTCGACCAGGAAGAACTTGGTGGCGCGAAAATGCATTCGGAAATCAGTGGAACGGTCGATTTCTACGAAAAGAACGATGAAGCCTGCCTGGAAAAACTACGCTCGCTGGTGGCGATGTTGCCCGAAGCTAACGAGAAGTGTGAAATGCCCATTGGCAAGAAACCCGCGAAAGCGACCGCGACAGTTTACGATTTGATCAGTCTCGACGGGCACAAGAACTATGATGCGCGTGATTTGCTTGCCACCATCATTGACGCTGAGTCGCTCGATGAATACAAGGCCGATTACGGCAAGACTTTAGTCACCGCTTATGCCCGAATCGGCGGCCGCCCGGTTGGGATCGTCGCCAGTCAGCGTCTGCAAGTTCGCACCAAGACGGAAGGAATTCAGATGGGCGGCGTCATTTATTCCGATAGCGCCGACAAAGCGGCGCGCTTCGTCATGGATTGCAACCAGGTCGGGTTGCCGATCATTTTTTTCCAGGACGTAACCGGATTCATGGTTGGAAAAGCGGCGGAGCAAAGTGGAATCATTCGCAGCGGGGCGAAGTTGGTGAACGCCGTCAGCAATTCGATTGTCCCCAAAATCACGATCGTGGTCGGTGGTTCGTTCGGGGCGGGGAACTATGCGCTTTGCGGCAAGGCCTATGACCCGCGCTTTATTCTGGCCTGGCCGAACGCGCGTTACGCCGTGATGGGCGCGGCGCAGGCCAGCGACACTGTCTTTTCCATTCTTGCCCGGGCCAAAGAACGCGGAGACAAAAAAGCAAAGCCGGAAGAACTCGAAGAATTACGCGCGAAAGTAAAAGCGAGTTACGAAGAACAAACCGATATTCGTTACGGCGCAGCGCGCGGCTGGATCGATTCCATCATCCAACCGCACGAAACGCGCGATGTCCTCGTTCAGCTCCTTCGCTATGTCGCGCGACCGCCCGCAAAAGGTCGCTTCCACACCGGAGTAGTGCAGGTTTAGCAGCAATCTCATAACCCCAAGGCGATGTAGTCACGGCGCTCAGTCGCCGTGTTCTCTTCAAGCATGCAGCCATGTCTCGATTGAGCCGGGGTACTACGAGCCAGCAGAAAATTCGTCGCTGATCGCGGTGTTCATGGCCATGACATTCAAGAGTCGTTCGCCGAGCGGCAGGGTCACGCCGCGCTCCTTCAACGCGTCCAAAACGTCTTCCGTCGGAATATTCCCGACCAAGTCGTCTTGTGCGAAAGGGCATCCGCCAAGCCCACCTATGGCAGAATCGAACCGGCGGCATCCGGCATCGTAGGCCGCGAAGACTTTCGGCGCTGCTTCCACACGAGTGCTGTGCATGTGGACGCCGACTTCACGTTCAGCGCAATTATGGATGACTGCCTGCAATACGCGACGAATCAGGTCGGGCGTCGCAGCTCCCACCGTGTCGGCAATTGAAATAGAATGAATTCCCAAGCCCGCAATGTTTGCGGCAGCCTGCGCGACCTCGTCTTCACTCCATGGATCGCCATAAGGATTCCCGAACGCCATTGAAATGTACACGACCATTCCGAGGCCCGCTTCGTCCGCCTGTTGCTTAATCTTCTTCAACAGTGCCTGATTCTGCTTTAGCGATTGGTTCTGATTTCGGCGCAGGAATGTCTCAGAGATCGAACACGGATATCCCAAAGTGCTTACCGCACCGGTCGCGATCGCACGCTCCGCGCCTTTTTCGTTAACAACGATGCCGATAATCTCGACATCCTCGACCGGTCCAAGCTGTTCGATGACTTTTTCGCTATCGGCCATCTGCGGGATCGCTTTCGGTGATACGAAGCTGACCGCATCGATGTGGCGGAAGCCCGCCGCGACCAATGCACGCAAATATTGCACTTTCCGCTCCGTCGGAATTTGAAGCTTAAGCCCTTGCCAGGCATCCCGTGGACACTCGATAAGCTTGACGGATTCCATCGCTGAAAGTTACTAGCAGATTAAGTCGAAAGTGCGACGTTTGCCCGGCCCGTAACCCAGGAGATCATCCCATGCCGGTCGTTCTTACTGAAAAACATTCGCCGCACATTACGATCGTCACTTTAAATCGCCCAGAACGGCGCAATGCGCTGTCCATTCAGCTTCTCACCGAACTGATTGCAGCGATTAAACTCGCTTCCGATCAGCCACACGAGCGGATCATCGTGTTGCGTGGCGCTGGTGCAGCATTCTGCACGGGTTTGGATTTGAAGGAAGCCCAGAATCAAACCAAAGCGCACGCGACTGCGGACCTGGTTGCACACGTGCTTGGCGCGCTGAGCGAGGCGCGTCCGGTCACCATTGCGGCTGTTCACGGAGCTGCAGTTGCCGGCGGCGCTGGCATTATGTCAGCCTGCGATTTCGTCGTCGCGGCGGAGGGAACCAAGATCGGTTATCCGGAAACGCGACGCGGGCTGGTTGCGGGCTTGGTTTTGACATTTTTGCGACGACAATTGCGAGAACGCGATATTCGCGAGCTGTTATTGGGCGGCGAACTGATCGACGCGAAACGCGCTCTGGCGATGGGCCTCGTCAACCGTGTTGTGTCCCGTGATGCGGTCCTTACTGAAGCGTTAAAGTTCGCCGACTCTGTTTTGCAAGGCGCACCGAACGCGATCCTGCAAACGAAGCGGATGATCGAAGAGCTTGGGTCAACCTCGGTGAAACATGATCTTGAGCTGGCATTGAAACATCACATGCAAGCTCGTGGTTCTGCCGAAGCGCGCGAAGGCATCGGGGCCTTCGTCGAAAAGCGCAAGCCGAACTGGGCCGGTTAAAGGGAACTTTAAAAGAACCGCCCTCGCTGCCGCTTGCGCGTTCGTCTCTCCCAACGGGAGAGAGTGGCGCTCTGCTGTTTACATTGCACGGCAAGTCGTTCCTTCTCCCACGGGGAGAAGGTTAGGATGAGGGTTATTCGATAACCTACTCAACAATCCGTTAGCGTCCGGTAGAGGGGCCCTGGTATTGCGCACTGCCAAAGCCAAGAATCGGGTAAAAGATAAAACTGAGAAAGACAAGCCCGAGTCCGAAACCCACGCCTTGGCCGAAACTCTTTGCCAGATCGATGCAAAGAATGATCCCGATGATGAAGTTTACGAATGGGATGAATCGATCAGGCAATTCCAGCCACTTTGGCTGACTTCAGGCTAAAGTGCTCGATTTGCTCTTTGACCTCGTGAGCAAAATTGGCCGCACCAGCGCCGTTCACCACCCGATGATCAAAGGTTAGCGAGAGTGTAATCACTTCCGCGGTTTCGTTCTTCTTGCCGTTAGGCAAGATCTCGCGATGAGCTGAACCAATAAAAAGCGTTCCAACTGAAGGCGGGACTACGATCGGCGCACCCGTCCGCACGCCAAAGGCTCCGAGGCTGCTGATGACAACAGGTGCATTCATGGCGTCGAGGCGGCCGCCGCGAGTTTCGTCAACAATCTTGCGATAAACCTCGGCGAATTCCTCCCAACTCTTGCGATTTGCTTCCGTGATAACAGCGGTGGCCAGGCGATCGCCTTCGATCGCTACCGCAATCCCGAGATCGAAATCGTCGTTCTCTACGATGGTGTCGTCTTCCAAAATCAAACGGCGAAAAGGCGCGTGTTTTTCCATCGCGCGGACAACCGCCCATGCCATCATGACGGAAGGGGAGGGGGCATTGCGGCCGTTTTTCTTTTTCGCGGCGTCACGCGCTTTGCGAATAGCATCCCAGCGCGCGTCGATTTGCAGGTTCGCGGGAATGACACGGCTTAGTTTGCGCGTGATCGTAGGGGAAAGCGCAGGGTCGATGCTGTAGCGGCGGGCGTGTCGCCCGCTGTCGATCGCACCAGCGGCCGGCACGGCCGCCTCTACATCTTTTTCTGGTTGAGTAGCGCCCACTAAAATCGTTCCCAGCTCCTGACCTATCTCAACCGTGTCGCCGACTTCGACCTTCCATTCGCCCATTGTTCCAGCGAAGGAAGACTCAATCGGATAAACGGCTTTATCGGTTTCGACTTCGCAAAGGGCGTCGTCCAGTGCGATGGCATCGCCTGGATTCTTCAATAAAGAAACGATTTTGGCGGAACGAATACCTTCACCCATGATCGGAACCGTGATGGGCTGTTTTTCTGTAGCTGTAGCCGCGGTCGTCGGCCGCGGACGGATGGATTTCTGTGCCTCCTGGTCGGTGTGGAGGCGGGCGTGTCGCCCGCTGTCCTCGGCGCGCGCGGCCGGCACAGCCGCCTCTACAGCGCGCTGTTCCTTTATCGAAATTGATTTCCGGATCGCTGTCACAATTCGCTGAACATCGGGAAGAGCAGCATACTCATAGATCGGGTTGTAGCCGATCATCACGTTCCCCTTGCTAACGAGAATTGGGGGACTAACGAGATTTGTCCAAAGGTCAGTATTCGACGCCAGATGGGCGATGATCATTTGCCCGACACTGCAATTCTCGGTGTCTTCCTGGACAATCACAACCCGTCCGGTTTTTCGCACCGATTCTTGAATCGCCTCGCGGTCCCACGGCGAAATCGAACGGAGATCAAGCAGTTCGATGCTCGCTTCATTTTCGATTTGTTCGATGGCTTCGAGCGCTTTCTCCACCGTGTTCCCCCACGCGATCAGGGTCAGATCCGATCCAGTCTGCCGTTTGCGCGCTTTCCCGAGAGGAACCGCGCGCACCGGTTCTGTGCTTTCGCGTTCCGCCCAAAACATGTGCTTGGGAATGAGGAAAAGAACCGGATCCTCGCAGTGCATTGCCGTCCACAAAAGCCCGGCGGCGTCTTCCGGCGTAGATGGAATCACAACGGAAAGACCAGGGTAATGGGCCAGTGCCGATTCGTTAGCCTGGCTGTGCCACAAACTTCCACCCGGCAAGTAGGCCCCATAGGGTGCATAAATTACCATCGGACATTTCCACTGGCCGAATGAACGCCAGCGCAGACAACAAATGTTCGTTACCAACTGGTTCCAGGCCGGCCCGATAAAATCAATGAATTGCAGTTCGAAAATGGGACGCTTGCCGTACGACGCAAGACCGCACGCGACACCAAGGATGGTCGATTCCGCCAATGGCGAATTGAAAACCTGATCCGGAAATTCGGTGGAAAGCTTTTGCGTTAGGCGAAAGACGCCGCCCTTCGGATCTTCAATATCTTCTCCGAAAATCACGCGCCGCTTATCGCGCTCGAGACCAAGCCGCAGCGTTTTGTTCACGGTATCGCCGATGCGATATTTTCCCGGCGGCAAAACTTCATCGTCCAGTTGCGGAAATTTTCCGGTGACTTCAAGAAACAGCTCGTCAGCCGACGGGTCCTGTTCCTTTTCCGCATCGGAAAATTCGCGGCGAACGCGCTCTTTGATTTCGTTGTCGAGCTTTGTGTAATCCGATTCAGTGATGAGCCCTTCGGCTATCAATCGTTCCTTCCATTTTCGTAACGGGTCGCACTCCTCGCATTTTTTCAGCTCATCCGCGGTGCGATAAAGTTTTTGGTCGTCGGAGCTGGTGTGACTGGAAAGCCGCTCCATCATCACCCAGAAAAACACCGGTCCGTTACCGGCGCGAATGTGAGCGAAGGCTTTCGCGGTTTCCTCGTAGATTTTCCCGACGTCCGCGCCATCGAGTTCGCGCCAATCATTCGGCTGTACCACATCGAGCGCACGCGGATTGATTTCGCGCGTGGGACTGCTGATGCCGTATGCGTTGTCTTCGACGACAAACAGCATTGGCAATTTCTTCTCCTTCGCGAAACAGATTGCTTCGTAAAAATCGCCCTGCCGCGTCGCCGCATCACCAACGGTGGTGACGACGGCCGCGTTTTTGCCATCGAGCTTGATGCCCCAAGCCATTCCGCAGGCCGGGAGAAGTTGCGAGCCCGTTGGGGTCGGCACACTCCAAATGTGTTTCTCGGCGCAGCTGTAATGCGACGGCATCTGCCGTCCGTGACTTTCACCCTTCGCCTTTGCGAAATAATCGATCGCCAACTGCCGCGAACTGACGCCGCGACCGAGGACCAGAGCGCGATCGCGATAGTACGGGACGATGTAATCGTCCTCCTGCATCTGAATCGAAATGGCGGCCAGCCCTTCGTGCCCCATGCCGGAGACATGGAAATGGCCTTTGCCCTGGCGATTGAGATTTTGCTCGCGCAGATCGCCATGCCTGCTCTCAAGCAGGATGGTCAACAGTCGCAGCTTTTCCTCCCGGTTCAGTTCAGGCATAGGCCGACTTTAAACGAAAAAACGAGCACGTGCTTTTTGCAACGCATTTCGGCAAGTTACGCTGTCAGAGGATGCAAAACGAATCGAAAAAATCCTGCGCCGTAGAGGCGGCCGTGCTTGCCGCGCCGAAGCTTGGCGAAGGCGGGTCGGCCGCGAGCGGAGTGATTGCCCGGTACCGCGACCGTCTGCCGGTCGGCGAGGGGACCCCGATCATTACTCTGGGCGAAGGCTCGACTCCCCTGGTTTTTGCGCCGCGATTGAGCGAGCGGATCGGTGGTCGCGTCTTTATTAAATGCGAAGGCCTAAATCCCACGGGCTCATTTAAGGACCGCGGAATGACCGTAGCCGTTTCCAAGGCAGTTGAACGCGGAGCCCAGGGTTTGATTTGCGCATCGACGGGAAACACGTCTGCCTCGGCTGCTGCATATGCCGCACGCGCCGGAATTCGTTGCGCGGTTATTCTGCCGGCTGGCAAAATTGCCAGCGGCAAACTCGTGCAGGCCGTCGCTCATGGCGCGCGCATCGTCTCCATCGACGGAAACTTCGATGACGCGCTGCGGATCGTCCGTGAACTCGGCGACAAAGGTGAATTCGCGATCGTAAATTCGATCAATCCCGATCGAATCGCCGGACAAAAAACGGCGGCGTTCGAGGTTGTCGATGAGCTCGGTGACGCGCCTGACGTTCACATTCTTCCGCTTGGCAATGCTGGAAATCTCACTGCCTATGCCGCCGGTTATTCGGAATACCGGCAGCTCAACAAAGCGCGGGTGCTGCCGCGGATGATTGGAATTCAAGCGGAACATGCCGCACCCATATTTCATCGTCGCGTCATCGAAAGGCCTGAGACCGTCGCGTCTGCCATTCGCATTGGAAATCCGGCGAGCTGGGAAGCCGCGCAACGCGCGATCGATGAATCCCACGGTGCGGTTGAAATCGTGACCGACGAAGAAATTCTGGAAGCACAATCATGGCTCGCAAAAACGGAAGGAATTTTTGTTGAACCAGCCAGTGCTGCGCCCATTGCCGGATTGTTCAAATTAGCGAAAGCCAAGCGCGCCGATTTGACCTTCGAAAATGTTACTATCGTTTGCACCTGCACTGGGCATGGCTTGAAAGATCCGGAGATCATTTCCGCTAAATTTTCTCAAGCTGCGCCGGTTGCGGCGACACTGGACGCAGTCCGCGAAGCAATCACCCGCAGTTGACAGAAAGCCCACCACCATCGCAAAGCCTCGTCTGGCGTGCCGCTCCAGCTTTTACTAAACGTCCAGATTTCCGCCATACCCAGCGCTGAAACGAAAAAATCTGTAGGGCCAGCCGTGTCGGCTGCGGAATCAAGCCAATGCGGGCGACACGCCCGCCTCTACACCTTCCAATGCGCCTGATCGTCCAAAAATATGGCGGCACCTCCGTGGGCGATTCCACGCGAATCTGCAATGTCGCGCGACGGATATTGGAGACGCAACGCGAAGGTTGCCGCGTCGTCGCTGTGATATCAGCAATGGCCGGTGTGACCGACAGTTTGATCAAGCTGGCAGGCGAAGTTTCACCGCAGCCGACGGCGCGTGAGCTCGATCTTTTGCTGGCAACCGGTGAGCACGCCGCCAGCGCGCTGGTCGCAATGGCCGTGAATGCGCTCGGCGGACGCGCGGTTTCCATGAGCGGAGCGGCAGCGGGCATTCTGACTGATCGCGTGCACACCAAGGCGAAGATCGCAAACATCAGCCCGCGGCAAATCCATTATCTGTTAAACGAAGATTACATTGTCGTCGTTGCCGGATTTCAGGGCCAGACTAACGAGGGCGAGACGACGACGCTCGGGCGCGGCGGGTCCGATTTAACGGCCATAGCCCTGGCGGGCGCACTTAATGCCGATGCTTGCCAGATTTTCACTGACGTCGACGGCGTCTTCACCTGCGATCCGCGTCTGGTTAATGAGGCCAAGAAGATCGACGAGATTTCCTATGACGAATTGCTGGAGATGGCCGGTGCCGGTTCCAAGGTTATGCAGTCCCGCGCAGTCGAATTCGCGAAGAAATTCTCGGTTCCGTTTGAGGTCCGCTCCAGCTTTCATCCCGCCGCCGGCACGCGCGCCCAGGAAGAGACGAGGCATATGGAAGACGTCGTCGTGCGCGGTATTAGTGTCGATCGAAAACAGGCCAAGCTTACCGTCGACGATGTTCGCGATGAACCCGGCGTAGCGGCGCGCATTTTTTCGGCGATCGCGGAAGCAAACATCGTGGTCGACATGATTGTGCAAAGCGTTTCCGAGCACGGGACGACCGACCTTTCATTCACCATTCACGAAAACGATCTCGAGTCGGCAAAAAAATTACTGACCCCGATCGTTACGGAACTGAAGGCCGTGCAATTGATCGCCAAGAGTGGCGTTGCCAAGCTCAGCGTTGTCGGTATCGGCATGCGCTCGCACTCCGGTGTCGCGGCGAAATTGTTTGATTGCCTGGGCCGCGGCGGAATCAACATCCAGTTGATCTCGACGTCCGAAATAAAGATCGCCGTTGTTATTAACGAAGCTGAAGCCGATCAGGCTGCACGTTTAACGCACGAAGCTTTTGGTCTTGCTCGACTCGGCCCGGTCGCGACGGCGATCTGACGTTGTAGCCGCGGTTATTGGCCGCGGTTGTTACGCCGCTGGCTATTTCCTCACCGGATTGACATAAAACTCCGGCACGCCTTCGATCCGCATCTTGAAGCCAAACGCACTGTGGACGACCGCGGCGCCAGGATGATCAACGGGCGAGCCTTTGAAATGATCATACTTATTTGCTTGTCGCCACACTGTCCCGTCTTCCAGTTGGATTATGGTGTTACCGCTGAGACCTGGGAAGCTCCCCGCGACCCGGCTCACGACCAAGTCCATTTTCGTCCTGCTCGTCCGCGCCGCGGCTTTCTGCGCGGTTTTTTCACGGTCGCCTTGGAGCCACCGGTCCAAATTTCGCAATTCTTCATCACTAAGCTTGTCGAGCCCGGCCTTGTGAAACTCTTCGGGCGACATCGCTTGTTTGATACTTCCCTCGTTCTGTGCACGAATAGCGGGGCAAACGAGTAGAACGAGCGCGCAAAGCGACGCGTAGACAAGAATTCGGTATTTCATAGGCTCGGTGCGGCGAGGCTACCCGACGCGGGCGCATCGTCAAGCTGCGCGTTTGGTTCACGTTGAGAATGCAGGTCTGCTGGGAAAGCGGCCAATAGGCTGTCCTACGTGGACGATGAGTCTTAAGGAACGGCTCCCTCCAACACCAGTCCCGTTCAGATCCGCCGTCCGTCAAAATGGTAGTTTCCAGCCGATGTCAGCGCAAAAATACGCGTACGCACCCTCGCGCATACAATCACGTTATGACAGTAAAATGTAAGCTTCTGGACTGATATTAGATATCTTAGAGCGTTTCGCTGAGCTTACGAGCCCGGATCGAACGTGCGCTACAGAACCTTTTCCATCCGCCAATGACGAATCACCCCAAAAAGCGTTTCAGCTTGACCAGTCATCGCGTAACCGTGCCGAGCGTAGAATTGCACGACGTTTTCTCGGGCATTTAAGACGATTTTCCGGGCCTTTCGTCGACGCGCCTGGGCTTCCAAGGCCTTAAGAATCCGGCCGCCGTAGCCACGACCGCGGGCATCCTCATCAACGGCCATATATCTGACTTGGGCTTCGTCAGGATTGTTCAGGTGCAATCTGCCACAGGCGACGGCCTTGCCGGCAGGATCGAGAAGCAAGAGGTGAAAAGCGGATTCTTCAGCCGAATCGCGCTCGCTCCCGCGAGGCTGGCCCCAGGGAGCACGCAAGATCCGCCAGCGCAGATCGAAGTAAATATCCCAATCCGAGGGGGAAGCGGGGCTGCGAAGAATCAGCTTATCGTCGTCGGTCGTCATAACATCAGACAATATATGTCATATAAAATCGATAAAGGGAGCGGAATGCGCCCCAAGAAAACCTATCCCCGGCCAGACAAATGAAATCCTTGTATATGAAATCTACAATTTCGAGCCTTCGTCTTTACGTGGCTGAAGAGCTCCCTTGCTTCCCTCGCGAAAAGCGCCTCACGATGATACTGGGTGCCAGCACGGACCTTCGTGCTGCCAAGCACAGCGGTATACGCCGCCCGTATCTGGTTGGCTATGGAAACTAAACGTGAATCTTTATCTTAACGCTCCTGAGGCTATTCTCAAGGTTCCGAATCATTTCGTCAGTGCGACTCGTAGCCTCGTCAACTTCCCGCCGAAGCTCTGCCGTATCGATAACCATGTCGCAAGAGGGACTCTTTTGACTGGCAGCCTTGAGCCATTTGACGGTCTTATTCATCTGCTTGCCGCACTTAAGGCACGTCATTTCCAACGGTAAATTGTCTAATGAGAATCCCATAGTCTTATTCACACAATGAACAAAACTTCTTATTTTGGCTAGTCTAGTTTCGCGAACACGGCCTGAAACTTCGCGTCCTCTCTGAGCTATTCCGCCGTCGTTGCCATCAGCTCGACCGTCCGTATCGCCCGTTGGCGAGCTTTTACCGATTCAGAACGATATTTGCGAGCTCCATCGCGGCTTATCCACATGAACTTATGCGCGATAAAGGTGATTTCACCTGCGCGGGCAAAGACGCGCTGCTGCGTGACCACCGGCGAGAATGGCATGGCTTTCTGAACGCCCCCGGGCTCTACTAGTTTGAGAGACGCGTCGAGCGTCTTCATTAACGCTTGCCGTTTGAAACTTCGTCGAACTTCCTCGCTAGTAGCCAAACTGTCTTACCGAACAGAACATCGGCAAGCGATGCAACTGTGCGCCCACAAAATCACGCTTGATATATGTCATATACAATCAACTACTATCTCGTTCTGCGAAGAACCGCTACGGCTCTTTGAACTCGCCCAATGGCGTAAAAGTATTTCCGTAGAGAACGCAATTAAACGATTGCAACGGCCCGAGGCGATTGGTTAGACTGGCGAACCGTTGAAAAAAAACGCACCAGTTCGCGCGGGCAAAGAACCATACCGGGTCGTGGCGGTCGGCGATACCATCATTGGTGAGCAAGGCTTGGTCGCTATTATTGGCCGCGACCCGCGGTACCGTGTTTGCGGTGCCGCACACACTTTTGAGGAGGCGAATAGACTTGTTCGACAACGTCGGCCGGATGTGCTGCTCATCGAACCGTTTCTCGAAAACCGCGATGCCATCCGCTGGATCAAGGATCTCGCGACGGAATTTCCGCGTATTCGCATCCTTATCGTATCCCGGCAATCCGAGCGGACTTATGCGGAGCGCGCCCTTTGTGCCGGAGCGTCCGGTTACTGGATGAAAAATAGTTCGGTGGAAGAGCTAATGCACGCGATTGAGACTGTGCTGGCGGGCGAGATCTACGCCAGTCGAGCAATCACTTCCGTTGCCATGCACAAGTTCGCCGGTGGTCGCGAACTTCCACACGGTCTCGATGTCCTCAGCGATCGGGAGCTGGCGGTGTTCGCACTCATTGCGGCTGAACATGGCACTGGTCAGATCGCAAAAGAACTTGGCGTTAGCAGAAAAACAATTGAGACGCATTCTGAGCATATCAAGCAGAAGCTCGGCTACGGCAATGCTCAGGAACTCAAGCGCCGCGCGCGCGAGTTCTTCGGCACAGCCGCACGTTCACTCATGTGGCCACTTATTTGCGTCTGGCAGAGCGCTGCAGAATCCCTGATGACGCTGTAGCCGCCTCGCTGCCTGCCGCGCCGAAGCTGCGGGAAGGCGGGTGTCGAGGCGCTGTTATGGGGAAAAAGACTCCATAAGTCTAAAACGTGGCGTGCGCGAATCGTTAGGGATAAATAAGCCCGACCCAGAATCCCTGATACCTCAATCGGGGATTCGTTAGCTCAAAAAATCAGGGCTTTTCCCCGATAGTCCGTGAGTCCGCACATGCTTACCATTCTTATTTATTAAAAATCGAAACATTCAGTTCAAGCCAACGGCAAGACTTCTCATCGTCAGCTGACCTGGACGACATCACAAAAATGAAAGTAAACCTCGACAAAGAAAGAAAAGAACTATGAAAACATTCCTGAAAATAACCGCCCTTGCAGCTATCACGGTGGCTTTGCTCGGCCCGGCGCGGCTGTTCGCCTCCCAACCAGCCGAGCCCGCACAGACCTACCATGGCACGCTCACGGGTGGCACGTTCTACTGTAACGGCGAAGAATCTCCCGATTTCAGGCCCACTGTCACGGGCACGTGGAACCTGATCATCGATCCACAAACGCTGGCTCAGCTCACCCTCAATGTCTTCTACGACGGTCGCCATGACGTGGCGTTCGGGAACAACGCGTTGATACTGATCTCGCACGACGGCGGTGTCTATGTGTTCTCGGCGTTCGGAGGCTTCGCGACGGCAACACTCGATACGAGTGTAACTCCGGCGAGGTTCTCCTGGCACGTCGAATTCGGCGTCAGCTGCCCGGATCAGAACCCCTTCAACTCGCTGACGTTCTTCGGAGTGGCAGACCGCGGCCGTAGATAAGGGGCGGTCCGAGGGATCAAGCGAATTCACCAAAAACCTGAAGTCATCAGTCAAAACTCCTAAACCAGCAAACCAAACCACACTATGAAAACGGCCAGAAGCTGACCTCTCATAACGAAAACTCAAAGAAAGCTAAAGCAAGAAAAGGAAATCCATATCATGAAAAATCGAAATAATTCAGTTCAAACCAACAGCAGGGGTTCTGATCCCGCTGCTCCTCGCCTGCTTTACGGCAGTGTTTATCTCGGCAACGACGCCGGCAGCAGCCAGCGATCAGGTGCCGTTTAAGGCTACCTTCACCGGCAGTTCGACTTCGGGCCCCGGTGCTCCCTGCGCGGTCCTCAGGAGCGATATCCTCGGAGGGGGCCATGCCACGCACCTTGGCAATTTCACAACTGTCCAGCATCACTGCTTCGATCCCGGAGATCCAACCGTGGCATTCACGGAAGGCTTCTACACGTTCACTGGGGCGAACGGCGATACGATCTTCGGAACGTATCATGGCAATTTGGTTCCCTTTGCTCCGCCAGTATTCGCAATCGTCGGAGAATTCACGATCGAGGGAGGGACAGGTCGATTCGTTGGCGCGACCGGAGGAGGCCCTGCATCGGGCACCCTTAATGTCGCGACAGGCGTCCCCACGGTGATGCTGGATGGCGTCATCTCCTCGCCCGGCAGTTTGCACTGAACACTGATCTCCAACCCCTAACTGAAAGGAAAACAAATCATAAACCCTCAGGTACTCCAATCGGGAGAAGGATAGTGTAGCGACACGCGCGACAGATCGCGCGCGCGAGGTAACGAGAGTCGAAATGTACCGGTGACGGTGAATCCGCCGGCGCCCGTATCTTTGGTTGGCTATGGAAACTAAACGTGAATCTTTATCTTAACGCTCCTGAGGCTATTCTCAAGGTTCCGAATCATTTCGTCAGTGCGACTCGTAGCCTCGTCAACTCCCCGCCGAAACTCTGCCGTATCGATAACCATGTCGCAAGAGGGACACTTTTGACTGGCAGCCTTGAGCCATTTGACGGTCTTATTCATCTGCTTGCCGCACTTAAGGCACGTAATTTCCAACGGTAAATTGTCGAATGAGAATCCCATAGTCTTATTCACACAATGAACAAAACTTCTTATTTTGGCTAGTCTAGTTTCGCGAACACGGCCTGAAACTTCGCGTCCTCTCTGAGCTATTCCGCTCCGACGGTCCCCTCGCGCGTTCCCGCGCTGTCTCGGAAAGCCCCCCGATTTTCGGAGTTAGAGAAGCCGAATGTGCTCGCCATAACCTCGCCTGCCCCACACCAAAAGAAAGTTTGCTATATGTCATATAAATGCGTAACGCCATCAACGCGGCGGGCTCGCGCGTGCGTGACTGGACGAATTGAGACGGGGGATCCGCGCAAGTCGCGTGCTGTATGGATAACGACCTGCGACCGGAGATCCGGTGCGGTCCGAAACGCGTCATTTCGCACTTGGATTCGAGAAACCCAGCTTACCTGTGGGGGTAATAATGTAAGGGGCCAACGGCTGCTGCTCGAAATTGAAGCAATCTAGCATGTCATTAGCGTCGCCGGTCGCGCGATGCGAGCGGCTTTAGATTAAAACGTTCTTCGATCAACTTCAGCGGTGACGTGAAGTCAAAACTTGTATGACAAACAAAGCCCAGCACGCGCATATGGTGAGATGACCAGTGCGGGCACTCGCGGGCCCATAGCCGAATCCGATCTACCGCCGGTGGCTGAACATGGTCGTAGAAATCCGCCGTAATCGTCCCACGTAACAATTATGACGGTGCTCCTTCCAAACCTCGCTTTGCATGATGGCGTTGACCAGATTCGGTGACATACCACATGCCGCGTGCGGAATCAGCTGGCGGATGTTCGCTATCCGCGAGAGTTCGGCACGATCCAGCATACCTGCGGTAAGGTGATTCGCTTTCACGTCTTTATAAAACTCATCGAGTGCACTACCAAGATGCGACATGAGATTCCGGGCTACGTTGGAATTGCCTGAAACCCTGGCAGCGGATTCCACAAGCTATGACGCTCGGGATTCGGTTTCTCATCGTAATATTTCCAAGTCACGTGCGCTATTCTGCAGTAGCTCAGCCATCGTCGGAAAAGTGTAAACGAAACCCGTATCGCCGCCTTCGACAGCCCGATGGTTGCTAGGTAGGTTGTTTACTCATCCTGCCGCTTTTCGCCGCAACCGTATACAGATGGTTCGGTTCGCTCGGGCCAGCAAGCGATGAAAAAAAGCGATCGCACAAAACGAAACGCCGCGCGTATTCCCAGTAATTCGGCATCTCGTGCCAGTCATAATACGAAAGCGTGTTCAGCACATACTCAGGCGTCGGCGTTTTCGGCGGATGATTGAGATGTTTCGTCAGCTCGCCGTTTTTGATCGCTTCCTCTTCTTCGCCGCGCCGCGCTTTCCGCGCCATTTTCCAAAGCTCCTCCGAATCAAGTTGCTGGTCGCCGTCGGCGTCGTATTTGCGCAGCAGCTCGCCGGCGCGCGCCGGGTCCAGCGCAGATTCACTTCAGGTCCGGCGTGTCTGCGATCGCCTTCGACAGTTCTTCGACGCTGAGCTTCTGGTTCTTATCGGTGTCGAATCGCTGGAGAAGGTCGCGCACCCAATGTTTGAGCGCACGCAGATCCTCTTTCGCCGTGCTTTCGTCGTGCGGCACAACATCTTCCGGATCCGGCGGTGGCAGTTCGCCTTTCCAATAATAGGAGAGCGCTTCCGCCATTCCGCCCAGAGAAAACCATCCATTTTGCCGCCGTTGAAGGCACATGCGCGGCTTGCCAATTCTGATTCAAATCGTGCGGCAGCGAGGTGCGATGCAAATGAAACGGACGCACGGTCGCCGGCTGTCCTGGTTGATACGCAAACGTCGCGTCTGGTGGAATGCCGTCGGCACCCGGGAACGTTCCGAAATAGTGATCAAGCTGTGTTCTCCTGAATGATGTAAACGATATGCTTCAGCGGCTCCGCGACCTTCGGCGGGGGGGCGGTTCCGTCTCCGCGAACGCGTTTACGAGCGCGAACTCGAAAAAAATGACTGTAAGTAAGCGCGAGAACAACGCCGCAAGAAACAGAGCGTGGGCGACCGATGCAAGCGCGGCGTTTTTGTCGAACGCCGACCTCACACATAGGATGGAAGTAAAGGTGGATCGAGCAGTCCGGTGCTGGATGTTATTTTTGTCAACGAAGCCGCATCTGTTTTAGCGTCGCTCGCAGAGCGGCCGAGCCACCTGCCTACCGTTGAAGCTTCGCGAGCGAGTTGTCCCGCTTTGCCAGTTCCAGAGTTCTAGCTCAGACGAAGTTTGGAACTCTGGAACCTCTTAAACGGGACAAATCAGCTGCGAAGCTTAATTATATTGCCGCGCACATTCGACGGGACATTCGAATCCAGTGCTTATGGGGATCAAGGGAGGCAGAACTGTCATTTGGGAAATCGTCTGTCCGGTGCACGGATCACATCGGGTTCGACAGAAAACTGAACCGATAATCTGCAAAATTAAAGTGCAGCTTTCCCCCCGTATGGTCCGTCAATGTAGAAAACGGCTAATTAGTGCACGCGTGATCACTTCTTAACGTAAAAACAAAGGCGCACCTTGATTAGACTCAGGGCAGTCCTAGGATGATGATTGAGACTAACAAAAAAGGTAAAATATGAAGAACACGATATTCGTAACAGCGATATGTGTTGGACTGGTCGCTATGATGAGCGCCCGGGCCGCCGAGAAGGCAGAAAGCCCAAGTCTTGCCATCCTGTCGGACAACAAGGCCGGCTCGAGCGAGAAAGTCAACGCAATTGAAGCCTACGTTCGGAGTGTGGAAAAGAATATTTCCTCCTTCCACCGCAAAGAACAGACGCTCTCCCCCGGTGAGCTGAAGAACGTAACGAATGAGAATTGGACGAAGATCCATACTTACTCTGATGGTGCGGACCTGAAGCGGATGAAACTCTATCCGCCGGCGGGTTCACAAAGGACAGAGGAGTTTTACTATCACGATGGCAAACCGGTCTTCGTCTTTCTGGAAGCGAACGGAGCTGGCAAAGAGAACCACGATCAAAATGCCACCGGAGATAAATATTATTTTACCGATGGAAAATTGATCGCGGCCACTGCTGCCGACGGCAAATCGATAGATGTTAAAAGCGCAGAAGCGAAAAAGATGAGCGAGAAGTTGCAGAAGGAATCTGAAGCTTTTCGAGCTGCGGTAAAATAATTTCGGGCAAAGTTGCTAGGCGGGCCGTCGGGGCGCCGCATGAGCACGCGCCGGGAGAAAATGCCAAAGCAAAAACGGCATGGACAACCCTCGAGTTCCAGGGCCGCAACGCTCTTGCTCACGATTTCCTTGATGCGTTCCAGCGGCTGCGAGTGCGCGGACTCGGGTTCAAGTATTGCCCTCCTCTTCCTGTCCTTATGGGACTTTCCTTTATTCGTTCCGGCTCTTTTTGCGACGACGCTGGATTAGTCCCGGCTCTTGCCGTTACCCACTGGCCTCTAGAAAGTCGATTGCTGATATGTCAGATCAAGATCGAACGGTGTTGCCTCTGATTCGGTAGGAAAATTAGGAAAGCAGCCAAAGAAGCCAGCGCAGAAGATTAATATATTGGCGCTTCATCCCCGAAATAACGCTCCCGGCCCTACGGTTGGCGGCTTGTTGGAAAAATCAAGGATGGAATCCGATGGCGCATAATCAGAGGCAACGCCAATCGAGCCATGTGGTAGGAGGAGGCAGACGTTGGCCGAATTCGGCGCAGCAAGAAATTCGTCAAGAAACATCGCGCGATTGCTTGGGCGAAGATTTGCTGGTCGAAGATTTACCCGACGAAGCCGCCAAGTTCGCGTAGCCAAAGAGATTTCTCGTGGAGCGGCGACTCAGCTCTATCTGATACGATGCGGCGAATACGTTAAAATCGGAAGCTCCTCAAATTCCGACAACGTTCTCGTTCGACACTGCGGAGCTGATTACTCTACCGTTAAGAAATGCCGGAGCGCGACACAAACCAAGACGCTGATTCTCAGTAGCCGCAAAACATAGCTAATCAGCTTGAAAATAATACATGCCATATAAAATCGCGGGGCGTTGCTGCTATATGGTTGAGCTGGATCATAAGTGATCCAGTGCAATCGAAATAATACCGACTGGCCTAAATTTTAGGCCATCTCCTGAAGCGGGACCAAAGCGATCTGCCACAGATTTCAACTAATTAACTTAAAGAAATAAGGGTCTATTTAGGAACAACTTAAATCGCTACATTATCCTGTAATGCAGAAAGAAATGGCATGCAAAAATCGCATGGCACGCTTGGTGTTAATAGGACGCCTGTGAGTTCGTCGAAGGAAAAGAAGGACGCAGATTCTGGGGAGCGTGGAGCTCAACGGCAGAAGCGTTCGAAAGATAAGCTGATCCGTTTGGACACCTGATCCCAGACGAGAAGGTCGTAGGGGGACGGCAACTATTCGGCGCTAACACAACCCAAAACCAAAAACACAACTAAGAAAGGTAATATGAGCGAACAGAAGAAAAATAAAGCTAACGTGCGTGACCTCAAGCCGACCAAGGATGCTAAAGGCGGCGCCGGGGGTTTTAAAAATACTAGCCCTCCGCAGAAGCAGTAATTCCTTCATCAGTGCCCGCGTGGCGGTTTTCAACCCGCTGCGCGGCCTGAAAAGAAGTAGCCAGACTTTTCTCGGTTTCCCCCCCAGCAAAACTTCCGCAGTAGAAAGTAGTAGCCATGCCCCGAGCCGCGCGAGCGGGCGCCCATCCCGCAGCGCGGCTCATTTTTTTGTCACTTCCGGCGCCGGTGCCTCGTGTGCAATCGTAGCAACGGCGCGTACGCAATCGTCAGCGCAAGGCGGCTGGCCGAATTGCGCGGTTTTATGTCCTATTCTATTCCTGTGGTTTTAAGCAGAGTTGCGGTATGAAATACGCCGTTTCTTTCCTCGCGTTCGTTTGTCTTGCTATCGCCAACGGGCAAACCACCATGTCTGAATCCGATGAAGTTGCGATCAAGAACATCTGATAAAACTGGAAAAGCAATCGTGGGAGGCTTGGAAAAACCGCGACAGCAAGTTTTTTCAGGATTTTCTTTCGGACGATCATGTCGAAGTTGGATTTGGTGGATTAACGAACAAGGCCCAAGTGGTCGCTGTTGTCGGCAGCACTGTTTGCACGGTGAAGAGTTACAAGCTCGATCGTTTTGAAATGAAGATGCTCGACAAGGACACGGCCTTGCTCACCTATTGGGAAGAACAAGACACCGTTTGCAACAAGCAGGTGCCGTCACCCTGCTGGGTCAGTTCGCTCTACATGAAACGCGGCGACAAGTGGCTAAACGTATTCTATCAGCAAACGCAGATTCAAAAATAGCCAACGGAAATGGTCAAACCCTTGTGACCAACCAGCCAATTCCGAGCGCTTGTCCTTATCGGAGTACGCTGATTCGTGAAAATGACTTGATGCAATCCGAGTGCGTGAGGCTAGATTGCCTGAATGTTACGTGGAAACTTCGCACTGTTTCTCGCGCTCCTCCTTATGAGTGGAACCCTTTCCTCTGGAGAATCCGAAGCTGGTCGGGGTACCGGAATTGAGGGAGTCGTTACGGTCAGTCCGATCCGACCCGGGCCGATTAAGAAAAGGATCCGAGGTTCCCAACGTGGCGCCGCTTCCAAGCGCGGTCTTTTCCGTCGCGAACGAGAAGGGCACGGTCACATCTTTTACAACAGATGGTGAAGGTCGCTTCCGACTTTCTCTCAGCCCAGGTCACTACGTCGTGTCGCTGGCGGAAAATCGCTTCCCACGCCCGTGCGGTCCGTTCGAGATCGATATTGAGTCGGGAAAGATGACAAAGGTGGAGTGGCGTTGCGACTCGGGAATGCGGTGACCGCGGCGACGTAAATATTCGGAAACGCTAATCGCGCTCTCAGGATTGCGCAGCTGTGCGAGTGCAGCCGCATTTCGAACAAATGCGTCCGTTGGTGACGATCCAGCTTTCGATTGCCCCGTCCGCATCCGACTTTCTATCGAACAGTACGGCGCGACGAATCTTAACAACCCAGTGCCCCTCCCGTTTCAACGAACATTTTAGCCTTTGCCGCATTGTTATGCCTTTTACTAGAAAAAATGATTGACCTAATCTTGTCGAACTGATATTTCCGAGTTATCGGCTGCTAACATCAAACCGCAAAACGCAAATGCTTACAGGGGGCGACTGGCGAGGGCAACAGTCAGCTCGGTCACAAGCTCCGTTCTGGGGCTTAACTAAAATGAAAAAAAACTCTTCTACTCATTCTGCATTTATTAATCCGCGAATCTTGATCGCCTTCGTCTTATTGCTCGCCGGCGCGCTCCTCGCAGCGTTTGGCCTGCATTCGCATTCGCAGAAATTGGCGGCTTCCCCGGCAGCCAAAGGAGCGGGCGCCGGCGTACCCCTCTTTAAAGATCGCGGAGAACCGCTCCCGGCAGACTTGCAGGTTCAGACGCCTGCAAATTACACTGGTCCGCATCATGATTCTCGGCCGGTAAAGCCATTGCTTAGTCGCCCACTCCGTCAGCTGGCGAAGATCGCTCCGCCGTTGGTCATGCGCCATGAAGTTCGGGAACCGGCCCGGCCCAAGGCCCCGACTGACACCCCGAAGGGTGGATTTAAGCAAACCCTCGCAGGTCCAGTCCTATCAGCGCCTACCCCAACAGGCTTGAGTTTTGATGGTGTCGGAGTGGGATTTACGCGGATTTGTCCCCTCGGGCAACCCTCCGGATACCAACGGCCGCGTCGGCGCGAAACAGTATGTTCAGTGGAACAATACCAGTTTCGCTGTTTTCGATAAAAGCACGGGTGCAGCGCTCACCGGGCCTGTGGCCGGCAATGCCCTTTTCCAAGAGCTGGGCGGAGATTGCGCATTGCACAATGACGGCGACCCGGTGGTCGCGTACGACATCATGTCCGGACGCTGGATTCTTGCGCAGTTCGTTGTTGGGGGGAGCCCCGACTTTTCGCATCAGTGCGTGGCCGTCTCTCAGACAGAGGACGCCACCGGACCGTATTTCCTTTACGATTTCGTAACCGATCCCGCGAACTTCGTTGATTATCCAAAGATCGGGGTGTGGCCGGACGGTTATTATATGAGCGGTCATGTCTTTAACGCTTCGGGCACAGCGTTTCTCGCCGGAAGAATCTTTGTTTTTGAACGCGAGCAAATGTTGAAAGGCCTTCCGGCCCGGCAACTTCAGGCTGACCTGAAAAAGTATGGAAACAAACCGCAATACGGATTTCTTCCGTCGGATCTCGACAGTTTGACGCCGCCGCCGGCGGGAGAGGCTGCGTTCGTGATTGGTCCCCACCCGACCACTGTTAACAAGCTTGCCTCGGCAAGGGTGGCGGTTACATGGGGCGCTGTGCCGACGATAAAACTGACCGAAAGTGTGATCGCAGAGAGTTGGGGTATGCCGCCGTGTGTCAACGACACCGACGCGGGCGATCATCGCGATTGCGTCCCGGAGCCTGCACCGGCAACCCCGGGTGATTACGTCGATAACCTCGACGACCGCCTGATGTACCGGTTGGCTTATCGTAATTTTGGCGGCAGTCCCGTGCAGGAATCTCTCGTCGGTAATGTCACGGTCAGCGGCGCACAGAGCAAACCCGGCCATGGAGCGATTCGTTGGTACGAGTTCAGAAATGCGGGCAGCTCCACGACCACTCCGACCGTTTTTCAGGCAAGCACGTATGACCCGGACAGCGCATACCGCTGGATGGGATCGATCGCGATGGACAAGGACCACAACATCGCGCTCGGCTACAGCAAATCGAGTCTATCGGTTATACCATCAATATTTATCACCGGGCGCCTCGCCACCGACGCCCCCAACACCTTGGGCACTGAGACCCAAGTCCTAGCTGGCGCTCGGCGTGCAGACCAACACCCCTGTGAACGCCGGAAACCGCTGGGGCGACTACAGCGCCATGACTGTCGATCCGGTCGACCAGTGCACCTTCTACTACACAAATGAGTACTTAAAGACAAACGGCGGGTTCAATTGGTCTACGCGCATCGCGTCGTACAGATTTCCGTCCTGTACGTCTGCCCCTGCCTGGGGAACACTTACCGGAACCATTAGAACCTCTTCAAGCCAGAGCAACACCCTGCTCTCTGGCGTTATCGTTACTTTGAGCAATGGATTTGCCGGCGCGACCAACGCGAATGGTGTCTACTCGTTTTTGGTTCCACCCGGAACTTACACCGCAACGGCCACCGACGCAGATCGTAACTGCACGTCTGCCTCGCCTGCCAATCCAACCGTCACCATCACCAGCGGTGGCACGACGACCCAAAATTTCACCATGGTCGGAACTTCGAACCTTGAGTTCAATAGCTTCGCGATTAGTGGCAACAAGGCGTCATCAATCGCAACGACTGCGTTAATATGAATGTCGTGTTGAAGAACAACGGCTGCGCTAACGCGACGGCAATCTCGTCGACGCTGGAAACCACCACTCCGGGTGTAACGGTCACACAAGGCAGCTCGAATTATCCTAACATGGCCATTGACGCGACGCGGCACGAATTCCACGCCATTCCAGATCTCGACATCCAACTCGTTCCCCTGCGGAACGAATATCGATTTTGACCTGAACCTCACCTTCCCGAATGGGAGTAAGACTGTCTCGTTTAGCGTACCAACCTGCACCGGCGGTGCCGACCAGACGATCCCGCCAAGCGTGCTGACGGCGACTGATCTGACGCAGGCTGATCGGACTCGGGCGTGATGGTGCAGCCGAGCGGCTGCGGTGGAAAAGCCTGCCCGGGCGGAATCGGTTTCACCAGGGACGCGGTTTTTCAAGACGTTCAACTTCACCAATAACGGCGCGGCGCCCGCCTGCTTTACTGTCACGATCAACGCGCCGACTCCAGGCGCTGGCGATATCGAAAGCGCTGCGTATCTCGGCAGCTACGATCCGACAAACCTGTGCCTGAACTATCTTGGCGATAGCGGAGTGGTGGGTTTGGGGGACCACTGCCAGGCCACTTGACAGCGCGTCCTACTCGTTTGTCGTTCCGGCGAACTCGAACTTTGTCGTCGTGGTTAACACGACAGGGACGATTACGACGTCATCGACCTTCAGTGGAACCGTGTCTGGCTTCTTTGACAATACGCCCGGACCTGGTCCCTGCCCGTAAAAGCAAGAGGCCTTTCACCGCGAGGGCCGTGGCAATTGCCACGGCCCTCGGCGGGTCTTAAACGGTTTCGGCCACGCTGCTCAGAAGTCGCTGATTGAGCGTATTTTTATCCATCTTGAGCGACTTTCTTCTCCGTCGGATGAGCGTTTCGCACCGTTCATCCGAGGCATTTGTGTCGAGGACAAACCGCAGCTACAGGTCTTTGAAACCCGCCGGCGCTTCGTTCACCACAGCCAGCACTCGATGCGCGGAGTCGCGCTTATGCCGATTCGGCTTAACTGCTCGGCTTCGACGCCGAAAACGTCACGGCAGCAGGCGGATTCAAGGTGTGAGAAACCACGCAATATCGCTCAGTCAGACGGATGAGCACGGGAAGCTGCTCTTCTGTCGCGTCAGAATCCACATCAAAATGCAGGCGGATATTCTGCAAACCCACTGGAACCTGTTCCGACATGCCTAGGAGCCCGCGAACGTCCAGATCGCCCTCGGCGCGAATGGCCGCCTTTCGCAAATCAATCTCCATCGCCGTTGCCATTTGGCCGAGCGTCACTCCGGCGCACCCGACCAGCGCCTCCAGCAACATGTCGCCGGCGCACGCGCTTTTCCCGTCGCCGCCCAATATCGGATGAACGCCCACCTCCGTCCTGGGTTTGCCACTTTCGACCTTGCACATCCCGTCAGCCCCAACAAACCCGTGCGCGTGAAGGGTGACGTGTGCAGTTTCCGGATGATCGCGAAAACGGCCTTCGCAGGCGGCGTGTAACGGCGACGTTACATCATCGGCGCTCATCGACTCATCTTTATCCTAACCGCTCGCGTTATGCACGCTTGATTCAGGAAAATATCTATCTGCAATCCTGTCTTTTCTTCAAGGCGCGGCCAGCGCTTCATCCACGCTTGGATAGATCAGGAAAAAATTTTCCAGCCGCGCCGTCTCCAAAATGGGCCGAACTTCTTCGCGGACCCCGGCCAGCATGAAAATACCGCCGTAATCCTCCATGTCGCGCGTGGCGTTGATCAGGACCGCCAGGCCGGAGCTGTCGATATAGGTCACCCCTGACAGATCCACGACCAAACGCGCCGGTTTGTCTTCAATCAATTCGCTGATTGTCTCTGCCACCTTGGCGGAAACATTGAGATCAATTTGGCCTTCGAGCGGTAAAACGTTACGCGGTTGCGGAAGTGACATATTACGTGGGAGTCGAGCAAGATGGTGTATACAGCACCTGCGAGCCAACTAAAAATCGCGGCCGATCAATCGGAATGAATATGTCGCAGGACGCCATTCTCCAAATGAAGGATCACCGGGCCGTTCGGGCCTTCGTAGGTCCACTGTTCTTTTTTCGAGCCGGCGACTCGCTCGATTTTCTTTGGCTCACCCAGCAGCGAGACGACTTCATTCGCACTCATCCCGATTCGAATTTGCCCCTGAGCCAGGGCCGTCTTCGCTTCAATTCTTGCATGTTGCGTCCGTCCGCTCCTAAATTTTCCCGTCGTCATGCCAACGACAAAGATCAATGCCAGCACGCTGATGCAGATTAGCGCGATCGCCGGCGCCGAACGCTGACGCGGCTTTCGAATTGCCGGGGGCACAGCCGACCCGTCGTCCAGCACGATTACCTCGGTCTTTCGTGCTATTCGAAATTCGCTGACCGGCCGCCAATCGCTAAAGCCCGGAATCCAATACCAATCGCTGGGACGGATTTCACCCGAGAAAACCTTGTTGCGAAAAATTTGCTCTTCGAATTCTCCCATTACCGCGCCGTCGCGCGCCACGTGAAATCTCATTGAAAACGCAACGTGACAAAATCCCTGCCTTATCGCGAGCAGAAAACGTGCGGTCGACAAAATATTAGTCTGGGAGGGACAGACTTACGCCTAGGCGTTTACAACGCATTTTTGGGGACGCCACCCTTGAACGGCAGAAGGTGGATCGGCCGCTCCGCCAGATGCCAGTCCGGCTGGGACCGGTGCCAAAGTAAGGGCGGCTTTGCCGCCAAATTTAACATCGAGGTCCGAGCTGGAGCGGCACGACTACTCGATCCACCCTTTACCTTGCAACGCAGTATGCGATGCCAGGCTAAACGTTACTTCCCGTCCATTTCAGCTTGTGGCGCAGGACGCTGAAAAACGAGATTTCCGGCAGGAATCCAAGCTGCAAAGTGATCTTTGCCCGCCGGATGGCAATTCGGGCGTTCCCGGGCACTCGCACTGGTTCGCGACCATCCACGCTCAGGAAACAGGGATATTCTGTGCTCCCGGGCGAAATTTCGACGACAGATGAATCGCTGATGATAATCGACCGGTTGGTGAGGACGTGCGGGCAAATCGGCGTGATAACAAAGACGCCCGATTCCGGCGACAGGATAGGACCGCCAGCGGAGAGCGAGTAAGCGGTCGAACCGGTCGGTGTCGCGATGATTAATCCGTCGGCGTTAAATTCCGTCAGGGCTTCTCCGTTCACTTTTGCGTCCAGCTTGATTAAACGCGATAGATCACCGCGGCTGATGACGGCGTCGTTCAAGGCATGAACGCTTGAAAGCGCGCGCTTATTTGTCCGCAGTTCGACCGACAAGAGCGATCGTTTGCTGTAGGAAATGCGGCCGCTCGCAATGGCATCGACCGCTTCGCGGTAGGCGGACGAATTCACACACGTCAAAAATCCAAGGGAGCCGACGTTGATGCCAAAGATGGGTTTCAGGTTTTTCCCCGCCATGGTGACGACGTTCAAAATGGTTCCGTCACCACCGAGAACCACGATCAGATCCGAGCGTTTTGCCACCTGCGCAATGGTGCCGCCAGCCTTCGCCTTCGCGATTTTGGCGGTCTCGTTTTCGACGATCACTGGGTGCGAACGCGCGGTAAATTCGCGAATGACATCGCGCGCCAGATTTGCCACGCCAGGCTTTTCCGCGTGCGCGATTAGACCGATGGTTTTCGTGCGCATATAAAAAATTCCTGGTTGCCATCGGTCCCTGTAATGGATGATGGCGAAATTCCAACGACCACGTTTCCTCCGCCTTCAATAAACGACGCGATCTTACGCTTCGCTTTTTCGTGCAGCGAGGGGTCGCGTACAATTCCGCCACGGCCGACTTCCGCCCGCTCCAACTCGAACTGTGGTTTGATTAAGGCCAGCACGATTCCGCTCGCACTTACCAACTGAAATGCATTCGGCAATATCAAAGTTAGAGAAATAAATGAAACATCGATCACACAAATATTCGCAACTTCATCAATTAGCGAAGGCGTGATCGTGCGAGCATTCGTTTTCTCAAAAACGGTCACGCGTGGGTCGTTACGAATTTTCCAGGCCAGTTGGCCGTGGCCAACGTCGATTGCATAGACTTTGCGCGCACCGCGTTGCAGGAGGCAATCGGTAAACCCGCCGGTAGAGGCGCCGATGTCGACCGCGATTTGGTCGCGGACGTCGATTTCGAAAAAGTCCAGGGCCCCTTCTAGTTTTACTCCGCCGCGTCCGACAAACCGAGGACTCCCGGCGGTTGCGATGAGAGCGTCGGGATCGATCAATACCGACGGTTTTTGGGCTACTTGCTCGCCGATACGGACCTCGCCCGCCATCACCGCGCGTTGCGCCTGTTCGCGGCTTGGATAAAGCGCGCGATCAACAAGGACCTGATCGAGGCGGATTTTCTTCATGATCTCACTGGAACCATCGCCATAACGCCAAAGACGCAAGCCGGAAGATAGGCATCTTGCCTGTCTCGGTCGACGGGCTCTTGCCCGTCGACAATTGCGAGCGCGACAAGCTGGAAGCTTGCCGGCCGAGTCAGGCTAGAAGCCTAACTTCCAACCCCCTTCGCCATTTCCCTCACCGATAATAGCTCTTCCACCGTCGCGCGCCGTCGGCGATATTTTTTCTCGATGATTTCCTTCAATGCCAGCAAATCAGCCGCCAATGGCCGATCGTAATAGGTCCAGGATTCCTCATCTGCGCGTTTCGATTGCAAACGCCAGACTCCGCCGAACCGCGATGCTCGCACTTCGCGTTTCACCCCGTCTTCTTCGCGTTCCTTCCATACATGTTGACGCGGCATGACTTCGCGCCCTTAGATTAGCGCCCTTGAAAGATGCCGCCAAACTGTTCGCTTATTTTTTCGCGGTCGTAATCGGCGGCGCACTGCTTGCCCCTCCGCTTTTCTGGAGCGCCCGGCACGTCTCGCCGTTCTTCGCAAAATTCGGTTTCGAGAGTTTTTTTCATCGCGCGCTCCTAATCTGTGCGGTCGCATTTCTTTGGCCCCTGCTGCGCTCCCTTCGGCTTCATTCCTTTCGGGATCTGCAATTAGACAGGAATCGACATGCCGTCCGCGATGTCGTTGCCGGAACTGTGCTGGCCAGCCTTCCACTTTGATCTGTGCCTTCTTCCTCATCGCCACCAGGATTTTTATTTTAAAAACGGTGATGCCATGGAGCTCGCTGGTCGGCGTGCTCGGCGCGGCCATCGCGGTTCCGCTGATCGAAGAGCTTTTCTTTCGCGGCCTGCTTCTCGGGATTCTTCTGCGCGGTCTGCGACCGACTCTCGCGACACTCCTCACCTCGGCGTTTTTCGCCATCCTTCATTTTCTGAAAGCGCCTGCCGCCACCAATGAGGTTGTTACCTGGTTTTCCGGATTCCGTTCCATTGCTAATTCATTCGCGCAATTTGCTGACCCCATGATGGTGCTTGCGCTCTTCGCCACGTTATTTCTGATCGGCTGGATTTTGGCCGATGCTCGCCTGCGCACTCGGTCGCTGTTTCTGCCAATCGGGTTGCATTCAGGTTGGATTTTGGTTGCCGGCGTAGTCGGCAAGCTGACCAGGCGCGGAACGATCATGTTGCCCTGGTTGGGAGCGAACTTGCTCACCGGCTTGCTGCCACTTGCTTTGGGATTGATTACCTGGGTCTTGATGGTTGTCTGGCTGCGCTATGCGAATCGATCGCACACTTGAGCCGCTGCGAGCGGTCGCGTCGCTTTTTTACCCGGCGTTGTGTGCCGTTTGCCACGCACCGGTTACGCGGGGCGATTACGTTTGCCAGGATTGCCTCGATAAAGCACAACGCATTGTCGCTCCCTTTTGTGCAAAATGTTCAGAGCCATTCTCAGGAGCGATCGACGGCGAGTTTACCTGCGCCAACTGCGCACATCGCATCCTCGCCTTCGACGCTGCCGTCTCCGCTTATCGCAGCCGCGGCGTGGTTCGTTTTGTCATTTTGCAATTCAAATACAATCGCCAGTTACATCTTAGACATCCGGTTGCGGAATGGTTGTTCGAAGCGATGAACGATGACCGGCTGCGCGATCGAAATTTCGATTGCATCGTTCCCGTTCCACTTCATCCCGCCCGATTTCGCGAGCGTGGTTTCAATCAAGCCGAGCTGCTCGGGAAAATTTTGGGGCAAAGAATAAACCTTACGCTCAGTCGCGCGCTCGAACGCACCCGCTACACCACCACCCAGACCGCGTTCGATCGAATCGATCGCATGGAAAATTTGCGGGGCGCCTTTCGTTTACGAAAAAGGATCGACGTGCGAGGATTGCAAGTACTTCTCGTGGACGATATTCTTACCACCGGTTCGACGTTGAGCGAATGCGCGCGAGTCCTGCGCGAAGCGGGCGCGCTCTCGGTTTACGCCGTCACCGCCGCGCGCGCATAAAGTCATGGCTATTTTCAAAAAACCCCCAACTGGCGGAGGCGGCGGAAGAAAACGTCGCGAGGACATTCCGGAAGGGCTCTTTCAAAAATGTCCCGGCTGCGGCGAAGTCGTTCACGAAATCGAAGTGACCGAAAATCAGCGGGTTTGCCCGCACTGCGATCATCATTTCCCACAGTCCGCCAAGGAGCGGATCGAAAGTCTCCTCGATCCCGGCAGCTTCGTGGAAATGGATGCCAGTTTGCATTCGGTCGATTCCCTCAGATTTCAAGGCATGGCCACCTACAAGGATCGGCTGAAGAAATACCAGGAATCGACCGGACTGATCGACGCGGTGTTGAGCGGCTACGGAACGCTTGAAGGGATCCGGGTGGCGATTGCGGTGATGGATTTCGCTTTCCTCGCCGCCACCATGGGTTCAGTCGTGGGCGAACGCATTACCCGTGTTATCGAGTACGCTACGGCCGAGCGCATTCCCGTCATCATCATCTCGGCTTCCGGTGGCGCGCGCATGTACGAAGGCATGCTCAGTCTGATGCAAATGGCAAAGACCAGCGGCGCCCTTGCCCGTCACGGCGAAGCCCGATTGCCTTATATTTCTGTTCTGACGAATCCGACCACGGCCGGCGTGATGGCGAGTTACGCCTCACTTGGCGACATCATCATCGCCGAGCCGAAGAGCATGATCGGGTTTGCTGGACCACGCGTGATCAAAGAAACGACGCACCAGGACCTGCCCAAAGGATTTCAGACGGCCGAGTTTCTCGAAGAACACGGTTTAATCGATCAAATCGTGCACCGGAAAAATTTGCGCCCGCGAATCGCAGAGTTCCTGCGCTTCCTCGGGCCGGCGGCAGCGTGAATTACCGCGAAGCGCTGGCGTGGCTCTACGCCACCCAACGATTCGGAATCAAGCTAGGGCTGGAAAACATCGAGCGATTGTTAGTGGCGCTAGCGGTCGTGGAGGGCCGAGCTTTGCGAGACCGTTCCTCCGGGTCGGCCCCCGATAACGCAATCGTGGCCTCGCAGAGCTCCGCCCTTCCGCTGGTCAGCCAGTGTACCGTCATTCACGTCGCCGGCACGAACGGGAAGGGTTCCGTCTGCGCTATGATCGACGCAGTCTGTCGCGCCGCCGGTTATCGCGCCGGTCTGTTTACCTCCCCTCACCTCGTCACCTTTCGCGAACGGATTCGGGTAAACGGCAAAATGATTTCCGAAGATAGTGTCGCGCTCGGTCTCACTGAAATTCGCGAACGCATCCGCGATTGGGATCCGCATCCGACATTTTTTGAAATCGTAACTGCCTTTGCGCTGAAACATTTTCAACAACGGCAGTGTGAGGTTGTCATTCTCGAAACCGGCATGGGCGGACGACTCGATGCCACAAATGCGGTGCAATCGTCGGTTAGTGTCATCACGCCGATTGATCTCGATCACGAGAAATGGCTGGGGCATTCCATTGCCGAGATTGCCCGAGAAAAGGCGGGAATCATTAAGCCGCAGGCATTTCGGTTATCTCGGCGCCGCAATGCCAGGAAGCGGACGTAATCATCAGGCGGCGCGCTGAGGAATGTGAGGCGCCGCTGCAATTCGTTAACGAATCTTGGACGAAAACGAATGTTCGCATTCGCGGCGAACATCAAAAGATGAATGCCGCCGTCGCCATGGCTGCCCTGGAAGCCGCCGCCATTGAAATCTCGGATGATGCGGTTGGAGCGGTCTCCAGTCGGTTGAGTGGCCAGCACGTTTTCAACTCTGGGATAAAACAATAATCATCGATGGCGCGCACAATCCGGCTAGCGCGAGAATTCTTGCGCAAACGTGGCGGGAACAGTTCGGTGCCGATCGTGGAATCGTGATTCTCGCAATCTTGCGCGACAAAAATGCGGCCGCGATCGTTGACGCCCTTCGGCCAATCGCGACAAAATTTTTGCTCCCATACATCCGGAGCGAGCGCGCACTGCCACCGCACGATCTCGCCTCCATCTTCTCCTTCAAGACTCCATCACTCCCCCACTCCATCACACCGTCACTCGCCGAAGCATTAACCGCCGCGCGGACAACGAAGGAACGAATCCTGATCACCGGTTCCCTCCATTTCGCCGGCGAAGCGCTCGCATTTTTGTGCGGCGAACCGATGCGCTCGAAGAATGCGCGCAATGAAATGTATCCGCGCGACGGTTTGTTCCGGGTAGCGCACGCGTCCCGCGTGTTGGCGATTGCGTCCTCGCCATCGCGGACTTTTCTGCAAAGACTGTTTCGGCGAGACGCCGAAACCAACCGCGAGACTGCGTGCGCTCGCGAGCGCACCTGGTTGGCGAGCGCTCCGTCGCTCGATGTCAGTTCGCCATCGAGCACGGACTGCGCGTTCCACCTATCCTTCAATCCGCGGAAACAACGGCACTGGTTTTCCCACCACATGTCCATCCGGCAACTTCCCCCACTCCGCATCCGTGAGTGAGAATCGCTCTTCTTTTCCGCTCAATTCCATTTTCCAATTCAACTGATCGAAAATTCCATGCGCCGCATTTGGCAACACCGGCGAAATGAGGATCGCCATTATTCGGAGAGACTCGCTCAGTTGATATAAAAGCGAATCAAGTGTTTCAGCTCCCGAGGCGTTCTTTGCCAGTGTCCAGGGTTGCTTCAGCTCAATCTGCTGGTTGCAGCTGACGACGAAACCGTTGATGCGCTCCAAGGCGGCGTAGATGGAAGATTGCTCCATCTCCGTACAGTACGCCGAAAGATGCGGGATCGTCCCCGGACCTCGGCCGGACACTTTTCCCACACGATATCGATGCGCCATGTTGAGCGTTCGATTGAGTAAATTGCCTAACGAATTCGCGAGATCGGCGTTGTAACGTTCGATTAGACGCTCTTCCGAAAAATCGGCATCTTTGCCAGATACGATATCGCTCATCAAATAATAACGCACCGCCTCCGCTCCGTATTTGTCGATCAGCCCGTCCGGATCGACGATATTGCCGAGACTCTTGCTCATCTTTGCACCGCGCGATGTTCCACCAGCCGTGCACTAACAACGTCGGCATCTGTTCATCGGGAAATCCGAGCGCATGCAGCATGATTGGCCAGTAAATCCCGTGCGCCGGAATGAGAATGTCTTTGCCGATAATTTGCAGTGCCGGCCATTTCTCGTGAAATTCTTTGGGCTGAGTCGTTGAATTCTTGTCGATCGTCGGATCGTAGCCGATAAAGCTGATGTAATTACTCAGCGCGTCGAACCAGACGTAGTTCACGTAATCGCGATCGAACGGCAGCTCGATGCCCCAACTCAACCGCGATTTCGGACGCGAGATGCAAAGATCGCCGGAAATTCTTTCGACGGCATTGATCAATTCCGTTTGCCGAAAATCGGATGGGCTAACGAATTTTGGTTGTCGATCGTTTGTCGATGAAATTGAGCAACCACTGTTTGTGCTCGCTCAGTTTGAAATAGTAATTTTCTTCCTCGCGAAATTCTACTTCGCCCCATTCTGGTCGCGAATTCGCCGTCGGGGCCGCGTTCTTTATCCGTCAGAAATTGTTCCTGGCGGACTGAGTAATAACCCGCTTGTTTGTCTTTATAAATTTGGTCCTGATCGAACAACCGTTGCAGCATTCCCTGCACACATTTTTTGTGGAGCGGATCGGTCGTTGCCGCCCAAGCGTCGTAACGCACATCCAGCTTGTCCCACAGCGCAATGAACTGTTCTGTCACTCCAGCAACGAATTGCTCCGGCGGCACACCTTGTTTCTCGGCTGATTGCTGAACCTTCTGCCCGTGTTGATCGACGCCAGTCAGGAAGAAAACCTTCTCGCCTTTCAGCCGTTGATACCGCGCGATGACATCGGCCAGCACTTTCTCGTAAGCATGACCAATGTGCGGCGCCGAGTTGGTGTAATCGATCGCGGTCGTAATGAAGAATGTCTTCGGCATCGGCGATGAACGTGCCGGAACGCGTTGCAACGCGCAACGCGTCATTTTCCATTCTTAGGAGGGATGCGCTTCCACGCTTCCGGGACGAGCGGAAGTGCGTCCCCCCGTTCAGTGACAGGCGTGAGTATCGTGCCCGTTGCGTGATCTGAAATGCAAAAACAGGAGCCAGGCGGCGAAAATGAGCGCGATAAGGTCAAGCCAGCTGGTGTAATTCCAGGTGATATGGGCGTGCTCAATTGCGCTGGGCGGACGCGATCCCTGCGGAATTAGTCCCAATGCGATGAATACGAGATCGACAATGATTCCGGCGAGAACCATCGCCACGTAGAAAATAGCGGTGATCCAGGCCGCGGCGCGCACACCATAATATTTCGCGTAGATCACGAGGATCGGGATGACGAGCAGGTCGGCGTAAATAAACGAAATTACGCCGCCAAAACTGATGCCATGGGCCCAGAGCAAACTCGCTAGTGGAATATTCCCGACGGAACAGACGAATGAGATTACGGCGATGATCGGGCCGACCAGCGCGTTTTCGATCAATCGAACAACAGCAGGTCCGGTTTGGAGAAATAATGCTTCCCACCAATCATGCGGCACCAGCGTCGCTAAAAAACCGGCAATAAGAAACCCGCCGAGAATTTCTTTCCAAAGCATTGACCAATCCGTGACGAAGGCGTGTGCCACGCGCGTCCACTTTTTTGCCTCATGTTCGCCCTCTGCGGGCGAGGATCTCCGAATGGCGCATGCGGACAAATGAGTCGAATGGGTGCTCGGATGACAGATTCGTTTTGCTGCTCGCATTGGCAATGCGCACACGGATTTCGCTCTCAATATTTTTCGGTAAGAAAAGACGTATAATAACCACATCAATGTGATAAGGATGAAGGCACCTATAAATTTCCGCGAGCCACGAACGTCCATCCCATCAAAACCCACAACACCGCACCCAGTTCGATCACCAAATTGGTTGAAGCGAACATAAAGCCAGCGCCGGGACCAGCGCGGCGCCTTGTTGAATCGCGCTCCGCGCCGCCGCAACCGCCGCATAAGAGCAGGAACTGCTCGCCGCACCGAGCCCGGTCGCGATTGCCAAACCGATTTCAAATTCGTCCGCCCAAACGCGCGGGTCATTTGTTCTTTGCTGACAAAAACCTGGAGGACGCCGGAAATAGTGAACCCCAGCACGAGCGCCCAGAACGTCGCCCACAACATCGCCAGCGCATGATACAAACCCAGCCAGAGCCAATCCATTCACCGCCATGGTCGCCGTTCCGCGCTTGCATTTCCAACTTCGATCGTTTACCAATTGCGCTGGCAATGGAGTTTGCCATCCCTTGTTTGGGAAAACTGCCCTGACTGTTTTCAGAGCTGATGACTCCTGATGCGCGGAGAAGCGTCAGGAATTTTTTCATGTTCAGCTATTTGGTGGTGGCAATTGGTGGCGCGCTTGGGTCGGTCGGCCGTTTCTGGCTCTCGGGTGCGATTGCGCAAAAATTCGGCGAAACATTTCCCTCCGGCACGTTGTTGGTAAACATCAGTCGGCTCGCTCATTATCGGTTTTTTTGCTGGCGCTGACTGGGCCTGATGGTCGCATTCCTGGTCGAGTCCGAGTTTCCGCCAGTTTTTCATGATCGGATTTGCTCGGAGGCTACACCACTTTTTCTTCTTTCAGTTTGCAAACGCTGCCCTCGCCCGCGATGGCGAGTGGCTCTTTGCGACGCTCAACGCGATCGGATCATTTGTGCTTTGTCTCTTCGCCGTCTGGCTCGGCGATCACCTCGCGGTGTTACTCAATCAACGTTAGCATTTCTCGACTATGGAAGTTCCACGTGATTCGATGTTGTTGCGGATTTTCATCGGCGAAAGTGATCGCTGGAATCATAAACCGCTGTACGAAGCGATTGTTTTGAAAGCGCGCGAAATGCATCTCGGCGGCGCGACCGTTCTGCGCGGGCCGATGGGTTTTGGGAAATCGAGTAGGATGCACACCGCAAAAATTCTGCGACTCTCGATGGATTTGCCGATTGTCATTGAAATCGTCGATAGCGAAGAGAAGATCAACGCTTTCCTGCCCGCGCTGGAAGGAATGATGAGCGGGGGAATGGTCACGCTGGAACGTGTCCAAGTGATCGAGTATCGGCACGTGGAAAGGGCAGAGTGATCATATAACTCCGTCATCCGGAGCTGCGGTCGAGGGATCCGGCCGTGAAATCTTTAAGTAAGGCATCGGGATCCTTCGACTTCGCTCAGGATGACGAGCTTTGAGGGCCCTTCATGTTTCCAATGCGACCATCGCGACGGCGTGATGCTCGGTATGACTCAAACTGATCCAAGAGGATTTCATGCCGCGGTCTCGCGCTAGACGCTCGGCGCCGCCGTGCAAAACCAAAAACGGTTCGCCGCTTTCTTTCTTATGCACGTCGATGTCACGCCAGCCCATGGCTTTTCCGATGCCAGTACCGAATGCTTTCGACACCGCTTCTTTTGCCGCGAACCGCGCCGCGAAATGGCGCGCCGGAAATTTCATCGACTGGCAATAGACAATTTCGCCCTCGGTGAAAACCCGGTTCATAAAACGTTCACCAAAGCGATCGAGCGAATGTTGAATCCGCTCGACCTCAACCAAATCGACGCCAATGCCGAGCACGCTCATGGAGTTTTCGTTAAACCGTTAAAATCGTTAAATCGGTCGTAACTTCGTACGTCGCGAGGCCACCATCCCGTTACGTTTTAACATTGTAACGTTTTTAACCAATCACCTTACCCCTTGTAATTCTCCATCAGCGCCAGCATCTCGCGAACGGCGTTCTCCCAGCCCACAAAAATTGCGCGCGACACGATAGCGTGCCCGATGTTGAGCTCGGTGAGGTGCGGAATTTTGTGAATGAGCCCGATATTTTGATAATTGATTCCATGCCCGGCGTTGACCTGTAGTTTTGACGCGAACGCGTGGTTCGCGCACTGACACAGCCGATCCAGTTCCTGTGCCTCGACTTTCTCTGTGAACGCGTTTGCCAATCTGCCGGTGTGCAATTCGATCATTTCTGCCCCGAGCTCGGTGGCGCAGTCGATTTGTTTTTCGTCGGGATCGATGAACAGACTGACTCGGATACCATTGGCGTGCAGCCGCTGGATAGCGTTGGACAACTCCCGGCGGTTACCAATCGCATCGAGCCCGCCTTCGGTCGTGACTTCGGCGCGTTTCTCTGGAACCAGACAGACTTCGTCAGGCCGAATCCGGATCGCGACGTCCAAGATGTCGGCCGTGTTGCCCATCTCAAAATTAAGTTTGGTCATGATGTTGGCCCGCAATCGTTCCATGTCGCGATCTTGAATATGGCGCCGATCGCTGCGCAGATGTGCGGTGATCCCGTGCGCGCCGGCGTGTTCGCAAATCGAGGCCGCCGCTATCGGATCGGGCTCGGCGTTTTTCGAATCAGGCATGGTGGCATAGCGCGCCTGTCGCAGCGTGGCGATGTGATCGATGTTAACTCCGAGCCGCAGGGTTCCCATTGTCCGAAATCAGAGCAGAAGTTCGCCTCTTCACAAGGAACGGCGGTTTCCAAACCGCGGGATTTCACAGGGCAACTTGGGGAATTCTTGGCGAAGTCGCCCAAAACCGACCAGCTCTGCATGCCATCCGGAAGTGCGTTACCTGATCGCAACAATGGAGCCCGCTGACCATGTGATGTATCGCGCTGCCATTCACAGCGACACCGAAGCTTTTGAAATGGTAATTCGAAAAATGAGCCGTCCACTTTTCGTCATCGCCTTTGAGGCGTTGCATCGAGCAGGGCGCTGGCGCACTAATGTGGAGCGTCCGCATGATCGGTGTGGCGTTGGCGTTTCTCGCGCCCTGGATCATCGTGCGCGCGGCGTTTATCGGTGTGGTGCACGGAATCCGTCGCTCTCGGCGGCATCGCCAGCAGTGATGCAGCGCGTCCGCCGGGGCCGGCGACCGCGGCTACAGCTGTAGAGGCAGCCGTGTCGGCTGCTTTAGGGCGACTTGCGATTGCACGCACACGGGCAGCGGTGAACACAGCCCTGAAGGTCTATGTTCCTGCAGGGCCGCTTATCACTCCTTGCTCGAAATGTTTATGGGTCGTAAAATAATTAAGGCAGGCAATGTGTGTTGAGGATACTCCCATGAGCATTCAATCCTTCAGTCGAACCAATAAGGCGGTGCAATCGCTACCGAAACATCTGCTGCAATTCGCGGTCGATCAGCGTTACGAAGAATACACTCCGGTCGATCACGCCGTCTGGCGGTTCATCATGCGCCAGAATATTTTTTTCCTGAAGGAATACGCTCACAAAGTTTATTTTAAGGGACTGCTCGACACCGGCATTTCCTTCGAACGCATTCCGCGCATCGAGGAGATGAATGATATTCTCGGCCGAATCGATTGGGGCGCGGTGGCGGTCGACGGCTTTATTCCGCCAGCCGCGTTTATGGAATTCCAAGCCTACAAGGTTCTGGTGATCGCGTGCGACATGCGTCAGATCCATCATATCGAATACACGCCCGCGCCCGACATTGTGCATGAAGCCGCGGGACACGCGCCCATTATCGTCGACCGGGAATACTCCAATTATTTGCAGCGTTTTGGTGAAGTGGGTGCGAAAGCGATGCAATCACGCAAGGACTTCGAACTGTATGAAGCAATCCGGCACCTGTCGATTCTGAAGGAATTACCAAACTCCGATCCCAAAGAAGTCGAAGAAGCGACCCGGGAAGTTGAGCGCCGGCAAAAAAACCTGGGCGAACCATCAGAAATGGCGCTGCTCTCGCGTTTGCATTGGTGGACGGTTGAATACGGACTAATCGGCACCCTCGAGAATCCGAAAATCTACGGTGCCGGCTTGCTCTCGTCCATTGGCGAATCGGTTTCGTGTCTGGAATCCAAGGTGAAGAAAATCTGGTATTCGATTGACGCGCAGAATCAGCCGTTCGACATCACCACGCGCCAGCCGCAACTGTTCGTCTGCCGCGATTTTCAACATTTGCGCGATGTGCTCGAGGAATTTGCCAACACCATGGCTTACCGGGTCGGCGGACTCGAAGGCATTAACAAGGCGATCGAGTGCAATAACATTGCAACCTGTGAATACTCATCGGGATTGCAGGTAACTGGCATTTTCAGCGACGTGCTAACTGATCAAAACCAGCAACCGATTTACCTCCGATCGAAGAGCGCGACTGCTCTCGCCTTCTGCAATAAAGAACTGCCCGGCCATGGCAAGGAACGCCACGCCGACGGATTTGGCGCGCCGATCGGTCGGTGGCGCAATATTAATGTCGCACCGGAAAAACTTTCGAACGATCAGTTGCACAGCATTGGCATCGTTGAAGGAAAGAAAGCAACAGTTGAGTTTGAAAGTGGAGTAAAGGTATCGGGTCGCGTCGACAAAATTCTCCGACAGGATGGCAAGTTACTGTTGATCACGTTCTCTAACTGCAGTGCGAAATATGCCGACCGCGTTTTGTTCGATCCGGCGTGGGGCGAGTTCGACATGGCCGTTGGTGAACGAATTAGCTCAGTATTCAATGGCGCTGCGGACAAGGATGCATTCCTGGAAGTCGCGCTCGTGCCGAAGGAACGTACCATCAAGGCGCCGTCCGACGCGAAGCGGAAGAAGCTGGAGAATCTTTACCAGCAGGTGCGTGATATTCGCGAACGCAAAGTGGGTTACGAGCGGCTGGGAGAAATTTGGGAGACGCAACAGGCCCAGCATCCTGATGACTGGCTGCTCTCGATGGAGATTTTTGAGATTCTTGACGATTTCGGGCAGCAACCGGAACTGAAGGAACGGATTTCCAAATTTCTTAAGCAGGTCGCGGCGACTAACAAGGATAAACAGACTCTGGTCGATTGGGGGTTCCGGCTGGTGGAATATCACAAGATGCCGGAGTATCGCGCGATTCACGAGCGCGCTGGGGCTGCGAGCTAGCGGAAGGCTGAAGAGTCATTCCACCCTTTGCCAGTGGAGGAAGGAAAAATTTTAATACCGAGATACCGTTAGAACCAGAGTGCAATTTCCTCCTACTGGGCGAAGACCGAGGCGAAGCAAGTTTTGAACAGTTTACCAGGGTATCGCATCTAAAAGGCCGGAGCTCCTTTGGTCATACCATCGACGTTCGCCTCCGCTATGGGCAATTTGCATTTCAACCGTGTCGTTTCATCTTCTCGAACTTTGGGATGAAACGTCTTCTCGTTGGGGTAATCCTGCTTTTTGCGAGCGCTGAGCTTTTCGCGCAGCAAAATGCTCCGCCGTTGCAGCAACAAGATGCGACGCCACCGGTAGCTCCGCAGCAAAACACGCCACCATTGCCGCCGCCGTCCGAGGAAGGCGCGCCGCCGCTGAAACCGGCTGCGACTCCCCCACCTGTCGCCCCGATTGTGGTGGCGGCTCCGAAACAGCCGAACGGCAGAATTCAAAAGAGTCTCGTTCGCATTACTTCCACCGAAGTTGAACCTGATTACCGCGCGCCCTGGAACACCGGTGCGATCGGTCGCGGGGTCGGGGCCGGTTTTGTCATAGACGGCCCGCGCATCATGACGAACGCGCATGTCGTCAGCAACACGCGGTATCTCACCGTCGAGCGCGAGGGCGATCCTAATAAGTACCCTGCGCGCGTTCTGTTTGTCGCGCATGATTGTGACCTCGCTCTCATTACCGTCGATTCACCGGAGTTTTTCAAAAATATGGTCCCGCTCGGCTTCGGCGGAATCCCCGAGCTTGAATCAACCGTCTCGGCTTATGGTTATCCGATTGGCGGCGAACGCATGTCCGTTACCACCGGAATCGTCTCGCGAATTGATTTCCAACTTTACACCCATTCGTCGATCGACTCGCATCTCGCCATTCAGATCAGCGCGCAAATTAATCCCGGAAATAGTGGCGGGCCGGTCATGCAAAACGCCAAGGTAGTTGGCGTCGCCTTCCAAGGTTACAGCGGCGATATCGCGCAAGGTGTCGCCTACATGATTCCCACCCCCGTGATTCGACGTTTCCTAACCGACATCAAGGACAACCGCTATGATAAGTATGTCGATCTCGGCTTGACCTACAGCAAACTACAAAACCCGGCGCAGCGTCGCTACCTTGGACTACCCGATGATGGACGCGGTGTCATTGTCGACACCGTGATAGAGGCGGGCCCGACGGGAAAGGTTCTCAAGCAAGGTGATGTCCTGCTTTCCATTGATGATCACGCGATTGCCAGCGACGCGTTTGTCGAGCTCGAAGGTGAACGAGTAGAAATGCCTGAAGTAGTCGAACGCAAATTTAAGGGTGACAAGGTGAAGTTCGAGATCCTGCGCGACCGGAAGCCGATGACGCTGAGGATCGAGCTGGACACGGTCTGGCCCTACCAAATGCAGGCTCATCATTACGATACCCGGCCGCGTTATGTCGTTTACGGCGGCTTGATCTTTCAGCCGTTGTCGCTCGACCTTCTTGATGCCTATCAGACAGCCGATCCGCGCGTTCGCCATTACTTCGACTACTTTATCCTGGAACAAGTCTATCTTCAGCATCCGGACGTCATTGTGCTGACGAACATTCTGCCGGATCCGACCAATACCTATCTCGCTGCCTATCGCTCGAGCATTGTCGATGAAGTAAATGGGAAAAAGATTGCCACGCTGAACGACTTGGCGCAGGCGTTCGCCGAAGCCCCGGATCGTTTTGTGATCAAGATGATAGGTGGCGGCCCCCCGCTGGTGCTCGACCGCAAAGAGGTAGAAAGCGCGCGGGAACGAATCCGGACGCGCTACAATGTGATTGCAGAGCAAAACCTCGATGAGCAACCGGTGTCGGCGCAGGCGACTGCAAAATCTGGGGAACCGCATTCTTAAATATGCAGATCAGAGTTGCATTTTTTCTTGTTCTTCTCCTGCTTGACGTAAGCCCGACGGTTTGGGCGAAAAAAGAATCGACCACTAAAGCGGTGCAACCGCGCCAACTCTCGCTTTTGCGTGTCAATGTCACCGGTCAGGGATACGATTACTTTCGGCCGTGGCAAAAGCGCGCACCCTTCTCTAAGCGCGCATTGGGCGCCGTTCTTTCGCAGGGACGAGTTCTAGTTACCGCCGATTTGGTTGCTAACCAGAATTATGTGGAACTGGAACGTGCCGAGTCGGGCGAAAAGATGGCAGCGTCAGTTGAAGTGGTAGATTACGAAGCGAACCTGGCGCTGCTGCAACCGCAGGACAAAAAGTTTCTCGATGGGCTCTCTCCTTTGGAGCTGGCGAACGATGTCGCGGTAGGCGATCGGGTTGCCGCGCTCCAGCTTGAACAAACGGGAGCTCTCGTAGTAACCGAAGGGCTGGTTACCGCAGTTCAGGTGATGCATTATCCAGTCGAGGTTGGTCAATTCCTGACCTACCGCCTGAGTATTGCCCTTCAGTATCGCGAGAACAGTTACACCGTGCCCTTGGTGAAGAACAATAAGCTGGCCGGTCTTCTCCTTCGTTATGATCCGCGCTCGCAATTAATGGACGCAATTCCCGCTCCTGTTATTGCGCACTTCCTGAAGGATGCCGCCCAGCCCAAGTACAGTGGCTTTCCTACGGTCGGATTCGATTATTTCCCAACACGCGACCCGCAGTTGCGCAAATATGCAGGCGAAACCGGCAATGGAGGCGGCGTTTATGTTACCGACATTGAGCCGGGCACGGCCGTTGAGAAAGCAGGACTACAGGAAGGCGATATCATCACGGCCATTGGCAACTTCGATCTCGATCAGAACGGCAACTACGTTGATCCAATTTATAAGAAGCTTGACTTCACCAACCTTCTGACCACGCGTGTTTATTCGGGTGACAAGGTACCGCTGAAAATTCATCGTCAGGGCAAACCGATGCAGCTCGACGTAACGATGGAACATCGCGCGCCGGACGAATACGTCATCCCGCCCTACTCGCGGGATGAACCGCCAAAATATTACATTCTAGGTGGATTGATTTTTCAGGAGTTAACCCGGCAGTACCTGCGAGAATGGGGATCGAACTGGTTGAGGGACGCGCCCCAAAGGTTCGTTTATCTAGACCGTTTTCAGTGGGAACTGTTTCCCGAAGGGCATCGTAGTGTTGTCATTCTCAGCCAGATTCTTCCCGTGAACGGAACTATCGGCTACGAAGACTTCGGGTACCTCACGGTTACGAAAGTGAACGGCAAAGATATTCACTCGCTTGATGACTTGGCCGAAGCTGTGAAACACCCCGTCGACGGTTTCGATCGAATTGAGACGGAGGAAGATCCAAAGGTAATTCCGCTGGACGCCGCCCAGGCCCAGGCCGACGAACCAACCCTGCGCGAAAACTACGGCATCCCGGCGCTCCAGCGGCTGAAATAGTTGGACTTCAGCGTTTTAAAAAAGCGCTCACCTCGCTGGTATAGGTGCTGAACGGATCGCTCATGACCAGGATATCCTGCGGTCCGGAGGCGATCGAATCCCAGTTGATGACGTAGGGGATGTCGGACTCGCGAAAGTAGGCGACGGCCTGTGACCGACCGGCAGCTCTGGAATTCGCCGGCGGCTGATAGCTCGCGTTTTTAATCCGAACACTTTGGTTCCAATCGGTAATCCGCTTTCCCGCTTTTACCTGAAAGAAGAGCCCCCGTGATGGATCGATGTTGTGATACTCCAGATCGAGACTGAGTAACCATGGATCATCCCACTCCAGGGACTCAGCTTCGGCAAACTTCTGCAGCAACCATCGCTTCGTGAGCCAATCGATGCCGCCGATGAGCGCGTCCAAATTAGTCGCGAAAGAATCGAGAACGAAACTCCAGCTCTCGAGTAACCAATCAATCTCGGCGTCGCGCCCCTGCAAATATTTTGCCGCGGCATCGAGGAAACGCCGTTGGATGTCGAGCGCCCCGGCCGTCCTGCCGTTTTCCAGTTCCACCAGCCATGGACCATCGGGTTGATGCGAAACTTCGCGTGTCGCCACCACGGCATCCTGCAAAATCAAACCGCGCGGGAACTTGTCTTCTTCCAGCAATGTCAGGATGCATGCCGTGGTTCCCACTTTCAATGCGGCCGCGAAAGGGCTCATGTTCGAGTCACCAATCAACAAATGTAAGCGTCGGAACTTCCGATAATCGGCCAAAGGTTCGTCGCGGGCATTAATGATGGCGCGATTAAATTGCACCCACTGGTAGATGTCGTTCACGATGTGATCGGCGCGCTGGCTGATCTGGAAACGGACAGGCGTGGCGCTGGGCGGCAGATCGAAATCAAAAGCGAGCGGATGGGCCTGACCGATGCGTCCCGCGCCGGTATAAATCTGGCGGGTTGCGAGGAAGCAAAGCAGCGTCCCCAACACCGGCGGTGTGAACTGGGTTTCACGCCGCATCAAATAATTCTCGTGACAACCGAAAGTCGCGCCGGTGTAGTGATCGATGTTGTTCTTGATAAAGGAAACGCGATCGCACGCCTGCATCTCGCGCAGCGCGTTCAACAGTAAGGCGTCACCGGCGAGATCGTAAACGACGGCGTCCCGCAGTCGCACACATTCCGGCGATGCGTATTCAATGTGGCCCATGTCGAGATAAAGGCGGCCGCCATTTAACAAGAACCCGCCATTACCGGGGGGTTCTTCGTAGTCGCGATAATGCAGGTCGAGCGCACCAGCACGCGCCTGCCTGAAAATGTAATTCTTGACGCGCGCCGGCCAGGCTTCGGTCGACAACTCTGCATCATGGACGAGAGCGCCATATTCCGTTTCGAGGCCGACCACCCGATTCACAAGGCGAACATCCCTCATTAAGGAGCACGAACAAGCGCTAACCAGCATGCCATCTGCTCGATGGAGAGCATGCAGCTGGCTCTCGCCCGAACGCCATCTTTCGCCATCAACCGGCAAGAACTTGGCTGGTTGGGCGAAACGGTCGCGACAAAGACGGCACTCGTCCGAATCATTGCTGTCCTGCTGGCGATGCTGCACGCGGCTCTTGCAATCACAGCCGCAATGGAAAAATCCCCGACCTTTGATGAACCGACCCATCTCACCGCCGGCTACAGCTATTGGTTGAAGAACGATTATCGTCTTGATCCGGAAAACGGGAATTGGCCCGCGCGCTGGGCGGCGCTTCCACTCCTATGGTCGCGCCCTGCATTTCCGGAAAATGCGGCGTGGAACCAGGGAGACGTTGGCCGGGTCAGCGAGGTTTTCCTATATCGCAGGGGCAATGATTCTGACCGGGTAGTGCTGCAAGGGCGCAGCATGATGGCAGTTCTTGGCGCCGGTTTGTGTTTGTTGATCTTCTTTTGTTCGAATCGGCTATTTGGCCCGTTGGGCGGATTAATCTCCGAGCTTCTTGCGGTCTTTGATCCGAACCTGCTCGCGCATTCTGCGCTTGTTACTTCGGATGTCACTGCAGCGTTCTTCTTTACCGCCGCCGCGTGGAGCTACTCACGCCTGCTTCGTTACTTGAACGCGCGTTGGTTTGTGATCACGGCACTGAGCTGGTCTGGCCTATTTCTCGCCAAGATGTCGGCTGCGGCGTTCCTTCTCGTGGCCGGCATTTTGGTGACTGTGCAGCTTGCTTCGTGTGAGCCCATTACGCTTCGCGTCTCGGCGTTTGAGCAAAGAATCACGGGGTTCTGGCGAAAGCTAATTGTCGTCAGTGGAGCGACTGCTGCGTTGCTTGCAGTTGTCGTGCTTGCGATCTGGACGTCCTTTACATTTCGCTCTTTGCCCTTCCCGCAAAACACACCCGCGCGCGAGGTTTGGAATGCGCGCTGGAACGCTTGCCTAAGCGATCACACCGCGCTTGAAAACATGGTCGGGTTCGCCCGCGATCACAAACTACTTCCCGAAGCCTATCTCTATGGGTTCGCCTTCACCAACAAAAGCGCGATGTATCGGCCCGCGTTCCTCGATGGCGAATGGAGTAACACCGGTTTCAGCTCGTTCTTTCCGCGGGCGTTTCTCTACAAAACTCCGATCCCCGTCCTGCTGCTGTTGATGGCGGTCGGCATTGCCGGGTTTTTGCGTTGGAGAAATGCGTGGAAGGACGGAAGCGTCAAAACCATCGCTCGCGATCTCGCCAAACTCTCGCCGATTTGGACGCTGATTCTGGTTTACGCGGCCTTTTCTTTAACGAGTCACTTGAATATCGGGCATCGTCATTTGCTGCCGATTTATCCCGCTCTTTTCATCGCATGTGGAGCGTGCGCGTATTTCTTTCGCACAAGATCAATTATGACGGTTTTCGCCGGCGTTATGCTCTGCTGGCAAATTGCGGAATCATCTTTCGTGCGCCCGGATTACCTCGCCTATTTTAACCAGGTCGCCGGTGGACCGAAGAAGGGGTACAAACATCTGGTCGATAGCTCGCTCGACTGGGGTCAGGATCTTCCAGCCCTGACAAGTTGGCTTGCTCAGAATCCGGACCGGTTCGGCACTGGCCACCTGTATCTTGCCTATTTCGGTACAGCTTTGCCTGAGTGGTATGGAATTCAGGCGACATCATTGCCCTGCGATCGTTCCGCCCCGAAATTAGCGCCGCTGAAGCCCGGAACCTACTGTATCAGCGCGACAGCACTTCAACAGGTCTATTCCCTTCAACACGGAAAATGGACACGCGAATACGAGGCGGATTATCACCGGGCGCTGGTCCGATCGATCCATGAATCCGACTTAGCTCATAATGAATCGCCGACACATAATGAAGATTTGCAACGCCTGCGTTTTGCCCGCCTGTGCGCGTACCTTCGCCACCGCGACCCGATCGCGAACGTGGGAAATTCGATCCTGATTTTTTACCTTAGCCAACGAGAATTGGATCAGGCCCTCTATGGTCCCCCGGCCGATTCGTAGCGCTTTAGTGGGTTGGCGCTGCAGTATCCGCTATCTTTAGAGGATTTTTGAAAAAAGTTGTATGCTGAGGATAGCGCACACTACGGGCTGGTGGGCGCGGGTAAATGGCGTAATAGAAACTTGAGGGTGTTCCTCGAATCCTTAAAGTAGATAGGCGATGAATCAACTGGGCATTCGCAGCCCATCGGACAAGATTGGCGGGATCGTCTATTTCGGACGCATGCTCGACAAAATTCGATTACACGACAAAAACGAACTACCCACCGATTACCAGGCAAATCTGGGCCGGGGTTTCGATGAGTTCTGCATCAAATTTCTGCATGTGCAGTACCACGATGTAATCAGACGAGTACGGGAAGGCGGGACCGACGAGGAAATTCTGTGGTGGTGTTTCGATAAGGGTCAACGTCCGACCGATACCGAGATTTACATCTGGAACGAATTCATGCGGAAGCGGGGTTGGAACGACGAAATCACCGAGACCTTGAAACGCCGAAAAAAGGAAGCGGGCATGGCTGGCCGTCCCGAGATCGATACGATGTTCGCTTTCATCGACGCAGACGAAGGGCGCTCGCCGGCCGCGAGCTATTCGTAGCACAGCCGCCCCGGCTCTGGGGCCAACCTCGAAAGCTTTCAAGCTTGGACGCGTCGGAACCGCAACGAGCTGGAAGCTTGTCGACCGAGTCAGGCTGGAAGCCTAACCTCCATCCCACGTTACGGTGCCGCCGTTGGAGTGGCGATCCTGTTTGGCGGGGGCGGCGGTGTCATTCGCCAGTCGATAAATTTCCAGACTGCCAGCGCGAGTAACGCCGTGATGATCGCCGCGACCAACTGCCGGGTCGACGTCAAACTACTCCGAGAGGGTATCGATCCGCTCCGCCAGCCCAAAGTCGAGATCAGTCAGGCCGCCTTTGCTATGGGTCGTCAGCACCAGTCGCACCTTGTTAAATCGAATGTCGATATCAGGATGGTGCTCTTCTTCCTCTGCCACTTCGGCGACGGCGTTCACAAAATCGATCGCGTCGGTAAAATCGTCGAACTCGAACGTGCGCTCGATGTGCTTTTTCTCCAGCTCCCACTCGGGGACCTTTTTCAATCGAATTTTTGCTTCATCGGCTTTGATCAAATCCGCCATATCGGCAGAACGAGTAACACCCGAAATTTGTTTTGCAAACGGCGATTATTGCCGGTTCAAAATCAGGCCTGCGGTCGAGGCAGGCCGAGGATTTTGCGCAGATTCCTTTCCGAATCAAAGAGTTCTACCGCGACAGCCCGCGATTGCCGGGAAAGCGCCGGCCAATCTGCGATCACTTCGTTCACTGCCGCGCTGGCCGATTCCAAATCATTGACGAAGCGAAAACCGCTTTCCTTTGGAAGATATTTTGCCGCTCCGGTATCCTCGGTAACGACAGGACGTCCCATCGCCAAAAACGTGGCGGCGCGGTCGCTTATCCAACCTGTCTGCCACGCCACATCAACGCCTTTAATCGCAGTGAATTCCGCGGCGGCGGAGGCAAGATAATGTCGATACCGCGCCGCAGTTTTCGCCACTCGATGCGGATCGACCACATGCCAGCCGCGCTCGCTCAGGCGCACTCGCTCGGGATCGTCGAGATTCATCGCCAGCTCGAATCGCGTCTTCTTCATTCGCACAGGCAGATCGAGATATTTCTCAAAGGCCACTTTCTTTGAAAGATCAGGAAACTCGCCGTTGACCTCGACGGCGCCGCCCCAATACCATTGTCCAATGGTGGTGAACTTGAAGTGCGTCGGCTGGCGCTGCGGTTGAATGAACTCCGTATCCACCAATGGGAAAAATGTTTGCCACCTGATCTGCGATCGCGGCAAGGAACAATCCGATCTCCCCGCATTCAAACCGATGGTCCAAAATTCGTGATGATACGACTGGCCCATTTCCATCTTTGTCATCCAGTAAAAAATTTCACTCGGGTCGAGGTCGCAAAAGATTCGGCGTTCGAATTGCAGGAGGAGCGGCGGGTGGACCGAGTAACTGAGATTCAGCAGCGTATTTGGGCGGGCCAGCCGTTCGCGCAAATCGGTTTCTGGGAGGCCAAAGCACCGCATCTCGTCGAGATCCTGGGCATCGCCGGCTTGCGGTTGATATAACAGACAATAATTTTCGGCGAGTCCATAAAACCGGAGTTGCGCCGCAAAACTCTTTATCGCAGCCCGGTCTGCTGTTTCGTTACCGCTGCCGGGAAGAACTTCCAGCCAAACAGCGTCGAGTTGGAGTCGCTTCAAACCGAGCATCCATTGCAATGGTACGGAAAAGACTCCCCCGCCCTCGCGATATTTCGCGACGAAACCGCAGCCCAGGAAAACAGTCACGGGCGAAGATCACCGGATTTTGCGGAGAATGCGACCGCGTAGTTAGAAGTGCCGCCGGATTTAGGCTGTTTGGATTTGTGGCCCTGGGTTATTGCTAGCCGTCTAGATAACCCAGCTCGATACGTCCGGTTGCGAATGTTTCTACGCACGGAACGATAAATTAAGCGCACAGTTGTCTCCGGCAAGTCGCCCTCCTGTTACGTGGTCTTCGGTAACAGCCGCGAAATCAGAACTAGCAACGCGATCACAACAATCCCGAGCACTCCCCAAAAAATGTAGCGCGCGGATCCGGTCAGCGTTTCTGTCACCCGTTCCGATTTAAGAATTTCCTGGGACCCGAGTGCAGCTGGCGTGCGCTCTGAGCGCAACAATTGCGCGGCAATCAGCTTGGCATCGTATCGCGGGGCAGCTGCTTCCTCGTTGCCGTAGTAAAGCGCGATTGATTGGGATTTCGACGAGGCGAAAATAATCCGTGTTACCGGATAGTATCCGCGAAAATCATGTAGCTCGATCGGCGAATTATCGCCGTTGTCAGTTTCTATTAACACCGTGTCGGTCTTTGGCGGAGCCGCAAAAGAAACGGCCAGCTGCCCGGCTGGTTGATTCGGCACTCGACGCCATGTGGCCTGCGCCAGTTCACGTGGGTATTGGTCACCGCGTTCGTCGGTCAATTCTTCCCAGAACCGAAATGTTCGCTCAAACAATGCAGAAGTTGAAGCGCAAGAAACGCGTCTGAGCGGTAATGCGGCTTGCGGCAATTTCAGTTGCCACCGCGAAAATGTCGGACGTTTGGGATCATTCGCGATCCCGGCATTGAGGGGAACAGTCCGCTCGATCGAGGTGCATTCGATCAAATATGGCAACTGCGCGTTTTCGCTAACGACTCGGAGATCACGAAAATCCGGAGCCGCCCGAGCCAGGATATCCGGATCGAGTTCGATTTGTTGTGCCCCCGGCTTCGCGATTTGAATTGGTTTGCGGAATTTCCATGGTGCGACGTCGATCTTTGCGCCATTGGCGAAATCCTGCGGGAGATTCGCTGCGGGATTGTAGCCGGGATTCTGCGCCGGCAGGCTCACCTGCCCCTGGGTGGTGCCAGCCCGTCGCAATTGATCACCCAGGTGACTCAGATCATAGCGTGGCAACTCACACTGACTATTCCCTGAAAGCAGACTGTACGCACCCGGCGTCGCCGCGAAAAAGATGAGACGCGTTATGCGCCGGTCCGCGCGAACCTCGGAAACGAGCAGCGGCGGACTATCGCCGTTGTCGATCAAGAGGACCAGCTCTCGTCCGAAAATCTGTTTATCGATCGGTAGATCAAGGTGAGCTTCGACTTTTCCGTTTAGATCCACGCGATATAAGACCGCGCTGCTCAAAATCTCTTCTTGCAAATTCTGTGCTGACAATTCCGGTGCTGCCACTGTTACAGTGCGGGTGAAAACCGGCTCGGAGGTGCCGATCCGAATTGACGCGATCCGCAGATTCGCAGCGCCGAGGTCAATCCCGAGCCGCGTCATCCCCGGATTTTCGTCACGCGATTTGATCGTGACTGAGACTGGTTCAGATGGCGCGGGCGATCCGGCCACGATTAATCGTGCGCTTGTCCATGGAACCGGCGGCGTCCGGTTATCGTCGACAACGATGCGCAGAAACTGCCATCTGCCTTCGGAAAACGCGACGCGAAGATTAGCCGCGCCGTTGCCCATGCGAAAAAGCGGAGCGCCTGATGTTAACATTCGCCAGTCCTTTTGATCATTCGATCCTTCCACCCGCGCCGCTTTGATGAAATTTGCGCTGGCAGGCGTCTCCAGCATGACACCCGCGATGGTCAAGTCGCTGCCGGTTGTGATCAGCAATCGCGTCTCGGCGGAAACAATTTCAACACGAAGATCCTTCACCGGCACGCTCGATTCCGGCCGCGGCATCGGTTGATCGATCAAAAACGGAATTTCCTTCTCGGTAGAATCGATAATGCGTAGATCGCTTAAATCCGGTCGCGCGATATTTGATGTTTCCAGCGGCAGATTTATCTGCACCAATCCCGTCACCGGCACGTCAATGGATTGACGATATTGCCATTGATTGGGCGTGAGCGCGCACGCTGCACCCGTCCAAAAAATGATCGGCACTAAAACAACGCAGAGTTTCATTGTTTCTGCGGTTGGCTCAGGAAACGCTGGTAGAGGAACGAGGCGACAATCGCGATGATCGCGACGACGATGAGGGCGGCGATACGATAAAGTTGCTGGAGCTGCGACAGATCGTGGAAGAAAAGCTTCAACAGGACCACGCAAAGCAAGACAAGACCGGCGTAGCGCGCGCCGCGGGTGCGTTTGCGGATTCCGACGATCAACAGGAGCAAAGCGAAGAGTGCCCAGGCAATGCTGTAACTCATGTCGCGCGCGAAGTTGCCGCTGAACTGAAACGTGAGCTCGTAAGCGCCGGGCTTGGTGAAGTAATCGGCGATCTCAATGTTCAACAAGACGAAGGCGAGAATGGCTCCGCACGAATTGAGTAACGGCGGAGCATTTTGATTCAGCACCAGGTTCCGTGGTGGCGCCAGCAATCTCGCTGCGACCATGAAGGAAATGGCAACGATTCCATAAGTGTAAAGGTACCAGTTGAAGATCGGCGTGGCTGCGCGCGCGTGATAAGCGAGCACCGTCGGATTACAAACCAGTCGCGCGAAGCAAACCAGCAGGAGCCCGACTCCGGCGATGCGCAAACCGGGATGCGGCACGCGATGAAACAGCCAGCACAAGGCGGCGCCTTCCAGTGCCCAACCGAGAGTGATCCATTGCCGATCGAACTGGATCGGAAAAATCAAGGTGATGAAAAACAACGCCGCACCGCCAAAGAGGGCGAGTTGTGCGTTACGTCCCGGACTTTCCTGCGCAGTCAGCCGGAGTAATGCGACCAACCCGAGCAGCGATGGAATCGCAAAGGCTGCTGGAACCAGACCAAGCATTCCGCTGTGCGGATGCGTGATACGAACCACCTCGTAAACCAGATAAAAATGCAACGGCGCAGCCAGCGCCGCGCTCGCCCACACCGTGCTCTTGCGAGCGAACTGCCGATGAAAAATAAATGGGAAAACGGTGAAAACCGCTGCGAACCCGAGATACCAAAGAAATGGAAGGTTCGCTTTTTCTTTCTGGAAATGAGCGAAATGCCAGACGTGCTCGAGCAGAATCGTGGACCCGAGTGCGACGCAGGCGAGTAGATCGAGCGAAAATATTTTCGTTAGCCCGAGCAAGAACACCACCAAGAGGAGTGCGAGGCCGAAGACTGGCGACGGATTCGACAGCGGCACACGCAGCGTTGCCATGATCAGCAACAGAAACGGGAGCGTCGCGGCCAGAGTGGGAAGTTGGACGGCGAAGTTCGCGGGCACGCTCAGTCCACCGAAAATGTTTCCAACTTCTCCCGGTTTCTCCCGAAGTCGCCGCGACATCAGCGTAGCTCCGGCGATAAAGAAAATCGAAAATCCACCGATTAGGAAAAGAGACGCTGGCAAACCGCCGAGTCCCGGCGGCATTCGCAAAATCCAGGCGCCGAGCGTGACCAGCGTGAGGATCAGGACAATAGCCACGGTCGCGAGCATTCCCGTGAGGGCAGCTGCCAATAGCGCAATGATGTCGACACATAACACCAGCGGCCAAATCAGGAACGAATCGGTGACCAATTTGAATATCGGCAACAGCACCAGGAGCAAGGTCGCAGCCGGAAACAAATGCGCCGACCACGACGGCGTCGCTTTGCCTAGTCTTTGCATGACGATTGGAAGCGACGAATGCAGCAGCGCGAAGACGAAATAAGCGCCAAGGGCAACGGAAAGATTGTGCGCGGTCAGATAATCATTGGTCCAAAGCCCGAGAAAGAAGAAGACAACGAGACCGACGACGGCGACGAGACGGTTGAAATGTTCCTTCGCCAGAACCAGCCCAAGCAGTCCCAGGTCGACTAGAAAAAGATAACTCAGAATCAATCCCGCCCGATTCCCGATGCTGGTGAATGAGAAAAAGTAGAAGGCCCAGCACATCGCGATTGCGCCCACGCCAAGCGCAGCGCCCGAGATTGCATTGTCCAATTTCCCCGCGCGTTTGGTTGCGACGGCGGCAGTCAGAAACAGAATTTCGAACGCGAGAAACACCGCCATCGGAATCAACGTTTTGTTTCCGGTGAAGTAATGTTCGTGCAGAAAGAAATTACCCACCCACGCGATTTGCATGAGCACGGTGCCGACCGCGCCGAGGATTGGCAGCGAAGTCCAGTCTTTGCGGCGGGCAACGGCCAGCAGGCCGATGTCAAGCAAGGCAATGTATCCGAACAATCCCAGCGGATTATCTTGCCCGGTGGAGAGAAGGACGGGGGTCAGAAAACCTCCTGCGATTCCGAGGACCGCAATCACCAGCGCATTCATTCGTACCGCCAGGAGAAAGGCTGCGGTCGTAATTAGTACCATCAGTGCGAACGTTGGGATCAGTCCAAAGAAGGGGAAGTGATAGAACGCTCGGCAGGCGAAAGTGACGGCGTAAAGAATGAGAATGCCGGTCGCGCACAATGTTTGCGCAGTGATGACGTTCTCTTTGCGCTTCAACAACACGCCGCCGCCGACAAGCGCAATCCCGGCGAGAAATCCGATCGCGACTCGCAGCTCTGGCGGAATCAGGTTGCGCTCGAACGAATATTTTACGAAAAAGGCAACGCCAAGGAACAAGGCGAACCCGCCGACCCACGCGAACATTTTCGCGCCCATGAATTGTTCCCAATCGATTTTGCGCGACGGCGGTGCAGCGGTTTCAAAACGCATTTCTTCAACCGCCGCCACCGGTTCCACCTTCGGTATCGGCGGAATTACCGAGACAGGCAGAGGTGGCGGAACTGAAACTGGTGGGATGATTGGCTCGGGCGGTGGCGGTTCCGTGATTACTGTGGGCGGTTCTGCTGGCGCACCTTCACGCGGTGCTTGCGGGCGCGTTTCCAACATGCGTAGCCGCTCTCGAAGTTGTTCGATTGCCCGCAGCGCCTGACTCGCCTTGGCCAGCGCAACCGCGGGGACGACAAACACCACTACGATAACAATCAAAAGCAGCAGAATGAAACCGCCCATAAGATATCTTGTTAGTATCCGTTACGTGCGATGTATTCCTGAATCGATAAATTCGCCGGTAAACATCGAATTACTCGATCATGAATATTCATCATCTCGAGCTCTTCTATTACGTCGCCCGCCACGGAGGAATTGTGCCCGCCGTCCGCAATATGCCGTACGGTATCCAGCAACCCGCGGTCAGTGGACAGATTGCGCGCCTCGAAGAATCTCTCGGCACCAAGCTATTCAATCGCCGTCCGTTCGCCCTCCTCCCTGCAGGCAAGGAGTTGTTCGAATTCATTCGTCCTTTTTTCGACAAGATTGATCGTGTTGGCGAGGCAATTCGGGGCGGCTCGGCCCATCACCTCCGCGTCGCCGCGCCCGCGATTGTGCTCTACGATTATCTCCCTGAAATTTTTCGGCGAGTCCGAAAACATTTTCCATCGTTTCGTTTGAGCCTTCACGAGGCGGCGCGCATCGAAGCCGAACGACTTTTACAGGCGGGCGAAATCGATATCGCTATTACCGTACTTGAGCGAAAGAAAGCGACCGCAGTTCGTTCACGTGCTCTGCTGGAATTGCCGCTGATCCTGCTCGTGAAAAATACCCAGCGGCTCACTCGCGCCGAGGAACTCTGGGGTCGCGATAAAATTGAGGAAACGCTGATTACGTTTCGGCGGGGCGATCCGGTCTCGCTTCATTTTCAGGAAGGATTGCAGCAACTGGGTGTCGAATGGTTTCCTGGGATCGAAGTAAATTCGACACGACTGATCGAATGTTATGTTGGGCACGGCTACGGAATCGGATTAACCATTAGCACGCCGGGCTTCAAACCACCTAAAGGTATTCGCGCTCTGAAATTGCAGAACTTCCCCAAGGTCATGATTGGCGCTGCCTGGACGGGAAAGCTCTCGCCGATCGCGCAGCAATTCCTGGAGGAAGTGGAGCGTGAAGCGACATCGCTGCGAAAAAGCCCCGGTGGTCGGCACGTCGCGATCGAGCGCGTCCAGCGTCGTTCCGGAATGATTCGATGATTTGAGCGGCGATTCGTTTTGCGGCGGCTAGCTCCTTTGTGCCCGTACTACGAAAGATTTCGCGTCGACTTCCGTCGATCCACTGTCTGCTGCCAGCTTTTATCTCACATTGGCAGGAATAATCTGGTTAACGAGCGCTTCGAAGCGCTGGTTGCCGCGGAGATCATCAAGCATTGGATCGGTTTTAATCTGAGCGACGTTGGCGTCGCGCTCGCGATACCCTCGTTCCATCTCGTCAATCGCGCGCTCTTTGTCGCCCAAGGCGAGATACATTAACACAAAACTGTAGGCTTGGACGTAACGGGACCTGGCCTCTCCACTTAAGCGCACCAGGATTTTTTGCGCTTCATCCCGCTGTCCTGCCCGCGCGTACGCTTGCCCAAGCAACGCGAGAACGGATGGATCGTCGTTGAGCTCGACTGCCTTGCTATATTCGGCTATAGCGTCGCTAAGTTGGCCTTTCAATTGCAATGCTGTGCCCAAGACCCAGTGAGCAAAATAAAAGCGAGGATCCATTTCGATCGTTTTGCGCAAGTGGGCGATGGCTTCATCGTAGCGGCGCGCATAAAAAAAGTCTTGGCCGAGGTCGGCGTTGATGACTAACGAGAGCGGGTCCAACTCGACCGCGCGTTTGCCCTCAGTGATGGCGCGCTCGAATCGCCCAAGCGCCGACAAAACCCCATTCGAAAGCCAATGATGAGCGGTGGCGTAATTCGGGTTTAACTGGATGGCGCGCTCAAATTCTTTGACTGATTGCTCGAAGTCGAAATCGTAGTAGGCGAGAGAGCAAGCAAGCGAGGTGTGTGCTTCGGCTAGCGTGTCGTCGAGTTCGATCGCCTTTTTCGCGGCCGCTATCGCTTGGGGAAAAGAATCCGCAGGAGATGCAGCTCCGTACTGACTCAAAATCAGATAAGCATCGGTCAGCCCGGCATAAGCGGGGGCGTAACTTGGATCTTTATCAAGCGCTTGATTGAAATATTCGATCGCCTTCCGAAGGTCTGCGGCGGTGCGCTTGTTCCAGAAAAAGCGGCCTTTTAAGCAAAGTTCATATACTTCCCGATTTGCAGTGGGACGTTTCGCAATTGCCGCCTCTTCGGCACCGGTCAATCTCGCCTGCAACGTCTTTGCAATGGTTGTCGCGATGTCGCTTTCAACCACGAAGATGTCCGTCAATTCCCGATCATATGTCTCGGCCCAGAGATGCGTATCATTCGCGGCTGTGATCAATTGCACATTGACGCGCACCTGATCATTTGTTTTCTGGACGCTACCTTCCAGGAGATTGGCGACGCCGAGTTGGTGCGCAATCTGGGAGGGACTCTGAGACGTGTGCTTGTAACGCTGCGTCGACGTACGCGAGATCACTTTGAGATCCGCGATCTTTGAAAGCCGGGTCAGAATTTCGTCTTGGATTCCATCCGCAAAGTAGGCACTGGATTTTTCCTCGCTTAAGTTCTCAAACGGCAACACGGCGATGGATTTTTCATTCGGTGGTGGTGGCGAAGCGACGAAGAAAAATGCGTAGGCAAACGCCCCAGCCGCAAGGATCGCCGCTGCCAACATCAGTAACACGCCCCGTTTGTGACGTTTGATTTGGCGGACGATAACTCCGGCACGGGCGGGACCTGCCAATTCCAGTTCGCCCTTGAGAGTATGGAGATCGCCAAGCAGTTCCCTGGCCGTCTGGTAACGCTCGTCTCTATCTTTGCGCAAGGCCTTTTGCAGAATCTCTTCGAGTTTGAGCGGAACATCGGGCAACACGCCAGATAATGGTGGTAGCTCCTTTGTCAGGATGGATGCGATGCAGTCGCTCGGCGTCTCGCCCAGGAATGGCGGAATCCCTACCACCATTTCGTAGAGGACCACGCCAAGGCTCCAGATATCAGAACGTGCGTCTACCTTCTGGCCGCGCGCTTGTTCCGGAGACATATAGCGCCCCGTACCCAATACCAAACCGGGTCGCGTTTGCAGCCCGGACGTCGTTGCTAGTTCATGATGTTCCCGCGCCGGCCCCTCTTCGGTTAGTTTGGCAATCCCAAAGTCCAGCACTTTTACGTATCCATCTGGTCGGAGCATGATGTTCTCGGGCTTAATGTCGCGGTGAACGACGCCGGCCTCGTGTGCGGCCGTCAACGCCGAGGCTACTTGCACCGCAATTTCCAGCGCGGTGCGCAAATTCATTTTTTCGTCATCGAGCAATGCCCGCAGCGTCACGCCTTCAATGAACTCCGTCGCGATAAATCGCACGTTTCCCTCGGAGCCGATTTCGTAAACGGTCAGAATGTTCGGATGATTTAAGGCCGAGGCACTCCGGGCCTCCGCTTTGAACCGGCTCAGTTGGGCTTCGTCCGCCGTCAGGTGCTCTGGGAGAAGCTTGAGTGCGGCTTTGCGCCCAAGTTGCTCGTCCCGCGCGAGAAAAACTTCGCCCATTCCGCCTACGCCGATGAGTGACTCAATCCGGTAGTGACCAATCAATTTTCCAACCAATGCGCCGGCTCTGTCGTTAGTCACAAGCTCGGGGGCGACTTCGAAGGCCGGTACTTCAATAAAATTCTCCGCCCGCTCATAAGACGTCAGTAAAGATCCTACCTCGCGCCGCAGGCCTTCGTCACCATGGCAAGCCTCATCAAGAAATGCGGCCCGCCTCTCGGGCGCACGTTCGACGGCTGACTGGAAAAGATCGGTGACCTGTTTCCAGCGCTCAGCCTTCATCAGGTTTCTTCCCCGCTGAGCGCCCGGTAAAGCCAGGCCTTGGCCATGGTCCACTCGCGCTCCACTGACCGCTGAGAGAGTTTCAGGAATTCAGCCGTCTCTTGGACCGTCAAACCACCGAAGTAGCGCAGTTCAACAATCTGACTTTTACGCGGGTCCTGCACGGCCAACCGATCTAACGCTTCATCGAGGGCGAGTAATTCCTCCGATCGCGTTTCCGTCACCCACGCAGCTTCATCCAATGTTACTCTCAGCGCGCCGCCGCCGCGCTTGAGTGACTGGCGTTCACGCGCATGGTCAACCATGATGCGCCGCATCAACTGCGCGGCCGCCGCGACAAAGTGGGTTCGGCCTTGCCAGACCGGCTTCGTATTATCGACCAGCCGCAGGTAGGCTTCGTTGAGAATCGCGGTAGTTTGCAGAGTGTGGCCGGCGCGCTCCCGGCTCATGTAATGGTGAGCCAGCCGGTGCAATTCGGGCTGCACCAACGGGAATAACTTCTCCAGCGCTCCCTTGTCTCCTCCGCTCCAGTCGCCGAGCAGTTGGGTAACCTGTTGCTGCGCGATCGATGGCGTCGTCATACAGGCTACTCGACGCTGCAAACTCTAACACGTTCGAGGGCTTTTTACAGCACGGCGCGAGGCGTTTGAAAAAAGACTCCGCAGTCGTGGCGGGTTCCAGTTGGGATTTCCGCTTTAACAGATAGAACCCGGTTCGAGAAACACGCGCCGGAAAAACCAAAAACAGAAAACAAACCTTAAACAAGAAAACCTATGCAAATTAAACATAGTAACCAACTCAAACAATCATCAGCCTTCGGCTGTTTGCAGAGAAAAGCACACAACGATGAAGCTGCCATTTCGTTCGATCGTCATAGCCGCCTTTGGCATGCTGTCGACGCTACTTCCAGTTAGCCAGACTGCACATGCACAGGGCCTAAGGCCGTCCAGGTTCAACCTGGTACCAGCTTCAGATCCCATCATAGCCTGCCTGCCGAACGCGGCGGCGACCGTTACCGTTTTTCCGAGGGAGGACGTTCGCGGTCTGGACACGCTGGATTTACATGCCGAGGGCCTGCGGCCCAATACGACCTTTGCGGTCTTCCTGACCGAAATGCCGGTGCCTCCCTTCGGCGCGGTTCAGTATATCGCGGACTTCACCACGAATGCGGCGGGCAGAGGGCATGTCCGTGTAGATGCCATCATCGATGAGGCCTTCGCGTTTAACAACATCACCGGGATCCGTACGGATCTGAACCATATTGTCTTCTGGTTCGCCGATCCGGCGGATGATGAAGATTGCGTACCCGGTTCGGCTCCCGGACACTTTGACGGCGACGGTCAGTCCGGAGTTGCGGCGATGTCGTCGAAGAATTTTCTCCCTGGCGCGCCACTCCCGTAACACTGCACTCGCGTGGAGTGGGACGCGCCCTGATCGGCGCTCCCCTCCAGCGAGCGGCACCGATGGATTGCAGTCAATGCGGTTCAAAACCCAGCCTCCGACAAAAAAATGAAAACAAAAAACATAACAACTCTACATTGGTTCGCGGCCATTTTCGGCTACGGCTTGATATTGATCACTTTGGGCACCGCCTCTGCGCAACAACCCCTCCGCCCCGCGCTGATACTTGATGTGGGCGCCCCGCAGGAAGTGGATGCGCAGCCCAACTTTGTCATGGCGCAACCGCTCGCTCCTTTTGCGATGCCATTCCGGTCCACCATGGGCGAGAACGCTTATGCCGCCGCTAAACAACAGGCGAACAGCGCCTACGCTCCTGGCCTTAACAAGCCGTTCCCGCTCGCGCCGACGCCGCTGGGCCCTCCGGTGATCAAAACCAACAACTTCAATGGTCACAGTGAGACCGACGGTTTTTTCCCGCCCGACACACATGGCGCGATTGGCGTCGATCATTTCGTCGAGGTGACCAACAGTCATTTCGACGTCTTCTCGAAGGCTTCGCCCCATGCTCTGTTGAAAAGCGTGACGCTAGCGACGTTTTTTAGCTACACCGTCGAGACGCTATTCGATCCACGCGTGGTCTATGATCAAACTTGGCAGCGCTGGATCGTGACCGCTGACGCCTTCCCAGAGTCGACAACAGTGCAGCGTTTGTTCATCGGTGTCTCGAAAACCAGCGATCCCACAGGCCCATTCTTCATTTACAATATCGATGTAGACTTCTTTGATAATAACGATTTTTACGATTTTCCGCAGCTCGGTATAGATCAGGACGCGGTGCTCTTTACCGCGAATATCTTCCCGGCAGCGGGCGGGTTCTCCGGCGCTGACTTCTTCTCGATTGCCAAAGCGCGGCTCTACAACGGTCTGAGCTTTTCAGTTCCAATTTTCACCGGCTTGGCTGCAACGCTGGCGCCGCCGATCGTTCTCGACCAGAATGCTTCGACCTTCCTGATCGCGGCACCGCCATCTGGGACGACACTTACTAAGTTCACCGCGACGAACACAAGCCACCCCGGATCGACCCGTCTCGTCCCGTCCACTGTGACGGTACCTTTCTACGACGTCCCGCCAAACGCCCATCAATCGGGAACGGCCCAAGTAATAGACACCTCGGATTCGAGGTTTGTGAACGCGAGCACTCAGAACGGGACTGACCTCTGGCAGACCCACACCATCAACCATTTTGGGTTTCCCTCGCCGTTTTTCTACCGTATCAACACCGCGAACAACGCTCTCAAGCAGAGCGGATTCTACCACGCGAGTGGGACGTCGGATGACTTCAACGCATCCATCACGGCCAACACTGCAGGTAACTCTTTTGTGACCTGGACGTCGACCGATGCGCGTGTAGGAGTCAACGCGCAGGTGCGCTTATCGGGCAAGTTGAGCGCCGATGCCCAAATCACGTCCGGGACGGCTGGTTTCACCAGCACCAGGTTCTTGACCGGCAACTTCGACCCGGGTTTCGGCATCCAGCGCTGGGGTGACTACTCGGCGGTGACGCTTGATCCCTCGAACGAAGCCACGGCCTGGCTGGTGAACGAAAAAATCAACAGCAGTTCGCTCTGGGGAAGTCGCATTATAACCATCGGTTTCTAAGAACAGCTACTGGCCGCCGGACCATCGAACAAAAGTTGAAGAGGTCGTCGGATGTGGCGCTCTTCTTTGTCTACCGCTGACTCGATTAGGGCGCCCCTTAAGAAACCGTCGACAAATTTTCGCCAATCCAAGACTGGCCTAATCACGTACTTCCTGCGATATCGGAGACTTACTTCGTAGCATTTCGACGCTGCAATCTCTAACACGTTCGAGGGCTTTTTACAGCACCACGCGACGGCGCCCAGAAAAAACTAAACAGTCGTGGCGGGTTTCAGGCGGCCTTTCCGCTTTAGGAGGTAGAAGCACATTTATCCCGGCGCGAAAAACAGACGCGCCGGACAGATGTCACAACCTGAAAAGAAAATTATGAAAACAACTGATTTAAAAAACTCCTTTATGAAAAAACATTGGCTCTCGCTGGCAATCGCCAGCTGTGGTTTAACATTCATTTTCAACCCAGTAACTGCTTCAGCTGCTCCGCAGGTGTTTGAAGCGTCTGGTAAAACTCCAGCAGATATCCAGACAGCGGTGGATGCCTTCAGGGCTTCTCTGGGAACGAATAACGGAATAGGCGGCACATTTGGCAGTGGCCGCCGTGAAATCAACTGGGACGGGGTTCCAGATCAATTCTCCGCGCCGAACCTGCTCCCGGCAAATTTCTTCAACAGCAACTCGCCGCGTGGAGCCGTATTCTTCACTCTAGGAACAGGGTTCCAGGTGAGCGCCAATAGTAGCAATCCAACAAACACTCCGGTCAGATTTGGAAATATCCACCCTGTCTATCCCGAGCTGTTTAGCACGTTTAGTCCCCAGAGGCTCTTCACCGCCTTGGGCAGCAACATTACGGAAACACTCTTCTTTAAACCTGGAACGACAGAGGCGGCGACGGTCAAGGGGTTCGGCGCTGTCTTCACCGACGTGAATTCTGATGATAGCACGCTGATCGAATACTTCGATGTTAACGGGAACCTGCTGTTCAGCCAGAACGTATTGCCCGGATCTACCAGGCGCGGAAGCCTTTCGTTCTTGGGAGTCACATTTGATACACCTAGCGTCTTCCTCGTGCGAATTACCTCGGGCAACAGGATCCTAAAAACACCCAACCATGATGTCGTGGTGATGGATGATTTTATTTATGGCGAGCCTCAACCTTTGCCATAGGTCGCGTCCATAAGAAATCTCATTGGATTCACCGGCCATGAACCTGAAATGCCTAACAACCCTCGTGATGAAAACCATCCCTCTCGCCTCCCCTCCGCCAGCTGTTCCAAGACTGTCCAGGGGGAGTGCGCTCCAGGGAGTTGGCGTGCTCATATTCTTCGCAGCAACCGCGGCTTTCGCAGGGAGCGCCACTTGGAAGGCGAATCCTGGCTCCGGGACGTGGAATACGGCGGCGAACTGGACCCCTGCTACTGTTCCTAACGGGGCGGCTGACACCGCAACGTTCGCATTCTCCAATATAAGGAGCGTGTTCTTCGCAGCCGATACCGAGGTGAACGGTATCGTGTTCAATGCCGGCGCGAGTCCATTCACATTCATCAACCAGGCGCCGACGGTGACGATCAGCGGCAAAGGCATCACTAACAATTCGGGGATCGTGCAGAATTTCACACCCGGCCCGGGACAGATCACCTTCACGAACAGCGCGACGGCGGGAAGTTTAACTTCGTTTACAAACACGGGAGCTATCGTTTTTGCAGGTAGCTCGAGCGCTGGCAATGCCACCTTCAGCAATGACGGCGAATTGACATTCCTCAACACTTCGACAGCTGGCGATGCGACTTTTATCAACGAAGGTGGCAAAGTTAGCGGTGCAGGTGGCGCGACCATCGTATTCGACACAGGCTCGACTGCTGGCAACGCCTTGATTACCACTAACGGCGGTGCGGTCAGCGGAGCGTTCAACGCCGAGACTCTTTTCCGTGCCAACGCAGGCAACGCCACCCTCATAGCGAATGGCGGGAGCGGCGGAGCCCCGGGCGGTTTGATTCACTTTGTCGATGCTTCCAGAGGCGGCACTGCCCGCGTGGAGGCTTTCGGGAACGGCAGCTTGGACATCAGCGGCCACGCCGCTCCCGGGATGACTGTCGGTTCGCTGGAAGGTAACGGCCGTGTTTTCCTTGGTAGTAGGAAACTGACGGTCGGCAGCAATAATCAGAACACGAACTTCTCGGGCTCGATCCAGGATGGCGGAGCCAATGGCGGCATCGGCGGCTCGCTGGCGAAGACTGGCACAGGAGAGCTCGTTCTCGCTCGCAGAAATACCTACACCGGAGGCACCATCATTACACGCGGGCATCTAACAGTGAATAACCAGGGCGGATCGGGCACGGGCATTGGGCCGGTGCAAATCAATGGCGGTTTCTTTGGCGGCGCTGGGACGATTGTCGGCGCCGTCAATGTCGGCAATGGGGTTGCCGCCGGAGCTGTTCTATTGCCCGGCACGGCGGGAACCGCAGCCAGTCTTACTATCAATAACAGCCTGACGTTTAACCCGCTCTCGACTTATGAATGTGTCTTAGTCCGGACTACTCCCGCGGTGGGAAAGGTCAACGCTCTGGGAGTTATCATTCACAGCGGCGTCACCTTTGAATTTGTGGATAGAACCACGGGAGCATTGACACCAGGCGCGGTCTTCACTGCGATCAACAATATCTCAGCTAACCCAATCAGCGGCACCTTCGCTAACCTGGCGGATGGGACGACCTTCAGCAGCGGCGGCAACACTTTCAAAGCGAACTACCGCGGCGGCACTGGCAACGACCTCACCCTTACGGTGCAGTAGAAACAGGCCAATTGTTATACTTGGCTTTAACAAGGTTCAGTTCTCTTTGCTATCGAAGATTCCAACTTTGCCGGCAGATCGGACGGTGGAGCGCCCATTAATCTGTAGGAAAGTTGAGCACTTTCTGACGAATCACAAACGTGAGCATGATATGAGAACGAAAACCCCCCGGTGGTCGGCGCCTCGCGATTTGACGCTTCCCCTCTCCTCCGCAAATTAACCGCTTCCCAGGCGCCCGTAGCTCAACTGGATAGAGCATCTGACTACGGATCAGAAGGTTTGAGGTTCGAATCCCCACGGGCGCGCGGTTTTTCGGGAAATTGTCGCCATTATGTCGCCCTTAAAAGACTACCGAAAACCGCACATGTGCCGGATTCCAGTGTTGGCGTTCAAAAACTATTACTCCGGGCCGCCTGTACTGCGTGACCGCTTTACAGCCGGGTCGCGAGCAAAGCGCGAAGCCTGGCCGGGCGATGCACTTTCATGCTTCGCCTTCAGTGACGACTACAGCTTCGGTATTCTCCAATCGGGAATTCACTGATCATGGTTCATTGCGACCTGTTCGAAATTGAAAGGCGATTTCCGTTACACGCCGGAGTCAGTGTTCGACACCTTTCCATGGCCGCAGAAGCCAAAGCACGAAGACATCAAAGCGGTAGCGGAGGCAGCGGTGACGTTGCGGGCGTTGCGACAGGAGACGATGAGGAAGTTGAACTACTCGCTGCCGCCGCGAGCTATTTTTCGTCTCGTGTTTTCTATTTAGCTTAGCCGCTGCTTGCCGTGCCTTTGTTTGGATTGCTGCGGATTCGCGTCACGGATGAGGCGAGCAAACGCGCTGTGCACGCTTTTGCGTGCCGCGCCGAGCCGATGCCACTCGCGGTCGATTGCTCTCCCAATACGAAGCGCCGGAGCTTTTTGGTGCTGTGTCTGCGCCCGGGACAGACTCCGCTTAGCGTTTGCTGACAATCCAAATTTACCCTTTCGAGTCTGCGCGACTACCGGCGGGGGTGGCGATACATGTTGCATATCGACGTGGAAATTCGTCGTTTCCGTTAGAGCTGGTGTGACAAACGACGTCGCGACGAGCGAAGTGGCGAAAGTCCTCTCAGCCAGCTCCCCCGCCTGCTGTGGCACCTTGCCCTCCTGGCACAAAGCCAAAAGAAGAGTAACGAGAGCAACCGCGGCATGCTCGACACGAGAGCACAGGGAGCGCACGAGATACCAAACACTAGAAGCCGTCTCCAGCAGCCAACTCTGGAATTGAGCAGCGGCGGTGCTTACAGGCAATAAGAGCACCCAAGGAAACTTGGAAATCGTCGTCGTCGGTGAACGACGGTTTCCACTCTGCCGACTCTGTGTGTGTGTGTGTGCCGCCGCCTGAGACTCGAAGAGTTGCCCAGCGATAACGGCACCGGTCTTGAGCATGATTTTCAGATCAAGCAGGATCGACACGTTTTCGAGATAGAACAGATCCATCGCGATCATCTCGTTGAACGTCGTTTTGTTTTTGCCGTTTACCTGCCAGTATCCGGTCAGGCCCGGCAGACCGTTTACGCGTTCCCGTTGCCAGGGCGCATAATGAGCAAATTCATTTGGCGTGCAGGGCCGCGGACCGACCAGACTCATCTCACCGCGAAGCACGTTGAAGATTTGAGGTAACTCATCCAGACCGGTTGCTCTCAAAAACTTGCCGCCACGGATGAGACGTGGATCTCCGGTAGCGTCGAGTTTGATCATCGGACGATCGCTAACGATCAAATGCTCAAGGTAAGCCTCATGAACTTGAGTCTCAGCATTCACCTTCATGGTGCGAAATTTTACGAGCATGAAACGGCGACCCTTGAATCCGACCCGCGGTTGTCGGTAAAAAATGGGCCCGGGCGACGTGACTGCGACCCACAACGCGACCAACGTCATTACCGGCAGCCAGACCGGCAGCGAGAGCAGAATGCAGGTAATATCGAGAGCGGATTTCCAGCCAGGCCTCAGAATGCTTCCCTTTGTGGTGCGGATCGACATGGTTACCGACATGAACCCGCCCTGCGCCGCGACGTTGCCGAGAATTCGCTCGCAGCGTGAGGAACTCTCTTGCCGAAAAAGGGTAACCCCCGCACTCGAAAAGCTTTAATGCGCAGCGTGCGGTGCATGGCCCAATTCAGGCTGCTGCGTGTTCTGCGAGCCTTCATCGAGTCGGGAACGCCGTATTTCACCGCACCGTTGCGGACAGTGTGGAAGCCGTGTTCATCCTCGTAGCCTTCCGGCGCTTTGCGCAGTTCTCGGATAATCAGCGCGAGAGAACAACCCACTCCTGCAACGAAAAAGCCTGCGGCTACGATCATGACTAAGATCGGACCGTAAGAACCTGTGATTTTCATGCAAGCACAAATTCGCATACTTGAACAACAAGTTTCGTCGGCGACAATTTGGCGCTTTTTTTCTCCAGATGACAGCGTAACTGTTCATTTGAACGTGCACGGATATGGACGCATGCTTTTCGGATCCGAGCATCAACGAGCCGAAGCCTATTTTCGCGAAACCGCTCAGATTGCGCAGCAGATTTTTGTATTGAAAAAGGATCCGCTTAGCCTGGACGCAGTCAGCCAATTCTTATCTCTCTATTACTTGCAGCATCATCCGCCAGATGGACCGCGTTGGGATACAAAGAATATCTCCGGCGATTATCGGCTAAATCAGGATCGAAAGCTGCCCTTTCAGTTTCAATTTCGCAGCGTGGCCGACAAGTTCCGTTTTATCGAAAGCGAACAGGTCGCGGTGCTGATTCCATTCGACGAGAAGGCAAATGTTCTACTCGACGAACTCCGAAACGAAGCGATCCCGCTTCATCGCTCCCTTCTCCGCGGTTTGCAGCTCTACACCGTCCAAGTTTACCGGTCGAAGTTCCTGAGGAATCACGCCCAATTCGAATCAGTTCGCGACCAGCAATTTCATATTCTCATTTGCCCGGAAACCCAGTATTCTTCGCGTTTCGGACTTCACCTGGACTCCGGTCCTAACCAACCCCTTATTTGTTAAGATGCCGTACGGAATAATCCTCGAAATATCTGGCGACTATGCCCTTTTCAGACGAATCGACAAGGGGCGCTCCCGGGGAGAAAACGTCCGTTGCCCGATTCGATGTTTGCCGACGTTAGCCAGCGGCCCGCAAGCCGCGAGGTTGACCAAAAACCGATCCGGAGGCAAGCGTTTAATTGCGTCTTAACCATGCCCTTTTTGCTTTGGCATTTTTCTCCCGGCGACAAGATCGAGAACTGCTCGGCGCAATTTCTCGCGGTCTGCAGTCTCATATCAGCAGCGCCGAAAAATTGATGTGGGCGGGCTGCGCGGGCGTTAGGTAAACTGAAGCGAATGGCTGCCGAAGAACAAACCCGTTTGCAGATTGGGCACGTTCTGTTCATCGACATCGTTGGCTACTCGAAATTGCGCGTTAACGAGCAAAGCGGATTGCTGCGCGAGCTTACTGAAGTCGTTAGCGGCACGCGCGAATTTCGCGAAGCCGAGGCCGAAGGAAAACTGATCCGGCTACCGACTGGTGATGGGATGGCGCTAGTTTTCCGCACAGATCCCGAAGCGCCGGCGCAATGCGCTTTGGAAATTGCGCGAGCCCTGAAAGAACATCCGCGGATCGCCCTGCGAATGGGGATTCACAGCGGTCCGATCAGCGAAGTGGCTGACGTAAACCAGCGGCAGAACATTGCCGGCGCCGGGATCAACCTGGCGCAACGAGTGATGGATTGTGGTGATGCCGGTCACATCCTCGTCTCCAAACGTGTGGCTGAAGATTTGGAACAACACGACCGTTGGCGACCGTTTCTGCACGAGCTGGGGACATGCGAAGTGAAGCATGGGGTCAGGATCCATATCAGCAACCTCTACTCCGATGAAGTCGGTAATCCGAACCTGCCGAGCAAGCTCCAGGCGGTTAAGAAACATCACGCCCATGTGCGTTGGGCGGCAGTGGCGATTGGGCTACTCGTGCTTGGAGCAGTCGTCGCCGCCTTCATGATTGTTTCGCGTAGGCCGACTACGTCGCTAACTGCCATTCCCGAAAACAGCATCGCCGTGCTGCCGTTCGTGGACATGTCGGCGGGGAAGGACCAGGAGTACTTCTCCGACGGTATCTCGGAGGAACTGCTCAACCTGCTGGCGAAGATTCCGCAGTTGCAGGTGACGGCGCGCACCTCGTCCTTCGCGTTCAAGGGCAAGGAAATCGGAGTCCCGGAGATCGCGCGCACGCTGCACGTGGCCAACGTGCTGGAAGGCTCGGTGCGCAAGGCGGGCAACTCGGTACGGATCACGGCGCAGTTGATCAAGGCCGGCACCGACGCGCACCTGTGGTCGCAGACCTACGACCGCAAGCTCGACGACATCTTTGCGATCCAGGACGAGATCGCGGCCGACGTGGTGAAGCAGCTCAAGGTCACACTGCTCAGCGCGGCGCCGAAGGCACGCACGACCGATCCCGAGGCGTACGCGCTTTATCTCCAGGCCGTCCAGCTCGGACGGCCGTTCACCGCCGAGGCGTTCCAGCAGTCCGACGCGCTTTTCCGCAAAGTGCTGGCGATCGATCCGCGCTACGCCCCGGCGTGGGCCGGGCTGGCCAGCAACTTCGTCAACGAGACGACCCAGGGCCTGCTGCCCAACAAGGAGGGATTCGCCCAAGCCCGCGAGGCGGCCGTGAAGGCGCTTGCGATCGATCCGGACTACGCACCGGCCCATGCCCGGCTCGGCTGGATCGCGATGTACGGCGACAACGACCTCGCCGGTGCCGCGCTGCACTTAGAGCGAGCGCTCGCGCTCGATCCGGCGGACCTGCGTGTGCTTACCACGAGCGCCACGCTGCTCCAGTCTCTTGGCCGCCTCGACGAGGCGCTGGCGCTCGAGGAGGCCGCCGTCCGCCGCGATCCGGTGAACGTGACGACGCTCTTCAACCTGGGCATACCACCAGCGCATGGCCGGCCGGCTCGACGCGGCGATCGCGTCGTTCCGCACCGTGCTGAGCTTGAGCCCAAGCAATGGAGGCGCCCACTGCCAGCTCGGCGTAGCGCTGCTGCTCAAGGGCGATGCGAAGGGCGCGCTGGCGGAGATCGAGCAGGAGACGAGCGAGATCTACAAGATGATCGGCCTGCCGATGGCCTACCACGCGCTCGGGCGCAAGGCCGACTCGGACGCCGCGCTCGCCGCGCTGATCGCGAAGTACGAGAAGGACGGGCCCTCCAACATCGCCGGCGTCTACGCCTACTGCGGCGAGGCTGATAAGGCCTTCGCGTGGCTCGACAAGGCGGTCGAGTACGGCGACGGCGGCCTCGGCGAGATCGTGACGGATAACCTGTTCGACAAGATCCACGCCGACCCGCGCTGGCTGGCGTTCCTGCGCAAGATCGGCAAGGCGCCGGAGCAACTGGCGAAGATCGAGTTCAAGGTGACGCTGCCGCAATGAGCGGATTCGACTGTGCTCACCACAAGCTTACACGGATTACGCGGGATGGGTCTAATTCTTAATCTGCGTTATCCGCAGCCTGCCCGCGCTCGGCGGTTCCGGTCGGGGAATGATCGGCTACCCCGCTTAACTTCGCGTTTGCCTATGCGTACCTATTTTGCCGGGTCGCGATTTTTCTGCGCAAGCCTTCCACCGCACCCAAGCCAACTAAGCCAATCGCGAGGAGGCCAAGTCCTGACCCGCCCTCTGGAATAACTGCAGTCGTGACAACAGTAAGGTTGTAGCGTGAAATCTTGGCCAGTTCCCTGAATTACTATCCTGGCATCGGAGTGCTTCAGAACTAATGGATCGCCCAGTAATGGATCGCTGCTTATGATCTGCGTCGTTCCCCTGCCAATCAACGTTAGACTATCTTCATCGAACGTGACTGACTTCAAGCTAAAAAGCGTACCAGTAGCATTACCGTCGCCGGCGATCAGAATGTGCCAGGCGGGCGCCACAACGCCGGGCAAACATCGAGAAGGGTCACTGATGAGCCGCTGCCAGTCCATCGGATTGGCAGGTCGAAATTAGCTTGCGAGCCCACGATGGGGATAAAGTCACCTGTTGCGTTAGTCACGGACAATGGCCCGTGCGGGAAAATTTGGCCGTTGAAGTCAAGCTCGTGAATTCCGTTGCTGTTACTTCCGTTGCTGTTAATTCCGTTGCTTTCGGTGATGGTGCCGGTGATGGTGCCGCTTCCCGTAAACGCAATTTGCCCATTGATTCTACCGTCAACGACAATCGCCTCGACTTGCTGCGGCGCAATCAATGCGACAGTGGCAAACACTACAAGAACCGACCATAGGAATTTTGATATTTTCATAGTTTCCAGCCTCCATAGTTTTTGCGTAAATTGCAGCATCTAAGTACCTGAGCGTTTCTGGTGTGCATATTGGACCTTAGCCGTATGCCGTGCGTGTCTCCGCGACGGCGCGACGAATGTTCCGATTCCATTTTCGGGACGGCCATTTCCCAAGCGTGGAATAAATTCGATCCCCGACAATTTTAATCATTGCGCTTTAATCGTCACGGCCTCAGTTCTTTACCATACGATAAAAATCGGTGGCACGGCGGGTGCATAGGGTAAGGCAACTTATGCAGACCCATAAACCTACAACTTACGATCTTATCGTGGAGTCTGAGTCTGAAGACAAGAATCGAACCCTGCTCGAAACGGTGATTTACGCTCTCTTTATTTTGAGTGCGATCGTTTCGATTTGGCAGTTCGTGGTGCAGCCGATTGTGGTGCCTTCACACACCGCCGGCTTCGCTTCCAATCAGAAGACCCAGTGCGTCCAAGGCGAGAGCTAACAAGAATTAGATAGGCGAACATCAGCCCGTCGAACCGGACCGAAGTATGCCGTTTTTAGATTAAACGTGCCCGCCCCCAAGGTGAAAAAAAGTTCGTAAATTCGCCGTTTTGGATTGCGGCTCGCGCGCCTAAATCTTAACTTTGGCCAGCCGTGAAGAAGACCGACATTCATCTCGCGCTTGATCGAATGTGTGAATCGTGGTTGCAAAATTTCAGCGACCTTGAGTCCGGCCGCATCACCATCAGTGAATCGCGCCGTCGCAGTAAGGAGCTCAATAAAGACATGAAGGTGATTAAAAAGGCGATCCGTGAAGAAAAGCGTTCTGATGATCCAATAACGAAGGCGGTTATTCATCTTGGCAAGCTTTGTGGAATGGATAACAGCGACTCGGGTTCGGAGGCATTTGTGGAGCAGCTTCATCTTTGCACAGGCCGGACTATGGGCGATATCGACGAGTCACACGCTGAGGAGGGCCTTTGTTTGGACGCTTGTCGTGTCCTTGCTGATCGGCTCAAAAAAAGAGAAGGCCGCCAATTGCGTTCAATTCCAATGCGGCGGGCACGTTCCCCGCGCGGACATGGCCCAAGGCGAAGAACCAGCATTCCGTCGCCAACACGTTGTTAAGGGGCAGACATTGGCCAGAGCTTCGATTGACGGTCGCGCGCGCTCGTCCAAGTAAACCGGGCAAACGCCCTCAGCCTCGAAAATCTCCCAGCCGCCTTGTTTCTGCCAGCGGGGGTCGCGTGATGGCCGCACCTGAATGATCGCACACACCGCGCAGGCCCCCGATGGTCAACTCAGCGCGCCGGCATCGCACCTCCCCACGCCGAGGGCGACGGGTTGAGTGGAGTGACCAGCGACGAGGAAACGTTCGCCTTCATTTCCGTTCCCGCCGGAGTTGTCGGCGGTATGCCTCTGACGCGAGCCAGGAATCCGTGGGCAATGCCGGCAGCATCGGCGTAACGACCACAGATAACCCCCTGCGCATTGATTCCGTTAAGCGATGTAAAGGTTGACCCGGGAAAATCGAAAGTGAAGAAATTGTTTGGCGGGACAAAGAAGAGTCCGTGAGTCGCGCCAGAGCTGTCCCCATATCTGCCCACCACCCAGTTTCTATCGTTAAGTCCAAACAGGACTGTCGCAGTGGAGCCCGAAGGATCGATCGGGAAGTGCAGCGCCCCATTGGTGTCCCGGAAGTAGCCGTGAAGGATTACTGAGCTGTCTATATAGTATCCCACCACTAACTGCCTCGAATTATTGGTCTCGTAAGCAAAGGTCGAGATAGCTCCCGGGACGCTAAATGACGTTAAGGTTCCGCCAGCGCTGACGAACCCCTGGAAGATCCCGCTGCCGTCAGGATCAAACCCGCCGGTAAAGCTAGCGGCATCGTTTATCGAAAGCAGATTGGTTTGGACCGCGCCGGGAACATCGTATTCGGTGAAGGTGCCGCCCGACAGGAAGAACGAGTGAAGCGTGCCATCGCTGATCACGTAGTCACCGGCTACTGTGCGTGAGTTATTGATGCCGCGTCCTTCGGTAAAACCGACGGTATCGTTAGGGTCAACGATCGGATCGCTAAAGCTACCGTCGCTGAACCGGACAAACCCTCGCGTCACCCCGTTCGAATCGATGAACTCGCCAACGACGTCGCCTCTTTCGTTAATCTTTTGCGGAAGGGTCGAATTTCCTACCCCGGGATAATCAAAAGTCGTGATCACTTCAATAGAGCCCGAGTTCGGTGCTTGCTGAGCGAACGTCCCCATCAATGGGAACACGAACAGAACTGCCAGAATGCTGTTAAATATCTGTTTTGGTTTCATGGTGCCCATTGATAAAACGCGAATGTGGCAACTAAAAAGACCCACTCAGCGAATTTCGATGAGGCCAGTTTGCGCTTTAGCAACATGCAAACCTGGGAATCCTCGCTGACAAGCTTCCCTCTGCCGGTTGGACGTGGGGCTATTGCAGCGCTGTCACGCCTTTCGGGTGGCCGATTAAGTTTCTCCTACGCCTCGCCCTCAATAACACGAGTCTGAGTTAAAAGACGGCGCCGCCTCAGTGATCAAAGAAGCCTGATACCCGGGAGTCTCGCGGGATTGACAAACGCCGGCCCGGGTCGATCTGTGATCGCCCGCTCAAGGAGAAGTCATGATGCGCCATCTCTCAATCGCCATCGGGCTGGCCGCAACCCTCGTAATTTCCTCTTCGTCCTCATTCGCCGCGGAGGAAGCCAAGTTCGGCTCCGAGCAGGAAGCCAAGGCGATGCTGGAGAAAGCCGTCGTCGCGTTGAAGGACGACAAGGCGAAGGCCCTCGCGATGTTCAACAAGGGCGAGGGCGGCTTCAAGGACCGCGACCTCTACGTCTTCTGCGCGAACGCCTCGGACGGCGTCCTGACCGCGCATCCCTACCTGAAGGGCGAGCTCCTCCAGGACATCGTCGGGAAGAAGGGCTTTCCCCTCGGAAAAGCGATCATGAAGACGGCCGCAGAAGGGAAGATCCAAAGCGTGACTTACTGGTGGCCTCGCCCTGGAACCGAGACGCCGCTCGAGAAGCACACGTTCTACACGAAGGTCGGGGACCAGATCTGCGGGGTCGGGTACTACAAGCAGTAGGTGTCAGACACGTTCACGCGCTGAGCTTGTTCGCGGCCTCGAGCGCGGCGACGATCCGCGCTTCCAAAAACTCTGCGAAGAGAAACCGAAGACACCAGATAAGTAAGGCGCCTGGTAACGTCACTGGCCTGACCTTCCGCTGCACGATTTTTTCTACCATTACGTGCGCGCGCGCGATAGTTGTGACAGGAGGACACGCGACCTTTGAGGTCGCTAGGGTCTCCGCTTAATTACGTGACCGTATCCATCGGTAACATCACCTCTTCTGATTATTCCATAGACGCCGCCGATGTTGTGGTTTTCCAACCGACTGTGGGACTGAGCCATCTCTCGGTCTTTCGCAGCTTGTTCTTGCTGCCTCCGCTCGATGTTACGCAAGTTCTCCTGTTGAAGGCTTGCTTGTCGCTGACGTTCTTGGCTCTCCGCGTTTGCCTGCGCTGACGCCGCGCTACTTTGCATTGCTGCCAGGCCTTGCCTTGTTGCGTCTGCTAACTCCATTCGCTTGTCGAAGGCGTCCTTCTGGTTCCTGGTAAGAATATTGTTTTCATCTTTCAAGGCCGCGATTACCGCCGGTTTGGCGCCGCTTTCAGTGAGCTCAATCTCCGTTGCCGCACTGATCTTTTCGGGAATGTGTCGTCGCTTTACTTCGTCGGTAATGGAATCTTGAGAAGATCCTCCGTGGAGCATGAGTTTTACTTCGCTGATAGGCATGGCTTGGCGACCGATGCGTAAATCCTCTGCGGTAGCCGGAGACCTGCGGAGATAGGCGTTTGCGCCAATTAGCGTCGTAGCGATCAGCGTCATCTGTATCAGGGATGTGAATTGCATGGCGCTTGCCACAAGCAAAACGCGGGCCTTTTCACACAATTTATTCTTGAAAGGCGCAATAACCGCGCATCAAGGGCGGATGCAATGAGCGGACCCAGAAATGAGTGTCAATGACGAGAAATCACGGAAGGCCAGACCGACTGCTCTGCTCCCGAAAGCATCTGGCCTAGTTCAGCAGTTTGCTTCCCAAAAACTAAGCGCCGGTAATTGCACGACCCGACCGCCAACCAGCACTGAACGGATTCAGAAAGAGAACGAGAGAATTTCAACCACGCCCTTTTTGCTTTGGCATTTTTCTCCCGGCGACAAGATCGAGAATTGCTCGGCGCAATTTCTCGCGGTCTGCTGGATTGTCCGCGTCGAGTTTAAGGTTCAGCGCCCCCGCGATGGTTTGAGCGTAAGCAACGCCCTGCTGCTCGACCAATCGCTCCCAGCGTTCATCGGCCATAACCTCGATCAAATTGGAGATGGAACGCTTCTCCAAAGATGCCATTTGTTCCAGTTTGTTTCGTTGCTCCTCGCGCACCGTCAGGTTGAGCTTCTCTTTGTTCTTGTTCTTTTTGGATTTTGGCATTGGCAGTTTTTTACACCTCCTTCTTCATAGGCGATCACGCAGGCTGAAAGCAATAGTCTTATACGCTAAAAAACGTCGTTGTAAAATATGTTCTTGACATCCGCCATAATCCCGCATAATGGGCGCATGCAATAAGCGGCCCCAGAAATGACAACTCAATGACGAGGAGCCAAAAGAAGGCCAAAACAACAACACAAAGAAAGAACAACTATGAAGACGAAGTTAACGAAGATCATAATGAGCTCTCTGGCCTTCACCTGTGCGTTGATCTGCCTGGTCGCGGTAATCGCGGCGGGCACGTCCGGCACGGCAGGGGCGGCAGCCGACGGGCAGGCTTGCAGCGTGCACATGCTAAAAGGCTTGTATCTGTGGACCTTCGACGGGTACGCAAACCTTCCTGGTGGGAACCTGGTACCGAAAGCCGTTATGCAAGGCCTCCAGTTCAACGGAGATGGTACGACGTTCAATACCTTCGGCACGGTGAACATCGGGGGCACGATTATCATCGACGCCACCGGAGGGGTAGGAACCTATACGGTCGCACCGGACTGCACGGGCACGATCTCAATCACCAACGGCCCAAGCTTTAACATGTACGTCGGACCGGGTGCACAGAAGGTTTGGACCAACCAGATTGTAGGTGCTGGCGCCACGGGATTAGGTGTAGGAACGGCGACACGGCTGCCAGGGCGGTAAAAGCTCCGACGACATCGAGCGTCTGAACGACTAATGGGTTGGCGCGTTCCATCCGCGCCAAACCCGAGCTTTGGTAGGTTGGGACTGATGCGACTTTAGGCACCGGCTCCGCAGCGATCCGCGCTTCGAGCAAATCGTCCAGTCGCTTGCGCCGAAACAATAGCGAGAATTTTTCGGACACTTTCGGACACGAGAACTGCGTGATTCTGCGCGAAAACAATCACGCGCCAATCTTGCCTCTTCGCAGATAACCGCAGTTTTACCACGTATTTGCGCAGAATTGTGCGATAATCTGCGGCTTCACCCTCGACACTTGCAGCAACAGCAAATTAATGAAGCTCGCGTAGTGCAAGGTCACTTCCTGAATGCCCGCTGAAACGAAAAAAGAAATCGAGCTGGAAATCGCCTACGTGCTCTTTCTCGACATTGTTGGTTATTCCAAGCTCGTGACTTCGGAGCAGCGGCGATTGCTCGAACTGCTTAATCAGATCGTGCACAAGACCGAACATTTCCGTGCTGCCGAGGCAAAAGGCCGGCTAATCACCGTTCCGACAGGTGACGGCATGGCGCTGGTTTTCTACAACACGCCCGAAGCGCCGGTGGAATGCGCGCTTGAGGTAAGCAGCGCTGCAAGCGAACACCCTGAGTTGAAGCTGCGCATGGGAATTCATAGCGGGCCGGTCAGTGGTGTGGTTGACGTGAGTGGTCGCTCCAACATAGCGGGCGCCGGAATTAACATCGCGCAGCGGGTAATGGATTGTGGCGATGCCGGTCACATCCTGGTGTCCAAGCACATGGCCGAAGACTTGGAACAATACGGGCATTGGAAACGCCACCTGCACGATTTGGGCGAATGCGAAGTGAAGCATGGGGTTCGTGTTTCGGTAGTAAATCTCTACACCGAAGACCACGGGAATCCCGAAGTGCCACAGAAGTTTCGGCAGGCGCGGAAAGCTGCTGCTCCAGTTGGTTCGAGAAAAGAAGGGCCGCGGCTGGGTTATAGCAGTCGCGGTTGTTCTCATTGCCGCGCTGATTATCGGTGCCGTCCTCTTGTCGCGGCGTTCTGCGCCCGTCGCGACTGGCACTGGCGCACTGCCCGCACCGCCTGCCCCTCCGGCTACTCCGGTGCCGACGGCTGCTGCTATTCCCGAAAAGAGCATCGCGGTGCTTCCGTTCGAAAACCTCAGCCGTGATCCCGACAACGCTTACTTTGCCGATGGCATTCAAGATGAGATTCTGACGCGCTTAGCGAAGATTGCTGATCTGAAGGTCATCTCGCGCACTTCTACCCAGCATTACAAAAGTGCGCCGGAAAACCTGCCCGAGATTGCCAGGCAGCTTGGCGTGGCCCACATCCTGGAAGGAAGCGTGCAGAAGAGCGCCGATTCCGTGCGGGTAAACGTGCAGCTAATCAAAGCAGCCAATGATTCTCATCTGTGGGCCGATACGTTTGATCGCAAACTAACCGACATCTTTTCGGTAGAGAGTGAAGTGGCCAAAGCCATCGCCGAGCAGTTGCGGGCAAAACTTACCGGTCAGGAAGAGCAAGTCATCGCAGCCAAACCGACAGACAATCCTGAGGCTTACGATGCCTACCTGCGTGGTCTGGCTTACAACCTGAAAACTGCAAGCACAGCCGCGAACTCCCTTGCCGCACAGAAATATCTCAAAGAAGCGGTGCGGTTGGACCCGAAGTTCGCCCTTGCCTGGGCGCTGTTGTCATACATCGATGCGGTCGGCTATATCACAGTGAGTTTACAACCAACGGTTGCTCTTCGTGAAGAAGCACGGCAGGCAGCCGAAACCGCGCTCACTCTTCAGCCCAATCTAGGTGAGGCCGTATTGGCCAAGGGTCAATACTACTACGGCTGCCTCAAGGATTACGACACTGCGGTGCATTACTTTGAGCAAGCACGTCAGTTCCTGCCCAACAGCAGCCGAATTCCGGAGTCGCTCGCCTATGTCGCGCGTAGGCGAGACCAATGGGACCGGAGCGAATCGTATTTTATCGAAGCCGAGCGGCTCGACCCGCGCAATGTTAACCTGCTCACCCAGCACGCGCTTTCCTATATCTGCCTTCGTCGTTTCCCCGAAGCTCTGCAAAAGTTAGATCAGGTTCTCAATATTACACCCGACGACGTGGACACACTCGCCACAAAGGCGAATATTGCACAAGCCGAGGGCGATCTTCCCCGAGCTGCGGCGCTTCTCGCTCCGCTAAATCCGAGCGCCGACCTTACCACGCCTTTGGAAACACAAGTTTACCAGGCGATCCTGGAGCGCCGGCCCGCAGCAATGATCACTCGCTTACAGGTATTAGCCAAGCCTGATCCAGCGTTGGGTTTCGCCAATGGCGAACTGCGCTTTTGGTTAGGCTGGGCGCAAGAAGTCGCCGGCGACCATGCCGCCGCCCAGGAAAGTTGGCGACAGGCGCGCAGCGAACTGGAACCTTTTCTCAAAGACCAGCCGGAAAATTTTAGTCTTCTTGGGGATCTCGCACTGACCAATATGGGCCTTGGTGACAAGGCTGCCGCCTTCGCTTTCGCCGACAAGGCGATGGCCGCGATCCCGATCGAGAAAGACGCCGTCTCCGGTACCATCCCGATTGAAATCCTGGCTCGCGTAGCGGCGCGGATGGGAGAGCCCGACCGCGCCATTGCCACCTCCAGAAACTGCTCGCGCTGCCGGGCTTCGGCGCGCTGGCTGAAGGTATGCCGCTTACTCCTGCGCTGCTCCGGCTCGATCCGATGTTCGATCCGCTCCGGAATGATCCGCGCTTCCAAAAACTCTGCGAAGAAAAACCGAAGACGCCGGATAAGTAAGGCAGGCTGTAACGTCACTGGGCTCGACCTCGAGCCAAAACCCGAGGAACGTTATGAGAAGAATGCAGCCTGCCTCGTAGCGCCGGCCTAACTTTCCTTTCGGCAGTAACTGATGGGGAATCAGGCGGTTCGAAGGTGCCTCGCGTTTGAGCCAGACGACTTCGCTGAGTTTAGAGGCAGACGCAACGGACTTAAAATTGCGGTTGTAGCGATTTCATCGCCTTTCATTGCAAATGCAGAATGCGAAGCCGTGTGGGATCGCAGAGACCTTGATAGATTTGAACCAAGTCCATGGCGCACTTAGCAACTCCAGGAAATCCTGGAGGAGCCGCAGGTTAAGATCTCCAAGCATCTCGCCTACTTGCGGAATGGCTTCACTCCGCCGCGGCTGCGTGCACCCGTGTCCACTCCGCTTTCACTTTCTCGAACTCCGGCTTGAATTTTTCGCTCGCGAGCAGTTGGTCGACGAACTGGCGCGCAAAGACTCGTCCGGCCTCCGAGTCGCTCGGGAAATGCACGCCGATGACCTCACGCGAATGCGTGATAGTGCGGGCATCGTTGAGGAAGATGTCGGAAAACACCGGCGCGAGCTCGCTGTAGAAGTAGGCCAGGATATGAGAGTAGGAAGAATGCCCGCTGGGATAGGCGGCCCAGTTCGGTTCTTCCAGCGGTTTCAAGCTCGAATCAATGTTGTAGGGACGAATGCGCGCATACTTGAACTTAAGGCGCCACATGTAATGGCTCGCGTCACGCCAGATGCGGCCGACTAACTCCGCTGTTATCGGCAGGTCTTTGGCATTGAACCAGGAACCGATCGAGCGACCAACATAGAACAGATTTCGCTGCTGCACGGGAAACTCGGGATCGTCATGTTTCATGCTCGAGCTATAGCCCCACGGCGCGAAGTAGAGGGCGCGTTGCCCTTCTGCTTCTGTCCGGTTGGACTGCAGACGAAGCAGATAATCGATTTCCGCGTGCGTCTGTTTCGAGCTGTTCGCCGGACACGGTGGGAGAACAAACGTCTCCAGCGGCACCTGAACGAACTCGGGCGCGAGGTGCTCTACCTTCTCGATGAACTTCGGATCGGTCTGCCATTTCTTGGCGTCGATCGGCAGGCCGGGACCGGCGGGCTGCGGATCAAGTTGACCGAGCTTCGCGTAATGACCGCGGGCCGGTGCGAAGGCGATTGGCTTGTTTTTCGGCGGCGCCGCAGAGGCGTCGAATCTAAGATATAAAAGTAGAGTTAAGATTTGTACGAAACGACAGGCGCGAGCATTCATATCTGCTCATCTAGTCGGAGAAACCCGCGAAAAGATGCAGACTTTCTTTTAATTACTCACGAGCAGCAGAGAGAGCGAACCTCGTAGCCAATGATATTACCGAGCCCGTCGTATTCGAAGCGACAGCGAGCTTCCATCAGATTGCGAACCATGATCTTACCGCGCCGCACCCGCGACTTCGCCGCGGCCAGACTTAAGCCTAGCCGGGCGGCGACTTCCCCGTGCGCCAGTCCCTCATATTCGGCCAGGTGAACCGCATCGCGATAAGTCCTGGGCAAAGTTTCGAGATAACAGCGCGCCGATGAAACAAGCACAGCCCGGACATTGTCGCACCCATTTACTGGCAGATGCAAAAACTCAGCTCCATTCACCGTAACTGCCGCTTGGCGGCGGTAATGGTCAACAAGCGTACGACGCGCGATACCATACACCCATGCTTCCACGCGCGTCTGCTCGCGCAAACAAGCGCGGGCGCGAAAGGCTTTCAGGAGAGTTTCCTGAGTAAGATCCTCCACCGTCTGAAGGTGTGAAATGCGCCGGCGGAAATAGGCGGGCAAACAAGCCGCCATTTCGACAAGAGTGCGATCGAAAACGTCATCGTCCATGCCGCGAGACCGGTTCGTTAGAGAGACAAAAGCCAGCCCAATTCCGTTCGATTTGCCTCCGCCATGCCCGGAACGGAAAATCGAATCTGAGTGCTTGGCCAATCATTGCGACTGCGTTGAGGAGCTCGGGGATGATAAACCTGATCTATGTGCCGCACGCGAAACCTGCTTTGACTTTCGGGTCAGATGTTTAGCGAGCAGCGATTCTTCGCACCCCGAACGTTGCTACGGATTTTGCAACTATTCGTGGGCCGCGGGGATCAATTGCCTTGCCACCGACGCGCCTGCAATAGCGCCTCTCGGCCCTCGCGCTTGCCCTCTGGTCCGTGAACGACGGCTCGGCTGGTTGCAACGCTCCGCCGCGGCGCCTAATGTCCAACGCGCCAAATGGATGATCTAGAGTCTGCGCTGACGAAAGTTGATTTTCCGCGACCTTCTGCACGGCTCGTCCGTTCGATCGTGGCAGCGGCGGTTTCCCTTTTTCTGCTCTGGACGTTCTTGACGTCGTACTACACTGTCGCGGCGGAGTCTGAAGGCGTGGTGCTGCGGTTCGGAAAGTTCCTGAAGACGGTCGAGCCCGGTTTGCACTTTAAGATGCCGCTCGGAATCGACGAAGTGAACGTGGTTCCGACGCGCCGCCAATTGAAGCTTGAGTTCGGATTTCAGACGCAAGGGTCTACAAATCCAGATCAGACGCGAGGCGACGAGGACGAGGAAAAATCGATGGTGACCGGCGATCTTAACGCCACGTCCGTCGAGTGGGTGGTACAATACCGGATCTCCGATCCGAAGCAGTATCTCTTTGACGTGCGGAACCCCGGTCAGACTTTGCGTGATCTTTCTGAGGCAGCGATGCGCGAAGTGATCGGGGATCGCACGGTTGACGAAGTGATCACGATCGGGCGGCAGGACATCGAGGTCTCTGTGTTGAGCCGGATGCAGGAATTTGCAAAACTTTATCAGCTCGGCATCCGCGTGGATCAGGTGCAGCTGAAGAATGTCAATCCGCCAAAACAAGTGCAGGCTTCCTTCAACGAAGTCAATCGGGCGCAGCAGGACCGCGAGAATGCAATTAATATCGCTAACGGCAACTACAACGAGGCGGTGCCTAAGGCGAAGGGGCAGGCCGATCAGACGATCCGGGGAGCGGAGGGTTACCAATTTAAGCGCGTAAATGAAGCGGAGGGCGACGTGGCATCGTTTAACGCGATGCTGGAGCAGTTCACTAAAGCGCCCGAAATCACGCGCACGAGGCTTTACCTCGAGACGATGGGGGACGTTCTGCCGCAGGTCGGCAACAAGATCATCATTGATGATTCCATGCGCCAGTTGCTGCCAATTCTTCCGCTTGGATCGCAACCACTCAAGAATCCATGAACGGCACCCTGAAATCTATTTTTGCCGTCGTAGCGGCCCTGGTGCTCCTAATTGTACTGCGAACTGCATTCTACACGGTTAAGCAGACACAGCAGGTGATCGTCACACAATTCGGTAAACCAGTCGGGGACCCCGTGACGGAGCCTGGGTTACACCTCAAGCTCCCATTCATCCAGACAGTGAACCGCATCGATAAGCGTTTCCTCGAATGGGATGGAGCGCCGGTTGCGATCCCGACGAGGGACAAGACTTACATCCACGTCGATACATTCGCGCGCTGGCGGATCGACGACCCGAAGACATACTTCGTGCGGTTACACGACGAACGGAGTGCGCAATCACGGTTGGACGACATTCTCGGCAGCGAGACGCGAAATGCAGTGGCAAAACATGATCTTATCGAGATCGTACGCTCGGACAAAGCCAGAAAACCTCTGCGGGATGAGAACATCAAAGCCGCGGCAGGCTACGTCGGCGCACTTGGCGTGTTGCCGCCGATCGCCTTCGGCCGCGCGAAGGTTGAAGCGGAAATCAAGGCGGGAGCCTCGGTGAAGATGGCGGAGTTCGGCATCGCATTGCTCGATGTGCGTCTCAAGCGTGTGAACTACAACCCGGATGTGCTCGACCGTATCTACCAGCGCATGATCAGCGAGCGTCAGCAGATCGCGCAGCGATTCCGGTCCGAAGGAGAAGGCGAAGCGGCTCGCATCGCTGGTCAACGAGATCGTGACCTGAATGAAATCGAGTCAACAGCCTACCGTCAGGTTCAGCAGATCCGTGGACAGGCCGATGCCAAAGCGAGCGAGATTTACGCGCGTGCTTACACTCAAAGCCCGCAGGCAGCTGAATTCTACAGCTTCCTCAAAAGCATGGCTACCTATCGCAGGGTGCTGACGAAGGACTCGACGCTCGTCCTTTCGACCGATAGTGATTTGCTCCGTTACCTGCGCCATTCCGGAGGCGCAATCCCGGTGGCGCCGCCCCTAGCTCCGCCTTCGCCCTAGCCTCCCGAAATTCAGGTTGCGCTTGCGGGGGTCACCTCGGCCCACCCCGGAAGGGAATCTTTCAGGAAATTTGTATCGCCGACGTGCTATAACGGATGAATAAGCACAATGATGGGGAATCAGTCGAAACCACCTCGAGCCGGCAATCTCCCGGAACAGCTTTGGGGCTTAAAAAACAGGTGCATAAAAATCCTCCGCAAAATTAGCGATTGGTTACCGAGGAACGTAAATGGTTCGCACCAGTGCATATAAAACAATTGATTAAAACAGTTTCAGTCGCAGACACGCTAGCAGTCGGCGGCGGTCGCTCGGCTTGGAGTCGTCGCCACAATTAAGCTGCTGT
>CAWAHI010000027.1:0-67690 GCA_963781735.1 uncultured Verrucomicrobiae bacterium | reverse complement strand
GAAACTGTTTAATCATATCAAAATGTGAACACGCAGCGGGCGGCGGTTCGCTCCAGCGCTTCGTTAGACGTTGCGGTCATTCGCCCAGGCATTGATAACTAATGTGGCAATCTTGCCGTTCTTGACGGTAAAGTTGTAACGGAGTTGAGCGGGACTTCCGGGAAAATTGCCCCTGACTTGCGCGGTCACGATTGTTCTGTCGCCTACCTGAGCGATGTCAGTTGGCTCCGCAATCGGTTTGTATTTCGCAATCGCTTCATCAATCCATCCTTCGATGGCTGCGCCGCGATAGTCTTGCTCCTCGTCATTCACCAGTGCGTCGTCAGTAAAGAGTTCGTTGAAGTCGTTTGTCTGGCCAGTGTTGTGGGAGTGAAAAAGGCGGCAACGGTCGGCGGTAGTTCAATGCTCATGGTGTTCGTTTGATGGCTTTGGTTCGTTAAACTGTCGGAATGGTTCCGCCGTCGATGACAATTTCAGTGCCGTTGACGTAGGGAGCGCGGTCGGATACCAGGAAAGCAACAAGCTCGGCAACTTCTTCAGGGCGACCGGTGCGACCGATAGGAATGCCGCCGAGTGAATCCATCAGCCCTTGTCTTGCAGTATCGAAATCTGTCCCTGCATTAGCAGCTAACCTCTCGATGAGTCCCGTGGCCGCTGTCGTCTCGATGAAACCGGGAGCCACCGCTATGACGACTCCTTAGGCGCGACTTCGTTGGAGAGTCCTTTGCTTAGTTGGTCAATGCCGCTTTGGCCGCAGCATACGCCAAAGTCGCATCATAAAGCGGGAGTGAGCTCTGGATAGACGAAATGTGGATGATAACACCTGACCTCTCTTCCAGCATCTGGGCAGCAATGCTCGATCCAAGCGGACGGCGGCGAACAAATTCGCGTTGAAGGCCTGCTGCCAATCCTCGTCACTGAGGGCAAGCGCGCCACCACTCGGCGCAGAAGAACCGCCCACATTATTGATAAGGATGTCCACGCCGCCGAGGCGGGCGAACCTTCACCACTTTCTCCACACCCTGAGGCGTGCTGATGTCGGATTGAATGAATAGCTCGGCGACTGTAGTTCATTGGGCTTGGTGCGCGCGGTCGTAATGACCGTCGCGCCGGCCCGCCTCAGGCGCCGACATCGCTTCGCCCATCCCCTTTGTTCCGCCTGTAACAAGTGCTCGTTTGCCGGAAAGTTCGTTGGAGTCATTTTGGATCGTTGTCATGGGATGGATTCCATAGCTATAGCTTTAGCTCCATGAAAACGAGCCAGTTCCGTACATTCTCCGGAAGTTCATATAAGGCTTGATGGTCTGGAACCCTAGCCGTTGGTAAAGTGCGTTAGCCTCGGCCTGGTGTACACTCGTGTCCAGTCGCATGGCTCGGTAGCCTAAGCAGCGCGCCTCTTTGATGATTGCTTCGGCCAAGGCTCGTCCAACGCCTTTGCCGTGATGCTGTGGGTAAAAAACATTCGCTTCATTTCGCAGCTGCCGGAGTCAATCTCGCGCAAGGCCACGCAACCGACCGGCGCTTCATCCAGCGTTGCCAGAAGCAACTGCCCTCGCGGCGGGCTGTACTTGCCGGGCAGCGAAGCCAGCTCGTCCTCAAACGTGGCGTCATCAAAGTATGTATTGATGAGGTCAATGTCCTCGCCATGTCGCTCCTTCGTGCCAAGCGATGAACGATCGCATGAGAGCGCGAACCTGGTCCAACTGCACTGGAGTCTTCGGCACGTGAACGGCTAGTGGCATCTTGCTTTCACCACAGGCGATGGGTGTCACACAAACATCTAACGAGACGGAGCTGAGCCACCGCTGGCGGCGGCGAGCGTGGCAAACATCGAGAACTGTTTCCTGAAATCAAACGTGGACTTCACAGCGGCCAGCGGTTGGATTCAGCGTTTGGTTAGGCATTTGGTGTGGACTGCTTATTGGCCCGTAGTCTGGGACGAGTAATGGTTGGCAACCAATCGCCAGCGCCCTTGCTGCTTTACCCACACCCTGGTAAAGCGAGTGTCACGGGGAACAGTTTGGCCTTTGTCTTGCCCATTCATTATTGAGCGGCCAGTCTCCACAGCCGTGTTTCCATAGACGCGCACTTGAACGTCATCGGTAGTGATAGATTGAAATTTCAAATCACCTGACGTGAAATCTAAAATTACCTGCGGCTTGGTTCTCACTCTGCCACTTGGCCCTACGCCTATGAAATCAGCAGCGTAGATGCGATCAAGGGCCGTCGCATCAGCATGAATCTGTGCTTGAATGCGTTCGTTATCCAGTTTCCTGATGGCCTCCTCGACACTTATTCTGTGACTGCCCCTCGCGCTCTGCTCTTGCGCTACGCCCAGAGGGGCCACTGTAAGGACGAGGACAGCTATAAAGAGTGCTGGTCTCATGTAGAGTTCTCTATAAGCCTAACTAGAAAAAAGCTCAGCCACCGCTGGCAGCGATTGTAGCAAACTCACAGAATTCTTTCATAATCTCAAGAGGTAAACGCAAAGCGGGTGGCCGTTGGCTCCAGCGTATGGATGACATGTAAGGATTGCCGGGTGCGGGTTTGGGACCTACACCCGACAATATGAATAAGTGTTTTCACACTGAGTTGTCCTCACGCGAGGAAACCCGCAGCCAGTTTAATGGCAGCAAAGCGGTCATCAAGCTTGGGATTGATGTGCACCAGGATTTTTATGTCGTGGTCATGCAGGAAGGAGGGACCAATCCCAAACCGGCACAGCGCTTCAGAAAGGAAACCTTTCTGCACTGGGTGGTCAAGCTCCAGAGCCAGGGAGGAGAAATCTACGCCGTTTATGAAGCGTGCGGGTTTGGTTTTGGATTGCAAAGGCAGCTCAGTGCGCTGGGGATTACTTGTCAGGTGGTCTGCCCGCAGAAGTTGGATGAGCGTAATAAGCGGGTAAAGACCGATGGGCTGGATGCTAAAGCGTTATGCTTAAAGTTGGACCGCTTCCTCCAGGGAAATCGAGATGCGTTGGCGCTGGTGCGAATACCGACTGAAGAAGAGGAACAAAAGCGCGCCATCCACCGGCAACGCGAGCAACTGGTCAAAATGCGCAAAGTATTGGAAGCCCAGGGTCGCAGTCTTATGGTCAATCACGGGTTTGAGCCGACGACCAGCTGGTGGAAGCCACGCACTTTTGCTCTGCTCCAAGTGCCAGAGTGGATGAAAGAGCTGCTCGCTCACAGTCAACCGATCCTCCTTGCCTTGCAGGAAAAGATCCGGGGCTTAACCGTGCAACTGCAAGCAGCGGCTGAAGCCGGGCAACCGCGCGGCCTCGGGCTCTTGAGTAGTGTCGTAATGGATCGGGAAGTTGGAAACTGGGATCGGTTCAAAAATCGCCGGCAAGTGGGCAGTTACACCGGGCTTTGCCCAGGGGAATACAGTAGCGGCAACACCCGGCTGCAAAGTGGTGTGACCAAACACGGCAATCCTAGACTCAGAGCGGCCCTGGTGGAAACAGCCTGGCGTCTGGTGCGTTTCCAGCCCAACTACAAACCAGTGGTGAAATGGAGAAGGATCTTGGCTAAAGGAGCACTGGCCACGGGAGCTGCGCGCAAGAAAGCGATCGTGGCGGTGGGCCGGCAACTGGCGGTTGATCTGTGGAGAATCCGCACCGGCCGCATTACGGCAGAGCAAATGGGCTTAAGCATCTAAAGAAAATGGGTTCGAAAAGCAACAGAAAGGAGACCAATCGCTAAAACATCACGCTAAGATAACCAAACTACTTTGGAACGTGGCGTCGCGCCCGGTGTCTAACCTGAAAAAGGTTACGTCCTTGTTCGACGCTTAGATTGGGTGCGCGCCCACGTTCCTCTTCCAAAAGGGATCGCATTGATCATATGGTCACGGCGCAGTTGCCGGACGGATAGGAGTAGGAGCCGTTGGAAAATCAAAACCAACGAGCCAAAGGAAGAGGAAGCGTTCTTAAAGCTTAACGTTCAACCTTGATCAACTAAACTTATGACCTAAAAAACTACTCACCAACCCTGCCCGCAACACTTGACATCTTACATAGGGGTTAGACCTTCCGCGCGATCAAATGAAGAAGCGACGTGCTATTATTTAGGCGTGGCGGGTGGCTCCTCGTTTGCAATATCCATCACGCAGTACCACTGCCCGTCGGGATCGAGACGCCAGACGGATAGGCCGCGAAGATGTAGAGACATCGACGTGCCGTTCGGCCCAGGCAGCGTCAGTTCGTCCGTCGCGCGCATGTAGGCGAACTTGCCGTCGGGCGAAAAGACAGGTTTCTGTGAAACCCAGTGAATCTTAAATCCCGGAGTGTTAAGACTGGAAGTGACGTAAGCACGAATTGCGGCCTTGCCCTCAAGCACAGGTTGCCCCGGAAAAATGAGTACAGCATCATCGCTCCAATAGGAGACGATTTTTTCGATATCTTTGCCGGCGCGTGGCAAGGTTTGCCCACTCCGTGTCGCGCTGCGACAGTCTCTCTCTCGCGGCGACTGGATCGAAACGTTGCCGCGAACAGCTAACGACAACAAAAACCAGAGCAGTCAACCAAATGTAATGTGATATTCGCATCAAAGTGGTCATATAGTTCTAACGAGACACAAGATGAGCCACGCCGCCGGGGACGCGGCAGGCTGCAGGTGAAGGATCGAACGGCGAACAAGCTCATAATCAAGTCGGGCGGCGTTGGCTCCATCGCTTTGTTAGGTGGTCGGCGCCGATTGCCTATTTTTGGGGCACGTATGGGTCCGGCGTGCCAGGCTTGATCGGAGGGTATTTCTGCAAGCTAGCCTCGAGCTCTCTGATGATCTTCTCCATCGGCTGCCTGACCCAACTATTGGCCATGTTCACGTCGCGCTGCTCCTTCAAGTCGGTAAGAAGGTTGATGATCTTCGGCAACGGAAGTTTCTGCGGCGGGTCGTACATGTTTTCCTGCCAGAACAGGTGCATCTTCCAGTTGCGCCACTTGACTGCGGATAACCGGTCGGACACGTAGGCGGGAAATCCTTCGCGGTTGGAGTTCTCCTGTTTGCCCAGAAAGAAATCTAATTGGTCCACGCCATCAATCGCGCGATCCTTCGGGACTTCCGCGCCACCGATGTGGGCTAGGGTGGTGTAGAGGTCTACAACGTGCACGATTTCATTGTTGATCTTGCTGGCTGGCACTTTGCCTGGCCAGCGGATGATAAACGGCGCACGAAGTGAAGCTTCCATCGCGGTGAAATACGTGCCACGCCACGGCCCGCCGTCACCTTCCCAAGGGTGCGTCGCCTCTGGGCCATTATCGCTGGTAAAGATAACGAGCGTGTTGTCTTCGATGCCCGCTTCCTTGATCGCGTCCAGGATCTGGCCAGTGCGATAGTCCATCTCGGCGAGGCAATCGGCCCAATCGCCGTTGCCGGTTTTGCCGGCGAACTCCGGATTGGGCAGTGTGGGCATGTGCACGAGCGAGAACGCGACGTAGGCAAAGAACGGTTTCCCAGCGGTCGCGTTTCGTTTGATGAAATCAACGGCGCGGGTTGTTATCTCCGCCTCCATGTTCCGCCGGCGCGCCACGTCGAGTTCCGCAACCTGCCGGGCTTTCTCGCCCTTACGTGCTTCGAAAATGGGCTCAGGCGAAACCACCTTCGCATTCCAGCCCTGTTTTGCGCCGACTGACGGCCACAGGCTATTCGTCTCGTTCGAATACGGCCACATCGACTCGGTATAACTGCGCGGGATGCCGTACCATTCGTCGAAGCCCTGATGCGTCGGGAATCGCTCTTCGGTGCTGCCGAGATGCCATTTGCCCCACATGCCCGTGGCGTAGCCCTGTGCCGATAACAACTCCGCGATGGTGATCTCCCACTGTGTCAGCCCTTCGGGTTTATCCGGTGCGCCGACGCCGCGAACTTCGTACGTCCCTGACCGGATGGGAAAACGGCCCGTCATCAGCGCAGAACGGGTTGGAGTGCACTGTGCTTCGACATTGAAGTTAAGAAGGCGCATACCTTCGCTAGCGAGCTTATCGATGCGTGGCGTGGGCGCGCCGCGCAGAATGCCGCCGCCATAAACCCCTAACTCGCCATAGCCGAGATTGTCCGTGAGCATCAATACGATGTTGGGTTTTGTCTTCGCCGTCACCGGCGTCTTGTCGAGCTCCGGAGACTGACGACGGTTCTCCTGCGCGGGCAGAGATACCGTGCTGCAAATAAGAAGGAGCAGGAACCCAACACGCTGCTGTCTACTCGAAAAATTCATGGGAGACCTTCCAACCCCTCACTCAGTCGGTTACAGCGTCCGGGTATGGCGTGCATTGTCGAGCCATCTAACGAGATAGAGCTCAGCCGCGGCGAGCGAGAGCGCGCATGGCTGCGGGTTGGAACTTTCTAATCATCTGAAAACGAAGTAGGACGCCGGCTCGCTGTCGGCTGCAGCGATTTGTTAGGCGGAGTTGATGGTTGACTTAGCACTTACTTCTGTAACCTTCGCCAAGTGCTTTGTGAGTGAGGATCATCACCCCACTTGAAAGTGATCTCGGCTCCGGAGGTAAAGTCGTAATAAAGCGTGAAGCGCCCACGTTTCGGCGGTTCGGTCTGCCGCCATTCGCCCAAAAACCCGAGAGCGTCTGGGCTGCTGTCTTGTATCTCGATAACTCCCGCTGGCCGTCCGTTGCCGCCGTAGGTGGCCTTCGTTCCAACCGCGTCGAACTTTACCTTGTCCCACGGCCTCGGCCCTTCCCATACGGAGTTACCAAGGACGGCGCTTAGAAAACTCGCCCAGAACTATATTGGTGCTTCCGCTGTATCTCCTCGTACCTCTTCTCGGTGAACTGGCCGCTCTCATTCAAGGCGTGCCACTCTCGAAGGTAATTAGCGAAATTGGGGGGCGACACAATCCAGATGATCTTCATCTCCTCAATGCTACGTATCCCGTGCCATGCCCCCTGCGGGATGTAAATCATGCTACCGGGAACAATCTCCTTCTGCTGATTCCCTACGACGCCGACCCCTCTACCGCTCTCGACATACAGTATCTCGTCCTCACCTTCATGGATGTGTAGCGCAATGCCCCCACCAGCCCTTAGCCCCTGCTTGCCCATCCCAAGGCGGTTAGAGCCGAGTTGCGCGTCAGCTTTAATAAGATGCGAGAGCGCCTTCGAGCCGTCCTCGGGACCGAGGATGTATCCGTTCATGCGGGGATGCGGAGTCGGCTGCTGTAGAGGGGTCGCCTGTGGCGGAGACGTTGGAGCTTCCGAAGAACCAGCAATGACACAAGCCAGCGAAGTAATAGCGAGGACAGAGCTGATGATGATGCGCCCGGCATTTGTCATTTTCTCTCTCCCTTCGGTCCGCCCACGATGCGTAAGCGCCTAACGAGTAATCGGAATAATAAATCTGCAATTAAAGCCAGATAAAATCTGTATAGTCCGCTTGCTGTGCACGCTGCCGCCCGTGGAAGACAGGCGTCATGCTTCCGCTTCTGCCAGAGTCCTGCCTCTAAAGCAAGGCAAAACGGCACGCTTCCGGAAACAGGAGGAAATGGGAGTGTACCGGGAAAATCGCTGCGGCAGGCCCAAATATTTTTTCTGGTTACGGCAGTTGACGCGAAGGCGATGCCGTCTTCCGCGAAATATTCGACGCTGGCGGCCGTCATCCCTTTGGCGACCGAGAGATTGGAATATTCGCTGTCGAGCCTGGCGATTTCCCGGGCAGTCGAAGTGCTCGGGGGTTGAGCAAAGGCACCGAGGGGAATGGCACAGACGGCGGCGGCGAGGAAATTTTTCGCCCTCATAAACAAATTCAACTGTTGGCGGCGTCTCAAAAGTAAAGACCGTGAAGGGTCATGGAGAATGTTGCCACTGATGATGATTGGAAAGTCTGTTTTTCGGAGCTTGCGCCCGGGCTGGTTTTGTTCGCGCGGCAATGGGTCAGGAGTTCAGCCGACGCCGAGGATGTGGTGCAGGAAGCTTTTGTGCGGTTCTGGCGACGCAATCTCAGCATCAAAAACCGCGCCCTGCTTTACGCTGCGGTCCGGTCCGCTGCGCTCGATCTTATTCGGCGGGATAACCGGCGGGCCCGGCGCGAAGTGGAAGTTTTTGGCCACGCTGAGCGAACGGTGCAGCCGCAATTTGAGCAACTGGATGACTCACAGCGTGAGCTGGTGGCGGCGCTTGATCGGTTGCCACGCGATCAACGCGAGGTGTTGGTGATGAAAATTTGGAACGAACTGACCTTTGCCGAAATCGGTGAGGCGCTTGGGATTTCACAAAACACCGCGGCGTCGCGTTATCGATACGGGCTGGGAAATTTAAAGAAAACATTGCGCCCGAACGACCAGCCGGACGCCGCGGCTCCGCCTCTACAACATGAACGATTTTTCTGAGCTCGAAGGTGAATTGAAGAAATTGCGACCGGCGCGGGCGTCGGGCGAGTTGATCTCGAGGATCGAGCGCTCGCTGGCCGATGCCGGAGAGAGTAACATTATCCGGCCGCAGTCACGCCTGTCCGGCTCGGACTTTCGAATCAGTTGGCTCGGGCTGGGTCTGGGATTGGCAGCCGCGGCGACATTTCTGATTTTCGCGCGCATTGATTTTCGCCCCGGCGACAAGACGAAAGCCGAGCCGGCTGGCGGTACGCTGGCTTCAGCTACGCCGACGTTAGAACAAAAAGCTGCGGCGTTACCCAGCTATCAGGCAACCGGATTGACTCAGGTTGTTTACGGGAGACATGACGAGGGGCTGGTCTTCCCTCGCGGCGCGACTCAACCGGCGCGTCGGGTTTGGACTGCCAAACGCGAGACGTTGCGATGGCGCGATCGGGGAACGGGCGCGCAGCTGGCCATATCCTATCCAACGGAGGAGGTCACGCTCATTCCGGTTTCAGGGCAATGAATACGGATTACATGCGATCGGAACATAGATTTCCACGTCTGTGTGCGAAACAGGCTTGCAGCCTGTTTCGCTTCATCGGGCTGAAAGCCCGCTGGGCGCACAGACCTGAAAGCCTGTGTTTCAATTCGGCGCACGCGCCACGCTTTTTCCACAACCTTAACCAGTGGCAGGCGCAGCGCCCGTCCTACAATCCTTCGTCCGGGCGACGCGAATCTTGTAGGGCAAGCGCTCCGCTTGCCGCGTCAAATACATCAAATATGAAAACGAAAACCATCATCCTAATTGTCGTTAGCCTTATGCCGCTGACGGCATTCAGCCAACCACAACCCCCGACTCCGCCGACTCCGCCGAATCCGCCGATGGGGCCGCAGCCGCCACATGATCGGGAAGATCGGAGGCCGAAGGTTCCGGTTACCTTTCTGGGAGTCGAAACGTCCGAGGTGCCGGGCGTGTTGTGCGATCAGCTGGGATTGCCGAAGGGTTTCGGTTTGGTGGTCGATTACGTCGTCCCGGATGGTCCAGCCGCCGCCGCGGGCGTGCAGCAGAACGACGTCCTGAAAATGTTGAACGATCAGATCCTAACGGATCCTGGACAACTCTCAAAATTGATCCGCAGTTATTCAGAAGGAACAAACGTGACGCTGACGGTGATGCGCAAAGGTCAGGAACAAAAAATCACGGTGAAACTGACGAAGAAAGAAGTGCCGCGGCGTCATGCCTGGATGGACAATATGCGCCATATGAATCACGACTGGAATTTCGACCTCGGAGACGTCGGTAATATGGACGACTTAAAGGAGCAGATGTCGGAGTTGAAAGAACGATTGGGTGACGAGAACCGTGGAATGATTCATGACGCGGTGGTGCAGGCGCGCGAGGAGGCGCGGCGCGCCACTGATGAAGCGCGGCGGAGCGCAGAACGCATCCGCACCATTACTCGCAACAACGGCGGGCTCCAACGGACCACCATCGACTTGAATAAGGCGCAGATTGTTCTCTCCGATGACAAGGGTGAACTGCGGATCGAAAACAAGGATGGCAAGAAATTCCTGACTGCGAAGGATCCGCAGGGGAAATTGCTCTTCAGTGGTCCGGTCGAAACGAACGAGGAGCTCGGTAAAGTGCCGGCGGAAGTGCGGCAGCGTTACGATAAGTTGCAGGAGCATGATTTACGGGCAGTCGCGCCGGATGATTTGCGGGCCGAATCGGACAGCGACGACGACGACGACGACGATGATGTGGATGATGAGAGCGCGGGCACGAGCAATGTTTGCTATGATCAGGTCTGTTCCCAGGAAGTTGGACGTCGTGCCTGGGAAATCCACACCGTCCTGATCTAGTCGGAGAACTCCACCGGACCTTAACCAAGCCTGGCCGGCTTTCCGGTGGAGTTTTCCTTTTGCGGGCTTGATTCGGTGCTTGGATGACCCGCAAGCTCCGTCATCCCGAGCGTTAGTCGAGGTATCCGTGGAATTACCTTAAAGCTTTGCCGCAACGGGATCCTTACGTGCCGGGATGACGAGGATGAGGTGCAATAATCGTCGGCGGTCATAGACCGCCGCTACAGGAAGCCGTGCTGCCCTCGCGATTCTAACTGAGAGGGGCGACTGTTCTCCGAGCCGTCGGCTCTACGGAGCCAGAGGCCAAGTCGCCCACCGTCGCAAGCCACAACCGGACGGCGGCTTGGCAGGTCCGAGCCGGACTGGCATTGCCGCTCCCAGTCCAGCCGTAGCCGGAACGTTCCCTGAAGATTTTTATTTCGTTACCGGCCCGAGTGGCAGCACAATTTTGTGGGACAGTTCGTTGAGCACCTGAGCGAGGCCGGCATAAATGGCGGAAAATCCGCAAAAGATCCCTTCGTAGCCGGTGAAATGTTTAAATTCGGGACTCGCCGCAGTGAAGTCGCCGTAAGCCAGCAGAAAAAACAGAATGGTGAGCGTTGCGAAAACAACTTGCAGGGCGCGATTCAGGCGAAGTGTGCCAATAAACATCACGGCGGTGAACAATCCCCACATCGCGAGATATGCGGCCATGGACGTTTCGTTCGAAGCAGGACTCCATCCGATTTTCGGAAGAACAATCAGCACGACGAGCGAGAACCAGAACAAGCCGTAGGAAATGAAAGCGGTTGTGGCGAAGGTATTTCCTTTTCTCCATTCCATAATCCCGGCGATGATCTGGGCAACGCCGCCGTAGCAGATGCCCATCGCCAGAATCATGCTATTCAGTTCGTAGAAGCCGGCATTGTGCAGATTAAGCAGCACAGTGGTCATGCCAAAGCCGAGCAACCCGAGGGGCGCCGGATTTCCGGTTGTGTCTTTGATCGTACTAATGGGCTCGTTCATTGCGCTCCATCAAGGTTGACCAAAGGCGGGATCGACTGTCAATACTGGGCGTTGCGACATGAAGCCAATTCGCGCAGCATGACAACGCGCAAAACCGATGATGATTAAAGCGACGTTCCTTACGCTCGTAGCCATCACTGCTATCAGCTCATCGCTTTTCGCGCAGGCGGCTACGCCCGCGTCTTCCCCGTCGCTGGAGCAGCGTGTTTCGGATCTTGAGGCCTACGTGAACAATTCGGCCCGTGGCGCGGATGCGGCGAATGCGCAGGCCGGCTCCAACATTTCCGGTCCCGGACCCGGACACAACGCCTGGCTCATGACATCGGCCCTTCTGGTTCTTTTCATGACCCTGCCCGGCCTGGCTCTCTTCTATGGGGGACTGGTCCGGCAAAAAAATGTTTTGTCCGTCCTCGCCCAATGCCTCGGCATCGCCGGCCTGGTCACGATTTTGTGGTGGGCGGTTGGCTATTCGCTCGTGTTCGCCCCCGGTTGCCCGTTTTTTGGCAGTCCCAGGTTTGCTTTCCTACGCGGCGTCACTTCGGCGCCAAATACCGACTATTCCTACTGGGTCTCGCACAATGTTTTTGCCACGTATCAGCTGATGTTCGCTATCATTACCCCGGCGCTCATGATCGGCTCGGTGGCGGAGCGGATGAAATTTTCGGCAGTCATGGTCATCATCGCGCTCTGGATGTTTTTAGTCTATTTCCCGTTAGCCCATATGGTTTGGGGGATCGACGGCCTGATGAATGGCGTCTGGAACGCGAACGCGAAGATTCGCGCGATCGATTTTGCCGGCGGCACTGTCGTCCACATGTCGAGCGGATGGTCAGCTCTGCTCCTCTGTCTTTTCCTGGGGCCACGCCTCGGTTTCCGCAAAGAAATCATGGCGCCGCATTCGATGGTTCTTTGCATGGTCGGGACCGGGATGCTTTGGGTCGGCTGGTATGGATTTAATGCCGGGAGCGCGCTCGGGGCCGATGCCATCGCAGCCAACGCTTTCATGACGACAACTTTGGCGACAGCGATTGCATCTTTCACGTGGGCGGTGCTGGAATGGGTGCTGCGAGGCAAACCGAGCGTGCTCGGTTTTTGTTCAGGCGCGGTTGGCGGCCTTGTTGTCATCACGCCAGCCTGCGGATTTGTCGATGCTAATGGCGCCGTGATTATCGGTGTGCTGGCGGGTGCGGTTCCGTTTTTCGCCTGTACGAGATTGAAATCATGGTTTCACTACGATGATGCGCTCGATACTTTCGGAGTGCATGCCGTCGGCGGAACCCTGGGCGCGTTTCTCACCGGCTTGCTCGCGACCGTCACGGTTAATTCCAATCTGGCCGGAACTGCCGCCAGCCAAAACGGACTGGCGAAAATTGTCGGGCACATGCTCTGGCTGGAGCAACTGAAAGCGATCGCCATCACCATCGCTTTGGCTTTGATCGGCACCTCCGCGATTGCGCTAGTGGTGCGCGCAACAATCGGGCTGCGGATCACGCCGGAAATCGAGCGCCAGGGTCTCGACATCAATCTGCACGGTGAAGAAGGCTATATTGTTTCTGGTTAGAAATGCATCACCCGTTACGCCCGCCGCCCAAGCAAAAAAAGCTAACCACGAATGAACACGAACGGACACTAATCAGGATAGAATTCGTGTTTATTAGTGTGTATTAGTGGCTAGAGAATCTATCTCTGGATTCTACCAGAGAAAGAGCGCGTTTCCTGGCAGCCGATACGCCTGAAGGGTCTCAACGTTAAATGCCCAGGCCTCTAAATAGTAGTGGTGACCTTGCGGCAGACGTGCTCTCGGAAATCGGCAGTTCCATGTCGATGGCAAAGCAGAGGAATCCCAAACGGCTCGCAAGCGAGCGAGCTGATGCGGGTCCCCAACTTGAGCGATGGCACAGATTTCCGGTTTTCCCCTGGCCGCGGCGTTATCAATCGTGATCAGGACTGCATCAGCCGGACGTCGCTCGTCTGGCAGGAACGCCCATCCATCCGCCTCGATGGATCCCGATGCTTCTTCGTTAAATTGAAAGGCACCGAAAGCGGTCTCGCCGTTTGTGCCGTTTGCCACATTCCCCAAGCTCTCGTTCCCAAACTTTGTTTGGGAACGAATCAGATTTGATCGAAATAGCGAGGGCCGCAAATAACCGATGCGATTGAGCGCGTTCGCCGCTTCTTTCACTCTGGCAGGATTTGGAAAAACGGACTTTGCCAACAGGTCCGTCTCGGGAACAACATTGATGAAAGAGACGAGGGCCTTTCCGTAACCACGCTGTTGCCGATTCATCGGCCAGAAAGGCAGACCGGCGACAAAACCTGCGCAGGTGCAAAAGATAAGAACAGCAAGTGATGTAAGCAGGAATCCCTTCGCCACGAATCGCGCTCGTGTCGAAGCCGAACCTGACCAATGCGCATGAACGAGCGGGATCAAGGCTACCAGCGCAATTGGCAACATGGCTGCGAACGGAACGTAACGGGATGCTCTGGCCTGGCCGGGACCAAATCCGGCGCGTCCGATCATCATCAAGACAGCGCTGGTTACCGTTACCATAGCAAGCATCAACCAGGGCAAGGCATCGCCAAGCAAACTGCGGTCGGAGCGCTGCCTCCAAATGTAAAAGCCGGCAATCAGGAGCATCAACAGAAGCAGCGTGCCTGTGCCAAGACCGACAGGGTTCGAAGGCAGATTCGTCCCGTAGCTAAAGGGGCCTCCGAAAAAGAGGAGAATATATTCGATAGCCGTGATCGGATGCGCAAGAAACCACCAGATTGGTGGATGATTGGGCGGTTGTTCGTAATCCCAGAAATAAAGCAACAGTTCTAACGAGAAAAGGGAAACCCAGATGGTCCACCATTTTCTGGAGGAAGGCGATCGTGCCTGTGCGAGCAACAGCAGCGGCGTGGCGAGCAACCAACTGGTGAAACCGCTGGCGATGGAAAAGGTAGAGATGGTGCAGAGGATTATGGCAACGAGGAAATTGAACGGATACCGGACAGATGCCGCCGTCCAAATGCACGTCGTTACACAGGCCAGGGGGAGGAGGAATCCGATTTGAAATCCCCAGAGAAAGTTGGCCACGCCGAGAGGACTGAACAGAAGGACGCTGGCGGCGAACAATACCCAAAACGCGTTAGGAGAATGTTGAAGACTTGCCCTCACCTCAGTCCTCTCCCAACCCCACTCCTTTACCCTCACTGTCGGTCCGAGCTGGACTGGCGGAATCGCCTGCGTCTCTCCCAGTGGGACAGGCTGGGAGAGGAGCTGTTTTCCTTCGAGCTTCGCTGGCAAACCGGTCCCTTCTCCCACTGGGAGAAGGTCAGGATGAGGGGTTTTCAACAGTCTGCGCGGAGAGTCCAGACTGCGCCGCGCCAATTGCCAGATACTAAAAAGGCAGACGAGGGCCAGGAACCAAATCACCCATAGCTCAGCTCGGATGTTCCAGTGTGTCAGTCGCCCAAGTGTGAAGAAAATGAGCCTGGGAAAGAAAATCCGATGTTCGTTGTGCTGCGCAAAGAAGTCGGCAACCCCGAGGGTGCCGTCCGCCATTTTTTCAAAGAGCGGGGCGGTGCCATCCCATTCATCCAGAACGGGGAAATCGGCACCATTTTTGAAGACGAGAAGGCCGATCAGGAGGGGAGGCGCAAGGATCAGCAGTGGTTTGACGAATCTGGCAATCGCCTTGGGCAGCATCGATCTCAATTAACGTTGCCTGTAGAAAGAGAAAGAAAAAAGCGGCGAACCTGCCGGCGGAGGGGATCGAACCCACACGATCTTGCGATCACTGGATTTTGAGTCCAGCGCGTCTGCCAGTTCCGCCACGCCGGCGAGCGGAAACCAAGCTACAAGAAGGAAGTAGGAGCTCAAGCGTCAGTCGATTTGGGCCCACGAAGCACACCGATTACCCGCCTTCGCCGGGCTACGGCGCGGCAGGCACGAAATGGGGGAAGAGGTCTCTTCTTGGATAGCATTTTATTTCTTTCGTGTCATTTCGTGTGTTTAGTGGGAATCTAATTCTTCGCAAAATGAGTTCCTGAAAAATCTTTGTAAGCCGCGACTTTCCGCTATCGCAGCCGAAAAGAAGAGGAGCGAAAAGGAGAAATCAGAGAAGTAATTGCTCAGGAAGCAGTCGAGGAAGACAAATCTGGAAGCCAGGAATCCACGAAAGAAACCGGAAACCGTGTTGGCTTCTGGGTTCCTGGTTTCCAGATTTCTTTGCAAGGCTGAAACTTGCCGTCAGGAGAAGTGACTTCGCCCCGCGACGAGTTTCCCGTACTGCATTGCCGTATATGTCACCAGGCTTGCCGACGTCTCCTCTGACAAATGAGTGACGGTTTCTGACCGCCATTTTGTTAAGTTGGAAACAGCCGCTCCCTGATTTGAACCGGAAATTAGAATGGTTGCAGACCGCGCGGTGGACCGAAAATCTCCCGCAAAATGATTGCGGTTCGAAGGGAATCGGGTGAACGCAAATTTTGTTTCCAGAGTGTCTCCACCGTTGCGCGGGCGACGGGCTGATCGGCTGGGACAGCCATCTTCGTTGTGGCTGGAGCGGTTTCGGCTTGTTCTTGTGCGATCCATGCGCCCGGTTCATTCGCTTCGGCTGGAACAGCGGGCGGAACAGACGGGACAACGACGCGCTTGATTTTGGGAGGCACAGGTTCGGTAGGCTGTTGCAGCACCACGATCTCCTTCATCTGTTCCTTCCAGGTGCGGAATTCGGGCTTCCGGAATGGCCGCATCGATGCTGGAGGTTGAACTGGTGCGAGCGGTCGCGGCGGAATCTGCCGTTCGAGGTTGTACTTTTGGCGGTGGGGCAGTTCCCGCGGGTTGGCCCAGCGCCTCCAGGAATTCACGGATCCGGTCCGCGTCGGTCTTCGGTTGGGTTCGCTGGACGGGTTGCGTGTATTCCGGCGGCGACCGGGAGCGCGGGGCAGTTGCGGCGGACGTTGCGATCGTTTCTTCGATTCCTCCGAAATGCGCGCAATCAGTCGCGAGATGCCGACGATCGCCGCGATGATGATGAAGATGATGTTTTGATCCCAATGCATGGCGAGCACGGCGGTAAAATCGTTAAAGCGCTAAAGAGTTGAAGCGTTGAAGCGTTGGAGAGTTGAAGCGTGAATCCATTTTAACGTTGTAACATTTTAACTAAGCACGCGTTCACGAAGCGACCGGCGGCTTGTCAGTGCCGGCGATTGATTCGCGCATCGAGGTATCAGCCTGGACGTTTTTCATTCGCACGTAATCCATGATCCCGAGATTTCCGGAGCGAAACGCATCGGCCATTGCTTGCGGAATGAGGGCTTCCGCTTCCACTACTTTCGCGCGCATCTCCTGAGTTTTGGCGCGCATCTCCTGTTCTACCGCCACCGCGGCGGCGCGCCGCACTTCCGCTTTGGCCTGGGCTACGCGCTTGTCTGCGTCCGCCTGTTCGCTTTGCAATTTGGCTCCAATGTTGTCGCCCACGTCGACATCGGCGATGTCGATCGACAAGATTTCGAAGGCAGTGTTGCTGTCGAGTCCTTTGGCCAGCACTGCTTTGGAAATGCGATCCGGATTTTCCAAAACGTCCTTGTAAGAGTCGGCCGAACCAATAGCGCTGACGATTCCTTCGCCGACGCGCGCGATGATTGTTTCCTCAGTGGCACCGCCGACGAACCGGTCGAGGTGCGATCGCACGGTTACGCGCGCTTTCACTTTGGCGCCGATGCCATCCTTGGCCACGCCATCGATGGTGGTGCGACCCATTGAGGGGTTAGGTGCATCGATCACTTTCGGATTGATGCTGGTGCGTACCGCTTCGAGCACGGTTTTGCCGGTGCCTTTCGTCGCTAGATCGATGGCGCAAGCGCGATTGAAATCGAGACCGATTCCAGCCTTGTCCGCCGCGATCAACGCCAGGATCACCTGGCTGACGTCGCCGCCGGCGAGATAATGCGCCTCCAGTGGGTCGCTTGCGATATCGATTCCCGCTTTCACCGCAGTGATGCGGTTGTCCACGATCAATCCCACTGGGACTTTGCGCAGACTCATTCCAATCATTTTGCCGATGCTGACCGGCGCACTGGCAACGCGTGCCCGCAACCAGGTAGTGAAAAATTTAAGGAAAACAATGACGAGAATGAAGGCAACGACGGCAACGACGGCGAAGCCGATAAGGACGAATGGTTCCATGGCAGCACCTTAGCGAAGGTTATTCCTGCGGAAAAGCTTAAAGCGAAGTTTCGCGGTGGCGTTGGCCTCGGCGCAATGTGAATGGGAATGCAGTTCTGCCGGCGGTTGGAAGCGAAGGACTGTCTTCGCCAACATGCCGAAGACGGGCCGATCTTGCGGGCACTACGCGGAATTACATCATGACGGAGCGCTGAAGTGAAGGTCGGTGGAAGCGCACGAGACTGGATACCGACCGCGCCACTTGACCGCCTCTTCCATCAGCCCTAACGCGCGGACTTCCGTCGGCCCTAACTTTCATCTCCACCAATTATGATTGCGAGCTTTGGATCAAAACGTGGACCGAACCTGAGTCCGCATGGAAGCACGATCCCAATCCCTCGCACTTCCACACAGAATAACTTTAACTTGAATCCCTTCTCATGGAAGCGATGCAGCCGACGCCGCTAACGGACACACCTTGCGGAAGTTCAGCTCTGAATTTCGGTTCCGGTGATTTCACCGTAAGCTGTTTCAGTCTGCGGGGTCTTGGTGCGGGGCTTTAATGGCCGGTGCCGCCGACGCAACTTTTCAGTTCAAGACCTTCAAAGTGATCGCGGTTGGCCGTGATGATGGCCTTGCCGACAAAGCTGGCGGTTTCGTCGACGGCGAGACGAGGGGCCTCCACGTCTCCTTGAAGATTGGAACCGGCTTTCAAGGCGCAGCGCTGGCGTGCGAGGACGTTGCCCTCGACCGATCCCTGAATAGTGACGAAGCCCGCTTCGATGTCGCCAGTCACTTTGCCGTGGGCGCCAATGGTCAACGTCCCAGTGGATGTGATCGTTCCGGCGACTTCGCCTTCGATGACCAACTCGCTGCCGCACATCACGTCGCCTTTGATGGAGACGTCACCGGACAATCGGTTGGGAGCGGAGTTGTAATTCGGAGTTCCGTTAGAGGCGAGGCTGGTTCGTGGGTCAGATCCAAACATATATAATAAATAGAGGTGTGTTCTAGGCCCCCCGCTGTTTATGAGCGAGAGGGGCGATTCGTGCTTACAGCAGATCGTGTTCCCAAGGACGAGTTTCCATCGTAGCATGTCGCGCCGCCCGAGCATTGCTGCGGATTTCTCGCACAAAATAAATTCCGCACCGCTGCTGGATTTTCCGGCCTTCCGAAGTAGCACTACAATTAATACTAGATGATCAGCGTCTCAGCGCTGATTCCCAGCCGTCTCCCGCAGGGCCATTCATTGCCGCTTGGAGGGCGGCATCGAGTTTCTCCATCGTCACTGGTTTAATCAAGTGTTGGGAAAATCCTGCTTCCAGACTGCGTCTCGCATCTGCGTCCGTCCCGAATCCGCTCATCGCGATTCCGACAAGCCGGTTTTTTGATTTCGATATCAGTTCCGTGCCACTCCCATCGGGCAAGCCCACGTCGCTGATGACCACGTCAAATCCGCCAGCTTCAATTCTCTCGAGCGCTGACTTCATGTCGTGCGCCACAGTTACTCTGTGTCCCCGGGCTGCCAGTAGCTTTCCCATCACGGTGCAGGTGTCGATGTGATCGTCGACCAACAAAATCCGCAGCACCCATCGGACCCTCGCTTGGACGGGCAAAGATATCGTACCATCGTGAGCAATCAGCGCAGAAGTTTTGATTGTCAGCCTGAATGTCGCTCCTCGATTTAAACCCTCGCTCATAGCGGTCAGTGTCGCGGCATGGGCTTCGGCCAGCGATTTGGAAATGGCCAGGCCAAGTCCGAGTCCGCCAAAACGCCGTTTCAAGGAGCGCTCGCCCTGCTCAAAAGGGTTGAAGATTCTATTCATCGCTTCCGGTTCAATTCCGATGCCGTGATCTTGCACAATTATCGTTAGCTCTCCGGGCGATTCGTTCGCAGTCGAAATCCTGATCTCACCCTCGTCCCGGCTAAACTTGATCGCGTTCTGAACCAGATTCCAAACAATCTGCTGAAACCTCGCCTCATCCGCTACGACGAAACGATCGCCTGCCGTGAGATCCAACTGCATTCGGATCTTCTTTCCCGCCCATTCACTCCGGCATGTCTCCACCACGTTCCGGATTTGCCCGTGAGCGTTCACGCTCGTCAGGTTTAACACCAGTTTCCCTTTGCTAATCCGCGTCACGTCCAGCAAATCGTCGATCAGATGTCGCTCCACCCGAATGTTACGCCGGATGATTTCCAATGCCGCAGCGGCCTCGTCGTTTTTTAACCACTGCTTCTGCAAGTTCTCCACCGCCAGGAATACTGGGAAAAGCGGCGTTCGCAGTTCGTGCGAGAGCATGGCCAAAAAATTGTCTTTCGTCCGGTTCGCCGCTTCCACCAGCGCCTTTTGCGCTTCCAGCGCTGCCTCTGCACGACGCCGCTCAGCAATCGCCGTCGCCAATGCCATTGCTGTCAACGTCAACACCGCCGTGAGCAGCAGAACGGTACCCGCAAGGAAGTAGAGCGCCGTCAGAGCAACGAGACCAAAAATCGGTGAGAAATGTGGAAGAACCATCAGCTGTTTTTCGGGAGAGGGCGCCCGACCGAATAAAGACGGGGACTCGGTTGTTCCGGCCAGAAAAGATGGTCGGACGGCTGAGGTACAGGGATATCGTGTGACAGTGTAGGAGAAGCGCTCATAAGAGATGGCTGCAGCATCTCGCGAGCCATGTCGCGCATGTAAACGCACCATGCAATGTAGGTGACGGCTACGCGGATACGGGTGCGTTTTTGGCCGGTGTCATTTCAAGCAAACGCCTCTGTTTTTCGGCGGCCACCGGATGAATTTCCCACACCGCGTAACCTTTCGGCGTGCTTCTCCGGTTTGAATGATTGGCGGGCGCATGGCCAATGTCATAAAACGCTTTGCCCGTCACCGTGATGACCGCGGCTCGCGAATTTTCAGCCCGTGCGCGTTCTTGACGCCGAATGGAAACTTCTGCGTTGTCCAACCGAATATTGTTTGCCGAATCTCACACCACTTTGGGCCAACCGGAATCTCGGCGCTAACCGTTCCGACGGTGTTTCCGGTGGCATCTTGAAGCGCGATGTGAAGATCACCGTCCGTTTCCACCTTGAGGACAACTACGCGGCCTGTGAGAGCGAACCATTTATTTTCGATCCCCGTGCGCTGTGAACTTTGAGTCAAAGGTACATCCGGGCCGGGCCAACTGTAGACATCGCTAGGCGTGACGGACTGAATCGCGTTTGCATCCGTGGGCGGAAGTGACGGCCCGGTCCGACGTATATGTTAAAGCTTGGGCCGTCGGTGATTGAGATTGTGCCCGTGCAGTCTGCTGCGACCGTATAGGTCCCTACCGCTCCGGTGGCGTCGATAATAATAAAGCCCCGACGTTCACCGTGCCGAATGATTGAACGTCGTACCATCTCCGTTGAATCGGAGGCGTTACAAAAACGAAGATTCTTTCGGGCGAGCCGCCGAAACCAATACGCGTACGTGCGAGCATAACGGCAAAAGCGCCGCGATCCGCGAGAGCATCGTCTTGCCGAGGTAGCGCTTCCCCTATCAACGGGATCGAGCGCTACGCTCGGCGACGGTTTGGCAGAGGCCTGCCAATGCTCACCGTCCTCTTACGACGATGGTGCCGCTGATGGTACCAGTGGTCTCGCCGGTAGTAAGGTTCGAGCATTGGTCCGTGGTGAAGCTCCCTTTAGCACCAGCGTACCGGCCCGTTCCGCCGATAATGGTCCAGGGATCCACATGGCGAAGACCGCCGTTGGCGCATGAGCCACTGTTAAGTCCCGAAAAGGACACTAAAATGCTGTCACCGTTGGTGGGGTCTCCCACTACCAAACGACTAGCCCCGGGGGCGCTGTCTTGCGTACCCCGGAAAGCAAAGTCCACTACGAGCGAATAAAACAGTGTGAATGGACCAAGCGCCGTGTCGGTTGACATGACGCTCGCATTGACAAAAATCCCTTCCGCTGGATTGGGAAAAGGTGCGAGACTTTCGCTCCCTGCGATAGTACCATTAATTCGTATCACTCCCGCTTCCACCGCGGAGCTAACGAGCGCCACGGTCAGGAAGGTTGCTGTCATTAAGCTGATTCTTTTAATCTCTTTTTTCATAAACTAAGTTTCCTTTTCTTGTTTTTACTCATGTTGGATTGTTTAGATTAATTGCAATCCAGTTCGGCGTAGAACCAGGAACCATCCCGATGAGGCTTCCGAAAAGTTCGCCTCACTTCAGACTGACTCGGGGCTCCAGTTGGTAACTGGAGATCGCGTTTAGCGTTGTCTCATCGAAGCTGCAGCCCCACGGAATCTTTTCAGTCTGGCCGAAGATGCGTTGAAACGTCGGGTGACGTAATCGACGCAGCTTTTACGGAGTCCGCGAGAGTTTGTCGAGCATAATCGTCGATAAATATTTGTAGGACAATGCCTTACACGCAATCGACGTTTCGCAGAAACCGCTGGAGCACGAAAAGGGCAGACGGAAAACGTTTCGTTGTGCGTGCGGATGAAAGGCTGAGTGCGTTCCTTGAACTGGAATTGGTGGCCCGTCGCGCCCAAAGATTGATATGGAGGCGTTAGCGGCCCGCGCCTACCATTGGTCCCAATGCCGACCGAAGTGAACAAGGAGATCGAGCTTGAGATCGCGCACGTTCTCTTCCTCGACATCGTCGGCTACTCGAAACTCTCAGTTAACGAACAACACGCCAGAGTTGATGAACTCAACGGGATTGTTCGCTTGTCCGAGCAATTCCAAAAAGCTGAAGCGGCCAATCGGATCTTAAAAATCCCCACCGGCGACGGCATGGCGCTGGTGTTCTATAAAAGTCCCGAGGAACCGGCGCAGTGCGCCTTTGAGATCAGCCGGGCGCTGAAGGACAATCAGCGCCTGCAAGTCCGGATGGGCATTCACAGCGGGCCGGTCAGTGGTGTGGTGGACGTGAACGAACGGACGAACGTGGCCGGCGCGGGCATCAACCTGGCCCAACGAGTGATGGATTGTGGCGACGCCGGGCACATTCTTCTGTCCCATCATGTGGCCGAGGACCTGGCGGAATACGAACGATGGCGACCGTTTCTGCACGACATCGGCACCTTCGAGGTGAAACACGGTGCGCGGGTGAGCGTGACCAACCTTTACTCCGATGAGGTTGGTAATCCGAACCTGCCGAGCAAGCTGCAGGCGGTTAAGAAACATCACGCCCATGTGCGTTGGGCGGCAGTGGCGATCGGGCTGCTGGTGGTGGCCGCGCTCGCCGCTGCGCTTCTCTCTTTTTTGCGCAAAGGACCGGCTCGTTCGCTCGCCACTGCCGTGGAAAAAAGCATCGCGGTCCTTCCGTTCGAAAATCTGAGCAAGACAAAGCGAACGCCTTCTTCACCGATGGCGTGCAGGACCAAATCCTGACCAACCTCGCGCAGATCGCGGATCTGAAAGTGATCAGCCGCACGAGCGTCATGCAGTACAAAAGCGGCGCGCCGCGCAATCTGCGCGAGATCGGCCAGCAACTCGGCGTGGCACATGTCGTCGAAGGCAGTGTGCAGCGCGCCGCCAACAAAGTGCGGGTGAACGCGCAGTTGATCGATGCCCGCAACGACGCGCATCTGTGGGCGCAAACCTACGATCGCGATCTGGCCGATGTCTTCGCCATCCAAAGCGAGATCGCCAAGGCGATTGCCGACCAGTTGCAGGCGAAGCTCTCGCCTAACGAGAAGAAAGCCATCGAGCAGCCGCCCACCACTGATCTGGCGGCTTTCGACCTTTACAGCCGGGCGAAGTCACTTCTCCTCACGGCAAATTTCAGCGCGACGGGCGAGCCAGACCTGCGGAAGGCAATTGAACTTCTGGATGAAGCGGTGAAGCGCGATCCCTCATTTTTCGACGCTTACTGCCAGCTCGCCTTTGCGCACGAATACCTTTATGCAGTAAGGGGGTCTGATCACACTCCCGCCCGGCTTGCCCTGGCTGAAGCTGCGGTGCAAGCCGCGACACGGCTGCGGCCGGATGCTGCCGAAACGCATTTGGCGCGCGCACAATATCTCTACTACGGGCTGCGCGACTATGCCGGCGCCCTGGCCGAATTGGAGATCGCGCGGCGAGCGTTACCCAATGATCCGCGTCTCTTCGAACTCACCGGCTACATTCTGCGGCGGCGCGGCCAGCAGGAGGAAGGTCTGCAGAACCTGCAGCGCGCGGTGGAGCTGGACCCGCGCAACTTTTTTACTCTGCAACAGATCGCGCTCAGTTACCAATACCTTGGGCGCTATGCCGAGGCGATCGCTGCGCTGGATCGGGCGTTAGCGATCGTGCCCGACAACGTCGAAACGCGGGCCAGTCGTGGACTATTTTATGTCTGCTGGAAAGCGGACACCCGGCCGCTGCACCAGACGATTGATGCAATCCTCGCGCAAGGACCGGGCGCCATTGCCAGCGCCGCGGACATCTGGTTCTTTTGCGCTCTGGCCGAACGCGATCCGGCTGCGGCCGAACGAGCGCTCGTCGCGCTGGGCGACAATCCATGCTGGAGCGAAGGCGCGATTATTCTGAGCCACAGCTTTGGGGAAGGGCTGCTGGCGCGCATGACCAAAGATGAGGCAAGAGCGCGCACTGCGTTTGAAGCGGCTCGCGCCCAGCAGGAGAAGATCGTGCAGGCGCAGCCGGACTACGGCCCGGCGCTCTGCGTCCTCGGCTTAATCGACGCTGCTCTTGGGCGGAAAGACCTGGCCTTGGACGAAGGCCGTCGGGCGATCGCGCTCACGCCGCTGGAAAAAGATGTCATCAACGGCAGCCGCGTCCTTCAATATTTCGCCATCACAGCAGCGTGGGCGGGCGAGAAGGAGCTTGCCTTGCAGCAACTGGAAGCTGGACTGCGTGCTCCCGTCGCATCGCACATGCTGAGCTACGGCGCCTTAAAACTGTTCCCGGTCTGGGACCCGCTCCGCGGCGATCCGCGCTTCGAGAAAATCGTCGCCTCGTTAGCGCCGAAACAATAGCGCGAATTTTTCGGACACTTTCGGACACGAGAACTGCGTGATTCTGCGCGAAAACAATAACGCGGTAATTCTGCCTCTTCGCAGATAACGGCAGTTTTACCACGTATTTGCGCAGAATTGTGCGATAATCTGCGGCTTTACCTCTCGACACTTGCACCAACAGCAAATTAATGAAGCTCGCGTAGTGCAAGGTCACTTCCTGAATGCCCGCTGAAATTAAAAAAGAGATCGAATTGGAGATCGGCCATGTCCTCTTCATCGACATCGTCGGTTACTCCAAGCTCCTGATCGATGAGCAACGCGATTATTTGCATACGCTCAATGAAGTTGTTAGGCGAACCGATTCGTTCCGCGCAGCCGATGCTGCTGGCAAATTGACGCGCCTGCCGACGGGCGACGGAATGGCGCTGGTCTTTGCAACAACGCCGGACGCCCCAGTTTCCTGCGCGATAGAGATTAGCAATGCACTGCGGAGCCATCCGGAGTTGCGGGTGCGCATGGGAATCCACAGCGGTCCGGTCAGCGGGACTACCGATGTGAATGATCGCTCCAATGTAGCGGGAGCGGGAATCAACCTGGCCCAGCGAGTGATGGATTGCGGGGACGCCGGACACATTCTTCTGTCCAAGCATGTGGCGGACGACCTTGAACAGTATCGTCAGTGGCGTTCCCATTTGCACGACTTGGGCGAATGCGAAGTGAAGCATGATGTGCGTGTCCACGTCGTAAATCTCTACACGGATGAACTAGGCAATCGGGAGTTGCCGGAAAAATTTAAAACAGTAGCGGCGACGAAACGCGGGCCCGGCTTGGACTCGGTCGTGACGGCGGCGTCCGAAGTCGACGATTCCAAGATGGGCGATGATCGGCGCAGTTGTCGCGCTGGTGGTAATGGGATTTCTCCTTTGGTCGAAACGCCACGCGCAACCATTTCAGCCGCACCTGAACAAAAGCATCGCGGTGCTTCCGTTTGAAAATCTGAGCAGCGACAAAGAGAACGCCTTTTTCACTGACGGCGTGCAGGACGAAATCCTGACCGACCTGGCAAAGATCGCGGACCTGAAAGTGATCAGCCGCACTTCGCGTGATGCAGTATAAGAGCGGACTCGCACGCAATCTGCGCAAGATCGGGCAGGAGTTAGGCGTCGCGCATGTGGTCGAAGGCAGTGTGCAACGTGCCGCCAACAAAGTGCGGGTGAATGCGCAGTTGATCGATGCCCGCAACGATGCGCATCTCTGGGCGCAAACCTACGATCGCGATCTGGCCGATGTCTTCGCCATCCAAAGCGAGATCGCCAAAGCCATTGCCGATCAGTTGCAGGCGAAGCTCTCGCCTAACGAGAAGAAAGCCATCGAGCAGCCGCCCACCACTGATCTGGCGGCTTTCGACCTTTACAGCCGGGCGAAGTCACTTCTCCTCACGGCAGGTTTCAGCGCGACGGGCGATCCAGACCGTGCGGAAGGCAATTGAACTTCTGGATGAAGCGGTCAAGCGCGATCCCTCATTTTTCGACGCTTACTGCCAGCTCGCCTATGCGCACGAATACCTTTATGCAGTAAGTGGGTCTGATCACACTCCCGCCCGGCTTGCGCTGGCTGAAGCTGCGCTGCAAGCCGCGACACGGCTGCGACCGGATGCTGCCGAAACGCATTTGGCGCGCGCGCAATATCTTTACTACGGGCTGCGCGACTATGCCGGCGCCCTCGCCGAATTGGAGATTGCGCGGCGAGCGTTACCCAATGATCCGCGTCTCTTCGAACTCACCGGCTACATTCTGCGGCGGCGCGGCCAGCAGGAGGAAGGTCTGCAGCAATCTGCAGCGCGCGGTGGAGCTGGACCCGCGCAACTTTTATACTCTGCAACAGATCGCGCTCAGTTACCAAGTCCTGGGGCGCTATGCCGAGGCGATCGCTGCGCTGGATCGCGCGTTAGCGATCGTGCCCGACAACGCCGAAACGCGGGCCGCTCGTGGTCGTATATTATCTCTTCTGGAAAGCGGACACCCGGCCGCTCCACCAGACGATTGATGCAATCCTCGCGCAAGGGCCGAGCGCCATTGCCAGCGCCGCGGATACCTGGTTCTTTTGCGCTCTGGCCGAACGCGATCCGGCTGCGGCCGAACGAGCACTCGTCGCGCTGGGCGACAATCCATGCTGGGGCGAAGGCGCGATTATTCTGAGCCGCAGCTTTGGTGAAGGGCTGCTGGCGCGCATGACCAAAGATGAGGCAAGAGCGCGCACTGCGTTTGAAGCGGCTCGCGCCCAGCAGGAGAAGATCGTGCAGGCGCAGCCGGACTACGGCCCGGCGCTCTGCGTCCTCGGCTTAATCGACGCTGCTCTTGGGCGGAAAGACCTGGCCTTGGACGAAGGCCGTCGAGCGATCGCGCTCATGCCGCTGGAAAAAGACGTCAGTCAACGGCAGTCTCGTCCTTCAATATTTCGCCATCACGGCAGCGTGGGCGGGCGACAAGGAGCTTGCCTTGCAGCAACTGGAAGCTGGGCTGCGTGCTCCCGCCGCATCGCTGATGCTGAGCTACGGCGCCTTAAAACTGCTCCCCTTCTGGGACCCGCTCCGCGGCGATCCGCGCTTCGAGAAAATCGTCGCCTCGTTCGCGCCGAAACAATAGAGCGAGAATTTTCGGACACTTTCGGACACGAGAACTGCGTGATTCTGCGCGAAAACAATAACGCGGTAATTTTGCCTCTTCGCAGATAACGGCAGTTTTACCACGTATTTGCGCAGAATTGTGCGATAATCTCCGGCTTTACCTCTCGACACTTGCACCAACAGCAAATTAATGAAGCTCGCGTAGTGCAAGGTCACTTCCTGAATGCCCGCTGAAATTAAAAAAGAGATCGAATTGGAGATCGGCCATGTCCTCTTCATCGACATCGTCGGTTACTCCAAGCTCCTGATCGATGAGCAACGCGATTATTTGCATACGCTCAATGAAGTTGTTAGGCGAACCGATTCGTTCCGCGCAGCCGATGCTGCTGGCAAATTGACGCGCCTGCCGACCGGCGACGGAATGGCGCTGGTCTTTGCCACAATCGCCGGACGCCCCAGTTTCCTGCGCGATAGAGATTAGCAATGCACTGCGGAGCCATCCGGAGCTGCGGGTGCGCATGGGAATCCACAGCGGTCCGGTCAGCGGCACTACCGATGTGAATGATCGCTCCAATGTAGCGGGAGCGGGAATCAACTTGGCCCAGCGAGTGATGGATTGCGGGGACGCCGGACACATTCTTCTGTCCAAGCATGTGGCGGACGACCTTGAACAGTATCGGCAGTGGCGTTCCCATTTGCACGACTTGGGCGAATGCGAAGTGAAGCATGATGTGCGTGTCCACGTCGTAAATCTCTACACGGATGAACTAGGCAATCGGGAGTTGCCGGAAAAATTCCAGCAGGCAAAGGCGACGCTAACAGCGCCACCGACTTCCGCACCGGTGGCGAAGCCTGCGCCACGATCACGCGGATTGATCGCCGCGCTGATCATCGTTGCGGCGCCTCGCCGCCGCGGCAGGATTTTACATTTTCTCGCCACTCTCCGACAGGCCGCCATCGGCGCCGAGCAGCAGTCAGCGTAATTCCCGAAAAGTCGATTGCGGTGCTTCCCTTTGAAAATCTGAGCAGCGACAAAGACAACGCCTACTTTGCCGACGGCATCCAGGACGAAATTCTCACTCGCCTGGCGAAGATTGCTGATCTGAAAGTGATCTCGCGCACTTCCACGCAGCATTACAAAAGCGCGCCGGATAACCTGCCCGAGATCGCAAGACAGCTTGGCGTCGCCCACATCCTGGAAGGAAGCGTGCAGAAGAGCGGCGACTCCGTGCGGGTGAACGTGCAGCTAATCAAAGCAGCCAATGATTCCCATCTTTGGGCCGATACCTTTGATCGCAAACTGACCGACATCTTTTCGGTCGAGAGCGAAGTGGCCAAAGCCATCGCCGAGCAGTTGCGAGCGAAACTCACCGGTCAGGAAGAGCAAGTCATCGCCGCCAAACCGACAGACAATCCTGAAGCCTACGATGCCTACCTGCGCGGTCTGGCTTATACCCTGAAAACGGCCAACACACCTGCCAACGCCCTTGGCGCACAGAAATATCTGAAAGAAGCAGTGCGGTTGGACCCGAAGTTCGCCCTTGCTTGGGCGCTGCTCTCATACACAGATTCGAGCGGCTACCGTCACACTGACTCTTCAACCAACCGTCGCCCTGCGTGAAGAAGCGCGGCAGGCAGCTGAAACCGCACTCACTCTTCAACCCAATCTCGGCGAGGCAGTATTGGCCAAGGGCTATTATCACTACTCCTGTCTAAAAGATTACGACACGGCGGTGCGTTACTTTGAGCAAGCACGTCCGCTTCTGCCCAATAGCAGTCAGATTCCTGAATCGCTGGCCTATGTCGAGCGGAGGCGAGGCCAGTGGGACCGGAGCGAGAGCCTACTTTAACGAAGCCGAGCGGCTCGACCCGCGCAACGTCTACCTGCTCAGCCAGCACGCGCTTTCCTATCTCTGTCTTCGGCGCTTTCCCGAAGCCCTGCGAAAACTTGATCAGGTTCTCAATATCACACCGGACGACGTGGACACGCTCGTGTTTAAGGCGAGTATCGCACAAGCCGAAGGCGATCTTGCCGCGGGCGGCTGCACTCCTCGCTCCGCTCCATCCGAACGCCGACGACACCGGCGCCTTGGAAACACAAGTTTACCAAGCGATCCTGGAGCGCCGCCCTGCACCAATCATCCCTCGGCTAAAGGAAATACTGGCCAAGCCTGATCCAGCGTTGGGTTATTACAATGGCGAACTGCGTTTTTTCTTAGGCTGGGCGCAAGAAGTGGGCGGCGAGCACGCCGCCGCCCAGGAAAGTTGGCGACAGGCGCGGAGCGAACTGGAACCTTTTCTCAAAGAACAGCCGGAAAATTATAGCCTTATTGGTGATCTCGCGCTGACCAATATGGGTCTTGGTGACAAGGCCGCCGCGTTGGCTCTCGCTCGAAAAGGCGATGGCCGCGATCCCGCTCGAGAAAGACGCGCTCGATGGTCCTGGTGCGACTCGAGTTCCTCGCCCGCGTGTCAGCGCAGACGGGAGAGCCCGACCGCGCCATCGCCGCTTTACAAAAACTGCTCTCGATACCATAGCGGTGGCTCACTGGCTGTGGGCATCCCGCTCACTCCCGCGCTGCTCCGGCTCGATCCGATGTTCGATCCGCTCCGGAATGATCCGCGCTTCCAAAAACTCTGCGAAGAAAAGAGGCCGTGAACGCCCGGAACTTCTTCACTGAGCTGAAACGTCCCGGCAAACGTTTACAAGTTCGTGGTTTCTTTTGTGCCTTGCGGGGAAACATCACGCCTCTTTGAAGTCAGCCGCGTGCTCGTGCGTCTCGATCACATTGCCAGCCTTCATCGTAAACGCGAATCACAGCATCATGCGAGCGGCTGAAAAACTTTGCGTATCCGGGCTTGAAGCCGCTATTTGAGAAAATAAACGTCCGGCTTGTCGCTTACTCCGGCCTTCTGCATGGTCTGGCGCACATCGTCCGACGCGGCGAATGCTTTCGCCTTCTCAAGATCTTCCGCCGAAAAGAGCAGGATCACTTCATTCGGGTCGTCGACGTTGCGGAAAAGATGTTCCTCTTTTACCCCTGCGTTCTGCCGCGCCGAACCGTGCGCGTCATAGACCGGTTTCCATTTAGCGAAATCAGCGACTTTGTGACGAATTAACATATGCATTATGATTGATCTCCTTCTGTTACTTGTTCTATTCGGCCCAGCAGCCAAAAGAGTCAACGCCGTTTGAAATCGCCCGCCAGCTCGTGCGTTTCAATCACGTTGCCAGCTTCGTCGTAAACGCGAATTACAGCGTCATGTGAACGGCTGTAAAACTTTGCGTAGTCGATTGCGTTGCTGATTGCGTTTAGTTCGCCATACCATAGCCGACCGAATGGCAGCGCGTCGGAAATTAGATCGACGCCGCGATGATCTTTGCGCGGGCGCATCTCCGTAAACGGTGCCGCGTGATTGTCCTAAATCTGTCCTAAACGCTGTGAGCCAATGGGCTTGAAAGCGCGATTTCACCTATGAAAACGAAGAAGTGCTCGGGGCGGGACTTGAACCCGCATGCCTTTCGGCATACGCCCCTCAAACGTACGTGTCTGCCATTCCACCACCCGAGCGTCCTTTTGAAAAGTGATCAGTGAATGGTGAATGGTAGATACGGCGGGTTGACTCGCAAGTGACTTTGCCAGGTCAGAGCCTTGTTTCACGTTAATAGTTCAGGGTTCAGGTTCTTGCCTTCATGCTTATGCTCGTGCTCCGGCAGTTCGCTTTTTCGGTTTTGATTTCATTGAAATTTGCTTGCAGCTTGGGACTTGAGATTTTTTGCATCCTGTCCCATCCGTGAAATCCGCGGAAATCCGCGGTTAAATTTGTATTAGGATGTCGACATGACGGAGCCGGACCTGATCAAGCTCGATTTGCATATTCACACGCTCGATGATCCGAAGGATAAACTGGATTATTCGGCGCACGAGCTCCTGGCTCGCGCCCGGCGGCTCGGTTTTTCGGCGCTCGCGATCACCCTGCATGATGAAGTGTTCGATCGGCCCAAGGTTTTTGCCGATGCGCAGCGTCTCGGAATCTTGCTCATTCCAGCGGCGGAAATGCGGATACAAGGCGCGGATATTATTCTTTTAAACGTCATGCCCCAAGACGTGGAAGGGCTGCGAGATTTTGACGATATCCGCAAGTTGCGAAAGCGCCGAGGCGAAACGCTTTTCACGATTGCGCCGCATCCCTTTTACCTGCTCGGCGGTTCAATCGGGAAACGATTGATCGATGAAATCGATTGCTTTGACGCGATTGAGCTGTGTCACTTTCACAAAGGCTTTTTTAATCCGAACCGTCGCGCAATGCAGGTGGCAGAAAAATATGGCAAACCATTAATCGCGACCTCGGACGCACATCAGCTAAGTGCCTTTGGCCATCATTATACTACCATCCCGCGACCTTCGATTCTGACTCCGGAGGCGATCTTTTCGGAACTTCGGGCGGGTCGCGGTCGCCCGAACAGTCCCCCCGCGACTTTTCGCGAGATTATCAGTACGTTTTATTTTGTGTTTATCGAGCATCCGCTGCGCAGCCGTTTTCATCATCACCAGCATTGAGTATTGTTAATGCACCAGGCGGCTTGAAGCCTAACGTGCGAAGGTAGCATCAACGGGCAAGATGCCCGTGCTACAGGCAGCGCTGAAGGCATCCACTTGCCATTTTTGCGAAAAGCTGAGAAAGCTATTGCCAATGAAAGCTGGAGTCAGGTTTCTCGCTTCCGTCTTGCTATTGCTTGCGTTGGCAACAGGGGGCTGCCAAAGCCCGCATAAGAAGAAGACGACGAAGCAGGAAACGAAACCGGCAAAAGTGAAACCGGGGCAGGAACCGACCGATGTTGATTTTGATGGTTTTATTTTGCGGCTGCGCAAGGCAGTTACGGCGCGCGATATGACCACAATCGCCCAGATGATGACGCCCGACTTCGGTTACAGCTTGAATCCGGAAAAGTCCGGGGACGGAGTCTTCCGATACTGGGATGAAAATAACCTTTGGCCGGAGCTCGAAGGTATCCTCTCGGAAAAGTTCGTGAAGAAGCAGGAGTACATGGTAGCTCCGCCGCAGTTCGCCGATCCGTCACTAAATTACGACGGCTACCGCGCTGGTATCCGGCGGGTGAATGGCAGCTGGAAGTTCGCCTACTTTGTAAATGGATGAGTCGGCGTCCGCCGACTGTTCTCGGTTATCGGTTTCAGTAATCAGTTGAGCGTTGTGTGTTGAACGCTGGATGTTGGGCGTTGAACGTTTGCTTCCAGCTCAGACAGATACTGGGTACTGGATACTTGATTCTCCAGCCACGCCAAGCCTAACGTCTGAGATTTCGGCGTTCGATGTTCAGCGTTCGGTGTTTTAACTAGCCGCGGTCCGTGGCGGCGCCTCCGTAATTAGAGCGTCGTTTCCGATCCGAAGTCATAAATGCTTCCCCAGCCACCCTGGGCGACGAGTGGCAACTGCTTTTCCCACGGCCTGGTGCTGGCGGCATAATTCGCTTTCTCCAGGTTTCCCCAAAACAGATAGCGCACCTGTAGTTCGCGCGCGGCCTTTTTCCAGTCGCCCTGACCCAGCATTAAATTGCGCAACTTATTTTCAACGTCCGTAGAATTGATCCCTTGCGTCCAGAGGTGACCTCCATAGCCGCAAACCATCTTGCGGCCGTTAAGGAGCAATGGATGATTATAGGTGGGAAACCCGGCGAAGCGGGCTTCGACCGGCAATCGGCGCACGGCAGCGGCGACAAAATCAACCTCGGATCGATTCGCGAGTTCGTAACCGCCCTTATTCACAGCCAGGCCGCCGATCAGACTAACGAAACCAGAAAAGAACATGATGATACAGACTCCAGCGCGCGCCGATGCCGGCCAGCGACGTAATAGACGTTCCCAGAGGATAGGCAGGGTAATAAAGTAGGCCCATATAAGCAGCTTGATGTTGTCCCATTCCCACGGCGCGGTTTTCACGCAAAGGCTCAAAAGAAAGATCAGGATCGCGGCAGCGAGATACGCGGCATCGATCGATAGCTCAAGTTTACCGGAGCGAGGTCGATCGCCCTCCTGGTGAGCGACAATCCAAACCAGTGCGATCGCGAGCGGGAGAAAGGCGCCAAAGTTAACTAGCCAAAAGAGGAAGAATTCCATTTTGAAATCACCCACGGTTTGAGTCCAACCGAAGTGCCAATCGAGAATCGACCCCGCGCGCATGTGATCGGTCGTAAGCCAGACAAAAAATACCGCCGGGAGAACCGCAGCGCCAACCAGTTTGAGGAGAGGCAATCTGGAAGCCGGCCTGGTCAAGAAAAGAACGAGAAGGACGATGCTAAGAGCGATGAATGTGTGGACGTGAAAAAGCGGCATGGTGGCGTAGAGGATGTATTCCGCCCAGACTGGCAATAGCTGCTTTTGCTCTTCTGAACCATACTTTGATCGCCATTGCCAAAGTAAGAGAAGGCCGGCGGGAATCGCGTAAAGTAGCCCGCGCTGGGTAACAAACATCGTCAAGGGAATACTTTTCCAGGAGACATGTGATGTTCCCTGATAATCGAGAAATTTGTGAGTATCGAGAAATTGATAACCGGCGATGCCGCCATTGAATAGGAAACCGGCAACGGTGAAAGTACCGCCCCAGCGATACAAGGCATAGAAAGTGGCAAGTGACGCCAAGAGGCCCGTAGCTATGAGTTGATGACGAAGATCGAATCCAAGATTCGTTAGAAGCCCGTTAAAGAGATCGATGCCGGCCGGGTAGCGTAGTTGGCTGTAAACGTAAATTGGACTTTCCGGCCACATGGCAACGCCATTGGCGAAAGTCTTGATATAGGTGATGTGCAACCCCAGGTCGCCGAGATTAAAAGGCGACTGAATATTAATGTTTTCACTCGCGAAAAAAAGAAGCCAGCAAAAGGAGCGAACCGCGAACATCGCGAAGACGAATCCGACCAGGCATAGCCAGACAGAGCGATACTTCAAAAGTGGATCAGCAGTGGTGCTGCTGACGGGAGTGCGTGCGGGAGGCGGCGGCATGAGAAAAAAGGTGGCAAGTGCAGCGGTGGCTCCAGCCATCAGCGAGAAAAACGAAACGCCTGGATTCAGGCGGCCGGCAACCTCAGCCAGTAATACCGCCGCGACGGTGGAAATCGCGACATAGATAAGACCAGCCGACAACAGACGCATGTCTTATTGCTTCCCCCGGCCGATGATATTCGGCAGCCTGCCCGGGAAAATTTCCTGAAACACGCTTACACGCAGATACAACTTGGACGTGTCCTGATAGGGTCGAATCGTCAGCGGCTCGGTAAAATAACTGTCGTGCAGTTGTTTCTCGATCTGATCAATTTTGCTTTCTTCGACGAGGAGGAAATCGGCATCCAGTTTCGCGGGATTATTGTCGTGCTCATAGTAACCGATTTGCGGAAAGTCGCCCAAAATCCAGGGCAGGGGATATGGACTGGGACGAATGATATGACCGACCAGGTGGTAGAATCGCGGGTCCCTGTGTGCCAGCTCCAGGAGTGGCGTGGTTAACTTATAGATATCGTTGTAGGTCTGGACATAAACGTACGGTTCGGCGTTAAAAAATTCCCTGATGTTGGTTGTGAGCGGCCGTCTCGAATCCCAATTCGCCTCGATGAAGCTGGTGCACCGAAAGTAGTTGAGTGAAATGGCATATCCGAACGATACCAGAAGAAGAATGGAGGCAACGATGGATGAAACGACCAGCCGCGTTCTGGGCACGAGAATGACAAAGGCGCCAAAAGCGAAAAGCAACGGCCAGATGATGCTAATGATGCACCAGGGTGTTTTGTAATGAATGATGCTGTAGGCCATGAAGGTACCAACGCCCATGATGGCGAGGAAACGCAGAGTCAGGGTTCGAAACAGAAGAGTAAGCCCACACAGGACTAATCCGGCGCAAACCGGCCACTCATATCGAGCGATGAGTTCGAGCCAATAGTACCAGGCCTTTTCATGACCATGACCACTACTGCCGGTCTCGAACCAGGCGTGGAAGGTCCTGAACAAGTCCTTCAAGCCGTTCCAGTGGAAAAATGTGCCGGAATAAAAGAAAACGATGGCCCCAATCCCCGTTAGGCAAACGATTGCAAGATCAAGGTAATTCCATTTTTGGGCGGCGGGCTTAGAATCCTCAACCCCGACAATCATGGTCGAGGCATAAGCGATCGGCAGAGCGAGCAGGGCGCAACCAAGATGAATGATGTAGGTTTCCTTGGTCAGAATCATTCCGGTAATGCCCATTCCGGTGAACCAAAGATAGCTCAGTGTTCCTTCGCGCCAGAGGCCAAGCAGGCCGAAAATGAACATCATGGAAAAGAGAAGGAGCCAGACCTCGTGAATGGAATAGCGGCCATAAAAGATGAACCCTGGGGACAGCGCCATCGCCAGCGCCGCGAGGCGCGCCACGGGGCGCGGAATTACGCGATCGTATTTCAAGGCCAACCACACTGCTCCAATGCTGGCCAGAACTACCGGCATGCGCAGCGCATACAAATTCCGGCCAAACAATGTTTGAGATAAAAAGAGCAAGTAGAAATGAAGGGGACCGTGATAATTCGTCGGGTCATAGCGATAAAAGCCATCCTTGACCATCTGATCGACGAACCAGCCGTTGATCCCTTCGTCGAAATGCGGCGGTTTTATTCCGAGGAACAGGATCCGTAACGCGGCGGCGAGGCCGAGAATCAGCCAGAACATCCAGTTGCTTTCGAGTGCGTCCAAAACCACTTGAGCGGCATCGGCCGGAGCCCCGGAAAAATCCGCTCGCGCCTCTTTGCGACCGCTGCTAGTACGCGAAGCGATGCGCATTTTGGTAACGGGTGGCTGCGGCTTCATTGGCAGCAACTTTATTCGCTACATTCTGAAACATTACAAGCCGGCCTACGTCAGTAATGTCGATGTCCTGACCTACGCCGGCAATCTCGCCAATCTCGAAGGTGTGGCGGAGGATCACGGCGACCGTTACGAGTTCTTCAAAGCCGATATCGCCAATGCCGATCAGATCGACGCGCTCATGACCGATCATGCGTTCTACGCCGTCATTAATTTTGCCGCTGAATCGCATGTCGATCGCAGCATTAATGATCCCGCGAATTTTATTCACACGAACATGATCGGCACCAGCGTCCTGCTGGATTGTGCACGCCGGCACGGGGTGCAGCGTTTTGTGCAGATCTCGACCGACGAAGTTTACGGTTCGTTGGGGAAAACCGGCAAATTCACCGAACAATCGCCGCTCGATCCCAGCTCACCGTATTCGGCGAGCAAAGCGGGAGCCGATCTGCTCGCGCTCGCTTCTTACAAGACCTATGGCCAGGAAGTGATTGTCACGCGCTGCTCGAATAACTACGGCCCGTATCAATTTCCCGAAAAGTTGATTCCACTCATGATTATCAAGGCCATGCGGGACGAACCGCTGCCGGTTTACGGGGACGGGAAGAACGTGCGGGACTGGATTCACGTGGACGACCATTGCGCCGGTGTTGTGGCTGCATTGTTCGAAGGAAAACCGGGCACGATTTACAATTTCGGCGGAAGCCAGGAAATGGTGAATCTCGAAGTGGTAAAGCTCATCCTTCAGAAGCTCGGCAAAGGGGAGAACCTGATCTCATTTGTGACCGACAGGCTGGGACACGACCGCCGTTACGCCATCGATTCTTCGTTCAGTGAGCGCGAACTGAACTGGAAACCGCGCCACAATTTCGAGCGAGGCCTAGCGGAAACGATCCAGTGGTACATCGACAACCAAGCGTGGTGGCAACCGTTGCTCGAGCGCGCGGGGCGATATTGAATCCTGAGCGAGCGGGACTCCTAACCACGAATCAACACGAATGGACGCAAATTTTTCTGAATAGGCTTGAATTCGCGTCCATTGGTGGTTATCGGCTCGCCCGTGAGAAGTGCGGGACAGCAGTCGGGCTTCTGCAAGCCATACCGGACGATGCTAACGTTGCCAGCCAGCGCCGATTAAGAGTAATTGCTTACGGTGAAGTAACCGAGATCGAGAAGGTAGGTCGCAAAATCGCGGAGTGCGAAGCGGCTCTGAAGGCCGGCCCGTAACCCCTGGATTCTCGGTCAGATTGTTAACGGTAAGTTTCGCGGGCGGTTCGGGTGAACCGCCCCTACCTGAGGGTCTCTATATTAGAGATACCGTCTTTGAGGCAGGGGCGATTGGCCTCAATCGCCCGTTGGCGGCCCGCCACGGCGAATCGGCGACCGGACTGGCGGATTCGCCCGGTATGACATAAAGGTCCAAGCGCGTGAAGAACCTGCGGCGTATTATTGTTATCGGCGCGAACGGGCGCCTCGGTGCAGCTCTGGCGCGTGAGTACCAAGGCGTTTTTTCGGTGAAGGCGTTTGCGCGCAGTCAGCTCGATCTTGGCAAACTCGATCAGGTTCGTTCCACGCTTTCAGAAACCGAATTTGATCTCCTCCTTAACTGCGCCGCACTAACGAATGTCGATTACTGCGAATCGCACTCGGATGAAGCTTTCCTCATCAATGCGCAAGGCCCGCGGTTAGTCGCGGAAATCTGCCGGGAAAAATCTGCGAAGTTGGTTCACATCAGCACGGACTACGTTTTCGACGGCAAGCAAGACACTCCTTATATAGAGGAGGATCTGCCAGCTCCCTTGAGTGTCTATGCCGAATCAAAGCTGGCGGGCGAACGCGAGGTGTTGGCAGTTTCCCAAAAGAATCTCGTGGTCCGACTTTCCTGGGTCTTCGGCCCCGATAAACCGAGCTTTATCGATCAAATCATTCAGCGCGCGCGCGAAAACGAAACCGTGACGGCGGTGGCTGACAAGTTTTCCTCGCCGACCTACACGATCGACGTGGCGAATTGGTTGCGCCTGGCCTGGGATAACAACAGGCATTTTGCATCTGTGCAACGGCGGCGAGTGCAGCTGGCAGGAATGGGCGCAATATGCGATCGAGGTTTGCCGCAGCGTCGGCATGTCGCTGAAGGCCGATCACGTGGAAAAGTTGTCGTTGGCCGACATGAAAAATTTCGTGGCGCGACGTCCGGTCTATACCGTGTTGTCGACCGCGAAATTTACCGCTCTTACCGGCGTGCAACCCCGCCATTGGCGCGAAGCGATTGCTGAATATATTAGCGCCGACGTTTCTAAAAAATGAATATGATCCTCTCGAAGTTAATCGGTATTTTCGTCTTAATTGCTCTGGCCGAAGGAGCCCACGCGGAACTGAGATGGGAACAGACCTCAGTTGAATTGCACCCGGCGTTTAGCGACAAACAAGCAGTGGCGCATTTCAAATACGAAAACGTCGGCAAAATACCGGTCCATTTTACGTCTGTTAAGGCCTCATGCGGTTGCACCACGGCACAGACGCAAAAGGATGAAGTTCCCCCCGGTGAAAAAGGGGAAATTACTGCAACCTTTAACATTGGCGGCCGCACCGGCACACAAGTAAAAACCGTCACTGTTCAGACCGATGATCCGGATCCGGCACATGCCACCACCCAGCTTACGCTCAAGGCGATTATCCCTCAGCTCCTCGAATTGCAGCCGATGTTTGTAATGTGGAAGAGCGGCGAAGAACCCAAGGCGAAGTTCATCACCGCCAAAGTTAACAAGGATGCCGGGATTACGAAACTGGATGTGGTCTCTTCCATGCCCGATTTTACGACTAAGGTCGATCCCGGCTCCGCCCCCAACGAATTCCGAATTAGTGTCCAACCAAAGGATACCGGCAAGCCGGCTTACACTACATTGACGATCAAACCGGATTCTCCGGCTGGCGCACCCGCGGTTAATATTGCCGCGCGGGTAATGCCTCCAGCTCCGTCACCAGGAAGTACGCCCGCGGTCCAGGCACAACTTCCCACTACGATTCGGCCTGCGGCCACACCCGCAACAAGTGCTTCGTCGTCGCCCAGTCAATAAAAGAAAAGGCGGCCCACGGAACACACGAACGACACTAAAAGAAAAGGTACGAAGTCTACCGCCGGCCGAGCATCTTCTGTTTCTCATTTCGTGTCATTTACAATCGCCAGTCCCGCTCGGACTGAAGCGAAAGAAATTTGATTAGTGACGTGAAGGCGGGCGCAATTCGACAGGCGTTAATATTGACTACGCTCGCTCTTTTGCCCGCGCTGGGGGAAGCGATCTATTTTCGTGACAAGGTTTCCTGGCAATCGCGCCTTTCCGCGTCAGAGATCGTTACCGTCGATCAGGCGCGAAGCTGGGGCGATAACGTGATGTGGGTTGATGCCCGGCCGGCTGAGGAATTCGAGCACGATCATATCCCGGGTGCGATTTTGTTAAATGAAGATAGTTGGAACGAATTGCTGCCCCAATTTCTTGGACAATGGTCGCCCGAAAGAAGAGTAGTTGTTTATTGTAGTGCACAAAGTTGCAACGCCGCTGCCGAAGTTGCGCGACGGCTTCGCGAGGAAGCGCAACTAAAAGACAACGAAGGAAAAAACTGCGTCTTCGTGCTCGAAGGCGGGTGGGAAGAATGGCTTAAGACAAGATGAAGCAAACGCTCAGCGCTCAACGCTCAACACCCAAGGCCCAATCCAGTTGGCGTGAGCAATTGAGCGTTGGGCGCTGGACGTTGGGCGTTGGACGTTTTTTCTGAGCGATGGACCTTTTCCGGCGCAATATCCTTTGTCGCATCGTAGGTCTAATCGTCGGTGGCATTTTCATTTACGCGGGTGTGATCAAGGTCATAGATCCGGTTGCCTTTGCTCGTGATATCGACAACTATCATATGCTACCTTGGGCGCTATCAGTTCGGCTGGCTTTCTACCTTCCGTGGCTCGAAGTTTTTTGTGGGCTCGCTGTCGTTTGCGGCATCTTCTATCGCGGCGGGCTATTGATTCTGAACGCGCTGATTTCCATCTTCATCATCGCGAGTATCGTCGCCAAAGTGCGAGGTCTCGATATTACCTGTGGTTGTTTCGGTCACGCCAGTAAGAATCTCAGCTTTGCCTGGCATCTTACCCTCGATTTAGCGTTGCTGGTGGCGGCAGTTTTTCTATGGTTTTCGAGCCATCGGGAATCACTCCTGTTTCGACGTCCGCACCGGGAAGGTAACCAACGGTCCGGTTAAGGTGGATTTGAAGACATTCAAGATAGAAACCCATGAAGGAAAAATCTACGTCGGCGTGCCTACGTGATAGCAAGAAATTATGATTAGAAAGTTGAAGTCGGATAGTTATCGCCTGTATTCGCGCAAGAAGAATCCGAAAACGGGAAGGCGGCGAAATCTAGGTACATTTAAGACTCGAGCGGCGGCGAAGAAGCACGAAAAAGCGGTGCAATTTTTCAAACGAAGCTGATAGAAGAAGCCTGCACGCCGTAGTTGGCGAAGGCCCGTGTTTGGCGGTTAAATTCTTCGGCCTCTTGCAATCTGTGTAAATCTGCCAAATCTGCGGATTATCGTCCGCGACTGATGGTGCCGAACTCGCCCTGTTGTTGAATTAGTTTGGCGACGAGAGCGGTCCAGCCGGTTTGATGAGAAGCGCCCAGGCCGCCGCCGTCGTCTCCATTGAAGTGCTCGTGGAACCAATAGAGCTCTGAATCGGTCGCGGCATTGAATGCTCCGGCTGAAGCGCGCAGAAAAGGTCGCTCACCGTTTTCATTACGGAGCCAGAGTTTAATTAGACGATTTGATAGTTCGTTGGCTATTTCGTTTAACGTCAGATATGTGCCAGAACCAGTCGGACATTCCACTTTGAAGTCGTCGCCGTAATAATGGTGGAATTGCTGCAGCGACTCGATCAACAAGTAGTTAACGGGAAACCAAACCGGACCGCGCCAGTTCGAGTTACCGCCAAAAATCGCAGTTTGTGATTCTGCGGGCTCGTAGTTCACGACTTTTTCTTCATCATGCACTAAGAGGCGGTAAGGATGTTCCTTGTGATACTTACTCAGGGAACGAATACCGTACTCGCTCAGAAATTCGTTCGGATCGAGCATACGTCGAAGCAGACATTTCATACGATGCCCGCGGGTAAGGGCAACCAGACCGGCAAGTGGAGCGCTTGCCCTACAAGATTCGCGTGGCGTGAAGGAAAAATTGTAGGGCAGGCGCTCCGCCTGCCAACGCTTTTATGGGTCATCCGCCGCGCGTTCCTGTTTGGATAGGCTGGGAGAAATCGGTCATCTATTTCATCACGATTTGCGTTGCGCATCGAAAATCGGTTTTGGCGAACAACGCGGCATTTAGCGCTTTCAAAAGAGCGGTGGCGCGACTCCGGCATTGGAAGGTGCTCGCCGCTGTTGTAATGCCTGATCACCTTCATGTTGTTGTCGCCTCCCGAAGATCGAGACGCTAAAGTTGGGAATTTCTCAGGCGCGTTAAAACGATGGATTCGCGAGGAGCTGGGTGGCTCCTGGAAATGGCAGCCTGGTTGTTTTGATCGCCTGCTGCGCTCGGATGAATCCCTCCATGAGAAATGGCTATATCTTCAGGAAAATCCTGTGCGCGCGGGCCTCGTTAGTAATTCCGGAGATTGGCCATACCAAATCGGCTTGGATGAAGATGATTCATGATTAGGGAAGGCAAGCGGAGCGCTTGCCCTACAAAGTTTGTGCTGCGTGCCAATCAAGAATTGTAGGGCGAGCGCTCCGCCTGCCGGTGCCTGGCGGAACATCCTGGGGCGCGCTCAGTCGCGAAATCATGTACGCAAGGCAGATTTCGCACCGTGAAATGGTTGCTGGACATCCTGAGAGGTCTTGTAGCGTATTTAGTGGTTAAGTCTTTTTCCCATCCGCGTTATCAGCGTAATCAGCGGTTGAATTCTGTTACGTAATTGTGCCGAACTCGCCTTGTTGCTGAATTAGCTTGGCAACGAGCGCGGTCCAGCCGGTTTGATGCGACGCGCCCAGGCCGCCGCCGTTGTCGCCATTGAAGTATTCGTGGAACCAATAGAGCTCGGAATCGGTTGCCGCATTGAATGCTCCGGCTGAAGCGCGCAGAAAAGGTCGCTCACCTTTCTCGTTACGCAGCCAGAGTTTGATTAGACGATTTGATAGTTCGTTGGCGACTCCGTTTAAGGTCATGATACGTGCCAGACCCGGTCGGGCATTCCACTTTGAACTCATCACCATAGTAATGATGAAATTGCTGGAGCGACTCGATGAGCAGATAGTTGATCGGAAACCAAACCGGACCGCGCCAGTTTGAGTTACCGCCGAAGATTCCGGTTTGTGACTCCGCTGGTTCATAGTTCACGACTTTCTCTTCGCCTTGGACAGTCAATACGATAGGGATGATCCCGGTGATACTTACTCACGGAACGAATCCCGTAGTCGCTCAGAAATTCCTCCGGATCGAGCATGCGTCGGAGCAGACATTTCATCCGATGGCCGCGGGTAAGGGCGACGAGCCGCCGTTCGTGCATGCCGGGCTCCTGCCAGCGTGAGACGAGGCTGGCAAGGTGGGGCCGATGCGCCAGATACCATTCGAGCCGCGATTTAAATCCAGGCAGCGCATCGATCAGCTGCCATTGAATCGTTTCTACCGCAAGCAACGGCATCAACCCGACTATCGACCGGACCTTTAATGGCAAATAGCGCCCGCCAGGCGTGTGCAGCACATCGTAGTAAAATTCATCTTCTTCATCCCAGAGACCGATTCCTCTGCCACCCAGATTGTTCATGGCGGCGGCGATGCCGAGGAAATGCTCGAAGAACTTGGTTGCGATGTTTTCGTAAACGTGATTTTCACTCGCGAGTTCGATCGCAATGCGCATCAGGTTGAGGGAAAACATTCCCATCCAACTGGTGCCATCGCTTTGTTCAAGATGACTGCCGTCGGGGAACGAGGCGCTGCGATCGAATACGCCGATGTTATCAAGCCCGAGGAACCCGCCTTCGAAAATATTTTTGCCTTCGGAATCTTTCCGATTCACCCACCAGGTAAAAGCGAGGAGCAGTTTGTGGAAGATTGTTTCCAGAAATGCGCGATCACCTTTACCGGTTTGTTTGCGCTCGATCTGGAAAACGCGCCAGGCCGCCCAAGCGAGGACAGGCGGATTTACATCGCTGAAGTTCCACTCGTAGGCGGGGATCTCGCCGTTGGGATGCTGATACCATTCGCGAACTATGGCGTCGATCTGACCCTTGGCAAAGTGCGGATCGACCAGGGCGAAGGGAATGCAATGAAAAGCCAGGTCCCAGGAGGCATACCACGGAAATTCCCAACTATCCGGCATTGACATGACGCGCTCATTGTAAAGATGGCGCCATTCGGAATTGCGCCCACTCCAGCGCGACGCTGGTGGAGGGGGGCTTGCCGGATCACCCGCAAGCCATTCTTCAACAATGTAGTAATAGAATTGCTTGGTCCAAAGCAGTCCCGCGAGAGCCTGACGCTGAATCGCTTTGTGTTCGGCAGTTAAATAAGCTGGCGCGATCGCGCTGTAGAATTCATTGGCTTCGGCCTTGCGCGCGGCAATGACTTCATCGAAATCATGAAAACTGTTGTCCCTCACCCTCTCTTCCCTTGGGAGAGACGGACGCGAAGCGCCAGTGAGGGCAGAGGAGTGGGTTTGGGAGAGGGAGGCGACAAGGACGCCGGGTGAGGGATGATTGCACGCCTACACTCTCAGCCCCGCGTCGCTGGACTCCGCCCTCCCAGGTTCGATCTTGCGTAATCGCAAGCGAATCGTCCGGTTAGGCGCAATTGTAAATTGGTAATGCGCTGCCGCTTTAGTCCCGATCTTCTCGGGATTAACAAGCTCGATCCTATTCAGAACGATCGCATCGTTGATTGAGTCTTTAACATGTGGCGAGCGATTGGGCACACCCCATAGCCGTTCGAAATTAGATTCGTTTTCGGTAAAGAGAAATTTTTCCGTATTTTCGCAATGCAGTTCATAGGTGCCGAGCTCAAGATGTGTTGCTTCGATCGTCGCCGGTGTGCATTGCCGCAAGGTCGGCTTGCGAGGATCGCGACCCCAACTCCAGGTATTCCGAAACCAAAGGGTGGGAGAAAATGCAAGTTTGCTGGGTCGGGACCACGATTGGTCGCGGTGGCGCGGATCAAAATGTCGTCGGGTGTCGCTTTGGCGTAAGTAATCTCAATGTCGAAGTAGCGATTCTCAGCCAGAACATTGGTATGCCAGAGCTCGAATTCTGGTTCTAATCGTGAACGAGAACCGTTGCGGCTAATTAACTCCTCATAGGGAAATCGGTTTTGCGGATACCGATACAACATCCGCATGTAGGAATGGGACGGTGTGTTATCTAGATGCCAATAAAGTTCCTTGACGTCTTCGCCGTGATTACCCTGCGGCCCGCTCAGCCCAAATAGTCGCTCCTTTAGTATCGGATCCTTCCCGTTCCAGAAGGTCCAGGCCAAACAGAGCCGTTGCTTGTAATCAGAGATTCCGGCCAGACCATCTTCACCCCAGCGGTAAGCACGCGAACGCGCCTGATCGTGAGTCAGGTAGTTCCAAGCATCGCCATTGCCGCTGTAATCTTCGCGGACTGTCCCCCATTGCCGCTCGCTTAGATACGGTCCCCAAAGATGCCAGCGCTGCCGTCGAGAGTTATTTTCTTTGATGCGCCTTTGCTCAGCATTCATCGCGGATGCTTTCGATCACATTTAATCAAAAGCAAATCCGAGCGCGATATCCACCTCTGCATTGGATGTTGGATGTTTGCTTCGATTCTGAATACCAATTCTCGATTCAACAATTCACGATTTACGAAGACGAATTCTATCACTCCCGCTCGATCGTGCTTCGGGGTTTGGTGTAGATATTCAGAACGACCCGGTTTACTCCCTTAAGTTCGTTCACGATCCGGTTGAAAATACGGGCAAGTAGTTCGTAAGGCAGACGGACCCCCGACGCTTCCCAATCGAGACTTAGTGCATTAACAAAAGCAGATTGACGCGCTCCCGGCGAGCGTGCAAAAGATGAGTGACCGGCAGCCGCCTCGGCAAAACAAAAACACGCCGGTTGTCACCAACTTCTGAACCTCAGCGCTGACTCTTACCCCCCGCGGCAGACCTGTTATCCCTTGAACCTTATTGTGATGCGATGGGAAACGTGCCCAGTTCTCGTTAGATTTGATACAATAAAAGGGGAATGGTGGTGTAGGATATGATCTTACAAAGATTGCGGGATTTTAGTCTTGACAAGCTTGCATGTTTCTTCAGACGATCGCGTCGTCAACAGGGAACCTGACCCGGCCGGACGTTTTGCTCCCGGGAGCGCCTGACCTGATCAGATTTCGCGATCCAATGGTTGCTGATCGGGAGGAAGACGTATGCGTGCTCGTGTCCTGAATTTCGACCTAAAGGGTAAGCGAATGCGAAGCTATTTTTCCCATAACTTCGCGCTCGATCTGGGACATACACCTGTGGTTGCGAAAAAGACCTGTGATAACCAGCAGCCTGAAATAAGCGAGGAAATTAGTTATGAACAGTTCAAGCATTGATCTTGGAAACTCAATTAGCTTTTGGGCTTTGCGCGCGCGTTGGTCGAAGTTTCGTTTCAGTCTGCGAGCCGGGATAACGGCGCCATTACTGGTGATTGCCCTGCTATTGGCCGTTCGCGCTGTCTTATATGCCCAGACCTCGGATCTGACGGGCACATACCTGCTCGACAATGTGCAGGTCCGAGCCCCGGTCACGTCGGAGCAGTCGCCACGCGCGGGCGCGGGGCGAGTGAGACAATACCGCTGCGGATCGCTACAACTTTACCTCACAACCAAATAAAGCCTTATGAAAAACAACGCTCCTAAATCCAGTTTTTTTAGCATTCGTATTTTATTGGCTGGGACTCTTTGTTTGCTAGCCGCCTTGCTGGGCGCAGTCAGTTTGCCTGCACCCGGCGGCCAAGGCGGCGCCGCGCTCGCCAGCTCCAATGCAGCCCCGACCCAGATCGGCGCTACATCTACATCGATGCCGTGCCCTGGCCCCGCGATCTGTGGGCAGTCTTGTAGTCTCGACCCCTTTGGCGTTCCCATCTACTGCTCGAATGGGCAATGTCAGTGCGCGCCTGGATACGACTTACAGAACGGAGTGTGTCAGCCGACTCCAGCCCGAGCTCATCGGATCGGAGAACGTCAAGCACATCGGTGGCTATGATTGCCCGGGCATTTGTCCGGGAGCCGAGAAACCACATGGGCTTTTGTAGGCAGCATTTACAACGCCTTCGACCTATTACCCGTCCATGGAACTGCCCCGGGCGGCGAGGCGTTCATGCCGGTCTGGGGCTATCAGGCAAACAATTGTGGAGATCATGGAGTGGCGATGGGAGCGAGTTGCGCGGGCGGCAGAAACAACGGCATGCCGTGCAGCAGCAACAGTGATTGTCCGGGTGGCGCCTGCACTCCGCTTCAAACCTGGGCTGGGTGCGCTCCGGATCCATTCCCATTCTGCTACGGTATCCAGGGGTCCAGCCCCGACGACTTTCATTTCGATAGTTGTGACAACAGTGCCGGGGTCGGGACCTGCGGCACTGACTTCCTTTCATGCGACCTCAGCGGGTGCCCGCTTTACTGCGAGGAAGGTCAAAACGAATATCTTCCGCACCATTCCATAGCCCCGGATATGCGCTCGTCCGTGGGCCTATGTGATCTTTGCGGTGCGTCTACCTCCGACTTCACGAGTGCGTGGCCTTATACCGACGAGAGCTTCACATGCAATTTCCATATCAACGGATTCGACAATCCGGCCAGAATCGACTTCCCGAACAATGTCATCGTCTATCGTGCCCCGATTCGATGGGAAGATACTATGAGTGGGCAATTTACGTCGATCATCGACGACGATTGGACGTGGGATATGGAGAGCCAGAGACACGAACTCTTTGACACGGACGGGCCTGGGTATCTCTATCACAGCGGTTGTTCCGACGAAACGCATGGCCGTATACACGTTGAATTTTCTTCGGGCGAAGTGACCGACAATTTCACGGACGACGACTGGGGCCCCGCAAACCACTTTTGGCGGGTAATGCGCTGCAAGGTTGATTCAGATTTCGCCGAGGATTCAGATTTTTGCAACGGTGGTGCAGCGGGAGACAACATTGGCAGTTGTTATCTGAAATCCCTTGTAAACCCGGAATTGACGTGCCCACCGTCCGAGACAGTGGATGATAACTGTAACTGGCACGACAACATGGCGGTGGTCGTCGGCGTCCCCAGTATCGATTGCGCTGATAATCCGTACCAGGGCACAGACGAGATTCATCCTATTTTGGCAATGGCGATCCAGATTCAGGAGTCCACCCCGCAGAACCCGCAACCCGAAAAATGGGCGTTCTTTTACCGGCAGCACGGTAGCACCGGTCCATGCGGGGGAGCGAATTATTCGCGGTGCCTCTCGAATTTCAAACTGCCGCTGGGGCTGCCTTCAGTTCCTGGTAACGCCGTTCTCACGGGAGCTGATGTGCACGTGGAGTGGCACAAATGGGCGGACGAAACGTTCGGCTCCGGGTCGGACGACATCTCAGTCTGCGGCTCCACAAGCGACAGTAATGGCGCCGGCAGTATTGACTGCTCCAACAGCTTCGATCTTATAAACGGAGCCGTGCTGGACATCCATCTACCTCACAACGAGGACGGCGTCGTCGGGCTCGTTACGGTGACTCCCCACTACGATACCACGCCACCCACGATCACCTGTCCCGGCAACATCACTACGCCAGTAGATCTTGGAAAGTGCACTGCGACCGTAGCGTTCCAGCCACCAATAGCGTCTGACAATTGTTCTGTTAGCGTCGAGTGCAGCATCCCGTCCGGCTCGTCGTTCCCGTCCGGAACGACGACCGACACGTGCACTGCGACCGACCAGGCAGGACACACCTCCAGTTGCAGCTTCAATGTGACAGTGACTCACGGCAACAAGTGTCCAGTAGGCGGCGCGGGCTACTGGAAGAACCATACGGGTCTGTGGCCGGTAAACTCGCTTACGTTGGGCAATATGGTTTACACAAAGGCCCAGTTGATCAACATCCTGAACCGCCCCACCATGGGAGACGCCAGTTTGATCCTGGCGCAGTCCGAGATCGCTGCGTTACTCAACTTGGCCAATGGCTCGAACCCGATCCCCATCTGCGACACCATCGCGGATGCGGACGCCGCGCTCGACGGGTGCACGGTGCCGTGCAAGGTCGGCCCGAAGACCGTCTTGGGTCAGCGGATGGTCAGTGACGGCAATAGGCTGGACTTGTACAACCTCGGCAAGCTCACGACGGGTTGCACTCCGTAGGGCCCCCGGGGCAAAGAGATTCGAGGAGGGATGCACAGAATGGCGAATGATAAAAGCGACAAAACTTCAGAGCGATTACTACTCGCTCTCCTTATCGGCGTTGCGGTCTTGATTGCGATTGCCGGCGTTAACCTGTATGAGACACGCCAGCAGCGGGCAGAGCTGAATGATCGCCTGACGCAGCTGGTCACCGAGATCCATTCGCGACCGGATAGTCCCGCCGCGCCCGCGCGTCTACCCGGGCCCGATCCGGCCAAAGTCTATACCGTGAATACAGAAGGCGCGCCGTTCGAAGGGCCAAAGTCTGCAGCGATCACGATTGTCGAGTTCTCTGATTTTCAATGTCCGTTCTGCGTGAGGGTCGATCCGACCATCAAACAGCTTCAGGATGTTTACAAAGACAACATACAGATCGTGTGGAAGCATTACCCACTCGCTAGCATTCACAGGAACGCCATGGAAGCTGCGGTGGCCGCTGAGGCAGCACACAGCCAGGGCAAGTTCTGGCAGTTTCATGACAAGCTCTTTGCGAGTCAAAGCAAGCTGTCACCCGACCAGATGAGGCAGTACGCAAAGGAACTCGGACTCGACACAGCGAAGTTTGAAGCAGATCTCACGAGTCCTGAGATAAGGAAGCGCGTCACCGACGACATGTCCGAGGCACATCGCCTGGGCGTGACCGGCACGCCGGCTTTTTTCGTCAACGGCCATTTCCTCAGCGGCGCCCAGCCGTTGGCAGGCTTTGCTAAAGTGATAAACTTGGAACTGCAACGGCTCAAGCTGCCGATCCCGCCAGCCGCTGTGAAGTAACGGATTTCGAGCTGCTCGTTAATTCGCGAAAGGTTTGGTGGTGAGTCGCGCCACCGGCCAATACAGCATCGGGCTATATCTAGCCCTTATAATATTGGTTCGCCCTGCCGGGGCTTATTAGACCAGGCCGACGCGGTGCACCAGGTCCTGAAAGCGAAAATCACTGCGCAAAGGTCGAAGGCGGGGTCAGAGATAGCGAGGATAACAATTGGAATATTGTCGATTCCCGGAGCGGGCAGGCACGACCCTGGGAATTTACTCTCGTCGTCCCACCGGGCGGCACTTTCCGCGTGCACGCAGATGGATAGGAAGGGACGGTGTAAACGAGGCGTTTGGAGACCTGATAAACCCGTACGCCAGCTGCGATTGTAATTTTTAGCCAATTCAACAATCTGTTTGGGATCGAAACCTACCTTTCTGGCGGTCGCGACGATCCGATTGGAGAGCTGCATCACATCTTCAGTTGTCAAAATGCGGATTCAGAACTTGGGAGTACCCACGAGAGCTCCTTCGCGGATCCAGCTAAAGGCGCCCAACGGAATCACAGATAATTCGGGTAATAACATGCGACCGATAGTGACAACATCAGCTTCAAAGCCTAACTCCATGTCACACGAGCGATGGCAAGACGGCGGCCGCTGCCGGCGCAAAGAACACCTACACGATCGTGGTGACAAACGCTGAACCAAGTAATTTTCGGGTTCTCAGCGCATCATTCACGATAGCTTCCCAAGCATTTTCACCGGTGTGACTTATACCACTACTCAGAGTGGCGGTGCTACCGGGTTCGGCGCCAGCGGCAGTGGCAATATCAATAATACCGTTACCATGCCGCCTGCGAGTAAGATTACCTACAAAGCTACCGGCACAATCAGCGCTTCCGCAACCGGTTCGATCTCTGATACCGCAACTGTCACCGCGCCCAGCGGAGTGACTGATCCGAATACCGCAAATAACAGCGCCACCGACACCGACACGCTGTGAAATTTCATTCTAAGAAAATCCCTGCACCGAAGCGGACGCCACGTTCATTGACGGAAGCATCTCCGAGTCCGCACGTTCCCTGGCGTGGTCGGCTGGCGGCTGAACACAACCTGCACACTTGGTTTTCCTAGCGTATCGTGCAGCTAGATGTCGCATCTTCCACATTCCGCTCCGACCGCCCAAAGCACCAACTCCGTGCTGATGATTCGGCCCTCGCGGTTTTATCCAAATCCAGAGACTGCCATCGATAATGCGTTTCAGTCTCGCGCTAGTTTCAACGCGGATGCGTTAGGAGCGGCGGCGCGAAGTGAATTCGACGCGGCGGTGCAGGAGCTACGAGATGCAGGACTCACGGTTCATCTCTTCCAAGATACTGCGGAGCCGGAAAAGCCGGATGCTGTTTTTCCGAACAACTGGATCTCCACGCACCATGACGGACGGGTCGTGCTCTTCCCAATGTATTCGGAGCTTCGGAGACGTGAACGACGCCACGATATCATCGAGGAATTACGCAAGACTACAAAATTACCGAGGTAATCGACTACTCAAGCTTTGAGAAGAAAGGCTGTTGTCTCGAAGGCACAGGCAGTCTGGTGCTCGATCATGTGAAGAGGATCGCGTACGTGTCGCTCTCAAACCGCTCTAACCCGAAGGTAATCCAGCGTTTTGCCGACGATTTCGGTTATGAGGCGGTCGCGTTTACTAGCGTGGATTCGAATGGGCAGCCGATCTACCACACAAACGTAATGATGTGCGTCGGCAGCGAGTTTGCTCTTGTTGGTCTCGCGTTGATTCCAAATAAGCCTGAGCGGAAACAGGTACGGGCGCGACTTGAAGCGAGCGGAAAGAAAATCGTCGAATTATCCCCCGAGCAGGTCGCTAACTTCGCAGGGAACGCCATTGAATTACACGATTCGACTGGCGCAAAGCTACTCGCGCTCTCTACCCGCGCGCTTCGAACGTTGAATCAAGAACAACGGACAACATTAACTCACCACGCGCGCCTGGTGCCGCTGGACCTTCCCACGATCGAGCTTGGTGGCGGCAGCGCCCGCTGCATGATTGCGACCATTCATTTGCCAACGGCCTGACAAGAGCGAGGCCGCCACGCGGAGGTTCCGCTTCGGTGACCGAGCTATTCCCACTCGATCGTGCTCGGCGGTTTGGTCGAGATATCGTAAACGACGCGATTGACGCCTTTGACTTCGTTAACGATGCGGTTGGAGATGCGGGCGAGTAGTTCGTAAGGCAGGCGAACCCAATCGGCGGTCATGCCATCCTGGCTTTCGACGATGCGTAAGGCGATGGTGTAATCATAGGTGCGCTGGTCGCCCATGACTCCGACGCTTTGCACCGGGAGTAGAACGGCAAAGGATTGCCAGACGCGGTAGTACCAATCGCTCGCTTCCATTTCGCTCTGCACAATGGTGTCGGCATCGCGCAAAATTCGAAGGCGCTCGGGAGTTACTTCTCCCAATATGCGGACAGCCAGGCCCGGTCCGGGGAATGGTTGTCGGTAGACAACCTCCTTTGGCAATCCAAGATGTAGTCCTGCTTGGCGAACTTCGTCCTTGAACAACTGACGCACCGGTTCAACCAATTCGAAGTGCATTTTTTCCGGTAATCCACCGACATTGTGATGACTCTTAATGACATGCGCGGGATTACCGCCGATGGCAACACTCTCGATTACGTCGGGATAAAGGGTTCCCTGCGCGAGGAATCTGTAGTCACTGTGTTCGTCGGCGCCGCTTTTCTTGTCTTCAGCCAGTAATTCTTCAGTCGCTTGCTGAAATACCTTAATAAACTCGTTGCCGATAATTTTTCGTTTCTCTTCCGGATCAGTTACTCCTCGTAGCTTTGTCAGGAAACATTCGGAGGCGTCGACGTACTTAAGTTTGATATGAAAGTTCTCGCCAAAAATGCGCTGGACGATTTCTTCTTCGCGTGCCCGCAGCAACCCGTTGTTGACAAAGATACAAGTCAGTTGGTCGCCAATTGCTTTATGTAATAGCGCAGCTACGACTGAGGAATCGACGCCGCCGCTTAGACCGAGAACAACTTTATTGTCTCCGACTTGTGCGCGCACTCGTTCGCAGGCGTCGTCAATGAATGAACCCATCGTCCAATCCATCGTGCAGTGACAAATGTGATAGACGAAGTTTTGCAGGATTTCGCGTCCGCGCGGTGTGTGCGCGACTTCAGGATGAAACTGCAAACCATAAAGTTTTCGTTGCGGATCTTCCACGGCGGCGAAGGGCGAGCTGCTGGTGTGAGCAGCGACACGAAAACCAGCCGGCAGCGCAGTTACTTCATCACCGTGACTGTTCCAGACGTCAACCTGTTGTCCCAAACCATCGAAAAGCTGCGAGCCGTTAGTTACATCGAGGATGCCGGCGCCGTACTCACGACGTCCAGTGTAACGGACCTGGCCACCGAGATGATGGGCCATCTGCATCAGGCCGTAGCAAATTCCAAGGATCGGGATTCCTAGATCGAAAATTTTGGGATCGATCTGTGGCGCTCCGTTCTCGTAAACACTGGCTGGTCCGCCGGAAAGGATGATCCCGTTTGGTTGTTCGCGGGCAATTGTTTCGGCCGGAGTATCAAAGCGAACAATCTCCGAATAAACCTGCAACTCACGGATGCGCCGCCCGATTACCTGAGTGTACTGCGAACCGAAGTCGAGGATGAGAATTTTCGAATGCTTCGACGGGGCTTCGGTCTTCACGGGCTACGGATGAGTCTGTGGAACTCCGTGTTCGCCGGCAGGATCGTCAGGGGCCCGCTCTTCCGGGCCAATCGTTCCCTGGCCGGTCACGCCGCGCTGGAGCTGACCTCCGACTTCCTCCGTGCTGCGTTGTTCGAGTGGATCAGCGCATCCCCCCACGATGAGCGCGCACGCGCAAATGATCGACAAGGGCTTCATCTGCTCATTTTAGGAAGCGAGCGGAGCAATGCAAGGGCGTGGTTGAGGCGTTATATCATTAAGGCGTCGAAGCTGAAGTGAGAAATTTGCCATTGAACCGGTTTGGCGCTTCAACTCTTTAACGCTCCATCGAACAATGATTCCACCGGAGCTCTTGCTGCAAGGTTACCGGCTCGGTATTTTCCCGATGGCGATGGAGGACGATTCCATCGAGTGGTTTTCACCGGAACGGCGCGGCATCATTCCACTGGAAACCTTTCACCTCCCTCATGGTGCCAGACGGACCTGGGCTCGAAAATCGTTTGAAGTAAAAATCGATACCGCTTTCTCCGATGTTATTCGGGCCTGCGCGCGACGTGACGAAACCTGGATCAACCACGAAATTGTCGCGAGCTACGAAAATCTACATTCGCTCGGTCACGCACACTCCGTGGAAGCATGGCAGAAGGGCAAGCTCGCAGGCGGGCTATACGGCGTTGCGATCGGCGGAGCATTTTTCGGCGAATCGATGTTCCATCGTGTGACTGATGCCTCGAAGATCGCGCTGGCCGGATTGGTCGAACAATTGAAACGACAACGTTTCATCCTGCTCGATACCCAATGGCTTACGTCGCATCTGTTACAATTCGGCGCAATCGAAGTTTCGCGGGCGAAGTATCTGGAGTTACTCGATCGCGCGGTAAACCTGAAACGAACCTTTGCCGATTAGCAGTTTGATACGTGCGCGGTTGGAGAAATGACTAAGTGAAGTGTGGAAAAGCTCTCAGAAGTAAGACAGGCCATACGTCAATGACGTATGAGCTTTATTTGATTTTTTCTTGTAGTTGCTGAAACGCGAAGCCTCTCGGCTCGCGATGCCCTTGTTCCCAGTTCTGCAGGGTGCGTGGCGACACCTTTAGTCGATTGGCTGCTATCACCTGCGAGAATCCGTTCCGTTTCCGCCACGCCCGGAGAAGCTCGGCAATTAAACTACCGCGGTTGCGTTTCCGCCTCGGCGACTTCAACCGTCGCCTCGGCCGCTCGACCCTCTCCGACTGAGAAAATGATCTCGCTACTCGGGGCATAAAATTCGCACGATGATATACGTCATTGACGTATGCGATACCGTAAGATTATTTTTTGATTACTTCGTTGCGATCGAAAGCGCAAGCCCGAACGACACCAGCCGCTTCAGCTCCCGACAAGCGAGAACACCATACCATGGTTCAGCGTACGACCGGGCCTGCCGCGATCAAGCATCAACAAAATTCGAAAAGTTCCTTGTGATCTCGACATGAAGCCTTGCCCGAAAAAAGGATTGCGGCATAGTGATCGCTCGCGCTTCCGCCGCGAGCAACGGCTGGGTAGCTCAGTTGGCAGAGCAGTGGACTGAAAATCCACGTGTCGGCGGTTCGATTCCGCCCCCAGCCACATCTCACTACTTTGTGAATTGGGAGACAAATTGCGCCCCAACTTTCTCGCCGTTTTGCTAATCGGCCCTTTCTCGTTTTAATCCGCTTCGGAGAGGTTTACCCCCGCCCGTTCGGGCGAATCGACCCGCACAGTCATAAAATGCGGATGCGACGCTGCCCAGGACTGCGCCTCACGTCTGCTCTCAAAATAACGATCGACGACAATCGCTTTACGTTGTGCGGGCGTGCGGCCTGAACGTCGCGCGGCGATGCGTTGGACAACAGCGGGACCGGTATCGACCGCGATCAGTTGATCATCTGGCAGCACGATTTTGCTGCCGTAAGGGATTTTCTTCGGATCGACCGCGCAATGACCGTCGTGAAGAAGCGGGCCGGAAGCAGCGATTCGTTCTTTTGATCCGGGACTGTGCCAATACGCGGTCACGCGGGCGAGCATGACCTGCTCACGCGCGGCAGCTTCATGGACAAACAACAGTAAAAGTACAAGCGGATAGAGTCTGTGCATAACTCTCTTCTCCAGCGTTGGAGGATTTCTTTAGGCCGCGCGGCTAACGAAACCTCGAAGAGTAGAGTCTATTTATTCAATCGAAGAAGCTGCGAGGATCGGCTGTGTCTGTGTTGTTGTTATTGCGACAGCGGAAATAGCAAGATCGATCCGGTCGTGTTCCCGGCCCCCGAATGGAGTCTCGATCTACTGTGGACGCAATGCTGTGCCGTCCCGGGAACGAACATGCTTTTACTCTCAACCACTGTCTCGCCGTAGCAACTCGAAGACGGATCATCTCTCAACCCTCAGCTATCTCGCCAGAACGCTTAGTTTGCGCTGCCAGGTGCTGTTTCCTCCTTGCCGAACAACGCCCGAAGCGATAGCGCCAGCTTCTCAGCGTCGGATAATTCCGCCCGCTCACGTAACAACCTAACGGCAACATCGGGATGGTCGGTGATCAGGTTTTGCGCACCCCTCTCGATCGTCAGAAGCATGTCACCCGTTTTGTTCAACGTCCAGACATGCACTTCCTTGCCCGCAGTGCGCGCCTGTTGAATGAACCGTCGCGTTGCTGCGCGCTTGTTCACGCTCAGAATCTGACCCGGCAGGCGCGTCACGTTTCCCACGGACGCCGTCACAATCTGACCGACTTTCAGCTCGGGTGCCAGTCGCTGAACTTCGGCCAACGCGGCCGGATCCAAAGAAGTGATAATGCAGTTGGTCAGGAAAGCCTCCCGGCGCAGCAGTTCAACGACCTTTCCCGCGAGAGTCGGATCTGGCCAATTGTACTTCAGCTCGATGTTCAGTTGGATTTTTCCGCGGGAAAGATGGATGACCTCGGCCAGCGTGGGAATCCTTTCGCCCAAAAACTCCCCATTAAATTTCTTGCCGACGTCCAGCTCCTTCGCCTGCGACAGGGTCAGGTCTCTCAGTCGCCGACTGTCGCCTGCCATGCGCATCAGATCGCCGTCATGCAGCACCACTAGCTCGCCGTCGGCAGTGGTCTGCACATCGATCTCAGCAAAGTCAGCACCGTCAGTGATCGCTTGCTGCACAGCACTCAGTGTATTCTCAGGCGCGCGGGCCGAGCTGCCCCGGTGGGCCGTAACTTTCACCGATTCCACGATGTTTCTATGTGCTAACTCGAGCCAATCCGCTACCGCTGAGATGACGAGGATCACCAGCAACGCGGCCGCCGCCAGGGCTGCCGCGAGCCGTCTGGCTCCCAACGGGATGATGGGAACGGCCCGTTCCCGTATTCCGAGCAGATGGGGCAGACTCATGCGCGTCGCCATGAATTGGTGAACGCCCAACCCTAGCGCTCCCATCGCTGTGCCGGTCGTAAATGCTGTCACCAGGACCACGGCCACAACAGCCAGCACCCATCCCGGAGAGTAACCTGCCCAATCAAATAGCAGTTTGGCGAGGAACCAACCTAGCGCGCTGAGGGCCGCGGAGAGAATCGCTACTCCAGCCCACCACAGGCCGAAAACTTGGACCAAACCGATCGAGTCACCTTGGGTCGCCCGCCATGTCATTCGGAGAGCGTCGAGCGGCCTCAGATTCCCAAGGATTAACAACGGCACGGCAAACAGCCACCGCGCGATCAGCCAGAGCAGTCCAAGTGCGAACAACACACCCAGTGCCCCCGCGAGAAGGACCGCAATCCACCATTCGCGCGGTTGTTCTTTGAGGTAGTAGTTGATGTCGTGTCCGCCCAAGAGCGCCCCGTAAATTCCAGCGAGAAGTCCGACGAAAATTGCCACCGTCGCCAACACGGCCGCCGTTTGCAGTAGGCTTAGAAGGAGAAACGCCGGCAGCCGGTGGATGTTGCCACCGACCACATCCCAGAAGCGGGCCCGCCGCCCGGCGGCAACCTCAGCGGCGAGCAGGGTCAACCCCCCAACCCGTATCCGCAACAGAACCACTTGAACCGTGCCGACAGCGAACAGGAAAGCAATACCAGGTAGCGAAAGGGCGAACCCGGTCAGATCTGCATTCGTTATGGCGACGGCACCCCCGCTGCGGACAATCGCCTCCAGCCCCCATGCGATCAACGGTGAGAGCAACGCCCAGTCAAGCGCGGCATTGTAAAGTAGAAAGCCCGTCGCTGCTTTCCAAGCGGACCGGAAGTCTTGCCAGCCCTGGCGCAGCGCAACGATTGTGGGCGGGATCGTCGTCATTACCCTTAATCCCAGCTATTCTCAGGGACTTCGCGAAGGTAGGGAGTTGTTTTACGAAGGCTAATTGAGACACTGGTAATAGGAAGGTCCCAGTATGTAAACAACACTGGGCCGTCAGTTTCTAAGAATCCGCCACTTCGCACGCCAACTGACCCGGACTTTTTAGATTGAGTAAGGGTAAAATCAAATTGGCGCTCTTCTATAATTATTCCAGTAATAGATAGCGTTGACGAACAGGCCACCCTACTAGCCGCACAGAGCCTTATTGACGTCGAGTTGACGTTGTCAACATCTGATCCGGGCGTTTCGTTCTCCGGTCTTCGCTCTTGTGCAAGGCGATTCACACGCCCATAGGGACTTGTGTGACCGAACGTCTTTTAAGCGAAGGTGATTGCTATCCGTCGGAGCTGAACCCACGATCGGCCTTTGGATTTGTCGCTGCGTCTGTGACGAGTTTACGCATGGCCTCAAGAGCAGTTTGCGTGGCAATAGCGGCATCGCTCCACGCTTTGGCGCGTTCTTTGGCCGACCGAAGGGCATCGTCAAGCTTCTTGTCTTTTTCAGTCTTGGGCCGTTCACGCCGTACGAATAACTTGTCGAGGTGTTCTTCCACGAGTGCAGACAAAAAATCCTCAACAGGCACTGCCTCGCCGGGCGAATTGGGGCCCGGATCGCACAATTGGCGAAGTAAATGATCAGATTCCTCAGACAAATTAATTAAATAGTGCATAAATGGATTAGAAGAGCTTAGTTTGATTTACCGGTAGTCAATGTTAACGGTCCGGGTCTATAGGACTTTGGGCTGATCGAATATGATGGCGGTTGAATATGGAAGTGATGAAAGCAACCGACAACGCCAGCGGAGAAGACTACGCGGACGTAATAAGTCCCTGCTTTCGCAACCCGCACCGCATATGTGATGTAATTGCCGACAGCGTTCCGGAAGGCCGAGCCCGATACATGCTGACTCAGGGGCTGGGTAATTCTTTCTGCGCAGCTAAGTTGTTATCGGGTACGGTGCTTTAACTCCCAGACGCGCAGCGCTGCATCGATCAGACTTTTAGTCCGACTTAGACTGTACGGTTCTCGACGGCGCCGCTCCTTAGCAAGGGTACCCCGACCTCGCCGAAACGATGTAACGGCTTGGGTTAGCGGCACGTAATTTTCGGGGCCCATCCAGGTAAATCTTACTAGTATAGAACACCGGATAACTTATTAATGTCACGGATTTAATTGTAATTATATCGTGTATAGGCTATACAAGCCTGTCGCCCAGAAGATTGCGTCGCCTCCGTCGTGTGACCGTCTGTCGCCCGGAGCTCCAAAAGACCGAATTTCTTCGTGCACGCCTACGGAGAACGTTGCGCTTCGGTTATTGCTGATAACCAGCGCCAACCATTGCGTGTGACGGTCCTGCAATAGCCCACGACCAGCCAGCAGCACTGAGCTTGTCGGCGATGATGGTCAGCATAGTAGATTGCGGTCGGCTTCGGAAGGCAGTAGATGCGGCTAATGCGGTAAATCCAATATGGCGATTTAAAACGAAATGAATACGTGCCGATTCCAGACATTCTGCGATGGGCGACCGTTTTACCGATTGCCTTCATCTCAGGACTGGGGACGCCCGAACAAAAAACCGATTAGGCGGCCATTCCCAGACTATCAATCACGCCAAGTAGCTATTATACCAGAATGCTAGAGCCGGATTACTGCAAAGCGCGACTACTAGAAATCGGGGTCGGTAGACGGTTTTGGCAATCCAATCCTTCTGCCGAGGATGCTCACACTTTCTACGTGCGAGTGGTCAAGCCATTGCGACGACTTCAGCGTCGAGGTGTCGTGGAAAGAGTGCAAGAAATCATTGCAACCGATGATAGAACTCCTATCGCTGTGGAGATAATCGGCCAGGTCGATCTTACCAAGGTAAGCAAACAGTAAGGACAACCCCTGATCAATCCGCGCTTTCATTGCACTAACTAACCACAGACCCCGCATTTCGGCACAGGGGGAACACCAGTGTGGAATGCCGTTGGAGGGAGGAGTTTTTGCGGGAGAAATACGCGCATGCGCGCGCGCAGTGGTATAAAAATAGATTGCCTTTGCCTAACGGCGCTGCAATAACCCCACACGCCCCCCGCTCCTTAGGATCCAGTCAAGAGGGACGTTACTCGTCGCCTGGCTCCTCTTGGTCGCTTTGCTCCGTCTGCCCGCCATGGCTCTTCAGGCCGCCCCGGCGCTCGTGCTGAGTTTCGTCGAGTATTTTTTGTTGCTCGGGCGTGAGTATCGGGCGGATCTGCGCCATTGCGTTGTCCACCAACGTTTTAATTTTCTGCATCGCATCTCGGCGAATGGTTTGTATCTGCGGATTCGTCTGGTCAATGATCGGTTGGACCTTCGCTTTCTGTTCCGGCGTGAGATTTAATCTCTCTGTCGTTTGCTCAAGCACACTGTGACGGTTACCGCCCTTCGGGTGTTGAGCGAAGGCAAAGCTGCCGAGCGAAAGTGCGCTGATGGCGCTGAATGTGATGAGTTTGATTTTCATTTGTTAAGCACAATATGATCGATCTGGGGCCGCGTCGGTTACAAATTTTTGGAAATGCTGCGCGGCTCAGTGCCTCTATCACAACTATCGCCCGCGCGCGCAAGGCGGTCATTCCTAAAACAATTGGAAATATTAGAATTGACACTCCCCCCGAGAATGCTGTTACACTCAGGCCCGTACGATTCATCTCTAATAAACAACTAAAGTTATTTCAAATCTCGGACCTCTGAAACACATGAAGCGGGAATTAAAACCAGAAGAGCACAAAAAGATCGTTAGCGCTGTTGCTGCTGGCGATAGAATCAAAGCGATGAATATTTATCTTTCGGCAACAGAAGGTAATCTGACAGAAGCGCAAAACTACTTGAAAACGGTGACCGCCAAAGCCGAATTAGCGGAGTCAGAGCGATCGTAAAGCAGTCTGGGTAACCCTGGTTTTCGTCGCAACTATCGTGCGTGCGCGCGCGAGGGAAGGACGGTAGTTTTGGGTGTTTACTAACGCGCGTTGGCTCCGACCGGGGGTTCCGCCGCCTAGCTTGTTGGTAGGAGCGTTTTTCACGGTTTTACACTACAAAAGAAAGAAGCGATACTACGTCAGAACGTGTTGGAGCGGCTTCTACGCACTGTAAACGAAACGGCAGCCTAGCACCTCTCGGGCGTTTCAATACAACCATTGCCGGTGTGAGGCACGAAATTGATATCGCCTCTTGGGATTCCTCAAGAGCGACATTCGTTATCGGCAAACATGAGCGGCGACGAGAAGATTCTAGCTGAACTGGGCAATTACCTGGTAGCGCACCGCGAGGATATCATTGGCGAATGGCTGCGAGCGGTTGAACAGAACCCTGACATTAGCTCTTTGGACCATCTAAAGGACAAAGAGGAGCTCGCCGATCATCTGCCAGAGCTTTGTCAGAATCTGGCGGAGCTCCTAAAGTCTCCGCAATCGGATGAAAACCGCGCCGAGGTATTCCGTGCTGCGCGAGTCCATGGCCGACACCGCTGGCGACAAGGTTACAGGCTCGAGGAAGTCATACGCGAGGCGAGCGTCGTTCGAAGAATTATTTCCCATAGTTGGCTAGATGCGTACGCCCGGAAAGTGCGAAAGTTGTCCGGCAACACTCGAAGAGCAGCGGAAAATATCATTCACCAGGCCGTGGACGATGTCATTAGTGACTCGGCTGCGCAGTTTGTCCAAGAACAGCTAAAAGCCACCAGCCATTTAAACTCGCAGCTGGCCGACGCCCTTGCCGAGGTGCGTCACGAGAAGGGGGCGGCCGAAGCGGCCAAAACAACGAAGAAGAGGAAACGGCCCCGTAGCTGAGGGAAGGTATTCCGATCGTTCGCCGCAACAGAAGCTAGTTTTTTCCAGATTTGTCAGTCCCCGTAGTTCAACGGAAAGAACGAGGGTTTCCTAAGGCGAAACGGACAATCATTCCGGAGCGGATCGAACATCGGATCGAGCCGGAGTAGCGGCCAGTGGGAAAGACTTGCAAGTTCTCAATTGATACAGTAATATGTCTCAAGTGAGAAGACGATGAGAACAACAGCTTTGAGGCACAGTGCCACGACCCCTACGGTGCGGCAGCAGATTGAGAAAATGCGGGCGGGACTCAGTTTTCGGGCCGTGACAAGCCTGCAAAAAGCATTGGATCTTCCGCTTGGGACGATGGCGACCGTCCTCGGGATGTCGCGCGCCACCCTGCATCGCCGGAAAATTCAGGGCAAGATCGACCAGGACGAATCAGAACGCCTGATGCGTTATCAGCGACTGCTGAAAAAGGCGGAAGACGTTTTCGGCGATGTCGAGAGTGCGCGAACCTGGATGACAACCAAACAGCCCGGCCTTGGCAAAGCTGTGCCATTGGACTTCGCTCGCACCGAGATCGGGGCGCGGGAGGTCGAAAACCTCCTTGGTCGGATTGAGTACGGCGTCTATTCCTGATGGCCGAAATTGTCGGCTGGCGCATTGTTAAGGAGAAACACGCCGCTTCCGCCTTCTCGGGTGAGGGCGCGCGCATTTTTGAAGGCCGTTGGAATTCGGCGGGGGTGCGGATGGTTTATTGCAGCGAGCATCTCTCGCTCGCAGCGCTGGAAATTCTCGTGCATACCCAGCCAGTAACCATGCGCGATAAGTTCCGCGTTTTTCGCGCCACTTGGAACGATGCCATCATGGCGTCGATGGAGCTCAAGAAATTGCCAAAAGGGTGGAACGCGCAGCCGCCCGGCGCGATTTCAAAGGAGATTGGCGACGAATGGATCCAGTCCGGTCGCTCTGCTGTTTTGGCGGTCCCAAGCGTGATTGTGGCGCAGGAAAGAACGTTTCTTCTCAATCCGAAACATCGCGATTTCGCCAAAATCAAAATCAAGGACCAGGGTACCTTCAGCCTCGATCCGCGACTACGCTGACCGGAGAAAGGCGGGATTTACAGGATTGTTCAGGATTACAGAGGAAATTGCTTCTGGATCTAATCCTGTTAATCCTGCTAATCGTGTCTATGAGATCGACTGCCATTCCCTTCATCAGCTTGGGCTGCATTGTGGCTCTCCAGGCGCAGACGCCATCACCTGCTCTTATCGGTGCGCGGCCGGGTGCAACGACAGCTTCTCCCGCCGCATCATCGGAGACAACGCCAACTTCATCCTCAACTGCTTCGCCGGTGGCAGAGTCGACGCCTCCAAAATTGAACGACATTCTCTTCAAGAATTTCAAGGCGCGGTCGATTGGGCCGGCGGCGATGGGCGGTCGGGTGAGCGACATCGCGATTGATCCGCGCAATCCCGCGATTTTTTTCGTGGGACTCTCGACTGGCGGGTTGTTCAAGACCGGAGATAACGGTGTGACGTTTGATGCAGTTTTCGATAAACAACCGGTGCAATCGATCGGCGCAATCGCGATCGCGCCGAGCGATAGCGATATCGTGTGGGTTGGGACCGGCGAGCCAACCGACCGTAACTCGGCAGAGTGGGGGAATGGAATTTATCGTTCCAGTGATGGTGGAAGCACATGGCAGCATGTCGGCTTGGAGAACAGTCGTGCGATTGGTCGCGTAATCGTGCACCCGAAAAATCCCAAGTCGATTTAAATTCATCCGCGCACATCCGATCTGGTAATCGCAACACATGGTCGCAGCATTTATCTATTGGATGACTCGCGACCATTCCGGGAGCTGACACCGGAAATCGCGAGCAAACCGGCGCATTTGTTCAGTGTGCGACCCGCTAACGGAGCCTATTCGCCATCCGGATTTTCGGAATGGAATGGGAAAGGTGTTTATCGCGGGGCCAATCCGGCCGAAGGCGCGCTTTTTACCGTGTGGGTGAAAGAGTTTACCGGCGATGAAATCAAAATCGCGATCACGAACGCGACGGGCGGGCCAGTTGCGAACCTGAAGTCGCCCGGAGTTGCCGGATTCACTCGGTTAAACTGGGATTTGCGGCCAACCGAAGACGTGCTGACGAAATACGGTGGGGATGATCCAAAAAAATTAATGTCGAGCGGGGATTACACCGCCGAACTTTCTTTTGGATCAAACAAGATGAAGCAGACCTTTCATGTGGAGTTGGCACGGGGGATCACGCCGCGGGGCGGATTCGAGCCGGCGGAATAATTATGGACGTGAAGAACATTCGCGATGCCACTGACTGGTTTGAAGTGCTGCAAACGAGCAAGCGGACGCAGACGGCGATGATGACATTAAAACCTGGCAAATCATCCGGGAGCGAACCGGAAGGTCACAAGAATAGCGATCAAGTCTTGCTGGTGCTAAAGGGAGAAGTGGAAGGCGAGATCGCGAACGAGACCATCACATTGCACGAAGGCGACGTGATTGTGATTCCCGCGGGTACGAAACATAAATTCAGCAATCGAAGTTCGGCGAACGTGGTGACCTTCAATACCTATTCACCACCGGAGTATTGATCGTCGCGTTGCGGCGCGTGCGCTCCCCAGAAAAGATGGAGAGATCGCAAAGCCGGGCGTGCACTTGATTGCGGCTAGTACCTGCCTCAGGTAACGGAGAAGCGTGCAGCAAACTATAATGCCTGCACTGTCTTTAGCGTCGATTGGAAAAAATGATACTTCTCCCGGTGTTCGGTCATACCGCGGCGGAGCACGGGTTTGAAATTCGGCAGGTCGGCGATGTTTACAATTCGATCGACGCTGTGGACAAAGGCAGAGAGAGAATCATTGGTAGCATAGCGATGGCTGAGCAGGACGACAAAATGTTCGCGGCGTTGCGCGGCCGGTTCACCTACCAGTTGTTGAAGAATTGGATTGTTGTCGAGCGTTGTGCCTTTGAAGTTTTCATACACAACAATCACTTCGTAAGAATAAGTACGGAGCTTCAGGAGTACGTCCTCTTCATAAAGTCCCATGTGCACGTTGTACTTAAGGTCGACCAATTGTGGCGTAATGAGCTTCTGGTATTGCTCGTGGTCAACACAGAGGAGCGCGGTGTTTTCGCTACCCTCAAATGCTATTGAATTGGGTTCCTGGTCCATAACTTAGCGGAAAGCATTTGTCGGCATATCCATGCGCAGACCTGACTCGAGGTCGCTGTCCACGCCGCGCGACTTTTGGATGAGATCGATGCCGCGAGTAACCGTACCTTTGCGTGTGGCGTAGAGACGCGCAGTATCTTCCGTGATCAAATCGTTTTGATAGGCGTTGAGAATCGATTGGTCGAAAGTCATCCAGCCGTACTGTGCGCTTGCCTCGATGATTTCATAGAAGTTGCGATGCTCGCCTTCGCCAAGCGCGACCGCTTCCTTGGTTCGCAAATTGTTTCCCATTATCTCGGTGAGTAAGTGACGACCACCTCCCGTCTTGGGCGCGAGGCGCTGGCTAACGACATAGCGCAGGACGTCGGCGAGACGAACGCGCAGTTGTTGCTCCTCACCAAGTGTGAACATACCGAGAATACGACCGATCGACTGGCCGGCGTCGATTGTGTGCAGCGTGCTCAGAACAAGGTGGCCAGTCTCTGCGGCCATCAACGCGATTTCGACGGTAGCGCGGTCGCGCATTTCGCCGACGAGAATGACTTTCGGTGCCTGTCGCAGTGCCGCTCGCAGACCATTCGGATAATTGTTAAAATCCTGTCCGAGCTCGCGCTGGTTAAAGGTGGCCTTGCGACTTGGATGCACGAACTCAATCGGATCCTCCAAGGTGACAATGTGCACCGCCTGCGTTTCGTTAATTTCGTTGAGGATCGCGGCCAGGGTGGTGGTCTTACCGCTGCCGGTAGCACCGGTTAGGAGAACCAACCCGGTTTTTTCCTTGGCAATCTCTCGGAAAATGCCGGGAAGCTGAAGTGTCTCCAACGTTGGAACGTTGGCTTCGAGGCGGCGCAGAACGATCGCAAAATTTCCGCGTTGCCTGAAAATATTGACGCGGAAGCGCGCCTCATCCGCCAATGCATAGCTGAGGTCGCACGAGCCGCCGTTAAGATAATCATACATCAACCGCCGATCGCCCTGCATCAACGCCAGTGCAATTTGCTCGGTCTGATAGGGAGTAAGGAGATCTATGGGGGGCTCGGTCAGGGCCGGTTTCAGCTCACCAAAGCTTTCGACTTGCAACGGATGGCCGGCCGAGAAGTTCAGGTCTGAAATGCCGGGATGCGTGTGCAGCATCGCGGAAAGAATCTTGTCGAGGTCTGGCAGTCGCATCGGCTTATTCGTCCGTCCAATCGTCTGGCGGATTTTTGAGAAACTGCCGGAATTTTTTCTTATCGATGGCTTTTTCGTACGCCTCTTCCGGCGAAATACGGGCATGGCGAAGGTGATCGATAATCGCGTCGTCTAACGGCTGGTTGCCCTTCTTTTTGCCGACCTGAATCATGCCGGGGATTTGGTGCGTTTTCGCTTCACGCACGAGGTTTGCGATCGCCATATCGACCACCAGAATTTCCAAGGCGGCAACGCGTCCTGGTTTGTCGATTCGTTTGAAAAGATTTTGTGCGATGACGCCCTTGAGCGATTCCGCCAGCGTAGCGCGAATTTGGTTCTGCTGATTTGTCGGGAAAACGTCGATGACACGATCGACGGCTTTGGAAGCACTGGAGGTGTGAAGTGTTCCGAAAACGAGGTGACCCGTGGCGGCCGCCGTTAGGGCCAGTTCGATGGTTTCCAAGTCGCGCATTTCGCCCACGAGCAAGATGTCGGGATCTTCGCGGAGCGCTCCGCGGAGGGCGTTGGCAAAGGAACGAGTATGAACGCCAACCTCGCGATGTTGCACCAGGCAATTCTGGCTGCGATGCACAAATTCGATCGGATCTTCCACCGTGATGATATGATCGTGGCGCTGAAGGTTGGCGTAATCCATCATGGCAGCGAGCGTGGTGGACTTGCCGGAGCCAGTCGGGCCGGTCACCAGGATGAGACCTTTCTTTAATAGTGGGAATTTTTTCAGGACCGGCGGTAGTCCCAGATCGTCGACCGTCAGCACCTTCGATGGGATGAGACGAAACACGGCCGAAATTCCGTATTTCTGCTGGAAAAAGTTGGCGCGATAGCGAGCAACGTCAGGGACTTCGTAGCCAAAGTCCACATCGAGAGTTTCTTCGAAATGTTTGATCTTCGCTTCCGGGGCGATCTCGTAGACCATGGTTTTTAGTTCCTCATCTTTGAGCGCGGGATAATCGACCCGCACGAGGTCGCCGTTGATCCGCAGCATTGGCGGATTATTGGTCGAAAGATGAAGGTCGGACGCCTTTTGTTCCGACATCAATTTAAAGAAAGCGTCTATGCGAGCCATGCCGTTCCTGGGCTGGAACAGCTAAATTGATGCCACCGCGAGCGGTTTTGGGAGGCCAAAGCACTCCGTCAGCACCAGGTAAATCGGCCGTTCTGCCTGGCGATGCCAGGACATTGCGGCTTCGCCACTTACCGAATCGGGCGGTGGGAAGCCTCCATCGTTGACTTGACCTGTTCGAGCAGCTTTTCCCGGGTGTATGGCTTCGGCATGAAGCCACGGAGCCCCTTCGCCAGCATCGCCCCGATTTTGTTTTGCTCCGCGAATCCGCTGCTCAAAACCACGTTCACGCTCGGATTGATAGCCTTCAATTCCTCGAAAACAGCATCCCCGTCCATTACCGGCAGGAAGAAATCCAGGATGATCAGGCCGATCTGATCGTGGATTTGCTGGAAGATTTTCAGCGCTTCAAAACCGTCCCGAGCGACGATCACCTTATAACCTTCCTCTGCCAGAATGGTAGAGGCGAACTCCGCTATTTCCGGTTCGTCGTCGATGATCAGAATTAATTCGCGCTCGCCCTCTGGATTCAGGATTGCAATTTGCGTTGCCATTGATGTCCTCGGGCCGATTACGTCTGGGGTATCACCCTCCGCAACCGGCGCGGGTGCATCAGTCTCGCTTGGCGGCAACGTTTTACCTGACGTGTTCTCGAAAATCTTTGAGCTTACCCGGTTGAACAACGCCTGCGCCGACTGACTCGCTATTTCTACCTGCTGATTGAGCTGCTCAATGTAGTCGTGATCGCCCTTGTGCCGTCTCGCCAAATCGGCGTAGCGAGCGATCTGCTGCAGGACGGTGTTGAGTTCAGCGGATGTCTTCGCAATCCACTTCAGGTCGTCCTGATGCAGCATATCGTCTATGTCTGGTCGGTGTCCTTCGCACATGCCCACAAAACGCAACCCAGAATTGTAATGCAAGCGAAAGCGAATGAACCAATTGTCAGCATAGAGCGGTTTTTTTTAAGATCAGCCCGCTTCATGCCCATACCCTTTCGAGTAGTATCGCGATTCTCGAACTCTCGAGACCGCGCGCCGAACCCGAGCCCTGTTTATAATTACTAGCAATTTATTTGCCCAAAGCTCGACGCAGCTCGTTTTTAGCCGAATCAATTTGTTTCTCTGTTCCCGACGAGACCAAAATGCCTCGTAATCTGTCGCCTTGATAGTAACGCGCGGTAAATTTCTTCTTCGCGTACGTGCCAGTAAGGTCCACCCGCGTCGGTTGCACCGTGAAATCACCCACAAAATCGAGTCGCAAATCGAACATTTCGGTCCAGAAATATGGCAGCTGCTCGTAGCGGATGCGTTTTTTCCCGGTCATGTTCGCACCCGCCACCAGACCTTGCTCGCGCGAGTTTTCCCAATGCGTTTGGCGTCGCATTCCACCCAACAGACGGTCCGGATAAAATGCCAGGTCGCCGATGGCATAGATGCCCTTCTCTTCCGTCTCAA
>CAWAHI010000026.1:0-42216 GCA_963781735.1 uncultured Verrucomicrobiae bacterium | reverse complement strand
ACGCGTTTCACTTTATAAAAATAGGACCAGAGATTAAGTTCGTGCCTCACACCAGGCTTGGTTGACTCAGCCGAGAAGTTTCTACCATCAAGCTCGGCTGCGGAACCTCCGGCCACCGGTCGGACGCAACGCACGTTAGTAAACACCCAAAACTACCGTCCTTCCGTCGTGCGCGCGATAGTTGTGAAGAAAAACCAGGGTTACCCAGACTTCTCTACGAATCGCTCTGACTCCGCAACTTCGGCTTTGGCGCTCAGCGTTCTCAGGTAGTTTTGCGCGTCCGTCAGATTACCTTCTGTTGCCGAAAGATAAATATTCTTCGCCTTGATTCTATCGCCGGCGGCGACAGCGCTAACGATCTCTTCGTGCTCTTCTGGTTTTAATTCCCTCTTCATGTGTTTCAGAAATAACTTTAGTTGTTTATTAGATGAATCGGACAGGGTTTGACAGTAAGAACATTCTCGGCGGGACTGTCAATTCTAATACTTCCAATTTTTTAGGAATGAACCCCCTTGATAATTCGTTTCGCAGGTGATAGCGCCGGACGCGCAGGTCGCTTCGATCGTAGGCGAGAGCGGAATGCCAATTGCATAACGTATTCGCATAACAAATGCACTGAAATTCGCCTGCGTCAGCTGACGTGCCGAGAGGGAGGGGTGCATGCTTCCAGTGCGCACGTAGCCCTGCAAGTCGATCAGTAGGTCTGCGCTCCCTTGCGCGCGGTGTGCTTGGAATGGGTCGGGGATTTTGCTCCGCTTAAGTTTTTACCGCTTGGGTGGATTGAGCACCAGAACGTGGCAATGGTCGCACAGAGTCGAAAAACTGGCCGAGGATCGCAGGAGGAGTTCGCAAGATGATCTTAAGGTCCAATGAAAGGGAAATATTGCGCGAGTAAAAGATATCCATCTCGATCATTTCGCGGAACGTTGTCCGGTTTTTGCCGTTGACTTGCCAGAGGCCGGTGAGGCCAGGCAGGGCGTTTACTCGCGCGCGTTGTTCCGGCGCATAACGTTCAAATTCAATAACGGTGCAAGGTCGCGGTCCGACCAGACTCATTTCTCCCTTCAGCACATTGAAGATTTGTGGCAACTCATCGAGACCGGTTGCTCTCAAAAACTTCCCGCCAAGGATGAGACGTGGATCTCCGGTGGCGTCGAGTTTGATCATCGGACGATCGCTGGCGATCAAATGCTCAAGGTATGCCTCATGAACATGAGTCTCGGCATTCACCTTCATGGTGCGAAATTTCATGAGCATGAAACGCCGGCCTTTGAATCCGATACGCGGTTGCCGGTAAAAAACAGGCCCGGGCGAAGTAATGGCGACCCAAAGTGCAACCAAAGTCATTACCGGCAACCAGACCGGGATTAGGAGTATGACCATCGCCAGGTCGATAAATCTTTTCCATCCAGGCAAGGCGACTGCGAGTTCCTCGCGCGAGGGATTCGAAGGAAACGAGGGTTCGGGATCGCCGCGATGAATCCGTGCCACTTCGGTAACGACCTGATGAAGAAAACGAGTAACCTCGGTGGCCTCTTCTTCTCCATTGACCGTCGTGTCTGGCATCCTTTTGCGCAGCGGCCTCTTCACTGTGATTACGCTCATAATTTGGTGTTCGATAAACCGGCGCACGCGACCCGGCATGCGACGAAATATAAAGATTCTGTGACAAATCGGACTGTCCGCTTATTGGACCTTAGTCTTACACTATTGTAATGCTTCCGGACAACCGGAAAAGCGGGATTTGCCCACTAATAGGGTGGATAACCGTCGAAATTGGCGGGATATTCCATCGCGGCGCTCCTCGCAGTCGCTGTTGTCTTTAGCCTATTGGCGTGTCCAGGGTCAAAACCCAACTCGCCGGCTCCGACTGAGACTCCGACTCCGACTCCAGCAGGTTAGTAACGGAAGAAGCGACTTTGACTACGGCGGAGGCTTCCCGTGCAGAGTTACGGGGGGAATTTCGCGCGTTCGGCGGTTCAATGACTAAGGTTGGCGTCGAGCAGCTCGCAATCGCCATCCGTCCCCCAGCCCACTCGCATACGGCCACTTGAAGCTGCCGCCGTACTGGGACCCCCTGCGTGGCGATCCGCGCTTCGAAAAATCGTCGCCTCCTTCGCGCCGCAAGAATAGAGATAGTACGTCTTTCGTTACCTCCGATTCCACAGTCCCTCGTCAAACCTTCGCACGCGCGGCCCAAGTCGAGATCGAATGTTTTCCGCTATGGATTGGTGAGGGTGTAAATGACGGAAATGGTGTAGGTCCCGGGCGGATTCGTGCTCAGATTCGAGTTGAGGCGGTAATCCAGATTAACCGTTTGGGCGCTAGCTGATTTTGGGCCGGTGGAAAGTACCTGGTCACTGGTGGTGAGAGCGACAAAGGTGCTCGAAGTGGCGGAATTGCGCACAGCGAGATCGGCAGCGGGCTTGTTCGGATTGGGGTCGCCGAGGCTTGGGGTAAACGAGAAGGTGGATGTCATTGCTCGAACCGAGAGCGTCCAGGTTTTTTTGTCCGAGATGATGGTTAGGGTTTGTGCGGAAGTGCGTGTCACCTGAGCGACGCCGGTGGAAGCATTGTAATCGGTCGTGGCAAAGGGAATGGAAACGGAGTTGGTGCTCGTCGTTAAGGTGAGCGCAGCAAACAAACTCCTGACAATAAGGAACGAGCAGACCGCGATCCCGGCCAATTGGGCGTAACGTTTCACGGGTCTTTTGCGCTAAATGTCTTGCGAACTCGTTTCGTTCGCTCGGTAATGGTGAAAGTAAGGTTCTCGATTCGAGTGCGCTCCACTTTCAGCGTGATTTTTGCCGGCCTTACATTTTGCTCTGGCTTGAGAGTCGCGGGATTAATGCTGAGCTCGTAATTACCGGGCGCGAGGTAAATCGCGAAAAATCCGTCAGTCCGCACCGTCCCGCGTTGCGTCCGACCAGCGGCATCAGTTGCGATGATTTCGAGACTAGAAAGATCGACCGATTGCTCATCGAAGGCGGCTTTCGCTTCGGAAGTTTCGCGGACAAAGCGGACAAACCCTTCGCAAGCTGTTGGTTTGGCCAGGCCAATGGCAAGCTGAGTGATCGCGCCTTTGTTCAAAACAGTTTTCTCAATGGGATGGCTGGTGCTCTGTTCATAATGGAGATCCTCCGGAGAGGTCACTACCACAGGGTAAGTTCCGCTGGCGGTGGGTGAGAAGCTGAATCGCCCATCAGGCCCAGTCAGCGCTTTGCTTGAGCCAACGGCTACTTTCACGCCTTCGAGTCCAGGTTCTTCCGCATCCTGACGCCCGTTATTGTTGATGTCATCGAAAACGCGACCAGTCACCTGTCCGCGTCTTGGCAGCCAGGGAACTGCAATCGCAAAATCATGGCGGAACGTTAGCAGGACCGCAGTCTCATTGTTTGGTTCGCCGCTTACGCGCGCGCTGCCCCAGTGGATTTGGGCGGCTTCAATTCCCGCCCACCAATCTTTGCCGACGCGCCGGCTCACGTCAACCCAGACGCGATCGGAAAATTCCTGGTTTACGTAATCATAGAAGGTAACACCGGCGCGCGCTCGCCACGTCTCCGCCTTCCAACTGGCTGCCGCAGTGACAGAGACGCCAGTGCGATTGAGAGCTTGCCTGTCATCATTGAAATTCTGGGTGTAACGAGCAGAAAACTCCGCGTTTATCTGGCCGTGCCCGCCCAGTTTCTCCAAAATCGGCGGAGCCTGCCGGTTGAAATTTAAGTCGGTGCCGAGAGTGACGAAGCGCGAATCGCTCGCCCCGATCGTGTCCGATTCATGAGTCTCGGTGCCTCCGCGCAGGAGCAAATTAAGATTCCAATTGGATGCCGCCGATTGATCGAAGGGAGCGAGATTGATAGCCAAGGCGTGTTCCTTTGTTTTATCGAAAAAATCGCTTTTGTTGAAATAGCTTGTTTCTTGCAACTCAGCGCTGCCGGAAGGCAAATGCCAGCCACCGAGGTTCGCATTTTTCCAGCGAATGCCGGCATCGATCAGCCGCGACTGACTGGTAAGAAGGAAATCGGGCCGAACATCTTCTTCTTCGCTAAGCGTTTTCTCCAGGACCGGGACGACGTTGTATTCCGAATTATTGTAATCCGCATACGCTTGGACGTAGGTGGGATCGGCGCTGAAGCGGAAGCTCACGTAAGCGCGCTGGTCGTCGCGACCGTTTTGCGCGCCGGGAAAGTTCCTGTCGCCGGAAGCGAATTCGACTCCGGCCTTCAGGGGCGAGGTGTCGTCTTCGCCGGGGCGAGTGCGATTGTAATGCAGCCCGGCCAGCCAGGCGGCGCCGCTTTGGTTTTCGCCATTTTCTCCCACTGCTACGGAAAGCTCTGCTCGCAACGGAATCGCGACAGGAATTTTCCAGCCGGTATCGAGGCCGACCGCATCCCAATCGCTTCCCTGCGGTCCGATGTCGCCGCGTTTACTCAAAGTGCCGACGCGCCAGAACTCGAGCGGGCTATCCGAGAGAGCGCCGCTGACGGTGGCGCCGAAGACATCTTTGCGCGTAATCGTGAGAGTATTTTCCTCGGCGAACGCTTCAATTTGCAGGTTCTCTTTTCCGGTTGGCCGCACCGCCACACGCCCCCCGTCCCCCGTTTCGCGAGTGGAAAGCAATCGCGCGGGCTCGGTCGTGATTTCGCCAGCTTCCAAATCGAAGTATGGATTGAAAATGCCGAGATGAAAAAAACTGCGGCCGGGCATGCCGGGCAAGGCGCTGAGCGCGCTCGATTCAATTCCATTTCCTTGCGATGGATGCACGAACCCCTGAATCAGTTGCAAGCGAGTGTTTTCTGCGATCAACCCTTCCAGTGTCAGCTCTTCATGCGCCAGAACGTCGGCGCCGCGCCCTGTGCGGTCATTGCCGCCGCCAATTCCTACCATGATGCTTCCTTTTAGCGTTTCAAAGAGAAGAGTCTTGTCGGGTAGCGCCGGCGAGGGAAAAGCCTCGGTATGAAAGTATAAAAATTGCCGGGCGAAATCTCCGCTTAATTCGGCGATGTCTATCTGCGCGGCGGTCACGATCTCAGTGAAATCGGTTAGGTCATCTCCGGTTTCCACTTCGATCGCCGTGTCCATAGTCTCTCCGATTGGAACGATGAGAGTTTGCGATGCGGCCCTCGCGCGGGCAGTCGCGGGAGAAGTTGTGGATTGAATTGCGCAATGTAAGGGGACGTTCCCGGTATTGGTAATCTTGAACTGGTAACTCGCCTTTTCGCCGGGATGTATGAAACGCGTTTCGCTGCCATCAACGGTCGCCTTGCCGTTGGCAGCGGGGGTGATGCGGAGAGGAACGATTTGGTCGAGGCCATCATCACTGCGGGCGCTGATTCGAATTTCGCTTCCGCCGGGCGTGGCCGGGGGAACATAAAGCGTGTGCAGCAGAGCTTTCTCTTCGCCGGGTTGCAGTTCGACGCTAAGGTCGGCGCCGCTCAGGCAACGCAGCGAGCCCGCGTCAATGTGCAGATGCAGTGTCTCGGCCGAAGCGCTTCGGTTTTGCGCGTGAATAGCCACCACCGGAAAACTTCTCGGCCCCGCCTCGGTGGATGGAGTGGTAATGGACCATTCGATCCCACGCGGTTCAGCGTGGAGCGTCGTACTCCGCAGGATCAAGAGGAGCAGCCCTGCAACCGACGCAACCCGCGCTCGCAGCGGTGGAGAAAGCGCCCACATTGCATCGCGGGCTCAGTAGGTGAATTCCAGTTCGCCCGCTACGAGATCGCTTCCGCCATAATCGAGCACGGCGAGCGCGTTGTATTTCTTGCCTTTCTCCAGTTTTGATTTGCCCTGTTCCGGCAGATCGAAGAAGACCGTACACTTTTGTCCCGGTAAAACCGAGAAAGACGGCAGCGGGAGCGAAGCGACCGATTTGCCGGCCTGATCGCGAAAAACCACCTTCGAGTTATCGCTTTGGATGTGAACGTTGCCGCTGTTCGCCGTTTGAATCTCCAGGCCGCGCTTCCCGTCACGCGTTCCTTCCGCCACTTTCGTGACTGCGCAGTCGAGCTTCACCGCCGCCGCCGGATTATTCACAAAGATCTTAGTGCCGATGCGAGAAATGGTGCGAATCCGCATCTCGCGTCCGGGCGCGGTTGTTTCGGCCGGGCGCTCATCGGTTGTTTCGGCGAAGACCATTGAACGGTATTCCTTCAATCCCATCGGCTCCTTCGGCGTGGCCAAGGAAACGGTGACGATTTTCTTTTCGCCTTTTTTCAAAAGGAATCTCTGTGGGTTGACCCCGATCCAACCCGTGGCGGAATCCGGCGTCTTGTTTGTGCTCGGATCGATCGCTTCGACCGCGCCGTTTTCGTCCTGTTTCCAATCAGCGGCAAAGATGGTGACGTCGGCGGTCCTGTTATCAGGATTAGCGACTTCGATCTCACGCTTAGCGTGGCCATCCGGGCCCAGATCGATTACGACTTTACCGAGATTAACGACAATGCCCGCGTGCGCGCCGGAGATGAATGTTAAACTGACCAGCACGCAATGGCGCGAGAGCGAGGAGAAGCTTTTCACGGGCGCGCCTTTTCTAAGGAGCGGTCAGTGTATAAACAATGGCCAGAGTGTAGGTGCCGGGCGGGTCCGTATTAAGATTACTGGCGAGCTGATAATCCATGCTGAAGGTATTGCCAGCGGTGGACGTCCCGCCTTTGTTACCGGTCTTCACCACCACGTTGCTTGTGGTAATGGGGGTGTAAGTTCCCGCGGTCGAAAGTTTATAGGAAAAGTCGCCTGCCGGTTTGGACGGATCGGTATCACCGGCTGACGGTGTGAAAGCGAAGGCCGCGGTGTTGGCTTTCACGTTTACCGTCCAGTTTTTGTTGCTATCCACTGAAAGGGTGTTGGCACTGGCCACCGTTTTAGTCGCCGCGCCGGTGGAAGTGTTATAATCGGTGGTCAGAAACGACATCGCTACCGCGTTCGTATTGATCCCGAGCGAGAGTACCTGAGGAACAAGACTGGTGATGGTGACCGTCTGGGTCGTTTGCGCGTGAAGCTGAGAGAGCGTTCCCGCGATTAAAAGGGCGAAAAATCCGAGACCGGCTCTGCGGTAAATGTTTCTTCTGACAAGCGCGTTTTGCATGCGACAAAACCGTAGCCGCTTCCATGCCATCACTATGGACGTGCTTAATCACGCTGGCGCTTCCCGTTCTATTCCACGCGCGCGCGCGCGTGAGGAGACAGCCCGACCGCCAGAGCTTATGTTCGCCATTTGTGTTAGGCGCGTGCTCGTGGCTGCATGAAAATGGGCACATTCCTGATGACATGAGACGCGCGCGCGTACGCGTGTAATGTTCTTCCGAGGTTAGAAGAGGCGGCTCCGGGTGGTGCCGCCTCTCCTTTTGCGAGCTACCTGCCGTAGGCAAATACAGTCAGGCGCCATTTTACGGCACCTTGATTGGGATTGTGCTGCGCATGGTCCTCGGGCGGCAATGGATCGCCCGTATTGCGAGCGTCCTCATGACCGCACGCTTCGCAGCGGTAAATACCGGTAAAAGGCGTTCTGTCGCCGGGATTATACAACTGATCAAACGCTGTGAGATCGAGTTTGCCAATAAACCCGACGTATTTGTATATGGCCATATCATCCTCCTTTCTAAGCTGGTGATAAAGCAGTTTCTGCGCCGTCGTTACTAGATATTGGGGTCGCGTGAGGAATATTTACACAAATTAGGTTGACGAATCGCCAACAGCAAGGCTACAGTTGACGAAATGATAACCAATGACGGCATGGTAGTGATTCCACCTGCATTCGAGCATTTAATAGGTGTAGCGGATGAGGGGACTCGAATTTACCGGGCTGAAGGCAATCACTCGCAGATGCGTCAGTGGTTCGATGGTTTGTGTCTGCATATAGGGCCCTGTGTTTCGCCAGGCGGGGCGGCTATATACGCGAAAGTCAGTCGTGCGGCCGTCTACAAACGGATGAAAGCGGGGGGTCTAACCGCGTTTTGTTTTAAGATTACTGCGAAAACGCGAACTCTGTTTGGTAACGAGAGAAAACTTAAAGAGCTGCCGCTTATCTATATTCCTTACGAAGAGTGCAAAGCGTGGAGTGTAGACTTAGATCTGCGCGCCGCGCGCGTGGACGTGGACCGTGGTACGGCTGAAGACGGATCAGCGCTGGAACAACAAACGGATTACGACGAGGAGAATCCAAACCCAGTGCGTTAGGAACCGCTCAGTCAGTGGCGTGCAAGTCCGGCTCGGATCTCGATGCCAATAATTTGGTGGCGACGCCGCACCTATTTTAGCATCGCCCGACGGAGCTCCCAAAGCGTTCGCGAGCAGGCGGCCGATCCACCCTTCTACATCGAGGGCAGGCTCTCACCATCCCTTTGGCGGCTTTAGCGTATCTGGCGGATATCAGTGACATGACTTCGGCACAGAACTTTCTTCACTGCCAAGCCGTGCAGTTTTTGCGGAGACAAACGTTGATCCGGGACTGCACCTCGAATAAGGTTCTCACTTTTCCGTAATTCACATGCATCACACCGAAATAACTGACAGTCCGGATCGCACTTCCGCCGCCCACCTGCCTGCTGCGCACGGGGGCGAGCTGCTGGATCTTTATGCCAATCCGGATCGACGCGCAGAGATCAAAAGGGAATCGAGGGAATTCCCATCGTGGGACTTAAGGCCGCGGCAACTCTGCGATCTTGAACTGCTCCTCAACGGGAGTTTCTCGCCTTTGCGAGGGTTCATGACCAAGGCCGACTACGAGCGTGTTTGCAATGAGATGCGCCTTACCAGCGGTGTTCTCTGGACCATTCCCATTACTCTTGGCGTGACCGAAGATTTCGCGAAATCGCTCACGCCCGGAAAGAGCAAGATTGCCCTGCGCGACGCCGAAGGAGTGATGCTGGCGCTGTTGCATGTGGAAGAAGTTTGGAAACCGGATCGTCACGAAGAAGCGCAAGCCGTATTCAACACCACCAGTCTCGGTCACCCCGGTGTCGATTATCTCCTTAATAAATCACACCCTTACTATATTGGCGGTCGTCTCGAAGGAGTGCAGACGCCTTCCAGTTATGATTTCAAAACGTTGCGTTTATCGCCGGGTGAATTGCGTCATCAGTTCGCCCGGCAAGGCTGGCGCCGCATCGTCGCGTTCCAAACGCGCAATCCCATGCATCGCGCCCATGTCGAATTAACCTTCCGCGCAGCCAAACAAGCCGAAGCGAGCTTGTTGATTCATCCGGCGGTGGGACTAACCAAGCCAGGCGACGTTGACTACTTCACGCGGGTCCGGTGTTACCAGGTAATCCAAACGAAGTATCCCCGCGGAACCGCAAAACTTGCGCTGTTACCGCTCGCCATGCGAATGGCCGGGCCACGAGAGGTCATCTGGCACGCCATCATCCGAAAGAATTGCGGTTGTTCGCACATGATTGTCGGGCGCGATCATGCCGGACCGGGCAATGATACAAATGGTGCGCCGTTTTACGGTCCGTATGCGGCTCAGGAGTTGTTCAAAAAATACGAAGCTGAGGTCGGCGTGACCATGGTCCCGTTCCACAACATGGTTTACGTGGAGGACCAGGCCAAGTATTTGCCGGAAGATGAAGTTCCTCGCAATGCGCGAGTGTTAAAGATTTCGGGCACGGAACTACGCCAGCGGCTAAACGAAGGGCGGCTGATCCCCGACTGGTTTACTTATTCGGAAGTTATACAGGAACTCCGACGAACTTTCCCGCCTCGCCATCAACAAGGGTTCACCATTTTTTTCACTGGTCTGTCCGGTGCTGGCAAATCAACCATCGCGAACGTTCTAGTGATCAAGCTCCTCGAAATTGGCGGCAGGCCGGTTACGCTTTTTGACGGCGATCATGTCCGCAAGCATTTGTCTTCCGAGCTTGGTTTTTCCCGCGAACATCGCGACCTTAACATCCGTCGTATCGGATATGTTGCTTCCGAGATCACCAAGAACCGCGGGATAGCGATCTGTGCTCCAATTGCTCCATACGACGCAACGCGGAAAGAGGTGCGGGCGATGATCGCGCCGCTGGGCGGATTTATCATGGTGCATCTCTCCACCCCGGTGGAAGTTTGCGAAGGGCGTGACCGCAAAGGTCTTTATGCCAAAGCGCGCGCCGGTATTATTAAGGAGTTTACCGGCATCTCGGATCCGTATGAAGAACCGACTGACGCCGACGTCACCATAAACACGGCCGAACTAACTCCGGATGAGGCAGCCCAGGAGATTATCCTTCATCTGGAGAGCGAAGGTTTCATCGGAGACGGAAGCACTTCGCGCGTCAGTTAAGAATTTCTAACGGGCTGAAGTCGCATTTGTTTCGGGGAGCGCACCCGCCTCGCGTGCAACCGCCAGTCGGGCTCGGACCAATGGCGCGCCTCGCCATTGCAGACTTTTCCTTCTCAACGTGGTGGCGAGGCGACGCAATGGGCACGCGACGGCGCGTGCACTCCCCAGAAAAAACAATCGCGTTAACTTTCCGGGCAAAGCCTACTGAGAACCCGTTCCCTTTGCCGAACCTAACCCTGAAGCTTCGAGCATCGATCTAACGGCATGACCAATGCTGCAAAAAAATAAATTCCAAAACAAATGAACACCCTGCCACTACGCCAAAAAGGATTCACTCTCGTCGAAATCATGATCGTTGTTGCAATCATTGCCTTGCTCGCGGCGATTGCTGTGCCCGGATTTCTCCGGGCGCGCAAGCGCTCTCAAGCCAGCCGTATCTTGAATGATCTACGAATGATTGACTCAGCGCTTGACCAATACGCGATCGAGAACAATAAAAAGTCAAACGTTCCCGTGGGGACGGCAGACTGGACCAGCTACATCAAGAAAGGTTCTCCCCTCTACAACACCGGCAACAGTATCTTCGGCACGGCGTATGGTCCACAGACGGTAGATCAAATTCCACAAGTCCCTTCCAGTGATTACGACGTGTTGTCTGACGTGGCCGGAACAGGCTTCTGGTCCCCCTACGGACCTTAAAGGAAAATCGTATTTCGTGCCGAGGATTTGGCTACATCACGAGACGACACCAGAAGTTCCGACCGCGAAGAAGTGAGGGGCTGTCGGACCGCGCCGGACTGGCGTTGCGTACGCTACCCAGCGCCGAGCCTGGCACGGCCATGCTCGCCGCTGAGATCAAGGGTTGGCCCAATCGGAACAATGCGGCTCGGATTAATTTTCTCATGCGTCAAATAGTAATGACGTTTGATATGATCAAAGTTTACCGTCTCGGCAATGCCATCGTGCTGGTATAAGTCCGTGAGATAGCCTTGAAGGTTGTGGTAGTCGATGATACGGCGCAGACTACACTTGAAATGGATGTAGTAGACGATATCGAAACGAATAAGGGTGCAAAATAATCGCCAATCGGTCTCGACTATTTTAATTCCGAATAGATAACGGCTTGTTGCCAATCGATCTTCCAATTGATCAAGCGCGTCGAATAGTTGCTGGCAAGCGCGTTCGTACACGCGCTGCCTCGTGGTAAAGCCTGCCTTGTAAACGCCATTGTTGATCTTGTCGTAAATGAAATCACTCAGTTTCTCCTGCTCAACCGCAATGTCCTTTGGAAAAAGATCGACCTTCTGATTCTTTGCCAAACCCCGGAAGGCGTCGTTGAACATCCGGCAAATATCGTCTTCGCAATTATTGACAATGCGTCGCGTTTCCTTGTCCCAGAGTACCGGGACCGTGACGCGACCATCAAAATTGGGATCGGTCAGCTCGTAGGCCTCGGCCAGAAAGTGAAAACCATTGATTGGATCGGTGGAGGCAAAGGAAGCAGCGAGGTGTTGTTCAGAACTAAGATCGGGATCGCGAAAAGCCCAGCCGCGTTCGTCGCGCACGGGATCGACTACCGTCATTCCGATTACCTCTTCCAGACCAAGAAGCTTGCGCGCAATCAGGGTGCGGCTCGCCCATGGGCAAGCCAGCGAGACATAAAGATGGTAACGATTGGCTGCGACGGGAAACGGCGTTGAATTATCGGTCGAAATCCAATCACGGAACGCATCTTCCTGCCGCTTGAACTCACCGGAAGCAGACTCCTCCTTGGGAAATTGCACCATCAGCAACACTTAGCGCGCAGACCGCGCAATGCCAACTCGTAGTAAGTTACGGCAGACCGAGAGCGTGTTTCGCTGCTCTCGGAAAAGGGCGCAACCTTCTGCTGCGGGTCCTTAGGACCCACATCAGGTGAGAATAAAATAGCGGTAAGGGGGCGTTTCTTCCTGGCGCCAATCGCCGCCTTTCTTATTCGACAAACTCCTAGAATCCAAAGGCGATATGATTGCTTGTAAGAAGATGCGCATGGCGCGGTCTACGTACATTCCGCGCCGCAAATTGCGTAGCTGCCCGGCTTGTCTGCGGAACGTCGCGGACTCATTATGGTATATATGAAATTTCCAGCCCGCCGCCGCAGCACGACGGCTATGACCCTGCCCGAGGTCCTTGTCGCCCTTCTTTTGCTCGGATTGTTCCTCCCCTCTGTGTTTGCGGTTAACGGAGTCTGTCTTCGCCTGATCAACGCTACCAAAGAGTCAACGGCCGCGCTTCAGAGCGTGCACGACCGATGCGAGACTCTGCGCAACCTCGCCTTCACCGACCTAATCAGTGCCTCGCAGGTTCAAAGCCTCATGGCAACACCCGCAAATGCATCCGATTTTTGCAAGAACGCGACAGAGGTGGTCAAAATAAGCGCCTATCCGGCTGCAAACGGGGTAACTCAATTTACCCGTTCGCCAGGTGGGTCAGTCACCACCAATTCTGTCGCGACGAGCCTTGGCAGCACTCTTGTGCAAGTCACCGTCTCAAGCTCATGGAACGCGACGTTCGGTGGGCGCGCGCGTTCTGAAGAAACAACCACGATCATCTCAAACGGAACGAAAAAATGACATTCAAATCCTTACCAAGAACTGCGGGCTTTACCCTGAGTGAAATGCTGGTTGCTGTCAGCATTAGTTTAATCGTTTTGGCGGCGGCGGTTGCGTCCAGCATTTCGCTTCAAAAGAGTTTCAGCGCGGTCGATAACTATTTCGCCACTCACATGCAACAAGTCCGCATTGTGGATTATCTAAGTCGTGACGTGAACCGCGGCCTCAGTGTCACAACGTCGGTCGATCTGCAAACCCTTACCGTTGATGTGCCGAATTACATCATTCAAGCGGGTGATTTGGAGGCGGTGGCAAATCCGTCTCTTATCGGCACGCCGCGCACGCCGACCGTTGCTTACACATCGAGCGGCTTGCAAATAAATTACGGAGCTTCCACAAGCACGGTGGTTTACTCCCTTAGCAACAGCTCGATCCTGCGAACAGAAAATGGAGCTGTTACAACGATCGCTTCGAGCACCGACCAATTAATTCCGCAGACGACGGACGTTGAATTGGCAAATACCGAATATACGAGCACTGCAGTCACCTTCATGCCCACCTTCACCATGTCCGGGAGTCCCGCCGCGCGGGCCGGCACCAGTCTGTACGGCACCGCCTATTTGCGGAATAAGCGCCGTGGCTAATCAACCAGGGGAAAACAAAATGAGAATCTTCAGACAGGAATCCGAAGGTGGGAGTGCGCTTATCTGCGTTTTGTGCACGATTTTAATCCTTTCGCTTATCGCCGGAAACGTTCTTTTCAACTGTATCACCCGATATAATGCCGCGTCGGGTCAGGTTCGCGGCTGGAAAGAATCGCTCTACGCTGCGGAAGCGGGTGGCGACCTGGCATATGCCGAGATACGCAAGACTGTTTTTGACCCGACCCACGCATTTAGCGGATGGACTAATACCGGAGCGGGCTACAGCAATTCACCGGCAGCCTTTGGGCGCGACAATTTGACGACCACCGCGGCTGTGGACGTATTTTACCATGATTCCAGCGGCAATCCCTGGTACCGAATACGCGCTAAAGGCGTCGCTCCTGTTTTGGGCTTAACGCGCGTTACCATGGACGACCGAGTAGACTCGGGTACGCGCGGCGATAGCCTGCTTCGCAAGATCGATTTCAAATACGATCATTTCATTGCGGCCTACGGCCCAAATGGAGACAATAGCGGCAAAGCTATTGTGCCCGTTTCGCGGCCGCAAATCGCGCGCCGGGTCGAGCTGATTGCTGCGCCGGTGACGCCGTTCGGCGACACGGCAATAAGAGCCCTTACCTCCTTCTATGGGCCAGGTTCAGCCGCTTCGGTCGACAGCTACAATTCGAAAAACGGGCCCTATTACTTCTGTGCCGATAATCCTGCCGACCCGCATTACAGCGATTCGCACAGCGGTTCAGTCGCATTGGGCAACGGAGACTTTGATTTAGGCGGAGTGATCTGGGGCAATGTCTCGACGAACGGCGGAAACGTCACAGCAAGTTCTAGTATTCACGGAACGATTGACAACAATGTGCCCTTCACAATTCCGCCCTATGTGATGCCTTCGAATCTGCCTCTGCCTTCGCCGTCCCTTACCAGCATTACTGGCAATGTCACACTCACCCCATCAACAGCCGGAAGCTCGAGCAGTCCGAATGTCTATGTTGTCTCTTCCTTTAGCGGCAACTTGACCATCAATCAGGTCGGAACAGACCGAGACTTACGTTGCAATTCACGCGACCGGCAACATCACCGGCAGTATCGACGTTAAACCCCACGTACATGTCAAAATTTATTTCGACGGCAATGTTAGTGTAAAAGCTCGGGACATTATTAACGAGAGTGGTATCGCCGGGAACCTTCAATTCTACGGAATCAGTCCTACTGATCCAGCGGCCACTCAGTCCATTGACATTGCCTCGCCAGGAAATTTTTCGGCGACATTCTACGCGCCGAGCGCGGATTTTCACATAAACGGGAATCCCGATGTCACCGGGGCGATTGTTTGCAAGACATTTTACGAAAACGGCAACGCCAGCTGGCATTTTGACCGTGCGCTAGCTGCAGAAGGCGAACCGATCGATTACCGGATCGCCAGCTACGTAGAGGACATGCGCTAGGCTTCACTCTCCGCCCTATATCATTCCATATAGTCCTCGGATTCAGGATGATACGCTCTGCTTGTAAGGCAGCGTGCATTGTGTGTCTACGTACTTTTCCGCATCGCAAGTTACGTAGTCGCCTGCATTGCCGCGGGGACAGAACTAGCTGATTATGGAATATATGAAATTTAGAGAACGCCGCCCGTCCCTAGACAATGAAGGGCGTGCCAATGCCGGGTTTACCATTCCAGAGGTTGTCGTCGCGGCAACTCTGGTTGCGGTATTCTTTTGCTCCATTTTCGAAGTCAACGGGCTCTGCTTGCGCTTTATTTCGGCAAGCAAGGAAAACGTGGGCGCAACGGAAGCCGTTCACGATCGGCTGGAGCAGCTGCGCAACGCAGACTTCACCACCCTCACTACCGTGAGCTCGATGAAAAGCCTGCTCGCTCAGCCGGCCAATCCGTCGCCCCTTGCGAAAAAGGCCATCGAAACCGTGACCGTTTCCGATTATACCAGCGGCAATCCCACCATCACTTACACGCGGGCAATTAACGGAACCGTTAGCTCGGTGCCGGCGACCGCGAATTTCTCAAGCTCCACCCTCCTTCGGGTCGATGTAGCGAACCAGTGGCCAGCTACATTCGGCAACCGGACGGGGGCCGCACAAACATCAACTGTTATCGCACAAGGAGTTAAAAAGTGAAGATTACCAACGAACGCCGCCAGCAAGGATTTACACTAGTGGAGATAATGGTCGGGATGGCCCTCGGAACAATTGTTCTGGGCGCTATCGTCGCGGCCGCTATTTCACTGAATCGCACCTTCGCTGCCGTGGACAACTTTTTCTCCACACATTTGCAGCAGGTCCGGATCATTGATTATCTGAACCGGGACGTAAAGCGGTCTAACATCGCAGAAATTTCCGCCAATGCGCAGACGATCTATTGCTGGGTCCCGAAATACGTGATCGAGCCCGGAGACACCGATGCGACGTCGGGCAATATCAACACCCGCCGAACACCTGCCATTACAAAAACAGGGTATGGTTATCAGGTGAACTACTATCCGGACACGACTCAAAATGGCCCCGGAGGTACGAGCACCAACAGTTCGGCGGTTGTCTACTCGATTAATAACCAATCGATTTTGCGAACCGAAGACGGCGCGGTCACCACTATCGCGTCGAGCACGGATCAGCTCGTTGACCAGGTCACCGATGTCAACCTGGCCAGCAGCGGTTATCTATCCACGGTAGTTAGTTTTCTTCCTATCTTTACCTCGAACAACGCGGCCATGGAACGCGCTGGTACTACGGTGTATTCCACGGCTTATCTGCGCAACCTGCGCCGGGGCAACTAGGAATACCCCGAACTTAGCAATCATTTATCTATGAAAATATACGTACGGAACCAGAACGGAAGTGCCATCGTCTGCGCGATGACCACGATCCTGATCATCTCGATAATTGGCGCGAACGTGCTGATGAATTGCACGACACGCTACAACGTTACTTCCAAGCAAGTGAGCGCATGGAGGGACGCTCTCGCTGCCGCCGAAGCTGGCGCTGACATTGCCTTCGCCGAAACGCGCAAAACCTTTACAAATCCGGCGAATCAATTCACCGCCACAGGCTGGAGCAGTACCGACGCTACAGCCGGACCATGGACGTATACCATGCCCAGCCCGATCGGCGCACTCGGCAACCTTTCCGCCACGGCCACGGTCGATACTTTGCCGACTCCGGATGGTTACCGCGCGTATCGCATTCGGTACTGTGGGTACGGCCCGGGTATTTGGATTGCGTCGCACGGGAATGGATGACACGCCGGCGCGTGTGGGCGCGAGCTTCGGAACCTCAGGCGCGAGGGGCGCTGGTGATAGTCTGGTGCGCAAGATCGACTTCAACTTCGATCACTTCCTCGCTACCTACGGTGACGGTGATGGAAATAACAAGCGCGTCGTTGCTGTTCCGACCGATGCCAATGGGCAATCGATCGCCCAGATTTCCCGGCGGGTGGAAGTGATTGCCGTTCCCGTCATGACGATTAATGGTGCCATCAAGACCAGTGGTTCGTTCTATGGGCCCGGTTCCGCGGGCTTGATCGATAGCTTTAACTCGAAAAACGGCCCATACGATCCCAACGTGGTATTAGGCGGAACTCCATTGCCTCAATACTTTTCCGATTCGCGCGATGGCAATGTTATTTGCGGCAGTTCAGATTTCACCAGTCTGACCGGTGACATCTACGGAACCGTCACCACCGACGGAGCGACCCTTAAAACAACCAAATATATACATGGGACGGTTGATAACAATGTGCCGGTATTGCTATCGCCCCAACCCGCGGTTACTCCTCCGCCCTCAAGGGTATATGAGTCGGGGTCACCCGCCACCATCACCCCGCCTTTAAGTAATCCTAATTGCGGCGGGAATTCACCTGACTCGTGGGCAAATGCGCCATGGTATCTTTATAGTCAACTTAAGGACGTAACAATTAATCCAGTGACGGTGGCTTCCACTCCGCGCGAGACCTACGTCAATATTGTAGTGAACGGCGACATCCAGACTAACCTCACAATAAAACAAGGGGTGAACGTCAGAATCTACTTCACTGGGAATGCAAATATTAAGGTGTCCAACTTTAGTAACGGCAACGTAGATGGATCAGCCCTTCTCAAGATCGACGGGACCACCTCGACCAATACGAGCGCTTCAGGGCACGTGCAGTTCTATGGCGTCAGCCCTACTGCTCCAGCTACTCAGACGATCAATCTCGACGCGAACGGCAAGCCAACGTATCGAAGCGATGTGGTACGCTCCTGGCGCTGATTTTGTCAGCAAAGGCAACATTATGATGTACGGCGCGGTGGTGTGCAAAAGCTTCTACGAAAATGGCGATTGCTTTTTCCACTACGACAAAGCCCTCGGCGACATGCTTCCCCCGAACGATTACCGAATCGCTAGCTACGTTGAAGACATCCGGTAGGTAAAATCTCAGGAGGTTTTCAGGTTAACGGATTCGCAAACGACCATTCAACTGCTGTTACGACAAGACGAGAGAACTTGTGAACGCCCCCCCAGACGATCAAACGAACCGGCGCATCCTCGTCATCGACGACAATCGAGATATCCATAATTACTTCCGCGAAATTCTGCATGGGCGGCCAGTCGGTTTCACAATGGAGTCCGCGTATCAGGGCGTAGAAGGCGTCCAGCTATTGCGCCAAGCGCTCGAAAAAGGCGAGCCGTATGCTGTCGCGTTCGTCGATATGCAGATGCCGCCCGGCATCGATGGCATCGAAACAATCACAAAACTCTGGGAGCTCGACGCCGACCTCCAGGTTGTGATCTGCACGGGGCACTCCGACTGCCGTTGGAACGAGCTGACGAGTCTCGGCAACTCTGATCGCCTACTCATTTTGAAGAAACCCTTCGACCTTGTTGAAGTGCGACAAATGGCGGAAGCGCTCAGCGTCAAATGGGAATTACTGAGGCGCGGCCGAAATCACCTTGAGGACCTTGAGGCACGCGTGACCGAGCGCACCCAGAATCTTGCCCGGGCCAACCAGGACCTACGCGATCAGATTGCCGAGCGAAAACAGGCGGAGGCGGCACTGCGCGAAAGCGAATTACGTTTCCGTCAACTGGCAGAAAACAGCAGCGAAGTTTTTTGGGTCGCCTCACCCACCGGTGAAGAATTGTTCTATATCGGCCCGGCCTATGAGCAAATCACCGGCTGGTCGTGCCAGAGTATCTACCAGGATCCAAAACAGTGGTTTAAGAATATCTTAGAAGAGGATCGGCCACCCGTAGCCAAAGCACTGTCGGAATTGTCCCAGGGTACAAATTACGACTTGGAATATCGCATCCGGCATCGCAATGGTTCGATCCGGTGGGTCCGTGATCGGCGTCTTGCGATACGCGGCGACGACAGAAAAGTCGTCCGCACATGCGGTGTGGCGGAAGACGTCACGGAGCGAAAAAACCTCGAGACCGAGATGGCGAAGGCGCGGGATGCGGCGCTGGAGGGAGCGCGCATGAAATCAGAATTTCTTGCCAACATGAGCCACGAAATTCGCACACCGATGAACGGTGTAATCGGCATGATTGGACTTCTTCTCGATACCGAACTCGACCCGAGGCAGCGTGACTACACGGAAACGATTCGCAGCAGCGCGGAATCCCTGCTCTCGATCTTAAACGACATTCTCGATTTTTCGAAGGTCGAGGCCGGCAAGCTGGAATTTGAGAACTTGGAGTTTGATTTAGATGAAGTGGTGGACGGTGCGTTGTCCGTCCTTGTGCCGGAAGCACGAGCAAAAGGTTTGGAGCTGCGGAGCGAGATTGATCCCGAAGCTCACACTACTCTATGCGGTGATCCAGGGCGATTACGCCAGGTGCTGACAAATCTTCTTAACAACGCAGTCAAATTTACCGAGCACGGCGAAGTGGTGCTTCGGGTCCTTCCGCAAAAGGAGGCATCGGGAGTATCTCACGGCATGGCTGATAGCAAAACGGCTTTGCGTTTCGAAATCAAAGACACCGGGATCGGTCTGAACGAGGACGCACGTGGACGAATCTTTGAAGCTTTCAGTCAGGCGGATCAATCAACTACCCGACGCTACGGGGGCACCGGACTTGGACTGACGATCTCGCGGCAGCTGGTGAAAATGATGCAGGGCGAGATCGGAGTCGAGAGCGAACCGGGTAAAGGATCGACATTTTGGTTTACGGCGCGTTTTGGAAAACACGCTGTTGGAAAGGCGGCGCCAACAAAGCAGAAGCCTCTCCCGGCCAAGCGCGTGTTGCTGGCAGATAACAACGCCGCTGATCGCCAGATCGTTCGAGCACAGCTGACCGCTTTGGGTATGCGATGCACTTCGGTGGCTAGCGGCGACGAAGCGCTTCAATTCTTGTGCGAGGCAATTGCGGATGATGATCCGTACGCCCTCGCCATTATCGACATGGAAATGCCGGGAATGAATGGAATGGAGCTGGCTCGAGCCATTAAAAGTGATCTCATAGCAAAGGATATCAGAGTGGTCATGCTGTGCTCCGATGCGAAGGCTCGCAGAAATTCGGACATCGACGCCTTTCTCGTTAAACCGGTAAAGCAACCACAACTGCATCAGTGTCTGGTCAGTGTTCTGGGGGCCGCACCGTTAAAAAGGACTAAAGCGAAAAACCAAGCCCCGACCGACACAGCCCCTCGTCCTATTCATGATACGCGCATCCTGGTTGCTGAAGACAATGAAGTGAACCGACATGTCATGCTCCTGGTATTGGAGGATCTCGGCTATACGGCTGACACGGTAGTAAACGGCAAAGAGGTCCTGGCCGCGCTCAGACGTCAGTCCTACGACATCGTGCTGATGGATTGCCAAATGCCAGAGATGGACGGCTATGAGACTTCGCGCACAATCCGTCGCGAATTCGACAAGCCGCCGCGCATTATCGCCATGACGGCGCATGCGCTGCGCGGCGACCGCGAAAAATGTCTGGCCGCGGGAATGGACGATTATCTCTCCAAACCGATCATTGCAACGGAGTTGGAGACAGCGTTGAAAAAATGGGCGCCGGTTCGCAACCCGAAGGCACCGGTTGACCTTCAACGCCTCCGCGACATTTGCGGCGACGCTCCCGAGGCAATGCGGACGGTCGCCGACCTCTATTTGGAGCAAGGCGCGGAACTTTTACCAGCCATGGAAATGGCTATTCGCAACAATGACGCGAAACATGTCCGTTCAATCGCCCACCGCCTTCGGGGCGCAAGCCTGACCTGCGGGAGTAATTCAATTGTTCCATTTCTAAACGAATTGGAGGAACTGGGTAATAGCGGCAACCTTGCGACAGCGTCTGTAGTATACAAAAAGGCGAGTTCCGAATTTGCCGAAATCCGCTCATTTTTGGAAAGCTATCTTCAAAATAGTCAACGAGCGGTAGAAGAAAAAACATTCGCCCGCGCTTAGCTTCTTCGCTCAGTAAGGGGCAGCCCGCGGTTGCGCTGGGGACGCGGCCGCGGGCAGTAGCGCGAAAGCCACTGACCTAGAGCGGAATTCTTAACTTCAGGTCGCCGATTTCAACGCCCGCCTCCTCCAACTCCTTCACCCGCGCTGCCAAAACTCCATGCAGCTCGAGAATCCGAAATCCGACCTGGATCCGCGCTAAAAGCTCGTTCTTATCGAATGGCTTGATCAGGTAATCGTCCGCGCCCGCGTGCAATCCCTCCACGATATTTTCCTTGGTACCAAGTGATGTAAGCAGGATCACGTAAACCATTTTCTCGCTTTCACGGATGCGTCGACAAACTTGCAAGCCATCGATGCCAGGCATCATCCAATCGAGAATGGCGAGGGCGGGACCTTGCTCTGCTCGCAACGCTTTCATTGCTTCGTGACCATCCTGCGCGACAACGGCCTTGAAACCCCATTTTTCCATCAGATTGCTAATCAGCGTTCGGGAGACAAGATCGTCCTCAGCGATGACAATAGGCAGTTGCGCGAAACGCGCGACAGCTCGGCGTGCGTCGAGCTCGGTTGCTTTCGGCTGGTCCGGCTTACCCACGTCCGAACTCTGCCAGGGAGGCGAAAATGGAATACCCTTTGTGTTCAACATCCGGTGCGTTCCGGGAAGAGCACCCCACGTGCCCTGCCCGCCGGTAATTCGTATTCCGCCTGCGGCATTTGCCATCCAAACTAATGGCTTTCGCCTACGCTACGGGCGGCTAGAAACGAACGGACTATGGCTACGCCAACCGCAAATATCCTGGGCCGATTGCGGCGACGGTGCGGTTAAGCTTCAACGATCTTGTTGCGAATAGCGTAGCGGATTAATTCACTAAACGACTTTAACCCCAGTTTCTTCATGATTGCGGCGCGATGTGTTTCCACCGTGCGCACACTAATCCCCAGAATTGGGGCTATTTCCTTGCTACTTTTACCCTCGGCCAAAAGCTGCACAATTTCCCGCTCGCGATCGGTGATGCGACTCTTTTCGGGCGCCGATTCGAGCGGTTTTTTTCCATTAATATACCGGGCGAAAACGATCTCTGAGATTCGCGAGGTGAAAAAATGTTTATGTTCCGAAAGTGCCTTCAGTGCCTCGATCAAATGATCGGCCGCGTCTGTTTTCATGATGTAACTGCGTGCCCCGGAGTCGAAGACATCGTGAACCAGTTCTTCTGCTTCGTGTGCTGTAAAAATCAGGACTTCTGTCTCAGGTGCGATCTTTTTGATCTGGCGTGTCGCATCTAATCCGTTCAGTTGGGGCATCCCGATATCCAGGATGACAATGTCCGGCTTTAGTTTCTCCGTCAGCGACACGGCATCTCGGCCGTTATCAACTTCGCCTATGATCTCCCATTCCGGCATCTTCGACAAAAGGGCGCGCGTTCCATGGCGGACCACCTTATGGTCGTCTGCGAGAAGAATGCGGACGGTCTTCACAACACTATTAGCCTTTCCAAGATCTAAACCCCCTGCACCCAGAATCATGCGATATAGTTAGCCGCTCTTGCAAGCCTTTGATTGTTGCTGAAGTAAATCCGCCGCAACCTGGCTTCATCGTACAAATCAGTTCGCGCATTTTAATTTCGCCATTTCGGCTTCAAGACACTCCGGGCAAATACCGTGGCTGAAGTCCGATCCCGTTTGTTGCTTGATGTAGGTTTCGAAGCGCTGCCAGTAATCCTTTGCCGTGTGTATTTTGTGACAATAGGCACAGATCGGGATCAATTGCTTGAGCTGGTGAACTTCTCGCGTGAACCAAAGAATGCGGTGCGCGACGCGCAGTCGCATCCGAATCGCGATCGGATCCAGCGGTTTCGGTAGGAAATCATCAATGCCAGCTTCAGTGGCGAGGACGTAGTTTTCCGCGCTCGCGCCCAAGGCGGTAAGAAGAATAAAGTAGGTATACGGTGTATTCGGACGTGTCCGCACTCGGTGACAAAACTCCAGGCCGTCCAGCCCCGGGATCATCCAATCGCTTACGACAACTCGGACAGGAGCGCGATCGAACGTTTCCCACGCTTCAGTTCCAGTGCGCGTCACGACCACTTCGTGACCCATGCGCTCGAGGGTTAATTGCAGGAGTTGTAAGTCAATAGCGTCGTCTTCCGCGATCAGAATTTTCATGTCGCTGACGATGTGCGCGGCAGCTCCAGCCCGCCGTGCGGCGCTGCAAGCTGCGGCTCCTGACCACCTGCATCAGCTGCAACGCTCTGTTGCACGCTCGCCGCTGGGAGTGGTTGGGCACCGTCCTTAGACAACCAGGTGATCGCTTTCAGCGCCACTTCAACCAGCAGGAACGGTTTCGCGATAAAATCATTTCCTCCACTTAAGGCGGATTGCGCGCGACTTCCGAAATCAGAATGCGAAGTGACAAAAACGATTGGAGTGCTGCGATTCGGTTCCATCGCACGGATCTTCACGCACAGCTCGAGGCCAGTTAGCCCCGGCATCTCGACGTCGAGGAAAATGAGATCGAAACGTTCCCGCTTCAGGAGGCGTTGCGCCGCGAGCGGATCATCCAGACCGACTGCTTCGAGGTCGGCCGTTCCAACCGCGGAGCAAATCAGTTGGCGCGCGATAACCTCGTCGTCTACTACTAAGATCTTTGATGGTATTACCTCGTCTTGAGAATTCGCGGGATGATCGAATAACGAAGCTAATGTCTCAATCGAGTGCGCGATCGTTCGTACAACTGACGCCGTGATCTTTGCCGGCTCGGTGTATAATTCAACGAGTAACGCTTCCAAAGCTGTGCTCAACTGCACGATCTTGCGGAGAGCAAGAACGTTAGCGCTACCCGCCAGTAGACGAAGTTGACGGTGCATCTGGAGAAGTGCCGCGCGACGCAGATCTTCCCGCTCCGTCCTGGTGAAATTCTGATAACTGGCACGCAACTTCGCCATTATTTCGGACCTGTTAATCAAAAGATTTGAGGGCGGCTTTTCCTGATTCGCCTCGAGCGCCTCAACTGCGCCGCGACCGCCGACCTTGGGACTCGCGCTTACTCCGAGCTCACGCACGAATTCAAGCAATCGTTCTGGCGTAGTATCGACTTTTGCGACGGATTTTGTTGCGCCTGCTTCCACAGCGGCCTGCGTGAAGGTACCGAGGTACGGATTTGAAAAGGCAATGATTGGTGTTGACGGAATACCAGAATCCGAACGGATATTCTTGATCAGTTCGACCACGTTTATTCCGGGCAGGCAGAGGTCGAGAATCGCAAGATCGACAGCAGTCTTCTTAAAGAACTGCAATGTAGTGTCAAAGGCGGCCGTGAGCTCAACCTTGAATCCCTGCGCTTGGAGTTTTTCCCGGTAGCCCTCACTGACTGGCTGATCATCATCCAGGATCAGAATGGTCTTCTTTTTAGTCGGCGTGAAGACTCTTTTCATCGGTTATGAATTGGACGTGTGCAGTGTCTGTACAAGTTGGGTGAAGGCGCTCTGGACGCGCGGAAATTTGTGGCGAACATCGGCAAGCAACGCGTCCGCTCCAGAGAGGTTACCTTGCTGGCCAAGGCGTTCCAACGCGCGCAAGGGTTGGGTGAACGCGTCCACCCCGCAGAAAAGGCTGCAGCCAACAAATTCGTGAGCGATGCGCGCGACCTCGCCGCTCGAATTACTCCGAATCGCCTGGCCGAGACCATCCAACATTGGGCCGGCTTCAACCAAATAGAGATCGATCAACTCCTGCAACTGATCGGCCTGGTCATGAGCAACCTCGCGCAGGTGATTGATATCCACCAAGATCTCGCCGGCTGAACTCGACGGTTGATCAGGCGCAGCCGTGGCGGGACGGATCTGACCATGTCGATCTAATGCCATTTTCAATTCATCTCGGCGCACCGGCTTGCTCAGATAGTCACTCATTCCGGAGGCCAGACATTTTTCGCGGTCGCCTTCCATCGCGTTGGCCGTCATGGCAATGATGTAGACAGGGGTCCTGCGATCGAGCGGTGCTGCGCCCTGTAGCTCAAGCTGCCGGATGCGTCGCGTCGTCTCATAGCCATCCAGCCGCGGCATTTGGCAATCCATCAAGACGACGTCGTAACGAAGGCGATTGAGTGCTTCCAACACTTCAATGCCATTGGCCACGGCGTCCGCCCCATAGCCAAGTGTCTCCAACAGACCCAGAGCGACTTGTTGGTTTACGGTGTTATCCTCCGCCAATAGAATACGGAAAGTCAGTTCTCGCCCACGAATCACAGTATGTTGCCCTCACAATTGAGTCTGACTCTAGGCGAGCATTTACGGGGCCAGCGGACACGCCCGTCCATTAGGAAGGGTCCGACATTGTCGCCCAACAGGCGAAACCCGTTAGAATGGTACGCTTTGTGCAGATCAGGGTGCTTCCAAGGGCCGAAAATGGATATTCTCGTCGCCGATGACGACCGTATTGGCAGGTTTTTGCTGAATTCCGCCCTATGCGAGTTAGGACACAGCGTCACCGAAGCCACGAATGGATGTGATGCCTGGGAAGCTTGGAAACGCCAGCGCCACCAGCTGATCATCTCTGATTGGATGATGCCATGTATGGACGGACTGGAACTCTGCCGAAGAATTCGCGCTGAGGAAACCTCTCAGCTCAGCTACATCATTCTGATCACAGCGCGGGAAGGAAACGCCAACTATCTGGACGCAATGAATTCAGGAGTTGACGATTTCATGAGCAAACCATTCGAACGCGACCGCTTCATCGCGCGAGTACGTGTGGCTATGCGCATTCTCGGTCTGAATCAGAGCTTGCACCTGGCTAACACCGACCTCGAACGTCGGGTTGAGGAACGCACAGCGGAACTGCAAAAGGCGCTTCAGGCGAAAAGTGAATTTCTCTCCCGCGCCAGCCACGAGCTACGTACCCCAATGAATCACATCCTGGGATTTGCTCAGCTTCTCGCATCGAGGAAGGGACTAACTGAGAAACAGGAGGCGAGTGTCCGACAAATTCTGGAAAGTGGCCGCCGGCTCCTGACGCTAATCGATCATATCCTCGGGTTTTCAAAGGCCGATCCAAGCGAGCTAAGCTTTGACGCGGCCGGCGCCCCACGATTGGGCATTAGCTAAACTGTTAAAGCTCACCGGCACTGCACACAGTCATTACAAAATATTTCCGGTCACGGACGCGGTCAAAAAGGCGTTCGGCTAGGGTTCGATCGAAAGCCGATAGAAACGCTCTGAAAGCGTTCGCGAGCAGGCGGCCGATCCACCCGCAAATCGTAACTAGATGGCGCCGGCGGAAGCGGGAGCGGGAGGCTGCCGGGAAGGCTTGCCGCCAAACTCGTGCTCGTGGAAATGCGCGCTGCGAAGGAACGGAACGCGATCAAGGACGTGCTCCTGAAACCATTCGAGCCAGAGATAAATCACCGGGGTCACGAATAGCGTGACCATCTGAGAAAAGATCAGGCCCCCGACGATGACGAGGCCGAGTGGACGACGCGAGGAAGCATCCTGACCGAAACCGAGTGCGAGAGGAATCGCGCCCATTAACGCGGCGAGCGTCGTCATCATGATCGGCCGAAAACGCTCGACGCTCGCTTCGTGAATCGCTGAGCGCAGGTCCCAACCTTCATCGATCCGTTGCAACGCAAAATCCACCACCATGATCCCGTTCTTCTTCACGATCCCGAGCAATAGGAAGAGTCCGATCACGCTGTAGAGCGACAATGTCGATCCAAAGATCCACAACGTTGCCAAGCCGCCGACCACTGCCGGGAACAATGGCGGGAAACAAGACCGTGATTGGATGCACATAGCTTTCGTAAAGAATTCCGAGAATCACATACATCACGAAGATCGCGCCAATCAAAAGCAACGGCAGCGCACGGAACAATTGCCGAAATACGAGCGCTTCACCCTGGAAAGTTGATTGCACGCTCGGGTACTGGCGTTGACTTCGGCGAACGAATCTTCAATGTATTTGGTCGCGTCACCGATCGCGCACGCCCGGCAACAAATTGAAATTGATGGTGACGCTGGTGAATTGATCGAAATGATTCACCGCTGCGGTCCAACGACGTTGCTCGTTGATGTGACCGCGCGCAACGGGACGAGATCGGCCGCCGTTCCTGTTGTCGCGGTAGTTCCGCCACCGCCTCCACTTTGGCCGATGGTATTCACCGTTGTTACTTCGCACGTACAGATTATTGAGATCCGCGGGAGTCGCGCGCTCCTTATCCTTCACTTCGAGATGACCTGATATTGATCGTCCGGCTGCTTAATCAAATACACGTAGTTTTGCGAGTAGGAGTTTTTTAACAAACTCTGCACAGCCGCAGTTGAAACGCCGTAGGTCGCGGCGCGCTCGCGGTCGATGTTGACCGTCAGGTTGGGCGTGCTGTGATAATAATCCGAGCGGACAGACGGCGAATCCTTTGAACTGGCGCAACTTCGCCATCAACTTTGATCGGCTGCAGTGTAAACTTCGTCCGGAACAATCCCGCTGATGGTGTAGGCGTATTGTGCCCTGGGTTTGGTTCGGTCGCGCCGACGTTGATTTGCAAAACCGGTTGCGGAGTAATGACGGCGGTGATGCCCGGGAATCGTGCTGATCGACTTCTGCAGACGCAACAAGCATTGCTCGATTGGGTCACGCTGCTCGCGCGGTTTGAAGACTGCGAAAATTACCGCCTGCGATGCAGCGCTGCGTTGGGCCGAACCGGCAACCGTGAAAAATTCTCGCGATGCCCGGTTCGCCGATGATTTTCTCGTTCACCTGCTTTTGAAGGCGCGCATTCTGTTCCGGCGACGCGCCTTCCTGCGCGATAAAAACGCCGCGGGCGGAACCGCTGTCGCCCGGAGGAAGCAAAGTGAATGGCAAGTGCGTGAAGAAAAACCAAAGGCCGACGATGCAAGCGAGCAGGATCGGAACCGTCAAATCCAGCGCGGTCCAGAAATCGATCGAGGGCGCGGCCGTACGCAATGCGATCACGCGCTTGATGAAAGCGCCGGTCCAACGCTCCATTCGCGCCTGCTTGTGGCCCGCCCGGCGTTCATCCAGAATTCGTGCGCACATCAACGGCGTCAGCGTCAACGAAACCAAACCCGACGCGAGAATCGCCACGATGATGGTGATTGAAAATTCCTGAAAGATGCGGCCGAGCAATCCCGGCAGAAACACCAGCGGAATGAACACCGCCGCCAGCGACAACGTCATCGACAAAATCGTGAACGAAATTTCGCCCGCGCTGTTGTAAGCCGCTTTCAGAATCGATTCGCCGTGCTCGGCGCGGCGGATCACGTTTTCCAAAAACACGATCGCATCATCGACTAGGAACCCGATCGCCAGCGTCAGCGCCATTAACGTGAGGTTGTTGATCGAGAATCCGAGCATGTACATCACCGCGAACGTAAGTAGCAACGAAAGAGGCAACGCGACTGCGGGAATCAAAGTGTCGCTTGGCGCGCCCGAGAAAGAGGTAAATGACGATGACCACCAGCACGAACGCGATGATTAATGTCGCGCGGACATCGTGCACTGAATTCACGATCGTCTGCGAGCGATCGAATACCGGAATGAGCGTGATCGAACCGGGCAAACCCGCGCGCAGCTCAGGAGTTAGAGCTTTGACCGAATTCGCGACTTCGACAGCGTTCGCTCCCGCCTGCCGCGAAACCGCAAGCACGACAATCGATCCCGGCGGATTATAGCCGCGGGCAAAGAAGAAGCGCGATAGTGCGCTCGTCTTGCACGCTCTGTTTCGCTTCCGCGACGTCGCGCAAATAAACCGGCGAATTGTCCTTGTTCCGCGCCACGATCAGATTCCGATAACCTTCTGCCTGATCAATCTGGCCGTTCGGTTGCAAAACGAAATGTCTGATGTGCTCCATCGAATTGTCCGGCGCCGGAATACACCGTTCCGGCTTTGATCGCGCTTGCGAGGTCGTCCATCGTCAATCCGCGCGCAGCCAACGCCGCCGGGTCCGCTTTGATCCGAATGGCGCCTTGCACGCCGTAGATGTTGACTTGCGACACGCCGGGCAAAATCGCGATTCGCTGCGCCACAACCGTGGACGCGTACTTATATAGATCGCCATCCGTGAGCGTGTCGGACATCAATCCGATGAGATACACTGCCTGATCGTTCGGATTCGTTTTGCTGAACGTTGGCGGACTTGGCAGATCGATCGGCAACTTTCCGGTCGCGCGCTGGATGGCGGCCTGGACGTCTGTGGCCGCGTCGGTGATGCTCTTGCTCAAAACAAATTGCAGCGTCAGCGACGTGTTTCCCTGCGTGCTTGAGCTGGTGATGATGTCGAGCCCAGGAATCTGCAGAAACTGTTTTTCGAGCGGCGTCGCGATGTTGTTCGCCATCGTGACCGGATCCGCTCCGGGATAAGCGCAACTGACCTGAATGATCGGATAATCGACTGCCGGCAGATCGTTCACCGCAAGTTTGTTGTAAGTCGCAATTCCCGCGACGATCACCGAAACGTCAGCAACACCGTCATCACCGGCCGGCGAATGAAGGGACCGGAAAGTCCGGTGCCCTTGACCGAAACTAGCTTTGGCGATTGCGGCGTGCCGCCATCCGGTGTCGATCTTGCGCGATGTCGATCTTGCGATTCGCGTTCGCCGTTGCCCGCGCCGTCGTGTTCGTCGGATTGATCCATGGAAATTACGGCGCGCTTTTGTTTGCGGCGCTATTCCCGTCGCTCGCAGTCTGTGGCGGATTGTAAGGCTTCGGCTCCACTCTTGTCCCCGGCGCGAGCGCGAGCTGTCCAGTGACGACAACCGTTTCGCCAGGCTCGACTCCGTTTTCGACAACGGTGAGGTCGCCGTCTTGTCGTTGTCCGGGTTTGACTGGACGCAGATCGACCGTGTTATCCGGCTTCAAAACAAAAACGAACGGGCCGGCCTGGCTGATTTGCACGGCTTGCGATGGAACGAGCCGCGCATCTTCGATCGTGTCGAGAATGAAGCGAACCCGCACGAATTCCGAAGGCCAGAATCGCGCGATCGGGATTTCGGCGTGACCCCGCGCGCCTTCACTGTTCCTGATCCCGGCTGAACCGCGTTGTCGATGAAATACAAATCACCGGTGCGCGGCGCGATCCTGGCGTCAGGCGACCAGGTCTGCACTTTCACGTTCGGGCCGCCAAGATATTTCCTGACCAGCGCGAGGTCCGTCTCGGCGACGGTAAAGTCGGTGTAAATCGGATCCAATCCCTGAATAGTGACGAGCGACGGACTCGACGGGCCAACCAGGTTGCCGATGTCGACGTTGCGCAAACCGACACGGCCGTTAATCGGCGATTTGATGTAGCAATAATCTAGATTCACTTGCGCGGCTTCGGCGGCCGCTTGCGATTTTTGTTCGTTCGCCACTGCAATGTCGTAATCCTGCGGAGCGTTTACCCCCTTGGCCGAAGATCCGACTGCCGTTTCATCGTCACCTGGTCCAACGCGGCTTGTGCTTTCGCCTGATCAAGTGCCGCTTGAAATGGCGCCGGGTCAATTGTGAAAAGGAGATCTCCCTTTTTCACGTCCGCGCCGTCCTGAAAATGGCGCGCCATGATCTTGCCACTGACTTGCGCCTGAACTTGAACGGTTTCATAGGCGGCGCAGGTGCCGATTTCATCAAGGTAAAGTGGAACGTCCTTCGTGATCACCTTCGCCACCATGACTGGACGCACGCGGCGGTGGCGGCGGTTCCTTGTGCCGAAAGGCGAAGGCACGAAAGAAAAAGACGATGAGCAGTAGAGCGATCCCGCCCCCAACGAGATAGACGCGCTTGCGGCCAAAACGTTTTTCCAAGTGCGCGACCTGACCGCGCGCAGCCGTTCTGGCGGCAGCCATTGTCGTCATTTCCGTCGTCCTCTCGTCACTTTGTTTCCATTCTGACCAGGTGCGCGGTCGATCTGTTCACGCACATGTCTGAGTACACGCACGCAAACCTCCATGTCACGGGTAGGAATATTCTCAATCAACTCGCGCCGCAGCTGCAGTGCGGTCGCATTAATCCGGTTGATCACGCGCTGGGTTCGAGGTTGCAAATGCACGGTCTTGCATCGGCGGTCGCGCGCTGAATGCTTACGGACGACCCACCCTTCTTTTTCCAGGCGATTAAGCAAACTGACCAGGGTCGGCTCTTCAATACCGGTACGTTCCGCAATCTGAGATTGGGTTAGCGGTTCGGGCGTCCGGGAAAGATGGATCAAGGTGCGCCACTTCGCTTGGCTCAGTCCCATCGGCTTGAGCCGCTGATCGAGCTTCATCCGCCAGGCCCTGGCGGTGCCGCCGAGAAGCGGCCCGAACGTCTCGGGATCGAACTTTCTCATAGAGATGCAGAAGATCGTTAGCAGGCTAACGATCTCACCTCTTAAGCAAGACCTTTGCCGGCGGTTGTCAACTGCAACCCATAGGGTCTTTCATGGGCTTAGCGCGGAGACGGCACCGAGAACAGAACCTCCTCGTGCTCGCGATAATCTTTAATGCGCAAAACCATCTGCGCTCGGCTCGGCGACCAATGTTTTGTCATTTCCGCTTCTTCCTCGTCGGCCCCCTGGACCAGGAAGAATTTCGTGTCACTCGGCAGTTGCTCAATCGTGCTGACATAGCGAAGGGGCGCCCGCACATAAAACAGGTAAGGCTGGTATTTTGGATTAACTGCATAGAGGGGAATATTTGTCGGGACAATGGCGTCGATCTGCCGCGCGTGTTGCCGAACCTTTTCGTGCTTACGCAAAAAGGGCGTTGCAATCAGACCGTAGGCCAAACCCCAAATGCAACCGAGGACGACAAAAACGACCGCAATCCTGTTTCGCAAGGGTGGCGCGAGTCTTTTGCCGGAGAGCCACTGCGGCCAGCGCAAATTGTCGTGTACCAATAACTCGCCCAACCACCACGATGCGGGTCCAAGCGCAGGCATGGCGAACCGCGGTAACGCGCCCGGAATCAGATTAACCAGGACAAAGGGAACGGCGATCCCAATCAAGAGCGCGTAGTGACGACGGCGCAATTCCAACGGTTGATCGAACTCAAGCAATGCCAGCGGCAACCATGGCAGGAAATAAACAAGACCGTGCGGAATGTTTTGGATCCAGGAAGAAAACTGGAATCCGCTGGCAGAGACGCGGCCGGTGTATTGACGCGACCAAATGTGCGCGACGCGTCCCCAATCGGAGAGCAAAAACGCCGGTAGCGCCCAGGCCACGAACATTCCAAACATGATGATGAGCGCGGTGCCATGCTCACGTGTTGCCAGGAGCGAGAGCTTGCGATCGTTCCAGAGCACGGCGATGACTGGTCCGTAGAAAAAGAGCAGATGCGGAAGCGGACCTTTCGCGAGCATGCCCAGACCAAGAAAAATTGCCGGAAACAGCCATAGTTGCGCCCCTGTCTTCTCCGCCCGATATGCCGCAATCCAAAAGATGAAGGCGAGCGCAGTTAACGAGACGTAGATGGCTTCGATTTCGATAAGCCGGCCCTTTTCCATGTTGCCGGCATTGACCAGCCAGATCAGCGCGGCGAGAAGCGATCCGGTAGTGCCGAGCGCACGTCGCCCACGCGTGACAAACGCGAGCGCAACCGCGAGAATCGCCAGCGCCGAAGGAAGCCGTGCCGTCCATTCCGTGCGAAATCCTGTGAGCTTGAACGAAGCGGCTGCAATCCAATTGACTAGCGGCGGTTTGCGAAAGTATGGCTCGCTCCCGACGTATGGGACAAGGTAGTTGCCGGTTTGCAGCATCGTCACCGCCGGCAAAATTCGCCGTCCTTCCTCCCCCTTAATTTCAAGCGACCCCAGCCCGGGCAAATAAATCGCCGCCCATACGAACAATACGATGTGGGTCCGACGCCTCTGCCACCACTTCTCGAGAAAAATTTTCCGCCAAGTTCGTCGCCCGGGTCGGTCGGTCACCATCGCGCAAGGTTTAATGGCAAATGCCAAACGATCAAGGACGCAGCGCGTCAAGCCAGTCGTGAGGACTTCGTCCTTTATTCCGGCGGCAGTCAGAGACAGCCGTTCCTTGGGTGTTGCCGGACGACGCCATCACCTTGACGGAAAGCGGTACTAAATTAGATTAAAGGACTCTAGACCGCGCGGCGTTGAAGTGGGAGCTGGTGTCCCACTCTTTTTTGTCTTGCGGTCTGGAATTGTTTTTGATGAACGCGGAATTTATTGCAATGTTGGACTATCTCGAGCGCGAGCGCGGGATTAAGCGCGAGATTTTACTCGAAGCGGTCTCCAATGCATTGCTCTCCGCTTCCAAGAAAAGCGTGAGCGCCTCGCGCGAATTGCGCATCGATATTAATCCTAAGACCGGCGAGATCCGTGCCCTCGCCAATCTGATCGTAGCCGAGCGAGTCACGAACCCGCAGGACGAGATTTCGGAGCCCGCCGCTCGTCGAATCAAGCCTGACGCAAAGGTCGGTGATATCATCGAAGTGGAAGTGACGCCGAAAAACTTCGGCCGCATCGCCGCGCAGACCGCGAAGCAGGCCATGATGCAGCGCATCCGGCAAGTCGAGAAGGAAATGATCTACGAGGAATTCAAGGATCGCGCCGGCGAAATCGTGAGCGGAACAGTGCGGCGGTTCGATCGGTCGGACGTAGTTCTCGATCTCGGAAAATTTGAAGCAATCATGCCGCAGCGTGAACGCGTGGTGGTGGAAGATTATAACGTCGGCGATCGACTCCGCGCTTACGTCGTGGCGGTCGACAATGGCATCCGCGGCCCGGAAATCATTGTCTCACGCAGTCATCCAAATTTTGTGCGGCGATTGTTCGAGCTCGAGGTCAGCGAAATTGCCGATGGCACCGTTGAGATTCGCGGAATCGCGCGGGAAGCAGGTTATCGGACAAAAATCGCGGTCTGGAGCGCAAACGACAAAGTCGATCCGGTGGGCGCGTGCGTGGGAATGCGCGGATCGCGAGTGAAAAACATCGTGCGTGAGCTAAACAACGAAAAGGTGGATATCATTCGCTGGAGCTCCGACCCAAAGGAATTTGTGCTCGAGGCGTTGAAACCAGCGAAAGTAAAGAATCTGACTTTCGACACGGAAAAGAAAAGCGTGACCATCGCGGTAGACGAAGATCAGCTCTCGCTCGCCATCGGAAAGAAAGGTCAAAACGCGCGGCTGACTTCGCGATTGACCGGATGGGAAATCAACATTCAAAAGGACACGTCGGCGACGACCGCGGTCGAGCAGAAGGTGGCGCAAGCAGCGCAAGCTTTGCTCGCCGCTCTGCCCATCACCGAGAAACAGGCGACGACACTGGTGAAATCGGGCTTTACCAATCTCGAGGGATTGCGTGACGCCGATGTGCAGGACTTGGTGGATATTTTGGGACTCGACGAAGCGAAAGCTCGCGAAATCCACGAAGCGGTAAAGGAACCGGAAACCGCACAGTAGTTATGGCTCTCCGCTGAGGAGCTCAGGGCCATGAGCAAAAAATTTGAGGAACAAGATGACAACGAAAAGCACGACGAAATCGCCGGCGCGCAAACCGGCAACGACTGCGCGCAAACCGGCGAAGACTGTTCCTCAGAAGACGGCGCCAGCCAAAGCTAAGGAATCGAAACCAAAGGCGGTAGAGAAACCAGCACGCGGCCCGGCAGCTACGGTAAAAGAGAAAACGGCACCCGCAGGACGCGCGGAAGCGCGTCCCTCCGCCGCAGAAAAGACCCAGGAAAAACCGAAGCCCGGCAAGATGGAAACGGTGTCATTGATCGATAAACCTAAAGCCAAGGCAACCGATGGCACTCCGAAAGTTCGAACAACGATTTTACCTCCGATTTCGAAATTGGTCGCCAAGCCGGGGTTAACGGTCCCGCCGCCGGGGCCGGTCGAACCCCCACCCGCTCCACCTGCGCCAGTTGCGGAAGTTCCGACGGTTGCGTCAACCGACGGTCAGGCGACCGCCGAAGTCGCACCTCCGGTCGAAGAAGAACCGAAGAACGTCATCACCATCAAACCGCCGATCATCGTCAAGGAATTGGCGACGCAGCTGACGTTGAAAAATTTCCAGCTGATCAAGGAGCTGATGGATGACTTCAACATTTTCGTAAACGCCAACCAGACAATTGAACCGGATGTCGCGACGAAGATTGCGGAGCGGCACGGATTTGTTCTGGAAAAAGAACGGCGCGAAAAAGGCGGCGGCGTTCACAAGGAAGAAAAGGTCATCGTTGCTCCCCCGCCTCCGGAGCCGGCGAAGGAGGAAGAGCTCAAACCCCGCGCGCCCATCATCACATTCATGGGACACGTCGATCACGGTAAGACTTCGTTGATGGATGCAATCCGGAAAACGCGAGTGGCTGCGGGCGAAGCCGGCGGAATCACGCAACACATCGGGGCGTATCGCGTGGAATATAAAGGCCAACCCATTACTTTTCTCGATACTCCTGGTCACGCCGCATTTACCGCCATGCGTGCGCGTGGCGCGTCGGTCACGGACATCGTGGTCCTGGTGGTCGCGGCCGATGACGGGCTGATGCCTCAGACAATCGAAGCGATCAATCACGCCAAGGCAGCGCCCCAGGTCAAAATCATGGTTGCGATCAATAAGATCGATCTGGCTTCGGCCAACATCGATCGGGCGAAGAAACAACTTCAGGAACGTGATTTAACGCCGGAAGATTGGGGCGGCGAGACGATTACAGTTCCGGTTTCGGCAACGCGAGGGACGAATATCGACCAACTTCTGGAGATGATGGCGTTGCAAGCCGAAGTAATGGAGCTGAAGGCATCGCCTACGGCAAAACCGCGCGGCACGGTCATCGAAGCACAGGTGGAAGCGGGACGCGGACCCACCGCCACCGTCATTGTCCGAATGGGGACGCTACGAGTCGGCGACGCGTTCATTTGTGGCGACTACAGTGGCAAAGTGAAATCGTTGATCGATGATCGCGGTCAACCGGTGAAAGCGGCGGGGCCATCGACGCCGGTGAAGGTTCTTGGATTCACCGGATTGCCCAATGCCGGTGACGAACTGCTGGTGATGGATTCCGAGCGCGAAGCCAAGCAGTTGAGCGAAGAACGTCTGGAGGCGAAACGCGCGGGCAAACTGGCGACGCCGCAGCGCGCCACGCTCGAAACTTTGCTCGAAGCGATCGACGGCAGGAAAATCTTGCGGATCGTGCTGAAGACCGACGTCCAAGGCTCGTTAGAAGCGCTCAGTGGCGCGCTCAATCAGATCGAAAGCAAGAAAGTCGATCTCGAGATCATCCATGCCGGCGTCGGACCGATTTCAGAAAATGACATTTTGTTGGCCAGCGCGTCCAATGCGGTTGTCGTCGGTTTCAACGTCAAAGTGGAAAACATGGCGGTGACGGCGGCGAAACGCGAAGGCGTGCAGGTCAAACTCTACTCGATCATTTACGAACTGATCGATCAGATCAAAGAGGCGATGGCGGGTTTGCTCGACCCGGAGCATCGCGAATCGGTCATTGGTCACGCCGAGGTGAAACAGATTTTCCAACTAAGCAAAGGGATCGTGGCCGGCTGCCTTGTCACCGATGGGCGGATTGCCCGCACGGCGCGGGCGCGGGTGCTACGGCGCCGCCAGCCGGTTTACGATGGCGGGCTCGCGACTTTGCGCCGGTTCCAGGACGACGTGAAAGAAGTGCGCTCCGGGCTCGAATGCGGCATTAAGCTGGGAGATTTTAGCGAATATCAGGTGGGCGACATCATCGAGTGCTACGTGCTCGAACAACTCGCGCAGAAATTGTAGTCATCCCGAGCAAGGTCGAGGGATCCCGTGGAAGTTACCTTTAAGATACCGCAACGGGATCCCTCCACTTCGGTCGGGATGACAATGTTGTTATGAAACATCGATTATTGCGCGTAAACGAAATGCTGAAACGCGAGCTTAGTGTAATTATCACGCGCGAAATGAAATTCGAAAAAGGCCTCGTGACCATCAATCAAGTGGACGTCACTTCCGATCTGAAAAACGCGCACGTTTTTGTCAGTGTCCTCGGGACGACCGGCGCGAGCGTGATCAATCAGCTCGAAGCGCATCGCGCTGCCTTACAGTCCGCCGTGGCGAAACATGTGGTTTTGAAATACACCCCTCATCTTGTTTTCCATCTGGATGATTCGATCGAGCGCGGAGTGCGTGTCATCGGGATCATGCAGGAAATCGATTCGAACCGCGAAAACAAAGCGTGAACGAGCGCGACGCCAAATTTGCCGAAATTGGTCGGGTGCTGCGCGAGCAAAACAAATTTGCTGTGCTTAGTCATGTGCGACCGGATGGCGACGCGCTCGGCAGCACGCTGGCGCTCACACTGTCACTGAGGGAACTCGGCAAGGAGGTCAAGGCCTGGAATGAAGATGGCATGCTGGAGAAATATAGTTTTCTGGCGAAGGCAGAGCTATTGACCACGCCGCCGAGTTCGCCGGAAGATTTTGACGTTGGCATCGCGCTTGACACGGCGGTGCAGAATCGTCTCGGCACTACTCTTGCCGCTGTTCACAGTGCCAAACTGTGGATCAATATCGATCATCACCCCAGTAACCCGCGTTACGGCGATCTCGTTTACATCGATCCGACAGCGCCCGCCACCGGCCAGATTCTCTACGAATTCTTGAAGAACCAGAAATTTCCGATCACGCCTGCAATTGCGGAAAATCTTTACGCCGCGATTTCAACCGATACCGGTTCGTTTCAGTATCCGAATACGACGATGCGCACGTTTCAGATCGCGGCGGAACTGGTGGAATGCGGCATCGATGTTGGACGAGTAAGCCAGTTGCTTTACGAAAATTTCCCGCGCCGACGCATCGAACTACTCCGCGAGCTACTGGGCACGATGCATTTCGGGTGCGATGGGAAACTGGCGTGGTTCAGTTTGAGTCAGACAGCGGCGGTCGCCCTCGGTGTTCTTCCAGAGGACAACGAGGGGTTGATCGACCATTTGCGCGCCATTCGCGGCGTCGTAGTAGCAATTTTCTTCGAAGAACTAACTGATGGAAAAGTGCGCGTAAGCATGCGTTCGAAAAATGAAGCGGTCGATGTCTGCGCAATTTGCAAAGAGTTTGGCGGTGGTGGTCACGTTCTGGCCGCCGGGGCGCGCGTGGGCGGGGCGTTGTCGGAGGTAGAGAAAAGAATCGTCGAGAAAGCTTGTGCAGCAATCGAGCGCAACACCTGACGGCGTTCTGCTGGTAGACAAGGCGGCGGGTATGACATCGCACGATGTTGTGGCGCTGGTGCGGCGGCGTTTGCAAATCCGAAAAGTCGGGCATTGCGGCACGCTCGATCCGCTCGCGACTGGCTTACTTCTTCTCACACTTGGGAGGGGGACAAAGATTCAGGACCTGCTCATGGCCGAGGACAAGGAATATTCCGGCACAATGATGCTCGGGGCCAAAACAAGCACACAGGACAAAGACGGCGAAGTGATCGAGCGTCGCGAGGTGCCACCGTTGGAAGAGAAAACGATCCGCGCTGCATTTGAAAAGTTCCGCGGCGATTTCTATCAAACCCCGCCTATGGTTTCCGCGATCAAACAAGCCGGGGTTCCCCTTTACAAGCTCGCGCGCCAGGGAAAAACGGTCGAACGCGAACCACGGCTCGTGCACATTTATCGGTATTCAATTGATCGCGTGACCCTGCCGGAGATCGATTTCACCGTTGTTTGCAGCAAAGGGTTTTACGTTCGCACCTACGCGCACGACATCGGTGCGGAACTCGGCTGCGGTGCACATCTTTACTCGCTGAGGCGAGTCAAATCCGGGCGCTTCGACGTGGCTAGTGCGATTACTGTCGACGAAATCAAAAATGCCGAACCATCCGAAATTGCCACGCGCGTGCTTTCGTTGCCGCAGGTGTCAAGGATGCGGGGAGCGTAAGGGAATGACGAAATCCGAACGGGCGCGCAAAGATTCATTTTGGCTGGACGGGGATACATCGCGTGTGGGTGAAGAGCCAGACGCTGTGCCGCATTATGATTTGGAAGAGCGAACAGCGCGATTTGGTGAGGCGATCATCGATTTTGCGAAAAGAATTCCGAGAGGTCCACTAACTGATCGCATTATCGATCAACTAGTCGGGGCAGGAACCAGTGTCGGCGCGAATTACATCGAGGCCGATGATTCGGTTTCCAAAAAGGAGTTCTTGAAGTGCATCGGTACCTGCAAAAAAGAAGCACGCGAAACAAAACATTTCTTAGTATGGTCGCCCGCGCAGTTCCTGAGCTGCAGACTGACGCACGAAAGCTCTGGCTGGAAGCGAGAGCATTACATCTGATCTTTGCGAGAATCTGGCGGACGGGAAAGCAAAGCAACGAAGCACAATGACAGATGACCAATTAGTAACGATGCTCGAAGCACGGATGTTTCGTCATTCGTCATTCGCGCTTCCTTCGTCATTCGTCATCCGTCATTCGTCATTTACTGGGCTCGCAGAAGCGCTTCGACCGGCTCAGGGCGTTGAGCTTGTCGAAACGGCTAGCCCATCCAAAGCACGGCGCTGATGGAACTCCTTCATTCCATTTCCGACCTGGCGAACTTGCCCGGCTCCCTTTTCCTCGCGATTGGGGCCTTCGACGGCGTCCACCTCGGGCATCAAGCAGTCATATCGACTTCTGCTCGCCATGCCCATTCCCAGGATGGAACGCCGGTTGTGGTTACCTTCGATCCGCATCCGGCCAAGGTTTTGCGTCCGGAGAATCCGCCGCATCTCATTACCTCAACACCGCATAAGATCGCGCTCATCCGCGCGCATGGAGTTGGTCATCTCCTGATCATTCCGTTCGACAAAAATTTCGCGCAAACCGAGGCGGAGGATTTCGTCGCGGAGTTGACCGGGAGCGCGAGACCGCTGCGTGAGATTTGTGTTGGTCACGAATGGTCGTTCGGGAAAAATCGCGCCGGCAATCTCGCGCTTCTGCGCACGCTCGGGACGCGGCACCATTTTAACGTTGTCGGAATCCCGCCGGTGAAGGTGAACGGAGCGGTAGTTAGCAGTACGGCCATTCGCGCCCGCATTGAGCGGGGCGATTTCGCGGGCGCGGCAGTGATGCTCGGCCGCGACTATACCATTTTGGGTACAGTCCGAGAAGGCTCGAAGTTGGGACGGCAACTTGGTTTTCCCACCGCGAATCTCAGCGCGCACAGCGAACAATTTCCACCGAACGGTGTTTACTTTGTCGAAGCCTGGTTAGAAGGCGTGTTGCATCACGGTGTCATCAATGTTGGATTCCGGCCCACTGTTTCCGGCGAAAAAGCCGAGCGTATGATCGAAGTTCATCTGCTCGATTTCCATCGCGACATTTATGGCGCTGATATCGAAATCAAATTCGTGCAATTCCTCCGGCCGGAGAAAAAATTCGAAAGCGTCGAGGCGCTCGGGAAACAAATTGCCGCCGATGTAAAGAAGGCGCGCGAATTGTGCGCGGCCTGAGGGGGCGCCAAATCTTAAATCGGGATCGATCGTGCGCAGGTTTTCCGCTACACGATCGTGTCGTGCCTGCGTGTAAGCGCGGCCCACAATCCGGCAATGGTCATTGCCGTTCCGCAGGCGAAGATGACAAGCAGTAATTGCAGTGGTCGCAAACCCGACATCCGAGTGAAGGCGTCGTGCACGAACATCCCCTCGCCTGACGCGAAATAGGCCACCAGAACCGACAGAATTGTCGCTGCCAGGATTATGAACGAGCGCTGACCGCTCCAGGATACGCGGCGACGTGGAAGTTGTTTCATCACGTGTGCGGTGAAACCAGCGTCATCTATATAGGGCGTCTCGTCGCGCAACCGCGCGTCGAGCAAGTCATCAAGCGGATCGTTCATGTTCAGGTCGCCCAGGCTGCTAACATTTTCTTTAATTTCTCCCGTCCGCGCAACACATTCGTTTTCACTGTCCCCAGCGGAATATCGAGAACGCGGGCCGCTTCATCGTGGGACAACCCATTCTGGCAACACAACGTTACCGCCGTGCGTTCGTGCAAAGGTAAGTTGGCCAGCGCGTTCATAAGATCGTGTCGCAACCCCGGATCCACCGTTTGCGGATCGGCCTGCGCCTGTAGTTGCTCTTCATCAATTCCAACCAGCTCCTTGCGTTTTCGCGCGTGCTCCCGGAACACGTTGTAGGCGATTCGATAAAGCCAGGTCGAAAACTTCGCTTCGCCACGAAAGCTTCGAATGTGTTTGTAAGCGCGGATGAAGGTTTCCTGGGCAAGATCGTCGGCCAGCTCGACGTCCGCGCGCACGAGCTGTCGCAACAGGCCGCGCACGGGCGATTGATGGCGGCGAACCAACTCGCCAAAAGCGTGCTGGTCGCCATCAACAAGAACTCGTGCGAGCAGATCGGCATCGGTCAGCTCCACATCACTGTTTCAACTCTTTCTCTTCCCGATAGGCAAGTCGCCAGGCGAGAATATAGCCGACCCCGATCAAGCCGGGGATGAGGCCTAGCGCCCAGACACCTTCATCCCATCCGGCGCTGATACCGAAAAACATGATGATCCCGACACCCACGGCCATAAGAACGATTCCGCGTCGGAGATCGTACCACGGTCGCAATCCAGTTGCGGCAGAAACGGCCGCCGGAGTCGACAGCAACGCCGGCGGAATCGGCTGGCCCTTTTCCACCATCATGCGGACGGTCTTGTGCAACGAGCGGTTCTTGGCCCAATTGCTAAACATGATGACAGCGACGATCGCAACAGGGAAGCCGAACACGGCCAGAATGCTGATAATTGCGATTGGAAGAACGGTTAACGGTATGTCGCCGTGATCGTCGCCCCCGGATTCGGCTTCGTGTCGATTATCTCCATCAATGGTTACGCCAAATTTTCCGTGCTTAAACTTGCGTTCGACCCGTTGCTTGATCTGGTCGGCAAATTGATTCGCTGGTGAAGCCGTTGCCGAAATCGTGGGAGAGGCGGACGCGGGGGGTGTCGTTAGCGCGGGCGACGCGGACGGCGTTTCTGGCGTCGCGGCTGGCGTTTCTCCCGTTGGGGCAGGTGTTTGTGCGTAGATGGCGAGCGCCAAGGCGAGAGAAGCGGCGCTGCCAAGAATCAATACTTTCATAGTTTTCATTTGCCTATGAGATGCAGAGAAAAGCGAGTTCAGATTCAAGAAAATGGGCATTTTTGGCTCTAATTGGCATGAAAATCGACCTTGGCACTCACGGGGCGCCGGTCCTTGGCGTCGGGCAGTATAACATAGATAGGGTCGATTGACCTCGCCGGTGCGGCCGGACTCGCCCGGGGCGGTTCAGGTAAACCGCCCAACCTGGACAGAGAGCGGGTGACGAGACTTGAACTCGCGACGTCCTCCTTGGCAAGGAGGTGCTCTACCACTGAGCTACA
>CAWAHI010000025.1:0-26370 GCA_963781735.1 uncultured Verrucomicrobiae bacterium | reverse complement strand
GCGGTTGAATTGCGACAGGGATTTAATCCGATAATGCGATTTTGCTCTACCGGTGCTCGCCATTTTCGAGAAGATCGCATGCGTTTTCGAAGCGGACGCGCTCAACTTAACCGACTAAGTTTAACCCGGTTATCTCCTTGAATTTCTCGCTCAGATAATTGCCGCTGATGTTGACTGCGTCGCGCGACTCTCTGAGCGAAAGCTCTTCGTTTGAATGCTCCTCAATGAATTTCGGCGCTTTCCAAATCTCAACCGGCTCTGCCCGATCTCCATTTTGTAATCTCACTCGTTTAGATTCATTCGTGGACGACATCTTCATCACCTCCAGGCGAGTCAACGCTGGCTGGAGCGAAGATGCTCACCATCCTTTGTCGAGTGCTTGGCTGATTTTGAGAGTGGAAATTTTCAGCCCGTTCTCGTACGGCAATTTTTGCAAAGACAAAGCCATGCGATGCAAAGCAGGTTGCAGCGCAATCGCTAGTCTGAGGAAAGCCACGGAAACTGATGGGAGAAATTCCCAAGGAGGTGAAGACAAATGCAATACCTAATCGTAGCTGGTGTCCTCTCGATAATGGCGCTGTATGCACTGATCATCGCGCGATGTCTAAAAGAGCTGGAGTGGCTATAGCGTACAGCTCCCCCCAAAATGTGATGTTACTCCTCAATGGCGAGCTGTTTTGCGCCTGCCCGCTCTTCTCAGATTTCTTTCCCGCGACTCCGCCTTGCAGCCGTCAGGCGAACACACTCGAATGCTAAATAGAATGCGTGGGTGACAGTAGCGCCGTTGACTAGCCATGCGGCGGTACAAGCTGGGCTTTGACTTCGTCAGGCAAGCCAGATTTGGCGACCCACTCACTGGCGTTCCTTGGGTCGGCCTCAAACCAGGTCTGTAGGGCCGCTGCAGTCTCCGTAGCACGCATACTCGCGTCGCTGATTGTGGAAGCCCATTGCACCGCGCCTTGCGGGTCGGCAGAAACGATTCGACTTGCGAAAGCGGCCACTGCTGCATCCCGTGAAGAATCCGCGGGAAGAGTCTGGAGCCAAGTCGCCGCTGCGGTGGGGTCAGTTTTTGCCCAGCGATTCATCACGTTGGCAAAAAGTTGATCGCGCGTTTCGGCATCGGGAAAAGAAGCTGCCCAGGCGCTCGCGGCCTGCGGATCGGCACCGGCCCACTGCGAAATAAGTGAGCTCGCGGCCAGGGGCTGCATATCACCAGGAAGCCGCGATACCAGTTCGGCCGCGCTACCAGGATTATCTTCAGCGACCACGGAGACAAGACCGGGCAGAACGGCGTCGCGGGCGGTTGCCTCTGACAAATTTTGAGCCCAGGCAAACGCGGCGGCGGGATTGCTTTGTGCCCACTGGTAAGAAATCTTTGCCAGCAGATTTTGACGTGTATCGCCCGTGCTGTTGTGCACTGCAAACTCGGCTGCTGTTTGCGGATCTGTTTCGCTCCACTGCGCGACACAGGTCTCAAGCGCCTTTTGGCGCGTACTTTCGTCCGGAAGTTTCTCGATCCAACTCAGCGCCGTTTGCGGATCGGAGTTGGTGAGTTGTCGCGCGATTGCCGTTATCACCAGGTCCTTTGTCTCACCAGGGGATAGTGCAGCAGCGTAAGCCGCGGCGGCGGTCGGGTCTTTCTCCGCCCATTGCTGCGCGATATCTGCAATCGCCTGGTCGCGACCACTGCCGGTCGGCAAGCCGAGGGCTGCTTTGGCCGCCCGTTCCGGATCAGTACCTGCCCAGTGGGAAAGAATATTTTGCATGGCATTATCGCGCCCTTGGCCAACAGGCAAACCATTGGCCCAGGCGTAAGCTGCTTCCGCATTCTGCTCAGACCATCGAGAGCCAACAACTTGCAGTGCCATGTCGCGAATCGGGCCACTTGGCAATTGCAATGCGACCTGTCCCGCCGTAACCGGATCAGCACTACCCCAACTGCTGAAGATTGGTGAATAGAGCGCTGCGGTTTGGTCGGCCGCTGGCAGAGCTTGCAAAAAACTCAGTGCGCCTTGCGGATCTTTTTCGACGAGAGCTGAAACCAGAGATAGCAGGGCCCCATTGCGTTCCGAACCCGGCGGCGTTTGAGTTACCCATGCCATCGCCGCTGCCGAATCGTGTTCCGCCCAGGTGCCAACGACCTCACCAACAAGCCACCCCTTTTCCGCGGCGTTTTCGGTCTGGGCATAATCAAGCGCTCCTCTTGGATCGCCTTCCGCCCAGCGCGTAATGAGCATCGACATAAACGTATTTCTTTCGCGCGGATTTGGCAGGTGTTGGATTGCGTCGATCACTGGCCGCACATCTTTCGGATCAAGGTTCTCGATCAAATCGTTAACTTCGCTGTAGAGCTGCCGGTTTCCGGGTGGGCTGCGGCGTTTTCTATCGCAACGATAATATTTTCCGACAAGGACGCGGCTGGATCGAACTGGTTGGGCGCAGAAATGGACAGAGTTGGTGAAGTGCGTTCTGACGAGCGTGTTGAAGTTTCGTTAGCCGCATTCACAGCCGGCGCCGAAAGTCTCACCGATCTCGGCATTGCGTAATGGCCAACGATCACTCCAGCGACGAAAGTAGCCGTTGTGGCTACTGCGAAGATACGATGTTTCATAGAAGGACCTCCAAAACTAACCGTTTCAAAATACGAGGGCGGCGCACGCCCACTACGTGCGGCCGCACCCGCATTCCTGCTGCGATTATTAGCCACCACCTCCGCTGCAGCGGCGGGTGGTAAATGTCACGGTGTCGATTGCTACCGCGCCGTTCGCCTTTACCGCACGCACCCGCGCGGTAAACCTTCTTTCATCGGGGTAGGTATGGGTCACCTTGGGATTAGAGTTTAGCGCTGTGTCAAAAGTGCCATTATTTGTGAAATCCCAGCGATACTTGGCTGGCCCGGCCGGGCTCACTGTGGCCGACAAGGTTACCCGGACGAAATCTCCGTTCAGGCAAACCTGTCTTACCACAAAGGCATTGACAGTTAGCGCTTGTGCGGCCGGCGCAGCCAGCGCACTTAACATCAGACCGAGGCCTGCTACCCCGATCCATTTAAACCATTGGTTTCGTTTCATAGTATATTTTCTCTGTTTTGTTGTGTTGAAATTCGAAGTCTCTTCGAATGTGCAAACAGGCTAACGATGGTTTTTTGTCGGAAAACTGGAGAAACGTAACAGCGTTGTTACCTGTCAGAAATAACCCTATGTCGCGATAAAACGAGCGAGAACGAGCTGCCTATCTTCCGTTGGCGAGTGCGCGTCCCATCTTGCGTCGCAACAAATTGCCGCGCCGGCAGCGCGAACAATTTTGGCGAAGCAAAAGCCAAAGAATGGAGAGCACCCGTCCAGGGCAGTCGCTAACCTGAAATCGAAAGGAGCACTTTATGAAAAGAAACGTTGTTTTGGTTTTGGATGCCGATGCAGATACGGCCCGCGCCGTCGCAAGCGCCGCTACAACTCGCAATTGCGATCTGCGTTTCGTGCAGACCTCAAAAGAGTTTTTCCATTTCTGCAGGGAAGATTTCGAAAATGTCATTGCCATCATTCTGGAAATAGACCCGGGGATGCATGGAATGGCGATCCTGGAGGCCTCGGACGTGTGCGAAAACACTCCGCCCATCGTTGTTGTTTCCGCACTCGAAGAACACTGCCTGGGCCCGGTCGTGCAACGACATGGCGCGATAGCCTGCCTGGGAAAACCTCTAAGCTTTACGCAGCTGGGGCGCGCGCTCGATCAAGCGGTGGAGCGGGCCACCGCACCCCGCTGCGATCTTTGGGGTCACGTCACCAATTGCAGCTGTAGCTGTCGCAGAACGGGCGGTCTTCAAACAATCGCCACAGCGAATTAACCAGCCAAAATTATGGAATACTTAATTGTGTTTAGCACCGCCGCGATGATCGCGTTGTATGCGCGGATCATCGGACGCTGCCTGCACGACGCCTAGCGAAACTTTCGACAACCGAGCCGTGATCGATATGATTGCGGCTGGTGAAGCTGGGCAACAAGCAGCTGGTCGAGAAACTGACGCGCTCTGCGATTTATCGCGATTACGCGCGCGCCTTCTCCGCCACCACCGGATTGCCCGTCGCGCTGCGAGGTATCGAGCAATGGAACCTTCCGATGCGCGGTGCAGCCAACGAAAATCCGTTTTGCGAATTGATGGCGCGCTCGAACCGCGTCTGCGCCGCCTGCCTCGAAGTGCAACGCAAGCTGACCGAGCAAATCGGCGATCATTCCCGCACCGTTACCTGTTTCGCCGGTCTCTCCGATTCGGCCGTGCCCATCCGCGTCGGCGACCAGCTCATCGGATTTTTGCAAACCGGACAAGTCCTGCTGGATCAGCCGACCAAGTTTCGTTTCGATCGGACTGCGAAACGGTTAGTCGACTGGGGAGTGAAGGTGGATTTGCGAAAAGCGCGCGAAGCCTATTTCCACACCAAGGTGCTGAGCAAGAAACAGTATCGCGCGATCCTGCGGCTCCTGGAAATATTCGGTCGGCATTTATCGATTCTCAGCAACCAGATCGCGCTCGAGAATTCAGAGACGGAGCCGGTGGCGGTCACGCGCGCGAAACAATTCATCGCCCGGAATCAGGATAACGCGCTCTGTCTCGCCACCGTCGCCAAGGCGGTGAACACCAGCACATTTTATTTTTGCAAACTGTTCAAGCGCGCTACTGGCCTGACCTTCACCGATTATCTCGCCCGGGTGCGGGTGGAAAAGGCCAAGGCATTGTTGCTCGACCGAAACCGGCGTGTCAGCGAGGTCGCTTATGACGTCGGTTTCCAATCGCTCACGCATTTCAACCGCATTTTTCGCAAAATCGCTGGCCGATCGCCGACAGATTATCGGCATTCATCCGGCGGCAGGAAATAGGCGGCCGCTGGTTTGTCGCTAACACGATCAACGTTAGCGCCGACCCCAGCGGATGGCTGACGCGCACAAATGTTCACTGGCCTTAACTCCCATTATCTCGTTTTCATTTTCGCAATCGCCATCGCTGTCGCCACCATCGAATTCCGTTACCATCAAATCGCGACCGTTCTGAAATGGCTCGCGTTGGTCTTGTTCGGGTACGTCATTACCGCGCTCATCGTCGGGCCAAATTGGGAATCTGTCTTGCATGACACTTTTGTTCCATCCCTGCCACCAAGCCTGGTCGATGCTGGTGGTGATTCTCGGCACCACCATCAGCCAGACCGATGACGGCAATGAAGAAGCCGAGCAAAAGATTTTCCAGCCACTACGCTTGTGGATCCAACGGATGAATTGCGGCCACGAGCTAGACGACTGCACAAATAGCAGCCAATCCCACGATGAGTCGCTTTTCTCCACAGGATTTACTGCCGAACGATGATTCGACGATGTTATTCAAGTCGAGTTAGTGCGTTGAAGATCGTGAAAGAAAAGGCGGACAAGATTTGAGGGGAAAATGGCAATTGGCGGTGAGCGCATTTACTCGTGCATATCCATGTTGGGTCAGGAGTCCCATATGAAAACAATCCATCCAATCGGACTAGCGAGATTGATCGCCACGCACCAACCGTTTGATCTCATCGACGTCCGGACAAAAGAGGAATTCGATAAGGCACACATCCCTGGCGCGCGCTCGATCCCGTTACCGGAATTACGAGCATCCAAAGTTCTGCGCGATCGCAAACTGCCGGCGACAGAGCCGCTGTATGTCATTTGCCGAAGTCGTGCGCTGGCTGGCCTTGCCAGCGGAATTCTTGAAGGAGCCGGCTGCACGAACGCCGTTGTTGTAGACGGCGGGATGGAAACCTGGCAGGCGCAAGGTCTTCCCGGCGGGCGCAAAAAATGTTTCCCGAAAATTGCCATCGATGCTCCGACCCTCGCCGTGGTTGCTGGATTCGGGTTCGGTCTCGGCCTCGCTATTCACGAAGTGTTCTTCGTAGTGCCACTAATTGTGGGACTTGCGGCCCTGGGCCCGAAAATTTATTCGTTCGTTCAACGACAGATGCGCCAAAATAACATTGTCGATCTTGTCCGACCCGGTCTGCTGGAAGATTGGGCGGTACCGCACCCTTCCCAGTTCTCATCTCATCTCGGCCACGATTTTTTTGCCCATCCACATCACCGCGTCCGCTTCGCCAAGTGTCACTAAAGATATTTATATGAGCAGACAAACTTACCCGGCAACTGCGACGGCGATCCAGTGCTTCGCCGGTATGAAAGCACCAGTCGTCCTTCTCCTCACAAACGATCCGCAACTGGAAGAAGCAGTCGCTGAAACGCTAGTCGAAAATGGCGGTGTCAGTCATCTTGCTTATGATCCCGGCGACGCGTTGCAACTGGTCTGCGGGCTGGGTCGACATCTCGATCTTGCCATCATCGATTTCGACCACGGTCCACATGGCATGACCTTGCTCGGTGCGATTAACATGTGTCGGGAAGATTTCCCGGTGGTCGTGGTTACTCGCGATGACGAGAAGCACGTAGAAACGCTGGCTTACGCTAATGGCGCAGCCGCATGCCTTCCCAAGCCCGTCTCGGTAGCGCAGCTTGCCGATGCGATGAGAGAATGTCGCCGGCGCCAATATCAACTGCCGCCCACAATTCCCGAGCAACGCCATGTGAAACTCGAATTTGATGCGGTTTAACCCGGAAGGGTCGACAATGGAAACGATGAAAGCCACCGTTTTCCACTCGGCCAACAACATCCGCGTTGAAGAAGTTCCACGTCCGCGCGCCGGCATCGGCGAAGCGGTAATTCGGATCACGTTAACGACCATTTGCGGAACCGATCTTCATATTTTGCGCGGCGAATATGCAGTGAAACCTGGACTCGTGATCGGGCACGAGCCGGTCGGGGTGATTGAAGAGCTGGGGGAAGGCGTAACCGGATATAAGATCGGAGATCGAGTATTGGTCGGTGCGATCACGCCGTGCGGACAATGCCGCGCCTGTTTGTCGGCGCAATGGGCACAATGCGGACACGGCGAAGGCGTGGAAGCAATCGGCGGCTGGCGTTTTGGCAACACCATCAATGGTGCGCAGGCCGAATATCTCCTTGTGCCGAACGCTCAAGCCAACCTCGCCAAGATTCCCGATGAGTTGACTGACGAGCAGGTAGTTTTGCTCGCGGACATCGCATCGACCGGTTTTAGCGGCGCCGAGTCGGCTAATATTCGCATTGGCGATACGGTCGTCGTTTTCGCACAAGGCCCGATCGGGCTTTGTGCGACCGCCGGCGCGAAGTTGATGGGTGCCGCATTCATTATCGGTGTCGAAAATGATCCGGTGCGAATGAAAATGTCGAAACGCATGGGCGCCGATGTGGTGCTCGATCCGAATGATTGCGATCTTTCGCCAAATAAGAGACTCACCGGCGGCGGAGCGGATGTAGCCATCGAAGCCCTCGGCCTTCAAGAAACATTTGAAAATTGTCTCCGTTGCTTGCGGCCCGGCGGCACGTTGAGCAGCCTGGGCGTTTATTCGGGAAAACTTCAGGTTCCTTACGATGCCTTTGCCGCGGGCATTGGCGACTACAAAATCGTGACCACACTTTGTCCCGGCGGCAAGGAACGGATGCGGCGATTAATGGCGATGGTGCAATCGAAGCGGTTCGATCCAACCCCACTTCTTACGCATACTTTTTCGCTCGACCAGATCGTCGAAGCCTACGATCTCTTTGGCTCGCGGCGTGACGGCGTTTTGAAAGTCGCGATCCGTCCATGAACAAACTAACGGCTGATCTGCTCAACAAATTTGCCAAGTGTTGTTAGGCCAATGAGAAATACCAACACCAGAACAATCCTGCGAAAGTTTTTTGCTCCAGCTTGCTCAACGCAATTTTTCTCAAGTAAGAACCGACAAAGGCGACCAGCAACAGCCCCGAGGAGATGATGTCCGCAACCGTTTGCCCAGACTGCGGCAGATACGCCCCCGTCAGAAGTTGCAGGCTTAAAACTTCATCACGATGAAAGATCGCGCGTAACAATCGCGAGACCGCTTCCCTGGTAAACGCATAGTTAGAGAGACGATGAGCGCCGGGCCGCAACTTGTGCTGATGGATCAAAAACAAGCCGGAACGCCAAAGTTGAGGCATCAACCGCCGACGACCAGATTTTGGGAATCCGTCACCATTCTCCACCGTCGTAGGACGACCGTCATTGCTGTCTTCGCGACTCTGGCAATCCTGGTTCATCTCGTCCTTCGCTTCGTCTTACGTACGCCTGCGGGAATGCAGCAGATGCCGCTTCTGGCAACGCTCGTTTTCGGCGGTATTCCTCTTGTTTACGAACTAACGAGAAATCTTCTACGGCGCGAATTCGGCTCTGATCTCCTTGCCGGAATTTCCATTGTTACTTCTGTTCTTCTCCACGAATACCTCGCTGGCTCGATTGTTGTCTTAATGCTCTCCGGCGGCGAAGCGCTGGAAAACTACGCCTTGCGGAATGCATCTTCGGTTTTGCGCGCTTTGGCGAAACGGATGCCTGCCATTGCCCATCGGAAAAGAGATTCTGTGATCGTCGACGTGGCATTGGATGAAATCGCCGTGGGCGACACTCTTGTGGTTTATCCGCACGATATCTGTCCCGTTGACGGGACGGTCATCGACGGCCATGGCGTCATGAACGAAGCGTTCCTAACGGGCGAGCCGTTTGAGATCACCAAGGCACCCGGTTCTACTGTTATCTCCGGCGCAGTTAATGGTGAATCCGCTCTCACCATTACGGCCACACGTCGCGCCGTCGATTCGCGCTACGCCAAAATCATGGAGGTAATGCGCGAGTCCGAACAAAACCAGCCGCACTTGCGCCGACTCGGAGATCAGTTGGGCGCGATCTATACTCCGGTAGCGGTCACCATTGCCGTGCTGGCTTGGGTCGTCAGCGGTGAAGCTGTGCGCTTCCTCGCTGTGCTCGTCATCGCCACACCTTGCCCATTGCTTATCGCCATTCCCGTCGCGATCATCGGCTCCGTTTCCCTGGCCGCGCGACGCTCGATCGTAGTGAAGAATCCCGCCGTTCTCGAACAAATCACCGAATGCCGCACCGCGATTTTCGACAAAACGGGAACACTAACCTATGGCGAGCCGAAGTTAACCGAGCAGCTCATCGCTCCGGGTTTCGCCCGAAAAGAGGTGCTGACGCTGGCAGCCAGTCTCGAGCTTTACTCAAAGCATCCATTGGCCCGAGCGATCCTGGCCGCGGCCAAAGCGGAACGGCTTCACCTCCAACAAGCGTCTCACGTAAGTGAACCTCCTGGTCAGGGACTTCGAGGAACTGTCGGCGGTCACGACATTCAAATCACCAGCCGCGGCAAGCTGCTTTCGCAGAAGACGCCGGGTGCCGAGCATCTTCCGCCGATCGCCGGTGGTCTCGAGTGTATCGTCGTAATCGATTGCGAGTTTGCCGCGACTTTTCGACTGCGCGATGCGCCGCGTGTCGAAGGACGTTCCTTTATTCAACATCTCGGGCCGAAACATCAGTTCCAACGTATCATGATCCTTTCCGGCGATCGCGAATCGGAAGTGCGTTATCTCGCCGAGCAGGTCGGCATTACCGAAATTCATGCGGAACAAAGCCCGGAACAAAAACTAGCAATCGTTAGGCAGGAAACGGCGGCGGCGAAAACTCTCTACGTCGGCGACGGGATCAACGACGCGCCGGCTATGATGGCCGCTACGGTAGGAATGGCTGTCGGGCAGAACAGCGATGTGACCGCGGAAGCGGCTGACGTTGTCGCCATGGAAAACTCGCTCAAGAAAGTGGATGAATTCATGCATATCAGTCGGCGGATGCGTTCCATTGCCTTACAGAGCGCGGTGGGTGGAATGTTGCTAAGCGTAGGCGGTATGATGTTCGCCGCCGCCGGCTTCTTAGCTCCCGTAGCGGGAGCGATCAGTCAAGAAATCATCGACGTGTTGGCCGTGCTTAACGCCCTGCGTGCTGCGTTCCCGCCAAAAGTGATTTCAGATATGGCAGAACCGACCTAACGACCAATGGACAAAGCAAGAGCTTCAAGGTCGCAGCGCGCACGTTCCTCATCTTGTTCGTCCGTCGGCGCGCTGCCTACGCCAATCGCCCCCTCGACTTCGCCTCCGCGTTTTATGAGCGGACCACCGGGTCACCTGACTACCGGCGCTCCACTTCTGATAACCGATGAACAGAAGATCTTTGTAGGTCGTTGTCACAAACTTGTCCGCTCGGAATTCCAAGCACGGCTGCAGCGATAGCTTTCCCAACGGAATAATGGCTCGACTCGCGGAAAGCATCATCTATCCGCTGGTGAGCTTAACAAGGCTCCAAGGATCACGCAGCCAACACTCGGGACCCCGAGCAACAAGAGCAATCTCCATCGCACATGCCGTCCGAAAAGAACGAGTTTCGCGGCATTGCTGAAAACGTGAAGAATGCTGGTCAGCGCCAGGACAGTGTGGAAATCGAAAAACAATCCGGCGAGCGGGACGAAAAACACCGATGAGCCAAAACCTGCAACCGTTCCGACGATTTCAGAGAAGAGTGCAATAAGGAAAAACAGGAAAACAAACATCGAATTGCCGTTGCCCGAGGTTTATCCAGCAAGCCTCAAGGGAAAACAAGAAATGGTGCGCCTTTAGCAAAACAGGTTGAGCGTCGAAATGTGGAATATGTGTGATTGAGATGTGAAAATGGCAATCGCTGCAAAAGGCATCTCTGGCCGCGGAAAATCCGCGAAAAGATCGACGCCACCCATCCTGCAAATCCGCAACGTTCTGGTAGCGATTGATTTTTCCGCCCCTTCACTGGAGTCGATCGAAGCTGCTTTGCCCCTGATCAAGCATTTCGGGGCCGATTTGCATCTCATTCACGTTTTCGAGCCCGACTATCCGGCGGCGAGCATGGTCGCAATCCCACTGGTTGTGCCTGAGCTGGAAGTAGGGCGCCAAGTGCGGCGCCAGCTCCGGGATGTGGCCAAAGATTATTCCGTGGCACTGCGTCCTGCGAATATTCACGCGATAAAAGGCCGGCCTTTTGAAGAGATTTGCCGGCTCGCGCAAGAGATCGATATCGATTTGATCGTCATGGCAACGCGCGGAAATACCGGGCTGAAACATCTCGTCCTCGGCAGTACCGCCGAACGCGTCGTCCGCTATTCGCCTTGTCCGGTTCTCGTCGTTCACGGGAGCGACTCGAAGAAGAAATCGGCGCAACGGCTGGCGACGTTTCGAAAAATTCTTGTCCCAGTCGATTTTTCGGAGTGTTCGGTGGAGGGACTCGCGTATGCCAAGGCCTTGGCCAGCCACTTTCGGGCAAAACTGATCCTGCTGCACTCGGTTGCGCTGCAATATTACGTCGCGCCGGAAGTGTACGCGCGATATGATTTTCCGCTCTTGATGGAGCAGGTCGACAAAGCGGCGCAAGAGCAAATGCGCGATCTTGTTCAAAGCGGTAACTGGAATGGAATCAAGGTCGAAACCTCGCTCCGGATCGGTCATGCGGGACAAGAAATTTGCGCGCAGGCGAGTGACTGCAAAGCAGATCTCATCGTAATCTCCACCCACGGCAGAACGGGATTCAACCACGTCCTTCTCGGAAGCACCGCCGAGTATGTCGTGCGACACGCATCTTGCCCGGTCTTGGGTCGTACCAAGTCGAGAACGGGCGCTGGCCAAATCCGCTGTCGCAAGAAAATGAAATCCTGGCTCACACTGATTTTCGCCATCTGTCTGGCTAGCAGCGCCCTTTTGGCGGCTCCGACCAAACAAAAGGAAGCGGCGGCAAATGTGAAACCACTGACGTTTGAAAACGTCGTCTCGTTTTTCAAACAAGCACATTTTCGACCGACGGAAGTTCAAAAACGCTGCATTATTTTCTTCGAAGGCGAATGGAAGAATGCCAATATCTACAATTACGGCGTCATCATCGTTGAAAACTCCGACGAAGATATCCAGGTCACGTTTTACCTGACCGATGCACACGAGATGAATTGGGTCACCGAATTCCTCGATGCCCCATTCTTTGCCCGCGCCGAGACTGAGAATCTTTTTGGTCTCATCAATTCCAATGACGAGGTGCGCGGCAAAAAAATCGGCCGCTTCCGTGTTGACTTCCATCGTTGGGAGCCGCGTCACGCCCAAATTTTGGTCTTCAGCTTTACTCCGGCGTACGAGTCGAACCGGTTCGCGTCGACCGGAGGTCGAAGAGCGCGGTGCATGTCGTTGGCTGACCTCGGCACCGCGCAATGAATGAAGTTAGCCATCTTGGCTGCGATTAAGCTTCCAGCTCTCCCTCCATTGCGACAGCCTGGAAGGCCGTCGGCCGAGTCAGGCTGGAAGCCTAACTTCCAACGCGCAGGTGTTTCGATAGATGCGAGCGAGGAGTGGGATCGGAACGCGCAACAAATAGAGCAGCGCGATCAGCCCATATGTAAGCGTTAAACGCCACGGGCCGATCTGCTCGTAACGACGCGGGCTGCAGATCAGGCGGGATGAGATAATTGCGGTGCGACCGCGCCGTCGAAGGTTGCGGAAAAATTCCGCATCTTCCATCAGCGGCAGTTGTGGGAATCCGCCGATTTCTCGAAAAACAGCCCGGCGGCAAAAGAACCCGTGATCGCCGAAACGCATCTGCAGAAGCAACCCCGCGTAGTGCGCGAAGGAATCGGTTAAACGATAGACAAAACGCCTGCTTGGAATGCGGATCCGAAAGAAACCTCCGGCGACTTCAGGATCACGAAGAACGTCATAGATTTTTTGAACGCAATCGGCTGGCACTTCGGTGTCGGCATGGAGGAACCAGAAGATGTCACCCGACGCCGCGGCGGCACCAGTGTTCATTTGTAGCGCTCGACCGCGAGCCGAGCGTAAACATTGATCGCAACGATCCCGTGCCAGATCGAACGTGTCGTCGCTGCTGCCACCATCCACCACGATGATCTCCACATCGCCAGCTCGTTCCCGTAGAGATTTGAGAAATTGCTCGATCGTCGAGGCCTCGTTGAGCGCGGGAATGATGATGGAGATTACCTGTGTGCGCATGATGCCCGTCTGAGCATTGCCAATTTCCTGTTTCATTAAAAGGACGAGCGCTGCAGCGTGAGCTGTTTTCAGCGCACCAGTTCTTCAGATTCTGCTGAGGACAGCGGACACTACAGCATCGAATCCGAGATTTCGCGCACCGTGATTGCCGCTACCTTTTCTGACTGCCGCCGGTACCTTCTTGCTGTAATTTCCTGCAAACTGACAAGGTGAATCGTTTCTCCGAAACACTGGCTGCGCATTCGTTATCTTTGCGTCACACCAAAACCGAAGTGTTGCAGGTGAACGTCGGGAAGCTCTGCAATCTCACCTGCGTGCATTGCCACGTAAATGCCGGGCCGAAGCGGAAGGAAATCATGACACGCCAAACCATCGACCGCATCATCGATTGGTTCGCGCACACTGAAATCCCGACCATCGATCTTACCGGCGGCGCGCCGGAAATGATTCCGGACTTCCGCTATTTCATCGAACGAGTAAGAGCGCTCACTTTGAAGCGTCGCGTCATCGACCGGTGCAACCTTACCATCCTGCTCGAGCCCGGTTACACAGATCTCCCGCAATTTCTTGCCGATCACGAAGTGGAGATCATTGCGTCCATGCCGTGTTACACTCCGGACAACGTAAACGCGCAGCGCGGCGCAGGAGTGTTCGATGGTAGCATTAAGGCGCTTCAGGTATTAAACTCGTTAGGGTACGGCACGCATCTTCCTCTTCATCTCGTCTACAATCCAGTCGGTGCATTTCTGCCTGGTCCGCAGGCGGAGCTGGAAGCCGATTACAAGCGCGAGTTAAAGAAACATTTCGGCATCATTTTCAACAATCTCTACACCATCACCAACCTGCCGATCGCACGGTTCGCTTCCTATCTTCGTCACAACAACAAGCTGGAAGAATACATGCAGCTGCTCCTCGACAATTTTAATCCCGCGACTGTTTCCGGCTTGATGTGTCGCAACACCATCAGCGTGAGTTGGACCGGTGAAGTCTTCGACTGCGATTTCAATCAAATGCTGAACATGAACTGGCACGATGGAAACGGCGTGCTTCATCTCTGGGACATCGATCCCGCGATGGTGGAGAATCGCGAAATCCTCACCGGCAGCCATTGCTTTGGTTGCACCGCCGGCGCCGGCTCCAGCTGCGGCGGCGCGCTCGTGTAAGCCGCGACGCGATTTCGGGTCGCTCCGCAGATTTCTAGCTTTCTGACATTCCAACAATCTGCGAAATCTGCGGATTCAATCTTTACTTCATTGCGGTGCGTTCCCATTCCTGCCACCGCTCCATCCCGGCGAACATCGGAACCGAGTCGGAAACCTTGAGGTCGCGGAGCAGGCGGAAGTATTTGCCGAAAATTTTTGCCGCCTGTGTTTTGTTGATCGGATAAGGCGGCGGCTCGGGCTCGGTTCCGTAAAAAAAGATGCCGATAAGTTTTCCGCCCGGTCGCAGTAATTCGGCGACGCGTTTGGCGTATCGCGCCCATCTCCGTGGATGCATCGCGCAGAGAAATGTCCGTTCGTAGACAAGATCAAAGCGCCTTCCGAAATCGGATTTGAAAAAATCTGCGCGCATAATTTTGCCGTTAAAGTTCCCGAGCGCTTTCTTCGTTTCAGCAAGGGCAACCGGTGAAAAGTCAATGGCGGTAACTTCGAATCCGGCATCAGCAAAAACTTTGATTACACCGTGGTCGGTTCCGCAGCCAGGAATGAGGACCCGTCCTTTCCTCCGTGTTCGCTTAAGAAAGGAGCGCAGGTGCCGCTGGAATTTTGTGCAGGACCCACGGCGTTTCGCCAGAAGCGTAGCGCTGGTTCCAGAAGGCTGGCGCAGCGCTATCGGTGGATTTCTTCATCGGATAGTTTTGTCGGTCCCAGTTGTTGGGAAGACGACAATTTGTTCATCAGAGGGACCAAGGTTCAACATCCAAACCTCAAAGCTCAGCGAAGGCGGGTCATTGCTCGGGCTTCAGATTTGTCACTCCAAATATTCTAACGGACAGCCGAACGGATTTTCGGCTTGCTTTTAGTTCATTTCGCGAAGGAGATTAGGAGCATGAAGACATACGCGAGAATTCTGTTGTCGATTTTGGTGGCGGCGATTTGCACGAGCGCGTTTGCGGCAGAGCCCACGCCTCAAAGCTGCAAGAAGAGCGGCAAGAACTGCCCGATGAACGACAACAAGGCCTGCAACTGCGGAAAGAAATGTAGCTGTTGAGTTTGTTCGGCCAGTTAAAGGAATGTCGGAAGCCACGCGCCTCAAGCGTTGCGCTGGTGCCGGCGAATGCGACCTGGAAGGTCGCGCTCCCCTTCGCTATCTACAGCGGCGGGCTATAATGCCGTCAGCTCATTATCTGAAAACGTTCCATTAACTGCTCGCGGATTTCCATCGCGAGCTTTGGGTTCAGGCGCGTAAGTACTTTTTGTCGGCGTTCCGGTTCCATTGCTGCCAGTTCGCGCACCAATTTATCGCGCGTTTTCCGTTTCGCGTAACTACTCAATCCGATCCCGATCGCGAGCACCGCCGATATTGTCCAAACCGTGATGTCACGTCCGGTGATCATGATGAGGCAAGCAATTGAAAGGATTCATAGACAGGATTAACAGGACTTTCAGGATTGGATTGAGAAACAAACTCTTCTGCAATCCTGCACAATCCTGTTAATCCTGTCTAGTTCGTGAGGCTTTGAGGTTTCCAGCGTTGGCGGACGGCGCTCCCGCCGCTCCCCCTTGCTCTTTGCGGACCTGTCCATAGGGTAAAATGCTCGTGGAAGATGGATCAGGAAGAATATTCCGAACCGAAGGGAAAAAAGCGACGTCGAGTTTGGATTTCGCTCGCAATTTTTCTTGTCCTGCTTGCCATTTTTCATCGACCGATTCTGCTCGGCGCCATTCATTGGTTCGCGGTTCATCGCGCCGCTAAGGAAAATCTAAAGCTCGACTTTCGCGCTGAAGGAAATGTTTTTTACGGGACTGACGATCCGTAATCTCCACGTTGTCCCCACTGGGCCGGCAGCGATTGAGATTGCCGACGCGGAGTACATTCACGCTGACTACAGTTTGATTTCGTTGCTTCGCGGTCATGCCGATTTCCTGAGGTCGATCGAGACGCGAAACGCGCGGGTCGTAATCGATCCGGCGAAAGTGCGAGTGAAAGTCTCGCCGCGTCCGCACGAAAAGGTGACGTTGCCGGCGGTTTTTCCGGAGCGTGCGCGCCTGGAGAACGTGTCGGTGATCGTGCGTGATCCGGCACACGATTTCATCGCTGAAAATGTTGCGATCGATTTGAATCCGCGCGCCGCCGGTTTGCTGAGCATCACTTTGTTGCAGTTACCGACTGGTGAAAAATGGACGCGCGTGACTGGCACGACCAATTACGAGAATCGCAATCTCATTTTGCGCGACGTGGTGTTGAATGAGCAAACGCGGTTCCAGCTGATCAACGTAGATGCCTCGCACATTCGTCAGCACACGATGGCGTTGCGTGGGGTGGGGACGCTCGACGGCGCGCCCGTTGATTTGCAGGCGTCGCTGACCGAACAGGCGCGGTCGCTCTTTATAAAATCGCACGCTACGGCACGGGATCTATCCATTTCGTCTGCGAAGAAACTCGGATTGCTTGCGGACGCGCCCGTGCAGGGCGATATCGAGACTTTTGCTTTCGATTTTGTTGGGTTGTTGCGCGCGCCGAAAACATGGGCGGCATCAGGGGATGGAATTGTCCGCAATTTGCAAGTCGCGGGCGCGACTTTCGATCGAGCAACGGCTCACATTTCCGCCCACGATGGAGTGGCCACGGTGGAACCGATTGAGCTGACGCGCGCCGGAACAGGGCTGCAAGTTCACGGGACAGTTCAGCTGCCGGAAGAGGCCGACGATCTTGGACGTAGCCCGGCCAAATTTGAAATCGTCAGCAATGATCTCGATCTCGCGCCCATCACCTCGGCGATGGAAAATCCCTTAACCGGTCACGGGCAGATCAACGGAACACTGGAAGTCCGCGATCAACAAATGCAGGCCGCGCTTCGCGTAGGGACGGGAGCGATCAGCAGTCGTGATTTCAGCTTGGAAAAACTTGAGGCAGCAGTTACCGCGACAAAAAACCTGCGAGTACAAAAGAAAGATGCCCCGTGGTTTGAGGGTATGCGTGCCGACATGAATGTCGTGCTCTCAGCTGCCCGGAACAACGAGTTCGCAGTTGATACCGTTTCCGCTCACCTCGAGGAAAACGGCGACCTGGTTAATATCAGCAATCTTACCATCCAACGCGGAACCAATCAGATCGCGGGCAGCGGCTCGGTGCGCCTGCTTGCGGACGAAAAAGATTTCACCAAGCAACCGGCAACGATCCAATTCGCGATCAACGCCCCGCAAATCGGCGATTTTTGGAACGGGAATTCACCGAATCGCGTAACTGGCGTGTTCAATGCCTCCGGTAGTGTGCGATGGAACGGCGCAATCGCGGCCGGTTGGTTCAATGTTTACGGAACGAACTTGCAGACCCGAAACTTATCTGTCCCGCAACTGAGCGGCGTGGGATCAATCTGGCAAAGCACAGTTTTTCTGAATGATTTGACCGCCAATCTGAATCAGCGCGATTTCGTGAATGGGCAGGGGACGCTCGATTTGCGCGGTGAAAGAAAATTCGCCGGCAAACTAACCATCGATATCGCGGATTTGAACACGCTGAAGCCGTTGCTGGAAGCGAGTGGAAATAAAACGGAGCTGGGCGGTTCATTCACGATGAATTGGAATGGGCACGGCTCGCTCGCCAAGCTAACGGAAATTGGATCGCTCAAGCTCGATTGGAAGAACGGCCGGCTCGGTAACATGAAGGCGATGACTGCGAACATCGACGCGACTTATTCGCAGGCAGGGCTCGAGGTTCCAACCTTCTTTATCGGAAGCGATCGGATGGATTTCCAGGCGATCGTTTCCGCCAAAGGCGAGACGCTCGAGATTTCGAAAATCCAGCTCGACCAGGGGCAGGCGAAATACGCCACCGGTTACGCATCCGTCCCATTCATTTGGAAAAATGTCGGCACAAATCAGCCCGTTTTTCCGCGCGACGGAAAGGTGAACGCAACCTTTGATTCAGCGAATCTCGATCTCAAGAAATTGTTCGATGACTTCGGGATGGAGCCGACGGCGTCCGGATTTTTGTCGATCAAACTGCAGGCGGGCGGCACCCTCGCGGATTTGCAGGCGCATCTCGATGTCGAGGGTCGGGATTTGCGCAACCCCAAGCTGACGAACCTTGATCCGGCGACGTTTCGTCTGTCGGCCGATGCCGCCGGAAAAAAAATCAATGTTACGGGGGAATTGAAGCAATCGAAGATTCAGCCCGTCAGTATTGCCGCGACGATGCCATTCGATGCCGGAAAAATCCTGAGCACGCGTTCGTTTGACGAAAACACGCCGCTGCAGGCGACGGTGCGGATGCCGCGAAGCTCTGTGAATTTCTTGCGGCAATTCATTCCTGCGGTCGAGCAGCTCGACGGCGATCTGGCGTTTGATGTCGCGATCGGCGGGACCATTGCGCGTCCGGAATTCACCGGCAGCGGCGATATCACGATCAATGCCGCACGATTTACCGACGCGACGTTGCCGGCGTTGCACGGGTTTCAATCGCGGCTGCTTTTCCGGGGCAACACGCTGACGCTGGAAAGATTCCGCGGCGATCTCGCCGGCGGACCGTTCACGCTCGGCGGCCGGGTTGTTTTCACCAAGCTGACGGAACCGAACATGGACGTTGACCTGCGTGCCGAGAGCGTGCTGATTGCGCGCAACGATTCGCTGACCGCGCGCGCCGATGCGAATTTGAAAGTAACCGGCCCGGTGACGAGCGCGACGGTGAAAGGAAATGTCGCCCTCACGAATAGCCATTTTCTCAAGGACATCGATTTGATTCCGATCGGATTGCCCGGCCGGCCCGCGCCGCAACCAATGGAGAACCGCCCGGATTATTCGATTAAAACCCCGCCAATGCGTGATTGGAAATTCGATATTGCGATCAAAACCAAGGACCCATTTTCCATTCGCGGGAACCTCGCCAACGGCGGTGCCATTATTGATTTGCATCTGGGCGGGACCGGCGGGCGCCCGGAATTAAAAGGCACGGTCAAATTGCAGAATGTGGAAGCGACCCTACCGTTTAGCCGCCTCGATGTGACCAACGGGTTTCTTTATTTTGATCCGAGCGATTCGTTCAATCCGAGGATCGATCTGCAAGGCAGATCATTGATCCGCGATTACACCGTGCGGGTTTATGTTTATGGAGACTCGCTTTCCCCCCAGGCGATTTTCACCAGCGAACCACCGCTGCCGCAGGAAGAAATTATATCGCTGCTCGCGACCGGCACCACGCGGCAGGAGTTAACTGGAAGCGGCAACGTCCTGGCCGGTCGCGCTGCCATGCTGGTGGTGCAGCAGCTATACCGCAAAATTTTCAAAAAAGGCCAGCCCACACAGAGCAATTCCGTTTTCGATCGTTTGCAGGTCGACGTCGGCACCGTCGACCCGCGCACCGGGCGCGAGCAGGCCACGGCACGGTTCAAAGTTAACGAGAATTGGGTGCTTGTCGGCGACATTGGAGTTGGAGGAGATTTTCGCGGTCAAGTGAAATACCTCATCCGATTCCATTGAAATGGGACGTGCGATTTTTTTGCTCGGCCTGACCGCGATGATCGGCGCACCAAATCTTTGGGGACAACGCGCCGTGGATGTGAAGCGGCCGGAAGAACGTGCGCGCGAGCAGAAAGTCGTCGAGCGCGAGGAGAAGAAAAAAGCGAAAAGCACGGACTTGGAAATTCGCGGCGTGACCGCTTTCAAGGAAAATGAATTGCGCACGGCGCTGAAGGAACAGATTGCGACCATTCACGATTTCGGATTAACCGCGGCCCGGGCCGACGATGCCGCATTTTTTCTGGAGCTGTTTTACCGGAAACACGGCTACGCCAAAGTAGATGTACAATACCGGATCGAGAGCGGGTCCCGACTTGTTCTCCAGGTTACGGAAGGGCCGCAGGTAATTTTGAGCGCGATCAATTTCGCAGGTAACAATCATGTTCCGGCGGAAAAGCTTTTCGAATACGCCGTTGGTCCGACGCGAGAGCGTTATTCGCGATTGCAAAAGGAACTACCTTTTGTCGCGACCGACGTCCAGGAGGGAGCTGACCTCGTGCACCGCTATTACATTAGCGAGGGTTATCTGGAGGCAGTGGTCGATTCGCCGCAATATCATTTCAGCGCGGACGGCACGCGCGTCGATGCGACCATTCCCGTGCACGAAGGGCGCCAGTATTTTTTCGGCAACCTAATTTTTCACGGGAACACGATTTACGACCCGGAAACATTGCGGGGCCAGATGCTCGATCTGCTTTCGCAACCATACACCGACCACCGGGTAGATGACATTTCACGGCGGCTTCAGGCTTACTTCAAAGCGCGCGGGTATTACGCAGTCAAAGTGGATGCGACCGGAGAACCGGAACAGGCCGTGGGCGGTCACGTGCCCGTGATTGTCACGCTTTCACCGGGTCCGGTTTACAAATTTGATGGCGTGAATGTGACCGGTCTGCGGCGGCTCCGGCCGAGTTATGTGCGTAATCGTTTTGCCTCGCTCGAGGGCAAGAACTACAGCCCGGATGTGCTCGACGAAAAATTCCGCGAGCTGATGCGGACCGGGCTGTTCAATGTTCTCCAGATCAATCCCCAGCCCGAGGCCGGAAATTATCTTCGGCTCGATATTTCCGCTGAGGAAGCGAAGGCGAAAGAGTTCGGGTTTTCGGTCGGCTACGGGACATACGTCGGCGGAATTGTCGGGCTCAGCTTTGCCGATCGAGATCTTTTTGGTTATGGCCGGCCTCTGACCACGTCGATTGAGATTTCAGAGCGCGGATACAAGGGAGAAATACTATGGGACGATCCCCATTTTTTTGAAAGCGACGTCGAACTGAAGATTCGATTGAGTGCGTTTACGTTTGATTTCGACGGTTATTCGAAGTTTGAAATCGGAGCCCGGACAGAATTCTCCTACAATATTACAAAACAATATCAGGTCGGTGTTTTCGGCTCGGAGCGGCGGGTCGAAATTGTGAGTAACGACATCAAGGACAAGTTCATCGGCGACACCAAGTATTTTGTGAGTTCGATCGGCTTGTTTCACACCCTCGATTTGCGCGACAGTCCGGTCGTGCCCAGCCGCGGTCTTATCCTCGGTCAAACTTTCGAGCTCGCCGCTAACGCCATCGGAAGCGAGATCGAATTGCTTCGCACCACCGCGCGTGCCAGTTACTTCATTCCGATTGGAAGAACTCTGCTGGAAGTCGGCGCCCGCGCCGGGTTGGTCCGGCCGCTGGAGGAAAGCACCAGCGACATCAACGCGATTCCGATCGACGAGCGTTTCTTTAATGGTGGCAGCACTTCTGTGCGCAGCTTCGGCGAACGCGATCTCGGGCCGCATGATCACAGGGGCCACCCGCTCGGCGGGGAATTTTATACCATCTTCAATGTCGAACATACCTTCCCGCTTTATGGCGAACTGCAGGGCGCGGTTTTTTTCGATGCCGGTAATTTGTTGCCCGATGCCGACAATCCCGATTTCAGTGACATGCGCTATGGAATCGGTGCGGGTTTACGCTACAAACTACCCATCGGGCCGATCCGGCTCGATTATGGCGTGAATCCAGACCCACGTGAACATGAAGATTTCGGCGCGTTTCATTTTAGTTTTGGATTTGCGTTTTGAGGTATGCAAGGTCATTCCGAGCGAAGTAAAGCGAAGCGGAACGCAGTCGAGGAATCCCGTGGCGGAACCTTAAAGGCGGCGCGACGGGATCCCTCCGCGTCGCTGCGCTCTGGTCGGGATGACAAAGCGTCACTTGGCGACACGCCACCGGAAGAATTCCGCGAACAATTGCATCGGCTGGCCGATTGGATCGCTGATTACCGCGCGAACCTCGAACGACTGCGCGTAGCGCCAAATGCGGTGCCCGGTTCGATTCAACGAGCGTTACCTTCTGAGCCACCGGATGCAGCAGAATCATTCGAGAAAATTCTTGCCGACATCGATCGCATCATTGTCCCAGGAATGGTGCATTGGGGCCACCCCAGCTTTCTAGCCTATTTTGGATGGACCGTGACCGGGCCGTCTATTTTGGGCGAGATCGTCACGGCGCCGCTCAACGTCAATGCCATGACGTGGCGGACATCGCCCGCCGCGACGGAACTGGAGACGGTTGTGATCGGTTGGTTGCGCCAATGGATGGGATTGCCGGCAGAATTCGGCGGCGTGATTTATGACACGGCGTCTGTTGGGGTGATGCACGCACTCGCCGTCGCCCGCGAAGAAGCGGCACCCGCTACGCGCAAACTCGGTCTAACGAGTCGTGGACTGCCGCGCTTCCGCATTTATACCTCCGATCAAGCGCATAGCTCCGCGGAGAAAGCCGCGATCGCGCTCGGATTGGGCGAGGAAAATGTCGTGCGGGTGGCCAGCGATTCTGATTTTCGGATGGATGTCAGCGCGTTGCGTGAAGCTGTGACCCGGGACCTCGCTGAAAAGCTTAAACCGCTGGCCGTAATCGCGACTGTCGGCACGACATCAACAGCCAGCGTCGATCCGATTCCGGAGATCGCGAAGATTTGCCGCGAAAATAATATCTGGCTGCACATTGACGGCGCCTACGGCGGCGGATTCGCACTGCTCCCGGAATTCAAGGGCTTGACCGAAGGATGGGCGGACGCGGATTCCATCGTGATCAATCCGCACAAGACTGTTTTTGTGCCCTTAGATTTCAGTGTCCTATATGTCCGTGACATCGAACGGCTGCGAAGAGTGTTTACCCTGGTGCCGGAATATTTGCGCGGCGATACCATCGAGGCGGAGAAAAATTACATGGACTACGGCATCCAGCTTGGCCGCAGGTTCCGGGCACTGAAAGCGTGGGTGATTTGGCGATCGTTCGGGCGCGAAGGAATGGTCGCATTCATGCGCGAGCATTTGCGGTTGGCGCGTTTGTTCGGGGATTGGGTGAAAGGATCGAGCGATTTTGAATTGTCCGCGCCCATCAGCATGGGCGTCATTTGTTTTCGCTTTGTAGCCGGCATCGGTGATGCCGGCCCGGACATCGATGCTTTAAATTCGAAAATCGTTGAAGAGGTCAACGCTTCGGGGAAAGCCTATCTGACCCAAACCAAGCTGCACGGACGTACGATCATCCGCATCGGCTTGGGTAACGTCCTAACGACTGAGAGACATTTGGCGGAGGCGTGGGCGTTGATTCGGAAGACGGCGTTTCAGGTAGGGGCGATTGACCCTGCCACTCCGGCTCGGAGTCGCCCGCGGGCAGTTCGGTGAACCGCCCCTACCAAAAACCGTTTGGCGCACGCGCAAGCCGCCGTAAATTCTGCGGCCACTCGAGCGCTCCATGATCACCTTATTTCGCAAACACCAAAAGTGGCTCATGATCGTAATCGCGATCCTGGCGATGCCGTTTTGTCTTTATTTTGTCAGGAGCGACTGGACAACCGCGCTTCGCGGAGAGCCAGGGACGACAAAACTTTATGGCCGCACCATACCTCGTTTGGAACTCGATCGCGGCGGACGTTTGTTCGACCTCGCGCGCATGCTGGGAATGAGCGATTTTCTTAATGACATTTTGGCGCAATGGCGCCCCCAACGCGCGAAGACACAATCGGAAGCGGAGCGTGAGGCTGGTGAGGAATTTGCCATCGATTTGATCATTTTGCGTCATGAAGCCGATGCTCTCGGTATCCGCCCAACGACGAGCGAGATCGCGTCGGTTGTCAGTAAGATGCGCGCCTTCCGTGGCGATGCCGGCGGTTTCGATCCAAAAAAGTATAACGACATCGTGGAAAACGCATTGGGACCGCGTGGATTTGGCGAGGCACAGATTGAGGAATTGGCCGCAGATCAGATTCGTCTCGAGCGAGTGAAAGAACTGATCAGCACCGGCATCATGGTGTCGCCCGCAGAGAGCAAAAGGAATTTCGACCAGGTTTATTCGAAATTTGAAGTAAGTGTGGTGCGATTTAAGACGAGCGATTTCGCCAATGACGTCAAGATTGCCGACGACGAGATCGCAAAGTACTACGAAAGCGCCAAGGAACAGCTGAAGAGCGAGGAAAAGCGCAAAGTGCAATTCGTTGCCCTCACCTTATCGGAGCCGGAAAAGAAACTAACGGGAAAAGAACGGGTTGATGCCCTGCAAAAGCTTTCGGACAAGGCAAATGACGTCGTGCAGGCGCTGGCGGAGAAGGGCGCAGATTTTGGCGCAGTCGCGAGCAAGTTCCAGGTGCCGGTGAAGACGACTGGCGAGTTCACACAAGCGGAGCCTGATCCGGAGCTAAAACAGGATCCACAATTGAGTCAGAGCGCGTTTCAGCTATCCAATGAAGAACCAATCAGCGAACCAATCCAGGTCGCGGACGGATTCTATATCCTGCATCTGGCTGCGATCATTCCGGCGAAACCGCTGACACTGGAAGAAGCGAAACCAAAGATTATCGAGTCGCTCAAAGCGAGAAAGGAGCGCGAACTGGTTACCATTCGCGCTGCTAACGTCGCGCATGATTTGGGCGAAGCGTTGAAAGCGGGCGACCCCATCCCGAAGGCGGCGGAAAAGTTGAAGGTAAAGCTGGAAAAGGTGCCGCCCTTTACACTGGCCGATGAGTTGGAGCCGAAAGCGTCTCCCGCTCCGGAGCAGAGCCCCGATCTTCCCAGGATCAAGAATGCCATCGCCGATCTGCATGCGAATGAAGTGACCGATCCGCTTCCGACTGCGGATGGTGCCGTGATTGCAGTGGTGGAAAAGCGCGATCCGCCGGATTCGGCACAGGCGGCGGCGAATCGAGCGTCGCTCGATGAACGAATCCTGCGGGGAAAACGAGAGATGATTTTCGCCGAATGGTTTCGGGAACGTCGGCAAGCCGCGGGAATTCAGCCGACCACTCCGAGCTGAGGTGAGATGGAATCGTGCGACGAACTATTCGACGACGCGAATGGCGACCTCGCCGTCGGTGAATTGGAAAACGCAGTCCAAAAATATCGGCGCTGCATCGAGATAGATCCGGAGTTTTTCGATGGCTGGCACGCGCTCGGAATGGCACTCATGAAAATCGGTCGTTTTCCTGAGGCAATCGAGGCGGGAAAACGCGCCACCGAGTTGCGTCCGAACGATCAGATCGCCTGGACCAGCCTGTCCCTATTCTACAACCGCAATGGCGACATCAAGGAAGCCGAAGCCGCGGGGACGAAGGCAAAGATCCTTTCCTGGGGAGGAAAGATCGGTGAGAAGTGATTAGTGAGAGGTGATAATTCGTGCCCAGCGCCTGTAGCGGCAGCCGTGTCGGCTGCAGAAGCACGCGACACGCGTGCCACCACAGGACAGTTACCAAAATACTCACGATAGAGTAATGGAGTAATGCTGTTCGATTCTCACTACTACGAATCACTTCTCACTTCTCACCATTCACCGTTCTGAATGGCTGCTGGCAAGACCGCTGCGTTTGCGCCGGGTCGGGTCGAGCTCCTCGGAAATCATACTGATTATAACCAAGGCGTAGTGCTGGGCGCCGCGATTGATCGCGGGATCAACGTCACCGGGGACCGTCGTGATGATGGAATGCTTCAAATTCGTTCGCCTGATTTTGGGAAAGTTGAGATTCCGCTTTCTGAATTGCGTCCGCTGCCTGAGGGCCGCTGGGCAAATCATGCACTTGGTGTTGTTCGTGAGTTGATCGATTTAGGCGTGCCGGTGAATGGATTTCACGCGGAAGTTACCGGCGATATCCCGATCGGCGCGGGATTGTCCAGCTCGGCGGCGTTTGAGCTCGCGACTGCGCTCTTTCTCCTCAAACTGTTTCCGCGGGAGCTTGCACCGCTGGAAATTGCGAAAGCTTGTCAGCGCGCCGAGCATCGCTACGTCGGCGTGCAATCGGGCTTGCTCGATCAGGTGATTGCGCTTTTCGGCCGCGCTAATCACGCGGTTTTCTTCGACTGCCGCAGCGAGGAGATTCTCACTGTCCCATTTCCGCCAGGTCTTGCGCTCATCGTGGCGGAATCCGGAAAGGCGCGCGCGCTCGCAAGCGGCGAATACAATTTGCGCAGGGAAGAAACGCACGCGGCCGCTCGTGCCTTGGGTGTCTCCGCTTTGCGCGACGTCACTCCGGCTGATCTCGCCCGCCGGAGTGATCTGCCTGACCTCGTTCGCCGCCGTGCCGCCCATGTGGTGGGAGAGAACGAGCGCGTCTGGCGGGCAGTAAAGTTGCTCCAAGCCGGCGACGGTATCGGCCTTGGCAAGCTGATGAACGAATCGCACGAAAGCTCGCGTCAGAATTTCGAAAACAGCACGCCTGAGCTCGATCTTCTGG
>CAWAHI010000024.1:0-104145 GCA_963781735.1 uncultured Verrucomicrobiae bacterium | reverse complement strand
AAGAGATCCAGAATCTCTGGTGCTACCGTTACACCACGAGGCAATCGAAAGGAAAAGTAACCTCTAAATTATGCTCCTTTCAAGCGTGTCGCTCTGGTAGCGCCTGACACCCTCGTCGCGTGTTTTGACGCCCTTACAGTCAAAGTTCTCAGCTCAAAATCAATTCGCTACCTTCGCGCGCGCCTTCCACCGCTATTGACTTGCCCAACTGCGCGATCTGCATCCGCGCCTTGTCCACGATCTTGTCTACCGTCTCGTCGTCGTGATTCGGATCATGATGAAATAACACTAGCCGTTTTGCATCCGCGTCGGCTGCGAGTGAGACCACGCTGCTGATCGAGCCGTGTCCCCAGCCGATGTGCCGTTGATATTCCTCGTCGGTGTACTGCGCGTCGAGAATGAGCAGATCGGCTCCCCGCAAAAATTCGATGAGCTCAGCGCGTTCTTCTGCCGGTGATCTGAATTTACGCGCAGTGTTTCCTATACCGCGATTTCGCAACTGCACATCGAGCTGTTCGAACGGCTCGTTATCTGGCATGTAAACAACCGAACCGGCCGGCGTGTTAATGCGATAGCCCGCGCAAACTCCCGGGTGATTCAAAAACTTCGAGCGCACCTGGAGTTTTCCAATTTTAAAATCGTTGTCTTTCAACTCTTCAATCTGAATTTTTCCGGGCAACTCCGCCATGGTGACTGGAAAAAACGGTGTCTCCATCTGGCCGGCGAGAATCTCTCCCAGTCGCGTGCGGGTGCCGTCATAACCGAAGACCCGGAGTTGGTTTTTCCCGCTATAAGCCGGGAGAAAAAAGGGGAGTCCCTGGATGTGGTCCCAGTGGGTGTGTGAAATCAGGATCGCCAGTCGGATTGGATCGGAACCGAACTCGTGCTGCAAGGACTGGCCAAGAAGTCGAATTCCCGAGCCGGCGTCGAGGACGATGATTTCGCCTTCGGCACGCACTTCCACGCAACTGGTGTTACCGCCATATCGGACCGTGCCGGGCCCCGGTGTTGGAATAGAGCCGCGTACGCCCCAGAAAATTACTCTGGTCTTGGAGGCGCCGACATTCCTCGTCATCGTGGTGAAATCATTGTGACACGCAAATAATGAGCGACCAAGATTTTTTAACAAGGAGCGGCTGTTTCTAACTGCCGTCTAAGGCAAAAGCGATTTCTAAGCGTCAAAATAAAAATAAGTTAGGCGACTTACAGTCGCATTGGTGTGGTCGGCAGGTCCGAGCCGGACGGGCGTAGCAAACAGCCGTTCCTTGCCACACCCTTAACCCTCTCTCCTTCCAAGAGGAGAGAGGGCAGGGTAAAGGGCGGCGGGAACCGAAAACACGCCGCTCCTAACCTTAAAGAACTCCCCTAATAATTTCGCACCTTGCTCGACGGTTCTACGAACTCGGCTTGGCTCACCATGAGTTTTTCGTGAAGATGCCTTGACAATTCCTCGGCCAAAATGACGGCGATCGACTTCGCGTCGTGGGTATAGACGGGAATCGGAAATCCGCCGGCATTGCGATCATAGCCATAAATGGTGCCATCGGTTTCCCACACGCAGTAGGCGTGGCCGGCGGGGTGATCGACATAACGAACCAGGAGAATTTTTGCCCAAAAGTTTTGCTCCAACTTGTGCTGAGTTTTGACGGCTGCCAGGTAGTTGCATGCGGAAATGACACAGCCATTGAGGACCAGGAGGTCATCCTCGCTGGGATTAAGTATTACGTTTTGGCGACAGGCGCCGATTCCATAACCGGCGATGGCGATCAGAACATAGATTGCCACATGGCGGGCGATGCGAGCTTTCATGGAATGGGACGAAACTCCTGCCTTAAAGAGGGCGGTTATGGTTCAATTTCTAGGAATTATAGCAAAGACGCGGCGTGCGCGTGAAGCAAAATCTATCGAATGCGTAAGGGGTTCATCCTCAAGATCCCTCATGCCCGAACATAGCAGCTGTCACCCTGGAGGTGTACGGCTTATCGCGCCATGACGGGACGTGTCGTCAAACCTGCCGAGCCAGCGTGGCATCCTCAACCACTCCGGGTCAAAGCTGCTCGAACGGTCCCGACATTTCGAAACACGAATCGCTTCTCAGGAAGCCCAGATCAGCCTTTTGTCGAAAAACGGATATACCGATGGGCAATTAGTTGAGCATAACGACAAATTGAATCGGTATCGGAAGGAACTTCACGATCGCAAGCAGCCGATGCCGTAGGGCGAAAGCAAAATCTGAGCTTCTCGCTCTCGCCTCGCGAGTCTCCTCCCGCTGTGTGGGATTGAACAGGCGTCTGCAGGGGGGTGCCTGAATAAATTGGCATGCGGTATGGGACGGGGCAGATTAGGCCATGCACCAGGCGGCTACTGCAGAGGTCGATTGGAAGGCTATCCGTGAGGATTTTCCGATCCTCCATGAGAAGGCACACGGCCAGCCTTTGATCTACTTCGACAACGCTGCGACCTCGCAGAAACCGAAAACGGTGCTCGATGCACTTCGCCGTTACTACGAGCACAACAACGCCAATGTGCACCGCGGTCTGCATGAATTGAGCTCGCGCGCGACGGAAGCGTACGAAGGGTCACGTCGTCGGGTGGCGGACTACCTTGGTGCTGCCAGCCCCGACGAGATTGTCTTCACACGTGGAACCACCGAAAGCATCAATCTGGTAGCGCAGGCATGGGGCGGGAAATTTCTTCGCGAGGGCGACGTAATCCTTCTAACGGAAATGGAACATCACAGCAACCTCGTGCCCTGGCAACTCTTGGCTGAGCGGACCGGTGTCAGGCTGCGCTTCGTACCGGTCCATGATGATGGCACGCTCGCGCTCGAACAGCTCTCTTCATTGCTCACCCGCGAAGTAAAACTCTTTGCCTTCACCCACGTTTCGAACTCGCTCGGGACAATCAATCCGGTGGCCCATCTTTGTGAGAAAGCGCGTGCCATTGGGGCCCTCACGCTGGTCGATGCAGCACAAAGCGTGGGACATGCGCCGATCAATGTCAGGGAGTTGGGTTGCGATTTCTTAGCTTTCTCCGGCCACAAGATGTGCGGCCCGACTGGGATAGGTGCACTCTATGCCCGTGCCGAGGTTCTGGATGCGATTCCGCCCTGGCATGGCGGCGGCGAAATGATCGTCAGTGTCACTTTGGAAAGAAGCGCGTTCAAGAAAGCGCCCCACCGGTTTGAGGCGGGCACGCCGAATATTGCGGGAGCGATCGGACTGGAAGCAGCCATTGATTATATCGAGCAGATCGGACGCCCCGCAATTTTCGAGCACGACACCGAGCTCGCTCATTATGCCATGGAACGACTCGAGGAGTTGCCCGGAATGCGGGTGCTTGGACCACGCGAAGAGCGTGGCGCGCTGGTTGGTTTCGTGATGAAAAGTGTGCACCCGCACGATCTCACAACGTTCGCCGACCGCTACGGCCTGGCCTTACGCGGAGGTCATCATTGCAACCAGCCCTTGATGCGCAGATTCGGCCTGCCGGGAACAACGCGGGCGAGCTTTTACTTTTACAACACGAAAGAGGAGATCGATCGAATGATTGAAATCCTGAGTGACGCCGTGCGTTTCTTCTCATGAACCCGGAGCTGGAGGAGCTTTACCAGGCGGTCATCCTCGATCATTCGCGGCGACCACGAAATTTTGGAGAGCTCCGCGACGCTGCTGTGCTGATTCATGGCGATAACCCGGTGTGCGGCGACGAGATTCATCTCGGAGTGAAGTTCGATACGGACGGCGGCTTGCAGGATATCAGGTTCACCGGACACGGCTGCGCCATCAGCCAGGCCTCGGCTTCCTTGATGACAATGAAGCTGAAAGGAAAAAGTCGGGCCGAGGCGACAGAAATGTTCCGAGCATTTCACGATCTGGTAACAGACGAAAGAGCGGACGCGCCTAAAATGTTAGGGGATCTTCAAGTAATGCAGGGTGTGCGAAAATTCCCCCAGCGGGTCAAATGCGCCATGCTTCCTTGGCGCGCCGTGGAGCAGGCGTTGCAACAGGACAAAGGCGAATCCACCATCTCGACTGAAACCGATTTTGTTCCGTCGTAACAAAGCAGCTGCTTTCGCAACTAGAAGTCAAAGATTCCCGCATGACCTTTGGGTTTTCGAAACAGCGCCGTCGCCAGCAGCTGAAGGCGAAACCATTTCCGGCGGCCTGGCGGCTGATCATTACCCGCAATGTTCCAATCTTCGGGCGACTTCCACACCCGGATCAGATCGAGCTGTTGGGTCATGTTCAAGTCTTTCTGGCCGAAAAGCATTTCGAGGGATGCGGCGGTCTTGAAATGACTGACGAGATCCGCCTCACGATCGCGGCGCAGGCATGCCTTCTCCTCTTGCATCGGAAGACGGACTACTATCCACAACTAACGTCGATTCTGGTCTACCCCTCGAGCTACACGGCGCACGAGAAGCGGCACCTTGGCGCCAACATTTGGGAGGAAGGCGACGAGCATCGGCTTGGTCATACCGGACGCCGCCTCGGATCGCTCGTTCTGGCATGGGACGACGCCAGGCGCGGCGCGGCCAATCCTTCGGATGGGAGAAATCTTGTCTTACACGAATTCGCGCATCAGCTCGACTTCGAGGACTACGCAACCGACGGCACGCCTGCTCTGACGAATGCTTTCGCCAGCAATTCCAATGCCTCTTCATTGTTACCTAGCGCGACGTGATCAGTCGCTACTTTGTGGCCGACACGTACTGTCTGCTTCGCAAGCTCATTCAACTCATTGAGCATTTCATTCGCCTCATGCTTCTTCTGCGACTTCGCATATACACGACCGAGCGCAGCTCTCATTAGCGTACTGCCACCTGACAGAGAGATCGCCTTTTTAAACTCGTCGGTGGCTGCATCAAGAACCTGCTTTTGCTCGTACAGCCAGACCAAGGTGCCAGTGAACGACGGCGAAGTTCGGATCCATCTCTATGGTCTTGCGACATTGATCTATCGCTTCATCGTAACGGCCTGCGTAGTAGAGGGTCGCTCCCATAAACGTGTTCATTACGAGCGGAATCCGGCAGAGTTCTAGCGCCTTTTTATTTCCTGGAAGCTTCTTCCAACGGCCCCGTGGCTGTTAGATAATGAATCGCATACCACTGATGTGCCGTGCATAATCCGGCTAGTTCTATGCTGCGTTTGAACTCTTTTTCCGCCGCAGCCCAGTTCCAATGTATTCCGCAGAATATGCGCCAGCGACGCGTGCGCTTCAGCGAGTGTGTTATCCAGAGCCAGCGCCTTTGTTGCCGATTCTTTTGCCTTTGGCATTGCTTCGTGCGGTGCGGCAAAATTGTAAAATGTCAGTCCTGTGTAGCAATCCGCCAAGCCGACGTAGCCAAGAGCAAAATTAGGATCGCGCTCGATGCTCTGCTGGAAGTGCTCGATCGCCTGTTTGATTCCGTCCGAAGTGCGCTTGTCCCAAAAATAGCGGCCGCGCAGGTAGAACTGATACGCCTCTGCATTCGTGCTGTCGCGCTTGACCAGCCGCCGCTGGTCCTCGCTGGACAATTTCAACTTCAACTTCGCTGTGACCTCTTGCGCAATCGCCTGTTTGACTGCAACCAAGTCCGCAATGTTGCGATCGTATCCTGCGCCCCAGATCTGCGCGCCAGTGGAGGCGTCCACCAAATCTACCTGAACGCTCAGAGCGTCTTGCAGCTGTCGCACTTTTCCGGTTAGCACCACGGCCACCTGCAACTCGCGTCCAACCCGCCGCGGATCGACATCCTTGTCCTTGTATTGAAAAGCCGTCGAGCGCGCGATCACTCGTAGTTGTTGCAGTTCGGTCAGGCTATTGATCAGCGCTTCGGAAATACCTTCCGACAAGTACTCGGTGTTGGGATCGTTGCTTGCGTTTCCGAAAGGAAGAACGGCAATGGATTGACTGTTTGCCCGCGCCGCGCTCGGGTTTGTCCACAGCTGCGAAACCTTTGAACGAGAGAGAACAAAAGTCGCCAGACCAAGCGCGATCACGAACAGCGCTGCCGCCGCAATGAGTGCAGATTTTTGCCAACGAAGGTTCGATGCGGCCGATGTCGATCTTCCGGCTCCGCCCGATGCGCACTTGATCGGCCGCGCCGGGTTTCCGATCTCAGCGGTGTAGAAATTCACCAACGACACCTTGCGGCCGTGTTTCACGTCACACTCACCCAGTTCGTGAAGATGCGGATTCCAGCGCGGAAGCGGTGCAAGATCCTCCGCTACACGTTTGGATAAGAGAATGTGGCCGGCGTCACCGCAATCCATCACCCGCTGCGCAATGTCGATGCCCGCCCCTGCGATATTCGATCGATCGTTCACGTCGACAACTTGATTGACCGGTCCGCTATGAATTCCCATGCGCAGGCGAATCTCCGGACTACTTTTCATCGCAGCGGCGATTTCCATCGCGCATTCGATTGGCGCCTCGGGATCGTTAAAAAATACGAGCGCCATTCCATCGCCGGTTGGTAAGCGCAAAAGTTTGCCCTGCGCGTCCGCCTCGCGGAAGCGAGCGGCCTCGCGCACAATACGATTCAAGTCCCCTAAAAGCCGACTTTGCTCGTTAATCAGAAGAGTTGAATAGCCGACTACATCCATGGCCAAGACATGGGCGATCTCCAGCTTGGAGTCCGACGGCCTGTCGGAAGACATGCATAAAACGTTCAACGCTCAACCCACCTTCGCAAGCCTACGGTGTGGCAGGCGCTCAACCTTCAATGGCTCAATAGAAAAGGGTCCAGATCAGCGCGCCGCGTGATCCACGGTTATAAAATCAGAACTCCGCGCTTCCCGGTGTGCGAGCGAAAGGAATGACGTCACGAATGTTTGAGACTCCCGTCACGAACATCAGCATGCGCTCGAAGCCAAGCCCAAAACCGGAGTGCGGCACTGTCCCGTAGCGACGCAGATCGAGATACCACCTGTAATCCTTCGGGTCCATCTTGTACCGTCGCATGTTCGCTTCCAGGACCTCCAGCCGTTCCTCGCGCTGGCTTCCCCCGACAATCTCGCCAATTCCCGGAACCAGCAGGTCCATCGCAGTAACGGTTTTTTTGTCGTCGTTCAACCGCATGTAGAACGGCTTGATTTCCTTGGGATAATTGAAAACTGTGACCGGACATTTGAAATGCTTCTCGGTCAGCCACCGCTCGTGCTCCGACTGCAGATTTAGGCCGTACTCCACCGGAAACTCGAACTTTTCTGTGCTCTTCTTCAGTAACTCAATCGCCTCGGTGTAACTGATTCGCTGAAATGGCCGATCGACCACGAAATCGAGCCGTGAAAGGAGTTCCTTGTCGACAAACTTTGCGAACAAGCCGAGTTCCTCCGGGCATTTCTCTCGCACGTCACGGATGAGATATTTCACGATCTCCTCCGCCAGATCCATGTTGCCATTCAGGTCGGTAAATGCCATCTCCGGCTCTATCATCCAAAACTCGTTAGCATGGCGGGAGGTGTTGGAGTTTTCTGCGCGAAAGGTCGGGCCAAAGGTATAAACTTTGGACAAAGCGGAGGCGAATGCTTCGGCCTCGAGTTGTCCACTCACGGTCAAATAGGTGGAACGTCCAAAGAAATCCCTGTTGTAATCGATCGAACCGTCCGGTTTTCGTGGCGGATTCGTGCAATCAATACCTGTCACACGAAATAATTCGCCCGCTCCTTCGCAGTCGCTCCCCGTAATGATCGGTGTGTGAATGTAGTAAAAACCGCGCTCTTGAAAGAATTGATGAATGGCGAAGGCGAGCCGGCTGCGAACGCGAAAAACGCAACCAAAAAGATTCGAGCGCGGGCGCAGGTGGGCGATCTCGCGCAGGAATTCCGGAGTATGCCCTTTCTTTTGCAGCGGATAACTTTCATCGGACGCGCCAACGATGGTCACGTCATCAGCGATCAGCTCCCACTGTTGTCCCTTGCCTTGTGATGCGACCAGTGCTCCACCCACGATGATCGAAGCGCCGGTATCAAGCGCTGGATCGCTGCGTAATTCGGCAGGCTATTTCGAGCGATGATCTGCAAATTTCGCAGCGACGAGCCGTCGTTGAGTTCGATAAAGGAGAAATCCTTTGCATCGCGACGCGTCCGCACCCAGCCCTGCACCTGTAATTTTTCAACGGGCGCGGTTTGATTCAACGCGTCCTTTATTGAAGTCGGTGCGAGCATGGCGGGAAGTTGGACGAGGCCGAGGAGACACTCAAGCGCGCAGGCGATCTTGAGGTGGGCGGTAATCTCTAATCATATTGGGGGGTGCCGCGCTGCCTGCAGCGCCGAAGTCAAGCGAAGGCGGTTCGGCGCCCAAAAATAACGGGCACCACAGCGCGTGTCATTCCATCAAGATTCTTGCAGGTGACACATCAGCCGTTCACAATCGGCGTGATGAAGTCACGCGTTGCGGCCGCGGTTTTGTCTGTCGTGTGCTTGAGCATCGTCACCGGGTGCGAAGGCACGTCCCATCAAATCGTCGGCGCCTGGCGGGTTGGCGATGATTCAACTGCGATGGTTTGGGAGTTCTCCAATGACGGCTCGGTCCTGATGGGCACGAATCGCGGCCGGTACAGTTTTGGAAATAACAACCGGATTAAGATCGAGACGCCTATTGCCACTTCCGTTTATCAGATGGAACTGGTCGGCGACAAAATGACTTTAAGAGATCCTAACGGTTCGAAGCTCGTCCTGACAAAAGTGAAGCAGTAAGAAATGGGTAACTCTCAGCCCGAGGAAGTCCCGCTGGCCCGGCGACTCGGTGTATTCGACGCCACCATGATCGTGATGGGAGGCATCATCGGCGCGGGTATTTTTGTAAATCCAGCAGTCGTCGCCCGCAATGTCCACACATCGGCGCTCATTCTCGGAGCCTGGTTGATTGGCGGACTGATCGCGCTGATCGGAGCGTTCGTTTACGCCGAGCTTGCGGCGCTGCGACCTCGCGTCGGTGGTCAATACGCCTACCTGCGGGATGCTTATCATCCGATTGTTGCGTTCTTGTACGGGTGGACCCTTCTTCTCGTTGTTCAGACCGGCGGAATGGCAGGTGCCGCCATCATCTTTGGTCGCTATTTTGGCGAATTATTCGGTTTTTCGATTCCTGAACAGCTCCTTGCGGCTGTCGCCCTCGGCGTTCTGACGGTGGTTAATTGCCTGGGCGTGCGCGCTGGCAGCAACGTGCAAAGCGCTTTGATGCTAACCAAGCTGGTGGCAATTGCGTTGCTGATTGGCGTGGGATGTTTCGGGCCAATCGCTACAAATCTCACGGGAACGGATGCAACGGTTGCCTCCGGCGGGTTCGCTGGCCTGGGCCGGGCGATGGCGCCGGTCATCTTTGCCTACGGTGGATGGCAGACGGCAAGTTTCATTAGTGGTGAAATGCGCCATCCGCGGCGCGATTTGCCGCGCGGATTACTGATCGGGGTAATCGGGGTCATTCTTTGCTATGTTCTCGTTAGCTACTCCTGTCTGCGTGCGCTTGGAGTAGCTGGTCTCGCGAGCACAAATATTCCCGCTTCGGAAGTGATGCGTCATGCATTGGGCGAACGTGGCGCCCATGTGATCGCGGCCGGAATTGCAGTTTCAACTCTTGGATTCCTTAGCCAGAGCATTCTCACTGCGCCGCGTGTTTACTATGCCATGGCGCGTGACGGCGTCTTCTTCAAAGCCGTTGGTTATCTCGACCCGAGGACGCAAGTGCCAACAGTGGCGATCATTCTTCAGGGTATTTGTGCGGCAGCGATCGCTTTCACCGGCAAATATGATCAGATTCTTAACTACGTTGTCGCGATCGACGTGCTGTTTTTTGGATTAACTGGCGCGTCCCTGCTCATTTTCCGAGCGCGTCTTCAAAGCAAACCATCTGATGAGGAGCGTCTTCGCGTCCCCTGGCATCCAGTTACAACCGGCCTGTTCGTTCTCGCGTGTTGGGCCATTTCAATCAGCACGATTTCTCAATTCCCGCGCAATGCCGGCATTGGTGTCGGTATTCTCGCCGCGGGCGCGCTCGTCTATCCGCTTTGGCGGAATCGCGGAGCGGCGGAATCAGCACGCCTGGTCTCAGAATAGCTGTGAATTCGCTATCTGAGAGTCATTGTCGAACAATTCAACCTAGCGCATTCCAGTTTTAGTTGACTCGCAACTTTATACCGTGGCAGGAATTGGCTCATGTTATCCCTGCACATGATTGAGAATTCGAGCTGGCTGCTTCAGATTCTTGTCTCGGCTTTCCTCGCGACTCTCTTCCTTCAATCCGGATTCGACAAGGTTGTCGATCGTCGCGGTAACGTCGAGTTTCTTCAGGGACATTTCGCCAAGAGTCCACTCGCCGGAATGGTGCCGCTGCTAGTCACGTTAATTACGATTCTGGAAGTGTTAGCAGGCGTCCTTAGTGCGATTGGATGCGTTGTAATTCTGGCCGCGCATAATTCGGTGATCGCCTTCTACGGCGCGGTCGTTTCCGCCGTTTCCATTCTGGCTCTCTTCTTTGGTCAACGAATGGCCAAAGATTATGCGGGGGCGGCGGTTCTTGTTCCTTACTTTCTGCTTTGTCTCGTGGCGATTTACCTTCTGGCGTAACGGATCCGATTCATGTGGGCTGCGTAATTCCTTCGTCCTTCGAGCTTCGTCATTCCAATCCGCCCGTGTCATCCGTGTGATCTGCCGTTAGACTTCCGCCAATGGCTCGATCACGAACCAGCGCTGGACTGTTAATGTTTCGGAGACGGGGCGACCAACTGGAAGTCTTGCTCGCTCACCCGGGCGGTCCTCTTTTTCGAAATAAAGATGATGGCGTCTGGACAATACCGAAAGGCGAAATTGATTCTGGAGAAGATTTGCTGCGTCGCGCGCGAATCGAGTTCGAAGAGGAGGTGGGCATCCCGGCAGCGGGCGCCGATTGGATTGATCTCGGTTGGGTGAAGCAGAAGGGGGGCAAGACCGTTTATGCCTGGGCGTTTGAGGGAGATTTGCCGGACGACTTCCAATGTCGTTCGAACAGGTTCGAAATGGAATGGCCACCGCGCTCCGGAAAGATGCAAAATTTTCCGGAAGTCGATCAGGCCTGTTTCTTTTCGCTGGAGGATGCGCGTCGTAAATTGAAAGAGGCGCAAACGCCATTTCTCGACCGACTTCAAGCTGCGCTGGCCAATGGAAGATAGGCTTCCAGCCTGTCTCGGCCGGCGGGCACTCTTGCCTGCCGAAACAAGTTTGCAAAACAGGCTGGAAGCCTGTTGGCCGAGTCAGGCAGGAAGCCTAACTTCCATCGATGAAGCCTAGTTTTCTCTTTGCGCCCGGAGCTGGCGCGCCGTCGACCCATCCCTGGATGCAAAAATGGCAGGAGCGCTTGGAAACTATCGGCGAGGTCACGTTGTTCGATTACGATTATATGCGAGAGGGCCGAAGGCGGCCCGATTCGCCGCCGCAACTCATCGCTGCGCATCGTCGAGCTCTCGTGCAATTACGCGAAAAAACATCCGGCCAAATATTTTTGATCGGCAAAAGCATGGGTGGCCGGATTGGTTGTCATGTATCGCTGGAGGAAAAAGTCACGGCCCTGATTTGCCTCGGATATCCGCTCTGTGCGATGGGCGACCGAACAAAATTACGCGACAAAGTTCTGCGCGAACTGCAAAAGCCAATTCTTTTCGTTCAGGGAACGCGTGATCCGCTTTGCCCGCTCGACCTGCTCAACGAAGTCCGCAAACAGATGGTGGCGCCGAATTCGCTCCATTTGGTGGAAGGCGGAGACCATTCCCTGCGACTAACGAAACGTGAACTACAAACGGCAGGTGAAACGCAGAATGATGTCGACCAGCGAATTCTGGCAACGATAAACAAGTTTGTGAACGAGCGTGAGACGCTATAGCCTCCGCTGGATTACGCCTTTATCGCGGGCGTTCGACGTTCCCGTGCACAATGTGCAGTGCCACCAGACGTCCGACCAGCGTCACAGCTAAAACTGCCCCATTATCGCTTCCAGCATTGCCAGCGTTCGCCGTCTTCAGCGCAGCTTCAGGTAATCATGCGCTGGGGACAGCGCACTCTCCAGCACGCCGGGCATGGAAACATGTCGCGCCTATGGCCTTGCGGTGAAAACCGAACTGTGAAGACATCAACAGTTCGCTCTAGCTTAGGGGCAGGAAGCTACCCGGTTGTGGCGCGGGTTTGTTACCATTGAGGCTGAGGTAAGTGTATTCCTGAAGAAGCCGCTCGTAATCCGAAAGTAGCTTCATCGCGTCGCTTGGCTTCAGTCGATCAGTTTTGATCGCAGCGTCGACTTGTGATTTAAGCAGGCGCATTAGCTCAACCTTGTCCCATTGCGTCATGGCAAGAACTTCGCCGATGGTGCTGCCCTCGATTACTTCCTCGATGTACCAGCCGGATTCCTCGTCCGGGTCAAGAAAGACATGCACTTCGGTTACGCGTCCAAACAAGTTGTGCAGGTCTCCCATGATGTCCTGATAAGCGCCGACCATGAAGACGCCGAGATAATAGATTTCGCCCGGGATAATCCGATGAAGGGGCAGGGTATCGCGCACGTCCAGCAGATCGATGAACTTGGAAACCTTCCCATCGGAATCGCAGGTAATATCGACGATGGTGCCATTGCGTTCGGGCGGCTCCGTCAGCCGGTGAATCGGCATGATGGGAAAGAGCTGGCCAAGGGCCCAATGATCGAGCAGCGATTGAAAGACGGAAAAGTTGCAGATGTATTGGTCGCTCAGCGCGGTTTCCAGTTCTTTTACTTCATCCGGGATAAACCTCAGCCCGCGGTGCATGCCGACGATCTGGGCAGCCAGTTGCCAGTAAACGGCGTCGATCTTTGCTTTTGATTCGAGATCGAGCAACCCGAGATCGAATGTTTGCTGGGATTCCTCTTTGATTTGCTGGATATCGTGCAGGCTTTCGAGGCGATTCCCGCGCTTGAGCCGTTGCTTCACTTCCAAAATATCGCGCACGAGCTTGTGATCCTTTTCTGTCGCGCTGATTTTCGTTTTCTCCGCCGTCTTCTCGATCGAGCTGAAGGCCTCCACCACCAACACCGAGTGGTGGGCAACAATCGCACGCCCGCCTTCGCTAACGATTGCCGGATGCGCGACGCCTTCGGAATCGCAGATATCCATGATGTTCCAGACGACGTCGTTGGCATATTCCTGGAGCGAATAGTTGGTTGAACTATCGAAAGTAGAACGTGACCCATCGTAATCTACTCCGAGCCCGCCACCGACATCGAGGTATTCCAATTCGTGGCCGAGTTTCGCGATCTTTGAGTAATAACGTGCTGCTTCCCGCACCGCGCGCTTGATCGTTGAAATATCGGGAACTTGTGAGCCGACATGAAAATGGACCAGCTTGAGGCTATGCGGCAGTCCCTCGCTCTTCAATATTTCGCTGGCGGTAATCAGGCTGACGGTATCGAGCCCGAACTTGGCGTTCTCTCCGCCGCTGGTTGTCCATTTGCCCGCGCCTTTGCTGTTCAAGCGCACCCGGATGCCAATCAGCGGCTCGACCCCGACTTCCTTGGAGGTCCGGATGGTTTGCTCGAGCTCTTCCAGCTTTTCAACCACGATGATGACCAGCTTGCCCAGTTTGCACCCCATAAGTGCGATCCGAATAAAGGCCGGATCCTTGTAGCCATTGCAAATAATCAAACTTTCCGCGTCCTTGTGCATGGCCAGGGAAGCGACCAACTCCGGCTTGCTTCCCGCCTCCAAGCCGAAGTGAAAAGCCTGGCCGGCGTCAACGATCTCTTCGATCACTTCACGCAGTTGATTGACTTTGATCGGGAAGACACCGCGGTATTTTCCTCGGTAATTGAATTCCGTAATTGCGGTCTCGAAGGCGCGATTCACCGATTCGACGCGGTGCCGGAGCAGATCTTGAAAGCGGATGACGAGGGGAAAGGGGAGCCCGCGCGAGCGCGCTTCGTTCACCACTTCGAGAATGGTAATGTCGCCCCCGTTTTCCTGAAGCGGCTTGGCTACCACGTTGCCGTCCGCGTTGATGGAAAAGTAACCGGTTCCCCAACCTTCGACGTTGTAGGTGGCGTTTGCCGCCTCCAGGTCCCAATCGTTTTTCGTCATTTCGTCAGCGGCTGCAAAGCGGACAATTATTGATCCAGCGGAACATGCAAGATGATTTGTAGCCGTTTCGCTGCGCGAAACGCGCACACGTCCCATAGGACGCGGCTACAGAAGCTATGCGAAACGGGCGCGCGTCCCACAAGAACGTACCTACAGTGTCGCAATCGCGACCGGAGCAGCTTGTTTTTCCTTCTTCTCGCGGTACCGTCGCTCCGGTGAATAAAACGGTCATTGAAGTGCATGTTCGCGCCGTGCTCCCGACGAGCGGCGGTTGCGCGGTTTTCATTGGGAATAGCGACAAGGTTTTTATCGTTTATGTCGATCAAACGGTCGGAAGCGCGATCACAATGTTCATGCGCGAGATGACGAAAGAACGGCCGTTGACGCACGATTTGATGGCGCATTTGATGACGGCAGTGGGCGCCCGTGTCGAGCGGGTGATCATCAACGATCTGAAAAATGCGACGTATTATGCGCGCATGATCATCGCGGCGGAGAACGAGCTCCAGCAGAAGAAAATTATCGAGCTCGACGCGCGGCCGAGCGATTGCATTGCGATGGCGACGCAACAAAAGGCGCCGATCTATGTGAGCCAGGAAGTTTGGGATGAGGTCGAGGACATGAGCGATGTCCTGCGCAAAATGGAAGAGGAAGGCCTCAAACCGGAAATCGATCCAGAAGGGGAAGCCGAAGAGGAGTAACGCGATCTTCGATCGCGCATGCCGAAGGGTTGAAGCGATGAAGCGTTAGAAAGTTAAAGCCGCTTCAACTCTTTAACCTTCAACGTCTTAACCTGGGCATCAGCCCAGCAATTCCCCGTAACGTTCGCGGCCGAGTTGCAGTGAACGCTCCAAAATCGCCGCCGGAGTGTCGAGTGAAAGCACTTCCTCCAACAATTTCTCGCATTCTTCGCGCGCCAGACTGCGAATGGCTGATTTCACCCGCGGCACCAACGCCGGGCTGACGCTCAGTTCGTCGACCCCGAGTCCGAGCAAGAGCGGGGTCAGCTCGATGTCGCCCGCCATTTCCCCGCAGACACCAAACCAGATGTTATGTTTGTGGGCTGCTTCGGCGACCATTTTGATCAAGCGCAGGACGGCCGGGTGCGAGGGTTCGTAAAGATGCGCAATGCGCTCATTCACGCGATCGACAGCAAGAGCGTATTGAATCAAATCGTTCGTGCCGATGCTGAAAAAATCGACGTCAGCGGCGAGCGATCCCGCACAAATCGCCGCGCTCGGAATTTCGATCATCGCGCCGATTTGCATTTCGGTATTGAATGGGATGCCAGCCGAAGCCAGTTCGCTTTTGCATTCATCCACCATCTCGAGGGCACGTCGCAGCTCGGTTTTCCCCGAAATCATCGGAAACATCAGTTTGACATTGCCGAGCTCGCTGGCGCGCAAAATCGCCCGCAACTGCGGTTTGAAGACCTCAGGATGTTCGAGGCAAAACCGAATGGCGCGCAACCCCAAAAAAGGATTGAGCTCGTCGCTCACGTCGATCCCGCCGGCGATCTTATCGCCACCGAGATCGAAGGTTCGAATAATCAATGGGTGCGGCCGGACCGATTCGGCGACGCGCCGATAAGTCTGGTGTTGCTCCTCCTCGCCGGGCAACGAATCGCGATCGAGATAAAGGAATTCTGTGCGATACAGCCCGATTCCCTCGGCGCCATGGGCCGATACGCTGGTGACATCGTCGGGCAGCTCAATGTTGGCCGACAAAACAATGTGTTCGCCATCACGGGTCGTGGCCGATCGCTCGCGCAATTCCGCCAGTTCTTTCGAAACTTCCGATTGCCGGACCTCAACCTTGCCATAGTAATTGAGCGTTTCCGGCGACGGATTGACGATGAGTAATCCGGTGTAGCCATCGAGCAACGCCATCGTGCCGCTCTCAACTTGTTCGGTGACGTCATGCAGACCAACCGCAGACGGAATGGTAAGCGAGCGTGCCATGATCGCGGTGTGCGACGTGCGGCTGCCGAGATCGGTGGCGATGCCGAGTACGCGATCCCGATCCATGGAAGCGGCATCGGAAGGGGTGAGATTGTGCGCCACGAGAATGTGCGCTTCACCCGGCAGCGGCATCATCTTCGGCGCTTTGCCCTGCAAATTCCGAACGACACGGCGCATCACGTCCTGAATGTCGAGCGCGCGTTCGCGCAAATAAGGATCGTCAATCTGACCGAGAGTGACGGCGTACTTGGTGGCTACCTCATGAAAGACGGCTTCGACATTAACGTGCTCAGCCTCCAGTTTGCGCAAAACTTCATCGATCAAAGTGCGATCTTCCACCACCAGAAGATGGGCATCGAAAATCCCGGCATCCTTTGTCCCGATAGCTTCCGCGATCTTCTGCTGCATTTCGAGAATCTGAATGCGCGTCTGGACAAGCGCCGATTCGAAGCGACCGATTTCGGCCGAGACCTGCGACGGATCGATCGCGCAGCGGTCGATTTCCTCAAGCTCGTCGCGCATGACCTGAATGGGGCCGCGGGCAATCCCCGGCGACACACCCATGCCATGGAAACGGGTTTCGACCGGCTCGGTATTCATTGGCAGGAGGTTAGCCGGTTTGTGAATTTTAGCGAGACGAGACAGCGCAGGGAGAGGCTGTTTCCAACGCCAGTCCGGCTCGGACCTTCCGACATAGTTGGAGGGCGGGCGCTGCCTGCCACGCCATAGCAATGCGACGGCGGGTCGCGTCCCTAACTTTTCACGAATCGCAGGGCGTTTCGTTGAAACGGCCATTTTTTCCCACGCGCGGTGCGGCGGGTAGCCAAACGGGCACCACAGAGGGCACAGAGCTGAGTTGATCCGCAGATTACGCAGATTCTAATAGAAGAGAGGATTTGGGCCCGCGAAATACACCGAATACGCTAAATTTGGAGGGACACGCGCCCAAACTTTTGGGCGGTCTGAGCCGGACTTGCGATACAGTGCGGCGTCCTCCGGCCTTGTCCTTTTTCGCGTTATTTTCGCGTCTTTAGTGTGATCCGCGGGCGTTTATTCGGTTTTATCTGCGTAAATCTGCGCAATCTGCGGATTTTTGGTCCCTCTGAGTCCGCCGCGGTAAGACTAATCTTCGTTAAACCTTCCTTTAATCAGCGCCTCGACTTCTTCGAGGGCGCGCTCGGCATCGGGGCCTTCGCAACGAATTTGCAATTTCGATCCTTGTCCCGCCGCCAGCATCATCAGACCCATAATACTCTTGCCATTTACTTCTTCGTTTTCCTTTTTCACCCAAACCTCGGCGCGAAATCGACTCGCGACCTTGACGAAGAGCGCGGCCGGCCGCGCATGCAAACCGAGCCGGTTCACAATCGTGATTTCCTTCTCGGCCTTTTGCGCGGAGGCTCCTGCTCCAGTTTTTCGGTTAAGCAATCCCATCGGCACTTTTCGTCTCCATTATATTGAGCAGCTTTGTGTTGAATTCCAACGCCGCGTTGCTGCCAAGGCTCTTGAGTTTCTGGTCCATCGCTGCCACTTCAATCAACCGTGCCAGATCGCGGCCCGGCCGCACCGGAATGGTGACGTGCGGCACTTTGATATTCAGAATTTCGTAAAACTCGCGATCCAGCCCGGTGCGATCTACTTCCTCGGTGTCGCTCCAATCCTTCAAGGTCACCACCATATCCAGCCGCTTCTCTATCCGAATCGCGCCAATGCCGAAAACCGAAGCTACATTGATGATCCCGATCCCGCGCACTTCCATGTGATAGCGGGTGAGCTCAGGCGCCGTCGCCATCAACTCGCGGCCTTCCAGCGAAGTGATCCGAGTCACGTCATCAGCGACCAGGCTGTATCCGCGCTCGATCAATTGCAGCACGCTCTCACTTTTTCCGATGCCGCTTACCCCGCGGATGAGAACGCCGATGCCGAGAATATCCACCATGCTGCCGAATTCGGTCACGGTCGGAGAGAAATCGACTTCCAGTGCAATGGTGGCCGCGTTGATGAATTTCATCGTGATCATCGGAGTGCGAAAAACCGCGATCTCCTCAGCCTGTGCCACCGTCATCAGTGCGTCGTCGAGATGCGCGCCGCGGGAAATCACCACGCACGGGATTTTTTGTTCGCACAAAGCGCGGAAGCGTTTGACCCGCAATTTGGACGAAAGACTTTTTAGGTAGGTGTTTTCCGCGGCGCCCAGAACCTGAACCCGTTTCTCGGCGAAATAACTGAAGAATCCGCTCAGGGCGAGACCGGGGCGATTAATCGTTGGCTCGCGAATTTTTCGATGAAACCCGACGCGCGAGCCTTCCAACCGCAGCGCCAGTTTTTCGCCGTGGGTATTGAAAAAACTTTCCACGGTGACGACCGGCACGCTTTTGCGCTGTTCGCTCTCAGAAGTGATCGTTTGCGTGGCCGGGCCGTCGCTCATAACGGAACCAACGTTTAGCTTGTTGGGAGAGGAATAACAAGGAGCGGAGGTGTGCGGCGGTCTATTTGTCCTGCCGCAAGTCTGCAGGGTCCAGGGTACCCGCCTTCGCCGAGCCTTCGGCGTGGCAGGCAGGTTTCAGGGTGATTCTCAGTTGGTTCGATGTTCGGTGTTTTCTGTGATCAGTGGTCAGTCGCTTGGACGTTGAGCGTTGGGCGTTGTTGGAAAAACGCCGCTCGCTTTCGACCTCGAATCGAGTTCCTTAGCCGGATGAGTCACCGCCGCCCCCGCGCCACGACCATTATCGCACTTGTCGTTTCGCTGGTCTTTTACTCCTTGATCACGAACGGGTTCGCCGCCCCCGCCGAAACCAGCCCGCCTCCGGTTACACCGACGCCGGAAGCAAGACCATCTCCTGGCAACGCCTTATCCACCGCGGCCACTCCGTCGAAGGCGGTCGAAAACTCGGTCGTAAAAATCTTCGCCACCCTCCGTCAGCCCGATCCCACCAAACCGTGGACAAAAAAAGAGCCGAACGATATCACCGCCAGTGGGGTCGTAATCAGCGGCAAACGCATTCTGACAAATGCGCATGTGGTGCAATATGCCAGTGAAGTGCAGGTCCAGGCCAATCAGGCCGGCGACAAACTTCCAGCCATTGTCAAAGCTGTCGGGCCCGGGATCGATCTCGCTGTGCTCGAACTGGAAGACCAGAAATTTTTCGATTCGCACGCGCCGTTGCCGTTTCGAAAGTCGCTCCCGGACTCCAAGGACCCGGTCATGGTTTACGGCTATCCCACTGGCGGGGCGAGTCTTTCCATTACCAAAGGAATTATCTCGCGGATTGAATTTACCGGATACAGTCTTTCGGCGCTCGGGCTGCGCATCCAGATCGATGCCGCGATTAATCCGGGAAACAGCGGCGGCCCGGCTGTAGTTAACGACGAGATCGTCGGCCTCGCCTTTAGTCACCTGCAAACGGCGCAGAACATCGGCTACATCATTCCGGTAGAAGAGATCGAGCTGTTTTTACAGGACGTGGCCGACGGCAGCTACGATGGCAAGCCAGCGATGTATGACGATCTGCAAACGCTGGAAAATCCGGCGCTGCGTTCTTACCTGCACTTACCGGAATCGTTGCAAGGCATGGTCGTTCACCGCCCGTTCGATTCATCGCCCAACTATCCGCTGAAGGAATGGGACGTCATTACCAAAATCGGCGACGTGCCGGTCGATGATGAAGGGATGATCAAACTTGGAGATACTCTGCGCGTCCGGTTTGCTTACATGGTTCAGAAACTGGCGCAGAAGGACACAGTTTCGCTTACCATTTATCGGGGTGGCAAAGAATCGCAAATAAATCTGCCGGTATTGCGACAGCGTCCCCTGGTCATTCCGGAGTTGAAAGGAACGTATCCCTCTTACTTCGTCTATGGGCCGACTGTCTTCTCCGAAGCGACGACGGACCTGGTCGCTCTCGCTCAGCGTAATCGCGAAACGACGGCGCTGGTGGCGATGCTGACTTATATCGGCAGCCCGCTCATTGGGAGAATCGGGGATAAACCGGCGTTTCCCGGCGAACGTCTGGTCGTCGTGCCCTGTCCATTTTTCCCACACCGGCTCTCCAAAGGATACGGCAACCCGGCGTGGCAGGTCTTAAAAACGGTGAACCATCAACCGGTCAAAAACCTCGCTCACCTGGTCGAGATTCTGCGCGATTTGAAAGATGAATTTGTCACCTTCGAGTTCGACACCCGTAGCAGTGGCGAGTCTATTGTCTTTCCCAGGGCCGAAATGGTCAGCACCACCGAAAATATTTTGAACGACAACGGGGTGCGCTCACAGGGATCCGCTGATGTGATGACAATCTGGAATGCGAAGAAAGGCGACCACTGACCACGAGACAACCGACTTTTAAGAAAACACCGAACGCCGAACATCGAACGCTGAATATGGAATTGCTTAGACGTCCTTGCCGAGCCGTAGCTTTAGCGAAGGCTGGTCACTTCTCACCTCTCACTTTTCACTATTCGAAAGCCCGCGCGGTTCTATTGGTTGTCGCAATCACGTTCGTCGTTGCGCTCAGGATCCTCACCGCCCAGGTCGACGAAGCTCCCTACTTCGGCGACTGGGAAAATGATCGTGGCGACACGCTTCAAATCGCGAGCGACAGCATCAAGGTAAACACCGAAAAACCTGTCCGTTACGACGACATTACCGAAGATAGCGATGAGACCTTTTTTGTTCTGCAGATTAAGGACTCAAGTGAGTCGAGCTATTTCGGTGGCAACTTCCTTCGCATTACTTTCGTCAAAGATCCCGACCATTTCACCATGTCGATCTACAAGACTCTGCCAGATACGCTAAGAAAGGAAAACGAAGTCAAACGCATCGAATGGTCCGCCGCGGCCGAGGAAAAGGAGGAGACCGACCAGACGAACCAGCCGAAAGAAGAACAGCCGAAGGAAGAACAAAAGAAGAACGAGGAAAAGAAAAGCGATCAGCCGAAGGACGATCAAGGACATGAGAAGGCCACGCCATCGCCCAGCGCCACGTCATCCCCCAGCGCGCCTTAATTCTCAGCTTTTCCATAACGCGGACCGAGATAGACGAAAAAATGTTCGCCTTTAATTGCGAACTTTCGTCTAATTAGAAGTTAGGCAAAAAACAATGAGTAGATTCGAGAGTATCACGATTAGGGAAGTCGAGTCTTCCGATCTCGAAACTTTCTATGAGCATCAACTCGACCCGGAAGCGATTAGGATGGCAGCATTCGTCTGTGAAGACCCAAAGGACAAGGTAGCTTTCGACGCCCATTGGAATAAAATTTTGAATTCGTCACAAAACACAACGAGGACGATCGTGGCAGAGGGACAAGTCGCTGGTCACATAGCGTGCTATCCGGATGGAGAAAACATAGAAGTCACCTATTGGCTTGGAAGGGAGTTCTGGGGAAGAGGATTAGCGACTCAAGCGCTCAATAGGATGCTCCACCTTGTTGTAGATCGGCCGATTTTCGCCAGGGCAGCAACGGACAACATCGGGTCGATAAGAGTGCTGCAGAAATGCGGTTTTAAAATCATCGGAAAAAACAAAGATTTCGCCAATGGCAGAGGCGAAGACACGGAAGAATACATTCTTCGCCTGGATCTCGATCAAGCAAATGAATGAATTAGCCTAACCAGCCGACAGAGACAACGCGCGGGAATTGACCTTAGTTCGCATGGCCCGGCTCCGCTCCGCATTTTTCCTAAATTCAGGTCGTCAGCACGCTCGCCCGCGCGTGTCTCATCTTTAACGTTAGATGTGCTCAGTAGTAGCGAAAACAAACCAGTCACGACATGATCACCTCAATTCATACCTTGATTTACTCCGACGATGCTAACGCAACACGGGCCTTTCTGCGCGACGTGCTCGGGTGGAAGTACGTTGCCGAGGATTTTGATAACGATTGGCTTATTTTCCAATCGGGGCCGAGCGAGATGGGCGTGCACCCGACACACAGCGAATGGGAAGGCCAAACCTACGATTACCCGCGCCACCACTCGATCGCGTTGATGTGCGACGATATCGATACTACGGTCGGCGAGTTGCGCGCGAAAGGAGCGCAGTTCCGTGGTCCTATTGAACCACGCGAGTACGGCCGCGTCATCATGATGATCGTCCCCGGCACGGATGACATCCAGGTGTATCAGCCGACTCACAAGCTGGCTTACAATCTAAGTTGAGGGTCGAGAGTTGATAGTTGATCCGCTTTGCGAAAAATGTTCGCGTTTAATTACAACCTTTCGTCTAGTTAGGGGTTAAGCGGGAGATCGTTCCTCGTTATGCAGATAACTAGTGAGAGGAAACAAACATGAAATCACAAATTTTCGGACTGCGGGTGGCGGGCACAGTTTTTGCGCTGGTTTGCCTTGGCCATCTCTTACGGATCATCACACAAGCTGACGTGCTCATCGCAGGCCGCCAGATACCTGTCTGGGTAAACGCGGTGGGCGTCCTGATTGCAGGTGGTCTCAGTTTATGGATGTGGAGACTTTCAGCCTGTGCTGCGAAATGAGAATGTAATTAAGTTGATGGTTGAGAGCGTAAAGCTCCGTGGGAGCCACGCTCCTTTACGGAGGTGATCCGCCTTCGTATGACTACGGCGGGACACGTAGTTGAGAGTAAAAGATTGGACGTCTGCGCGCCGCATCCATCCGCGCTCTTTTCGCGCGAGACAACCGATCTGCTCTCGAGCATAGCGACAGTGCCAGTTATCGCAATCGGGCCGCCCAAAGGCGCGACTTCGCTCGAGGAAATCGTGGACGCGATGGAGGAGAAGCGTCGGTCCCTGGATGTTGAGCGTTGGATTATCTGGGGGATGTCGGGTGGAAGTTTTCTCGGGCAGCTCTATGCGCACATGTATCCAACCGCTGTCGCGGGTCTCATTCTGGCGAGTTCGGGACCCTATTTTCGAACCACGGTAGAAGATCCCGATTGCATTTTGTCCCCGCGCAATTCAGCGTGGTCAGCCAAGCTGTCAGCGGCAGGGCTTCTCGATGGTGAATACGAGATGGGTCCCACCGCCTGGGAGATTGTCGCCGGCGTGGGATGGGTGTTCCGTCGTGCCTCCGGGGCCGCTCTGGTCGTTTCACCGGAAGAACCATCAGTAGAAATGCAAAGAATCATGCCGGCTCTGTGGGTGTACGACGCGCGTCCATGGCTAGGCACGATCCGGGCGCCAACTTTGGTCCTGTGCGGGACGGCCGATCCGGTGGTGCCTCTTCGGCACGCAGAGACGCTGGCGGCACTTATGCCGAATGCACGCTTCGTCGCCATTGACGGCGCTGGTCACATTCCGTTGACCGATCATCGCGTCGAAGTCGAGGGTGAGGTCCGCACCTTCTTGCAATCGCTGTGATAATAGGTTCGCAAGACAACATGACTACTGACCACAGACCACGGACCAGCCGCGCTCATCAGACTGCTCTACACTGTTGACTAATGACAATATTGCGAGCTGTTCGTGAAGACATCACTTCTTTGAAGGTGGACGTTATCGTTAACGCGGCCAATACCTCTCTGCTTGGTGGCGGAGGCGTAGATGGTGCGATCCATCGCGGGGCCGGTCCGGAGTTACTGAATGAGTGCCGTTCGTTCGGCGGCTGTAAAACAGGCGACGCTAAGATGACAAAGGGCTACGAGCTTCCAGCCAAATATATCATCCATACGGTCGGACCAGTGTGGCGAGACGGCAGGCATGGAGAAGCCGAGCTACTGGCATCCTGTTATCGACGTTGCTTCGAAATTGCAACCGATCATGATCTTACTTCAATTGCATTTCCCGCGATCAGCACCGGCGTCTACCGATATCCGCCAGAGGAAGCGGCCCAGGTCGCCGTTGCCGCGGCGAGAAATTTTATCGAGCGGTCAACTTCTCTACGCGAGATCATCTTCTGCTGCTTTTCTGATCGTGACTATGCAATCTATGCGAAGCTGCTTTAGGGGGCCGCGGAATAGTGGAGCATAGTGCAAAGGGCGGGTGACGCAGAATGTGAGAAGTGATCAGTGATTAGTGAGACGTGAGAAAAGAAAACACCTGAACCCGCCTTCGTCCGGAGTTGCCGGACTACGGCGGGGCAAGCACCGAACATCGAACATCGAAGGCGGGGGCAAAGGGCGAGAAGTTATGAGTGGCGAAAACGACAAACAGAAATCCTCACCATGCATTAATCATGTGTCGTGGGGACGGATGGAGGTAGAGGGGTTGGGTGCGGGGCGCGACTTCAAGTTGTACCCTGGCGGTGGGCGCGCGTGGGACTGGAGGGAAACGGGAACGCATCATGTTCCAGGGATTCAGCCGGCTGATATCCAGGAGTTACTCGATCACGGAAGCAGAGTGGTCATCCTCTCGCGCGGGATGCAGCTGGCGCTTCAGACTTGCCCCGAAACGCTCCAGCTGCTGCGCGAACTAGGGATTACCTATCATATCGAGGAAACCACCGTGGCAGTACAGCATTACAACGAGCTGGCCCAAACCCAGCCGGTGGGTGGTTTGTTTCACTCGACTTGCTGACTGGTGCGCAGCACAGACCACATGACTATCGAAAAGGCCGAACACCGAACGCCGAACGCCGAACATCCGAATGTCGAAGTAAAACACGGAGCCTTGTGACAAGCTGAACGCTTCAGCGAGAGATGAGAAGTGAAAACTGAGAATTGATAAGTGGGGTTCTCAACCGCGGCGATTAAAACAATTTGCCAAGAAATGCGGTCGTTTCATTCGAGATGCCGATGATCTTGTTCGTTGCCTGACGATAGAATTTGAAATTGAGCTCCGTCTCCGGCCGGCCGTCGTTCCAGTTGCTAAAAGGTTTCAGCTCGCTACGTCCCAGGCGCCGTTTCGCCAGCGCGGTGCGTCTGATGGTGATGCTGACGCGCGGCGTTTGCCGGAGGACGCCGCGTTTCTTTGGGACCGCTTCGGCGGAGGTGACGACCCCACGCGAGATGAGACCTTGCCCGCCCTCGTTCTCGCTCGCAAAGATGAAGACCGTGTCGCCTTTGGCAATGTGCTTGCCACCATACATCGTCTTCTGCGCTTTAAACGCGAACGTCTTCGCCTGTGGATCGCTAACTTCAGCTTTGATCGCGAACGCGGTCCTTTGCATTTCGCAGCATTAATGTCATGACGCCAAACGCAAGCGCTGCGGAGGGGCGGGGCATTATTATCGGTTATCAGTTAACGGTTGTCAGCTGTCGGGGAAAGGAAAACAGAAGTCAGAGAATCCTGACGAGCACGAGCATGAGCAAGAATATGAGCAAGAGCATCGTCGCTGCTTCCCTAGGCTCTTAGCGCTGTGCCCTTCGCTACGTGGTCGCTCACGACCACGTAATCAGACGGAGCTCGTGGTCTTGCTGGAGATGCGGATGGGTGGGAAGGACGCGGACGCTGAAGCCGTAAGCGCCGGATTCACTGGCGGGAACCGAGCCGCGATATAAATAACTGCCGTCGCCGTTCTGGCCGGCCTGGTTCAACGTCGTTATCGCTGGGTTTTTGATTCCGCCGTTGTCGGCTTCGCCATGATAGGCCTCGACTCGGACGTGTTGCGGATCGACTGCGCCGAGATGAACGCGGGCGCTTACTTCTAACGATTCACCGACGGGAATATTTTGTCGGTCCTTGTTGTTGACCTCGACCTGATCGATCTTCACCTGCGGCCAATCTTTGCGGATACGCGATTTCCACTGGCTCAAGTCGCTGGCTGCCGCGCAATCGTTTTGCAAAAACTCGCGATAAGCCTGCGCCGCCGGAACATAAAGCCGCTCGGTGTATTCCTTGACCATGCGATGGGTATTGAACTCCGGCGTAACGCTGCGGATGGATTCGCGCATCAACTGAAGCCAGGCGAGCGGAAGTTTGCCGTCGGGCTTGGCGTAATAGAGCGGGATGATCTGGTTTTCGAGCAACTGATAGAGACTGGCGGCATCGACTTCGCTTTGGAATTCGACGCTGCCGCCTTTGATCTCGGCGCCGATGGCCCAGCCGTTGTTTCCATTGAAGCCCTCGCCCCACCAGCCATCGAGCACGCTGAGGTTAAGTCCCCCGTTCGGTGGCGTTTTCATTCCGCTGGTGCCGCTCGCCTCTAAGGGACGCAACGGATTGTTCAGCCACAAATCGACGCCCTGAGTTAGTCGCCGCGCGATGTAGGTGTCGTAGTCCTCGACGAAGACAATGCGATTATGAAACCCGGATTCGCGCGATAATTTGTAGACTTCCTGGATGAGCGCCTTGCCGCCCTCGTCGCGCGGATGCGCCTTGCCGGCGAAAATGAATTGTACCGGTCGGGTGGAATCGTTTAGCAATTTGTGGAGGCGATCCTTATCGGTGAACAGCAGCGCGCCGCGTTTGTAGGTCGCGAAACGCCGCGCGAAACCGATGGTGAGAATCTCCGGATCGAGAATGCGATTAGCGGCGCGAATGGACTCGGGCGATTCGCCCATGCGTTCGCGTTGCGCTTTGACCCGATCACGTACGAACTGCACCAGGCGCAACTTTAACTTCTGGTGCGCGTCCCAGAGAACAGCGTCTGGAATATCGATCACCCGGCGCCAGAAATCTTCGTTGGTCAGATTCTCTTCCCAATCACCGAGATACTTGTTGTAGAGTTCGAGAAATTCCGGAGCCAGCCAGGTTTTGGTATGAATCCCGTTAGTTACACTGGTGATCGGGACCTCGTGTTCGGGCACGCCGGTCCAAACGTCTTTCCACAGGCCGCGACTGACTTCGCCGTGGAGTTTGCTGACGCCGTTGGAATGCCGGCTTAATCGCAGCGCCAGAATCGTCATGCTAAATGGATCGGTGGCGTTGAGACGGGTTTGGCCGAAGGAGAAAAATTCGTCGAAAGGCAACCCGACTTCGGTGGCGAAACTGCCGAAATATTTGCGCATCATGTCGCGCGGGAACGAATCGTTGCCCGCCGGGACCGGAGTGTGGGTGGTGAAGACATTTGCCGAAGCGGCCACTTGAAGTGCGGCATAGAAATTCAGCTTCTTCTCCGCGACGAGCCGCCGAATCCGCTCGAGCCCAAGGAACGCGGAATGTCCTTCGTTCATGTGAAAGACTTCCGGCTCGATCCCGAGAGCGTTAAGGGCGTTGACGCCGCCAATCCCGAGCACGATTTCCTGGCGCATTCGCATTTCGAGGTCGCCGCCGTAAAGCTCGGCGGTGATGCGACGATCTTCCGTATTGTTCTCGGGGATGTCGGTGTCGAGCAGGTAAAGTTTCACCCGCCCGACGTGAAGTTCCCAAAGGCGCGCGTAAACGTCGCGGTCGAGAATGCGCACCGTTACCAGCAGGGCGCGATCGTCGCGCCGAACTTCGCGGATGGGCAGGTGATGAAAACTTTGATTCAAACTGATGGCGTGCTGGATGCCGTCCTTGTCGATTTCCTGCCGGAAATATCCGTGGCGGTAGAGGAGGCCGATGGCGACGAAATTGAGGTCGAGGTCGCTGGCGGATTTGCAATGGTCACCGGAGAGAATGCCGAGACCGCCGGAATAGTTCGGGATTGACTCGTGGAATCCGAATTCGGCCGAGAAATACGCGACTGGTTTTTGCAGGGCCGCACCGGCGCCAGTTTTTCCGTAGGTATCCTTGCGGGCGAGATATTTTTGGAAAGCGTCGTAAACCTGTTTGAGTTCGCGGAGAAAAGTTTTGTCGGTGGCGAGTTCTTCCAGCCGGGCCTGACGGGAGAGCTGGAGCATGCGGACGGGGTTGTGATTGGTCCGGTTCCAAAGCTCGGGGTCGAGATGACGGAAAAGGCGACGGGCGGAAGGCTCCCACGTCCACCAGACATTGAAGCTGACTTCGCGGAGCGGCTCGAGGGCGGCGGGAAGGGTCGGTACTATATTATAGGAGTGGAAGTTCGGCATGGCGGGAAAAGGGCCAACATCGCGATTTTGTCACGAAACGGAAAAGCAGCAAATTGCGGGCGCGGCGATGGAAAGATGTCCTCGCTGTCAAAGGTTGAAGGGTTGAAAGGTTGAAGCGAGGGAGTCAAAGCCCTTAGCGCCCTGCTTGTTAATTCTGGTATCTAGAATCGGGACCGTGCGGGAACGATGAGGCCGAGGAGGAAGCCGGTGAAGAGGCCGCCGAGGTGAGCGGACATGCTGACCCGCGGAGTAACGACATCGAAGGCCAATTGGAGAAGGACGATGACGAAGATGTTGCGCAAACGTTGTCGAGCGAGGGGAAGGTGACGGTGGCGAAGGAGAAAACCGGCCCAGGTTCCGACGACGCCCATGATGCAGCCGGAGGCGCCGACGAGTTGCACGGGATCGAGGAGTCTTAGTCTCGTTAGTAAGACGACCGCAATGCTCGATCCGAGCCCCGACACCGCGTAGCAAACAAAGAAAAGCAGGCCGCCGATTTGTCGTTCGAGCGGTGGACCGAGAAGAAGAAGGGCAAAGAGGTTAAAGAAGATGTGGATCGGTCCGTAATGGAGAAAGAGAGCGGCGAAAAGGCGCCAGTATTCATGTCGATAGATTACTGAGCTGGTATCGAGCTCGCCGAGGCGATGCAGGGTCAGCTCGTTGGTTGAGCCGCCGGCGAGAAGTTCGAGAATGAAGACCGCGATGTTGATGATGATTAAGGTGAGAACGATCGGCGATAGAATGACGGTCGCCCTCCGGCTTTGATGATGCGGGAAGCGTGCAGCCTGGGCGCGATGCCTGAGGAATGCTGGCACCATCAAAAGCGCGCACCAGATGATCGCAGAGAGCCAGCCGGCAATTGATCGGGCCAACAGCCAGCAAAGAGCGGACGCGATCAGGACGATGCCCGCTCGGGCGCGGGCGCCCGGAGTTTGGGGTTGAAAAGCCTGGAGCAGAATCAACGCTGATGTCGCGACGGCGGTGAATAGGAGGACGTGATTGAGCTCCATGGGATAGGCGTCAAAACCTTAAATGGTTAAACCTTACATGGTTGCGGCGTTGAAGCGTTGAAGAGTTAAAGCATTGAAGCAGGGAGCGAAAGAAGGAATCGGCGGAGGGCAAGAGCCAAAAAGCAAACATCGAACATCGAACGCCCAACATCGAGCATCGAATGACCCGCCTTCGCCAAGGCTGCGGCGCGGCAGGTGAATGAGAAATGACAAATCAGATGATGATCCGTTTTCTCCGCCCGCTCGCGAAAGCTTTCGGAGTTTCCTCCTGTGATCGATGATCAACGGGCAAGATGCCCGTTGGCCCACAGGATCCGAGCCGGATTGCCTAAGCTGCCTGTGCCACGACGTCACACGAAAGTTGCTTTGCGCCGAGCGATTTCTGCCGAGATTTGGCGAGTGCGCATTTCGATTACGAATTATCTGGATGTGATGTCGTCGTGGTGTTTCTGGTCGCAGCCGACCTGGGCTGAATTAAAACGTCGGTACGCCGATAGGGTGGAGTTCGACTGGAAAATTGCGCTCATGGATCCGGCGGGCTTGCCAAAATCGCGCAAGCAAGAGGAATGGTATTACCGGCGCAGCGGATTGATGAATCGCTCGCCCTTCATGTTGCGGAGCGATTCGTACGAGCCGGTGTTACCCGAATATTTGCCGGCCAATTTGGTGGCGGAAGCGGCGCGTGATCTTGGAATCAAAGATGACAAGGTGCGCCTGGCCCTTTCCCACTCGATCCTGCGCGAGGGATCAAAGGCTATTCGTGATATCGAAGTGGCAGCGGAAGTGGGAGCCCACGCGTCCGGCTTGGATAAAGCCAAACTGGCGGAGCGGGCGCGTTCGCCGGAAATCGAAAAACGGATACGTCAGAGCACAGTGGAATGGCAGGAGCTGAAGGCAAGCCAACGGCCTACCTTTCTGATTGATACTGAAATTGGTGATCGCGCAATCTTCTCGGGTGTGATAAAATTAGAACCGATCGCTGCCACTTTGGATTCGATGATTGACGACGCTACCGCCTACGCCACTTATGCCGCTCATTTCGGCGCGGCACCTGCTCAATAGAATCACCTTGCGACTGTTCCATTGTGGCTACAACTTTCCTCCGGCTCGCGGAATTGCGGGCCCGTCGATGCCGTCTTCGCAGCGGTATCGATGTCGAGTGCTCTGCCGTCGTGTCCAAGCGATGGCGGATTTGCGAAAATGAAACAACGGCGATGCGCAGCACTCTCGTTTCGCCGAACGGAGTCTAAATTCTGCAACTACAAGTTCGTGTAAATGGTCGAATTCGCGCCCGCGAGGTACGGGTGATCATGGGATCGACTGGAGAACAACTCGGCGTCATGAAGTTGTCCGACGCCTTGCGCAAAGCACAAAGTCTGGAGCTGGATCTTGTTGAAATCGCGCCAACGGCAAATCCGCCGGTGTGCAAGATCGTCGATTTCGGGAAGTACCGTTACGATATTGCGAAACAGGAGAAGGATCGAAAATCGTCCCCGGCAGCGAAGCTGAAGGAAATCAAGTTTCGGGTAAACATCGATGAGCATGATTACCTGACAAAGATTCGGCACGGCGAAGAATTTCTCGATCGCGGCAACAAGGTGCGGGTGCAATTGCAATTTCGGGGGCGCGAAATGGCGCATCAGGAATTTGGGATGCAACTGATGGCAAAAGTGAAGAGCGATCTGGCCGGGATGTCGCAGGTGGAAATGGAACCGAAGATGGCGGGCCGGAACATTACGATGACGTTGTCGCCGTTACCGGCGAACCGGCGCAAACGGCGGTTCCTGCCACCGCCCGTTGTCGAAGAAGCTTCGCCGAACGGAAGTAATCCGCAGGGGTAGGATAACTCTTCCTCTTCCTTTTCTTCCTAATCTTCGGAGATAACCGTCCCCTTGTTACGGCTTGCCCGGCGCTGGTGTTCCGCCAGCAGCCGCTGCCGACGGTGCGTTTGGATTACGAATCGGGCCGGATGGCATTGGCACAGGCGTCGGGGTCCCGTGCAATTTCGCATCCAGAAATTTCTTCCGCGATTGCGCGTCTGCATTACCCGGATCGAGCTTGAGCGTTTTCTCGGTGTCGGCCAGCGCGGCTTTAAAGTCACCCTTGTTCTGGTAAATGAGCGCGCGCACCTGATAATACTTCGCTTCCTCCGGGCTGTGCTTGATTGCCTCGTTGTAATCGTGCAGCGCCTTGTCGTAATCCTTCAATTGCATCTCGGCATAAGCACGCCGCTCATAGACATTGGGGTCATCTGATTTTATTTTCAAAGCCTCGGAATAATCGGCAATCGCTTCCTGAAATTTCTTCTGGCTCACGTAAATGGTAGCGCGCTGCTGCAACGCCGAGGCCAGATTGGGGGCATAGTGCCCTTCCAGCTGCGCCGCCTTTCTGAAAGCAGCGATGGCTTTGTCCCAATCTTTCGCTTTCGACGCCTCGATTCCTTCGCGGGTGAGCTTAGCCGCTTCCTGGTTGCCCTGTCCAAGTACCATCGTCGCCGCGAAGGCGAACCCCACTATTGGCAGACTCCATACTTTCATATAACGCATCTCCCTTTCCGTAGAAGAAATTGTGGGCAGACAAATGCGCCGAATGCGCGCCGCCTGTCAACCGTTCTCTTGCTCATTTTTATATTCGTTTTCCAACATCCCCTCGGATTGTGATTCTCCCGAACTCGCCGCCGCTTCATCTATCCGGCTAATACGAAGAGCCCGTCCGGTTGTCTCGTCAATCTCGACCAGAGCTCCGCGCAATCGCACCTCGCCAGTCGCGACCGGGAATTGTGCCGGCAGATTTGAAATGAAACGCTGCACGATTGGTTCGACGGCGCGACCTATGATTGAATTCACCGGTCCGCACATTCCGGCGTCACAAAGGAAAGCTGTCCCGCCCGGGAAAATCTGTTCGTCCGCTGTCTGCACGTGGGTGTGAGTGCCGAGAACGGCCGAAACTTTGCCGGCCAAAAAACGGCCGAGCGCAATTTTTTCGCTCGTGGTCTCGCCATGAACATCAACCACGATGACGGAAGTTTCGGTCCGCATTTTCTCAACCGCCGCCTGCATGACGCGGAACGGATTCTCCAGAATCGGGAGCATGAACGTGCGGCATTGTACGTTAATCACACCCACCTTGCCCTGGGTAGTTTCCAATACGATCGAGCCGTGCCCCGGGGCCCCTTCCGGGTAATTGATTGGGCGTAGCAACCGAGGTTCGGTCTCGATGAAGGCGGAAATTTCTTTCTGGTCCCAGATGTGATCCCCCGTGGTAATAACGGAAACCCCGGAACGGAGCAGATCGATCGTGATTTTTCCGGTAATGCCGCGACCGCCGGCCGCGTTCTCGCCGTTTACGATAATAAAATCGACCCCGTATTTCGCTTTCAACTCTGGCAGCCGCGAAATCACGGCGTTGCGGCCGGGTTCGCCAACGATATCGCCCAGGAAAAGAATCGTTAGCATTCGTCAATCATCGTGATTAATGAACGCGAAGTCCAGATGCTCCGTCGCTTTCTTCTTCTTTTTGGGCTGCTCCAGGCGACTCAGCTGCTGGCGGCGGACATCAGCCCGGTGGGGGATAAGCCCCGCTGGTCGACGCTCGAGCGCTATCAGGAGACGATGATTCGGGACGATTTCACGCGCTTGCTACAAAATGTTTATGCCACTCGCGGCTATGACGACCTTGTTCAAATTGGCGATGATTCGGCGCGGATCGTGGAGGACGCCGCCGCGCAGACGTCTTTCACTTTTCGTTTTGCCAAGGAAACGCCGCGCAAGCTTCCGGCTCACTACTGGCGGCGCATCGATAAGCTCGGGGCCGCTTCCCAGAAGCGACCGCTGCGTGGTTTGAATGTCGCGCTCGATCCGGGCCACCTTGGCGGCCGCTGGGCCAAGATGGAGGAGCGATGGTTTCAGGTCGGTGATCAGCCGCCGGTTGAGGAAGGCGAGCTGACCTGGCGGGTCGCAAGAATTTTGGCGCCAAAGCTACAGGCGCTCGGTGCCGAAGTTTCCTTCGCCCGGCGGCACGATCGTCCGATAACGCCTCTTCGGCCGGATGACTTTCGTGAAATTGCCAGGGAAGTGCTGGCCAGGACCGGAGTGACCGAGCCGCGCGCAAATTACGAAGCCGACGACGCTGACAAGGAGAAATCAATTCGCTGGCAAAGCGAGCTGTTATTTTATCGACAAAGTGAAATTCGTTATCGGGCGAAGAAGGTGAACATGAAATTGCAGCCTGACCTGGTGTTGTGTCTGCATTTCAACGCCGAAGGCTGGGGCGACCCGAAAGATCCAATCTTGATTGATCGCAATCATTTTCATGTGCTGATCAACGGGTCGTATTTGCCGGACGAGATCGTGCACGATGACGTGCGCTACGAAATGGTGCGGCGCTTACTCAGTCGCGCGTACGAAGAAGAATTGCCGCTGGCCGATGCAATGGCGACGACGTTTGCTCAAGAAACTGGATTGCCACCTTACCAATATACTACCGACACTGTCACAAAAGTAGGAACAAGCGGCTACGTCTATGCGCGCAATCTTCTGGCCACCCGCGTTTTTCGCTGCCCGGTGATTTATTTCGAGCCTTATGTCATGAACAGCACCGAAGGCTTCGCGCGAATGGAAGCGGGCGACTACGATGGCACTCGCGAGTTTAACGGGGTGCAGCGGAAAAGTATCTTTCGCGAGTACGCCCAGGCCGTCGCGGATGGGCTGGCGGAATATTGCCGCAAAGTTCGCGTGCCGTAGCTTTTCTCTGGGGAGCGCAGGCTGCCAGCCTGCATCCGTCGGCAGCTTGCCGACGAAAATTCTTTCAAGATTGTTTCGGCTAGCAGCCTGCGCTCCCCAGAGTTAAAGCTCCCCAATCGCTGCCCGAATATCATCCATCGTTACGTCGCTCGAAACGTGCGCTTCACCGATTTTCGGCGTGACCACAAATCGAATTTTGCCGGCGGAAAATTTCTTATCGTGCGCAATCGCGTCGATGATTTTCTCGCGATCGACCTCGGCCGGCAGTTGCGTCGGCAAGCTAAATTTCTCGAGCAGAGCGACTACCTCCTCCCGTTGGTTTGCGGAAAGCGCGGCCCGTTTCATCGAAATGGCGCAGGCCGCAACCATCCCAATACTGATGCAATCGCCGTGCGGAATCCTAAAATCCGTGGCGCGCTCGATTCCGTGCCCGACGGTGTGACCAAAATTCAGTAACGCGCGTTCACCAGACGTTTCTCGATCGTCCACTGACACAATCCGGGCCTTGATCGCAATGTTGCGCCGGATCAGTTCAACCATCTCGTCATCCCGAGCGAAGCGAAGCGAAGTCGAGGGATCCCGTTGCGCTACCTTTAAGCTTTCGCCACGGGATCCCTCGGCTAACGCTCGGGATGACAGATCACGGAACATCTCGGCATCGCGAATGATGGCGTGCTTGATGATTTCTGCGTAACCCTGACGTAAATCCTGCGGTGGCAGACTTTCCAGAGCGTCAACGTCGCAGATGATCAGCGCGGGATGATGAATCACTCCGACCAGGTTTTTCCCGGCCTGCAGATTGACTCCGGTTTTTCCACCAATCGAGCTGTCGACCATCGCGAGCAGCGTCGTCGGAATCTGAATATGCGGGATGCCGCGCTGAAAAATGGCCGCGACAAATCCCGAAATATCGCCGATCACGCCGCCGCCTAATCCAATCACAAACGAGCTGCGATCGAAGCCTGCCTTGATCATCTCATCGCAAATCTTCTCCACCTGCGTGAGCGACTTCGATTTTTCGCCCGCTGCGATCGTGATCAGTTTCGATAAAAATTTTTTCGAACTGAAGTTTTCAGACACCCGATCGCCGAACAATCGTGCGGAAGTTTGATCGGCAATAATGGCGCAACGGTTACGATCGATGACGCGTCGCGCGATCTCGCCCGCTTTTGCAATCAGTCCACGGCCGACGAACGCCGGATACCGAAAACCATTCCCGGAAATCTCGATGGCGTCGGAGTTCACTTGACAAACAACCGCTCTATTTCATCTAACAGTACCATGGCTGATCCTTTCGAGCCGACCTCACCGCCTTCTCCACCGGAAGCAACGCCCCCCAATCCGCCCGAACCTTCAACGAACGTCACCAATCCAACAACACAATCGACCGGGCTGCCGTCCAACATTGCCGCCGCGCTGGCCTGTATTCCACTGGTAGGTGGCCTCATTTTTTGGTTCCTGGAGAAACACGACAATTTTGTGCGCTTTTACGCGATGCAGTCGATCATCTTTGGCGCTGCGTGGCTGTTATTTAACATCATCTCGCGAGTGGTTTTCGATATTTTTGGTTCTATCCCGGCGCTGGGGGCGGTATTGGTTTTCCTCTGGGCCATCATTCAGGCGCTCGTCCATCTGGGTTTTCTTGTCATCATGGTGATCGCGATGATCAAGGCATTTTCGGGATCGCGCTGGGACATTCCTTACGTCGGACCGATGGCGCGGAAGTACGTGCCCGAATAGCGCTGCGTCGTCATCCCGTGGCGCCAGCTTAAAACTTGTAGCGGCGCTCGCCGCGCCAAGCGCGAAGAGATGTAGAGGCGGCCGTGTCGGCCGCAGAGATCGGACTCTTTGCGCATCGCCGTTTGACACAAACGTGGCGACACGCTGCACAGATGAATAGATGGCGCGGAAATACGCGGGCGAGCGCTGTAGCGGCGCTCTGTGAGCGTCGGATCTAGAAAATCGGCGGTCATAGACCGCCGCTACAATTTAATCCTTCAGCAACTTCACCACCACTTCGGTCAGCACCAGTTCCTGGTCCAACTGCGTCGTCACCAGCTCTAAATTTGCCTGCAAACATGCTTCCATTCCCCGAACCAATTGGTTCGTTTCGAAACGATGCGCATTCATCGCGGCGATGCCGAGAGCGTAGCCGTTAATGGCGCCATCTTTTTTTCGTGGCAAATGTTCGGTCTCTTTCGCCGGCAAACGATTGAGCGTTGAAATGAAAGCAAATGGCGCCTGCGGCCGGGTGAGACGATGACGTTCCATCAGGTCCTTCGCCAGAAGAAGATTGCGGATCGTCGGCAGAAGAGTCGCGAGTAAAATGCCGATGGCGGTTTCGCCTTGATCGAGTAGATCCCGCACGAGGCTGAGCGCGAGAGTGGCGTTGCGCCGAGCCAGCGCATTGCCAAGTTCGAAAATCACCGCTGCCCGTGAAATCGGGACCAATGCTCGCACCTCTTCGACCGTGATCGCGCCCTTCGGCCCGTAAAGCGCCAGCTTTTCCAGCTCGTTCGCAACCACGCCCGAGTCCCCGCCGGTGGAAAGCACAAAAAGCTCCAACGCTTCGTCTTCAAATTTCAGGCCGCGTTTCTTTGCTTCGGCGCGCACGATCTCGCCTGCATTTTCTTCCCAACCGCTCCGATTCAGATCGGGCTCATCAAAAATCTGAATCTCCGCCAGCTTGGTCAGCGTCTTGTAAAACGATCGACGCTTGTCCGGATCGATCGCGCTAACGAGAAAGGTGACATCGTTTGGAAGTCCGCTGGAAAGGATGTCACCGAGCTCTTCCAGCGGCTCGAGGACGTTGGCCGATTTTCCTCTCACGTCGTCGGAGAGAAAATTCGCGCTCTTGAGCCAGACTAATTTGCCGCCACCGAAAAACGGGAGCGTTTGCAGCGCAGCGATGGTGGACCGAATCGCGGTCGCAGCCCCCTCCACATTGTCGGCCGCGCCATCAATGATCTCGAGACCAAACTCGCCTGCTTCCGCCGGCGCCAATTTTTGCGCCAGCTCAGCGGCTTCGCGTTTTACCTTCGCTTCGTCGGAACCGACGATCGCGCGAATGTTCGCAGTCGCCGTTTTGGTTTTGGCTTTCGGCATTCGAAGCTTATTTCATCGCAAACTCCGCGCGTTTCAGCAAGCGAATCGTGGCATCCTGCCGATAGGATAGACAGGATTGGGCTAAGAGGCAGTCTTCCTGGGAATCCTGCACAATCCTGTAAATTCTGTCCTTCTTGTCAAGGGCGCGCACCGCGTCCGTCACTCTTCCGCCTGCTGCAAGGTCGTGCCGAAATCCTTGGCCGCGTATTCGCGGAATTTTTCTTCCAAGGCTGCGATACTCCCAAACCTTGTGGGATAAGTTCGCGGCAGCGCAGTTTCGAACGGCTGATGCCGCCCCAACGCATCGAGCAGTGCCAGAAAGCTCGGCTTATCGGTCGTAACCAAAAAGCGCACCAGCCGCTCCGATTCATCATAAAAAGTTTCGACGCGGTCCGACGGCGGCCGGGTTAAGCGCGCGAGGGTTGCCAGCGCAATGATGTCGTCGGCCGCGACTGCTTCGGAGTGCGGTTTGGAGATGTAACCGCGCGCGCGCTGATAGCTGGCGTGTGCCGATTTGGAAATGTATTGAGCAATCCCTTCATTCAACCAACAGGGAATGCCATCGGAATAGAATCGGTGAAGAACGAGATGGACGATCTCGTGCCCGAGCACATTTCCGGAAAATTTTTGTTCCGGATTGCGAAGAATAAACAGACTGCCCTGCGAATGGATGCCGCCAGTCCATCGTTCGAGTTCGCCCAGACCCTGAAACTGCTGCCAATCCTCCGGACGTTCGAAAATATAGACGTTCGATTTGATATCGGTCAGTGGTTGGTCGCGCTCCAGCTCTTTCGCCACGACACGATAGTGAAATTCCGCTTCGACCGAGATCGGCGTGGCCACATAAGTATGCGCGAAGTGATAAATAAAATGCTCGGTCTCACCATGTTTCCATTGCGTCGGATTAATGCTGAGCGCTTTTTCCCCGAGCGGATTCGGATCGCGCTGGCTCAGTTGGGAGAATTCAACTTCGGGTAGCGAGTTGAGGCCAGTCTGGGCGGGCGCCGTTCGCGTGAGCAGGCTGACGAACAGAATGAAAACGATCGGTCGAACGCGCATCGCGTTGAGCGCAGCTAATCTCGTGCGAGAGCCGATTTCGAAACAGGTCATCCCGAGCTCAGTCGAGGGATCCCGATGCGTTACCTTAAAGCTTTCATGGCGGGATCCCTCGACTGGCGCTCGGGATGACCGGCAATGCGAGGCCAGCGCCCCGAGGTCGCAACTTATACCCGCGAGCGTCTTCGCCCGTTGTTGCGCGTGTATTTCACCGGGCGGCGTTTCGGTTCGATTTTCGTTAGCCCGGTGCCGCTCTTTACTTCCATGATTTGATCGCGCAGAAGCGCCGCTCGCTCGAACTCGAGATTAGCGGAGGCGCGCTGCATTTCGTCTTCGAGCTCCCGCAGCAGTTCGGTCAGATCGAAGTTGCCGCCCGCTTCGTTGATGACCGAGGAAGCAATCTCGCGCCCACGCAAAATCGTGTGCAAACTTTCCTGCACCGCCCTTCGCACCGTCTGTGGCGTGATTCCATGTTTCTCGTTGTATTCGGTCTGTTTGGTCCGCCGGTATTCCGAAATCGAAATCAACGCCTGCATGCTGTCGGTAACCTGATCGGCGAACAAAACCACTTCGCCGTTGACATGGCGTGCGGCGCGCCCGGCTGTTTGAATCAGGGATGTCTGGCTGCGCAGAAAGCCTTCCTTGTCGGCATCGAGAATGCAAACTAATGAGACTTCGGGAAGATCGAGTCCTTCGCGCAGCAGATTGATCCCGACAAGAATGTCGAAATCGGCGGCTCGCAGTCCACGCAGAATCTCGACGCGCTCGATGGTATCGATATCGCTGTGCAAATAGCGGACTTTTAGTCCGACATCCCGCAGATAATCGGCCAGATCCTCGGCCGTGCGCTTGGTCAGGGTCGTAACTAGCACGCGTTCCTGCTGTTCCACCCGTTGGCGGCAAAGCTCGATGGTATCGTCGATTTGATTCTTTAGTCCGCGAATTGTGATTCTCGGATCAAGCAAACCCGTCGGACGAATGATTTGTTCCACCACCAAGGGTTTCCCCGAAGTATGAACATCAAATTGTTCTGGCGCTTCGTCGGTCCGGGAAAGTAGCACAGGCATCTTGCCTCTGGGGCGATCGGGCGTCCCGCCCGATCTGATTCGGAGATTGGACGTGTTTTCCCCGGGCAACACAAACGGTACCAGCTCGTCCTCACCGATGCGCGCGCGTTTGTGCGGCACGTATCCGTTGTTGCCCACGACGCTGTTCCCAATCTCGAATTCCGCCGGCGTGGCGCTGACGTAAACCAGTTGGTTGGTCAGCTTCATGAACTCCGGAAAGTTCAATGGCCGGTTATCGAGCGCGCTCGGCAGACGGAACCCATACTCAACGAGTACCGTTTTGCGCGACTTATCGCCTTCATACATGCCGCCAATTTGCGGAATCGTCGCATGCGACTCGTCGATCACAGTCAAAAAGTCTCTCGGGAAGAAATCGATGATGGTGTAAGGCTTTGAGCCGGGCGGTCGTCCGCTCAAGTGCCGCGAATAATTTTCGATCCCACTGCAAAATCCCATCTCCTGCAACATCTCGAGATCGTACTCGGTCCGCATTTTCAAGCGTTGTGCTTCCAGAAGCTTGTTCTGCGATTCCAACACCTTGATCCGATCGTCCAGTTCCGCCCTGATTGTCGTTAGCGCGCGGTTTAACTTATCGGCCGGAGTGACGAACTGTTTTGCCGGAAAAAAAGTGATCAGATTCAGTGCTTCGCGCGCGTGGCCAGTCAGTGGATCAAAGCGGGTGATAGCATCAATCTCATCACCAAAAAATTCGATTCGCACCGCTTCTTCATCGGCCGTCGCCGGATAAACTTCGACCACGTCGCCGCGGACACGGAAACGTCCGCGCGAGAAATTCATATCGTTGCGCTCGTAGAGCATGTCGACGAGCCGTCCGAGCACAGCTTCACGGGACGTGTGTTGTCCCCGCTTTACCGTTAGCAGCATCCGTTCGTAATCCTCGGGCGAGGTGATGCCGTAGATGCAGGAAACACTGGCTACCACGATAACGTCGCGTCGGCTGAGAAGCGCACTCGTGGCAGACAAACGCAAGCGCTCGATCTCTTCGTTAATGGAGGAGTCCTTTTCGATGTAAGTATCGGAACGGGGGATGTAGGCTTCCGGCTGGTAGTAATCGAAGTAGCTGACGAAGTACTCGACCGCGTTGCGCGGGAAAAATTGTTTGAACTCCGAGTAAAGCTGCGCCGCCAGCGTTTTGTTGTGCGAAATGACCAGGGTCGGCCGATCGATCTCCCGAATGACATTCGCCATTGTGAATGTCTTGCCGGAGCCGGTCACGCCAAGCAAAGTCTGATGCCGATTGCCCACCTCGAGCGACTTCGTCAGTTTGGCAATCGCCTGCCCCTGGTCGCCCCGCGGTCTATAATTGGATTCCAACTGAAACGGCATCCGATAATCTAGCACGTCGTGGCGAAGCGACAGCACGACAGTTCAGGCAAACTCGTCCGGCGCCACTCCTGTGATTCCGGGCGAAGTCGAGGAATCTGCTTGTGTGGGAAGGCACCGATTCGCCAACCGCAACGGAACGTAGACTTAAAGTTGCAGTCTGTGCGCCCAGCGTAGTTTCACTGCGCTGAACACTCGAAGGTCACAGCGGATAGAATGTCCGCTGGGCACACAGGCCACAGGCCTATGTTCCGATAGCAGCACCGCCCACGGCGACGCGGCGTAAATCATCGAGCAGGATTTCCATGTCGCGTAACGTCGTCCGATAATTCATGACGCAGCCGCGCAACGCAAAGCGGCCGCGGAGACGCGCGTTGGAAAGATAGGAGCTGCCATCGTGTTGCAGAGCCAAAAGTAAACGCTCGTTGTGCAGGTCGAGCTTTTCTTCGCGGATGCGGCGTTCGTTCTCATCGACCGGAATGTCCTTTAATTGGTGCGGCAGATGGCGGAAGCAGAAGATGGATAGCTCGACTGGCGCGAGCATCTCGAAGTCATCGCTTTCTCGCACCAACTTTTCGAAATAACGCGCGCAAGCCAGGTCCTTCTCGATTGCGTCGCTCAATGCCTGCAGGCCGACGCCTTTCAACAGCATCCAGACTTTGAGTGCACGAAAGCGGCGCGACAACTCCGGTCCGTAATCCCAAAATGCAAAAGCTTCGTCGGCCTCTTGTCCGATGACGCGAGTGTATTCCGCCTCGTGGGCAAACGTTGTGCGGGCTGTTTCAGGATCACGATACAAGATGCAGCCGCAATCGACCGGAAGATAAAGCCATTTGTGTGGATCGAGCGCGACCGAATCTGCTTGAGCGATGGAAGTAAACAATGGCCGGGTTGTCGGTGCGAGCGCAGCAAATCCGCCGTAAGCGGCGTCCACGTGTAACCAAAGATTGTATCGCCGCGCGATTTCGCTGATTTGCGCGAGTGGATCAAAGGCGCCGGTCGCGACCGTTCCCGCATTAGCGACCACGCAAATCGGCAAATGGTCGGCTGCGCGATCTTCTTCGATTGCGGCCACAAGCGCATCGAGATTGATCTTATACCGTTCATCGACGCCAATCATGCGGACGTTGTCGCGTCCGATACCGAGTAGTGCCGCTGCTTTAACAATGGAATGATGAACTTCTTCAGAAGCATAAACACGCAACGCGTGCGAGCACGACTGCGCGCCTTCGTTTGAAATTTCCGGCGGCGCTTTGGCGCGTCGCGCGGCGGCGAGTGCGGCCATGTTGGCCATCGATCCGCCGCTGACAAAAAGACCGGCCGCATTCGGATCGAAACCAACGATTTGTTTGATCCAATCAATCGTGAGCCGTTCCATCTCGACCGCGGCCGGGGCGGAACGCCATGCCGTGAGGTTCGCATTCAAGGTGGAGGCGAGGAGATCGGCGATTGCGGCAATGGCGGTGCCGGGCGCTTGTACGTAACCGAACATTCGTGGATGACCATTGTGTCGGCTGAACTCGAGCAAAGGTTTGCGGATTGCGTCGAGCAGTTGCTCAAAATCGGTCCCTTCTGCGGGCAACGAGCGATCGAGTTGTTCGCGTATTTGTCGGGAACTGGTGTGAGGATAGAGGCGGCGATCGCGAATGGTGCCAAGATATTCCGCCATCAATTCAACTGCGGCATTGGCCATGCGACCGATCTCGCCGGGTGGCGGATCCAGTAAAGGAAAACGTGGAAGCTCGTTCACTCCTCGCAGTGTGAGAGCGGCCTTGGCGCCGCGGCATCTCTGCGTCGGGACACTGAGGTCTCTCCCACATTCAAAGAGCGTCGCAACATTGCTTTACGGACTGGGGGTTTGGTTGCGATTCGGGAAAGGAGGACTCGGCGGCAATTCGTAGCGTTTCGTCTTTAGCTCTTCTTGAATTTCCTGAATAGCTCGATCGAGTTGCTGGTCTTCGCCCTTAAATTCTTTGCCCGGATCATTGTCTACTACAATGTCGGGATCAACGCCGTGGCCTTCGACGATCCAATCTTTGCCGTCCTTGGAATAGATCGCGAATTCTGGCTTGAAGAATTGTCCGTCATCCGCCAGAGGAAGTGATTCGCGAATTCCAACTACGCCACCCCAGGTCCGTTTCCCGATCAACTTACCGAGTCCAAGTGCCTTAAAACGATAGGGGAAGATATCACCGTCCGAAGCGGAGAACTCGTTGATCAGGGTAACCATCGGGCCGACAAAGGTTTGAGGTGGATCGGTCTGCGGCATGCCGTTACGGGCGATCCCAACCATGACAAGCGCGCGCCGTAGTCGCTCGATGACAAGAGGTGAGACGAATCCGCCGCCGTTGCCGCGCACATCAACGATCAACGCTTTCTTTCGAATCTGTGGGAAGTAGAGCTTGGTAAATTCATTTAAGCCGGGCCTGCCCATGTCGGGAATATGGAGGTAACCAACTTCGCCATTCGTCTTCTTGGTCACGTAATCGATGTTTTGCTGCACCCACGCCAGGTAGTAGAGAGGCGATTCGTCCGCCGTGGGCACTACCGTCACGTCACGCGCTCCGTCCTCACTTGGTTTCGAATTAACCCGCAGGATTACTTGTTTATCTGCGGCTCCGATTAATCCGTCGTAGAGGTTGGCCAACCCCGAAACGGGTGTGCCGTTAATGGCAAGGATGTAATCCCCAACTTTCACGTTCACACCTTGTGCGGTGAGCGGCGAACGAGTGTGCTTGTCCCAGTTTTCGCCGGGAAGAATGCGATCAATGCGATAGGCTTTACTTGCCGGATCACGCGATAACTCAGCTCCGAGTAATCCCAGTTTGATGCGCGGAGTCTCAGGCCGTTCTCCGCCGCCGACGTAGGTGTGCCCGCTGTTTAACTCGCCAATCAGCTCACCGAGAAGATAAGTGAGATCGTTGCGATGATTCACGAAGGGCAGGAGTGCGGCGTACTTGTCACGGATCGCTTTCCAATCGGTGCCATTCATGTTCGGGGCATAAAAGAAATCGCGCATCTGCCGCCAACACTCGAAGTAGATCTGATTCCACTCCGCGTGTTTATCGAGCTGCATGTCCAGTCCAGCGAGTTTCAGCTCATGATCTTTCGTCTCCAGCTTGTCCTTGGGGAGATCGATGATGGCGTAGTCTTTCTTAATTTTGACGAGCATCCGTTTGCCATCATCCGAGATCTGATAGCTATTTACATCACCCAGGACGGTCTCTTTCCGGTCCTCCATGCTATAAACGCAAAGGTGCGCTTTCCGATCGCGCCCATCCTGATCGTCTTCGTCATCCGTGGTATCGTCAGCGACGGTCCGGCGGAGATAGAAAATGCGATCATCCACCATTCGAATATTGCTGTAGTTGCCCGGAACAACTTCAACGCCGGAAATACGATCGTGAATACCATCAACATCAACCTTAACTACGATCGGCTTCTTTTTTATCTCACCGGATCTTGGGAGATACCGAAGGGGAGGGCGACGGTGATTTCTTCTCTTCGGTCTTTTTCTCTTCGCCTTCCTTTTCTTTCTCCTTCGTGCGTTTTTCTTCCGCATTTCCTACTTCATCGCTGCGCGGGGCCAAGGGCGGTTCGGTATCTTTTGCCAGGGTGATGAGATAAATCCGCTCCATGTCGAGATAAACATTTTCGAATTCCTCCGCGCCGAAAGTGGGTTTGAAGTCGCGGGCTGATGCCAGCAAAAGGTATTTACCGTCGTCACTGAAAGCGACGTTGGTCGATCCATACCATTCATCGGTAACAGGCGTCTGTTGCTTGTTCGCAACGGAATAAAGATAAACTCTCGGGAGATCGTTCTGTTCCGGGCGCGCCCAGGCAATCCACTGGCTGTCGGGCGACCAATCGTAGGATTGAATCTCGCCCCATTTATCTTTATCAACTTCAGTAACCGCTTTTGTCGTTACATCAACGTAACGCAGCCGTTGCAGGCGATCGGACCATAGTAGTTTTTTACTATCGGGCGACCAAACCAGTTGATAGTAGTAGGTATCGGCTCCGCTCGTTACTTGCCTCGGCTGTCCCTTGCCGTCCTGCGAACGGATATACAATTCGTTCTCACCCGTAGCATCGGAATTGTAGGCAATCCATTTGCCGTCTGGCGACCAGACGGCGTCGCGCTCGTGTGCGTTTGAAGTTTTGCTGAGGTTACGTGCAGTGCCTTCTTTCTTCGGCGCGGAGAAAAGCTCGCCGCGCGCCACTACGATTACGCGCTCTCCGTCGGGAGCGAGATTGACTGATTGAATATGTTTTGAAGCATCGACGAATGCTTGGCGCCCGGAAGCGAGATCCTCCTTGATGTCGATCGGCACCGGCGCGGCCTTGCCGCTGGTCAGATCGTAACGCCAGATGTAACCAGCTTCTTCGAAGACGATCGCATCCTTGCCGATGGATGGGAACTTAATGTCGAAATCCTTGAAGTTGGTTAGCTGTTTGAGTTCTTTGCTGGCGAGATCAATCGAAAATAGATTCATCCGGCCGTCGCGATCGGAGATGAAGTAAATGCGATTATCGGGTCCCCACATCGGGCAGATATCTTGCGCCGGATTGTTGGTGAGATTCTCGGAAGCGCCATTCTTGAAATCGTAGATCCAAATGTCATCCGCCATTCCGCCGCGGTAATGTTTCCAGGTTCGGAACTCTCGGAAGACCCGATTGAACGCCATTTTCGAATCGTCCGGCGAAAAGGAGACGAAACCTCCGCGCGGTACCGGAAGTTGCTGCGGCAATTCTGCGTCAAGTCCCACGGTGAACAGCTGGCCGATGAAATCGTTGAACGACTTCATGCGCGACCGGAAGACGACCAGTGGCTTGGTATTTTCCCAAGTCATAACCAGATTGTTTGGTCCCATTCGGTCCGAGATATCGTCGCGGCCGAGTGTCGCTGAAGTGGTTAGTCGCTTGGGCGCGCCACCTTCACTCGGCATGACATAGACTTCGGTGTTGCCGTCGTATTGCGAAGTGAATGCGAGCTGTGTTCCGTCGGCGGAGAAGCGCGGGAACGAAGTGTAGCCGGGCCCGCTCGTTAAGCGGCGCGCGACACCGCCATCTTTAGCGACGGTGTAAAGTTCGCCTCCGTAACAGAAGACGATTTGCTGGCCGTTAGTGGTGGGAAAACGCAACAGCCGTGTCGTATTCGGCAAATTCTCGGCTGATGCGAGCGGCACCACGGCAAATGCGAGGAGGAATCGAAAAAGAACAGGAGATGAAAAAACGCGCATAAGAACGAACAAGCTGCGTTGCCCGCACAACGACGCAACCGTTTTTCAATGATTGGAACGAGGACTTGAGCCCACGAAATACACGGATTACACGAAATTTGGAGGGAAACGCGCGTGCGGTTTACAAAGAAATCTGGAAACCAAGAAGCCAGGAATGGAAATACAAAAGAAGATAGCGTTTTCGGCGGCAGCGTTTGCCGGGACGATACGCTTGGGAAGTTCCACTAACAGTGAGCGGCGCTCGTCGCGCGGTCGAATATTTTCTGGAGGGACACGCGCTGTCGTGTCCCAAATTAGTTAAGGCGGCCCGAGCCGGACTGGCGTTTACAGCTCGAGCCCTCCAAGTTTGGATGAAATCAGTTCGAATTAATAGATAACGAATCGCGACTGAGAAATTCCTGGAGCGAGGTTGGGATTGCAGAGTTTCCGTTCTCGGAGCCCACTATTTTCCCGGAGCTTCCGCCTTTTTGGTTCCTTTTCGGTGGCAAATCACTCATCTTAATTTGCCGCCGGCTACCTTTCTTGTCCTGCCGCAATACGGATTGTTGTTTAATCATTGCGAGTAATGGCGCCGAAAATTGCGCCTTTCGGAACAGGTCCTCCTAATACCCTGCCATCCGCCGTGGTTACGAAAGGCTTTCCAGCTCGGGAACTAAAATTATCGGTCGCAGTTTTGCAGGTCGAGCTTTTTTATTGGGAGAACTGGATTTAGTTCGTTTTTTTTCGACGAATTAGGAGAATTTTTCAGAAGACAAGAGACGATTATGTAGGTTTCATAAACGAAGCACCGATGCAATCTATCCGAGCTTTTTTGTTCTGCCCACGAATCACGCGAAATGACACAAAAGTAAAATGCGAACGTATTGCCTTTTGCCTCGATGTTGTGAGGCCGAAAGCATTCGGGGCTGTCTTCAGCAATGCAATACAATCTATTTCTTTTCGTGTTTCTAGTATCTTTCGTGGGCCGGAAAACCTCTTGTTCGAAAGAAATTTCGGCGGACAACTGTAAGGTGACTGGCGGGTTCAGAAATTCGCGCGCGCGAAAAGGATAATGAGTGGGGAAACGAGCCGGTATCTCAAGCTGGAGATCGCGCATGTTTTACTCACCGATATTGTCGGTTACTCAAAGCTGTTGCACAACGAGCAGAGCGAAGTCCTGCGCGAATTAAACGAGATCGTGCGCAATACCGAGCAGTTCCGCGCGGCGGATGCAGCCGGCGCGCTCTTGCGCTTACCGACAGGCGACGGCATCGCCTTGATTTTTCGCAATAGTCCGGAAGCTCCCGCGCAATGCGCGCTGGAGATCGCCGAGGCGCTAAAGAGCGGAGCCGCGGTTTCAGGTTCGCATGGGAATTCATAGCGGTCCGGTGAACGAAGTGAGTGACGTGAACGAACGCGCCAACATCGCGGGCGCGGGAATCAACATCGCGCAGCGGGTGATGGATTGCGGCGATGCCGGTCACATTCTCTTGAGCAAACATGTGGCGGAAGATTTGGAAAACCACGAACGCTGGCGCCCACACCTGCATGAACTGGGCGAAGTGACGGTCAAACACGGCGTCAGTGTTCGGGTGGTAAATCTTTACAACGATAGCCTGGGTAATCCGCAGGTTCCGGCGAAGATTCAGCGGGAACGCGAGGCCAGAGCCATGCTGGCGCGGCGAGGGCAGGCGAAGCGGAGGAACACGCTCATTTTCGGTTCGCTCATTGCGCTCGTTGCCATTGGCCTCGGCTTTCTTCTCCTGCGCGATCGATTGCTGCGGCGTCCGATGGAAACGCAGACGATGGACGCAAAAGGGATTGCGGTTCTTCCATTCGAAAATTTCAGCGACGATAAGGAGAACGCATTTTTTGCCGATGGCATCCAGGACGACATCCTGACCAGTCTGGCCAGGATCAAAGATTTGCGCGTGATCAGTCGCACCAGCGTGATGGGTTATCGAGGTGCGGCGGTGCACAATTTGCGGGAGATTGGACAAGCGCTCGGGATTGCCAACATTCTGGAAGGTAGCGTTCGTCGCGAAGGCAATCGCGTTGTGGTGACGGTGCAATTGATCGATGCGCTGACCGATCGACATCAGTGGGCAAACCGCTATGACCGCACCCTGGCCGATTCGTTAGGCCTGCAAGGCGAGCTCGCGGCCGAGATTGCTGAAGCGCTCCGTGTCACTCTCAGTCCGGATGAAAAAGCGCGAGTGGAAACGAAACCGACGGAGAACTCGGAGGCTTACGTGTTTTATTTGCGAGCCAATCAAATCGCGCGCAATCCCGACACTTTGCTGGAGGATTTAAACAAAGCGGAGCAATTCTATGGCCAGGCGATCGCGCTCGATCCAGATTTCGCACTGGCGCACGCACGACTGGCATCGACGCGAGCGCAGATTTATCACTATTACGAGCCGCTTGACAGTTGGAAATCAAAGGCGCTCGCCGAAGCCGAGCTGGCATTGCGTTTGCAGCCAAATCTAGCCGAGGCGCACCTGGCTCTGGGGCAATGTGCTTATTGGCTCGACGAGGATTATGAGCGCGCGCTCGCGGAGTTCGGAGCCGCGGCGACATTGTCCCCCAGCGACGCGGAAATCGGGCGCTTGATTGCGTCGATAAAACGCCGGCAGGGAAAATGGCAGGAGTCTCTCCAAGAATACGAAAGAGTTCAGAAGACCGATCCGCAAAATCCAAATACCGTTCGCGAACTTGTCTTTACCAACACCGCGCAGCGGCGCTGGCCGGAAGCGGCTCGTTGGGCAATGCAAATGCGAACGATGGCACCCGCCTCACTGGTTGCGAAAATTCAAAGCGGTTATGTCGATTTTTGGTGGAAGGGTGACACGGGCCCACTCAAATCCATGCTCAGCCAGGTGCCGGCAGGAACCGATCCTGACGGTTCAGTAACGTCGTGCCGGTGGGACGTGGCGATGATCGATCGCGATTTTGGCTCGGCGCGCAATGTTTTGCAAAAGTCTGATCTTAACGAAATCTCGTACACCCCTTCGGGCGCAACCCCGAAAAGTTTTCTTCAAGGTCTGATTGAGCTGGCCGAGGGAAGACAGGCGGACGCTCAGAAATTGTTTGAACTAGCGCGGCCGAGTTTTGAAAAAGCGGCCGAGGAGGCGCCCTTAAGCGCAGATCGCCACGCTAATCTCGGTTGGTTCTATGCCTTTGCCGGTCGAAAAGATGACGCCATTCGCGAAGGCAGGCGGGCAGTGGAGTTGAAGCCCGAATCGAAAGATGCCGTCGACGGCGCGATCATGAATTGTTACCTCGCACTCATCTATGCGCGGGTCGGGGAAAAAGAACTCGCCATTCCGTTAATCGAACGACTTCTGAAAACGCCGGGAGCGGTGGATAGCGTCGACTACAGCATCACGGTCAACGATCTGAAACACCGATGGGAATGGGATCCGATTCGGAACGATCCGCGTTTTCAGAAGCTCGTTAGCGGAAAGAACCTGGGGAACTAGACAGGATTAACAGGATTGGATTGAGAAACGATCCTGCACAATCCTGTCTTTCTTCTCACCAAAAGAAGCATATGTCTGCGCGGTGAGCATGAACCCAGGGTCTTTCTTTTCCGAGCTGAAGCGACGCAACTCTGACCGAGACACTCCGTGAATATGCTCAAGATTTTTGTCCGAGCCTAAAGCGGCGTAGTGTTTACGCTTGACCGATAGCGGCTGAGCTCGAACCCGATTTGCACTTCGAAATCTCCCATGTGTTGTTCATGGACATCGTCCGCTTTTCCAAGCTGCTGATTAATGAGCAGGCAGAAATACTGCGAGAATTAAATCAAATTGTCCGAAGCACCGATCAGTTTCGCAAAGCGGAAGCGGCGGACGAATTGATCCGACTTCCCACCCGTGATGGGATGGTGCTGGTCTTCTCGCGCAGGCCGGAAGCGCCAGTGCAATGCGCGGTGGAAATCAGTCGAGCGTTGCGGAATTACCCGCAACTGCGATTGCGTATGGGGATTCACAGTGGACCGGTCAATCAGATCAAAGACGTAAACTATCGTTCCAATCTCACCGGCGCCGGAATTAATACCGCGCAACGGGTGATCGATTGCGGTAATGCGGGGCACATTTTGTTATCAAAGCGCGTGCTGAGGACCTGGCGCACTACCGGCAATGGCAGCCGCTGTTGCATGATCTCGGCGAAGCAGAGGTGAAGCACAGCGAAAGAATTACCCTTATCAATTTCTACAGCGACGAAATCGGAAACCCGGAGTTACCGGAAAAATTCACACGAGGTGAGGCACACCTTGTTGGGAAAGGGGCAGCGAAATCCCTGGCTTTCAGTAGTTGGCAAAAACCATCGTCAATCATCGCCGCGTTTGTAATCATCGCGGCGCTGGCCGCAGGATTCTGGTTCTTTTCGCATCAGAGTGCATCGAGAAGGGCGAACGCCGGCTCGAATGCAGCTACCTTGGCGATTCCAGAGAAGAGATATTGCGGTTCTTCCATTCGAAAACCTCAGTCGCGATCCCGACAACGCCTATTTCACAGATGGCATTCAGGAAGAAATTCTCACGCGGCTGGCAAAGGTCGCTGATTTGAAAGTAATCTCGCGAACTTCGACTGCGCGCTACCTGAGTTCTCCGGGCAATTTGCCAGAAATCGCAAACAAGCTCGGAGTTGCGAATATCCTCGAAGGCAGTGTCCAACGCGCAGGCGAACAAGTGCGCATCAATGTGCAGCTAATTAAAGCGACGACAGACGCGCATCTCTGAGCCGATACCTACGATCGCAAGTTGACTGACATTTTTGCAGTTGAAAGCGAAATTGCCAAGACGATTGCCGACACGCTCAAAGCGAAACTCACCGGCTCCGAGGAACATACCATTGCGGCGCGGCCAACCGAGAATCTCGAGGCGCACCAGCTTTATCTCAAAGGTCGCTATTTCTGGAACAAGCGTACCGGCAGTGATGTGGAGAAATCGATCGATTACTTCAATCAAGCGATCGCAGCAGACCCGAAACACGCACTGGCCTACGCCGGAGTTGCAGACGCTTATGCTTTGCTCCCGGCTGTCACGGCAGTCAGTCCGCGAGAATCTTTTTCAAAGGCGGAGGCGGCCGCCAGGAAAGCTCTCGCGCTGGACGATACCTCTGGCCGAGGCTCACAGTTCACTAGCCGCATCGCTCTGCTACTATGACTTTGATTTCGTTCAGGCGGCCAGAGAATTTCAACGAGCGATTGAGCTGAACCCGAACTACGCGACTGCGCATCAATGGTATGGCATCGTCTATTTTGCAGCGCAAGGGAGATTCGATGAAGCGATCAGCGAGGTAAAGCGCGCTCTCGAGCTTGATCCTCTCTCACTCATCATCAACTCGGATCTCGGCAGGACTTATTATTTCGCACGCCGCTACGATGAAGCAGTTGAGCAGTTGCATAAAACCTTGGAGATGGATTCTAATTTTTTCTTCGCTCATCGACATCTCGGCTGTGTCCTTGAGGTAAAAGGCGATTTACCGGCAGCGATTAAGGAATATCAAAAGGCGCGAGAATTAAATGATGATCCTCGGGTGTTGGCATTGCTTGGTCACGTTTTTGCCGTCTCCGGCAATAAGACGGAAGCGATCAAAATACTGATCAGATGAAGGCGTTATCTCAGAGCGCGCTACGTCTCAGCCTACAGCTTCGCTCTTCTTTATCTCGGACTCGGCGACAAATAATGAGGCACTCCGCTGGCTCGAACAAAGTTATCAAGATCGCTTTCCCGAAATCTACGCGTATCAAAGTTGAGCGCTGCTCGATCCCCTACGGGGCGATCCACGTTTCCAAGCACTGACCGATAAAGTTATTCCACCCGCGACAAGTATCCGATTGTGAATCTGCCGATCTTCTTCGCTGAGCTGAAGCGGCGCAATGTTTACAAGGTCGCGATCGCCTACGCAGTCGTTGCGTGGCTGCTGATGCAGATCGCGAGTCAGATTTTTCCGTTCTTCGAAATTCCGAATTGGGCAGTGCGTCTTGTGGTGTTGCTGCTCGTTATCGGATTTCCCGTAGCGCTGATTCTCGCCTGGGCGTTCGAGCTGACGCCGGAAGGAATCAAGCGTGCAGAAGATGTCGATGTTAGCAAATCGGTTACGCGCAAGACCGGTCGCAAACTTGATTTTTTTATCATCGCTGTCCTGCTGCTCGTCATTGGGATCCTGGTTTTCCAACGCCTTCATCCCAATGTTTCCCCGGCAGTTTCTTCATCTCTGGAGAAAAGCATCGCGGTTCTGCCATTCGAGAATCTGAGTGAGGACAAAGCAAACGCTTATTTTGCTGATGGCATTCAGGAAGAGATCCTGACGCGGCTGGCCAAGATCGCAGACTTAAAAGTGATTTCGCGCACGTCCACGCAACCGTATCAGAGCAAGCCTCGCAATCTCTCCGAGATCGCGAAGCAGCTTGGCGTCGCGAACATTCTTGAGGGTAGCGTGCAAAAAGCGGGCGATCAGGTGCGGGTCAATGTGCAGTTGGTTAACGCGCAAACTGATTCCCATCTCTGGGCCGAGACTTATGATCGGAAGTTGACTGACATCTTTGGCGTCGAAAGCGAGATCGCCAAAGGAATCGCAGAGTCGTTGCAAGCGAAGCTCACCGGTCGCGATGAGCAAGCGTTAGCAGTTAAACCGACAAACAATCCGGAGGCTTACGATGCGTATCTGCGCGGCCTGGCTTTTGATGCACGTAGCGGCACTCGGGCGGTGCCCTATGGAAAGCCATCGGTTTTTTTGAGCGGGCGGTGCAGCTTGACCCGAACTTCGCGCTCGCTTGGGCCCGACTTTCTCGTGCGCACGCGCTGGTTTACTTCCTACGTGTCGATACAACTGCCGCTCGCCGCGATGCGGCCAAAAGAAGCTTTAGAGAATGCGCAGAAACTCCAGCCGGAACTCGCCCGAAACGCTGCTCTCCTTGGGTTATTTCCAATATCGGGTGCTACGTGATTACGTGCTCGCCAAAACAACATTTAAAGAGCGTCCGCAAAATGTTACCAGGTAACAGTGAGGTCCCAATTGCTCTCGGGTATGTTACCCGACGCGAGGGACACTGGGATGAAAGCGTTGCCTACTGGGAAGAAGCCCTCACGCTCGATCCGCGCAACGCGGAGTTACTTGACGCTGCGGCATTCACTTACATCATGCTTCGACAATTCCCAGCCGCGCTAAAGCTTTACGATCGAGCGCTGGACATTCTTCCCAACGATCCCGATCTGCTGTCGGGAAAGGCCAGCATTTATCAGGCCGAAGGTAATCTGCAAGAAGCCGCTAAGTTCTTAGTGGAGATAAACGCGCAAACGAATTCGGACGTGGCCTTTCAAAGCAAGGTCACTCAATTGAGACTTGAACGGAATCTCGGTGAGGCCGTCCGGTTGTTGCAAGCCCGACAGGCTCAATTCCACTTTGCTTTCCAGATCGAGAAGGGCACTTATCAGGTGACGCTCGCTATGGTCGAGCGCCTTGCTGGCGACACCGCTAACGCAAAAGCTGCTGCTGAACAGGCCCGCAACACACTCGATCCGCTCTACAAAGATCAACAAGACAACGCGAGGTTTGCGGCATTGTTATCCGCAAGTTACGCCGTTCTTGGGAACAAAGACTCGGCCCTAAAAGAAGCGGAACGTGCAATCATGGTTTTGCCAAGTGCTAAAGATCGATGGAGGGACCTGGCTTCGAAGAGAGCTTGGCCCTAATTCAGATGATCTTCGCCGAAAATAGCCGTGCGATCTCGACTCTCATACGGTTGTTACAAACGCCATATGGTAGCTGGCTTTACAACGGACGCCTGTTACGCCGGCACTTTTTAAGCTCGATCCATTCTGGGACCCTTTGCGCACCGATCCCGCTTTTCAAAAACTCTGCGAGGAAAAGACCGCAGTGAACTTCCGGAGTTTTTTCGCCGAACTGAAGCGGCGCAATGTTTACAAGGTCGCGATCGCCTACGCGGTCATCGCGTGGCTGCTGATTCAGGTAGCGACGCAGATTTTTCCGTTCCTCGAGATTCCAAACTGGGCGATGCGGTTGGTCGATAATGCTGATCGCGATTGGATTTCCCATCGCTCTCATCATCGCATGGGCGTTTGAGCTGACGCCAGAGGGTTTGAAGCGAACGGAATTTGCGGACCAATTGCCGACAAAAACACCGCGCAATCGCGCCTGGATTTATGTTGTCATCATAGCCGGCGCGATCTCTGTTGAGTTTGTTTTTCTTCGGTCGTTATACTGCGACCAGCAAGCAGAGCGTCTCGGCAGAGGTGCCGGACAAAGTCTATTGCCGTCCTTCCGTTCGATAACTTAAGCGGTAACCCTGAAACGCTTATTTCGCTGATGGAATTCAGGATGAGATTCTCGCTCGCCTTGGCGAAGATCGCGCGATCTGAAAGTGGTCTCACGCACTTCCACCCAGCGTTCAAGAGTGCACCGGATAATTTGCGCGAGATCGCGAAGCAACTCGGCGTTGCAAACATCCTGGAAGGCAGCGTGCAACGCACCGCTGACCATGTGCGCGTCAATGTCCAGTTAATCAAAGCGCCGAACGACGCTCATCTTTGGGCGGATACTTACGATCGCAAACTGACTGACATTTTCGCTGTCGAAAGCGACATCGCCAAAACGATCGCCGATACGCTACAAGCGAAGCTGACTGGTTCAGAAAAGCAGATCCATGCGGCGCAGCCGACGAGCGACATCGAGGCGCTACCAACTTTATCTTAAAGGACGCTTTCTTTGGAATAGACGCAGTGGCGACAACATCTGACAGACAATCGCTATTTTATGAGCAGGCGATTGAGCGCGACCCGAATTACGCTCTCGCTTATGTCGGCCTAGCCGAGGCGTATGTCTTCTTGCCGTTCTATACCTCGACAGCGCCGCGAGAGTGTCTTCCCGAAAGCAAGACTGCTGCGAGAAAGCGCTGCAGCTGGATGATTCTCTGGCTGAAGCGCACACCGTGGCTTGCTTTCATGTTGTTCATTCTAGACGTCGATATCGCTGGTTCGATAACGGAATTTCAGCGCGCGATTGAGCTGAAATCCAAACTACGCTACTGCGCACCATTGGTATGGCTATTGCCGCTTATCGCCAGGGCCGGTTCGATGAAGCGATCGCAGAGGTAAAACGCTCTATGGAGCTTGATCCTCTCTCGCCTATCATCATGACAAACTTGGGTTCAGACCTGATCTAGGCGCGCCGGTACGATGAAGCGATCGGCAATTGCGCAATACTCTGGAGATTGATCCTGACTTTTATTACGCTCATTACGCCTTAGGTATGGCGCTTGCAGCTAAAGGGCGATATCGACAGGAGCGATTATTGAATACATAAAGGCGCAGCAGTTGAGTGATGATCTATCTGCTCTGGTGTTGCTCGCCGCTGCCTATGCGCAATCAGGCACAAAGATGCGGCTGTGCTAATGCTGGCTGAACTGTAAGAACTCAGCCAGAACCGTTACGTGCGCGCATACTGGCTTCGCTCTCGTCTCCCTCGCTTGGAAATAGCGACGACGCTATTCGATGGTTGGAGCAAAGTATCGCAGACTACGCGTGTCCACTTATCACCTTCATTAAAGTCGATCCGTTGCTCGACCCGCTCCGTGGCGATCCGCGTTTCGAAGCGCTTGTCGCAAAGGTTTTCGCGCCGAAGACCACGGTGCTCTATGCGTACAAGACATCGCCATGAACCCGAAGAACTTCTTCGCCGAGCTAAAGCGGCGCAACGTTTACAAGGTCGCGATCGCCTACGCGGTGGTGGGCTGGTTATTGATTCAGATCGCGACCCAGGTCTTTCCCGTTTTTCGAAATCCCGAACTGGGGCAGTTCGACTTGATCGTATTGCTCATCGCGATCGGATTTCCGGTTGCGCTGATTATTGCCTGGGCGTTTGAGCTAACGCCCGAAGGAATCAAGCGCGCGGAAGCGGTGGATGAGGCGGAGAAGCGCTCGCGCGGCGCAGTGTGGATTTACATCGTCATGATTGCGGCGGTTCTTTCGGTTGGCCTTTTTGTTCTCGGCCGCTATTCGGCGCAGCGCAGCATTTCAAACGAAGTGGGCGCAGGCAAGCGCCTACCAGCCACTCAAGTCAACCAATCGATCTCGGAAAAGTCGCTGGCCGTGCTCCCGTTCGAGAACCTCAGTGGCAATCCGGATAACGCCTATTTCGCCGCCGGGATTCAGGACGAAATCATCACGCGACTGGCAAAGATAGGGCAATTGAAAGTGATCTCGTGTCATTTCGACGCAACATTTCAAAAGCGCACCTGATGACCTACCAGCGATCGCCAACCAACTCGGCGTCGCAAACATTCTGCAAGGCAGCGTGCAGCGCACGGCTGATACAGGTGCGCGTGAATGTCCAGTTAGTATAAGGCCGACACGGACAATGCACCATCTCTGGGCTGATACTTTCGACCGGAAGACTGACGGATGTTTTTACCAAATCGAAAGCGACATTGCGAAAACAATCGCCGAGAAGTTACAGGCGAAGCTTACTGGTTCTGAAGAACGCGCTCATCTCCATCCAAGCCGACAGCAGATTCGGAAGCCCATCAATTCTATCTCCAGGGTCGCTATCTTTGGAACAGACGCACCGGGCAGAACCTCAAGAAAGCCCTGAGCTACTTTCAACAAGCGGTCGAGAAGGACCCAAATTTTGCACTCGCCTACACCGGGATCGCCGACAGCTGCGCGCTGATTCCAGTTTATGGAGCAGGTACGCCGAAGGACTATTACCCGCGTGCCAAGGCGGCCGCGGAAAAGGCGCTGCAACTGGATGATACGCTCGCCGAAGCACATACCTCTATGGCCAATGTGTTTTTTCGTTACTTGGAATTGGGCAAATCAGTCAGCGAGTTTGAACGAAGTATTCAACTCAACCCCAATTATCCGACGGCGCATCAATGGTACGGCAGATTAACGCTTTTAGCGCTCGGTCAATTCGACCACGCTCTTGTGGAAGCGAAGCGGGCCGTCGAGCTTGATCCGGTCTCGCCGATTGGTCATACCGACGTTGCCACGGTTTACATGTACATGACGGAACGGCGCTACGACGAAGCAATCGCGGAGTTGCGCAATACTTTGGAGATGGAGCCGGACTTTTATTGGGCGCATCGGCAGCTCGGATTGGCGTTGGAATTAAAGGGCTCGCCAGACGAGGCCATCGTTGAATTTCAAAGAGCAGCGGAGTTAAACGACGACCCGCGTGTGCTCGCGTTCGTCGGCCATGCCATGGCGAGCACAGGAAAGCAGACTGAAGCGCGCGAGATGTTGGCCAAACTTACTGAGATCGCAAAGACGCGTTACATCTCCGGTTACAGTTTCGCGGTGATCCACCTCGCGCTGGGAGAGAAAGATCAGGCGCTGGACTGGCTCGAAAAGGATGCACGCGAGCAAACAGGTTTTGAGATTAACTTTATCAGGGTTGATCCGTACCTCGATCCACTGCGTGGCGATCCACGGTTCGAAGCGCTCGTGCAAAAGGTCGCGGGCGGTAACCCATGAAGAGCCACTGCAAACTTCTTCACTGAACTGAAGACGGCGTAACATTTATAAAGTTGCAAGCGGCGCTGCGTTCTCTCTTCGAATCAGCAGGCGTAACCTGGCAGAGAAGGCCTATCGGGTGATAGCCATGTAAAGTTGCCACTCGCAATGACGATCTTACCCTTAGCAGAGCTTGGCACGCGAGCGCGGCGCCGAGTTGCCTGCCGGCTGCTTCCTTTCGTGTTCGTCATTTACGTCGTGAATTACCTTGATCGCGTCAATGTTTCCTTCGCCAATCTCAGAATGAGCGTCGACCTGGGCTTCAGCGATCGTGTCTATGGTCTCGGCGTGGGTATGTTCTACCTGGCCTACGTTTTGTTCGAGATACCGGGAGCCGTCATTGTTGAACGCTGGAGTGCGAGAAAGTGGATAGCGCGAATCATGATCTCGTGGGGAGTAATTACGATCCTGACCGGTTTCGTCCATAGCGCCGGCACAGTTCTATGCCGCCCGTTTCTTCCTGGGACTTGCAGAAGCCAGCTTCTTTCCCGGAATGGTTGTCTATTTGACGCACTGGTTTTGCTCGCGTGATCGCGGCCGGGCGATTGCCTGCCTGTACATCGCGGTTCCTACCGCTTCGTTGATCGGCTCTCCGATCGCCGGTTGGCTACTGGGAGTTCATTGGTGGTCTCTGGCCGGATGGCGCTGGCTTTTTGTTGTGGAAGGTATTCCCGCAATTATTCTCGGCAGTCGTCACTTTTTTTATCTAACGGATTGGCCGTCGCAGGCGCGCTGGCTGCCTAATAACGAGCAGCACTGGCTCGTCGCCGAATTGCAGACCGAGCTACAGGCGAAAAAGAAAATTCGACGACTACACGATCGCTGCAAGCGTTCTGTGACCGACACGTTTTGTTGTTCCTGTGCTGCTTGGTCTTCCTGGCAGCCGTCGGGATACGCTCGGGAACATCTATTGGATACCCACCTTCGTTAAGCGCCTTTCGGGATTCTCGGACCGGGGAGTAACTGCGCTGCTGATAATTCCAGCTTTGATTGGATTGCCGGGATGCTCGGCAATGGCTGGCACTCCGATAAGAGTGCATGGAGCGACGCTTGCATACGGCGATTACCGCTGCTGGTTGCGAGGATTGATGTATGGGATTGCTGATCGCCCGTCGTGCGACAATTTTGGGTTAACGATTTCATTCTTGCTGTTGGGCAGTGGGTTCTTGTATGCGTTCCTATCCGGTCTTCTGGTCGATGCCGACCTCGATTCTGAGTGAATCGGCGGCCGCCGCCACTCTTCGGACTCATTAATTCGATCGGACAACTTGGCGGCATTCGCTGGACCTTACATGATCGGTTTTCTCAACGATCGAACCCACTCCCTTACCGCCAGCTTCGGATTCATTGCTCTGGTCTATATTGGAGCGGCGAGTTTGATTCTTAGTCTGAAGCTCAGCGACCCAATCCACCCTTCGGAAGGCGCGAGAATCATGTCCGGGTCGAAAGGCGAAGTCTCGTGACTTCAAGCAAGCACCAAGGCACGTCCAAAAGGTTCTCCCGCGGCTGGATTGCTTTGATTGTGATCACGGCGGCGCTCTCGCTCGCGTTGTTCTTGCTGGGACGTTATACGGCGAACCATGCCGCGCCTCGACACAGCGAGGCGGCTACACTGAAATCGGTAGCGGTGTTGCCGTTTGAAAATCTTAGCGAAGACAAGTCGAACGCTTATTTCGCTACTGGTATTCAGGATGAGATTCTCACGCGTCTGGCCAAGCTCAATGAGCTAAAGGTTATCTCGCGAACTTCCACCGCGCAGTATCAAAGCAAGCCGGGTAATCCTGGCGAAATCGCGAAGCAGCTCGGCGTTGCGCATCTAGTGGAAGGCAGTGTCCAGAAAGTCGGCGACCAGGTGCGGGTTAACGTGCAGCTGATCAACGCTCAAAATGATGCGCACATCTGGGCTGACACCTACGATCGCAAGTTGACCGACATCTTTGCTGTCGAAACCGAGATCGCCAAATCCATTGCCGAGCAATTACAGGCAAAACTTACCGGCCATGAGCAAGAGGCGCTGGCGCTCAAACCAACGAGCAATCCGCAGGCTTACGATGCTTATCTGCGTGGACTGGCGGCGGAAAGCGAAAGCTTGCTGTCGGTCTATCCATTGCAGAAGGCGATCAGTTTCTACAAACGGGCGGTCCAGCTCGACCCGGATTTTGCGATCGCCTGGGCTCGACTGTCGCGAATGTATTCATTGCTATACAGCTCCTTTGGCGATCGCCTCGGCGACGCCAAAGGCGCGTTGGAACGCGCGCAAAGGCTCCAGCCGAACTCGCCGGAGACTCTGCTGGCATTAGCAAATTACCAAAATGACGAGCTCCGTGATTACAAACACGCCCGTGAAACTTTTCTTCGCGTCGCCAAACTGTTGCCCGGGAACAGTGAGGTCCCAGCTTCGTTAGCGAGCATCGCCCGGCGGGAGGGACAATGGGACAAAGTGACCGACTATTCCGAGCAAGCGCTCGTGCTTGATCCCCGCAATCCAGAGTTGTTACTGCGTGTTGCTTTCAATTACGGCGATCAGCGGCAATTCGAGACAGCGCGTTCGCTTCTTGACCGAGCTTTGCAGATCCGGCCCGATGATGTCGAAATTAAAGCCGCGAAAGCAGCGATGTACCAGGCGCAGGCCAACTTGACGGAAGCCGACAAATATCTGGCCGATGTCAATGCAATGACTCCGTCGTATGAGGCAGTTGGGGCAAAAGTCACCGAACTGAGACTCGAGCGAAAAAATGATGAAGCGGTGCAGCTGTTAAAAACGCGCCTTGCGCAGTTTGAATTCGGTTCGGAAGTAGAAGAAGCGGTCTTTGGCTATTTCCTGGCCTTCGCGCAACATGTCGCCGGCGATAAGGCAGCGGCACAAGCTACAGCCGCGCAGACTCGCGACAGGCTGGTGCAATTGATACGCGAGCAACCAGACAATGATTGGCTGGCAGTCATATTATCTCAGACCTATGCTATCGTCGGTGATAAGGCTGCCGCTTGGAAGGAAGCCGAGCGCGTGAAGACAATCACGTCTTCATTAAGCGACGTGGCAGTCGGGCCTTTTGCCGACGAGAATATGGCCGTCGTGGCGACACTTTCGGGCGATCACAGTCGCGCCATTGAGTTGCTCTCGCATCTCGCGCACATTTCCTATTCGGGGTGGTTGTACGGATATCCGGTTACGCCGGCCGCGCTGCGGCTCGATCCCATCTGGGACCCGTTGCGCAGCGATCCCGCGTTCCAGAAGCTCTGTCAGGATAAGGCGCAATGAATAGAACCGATGGCAGGCGGAGCGCCCGCCCTACAATTTCCTGCGTGCCGCGCGAACTTGTAGGGCAAGCGCCTCGCTTGCCACACTGTTAACGACAAGTAAACACCATCTCAAGGACGATCATGTGCTTTCTCGCGTCGCCGAACGGCTTCGGTAACACCGTTGGGCTCTGAACTACGGACTTACAGTTCGCGAAAAGCGCGCCCAAGATTCGTTAGGACATCGCGCGGCAGAAGCGATTGTTCACTTTCACCGCCATTGAATATTGCGATTTCAGCGGCGCGGCCGCAGACCCAGGCGCCGACGCGGGCAGCGTCAAAAGGAGAAAGTTTTTGTGCGATCAGGGCCGCGCAAACACCGGTGAGGACATCGCCCATTCCGCCGGTGGCCATCCCAGGATTGCCGGTGGTGTTGTAGCTGATTCGTTTGCCGTTTTCGGCGACGACGGTGCGGCTTCCTTTTAACAAAAGCGTGACCGGGAATTCGGCGGTGAAATTTTTGGCGAGCTCAGCCCGTGAGATTTTATGATCGCCGGCCAGACGTTTCATTTCGCCGGGATGCGGTGTGAGCAAACGCGGGCCGCGACAATTTTTCAGGATGCTGACCTCTGTCGAGATAATATTGAGAGCATCGGCATCAACGACCATCGCGTTCTCGGTGCGCTGAACCAGGTCGATAATTTCCCTGGCGTTTTCTTTTCCCAGTCCGGGTCCGATTCCCCAAACATCGATTTTTTCGTCGAGTAAATCGCGATAGGACCTGACTGGTTTAACCATCGATTCAAACGGCGCGGCAGCAGTGACGATTTCGTAGATATTTTCCGGCACGAAGACTTCGACCAGCCCGGCGCCGCCACGCAACGCGCCCCAGGCACACATGGTCGCGGCTCCGGCAAAGCCGCGCGAGCCGGCGACAATACCAACGCGCCCGAATTGATTCTTGTGGGCTTCGAACTGGCGGCGTGGCAACAAACCACGCAGTGAAGCGGTGCAGGCAACGGTTTCGTCAGCTGTCTCGAGCGGAAGATCGGACAACGGGACAACTTCAAGACGGCCGACGAAATTGATCGCATTGTCCGCAAGCAGGCCGCGCTTCGCCGCCGCGATGGTGACCGTAAAATCGGCGACAACACAATCGCGATCGGCCTTCTCCCGAATCGCCATCGAGGCCGGTCGGCTGATCGACCGCAAAGACGAACGCGTTATGTTGCAGGCGTAAGCGATTGATTTCGCGACAGGCCGCCAGAATTGGATCTCGTAATGGCGGCTTCGATCCAAGCCCCAGCAAACCGTCGAGGATGACGGTAGGGGCGGGCGTGCCGCCGAGATCTGCGGCCGACACGGCCGCCCCTACAGCAGGGGGAGTATCGCGGAACTCCGTAATCTTTTTGCGCAGCAGCTCGCTGCATTCTGATTCGGGAAAGGAAAGATGCACATCGGTATGCCAGCCGGCACGCTTTAGGTGCGCGGCGGCAACGAGTGCATCGCCGCCGTTGTTGCCCTTGCCGGAAAAGATCAGACAATAGCCGGGGCGCGGAAAGAATCGTTGCACCGTCTCTGCGATCCCGCTGCCGGCCTGATTCATCAGGTGCTCGGCGGAGATGCCGCGCGCAAATGCCGCATTTTCTGCGTCGCGCATCTGCGCCGAGGAAACAACCGGAGAGTTCACTGTGCCTCGGAGCTTACTTCCTTTTTCTCAGTGCTGGAGGACTTTTTCTTTTTTGAGCTTGTATGATGCCGGTGGCGCCGGGCTTTTGATTCCCGGACGAAACGTTGATCGAGGAAAGGCTGCAAACCAACATCAACTTTCGATGATTGATTAGTATAGGTGGTACGAGCCGCGAGGGTGGGACGATTGGTAATGCCACGGGCAATTTCCTGAGCGAGCTGTTGCCGATAGCTATTAGTTAGAGCGGCTTGCGCCTCGCCCGGGTTGGTGAGGAATCCGCATTCCACCAGGACAGCCGGAACGGTTGTTCTGCGGAGAACAAAATAGCCCCGGCGACGAACGCCGCGGTTCTCCGACCGTGCGCCGCCGACCACAGCGGAATGAATACTGGCGGCCAAGGGCGCGCTTTCCGTGCTGTAAAAATATGTCTCGATCCCGTTAGCTCCGCTCCGTGAAGCGGAGTTGAAATGGATACAGACGAAAATTGCGTTGGGATACGAATTGGCGATGGCCACGCGGGTGCCGAGCGGGACGAAAACGTCAGTGCTTCGCGTCATGACCACTCTGTAGCCCGCCTTTTCCAGGATCGGTTTTAGTTTGAGGGCGACATCGAGGGTCATCATTTTTTCCGGGACCCGTTGACTGGGAATACCGCCCCGATCAAAACCACCATGCCCGGCGTCGATCACAACGGTGTTATAACGCGTCTGCGCTGATACGGTGGAGGCGAGGGCTATTGCCACGAAGCAGCAAATAACGGATCGCGTCAAACATGCCGTCATGATGCCGATATCTCAGTCGCCGCGCGGCTTCTCGTTTGGGCGCGTCGATAATTTCGGGACAGCATTGCGCACTGCTTGAGCGGCGGTCGCCTCCGTCATACCGCCCACGACTGCGATTTCGCCATCAGCCGTTCGCTTGAAATGGGGACGCGATTTCGTTTCGAGCAAGGTCGAGTGAGAGAGAAGTTGTCCGTTCAAGCCGATGATCGCATAAGACCAGGCGCGCGGGGCGGAGCAATGCAGGACATGAAGTTTGTTTTCGCGATCGATTTCGGCGTGCGGTTCGTCAAAGGCGATAACGTGTCCGAGCGAGTAGGTGGCATAGACGGTATTGCGGCGTTCATCTTCGACTCGAACATAGAGTGAAGTGTGATCGGCAAACCGATTCGTCAGGAGGGAGTAGGTCCGGCTATCTCCGCCGGCACCACTATCCGCGGGAATGCCCACACTTTGTTTCCAGATCGGACGTGCATCGGTAACTTCAACCACCTTGGTCTGCGAATAAAAGTAGCGGCCGAGATCAGAGAAATAGACATGGGCGCGGACGTGATAGTTCCCGAAATCCTGGATCGGATACAGATTCGCGAGGTTAATTTTTTGGTTAACAGTCTGGCCGGTTTCGATGTGTAGCGGTTCCATCTTCTGCGAGGAATCAGCCGGGACCGACTGGCCATCGCGGCCGGTAATTTCGAATCCGAACCAGCGTTCGCTGCCGTCGTCATGCAAATCAATGGCACGTCCGGCGCGATTAGTAATAGTGACGGTGGCGAGCAGTGGTTCGTAGGCAATGTATTGCAAGCGGCTGAATTTCAATTGCACTTCAATCTGAGCATTGGCCGCACCAGCGACGAAACCGAGAAGCAGAAAAAGAGCGGCGAGTTTCAGCGACTGCATGGGATTATGAATAGAGCAGGAATCTCACCGGCGGGCTCTGGAAAAACGTTCACCCGGTTTGCTGCCGCCAGGCCGGCAGGGCGCGACGCTTTCCTTCTTCCAGCGCATCGAGGAGCAATGCATTCCATGCCTTACTAACTGTTTCAACACCGGGGGAGGCGGCACGGTCGTAGGCAAATTCGATTTCGCCCCAGCTCACGATTTCAACCAAAGCGTCGTTTCCGCATTCTGTGCCGGCCTCAGCGTGCACGATTTGGCCATCGCGCAAATAAACGGTGCCGACGTTCGCGCCCGAAACCATTTGCAGGGCGCCGCTCCGGCCGGAAAGGCAGCACATCTGCAAGATATCAAGAACGTGAAAAAGATCGGGCGCACCGGAAAACATCCGCATGGATCGCTCGATCGTGGCGATTAGTCGTTCCCCGTCGATTGGTTCCGGAAAAACTTTCGAGCCGGCCACTTCCATGCGCTGTACGGAAGCGGCGTAGGCGGGCAGGAACAGTGTTTGTAACCCCGGGAACATTTCGCCCAGCGACGCGCCGAGGATAAAACCATCCAGCCCCGGTGCCTGAAGTTGTGTTAGGAGAATCTGCGGCCGCACTTCCGGTTGCCGCCGCAACCAGAACAAAGTTTCACCTTCACTGTGGGTGAGGAGACTTTCGTATCCAGTATAATCTTTCACCAGTTGCACCAGGTCCCGCCCAATCTCGGGGTCGCGATGCACGACGAGCAATTGCGTCACGGCGAGAGGGAAGAATTCGGCGCGTCGTTGATCAGGCGTGGAGGGTCGGCCCGAACCGTCTGCAATTTATCGTCATACAAAATGCGAATGACGTAGCCGAGATATTGGCGTCGGCCGGAATCGAGCGACTCGGTGTTTGGAGCCGACTCGGCCCGTTTCTTTGACCGTGAGGAATTCTTACTGGGCGTAACCGCTGCCGCCGCGGCTGAGAGCGCCGCCTCGGAAGTGATGGCATGAGTCTTGGAACGAAGATACGTGACAATCAATGTTTCGGGGTTGGATTCCACCCAATCGTGTTTCGGGTTCATCCACTCGTAGTTAACGTCCGCATCTGTGGACACGACCTTGTCGTTATCAAGCGAATCGTAGAACAACACCATGATGCGCAATTTGGAATGATCGATGGCGACACCATCACGCTTTTTGATACCGATCTTTAGTCGGAAGTTCGTTTCCGCGTCGGGATCGGAAACCTGCTCGGTCTCAATGCTCGTCACACCGAAGACGGATCCCTCCGGAAGTCCTTCCGCGTCCAGCGGTTTGCCTGCCGTGTCCATGGCCAGGCCCGGCGACGGCGTCGCAGCTGCGCCTACCCGTAATTTCATGTCGGCCAATTCGTAGAGCGGACCGGCTGAAGGGCCAAGATCCTGAATTTTTTTCCAAGTCTCGTTAGAACGATCGTAAAGCTGAATGGATTCGTAAATCGCGGCCATTTCCGCCAGCACCTGCGGATTTTTCGGGTCGCGCTGCGATGCATCCTGCAAGCGTGCCAGTGCGTTGGCGGTATCGCCGCGCTCGCGCAGGACGTTGGCTTCTTTGAGCAAATGATCGGAGGCGGAAAGAGCCGCTGAGCTCGGAGCGCTTGCTTGCGGCGGAGCAGGCGTCGCCCCCGGCTTTACGCTGGCGGCTGCGGCCGGCGCCTTTATCGATGGCAAGGTGACGCGATGCGCCCGATACTCGGCGCCGAAATGAATTGCGATCGCCAGAATTTCCAGGGCGGCGAAAACGAGAATCACGCCGACTGCGACGGAGTAGGTCCGGTCGCTGGGAGAAGAAGATGCGGCGAGAACGGGCATTACACCTTTATATTCAGTTAATGGGATGCGGCGGAACTGTCAATCGACTGCTCGTGGACAAGATCGAGGAGGGGATTGTTCAAAATTTTGGCCACGGCGCTCTGCCGATTAAAAGCAAGAGCATGAGTATGAATTGGAGCAGGAGACGCGGCGGAGCCGCTTAGCGCGAGATGTCGCTTTGGGAGAGGAGCCGGAAACCTTCACCGATCAAAACAGAGGAGGCGCATTCGGAATCGTCGACGTGCATGGCGAGCGCGGCGCGACCGTTAGGCCGGGTAAGAAGCGGATAACTGAAGTGTACATTTACTTCGGCCATCAGCAGGGTGGAGAGGATTTTGATGAACTGGGTGGCGACCTCGCGCAATTCCACGACCATCAGTTCGGAAACCCCGAAAGCAATGTTGTGATCGCGGAACAATTCCTCCACCCGTTCTGGATCGCTTACGATGATGCGAGCGATGGCGGCGTCGGTTGATTCCGAAATGCTCAACGCCACCACGTGAGTGGCGTGAGCGTTGAGCAGTTTCACGATTTGGAGCATGGCGCCGACTTTGTTGGGCAAGAAAACGGAGAATTGCCGTACCAGTGGTCCGCCGATTTTTGAGGTAGTTTCCGGCAAATCGATCTGCATGCGTTCCGAGTCCCGGGCCAAAATTCGGGAGCAGGAATATCTCACTGTCCACCTTCTATTTCCACCCGAATTTGCTCTTCCGGAGGCCGTCAGCCCGCTCCCGTGCGACGGCGGTCTGTGACCGCCTTTTTTAGGTTGCCACGCTCATCCGCCTTCGCCGAGGCTGCGGCGAGATAAATAGAGCGCCGCCACCGCGTTGTGCGGCCGGAACAACATCTTCGCTCGCCTTGGCGAGTGCCTCCACCTCGTCACGGAATGCTCGCGCTCCCCTTGATTCTGCCTAGAATCGGTCGCGGGGATGGAACAAGACGAAAGTGAGTTGCTGGCGTTACGGCGCGAAAAGTTGGCGGCGCTGGAAAAGCTGGGGATCGCGCCGTTTGGGGCCGCGTTCGAAACGTCCGGTGATATCGCCCAGGTGCGGGAAAGATTTGCCCAGGATGCGAATTTTCGCGTTGCCGGCCGGATCACCGCGCACCGTGACATGGGCAAAAGTCACTTCGTCGATCTGAAGGACGCGAGTGGGCGGATCCAGATTTATTTGCACGCAAAAGAACTCGGTCCGGAAGCGATGGGGATTTTCAAACTCCTCGATCTTGGCGATTTGATTGGTGTCGAAGGAACGTGTTTCACGACCAAGACAGGCGAGCCGACGTTGAAAGTGCACAAGCTGGAAGTGCTGGCGAAATCGTTGCGACCGTTACCGGAAAAATGGCACGGCTTGCAAGACATCGAGGCCCGGTATCGGCAGCGTTATCTCGATCTGATCACGAACGATCAATCACGCGCGGTTTTTGCGAAGCGATTTGTCATTGTTCGCGAGATCCGACGTTTTCTGGAGAGTCGCGGCTTTGTCGAAGTGGAAACGCCGATGCTGCAATCGGTCGCGGGCGGGGCGGCGGCGGAGCCGTTTGCGACCCATCACAAGGCGCTCGGGTTGGATCTTTACCTGCGGATCGCGCCGGAACTTTATCTGAAGCGATTATTGGTGGGCGGGTTTAACAAGGTCTATGAGCTGAACCGCAATTTCCGGAACGAAGGAATTTCGCGGAAACATAATCCGGAGTTCACCATGCTGGAGGCATACTGGGCGTATGCCGATTTCGAGAAGATTGCGGATCTGGTGGAGGAAATGATTTGTCATGTGGCGGAGGCGATGGTCGGGTCCTTCCGTGTCGAACATCGCGACGCGGAGGGGAACGTGACGCGAACGATCAATCTGACGCGGCCGTGGCGACGGGCGCGTTATCATGATTTGGTGCGGGAAGCGGCGGGCGTGGATTGGTTTGAAATCTCGAGCGAACAACGTCGTGAGCGGGCGAAAAAGCTGGGCGTGGAAATTTTGCCGCAACTGGCCGACTTCGAAGTGACGCAGCACGTTTTCGAAAAATTGGTGGAAGAAAAAACCTTCGATCCGCTTTTTGTCACGCATTGTCCCAAAGAACTGGTGCCGTTGGCGAAACAAAATCGTGAGCAGTCCGAGCTGGTTGACGTTTATGAACTAATCATCAACGGAGTAGAAATTTCACCTGGTTACACCGAGTTAAACGATCCGATCACGCAGCGTCAGCGTTTGCTTGAGCAAGCGGGGGAGGAAACGCAAAAACTGGACGAGGATTTTCTGCTCGCGCTCGAGCATGGCATGCCGCCGGCCGGCGGATTCGGCCTTGGGATCGACCGGCTGACGATGTTACTTACAGGTGCCGAATCGATCCGGGATGTGATATTATTCCCGTTGTTGAGGCCGAAACGCCTCAGCTAATTTTACGTTTCCAACATGCCAACGTTGCCGGCTAGTTCATCTCTGGTGATAGAAAAGCCGCGGGCCGCCGGGCAGTATGCGCTATTGCGCGGTGTGCCGCTCTTTGCCGCGCTCGATGATGCCGCAGCAGACGAGCTTTGCGGTTATTTGCATCCACTGGAGCTCAAGGCTGGCTCGAGTTTGTTCCGGGTCGGCGATGCCGGGGACGCAATGTACATTATTGAGAGCGGACGCGTCCGTATCACCGTCACTGATGCTGATGGGAGAGAAGTGATTCTGGCTTCCCTGAGTCATGGCGATTTCTTTGGCGAAATGTCCTTGCTCGATGACCACGGGCGTTCTGCGGATGCGGCGGTAATGGAAGATACGCGTCTGGCGGTCCTGACGCGCGCGAATTTCCTGACCTTCGTCTCGAGCGACTCGCGCATTGTGTTGGAAATGCTGAGCGCGATTACGCGACGGTTGCGGCGGACGGACGATCTTTTGCGGCATCGTGTTTCGCGGAATGCGAATGAAGAGGACGCCAGGCATCTGACTCTGGCTGATCAGTGCGCCGACACGATCGCGCGCTTCGGCGGAAGCTGGAAGTTCATTATGATCTCGGTGACGCTCCTGATTATCTGGATGGGGGCGAACGCCATGCTGTTGCGTGAAAGCTCCTTCGATCCCTTTCCGTTTGTTCTTCTGAACCTTGTGTTGGGGATGATAGCGGCATTGCAGGCGCCGATCATCATGATGTCACAGAATCGCGAAGCGCAGAAGGACCGGCTGCGCGCTGATCTCGATTATCAGGTAAACTTGAAAAACGAGATCCTGCTGGCCGAGATTCTACGCTTGCTCGAAAAGCGCGAGAAGGATGCGCGAAGGAGCGGTGAGGCAGAGGAGTGATGGAGTGATGGAGTGGTAGAGTAATGGAGGGTCGCGCTTCGACGGGCAAGTTGTCCTTCTCCCTGCGAATGCCGGGTCACGATTTTGGCAGTAACCCGTACTAGCTTAAATTTTGTTGCAGGAAGTTACCGCGAAGAAGCTTAGCGCCATTTGAGGAGTCTTGGGCACACGATCTTTATCGAATGGGCTCTGTGCGTCCAATAGGCCTAATCATTTCGCCGGAGACGACAGCGTTTTCGGATTCCAAAGGTGAAATGTGTAAGTGAAGACGATGTAACCGAGCACGTGGTGCGGGCTGTCGTTGGTTACGTAAATGGCGGGGTTGAATTGAAGATCGCGCGTCAGGTTACAAGTAAACCCGGCGGTGACGGAGTTACCGGATCCGCTTTGGAAATCGAGCTGTGCCCTCCAGGTTTGATTGAAGTCGTAGGCCCAGCCGAGAATGGCTTCGTTGCGCGAGCCAGCCCGGATCGCGCCGACGATGAATTTGTGATGCTCGGTGTAGTAACCTGCCTCGATGAATGGCTGGGGATCGACATGACTATGGGGCGACCAGTTGATGGCGCCAATAGAAAGCAGCCAGGGTTCTTTTTGGAGCAGCCCAAGTTCTGTTCCAAAGATTAGTTCGTTCGGTTTGAATCCCTTGAACACCGCGATCTCGGCCCATTTGACGAGACCGATTTCGAGTTGGGCTTCGTAGGGATTGCCGATGCGCTCGCTTTGGACCTGGGCGCTGATCGAAACGTCGCCCGGCGATTCCAGATCGGGCGTAACGATTTGGCTTAGACCTTTAGTAGTAGCGTGTGCCGGATTGCAGCGAAAGAGGGCGAGCAAAATGAAGGCAAGGAGACGAACCTTGTGCACGCAGCCTTGTAGCTGGGGCGGGCGATATTTCAAAGGAAGAAATAACCGCATTGCGTAGGGGTACCGCTTCCGACGGGCCCAAGATGTTGTATTAGAGAGATGCGGCGAACAGGCATCTGCCTTCTCCTCGATACCTGTTTAGCGTTGCCGTGCTACATACCATTTCGATAACACCTCGCTTCAGCGAGGTGCGTGGCCGATGTCGGCTACCACAACCCCGAAAGCTTTCGGGGTTTGCTTCTTCACTGAGAAAAAACCGCTGAAGCGGTTCGGGCTCCTCAGGCAGCATTAACACCCAGCTAAAGCAGGGTGTCAATGAGAGGGTCAGGCGGCGCTAAACACGTGCTCTCCCCGTGGGAGAGGGAACAATATCGGCTGTTGAATGAAAAGGAGCGCCCCGCATATGCCGTGCCCCCCGAACGTTTCGAAAGATCTGTAATCTTAGAACGCGAACGTCAGACCGCTTCGGACCATTCCGAAGTCATTTTGGGGTCCGCTGAGAATGTTCCAGCTGAAATCGTTCATCCAGCCAATGTGCGGGGTAATGCGGACTTCGAGTCCGCCCCCAAACTGGCCGACCGCTTTGCTGGTAGTGCCGTGATGGATTGTATGAAAAAGCGGTACTGGAACTTCGCCGACACCTCCGAATCCGTCGAAAATAATTTCATCGCGTTCCCCGCCGCCCCAGATCACTCCGCCGCCTCCCCAAACGTAAGGCGCAAAACGAGAGCAGGGAATCGGATAACGAAGGGTAAAGGTTCCCAACACCTCGCCGACCGCTCGATCCTCGCTGCGTCTTTCTTTAATAAAAGTGACACCATTAGATTCGAGATCAAAGCCGGCGCCCCGATGTGCATCGAGGACAAATCCTTCAACACCGATTCCGAAATAACGATGGAAAAAGTATTTGATGTCGATGCCGCCGCCAAAGGCGTGGTCGCCACCGAGGTATCGATCAAAAGTTCCGTAGACAGTGTGGCCTTCCGTGGTGCTTTGGACGATGTCGGCCAAGCTCGTATTAGGCGCGTACTCGGTACCGGTGGCGGCATAGGTTCCCCACAAGCTGATATTCCACTCATTGTCCGCGTACCACTGCGGACAGGGCGGCGGTGCGACCTGTTTCATTTCTTTGCTCGAATATGTCGGCCCGGCATAAGCGAGTCCAAAACAGGCGGAAAAGATCATTAAGGTTAAGGTGAGTTGCTTCATAATTTTAGGTCTGGAATCGAGTTTATCTTTCAAATCGGAAATTCGTTTAGCGATTTCGCGTCGAAACCGGAGCTTCTGCGCCCTGCTCCTCCCCAGGGCCAAGCAGAAACGAGAAAACGGCGAAGACCTGCACGGCAGGCGCATCAGCGGTGCACCCAAACAGTGTTGAAACATCAAAGCGCGTGTTTTTCGACGGACGAAAGGCCGCGGTTGGTCCAATGACAAAACTATGCATCGGATCGCCCCGCGTATCTTTGACAGTGAAATTCTTGTATTCCATTTCGACGCCTACTTTGAGTTGCTCGTGCGGCAACAGAACTGGCATAGTGGCGCTCTGGGCGAATCCCCATTCCCGGCCGCGATCTCCAGTATTTTCCTTTTCGAAGAACCAATTCATCGCCCACTCGACGCGTTCGCCGAAGTCCTCCGCCAGCAGAAGACGAAACTCATATGCATCCGGTACTTTGGGCGGACCGCTCTCTTCCTCTTCTTCTTCTCCGGGAGGCGGTGGCGGGCCTTCCTCATGACGAATGGTGCCGACGCCAAACTTGTACTCAGCGAACAGAGTTGGGTTCAGCGGAATCTTGTTCCAATCAGCGAGAGCGTAACGGCCTTCGAGGCTGACCGTTTGAAACCCGCCGCCACCATTGAACCGTTCAAGTTCTGTTTCGGCCGCGAGACCAAACCGGTAAGGTAAACCCATCTCCACTTCCTGGGTGAAGAGATGGTCGGGGGGATCGTGACGGAAGGCGTCGCCTTCATAGATTGTCCCAAAATAAAATGTCCAAGGCGGGAGGACATAAGCGCTGGTGGTCGGCGAGAAACGCGCACGCGAGAACCCGCCCGGAGCGCCATAAGCGCTCGTGACATCGTCCCCGGTGACGACGATACGTTCTACATCCTGTGCACCGGCCGAACTAGTAAAAAAGCCAAGGAGGGCGAGCGATAAGGCCGGTAAAAGCAACCGCTTGCTGAGCGAAAACTCGATTTGCATGTCGCCCTTTAAGGAAAGAGAAGACGCCTGGCAAGAAAAAATTACAGATTTGTAATGAATTTTTTGTAATGTTGGACGGGTTATCTCAATTTCCCGTGCCGGGGGATGAGGAGAAACTCGACACTTAGCGCAAGCGCGTCCATTTATATGGGTCGATGCGACTAAAGGAGAGGCACGAAGATGGCGTAACCATATTTGCGCTGTCCGGCGCGATTGATTTGCACTATGTGCCGACTTTGCGTTCGCTTTTCCAGTCGAAGCTGAACGAACGGTGCCCGGCGTTGATCGTGGACCTGAGTGCAGTGGATTTCATTGATTCAACCGGACTGGCGACGTTGATCGAATATCATCGCGATGCGGGTGCGCACGGCGGAATTTTTAGTCTGGCCGCAATTAATCCGAGTCTGAAAGCCATCTTTGATGTGGTCCAGTTAGAGAAGGTGCTGGCGATTTTCCCAACCGTGGCGGAAGCCAAGGCGGCGATCAAAAGCGGGCGGGTGCCGCCATACCTGGCGGATGAACAGGCAGCGAGCTAGGGCAGCGCGCCTACCCCTCCTGTCGATATCCTGCTTCTAATTGGAGTGGCTTAAGAATGAGCAGTTCTCGAGGCCATTGCCCCGACAAATCTTTGCAGTTCCTGAAAATCTATCGGTTTGGTCAAGTGATGATCGAAACCGGCGTCCAGACTGCGCTGGACATCCTCCTCCATGCCAAAACCACTCAATGCGATGCCCACTAGCGATTGTCGCGCTTTGGCGGCGCGCATGACGTCACAACCATTGCCATCGGGCAGCCCGATGTCGCTAATCAATCCGTCAAAACGCTCGTCCTCAAGAAGTTTGATCGCGGCCTGGACGCATTCGGCAGTTAGAACTTTGTGGCCCTGCTTTCGCAGAAGCGAAGAGAGAACGCGCAAGGTCTGAGGATGGTCGTCTACCACGAGCAACTGCAAGCTCCGGGCCGGCCGGTGATCTGTGATGGAATGCGAGACTGTTGTGACTTTCGGACTGTCGACGGTGGCGAGACTAAGTTTGAAGGAAGCTCCCCGATTCAGGCCCTCGCTGTGAACGCTGATCGTTCCTCCTTGCAGCTCGAGCAGCCGCTTTGAAATTGTTAACCCCAGCCCGAGTCCACCAAATTTGCGGCCGATCGCGCGTTCGCCCTGTTCGAACGCATGGAAAATTCGATGCCGTTGCTCTGGTTCAATGCCCACTCCGGTGTCGGTAATCTGAAAAACAAAACGTCTGTCTTCGTTGGCGGTGCGCATGGTGATGCGGCCGCTCTTCCTACTGAACTTGACCGCATTGTTTAGCAGGTTCCAAAAAACCTGCTGAAGTCGAATGGCATCGGCCCAGACGTGATGCCGATCCGCGCCAAAGTTCACTACCAAATCCAAGTGTTTCTCGAGGATGTTGTCGCGCGCGATTTCAAGACTGTTCCGCAGAAGGTTGTGGACATCGACCACTTCGAGATGAAGCTCGATTTTTCCGCGAGTAATGCGGGTCAGATCCAGCAGATCGTCAATCAGGCGGGCCTCCAATTGAACGCTGGTGCGAATAGCAGTGACTTCTTCGCGAAGTTGGGGGGACAGATCTTCGTGGTCCGCCAAGTAGCTTGCTGCCGCCAGCGCTGGGGTCAGCGGCGTTCGTAGCTCGTGACTGAGGACAGCGAGAAAATCGTCTTTGGCTTTATTCGCTTTTTCGGCTGCCATTTTTTCAATGTTGAGCTGGTGAACCTGTCGTTCCTGCTTCTGCCGTTCTTGTTCCGCGACAATGCGATCGCTGTCGATGTGAAAGAGCATTCTCGTTGTCCACCAGATCGCAGCGATAAACAGGACCATGAAAGTCGTGGCAGATTGAGCGGCGCCAAAGGTCGGATCATACAGCCCGGCTTTCTCCACACCCTGGCGGATGGCACCAATTGAAATCGGAAGAAGGATGGCAAGCGGAATAAGCCGCCGTGCCAGCATTCCAGCGGCCGTTTCGCTGACGATGATCGCGAGCGTTCCGCGGTCGGCGCGAGCGAGGAGAATTCCGGTAGCGAGGAGGAAAAAGCAGACTGAGGTCAGAAGGGAAGCCGGTGTGTAAGTGGCAGTGGTATAAAAGGCGATGAGATAGTGAGAATAGGCCACCAGGGAAAGAATCGCGATGACGGCGGTGACGGCACAGGCGAGTTCGCCCGGACGAAATCCGCGCGCGGTTTTGTAATTGAGAGCCAGAAGTGAGGCGCCGATCAAAACAAAGCTCAAGGAAATTCTTGCACCGTTGGCTTCGACTAAAGAGCCATCGGACAGAGGCGGTAGGGTCAGCCATTTGGCAGTGACTGGATCGTGGCGAGAGAGCAGGAGAACGCATACTCCCAGGACGATGACCCCGGCGGCGAGTGCCTGCCCCAAAATCGTGCCCTTCTTGCTGGCATCCGGAGCCTCTCGCAGAAACAAGGCGACGCTTGCCGCAATCAAACCGCCGGCCGTAATTGGATTCATCGCGATCATGCCCGGCGCGAAGTTCTTGAGCGGATCGATCTGCAGAATCCATCCGGTGAGAACGGTAGTGGCGATTGCGGCCGTGAGACGACTTGCCGCTACCGGCGCGATCTGGGTGATCGGTGCTTTCAAACGAATCTGGTTCGAAGACAAAGGGAGCCAATTTCGTGCTAAAGCATGGTCCGCCTTGAAAAAGGGTTCCTTTTATTCGAATCCAAAGCCCTTTGTTTTCAGCGGGTAGCGAAACCTCGAAACGATGCTATCGTCCTTACCGAAACTGAAAACCGTCCAACTAACGTGATTCGACCATCCATCAAAACGGAGATTTTCGTTTGCGATGAGTGCGGGCAAAGGAAGCGGCTCAAGACCTCTTCGCGCCACTGGTGCGACTCATGCAACCATGGTTCGCCTGTGGAAATGCGCCCGGCGCGAGACAAGCGCGTAGTGCATCCGCAAAAAGCAGCTCCCACCCACTAGCGAGTTTGAGACTCTTAAAGTGGGAGGGACCTTAATGTCCCGACACCGCCAGTCCGGCTCGAGGCTTCGGCGCGCTAAGGCTGCTCCCGACATTTAGCGCATCCCCCTTTCGCTCTATGCCGTCGGACGGGCCTGGCGTTCCATAACGCCGTGCCGGTCTCCCAATGCTCTATTCCTCCGTTACCCCCATTTTCCGCCGAAATAGCATGGTACCTGCTCGACAAATGTTGACCATCCTGTCCCGTTGTGAATCGATTGTCGGAATTTGGCCGCTTTATCCTGGATCGTACAGAATGGATCGGCGATCGGTGGAATAAGGTAAATGGCAGGCATCCCGAGTTGCCACTTTCCGGGAACACGTCCCGGCAACAATTCGCTGACTATCTCCCTGCTCTTTGCCAGAACCTGACCAGGTGCTTCGAAAAAGAAGGAAGAACGCGCCGTTCCGACAGGAAGCGTCAAAAGGGCGCGCCGCTGCAGCATCGCTGGCAACCCGGATACAATGTCGAGGAGATCGTCCGCGAGCTGGGCCACGTTCGGCGGGTAATCTCGATTGATTGTCTCGACGCGTTCGCTCGCAACGGTGCTGAGCTCGACCAGTCAGCGCGAGCCGCCGCCGAGGCTGTCATCCACGAGTTCTTTGACGAGCTGGTTTTCGAAACGGTGCAACAATTCGCGAGCGAAAAGGAGAAGGACCTCGCTGCCAGCGAACAAAATAGCCAGTCCATCTTGGATTCCGCGCTCGATTGCATCATCGTCATTGGCGATGACGGTCGTGTCCGGGAATGGAACATTGCAGCCGAACGTCTTTTCGGTTACCCGCGCGAACGCGCAGTCGGGAGAGAATTGGTCGACTTGATTATTCCTCCGGAGTTGCGAGCCAGACATCTTGCCGGGCTGGCGCAGTATCGAGCGACCGGCGAAGGGCCGGTCCTGGGCAGACGAATCGAAGTCCCCGCTTTGCGCGCGGATGGTTCCAGGCTGGATGTGGAGTTAGCGATCACACCTTATCGCGTGAACGACAAACCGGTCTTCACTGCCTACGTGCGAGATATCACTGAGCGAATGCGAAGCCAGGCGCGTCGTTCCGCGCAATATGCCATCGCTACTTTGATTTCGGGACAAGCGCCGCTGATCGAAATCGGACCGAAAATTCTGAGCACGATCGCGCGAAGTGGTCGCTGGCTCTTTGCCGCGCTCTGGGTTTTGAACAAGAACGGAAAACTTGTTTGCCATTCCACCTGGGGATCGGCCGAGCGCGACATCGATGAGTTCGAATCGGAAACAAGGCGTCGCGTATTCTCCAGCGGTGAAGGTCTGCCGGGGCGAGTTCTGGTTTCACGCGCACCCGCCTGGTTACCGAATTTGGAAGCGGAAACAAATTCTCCCCGCGCCATCTTCGCGCGGATGAGCGGATTGCATGCTGCTTTTGTTTTCCCATTGATGGGTTCGACGGGAATTAATGGCGTGATCGAACTTTACAGTGATGAGCTGGCACCGCCGGACGACGATCTCCTGCGTCTTGCTGGCGCTTTGGGAATTCAGGTTGGCCTTTACCTTGAGCGGGAACAAACAGGCGAGGAGCTGCGAAGGCAGAAGGAAGCGGCCGTGACGGCGAGCCAGGCGAAGGATCGCTTCCTGGCGGCTCTCAGTCACGAATTGCGGACGCCACTAAACCCGGTGTTGATGTGGGCGTGCTCGGCGTCGGAAGACACGAACATCGATCCTGAAATGAAACAGGGCTTGAAAATGATTTGCCGCAACATCGAAATGGAGGCGCGCCTGATCGATGACCTGCTTGATCTCACCCGCATCGCTCGCGGCAAGATTCAAATCAATGTCGAGCTGTGTCGCGCCGACGCGCTGTTCAATCACGCTCTCGAAATCGTTCGCAGTCAGCTAACCGCAAAGAATTTGAAACTCTCGGTTGATCTAAAGGCCAGCAATCATCAGATCATGGCCGATCCGATACGCATCGAGCAGGTCTTTTGGAACCTGTTAAACAACGCCTACAAATTCACGCCGGAAAACGGTGAAGTGACGGTGCGCTCCTACGATTTGGAGCCGAACCGCCTTGCTTTCGAAATCAGTGACAACGGCCGCGGAATTGATGAGGAATTAATGCCGAAATTGTTTACCGCTTTCGAGCAGGGAACCAGGAGCGGCGAAGGCCTCGGTCTGGGACTGGCCATTTGCAAAGCCGTTCTCGAAATGCACCAGGGAAAAATTAAGGCTGCCAATAGGCGGAACGGGCAGGGCGCAGTTTTCACGGTGGAACTAAAGACGGCGCCGACTCTGGGCGTCATTGTTCCGATGGAGCGAAAGCCTCCGACAATTTCGTCGCGCAAGCTGAATATTCTGATCGTTGAAGACCACGAGAATACGGCCGCGGTGATGAGCAAATTACTGAAACGTAACGGGCATGAGGTCGTGACTGCGTCGACGGTGCGTCAGGCGCTGGATGTATTGCGCACGACTCCGCTTGATCTTCTCGTTAGTGATCTCGGTCTGCCCGATGGCGACGGCTTCGAGGTCATGACGGAGTTGTCGAAGATCAGCGATGCCAAGGGCATCGCCATCAGCGGTTATGGGATGGAGGAGGACGTGGAGCGAAGCAGCCGCGCCGGCTTTTCCGCTCATCTCACCAAACCGATTGATGTGCAGAAATTGCAGGAAACAATTCTGCAGGTAACCGCGGCAGCGTAGGCTGCTTTTGCTGCTGATTGAAGGTAGCCGCCTGAAGTTTGGGACACGACGAGCGTGTCCCTTCAGCCAATAATTGGAGGGCACCGCTTCGCCTGCCATGCCATAGCTCGGCGACGGCGGGTCGGCGCCCAAACTTTCCTGCCATTCGTGAACAGGCACCCTTCCGACCTGCGAGCCAACAGTGCTTGCGGCCATATCCCCAAGGTGGTGCGAAACCGAAGGGGAAAGGAAATCAAGCTCATGCCAAAAATCGTAAAGGTAATTGAGATACTTTCGGAATCGCCGAAAAGTTGGGAGGAAGCCGCGCAAAACGTAGTCGCGGAGGCCTCCAAAACATTGCGCAACGTTCGCTCCGTCTATATAAAGGAATTCAGCGCCAGCGTAGATGCGGAAAAAATCACGAGCTACCGCGTTAACGCGAAAGTAACCTTCGAGATGGAGCGAGGCGATCAGGGAAAACGTTGAAACGCTGCGAGGCTGAAATCCGGAGTCGAAGGAAAGGGCAATTGCGTATCGCGGCGATTTGCCGGATGATGGTGCACTAGTCGCATGTAGAGGAACTTGGTTGAATGCCTGCTGAACCCGATTCGCCCATGAGAAAGGCGACTGCTGCGAAGGGAAGGCGGGGGCGGTTCCGGCCGAAACGCGGCCAGTTGCGATGATTCGCTTAGGCAGCATTTGGAGGCGGAGCCGCAATCGGTGAAAGAGCAGTACGAAACCTCTGACGAGGAATTGAGAGCCTCGAACGAAGAGCTTCGGGCGATCAACAAAGAGCTGCGTTCTGCCGGGAAAGAGTTGGAGACGGGCAAAGAAGAATTGCAGTGGGCCAATGAGGAACTGGTTACGGTCAATCGGGACCTGAAAAGCGATGTCGCAGGCCTGGGCCGCGCCAACAGCGATTTACAGAATCTGATGGCCGCGACCGACATCGGGACGATTTTTTTGGACCGGCAGCTGTCAGTCAAAGGTTTCACTCCCCGAGTGCAGGAAGTGTTTAATCTGATTTTGGCAGACATAGGCCGGCCATTATCGGACATCACCCACAAGTTGAAATATGACGAGCTGGCCGAGGATGCGGCGAAAGTGCTGAGGAACCTCGGCAACATTGAGCACGAGGTCCAGAATAATGCCGGCGCCTGGTTCCTGGCGCGGATCGGGCCATATCGTACGCTGGAAGGCAAGATCGATGGCGTGGTGATGACATTTGTTGACATCACCCGGCGCAAGTTGTCAGAAGAGAAATTATTGTGGGAGGCGGCGATGGTCGCATCATCGCATGATCCCATTATCAGCTGCTCTCTGGAGTGGAAGGTCGTTAGCTGGAACGACGCAGCGGAGCGACTCTTCGGTTACAAAGAAACAGAAGTAATCGGCCGCGATATCAAATTCCTTTCTCCGCCCCACAACGAAGCTGAATTGAACGAAATAAGGTCGGCAATCGCCCGCGGCGAAGGCAAAACGCTCGAGACAGTGCGGGTAAAGAAGAACGGAGAGCCTGTCAATGTCTCGATCACATTTTCGCTCGTGAAAGACGGGACTGGCAGAGCTATCGGCGCAACCGAGGTGTTGCGAGATATAAGCAGCCGGAAGAAAGCACAGGAGGCATTGCGAGCCAGCGACGAGCGTTTCCGCCTGCTGATGGAAGGCGCAAAAGACTATGCCATGTTTCTGATCGAGCCCGATAACGTCATTAGTTACTGGAGCGAAGGAGCGCAACGCGTCTTCGGCTGGAGCGCGGAAGAAGCGATCGGGCAAAGGGGAGAATTGATTTTCACGCCAGAGGACCGCGCTGCTGGCCGGGTGCAGAAGGAAATGGCCATCGCGTTGCAGAAAGGTTCCGCCAGTGACTGCCGCTGGCATCTTAGGAAAGACGGTTCGCGCATTTGGGTTGACGGCGTGATGCGACGGCTGGACGGGGAGGGCCCGCAAAAGGTACGTGGATTTGCCAAAATCGCCCGCGACGCGACGGAGCAGCGCATTGCTGAAGAAGAACTAAAGAACGCGCATGCGGAGTTGGAGCATCGGGTGATGGAGCGGACCGCGGAGCTCCTCGCCACCAATACTGAGTTGCACAATGAAATGAAACGCCGGCAAACGCTCGAGCGCGAAATCCTGGAGGTGACGGAGCGGGAGCGATCGCGAGTGAGTCAGGATTTACATGATGGGTTGTGCCAGGAGTTAACGGCCACCGCGTTTTTCCTGAAATCGAAAGCGAAAGCGATCGCCCGTAAAACGCCGGACTGCGCCAGAGCGCTGCTAGAAGCTGCTGAAACCGTCAATGAAAATGCCGGGCGGGCGCGTGATCTGGCGCGCGGATTGCATCCATTCGAATTGGGGCCCGGCGGCTTATTGGTGTCGCTGAGGGAATTGGCCACCCGCACTAACGAACGTACGCCCTGCCGCTGTGAATGTCCGCGCGCATTGCGCGTAAGCGATGAAAGCGTCGCCTTGAATGTGTACCGGATCGCGCAGGAAGCGGTGAATAATGCGCTCAAACATGCGCGGGCGAGCGAAATTATAATAGGTTTGCGAAAGGAGGATCACGACCTCGTGCTGACGATCAGGGACGACGGCACGGGGATGCGATCTCTGCGCAAGAAGAAGACAATGGGAATTCACATGATGAAATACCGCGCCGATGTGTGCGGTGGGAAACTGGAGATCGAATCACGGCGTGGTCATGGTACGACGGTGACCTGCCGGGTACCTTTGGGATCGTGAGCGGCAAAGGGGAAAAAAAACATGGGGTGCTCGTCGTTGACGACCATCCATTGTTTCGCAAAGGCGTGGTGCAATTGCTGACTGATGAACCGGACATAGAAGTGCGCGCGCAAGCCGGCAACGCCAAGGAGGCTCTTGATGCCCTCCGGCGCCACCGGCTTGACCTGGCGGTGATTGACATCAGCCTGGAAGGAGGCACCGACGGGATCGAATTGACCAAGGCGATTCGAGCGGAACGGCCGCGCCTGCCGGTATTGATTTTGTCCATGCATGACGAATCTCTTTACGCCGAACGAGCCTTGCGAGCGGGTGCACGCGGCTATGTCATGAAACGCGAGGCGCTGGATCAATTTATCACCGCGGTGCGGACAGTCCTTGAAGGCGAAATCTTCATCAGCCCGGCGATATCTAATCGGATGGTCTACGATCACATTCATGGTGGCGACTCCGCGCGTTCGCCCGTCGATCGGTTGAGCGATCGCGAACTGGAAGTTTTGCAATTAATCGGAAAAGGACATGACATGCACGATATCGCCAGGGGATTGAACCTGAGCGAGAAAACCGTGGAAACGCACCGCGCCCATATTAAAGATAAACTGAATCTGGCGAACGCCCGTGAAGTGACGCGCTTCGCGACGAACTGGTTGATGCTGCAGCAATCTTAGTAAGCAAAATGGACGTTGGGCTTCCAGCCTGACTCGGCGACCTTCGTACCTGTTTAGCGGTGCCGTCTATATACCATTTCATTAACACCTCGCTTCAGCGGGTGCGTGGCCGATATCTCCTACCGCAACCCCGAAAGCTTTCGGGGTTTGCTTGTCCAGTGACAAAAAAACCGCTGAAGCGGTTCGGGCTTCTCAGGCGGCATCAACACCCAGCTAAAGCAGGGTGTTAATGAGAGGGTCAGGCGGCGCTAAACACATACCGACCTTCTAGGTCGCCTGGTTGATAAGAGGCAGCTTCCGTGCTGCCCGAACTGCAACACGCAAATCCCGCGGCTTGGGGAACCCAGTCAAGGCATGGACGGAACATAGGCATTTTGCCTGTGCGCCCAGCGGGCTTTTAGCCTGCTGCTGCCTTTGTCGCGGGAAACGGGCAGGAATGCCCGTTTGGCGCACAGACTGTAAGCTGTAAGTCTATGTTCCAACCAGGCTCGCGGAGCCCGCCCTCCACAAGTGCTGTCAGTCCGAGCGCAAGCGCCCGGTTTTCCCGCTTACACGGCTTCGGTCCTGCTTGTTCAGCTTGGACCCATGCGCACCCTACCCGTCTCCGTTAAAGCTTTGCTGCTAATCGGCCTGACGCTCATCGCTTACCTGCCCGCATTACACAACGGTTTCATCTGGGATGACGACGCTTGGTTGATGAAGAATCAGACGCTCTTTGGCTGGAGCGGACTACATGAGTTGTGGTTCAACCCGCTTGCGCTCCAACAATATTATCCGATCACCGGCACCGTCTTTTGGATCGAGTATCGGTTATGGAGGTTCGATCCGTTCGGTTATCATGCCGTCAACGTCTTGCTCCACGCGTTGAATGCCGTTCTTTTCGCGCTAGTTCTCCGCAAACTTCGTCTGCCCGCGCCCTGGTTTGCCGCCGCAATTTTTGGGGTTCATCCGGTGATGGTCGAATCGGTCGCCTGGATCACTGAGATCAAGAACACTCTTTCGACTGCATTTTTCCTTGGGAGCGTTCTCGCCTACCTGCGGTTTGAGAATCTGGAGGAGGGCGAGACGCCGCGCGAATGGAAGTGGTTTGGATTTTCCCTCGCTCTGTTTTTGTGCGCCTTGCTAAGCAAAAGTGTTACCTGCACGCTCCCTGTCGTTCTAGCCATCCTCATCTGGTGGAAGCGACCACGATTGCGACCCGCCGACTTCATCCCGCTTGTTCCCTATTTCCTTCTCGGCATTCCGCTTGCGCTGCTGACCGCGTGGTTGGAAGCGCATCACGTCGGAGCAACCGGGCCGGAATGGACCCTGAGCGAGATGCAACGAGTGATCCTGGCCGGGCGCGTCGTCTGTTTCTATTTTGCGAAACTTGTCCTGCCCGCGAACCTTGCCTTCATCTATCCGCGGTGGCGACTCGAAAACGCCTGGTTCTTTTTGTTCCCCACAGCAGTGCTTGGAGGGCTGGCGTTTCTTTGGACGTTGCGCCGGCGAATCGGAAAAGGACCGTTTGCAGCCGTGGCTGCTTTCATCGTTACGCTGGGCCCGATCCTCGGGTTTATGAACTGCTACGCGTTTCAATTTTCGTACGTCGCCGATCATTGGCAGTACTTGGCCAGCCTTTGTCTGATCAGTTTGGCGGCCGCGATCGGCGGCAGGCTCCATCTTACAAATCAAATCGCGCGCTTTGCCGCTCTGGGTATTCCGATCTTCGTTCTCGGATTACTGACCTGGCGCCAATGTCCGGTTTATCGAAATGTTGAGACGCTCTGGCGAGATACGCTGGCGAAGAACCCCGATTGCTGGCTCGCCCATCACAACCTGGGTGTTGCCTTACAGGCCCAAAGTCATTTCTCCGAGGCGGAAACACACTTCCGATCAGCTCTGCAACTGCGGCCTGACTACTATGAGGCCGAGAATAATCTCGGCGAATCCCTGCTGATGCAGGATCGCATCAATGAAGCGCAAGAGCATATCGATCGCTCCATCGCGCTAAATCCCGGTTACGCCGCTTCGAGATGGAATAAGGCCCTGCTCTACGCGCATCAGCGAAAGAAGGAAGAAGCCTATACGATTGTGCAGGACGGGTTGGCTCAATCTTCGGTTTACCTGGATGGCCTGAACACGTTTGCCCGATTCCTCGCGACTACGGACGACTCCGATGTTCGCGATCCGCAAACCGCGGAATTACTGGCCCGACGCGGCTGCGAATTGACTCACTACGTCAATCCTTATTTCCTTGATACCCTGGCTGCCGCCTGCGCCGCACAAGACCGCTACACGGAAGCGAATGACTGGGGAAGCCGGGCGCTTATCGTTGCCTCCCTGTCGGAGAACAACGAGTTGGCGCGTGAGATTACCAGCCGCCTTAAGCTCTACCGATCACATAAACTTTAAGACCGGCAATCAGGAATCTATGCTCGGCCGTGACCTCGACCGCGCTGAACCACACGGCCCCGGGGCCTCCGCATACTCAAATATTGCAGGTCAAATGCGCGCAATGCGTTTTCGACAGTGTTTCCGAGCCCAACGATTCCGTGTTGCACATCGCGGCCGAGCAGAACAATAAAGGTATCGCCCTCCCGGAAGACCTTCGGTCGTCGCACCGCACTGGGACTGCCTGGGTGATCGACAAGATACTGTTCCACCAAAAGCGCGGCCCCGTTGTCGCCATTCAATCCCAAATCCAGAGAGTGTAACTCCCGCCTGTTCATCCCAACCGTTAAACGCTTGTCGGGGGATTGGTGGATGGAATGAATCGCTGCCACCCGCGTTTGCACGTCACGCGAAAGACTTTTTACGCAGCAGCATCAGAATTTTACCTACGTCACGATCAGCACCGCGCCCAATTGCACGCTGCCACAGCCCCGCTCCAGAATGTGGCTGGGCATGAAAATTAAACTTACGGACAAATTATCGATTCTTCAGGTCAACGATCATTTCCGTGATTGGAATATGCTGGATGACGAACGCGTTTGTTTGCTCTGCGGTCGAAGATTCAGCGGTCACGAGGTTTTGATTTCAACGGCAGACGAGGAGGTGGAGATGCATTGTCCAACTCCTGATTGTAAATCGGGCGTGCATCAGTGGATTTATCCGGTCAACCCACTTATTTCCGAGAAGACCTACCAGGATTGGTGGCATGCGCTCGGGGCAGGAAACCGTTCCGAGGACGCCGACGGCGTCGACGGTGTGCCCTCTCCTCAACCCACTTAAAATTTATGATTGCGCCAACATTGACTACAGACGGTTTCAGTTCAGCCACAGATGAAGCGCTGATGGGGGCGATAACGGACCGCAACGAAAGTGCGCTCGCAGCGTTGTATCGAACGGCATGGCGAAACTCTGCGTTCCATCATCGAGAGTGTGATCCATGAGCAAGCCGAAGCGGAAGATGTTTTGCAGGAGACGCTGCTCCAGATTTGGAAGCAGGCGCAAAACTACGCGCCGCGTGTTGGCAAACCGCTTGGCTGGTTGACGACGATCACCCGCCGGCGCGCGATTGATCGGCTACGCCGGCGGCAGGCCTACATTCGAGTGAAAGATCGCTATCAGGAGCAGATAAACGAACTGCCCAATGGTGCGAGTACGACCGTGGACGGCGACGAAGAGATGGAACGCGCGGATTTACGTCGCTATTTGCGCGAGCAGATGTCGGCCTTGCCCAAATTTCAGCGCCAGGCAGTGGAGCTTTCGTTTTTTACCGGGATGAGCCATCGCGAGATCGCGGCCAGTACCGATAACCCGTTGGGAACGGTAAAGACGCGACTTGAGCTTGGACTGCAAAAATTACACGCCTGGCTAAAGCCAGTGCAACACAAGATCTGACGATGAGAACGGATCACGTGGTGGAGGAGGATGTGCCGGGGCCCTGGGCGGGCTGTGCGGGAAAACGTTCGGGGCCCTGGCCTCCTCTAAGATTGATCGGTCATTCCGAAGCACCGCTGTTACCTTGAAGGTTGCATTGCGGGATCCCTCGAGTCTGAGCCGGACTGGCATTTCGCTCGGGATGACGCTAGATTAGGGCATGGAAAAACCTGAGATCACCGCTTATCTAAAGACGTATTGCGGCTGGAGCGCCGGTGTTCGCGCGGTGCTTAACAAATACAACCTGCCATACACGGAAAAGGATATCATCGCCAATCCGGCGTTTCGCTGGGAAATGGAAACGAAAAGCGGACAGCCACTTTCACCCTGTGTTGAGATTAGCGGCAAAATGTTGCCCGATATTAGCGGTGAAGAAGTCGAACAGTACCTGATCGAGAATGGCGTCGTGCAACCGAGCGACGCAGTGACGGAGGTTCCGTTGAACGCCCCGTGCGCGACGGAGCAGCACGAAAGCAACGTGCAGGTGAATTTCTAGTTTCGGGGAGCACAGGCTGCCAGCCTGTAGCAGTCGGCCGCTACGCCGACTGCCGGTCATGAACATAGTTTGTTTTTCGTGATGGGGTTCGCGGCAAGCTGCCGCGAACTGCGGGCTAGCAGCCTGCGCTCGCCAGACAAGAGCATCGTTATCCCGACCGGAGTCGAAGGATCCCGGGATGATACCTTTAAGCCTTCGCAACGGGATCCCTCGGTCCCGCAATTGCGGGACTCGGGATGACGGTGTTTGCGTTACACCTGATCCAGAAAACGCATTTTTATCTGCGGAATGTGTGTCTAGATTGTCAAGGGTGTTGCGATGAAGTTGTTTAGTCGGGCGAAATCAGGCGCGAACGGGAAAAAGAAATCGAGTCGGGTGTGGCGATGGGGCTGGAAAATCTCACTTCTTGCCCTCGTCGGCGGATCCGGGCTGGGCGTGCTGATCTTTTATTCCGCCTGGGCGCAAACCTTCGACATGAAAAAGGTCGGCGAAATGCCCGAGCGCAATACTGTCTTCGATGTTGATGGGAAAGTTTATAGCCGGCTGGCGGGAGCGAACCGGCTGATCGTTCCGCTGAATGAAGTTGCGCCTGCATTCATCGACGCGTTGCTGGTGCGGGAAGACGCGCGTTTTTTTCAACATAACGGCATCGACTTCTATGGCATCGGTCGAGCGCTGGTGCGCGATTTAATGAGCGGCTCTGCCAAGGAAGGCGCCAGTAGCCTTACCCAGCAACTGGCGCGCAATTCCTTGCCGCTCGGTGGACGCACCATCAGCCGAAAATTGCTGGAGGCGATGGTGGCGTTACGGATCGAGCATGAGTTCACCAAGCAGCAGATTCTCGAGCTGTATGTGAACCGAATCTATTTTGGCGCCGGCTGTTATGGAGTGGAAACCGCGTCCCAGGCTTACTTTGGAAAGAGCGCTTCGAAATTAAATTTGTCCGAGGCGGCAGTATTGGCGGGATTGATCCGAAGTCCGAATCGTTTTTCGCCGTTGCGCAACCCGGAAGGCGCGGCGGCACAGCGCGATGCCGTGCTCGATCGGATGATGGAACTAAAGAAGATTTCGTCGGGCCAGGCGCAACAGGCGAAATCGTCTCGCATCAATCCGCATCCAAAAAAGATGCCGATGATCCAGGAAAACTATGCGATGGACGCGGTGCAGCGGGATTTGAATGTGGTGCTGACGCCGGACCAGATCGATCAGGGTGGACTCTACATTTACACTACGCTCGATCCGGCGGTGCAAAATGCCGCTACCCAGGCGTTGGAATCGACGCTAACGAGAATTGAACATCAATCGAACTTTCATCATCCGCTGAAGTCGAATTATCATCCGCCGGAAGATGGCGAAGACAGTTCGATGCCTTATCTGGAAGGCGCCGTGGTCGTAATCGACAATGCCAGCGGCGGTATTCGCGCGCTCGTTGGCGGCCGCGACTATTCGCAAAGCAAATTCAATCGTGCACTGCCGCCGGCGAATCGTCAGGTCGGCTCAGCTTTCAAACCATTCGTTTATACACTCGCTTTCACCAATGGTCTGCTGCCGGGCGCATCGATCAGCGATGGGCCGATTCAGCCCGGCGAAATAGAAGGCTCGGGAAATTGGGCGCCCGGTAATTCCGACGGCACCTACGGCGGCATTCAACCTGCCTCCTACGGCCTGATTCATTCGCGCAACACCATGAGTGTGCGCGTCGGCCAGTTCGCCGGGCTCGATCAGGTCCAAAAGGTCGCGACGGCATTGAACCTGAACGACAAAGTTCCGCATGGCCCCGCGATTTACATTGGCTCCTTTGAAACAAGCCTGAAGGATCTGACGACGGCGTATACCGCCTTTCCAAATGCCGGAATGCGGAAACAAAGTTACGTGATCGAACGGATCGATGATCAGAATCATCAACCGATCTATCGCGCCGCCCATATCTCGGCGCCGGCGCTTGATCCGAGCGCGGCTTGGATGACTTCGCAATTGATGGAGGAAGTGTTGACTCACGGGACGGCGGCGAGCGCACGTTCCCTGGGATTCAAACTTCCGGCCGCGGGCAAGACCGGGACGACTAACGATTATAAGGACGCGTGGTTCGTGGGCTATACCAGCACTTTAACTTGCGGGGTTTGGGTCGGGTTTGACCAACCGACTACGATCATCTCACGTGGCTACGGCGCGGCCCTGGCGTTGCCGGTGTGGGTGCAGGTGATGAATAAATCCGCAGCACGTTACCCGGCCAAGGCCCTCGAGCCCACCATGCCAATGGCGCGAGTTACGGTATGCGCGGCGTCTAATGCATTGGCCACGACTGGCTGCGAAATGGCTGGCAGCGCTTACGAAATTGTGTTGCCCGCCGACAAGGTTCCGACACAGGCCTGCCCGGTGCATGGCGGCGAACCGACGGAGTTTGCTGAACGCCTCGACAACATTCCCAAGGCAATTCCGAAGATCTTTCAATCGTTCCGGAAGTTCTTTGGCGGGAAATGATCGCTCGGCTGACCGGCGATGGGGAAAACTAGAGGCTGAATTTGAGCTTCCCAAACGACCCAAACAGAATCACCTAATGACAACATTCGTATGGAAATTATGATGAGCGTAATGTTATGCTTCAATCGGTGCATCGCACGCCGTTTCCTCGTCTTTTTCTCCTTTTCTTCCTCGGTCTCGGCGGCGCCGTTATCGCAGCCCCAACGCCGACTCCCACGCCCGGCCGCATCGATGCCTCTTTCGTCCCCGCGCCTGGAACAAACGACGCCGTCAATGCCGTCATCCCGCAACCTGACGGGAAAGTAATTGTCGCCGGCCGTTTTACTCAGGCAAATAACGTTCTGGACGCAATCGGATCGCGCGCTTCAACTTCAACGGCTCGCTCGATACCACCTTCGATCCTGGTACCGGTGCAGATGCGGAAATTACCGCCGCCGTTCTTCAACCCGACGGCCGCATTGTGGTCGCCGGGCCGTTCACCAGTTTCAATGGGTTTACCCACAATGGCGTTTGCCGATTGAATGCGAATGGCAGCGTCGATCAAACCTTTGGGCTCGGTGCTGGTATCAATAATCCGGCGGCGCTCGCCCTCGCTCTGCAAAGCGACGGCCGCATCCTTGTGGGTGGACAATTTTCCCAGGTTGATCTGACGCAGCGATTCAATCTCGCACGGCTGAACACTAACGGCAGCGTCGACTTGACTTTCGATCCCGTCAACGGACCGAGCGGCGACGTTAACGCGATCGTCATTCAACCTGATGGCGCGATTATTATTGGCGGCACATTCATCGGCTACAATGGGTTCGCTCGTGGCGGAATCGCGCGGGTGTTGGCGAATGGCGTGCTTGATCCCTCGTTTGATTCCGGAGTTGGCACCGGTGGAAATGTTTTCGCGCTCGCCTTGCAACATAACGGGCAGATTGTTCTCGGCGGGCGCTTTGTTCAGTACGCCGGTATCAATCGAACCTCTATCGCCCGCGTCTTTAGCAATGGGTCGCTCGATCCCGGATTTAATCCCGTGCCCGACGGTTGGGTTCAATCGCTTGCCGTTGAACCGGACGATCGCATTCTGGTTGGCGGCTTTTTTACTGTGATCAATGGAGTCGGCCGTAGTCGCATCGCCCGTTTGAACACAACTGGGTCTGTTGATACGACATTCGATCCGGGGCTCGGATGCCTGGGATCGCTTACGAACGATGCCACTCAAGTGCGCAGCATCGCTCTGCAACTGTTCGGCCGCGTTTTGGCTGGAGGCGTCTTCACCAGCTACGACAATTCGCTTCGTTTCAATATCGTCCGCTTGTTCGATGGTTCGGCATCATTTCAAAACCTCTCTGCCCGTGCGCACGTATTTACTGGCGAACAAATCCTGATCGTCGGGTTCATTATCGGAGGTACTGAAAACAAGATGGTCTTGATCCGGGGTCTGGGTCCATCGCTGGCTGGATTTGGCGTTCCCGGTCTCGCTGGCTAATCCGACGCTTTCCTTGTTCGATCACACCGCTACCTTGATCGCGGCTAACGATAATTGGAAAAGCACGCAACAAGCGCAAATCCAGGCGACAGGGCTGGCCCCATCGAATGATTTCGAAGCGGCAATTCTGGCCACTCTTTCTCCCGGCGCCTACACCGCTTTTCTCCAGGGTAAAGGCGCGACTACCGGGATCGGGCTGGCAGAAATCTACGATGTGGATCCGAGTGTGAATGCGCAAGCGACCAACCTGAGCGGCCGTGGATTTGTCGGAACCGGCAACGACGTGCTGATCGGGGGAATCATCGTCGGCGGCCCCACGGGAAGCATGCAGCGGGTTCTCGTCCGCGCGCTCGGCCCTTCGCTCGGCAGCGCTGGAGTCGCGAGTCCGCTGGCGAATCCAACGCTTTCGTTGCGCGACGCCAACGGAAATGTCATCGCCAACAACGATAACTGGCAGGATTCACAACAGGCAGATATTGCGGCAACCGGCAAGGCACCGCCGAACACGAAGGAGTCGGCCATCCTCGCCCTTTTGGCTCCAGGGAAATACACCGCCATCGTGACGGGCAAGAATGGAACTACCGGCGTTGGGTTGATCGAATTCTACAGTTTACTCTAAACCGTAAGTCGACGACTCAGAGAGGTCGAATCGGTGTAGATATCTTGTAGTTGTCGCTCGACGGGCTGTTGCCGCCGACGAAGTGCGAAGCCGGCGGGCTTGAATCGAAAAGAGTCTTAGGGATCGCGGGGACGCGTCGCGCTTGACGATGCGCTTAGTGCAACGGTGTCGCGGCTGCTATCTCGGGGTCTCGCTCTTGGATGATGGGCAGCCGTGCGTTCCTGAACTTCCGCTTTCGGGAGTGTTTTAATTGACCTGGGTTCAAGCTCGGCGACGGCGAAGCGGCTTGGCGTCGAAGTCGGACTCGTCCGGTGTTGGCGACGGAGTCGGACTCGCGTCCGGTGTTGGTGACGGAGTCGGCGTTGGTGTCGGTGTCAGAGAAGGTGTCGGCGTAGGCGTTGCCACTGGTGTTGGTGTCGGCGTTGGTGTGGGCGTCGGCGTGGCCGAAGGCGGCGGTGTCATGATCGGCGTAGCGGTCGGTGTTGGTGTAGGCGAGGGCACCGGCGTTACAATTGGCATCGGAGTCGGAGTGGGTGTGGGTGTTGGTGTCGGTGACGGAACAGGGGTAACGATCGGACTAGGTGTAGGCGTAGGAGTCGGGGTTGGAGTGGGTTCAGGAGTAGGTGTCGGAGTAGGGCTAGGTGTTGGCGTAGGAGTCGGAGTCGGTGTAGGCGTCGGGGTGGGAGTAGGAGTGGGCGTAGGCGTCGGAGTAGGAATGGGAGTAGGTGTAGGCGTAGGCGTCGGAGTAGGCGTAGGAGTCGGGGTCGGAGTAGGCGTAGGCGTTGGGGTCGGAGTAGGTGTAGGCGTTGGGATCGGTGTAGGAGTCGGAGTCGGGGTCGGAGTCGGAGTCGGCGTTGGAGTTGGTGTTGGAGTCGGGGTTGGAGTTGGGGTCGGCGCAGGTACCGAACTAATCACCTCGTTTGACCGAGTGCTCTCCGCCGCCGCCTTGAACGCGACTACGGCATAGTAGTAGGTACTTCCCGCAGGAGCACTCGCGACCGTGGCCAATGTGCCCGTTCCCAAAACGTCGATATGCTGGGTGTAATTTCCAGAGCTCGTTCCGTAATAGACACGATAACCATCGATGTCCGGGCTGGAGGGACTCGCCTGCCAGGCCAATCTCAAAGTTCCGGCGTCGGCGTTCTGCGGAAACAGTCCGGTAACGATCAGCAGCGCCGTGGCAAACCCGGCGCTTTGGAGAAACCTTGTAAAACTATGGAGGTTATAGTTAATGCAGTAGTGTTAAGCACGGACCGTGCCTGCCGCGGCATCCGCCACGCCAAAAAAACCATTTACCCGGCCGCCGCGACCGCATCGAAATAAACTTATCCGGCCGTTGGCCGATCTTCAGGTCTCTTAAAAATCCGCGTTCCCTAAATTTCACGGACCGTAAGCGGCTTAAGGGTTCTTCGTTGCCGGTGGCGCTCAGCACTTTTTCATCTGCGGCGGAGCGAGATCGGTGAGCCTCCGTGCCGGCATCAACGTTCCCGGCTAAGCAAGCCAGCGGGTGAAGGGAATCGAACCCTCGTGTCCAGCTTGGGAAGCTGGCGTTCTACCATTGAACTACACCCGCAAAATGAAGAAGTGAAGGTGATGGTGAAACGTGAATAGTCAAAGATCAACTGCGGCGCGAAACCGCAGGAGCTTTATTGCCAGGAGATCACGTCATCTGAATTGTTAATGCTTATTGTCGCCCTTATTGCCGTGTTGCCCGTCTTTTCCGTAGCTCTCGGCGAAGCAGCGCGCTTCGTCAGTGCATGGGGAGAGTCATCTGTACCACGACCGAGCCGTAAACACAGCCAAACCTTCACCAGCGGCGCAATTGTTCGGGGAGCGGGCAGCTCGCGCAGTCGGAGACATCCCGGAGACAGAAGTCTTCGTAGATCTGGAGTAATCCCTGTTGCCCGGCCAGTGTGCGAACGAAATCGCGCTGCCGTGGGTCGCTGGCAAACAAGCGTGCCGCTGCGATTCGCGCGGCCTGATTGGAGAGTTGGGCGCGCAATGTCTTGTAATCATTCCAGACTTCGCGCCCGTCATTGACCGCCAGCGGATAAATCACGTTCGCCAAAATCTCAGCGGCGCGGGATTCGCCGATGAGCGCAACTGAACTCGACGTATTTCCGGCCGCTAGCGTGTAATGACGACTCCAAAAATCGTGGTGCAATTTTGTTAGGAAAGATACTACCGCTGCTGCCTCGCCACCGCGTGCGAGAGATACAACTGTTTTCCATTCCAGCACCAAAGCGGCGAGCGCACCCAGTCGCCGATGCGGATGATTGAGCGGACGGGCGCCACTCGTTTTCCAAATTTTGCGTGGCAAAACCAGCCGCGAAAATTGTTCCCGGTATTTCCACCAGCGGTCCCAGAGTAAACGCAAGTAGGTGCGCGTCGATTTTCGGACCGCATCCAAATCAGGCGCATCGAGGAATCCGGCGACACCAAAAAGCAACGCTTCGCTGTCCTCCAGTTGCTTGCGCAAGAAAGTCACAGGCAAACGCTGCGTGAGCAATGTGAACGGCAGTCGATTTTGTTTGTAGCCAAGGGCCTCCGCCATGGTCTGGAACAAAACCTCGTCGCGCCCATGCGCTTCGATGCGCTGCCGAAGGCGATTCGCTTTCTGTTGCAAACGAAACTTCGCGGCCCCCTCAAGAATGCTGGTGATGCGTTCTGCTGCCAGATTTCTCAGAGGGGCAACACAGCGACCGGCATGCGCCAGCGGCACCATTCCGGTTGCAGCATCGCGCAGGGAAGCGAGGTCTAGTTGAACCTGAGGAACGTTGCGGTGAGTACTGGTACGAGCAAAGAATTCCACTCCGCTTCGTTCGAGAAAGATGTGGAGAATGGCGTCATCGAAGGCTGGATTGGTAGCATGGCCGTGCAGTTCCCAATTGCGATCGAGCAAATCGATTTCGATCGCACCGTGCAGCACGGGCCCACCTGCTATCCGGATAGCAGCGTCCTGAAAGTCGGGACCGGCCTCGTGATTCCAAAAACCAAATTGTACGATTTCGACCGGCTCGCCGGTCAACGTCTGGAATTTGCGACCAAATTCACCCGCGAACCAGCGTGCTTGCAATTCGAGCTCGTTTGGAGTTTTCGGCAACGCGAATAACGGTCGCTCGCCCACACGGGCGCTTTCTTGCCGCATCTCGGCGTAGCGATTGATCGAATGCATGCTGCCGGCTCTTTTAACCTACTTGTCAAGCGGCAACGATTACCAAATCGCGGCAAAATGACGAATTGATATCGCGTGCACGACTCTGATTTCGTCATTCGGGCCTCGTCATTATACTTCCGTTTGGACCTGCGCTTCGGCCAATTCCGGTGAACTGCGCGCCAGGTTTTGGCGCAAATAATCCCCTATCCTTTCCACCTCCGCCGCACGTGACCGCGGAAAGACGAAAGAATATTTTGCGCCACGCCCCGTCGCCGGAAAGATGACAAGGTTTTCGGAAAGAAATTTCGGCTCGCGCGCGATGGTCATGCCCTCAAGCTCGATTGTTTGCGCGACCGGTTTCGATCCCTTACGTCCTACGAAGGTCAACTTGCGTGGCTCTTGGTTAGTGGCGACGAGCGCACCGAAGAAGTTGGGCGCGATTCGCCGGCCGCGGCCGCTCGCGCACGGCACCGCCCAGGCGATGGTTTCGCCGAGGAGGTTTTGTTTGCTAAAAATTGGCGCCAGTTTTGCCGGCAGGTTCAAGGGCAATGTTGTTTCCCGATGAAACGAGGCTGGTTCGTTCAACTTTCGCCAGACCAGCCAGAGCTTTACCCGGGTCGCGCGCAGAATCTTTGGAGCAAAGTAGAAGAACGCTCCGAGCGCGATCAGGAAAATCGAGAGTGCAATGACCGGGTGATAATGCAACAAAGCGAGCCCACCGACGACGACGGCGTCCTCGCCGACGCTGAGCGCAATGTTCGAAAAGGGCTCTGGCGACGTGTTGGACAGAAGCCGGGTTGTGGCCTTCGCCGTGTGAGTTGCCAGCGAGGTCGTGCCCGCGAGTAGCACAATGACGACATCGAGCATTGGGGTGGAATGCCCCAGCACTTGAATGGCGAGAAGTGCGCCGCCGATCGGCCTGATGATGGTGTGGACGGCGTCCCAGATCGAATCAATCCATGGTATTTTGTCGGCGAAAAATTCAAGTAGAAAAAGAACGCCGGAAATGGTGATAACAATTGGGTCGCCAAGAATGGAGAGGGATTGGTATTGCGGCGCCAGAACGATCCAGTGGAAATGAATGGCAAGGCCGGTGGCAAAAACGGTGAGATATAGATTGAGCCCCGCCAGACAGGCCAGCCCAAGCGCGACACTCAGGAGATTCAGCCGTTCCACCAGCTACTAATTAAGGGCCATCCCGAGCGAAGTCGAGGGTTCCTGCTCTACTCGTCATCCCGAGCGAAGGGATCCCTCGGCGATGCTCGGGATGACGGTTGCTGGGACCCGATCGCACCTCTACAATCGCTGCCGTGCTAGATATTCGAATTGTTCGCGAACAGCCGGACATGGTTAAGAGCCGGCTCGCGCTTCGTGGAAGTGGCGATGAAGCCAAACTCGATGAATTGCTACGTGTCGATGCAGAACGCCGCAAAGCCGAGACGGCATTACAAGCCCTTAATGCCGAACGCAAAAAGCTGAGCAGGGAAATCGGCGCAATGCGGATGAAAGGAGAGGATTCTCTCCAGCAGGAAAATCGTGTCCGTAAGATTGGTGATGAAATCGCCCGATTGAACGAAGACGTAAACTTGTTCGATGCGCAACAGCGCGAGACGCTGCTGGAGATTCCAAATCTCCCGCACTTCAAAGTGCCTATTGGAAAAGATTCCAGCGCCAACCCGGTAGTGCGATCATGGGGAGCGATACCGAAGTTGGATGCGCCGCTCGATCACGTAACCATCGGAACAAATCTCAAGCTGTTTGATCTTGAAAGGGCGACGAAACTAAGCGGCAGCGGCTTTATTTGTTTCACCGGCGCGGGGGCGCGCCTGGAGCGAAGTTTGATCCACTTCATGCTCGATCTGCACACCCGCGAGCATGGTTACGAAGAGATGAGCCCGCCGTTTTTGGTGCGGCGCGATTGCATGATCGGAACATCGCAGCTGCCGAAGTTCGAAGCCGACATGTACGGCCTGGAAAATAATCAGCTCTTTCTTGCGCCGACTGCGGAAGTGCCGGTGACGAATTTTCACCGCGAAGAAATTCTTGGCGCAGATGAACTGCCGAAGAAGTACGTCGCCTACACACCATGTTTTCGACGCGAAGCGGGTTCAGCCGGCCGCGAGACACGCGGCATTATTCGGGTCCATCAATTCGACAAAGTTGAGCTGGTGAAAATTACGACCCCGGAAGCTTCCAATGAAGAACACGAAGCTTTAACGGCCGATGCCGAAAAGGTGCTGCAATTGCTTGGCTTGCATTACCGTGTGGTCGAGTTATGCGCCGGCGATCTGGGTTTCGGCGCCACCAAAACGTATGACCTCGAAGTTTGGTCGCCAGGGCAAAATGCATACCTCGAAGTGTCAAGCTGCTCGAACTTCGCGGATTACCAGGCCCGACGAATGAATTTGCGATTCAAAGACGCGGAAGGAAAGAACCGGTTTTGCCATACCCTGAACGGGTCCGGACTGGCCTTGCCGCGATTGTTCGCGGCGCTGATCGAAAATGGTCAGCAGAAAGATGGCTCCGTGCGACTTCCGGACAAATTGCTGCCTTATTTTGGGGCCGGGGCGATCCGGTAGCTGTAGTGGCGGCCGTGTCGGCCGCAGCAAACAGCATCACGTTAGCTAACGCAGGCGACACGCCTGCCACTAGAAGGCTTACAATTGTAAGTCGAGTTGCTTCCGATCTTCGGCTGACATCGCCGCTTCGGTCGAAGGCAAGGGGAGTTCGTAACCGAGACGCTCGGCCAACCGTTGCGCGCTTTCCAGGGCAAAGCCTTCAAAGTGATTGTTCAAATAGGCGTAGACCGCCCGAACATCCGAAAGTTGTCGCTCGATCTTTAAAGCCCAACTCTCCAGCGCTGCTTCGCGTTTCCACAGCAGTTTGCCGTAGCGATGCTGATGTTTGCGGTCGCCGTCGTATTTTGTCGTGTAGTCGCCCAGCAGACGGACGTAAAGAAAATCGGTCGTGCAAGGCTGAAATTCGAACGGCGCGAGATTGCGCTCGTTCAAGGGCGAGGTGTCGGCCCAGACCCAGCAGATACGGTATTTTTCCAGCAGATGAATGAATTGCGGGCGGTGCCAGCCGGGATGCCGAAACTCGATGGCAAACCGAAAATCCCGCGGCAATTGCTCGACGAACGACCGCAGCGGGACTTTCCCCTCTTTCGGGAGAAAGGATGGTGGCAATTGGACCAGGATGATGTGCAACTTGGGCGCAAGCGCTTCGATCGCGCGCAGAAATCCATTCAACTCTGCTGAGCAATCGCGTAGTTTGCATTGGTGCGTAATTTCGCGTGGCAGTTTGCATGAAAAGCGAAAATGGGACGGCGTGATATCGAGCCAGCGTCGCACCGCATCAGGCGCCGGAGCAGCATAAAAGGTCGAATCAATTTCGACGGTGGGGAAATGACGCGCGTAAAATTCCAGCCAGCGCGACTCCGGCAAATCCCGTGGGTAGAAGACCTCGCGCCAATCTTCAAAACTCCAGGCGCAGGCTCCGATCCGAATTTTTTGCTGTTGATTTAAATTCACCGACCTAAAGTTACTTCAGACTTGAGCGAACGAAAAAGCACCAAGGTTGTCTAAGAACTGGCCTCCCCCGTGTCTCATTTTTAGGCCGGCTTAGCTTGACTGGAACACGGAGGCAACTACCCTGCCACGTTTCATGCGAATTCGACTGTTTACTTTCATAATTGGGGCGATCTCCCTCGCCACGGTGGGGCAGGCGTCAATCATCTTTCGGCCGGGCGAAAAAGTGAAGTATGTCGCTCCCGGCGAGGAGGAAGTCAGTGGCAATGCGCAGCGCCTTAATGATATCGCGCAGGAAGCCGAGAAAAAAGGAAACACTGGCCGCGCCATCAAAGCCTATTCTCAACTTTGCCGGAAATACCCCAACGATACGTTGGCACCAGCCGCAGCCTACCGGGCGGCTCAGCTAATCGAGCAGGACCACCAGTACATTCGGGCCGCCAACACTTATCGCACCCTCGTGGAACGGTATCCGAATAGCCCCCATTTCGACGAAGCGATCGAAGCGCAGTTTCGTATCGGCGAAATGTACCTTTCCGGTAAGAAAATAAAGTTGCTGGGAATCCCACTGGTGACCTCGATGGATCGGGCGGTAGAAATCTTTGCTGCGATCGTCCGCACCGCCCCTTTTGGCAGATACACGGCACGAGCCCAGTTTGATATTGGGCTGGCCCGGCAAAAACAACATGCCAATGACGCGGCGATTCAAGCCTATCAAGCCGTGATCGATAAATTTCCAAGCGACGCGATTGCAGCGGATGCGCAATATCAAATCGCATATATTTGGTACGAAGCGGCACGCCTTGGCACGAACGATCAGGCCGCAACCGAAAAGGCCAGGAACGGATTTGAAGATTTTCTGTTTCGTTATCCCAAGAGTGAAAAGGCAGCGCAAGCACGCGAAAACCTTGAGCATCTGCAGCAGAAATCGACCGGGGATGCCATGAAGGTCGCGAAATTCTATGACAAGAAGAAGGCCTATCGCGCGGCGGTGATTTACTACAATGAAGTGATTCAAGAGCATCCGGGTTCGGCAGCGAGCGCCGAAGCGCAAAGACGTGTTGACCAAATTCGCGCGAAAGTCGGCCCGACTGCACTCCAACCCGCCGTCACCGTGCCAGAACAAAAGAAAAAACAGGTGGCATCGCGCGGGTCGTCCGGCAATGCTCAGCCGGCCTTTCGCAACAGCGACGCCGAAGTGGCGCCGCTTCCGCCGCCAGAACAGGATTCGAACCTGCCGCCGCCGGCGTCGCTTTCGCCGCCGACTACGACTGCCCCGGAGCCTAGTCCCAACCCCGCGTCATCTCCCGCTCCCGAAGCTTCCGCAACGCCTGAGCCGTCCGCCGCGCCTGATTCTGCCGCTTCGCCGGCGCCGTGAAAAATCCCTTCATTGCGGTCTCTTTGCTTTTAACCGGCTGTCTCGGCTACCACGTGGGGCCGGTGAAGCCAAGCGTGCTCCGGGATGTCCACGGCATTGCGGTGCCGACTTTTGAAAACAAAACCTTGCTGCCACGGGTCGAGGTTCTCATTACCGACAGCGTGATCAAACAACTGCAGCAGGATGGCACTTACAGGATCGCTAACGAGAATAATGCGGACGCCATTTTAAAGGCTGAGATTAGTGAGATCAGCCGCACGCCCGCGCGATCGCTGCGCGGAAATGTCCTCGCCACGACTGAGTTCAACCTCGCCATGCATGTGAAATATAAACTGGAAACGCCCAGCGGCACCGTCCTCATGCCTTCGACAGAAGTTGTCGGTACCACCAGCTTTTTCGTGGGGGAGGATGTTACGACCGATGAGCGACAGGCCCTGCCGCTGGCGGCGGAAGAGCTCGCAATCCATCTCGTCACTCAGTTAAGCGAAGGCTGGTGAATCCTCATGAAAGGCGAGGAGCACCTGTGGGGAGTCCTCAACGACAAGCTCGATACGCTGCGCGCCACCAATCAAATGGCGGAAGCAATCCGAGTCGGTCAAAGCGCGCTGGAAATAGCAAAGCGCAGTTTCGGCGCGGCTGATTCTCGGCTGGCGCGGAGCTATGAGAAACTAGGACTGTTGCACGAGCAAAACGGCGATCGTTCTGGGGCGAAGGCCTATCTGGTAAACGCTCATCGCATTCTGACGCGGCTGCAGCCGGCCGACGGTCAGGCTATTTTCCATTCTTCTCGACGACTCGGCCAGCTCTGTAATGAGCTTGGTCAGACCGAAGAAGCGATCGACTTTTATGAGCAGGCTGTTGCCGCCGCTCCGCAAATCCCCGAATTGCCCTTCTCGGATCTCGGTGCGTTGCTGAACAATGTTGCTCTCATCTGCCGCAAAGCAGGCCGCGCCAAAACCGCCGAGCCATACTACTTGCGTGCTCTCCAAATTTACGAGAACCAACTCGGGCCGGAACATCCCGATGTCGCATCAGTCTTGAATAATCTCGGTGTTTTTTATACCAACGAAAAGCGATTCACGGAAGCAGTGCACATCCACTTACGCGCTCTCGCCATCCGTGAAAAAGCATTTCCTTCGAACCATCCAGACATCGCACAGTCGAAATGTAATCTTGCGGTAGTTTACCATTCCCGAGGCGAGTACGATCGGGCTTCAGAACTCTATCGCGCATCGCTCCAGACGTGGGAGGACGCCATGGCCAAACCACCCGAAGAATATGAAGTGGTGGCGGCTAACTATGCCGATCTTCTCCGCTCGCTGGGCAAGGCGCGCAAAGCGCACGCGCTGGAAAGCCGGGCGCGCAAAAAACGTCACGGTTGATTGCGGTTGCACCGCTCCCGCGCATAAGTCAGCTTCCCTGCGCCAATTTTTTTAGCTCACGTGGCGGAACTGGCAGACGCGTACGGCTCAGGACCGTATGGGGCAACCCGTGGAGGTTCGAGTCCTCTCGTGAGCAATTTCCCAGCTGGCTATGTACATTCACGAAATATTTGAGTCTTTTTGCTGAGATGCCGAATCAGCCCGAATTAGCCAGAAGTAGCGGGGATGCGCTACTTACGGATCACGTAATCGGCGGGTATTTACGGAATATTTGAGTACTATTTCGGGATCTGGGCTTTTAGAATGTCCAAAGGGCCTCACACCGCTTTTACGAGGGAAATCGGTCGGTTTTGGACATTCCGCAGCTAAAAGGTATCAAGTATTCAGCAAACGATGGGGGGTGAGGTGCGCAGGTGATTTGGGCGTTTGACCCTGTAAGCGTCTGCATAACACGGTTAGACCTTTTACTAGGGTACCATGGAGACGATTTTTTTGGATCCCCCCTGAACGTGTTCTGAAGCGAGGGTTCGAATCCCTCCCTTACCGGAAGCCAGGAAGAGCGTAAGAAGATCGGCGCTGACAGGGTTTTGCGGCCAAGATCCTGACCAGTGACGAATCGCAAGAGTAGACTGCGGGTTCCCGGACTGCTATTTGCGTTGATGAATTCGAATCATCGCCTTCGCAATTTCAGGTTGCTTTGTTCGGTACTTTGCCTCTCCGGCCTGGCGGCGCGGGCAGAAGACACCGATGCCTTGATCGCAAAAGGCGACCAATTCGACAAACAACTCCAGGCTAAAGAGGCGCTCGAAGTATATCTGCCTGCGAACAAGCTGGAACCGGACAACGTCAAGCTTCTCGTTTGTATAGCTCGGCAGTACCGCCATCTGATGAGCGACACGTCATCCCAACAAGAAAAGCTGCGGCTGGGAAATGTCTCGCTCGAATTCGCCACTCGCGCCGCGGCCCTCGCTCCGAAGAATGCCGAAGCCCAACTCTCGCCCGCGATCAGCCTTGGAAAAATGCTCCCCTTTATGAGCAGCAAAGATCAGGTCAATGCTTCGCCCCGGATCAAGGCGGCGGTGGACCGGACCCTTCTCCTTGATCCGACGAACGACAACGCGTGGCATATTCTCGGCCGTTGGAATCGCGTGCTTGCAAATACTAGCGTGGTGAAACGGGTGTTGGCCAAGGCGCTTTATGGCGGCGACTTGCCGGTAACGACCAACGAAGCGGCGGAGAAATGTCTCTTAAGAGCCATCGAAATTAACCCGAACCGGCTCATGCATTACATCGAACTGGGCCGCATTTATGCGCAGATGGGGCGCAAAGAAGAGGCGCGCAAGTACATTCAAAAGGGGATGGCCATGCCTGACAAAGAGAAGGATGACCCAGAAATGAAAGAGATCGGAAAGCAAATCCTGCAAAAGCTGGGATGATGAGGCGGCAGCGGCGGCACTACGTCGTTTGCAGAGATGTTTCGGAGGCGGACCACTCAGGTATATCTGCCAAGCCGCCGCCCATGAATTGGTGGTGCCAAAGCTGGGTGGCGACGACCGCAGTGAGGCCCATTTCCACGGAGAGTCGAGGCAGCGATCCGGCCCGCATTTCACGAAAGCCTTTGCGCCAGTGCGTCACTTCGCTGACATCAAAGTAACCGGTGCGGCGCAGCGAATCTTCACTTAAAAGCTGCGCGACAAACCGCGGTTCCGGGTCCATGTGAAAACTGTCGAGTGGTGCGCGAAAGATAACTTTGCCGCGTCGAGCGATCGATTTCGGAATCCAGCGTTCCGCGAGCAGACGCAGTAGATACTTGTCGCGGAATCCACGCAGCTTCCAGCGCGGGTGCAATTTCGCGGTGAAATCGAATACCTCCTCATCCAGGAACGGGTAACGAACTTCGACCGAGGAGTGCATTGCCACGCGATCGCCTTTGGCCTGTAACAGGTGGCCCGCTAACAGGACCCGCGCCGCGATCCAGATGCCGCGATTGAGCGGGGCCCAGCGTTTGGCTTTTTCGAGGGGAAATCCCAATTCGCCCCAAGGATGGCTGTCGTTCATTACTTCCCGCATCTGCTCGGAGTAGAAACGCAGCTTCGAAATCGCGAGCAACCCATAGGAATCGATCCACGCGTTTTGACCGCCGACAGAACTTTCCACTCGCTCGCGCCATTCCGGCGAAAAATGAGGCACCTTGTTCAAACGCAGATAACAGCGCCGCGCCAACTCGCTCAGTTTTAATCCCGGCACGGCGTCGAGAAACCCCATGAGTCTAGCCGCTTTGTACCATGGATAACCGACGAGCCATTCGTCCGCGCCCTCGCCCGTCAGTACGACTTTCTGGCCATTGGCATGAACGCGCTCGGCAAGTTTGAGCAATGCGCCGCAAGCGGTGTCGATCACGGGTGCTTCGGCGGCTTCAATGAGTTGGGGATAACTTTCTAGCGCTTCCTGATCGCCATAGTCTTGGACAATAGGTGGCTTCGCTCCGATGTGGCGCGCCGAGAGACTCGCCGCACTCAGTTCATCAAACTCCGGCTCATCCACTCGAACGGTGTAGGTGTTGATCGCTGGACCCTTCAGGCGACAGGCCAAGGCGAGGATCATGCTCGAATCCACACCGCCGGAGAGATAGGATCCTACCGGCACATCCGCGCGCAGCCGCTCTTCAACGGCCTGCAAGAGCAATCGCTCGAATTCATTCACCAACGCATTCGGATTGTTTCCCCATTCCTCTTCACCCTGCGCCGGAAAATCCATTTCCCAGTAGGCGCGTTCGGCAATTACCGGACTCGTGCCCGAACTTCCCGGCACAATGCGCAGGCAGTGTCCTGGTGGCAGGAGTTGAACACCCTCGAAACAGGTCCTCGGCCCCGGCACCGCGGAGAAAGTGAACACGTGATCGAGTCCCTTGCGATCGGGTCGCGGTGGAACCATTCCTGACGCAAGCAGGCCTTTGATTTCGGAAGCAAAGAGCAGCCAGTCGCCCTGCCGGCTCCAGAAAAGTGGTGCGATACCGAAACGGTCGCGGCCGAGATGGAGTTGTCGGAGCCGCGCATCCCACAGTGCTATGGCAAATTGGCCGCGCAGCCGCTCCCAAATTCCTTCGTGATGATCTTCCCAAATGTGTGGGATGATTTCCGTATCACAATGAGTGCGGAAGCGATGTCCTTGCCTAACGAGTTCTTCGCGCCGTTCGACGTAGTCGAATAACTCGCCGTTGAAGACCACGAAAACGCTGCGGTCTTCATTCGTCATCGGCTGTTGCCCATCAGCCAGGTCGACAATACTCAATCGTCGCGAAGCAAGTGAGATTCCTGGTTGTTCAAGAAAACCTTCCTCATCCGGGCCGCGGTGGGTGATTGCGCGGGCCATCCGTTGCACCACACCTTCCGGAGCCGGGCGCTGCTCAACCAAGTCGATTATTCCCGCGACGCCGCACATGATCTCGTTCGAATAGATTAACGGTCCTGACCACCTGTTGGTGGGGGCAGTTTAATGAAATCGGCTTGGAGCGGGGAAAGCTTGGCAGAACGCATACTGCTATTAGCATCGCAGAGGACGCCGAAGAGAAAAGTTGGGAAATGAGCGACCAACGCAGTTAAACCAAACAATGCCGGGAAATGATGGTATGTAAATACGTCGAGCATGCTAAAACGAATTGATGTTGGATAAGTGAATGTTTTACCGTTCGTTGACGTCATAAATCCGCGACCGGATTGCTAGCTGACTTGACATGGTCACAGGCAGCGCTAGTCAGTCCGCCCCTGCGGAGCAACTCACCGCCATGCAAAAAGAGCGTATTGCGATTATTGGAGTCGGCTGCCGTTTCCCCGGCGGCGTGAGTTCGAAGGACTCCCTTTGGAAGCTTCTGGTCGAAGGCCGGGAAGGCATCATTGAAGTGCCACCCGATCGCTGGAACGTGGAGCGATATTATGATGCTGAACCGGGCGTGGCTGGCAAATCCATCGCCTTGCGGGGCGGATTTATTGACGCCATCGATCAATTTGATCCGCAGTTCTTTGGCATTTCTCCACGGGAAGCTCCGTATGTGGATCCCCAGCACCGACTCCTCCTCGAGACCGCATGGGAGGCGATCGAAGATGCAGGGCTGGTGCTTGATTTCGGACGCGGAACCGACCTTGGCGTTTTCGTCGGCATTTCGCATAACGATTACCAGGGGCTCCAAAGCACCAGCTTTGATCATTTCGGCATCGGACCTCATTCGCCGACCGGAAGCGCACATAGTATTGCCGCAAACCGGATTTCGTATTGCTTGAATCTTCGCGGCCCGAGTGTCGCGATGGACACCGCTTGCTCATCAGCCCTGACGGCGGTGCATGCGGCGTGTGAACACATCTGGGCCGGCCGGGGCGACGCGGCTCTGGCGGGAGGTGTCACCGTCATGATTTCGCCCGGTGGCTTCATTGGATTTTCGCAGGCGGCGATGCTCTCGCCCGAGGGCCGTTGCGCGGCATTCGATGCATCAGCCAGCGGATTTGTGCGCGGCGAAGGTGCAGGCATGGTGCTGCTCAAGCGACTTTCCCGGGCGATCGAGGATGGCGATCCGATTCAAGGTGTCGTTTTGGGCACGTCGATCAATCAAGATGGACACACCAATGGCATTTCGCTGCCCAGCCCGGAGGCCCAAACACGTTTGGTCCAGGACGCTTGCCGCGATGCCGGGATCGCGCCCGAGGAAATAGGGTTCGTAGAGGCCCATGGCACTGGAACGGTGGTGGGTGATCCAATTGAAGCACACGCTCTTGCCGAAGCTCTCTGCGGTAATCGTTCCGCCGAGACCCCATTGCCGATCGGCTCGATAAAAACCAATCTTGGTCACTTGGAAACTGCGGCCGGCATCGCCGGACTTCTCAAAGCGATGCTCATTCTCAAGCATGGCCAGATTCCACCCAGTCTCCATTTTTCTACGCCCAATCCGCACATCGATTTTGCGAAGCTGAAATTGCGCGTGCCGACTCAGCTCGAACCTTTCC
>CAWAHI010000023.1:0-147065 GCA_963781735.1 uncultured Verrucomicrobiae bacterium | reverse complement strand
TCCCGACGTGACATTGAAAGTCTCGATGGCATATTTCAGCGAGTTCTGGCGGGCATCTGCCGCTCGCCGGAGAACCGAATCTCTGAAGTACTGAACCGACCTCAATGAACGCCGCCATCGACGAAGACTTCAGCGGGATGCATGAGCCACACTGGGTATTGCGGAGCGCATTTCAGCTTCTCGTTCTCGGTTTAGTTTTCACTGAAGTAATGCTCGCTCTAACGGTGCATCGCGGATTGATCTGGCTGGCGGTGCCGCTCGTGCTTGTTGCCAGCCACTTGATGCACGGCGCTCTCATCGGCCTGCATGAGGCGGCTCACGGGCTTCTCCGAAAAAATCGCGGCTTCAATGAGTTTGATGGGGTCGTGATCGGCACGTTGAGCCTGATGAGTTTCAGTCTCTATCGCGTCGTCCATCAAACGCATCATGCTTATCTCGCGACGGAGCGAGACTACGAATTCTGGCCACTCTCCCAAACGACCATGCCACGTTGGAAGAGGTGTTTGGCCGCATTTTTCGAGCTGAACCTCGGATTGCTTTATTCGCCGTTTGTTTTCCTGCGAGCCTTCTTTTGTTCTCCTTCTCCGGTCCGAAGCAAACGCGTGCGCCGCCGCATTTGGGCGGAATTGGCGCTGACAATTGTGACATGGACTTTAATCCTCTGGGCAATCGCGGCATTCGGCCTCTGGAAATATTTCATTTGGATGTATCTCGCGCCGGCGGTTTTGGCGGCTAATTTGCAGAGCTGGCGCAAATACATCGAGCACGTCGGGATGACGGGCGACACGGTAAATAGCTCGACTCGCAGCATCGTCGCGAAGAGCTGGATGGGACGGCTGGTTGCTTTCACGCTGCTTCACGAACCGTTTCATGGAGTTCATCATCAACGGGCCGGTCTGCCGCACTCCGTTTTGCCGCAACACGTGGAAAAATTGCAGCCGAAAAAACCGGGCGAACGGACCCCGTATCCAAGTTATCGTTACGCCTTGATTGAACTGATGCGCTGCCTTGCCGATCCACGAGTTGGGCCGCAATGGCAGACGATTTGATCGATTGGTTGACCACGCCTCTCAGGAATGAATAAAATTTCCTTGAGGGGCACCATGTCTGCCAGCGACGCCTCTCTTCTCGAGGCAAAAGCTCTCACCCGCGAGTTCGACGAAGGGCAGGTCAAGGCACTGCGCGGAGTCGATTTTTCCATTAAAGAGGGCGAGTTCGTTGCCATTACTGGACCGAGCGGATGCGGTAAATCGACCTTGCTGCAATTACTAGGTGCGTTGGATCGACCGACATCCGGAACCCTTCTCTACCGCGGAATATCGTTGCCGGATCATCCTAATCCCGCAGCCTACCGTGCTCGCGAGGTCGGGTTTATTTTCCAAGCCTTTCACCTCCTGCCGACTTTCACCGCGGCCGAGAACGTACAGATCCCGATGTTCGAAATCGATCGCTCAGCTTCTGAACGACGCGCGCGCGCCTTCGAATTGCTAAAACTGGTTGGCCTCGAGCATCGACTCGATCATTTCCCCTCCAAACTTTCCGGTGGCGAGCGACAGCGCGTCGCCATCGCGCGGAGTCTCGCTAATGGGCCATCTCTGCTCCTTGCGGATGAACCGACCGGTAATCTCGATAGCGAGAACGCTCATTCGGTTCTCGACCTCATTATTAGTCTGCAACAGGAGCAGGGTCGCACCATGGTGCTCGTCACTCATGACCCAACGATTGCCGGCCGGGCAGGAAGGATTCTTCGCATGATCGACGGTCGAATCGTCTCGGACGATAAACCATGACCTTTTTTACTGTTGTCATCCGCGGCCTCTGCGTCGCCCCTTGCGCACCGGGTTGACTCTCGCGGGAATTTCCATCGGCATCGCTGCTGTCGTTGCGTTTGTCGGGATGTCTCGAGGCTTTGAGAAAGGTTGGCAGGTTGGATTGAAGGCGCGCGGAACCGATATCGTCGTCACTAACAGAGGCGGATCGCTCACGCCGAAACCGTTCGACGCCTCCGTCCGCGATCGGATCGCCAGCCTTCCGCACATCGCTGCGACCTGCAATCTTCTCGTGGAGGTGACCAGTGTTGAAGACTCTGATTTGATGATTCTTTCCGCTCGCGAGTGGGGAGGATTTGCATGGAACAATCTGGAACTCGTCTCCGGGCGCATGCCGCGCGATGCCACGGAAGAGGCAGTAGTTTTGGGTCAGACCGCGGCAGAAATGCTCAAGAAAAAAGTTGGTGACCCGATCCAGATTGAAACGAAGGAACTAAAGGTCGTTGGAATCGTGAAAGGTGGCGCGCTCGTCGAAGACGGCTCGGTCATTCTTTCTTTACCGCTCTTGCAAGGAATCATCGGCGCTCCCAACCAGATCAACGCAATCGATATTCGAGTGACGCCTTCGACTACCGAGCAACAAGTCAAGGAGCTTACGCGACAGATCGAACAACTGGTCCCGGAAGTTCGCGCTGTGACCGTGAGCGAACACCTCAGCCACAATGAGGGATTTCGGCTCGTTAAGGCCATGAGTTGGGGCACCTCTCTCCTCGCCATCCTTGTGGGTGTGCTTGGCGTAATGAACACCATGCTCATGACCGTTTTCGAGCGTACCCATGAAATCTGTGTGCTGCTTGCCGTGGGTTGGACGCGCGGACGAATCATGAGAATGATTCTTTACGAATCCGCGCTGCTTGGACTTTTCGGCGGCGTCGTTGGCGTAGCTATTGGTGCGATCGGCGTTCAGGTGTTGAGCGCAACGCCGGCGATTCGAGGATTATTGCAGCCTGACCTCAGCATTTCGCTCCTTGGACTTTCTGTCGTGATCGCCGTTGCAGTTGGAATTAGCAGCGGCCTCTATCCAGCCTGGCGGAGCTCGCGGCTAAACCCGAGCCTGGCTTTGCAAGCCGGATGAGAGCAGCGCAAACTGATCGATCCGTGCCAATTCATCCTGGAACATATCTTCATTCGTGAAACCGTTCTTCGCTCTCGCCATCGTCGCTGCGGCCTTCCGCCTTATCTCCATCCACGCCGCTGAACCCGCACCGTCCGCAATGTCGGCGGCAGAACTTGCTGATCGGCTGGACGCTTCCAGCCAAGGCAGTGCGTTGATCCGCAGCAAGCTTGAGGTCCGATCACTCGAGGGCGCCAAGCGCGTCCTCCAACTCCAGATCAAGCAGCGTCGGACCAAGACGACCACCGATCTTGTTTATCAAGTGCTTTGGCCTGACGAGCATAAAGGCGAGGCCGTCATCTTGCACCAGGCCCAGGGTGCCGCGAAAGGCTCGATCATCGTTCCGCAGCAGCCGGTTCGCGCGATCAAAGCCTCGCAAATGAACGAGGGACTGTTCGACAGCGATCTCTCCTATCAGGACGCGGTCGAAAATTTCTTCGCTTGGAAAAAGCAGGCCCTCATCGGTTCGGAGACTATCAACGGAGTGAGCTGTCAGATTCTCGAATCGAAGCCTGACAGTTCCTCCGTTTCCATCTATGCCAAAGTGCGCAGCTGGATCGATCCTCAGCGGTTCGTGCCGATGCGGATTGAGAAATATTCGTCCTCGGGCGAACTCGTCCGCCGCATTGATGTCACTCGAGTCGCGCGTGATGAAAAGCACCATCCGATTCCAGCCAGTCTGACCGTGCATGGGCCGAGAAAAAACAGCGTCACGGAATTCAATGGCGCGCGCATCGACCAGGACGTGAATTTTACCGACGCCGATTTCACTCCGGCGAAGACTTTGCAATAACTCGTCGTTTACCTCTTGACCGCGTTCTCGACCAGCCTTCCGGCATTGAGCAGATCCGCCTCGGCCAGTCGCGGCCCGATCAATTGCAGGCTCGTCACGGGAACCTCGCGCACCGTGCAGGGGCACGGGGACCGCGAGCGCCGGATTGCCCGCAAAATTGACTGCCACCGTGTTTTGCAATTGAAGCATCAGCGCTTCGAGAATTCCTATTCTCAAGTTGAGCAGCGGCATTCCCGGCGGTGTTTTTTGAAGTGTTGGCAACGCGATGAAGTCCACCTTCTCGAAAACTTCACCCAGCGTTCGCTGCCACGCACCCCGCCTGGCCAATGCGCTGCGGTAATCCGTGGTATAGGTTACCTGACCGAGTCGAATTACAGACTGGGTTCGAGCTGTCACACCTAGCGCGAATTGAAATCGTGCGTCGCTGATCCACGCACCCGCTGAGGCAACGGTATTGCCGTCCCTCTTCGCTTGCTCAAATTTGTCGCTCACGCTGTCGCCCAGCTGCGACGACTTGGAATCCCGTTTTGGCGAGTGCGTCGTCAATCGCCTGATCGATTTTTGGATCGGTACCTTTCAACTTGAGGCGTCCGACCCGGATGCTTTGCGCGGTTGGCTTTGCTGCCTTTGCTGCCGCATATTTCGCCGCAAAACCATCTTGAAGAAGCTCCATCCCTTGAACTGTGTGATCGATGTCTTTCCCCATCGGGCCCACGGTATCGAGATGCTCAGGCTCAACCGGATAAACACCTTCGAGCGGAATTAGCCCGTACGTCGTCTTCAAACCGACGACACCGCAACAGGCCGCAGGTACACGGATCGACCCAGCCGTGTCCGTGCCCGAAAGCCACGTCCGCCGCTCCGGATGCCACCGCGACGGCATTTCCAGACGAGGATCCGCCCGGAATCAGATTTCGCTTCAACGGATTCACGGCCGTCCCGAAATATTCATTGATGCCGGACGGCGAGAGAGCGAATTCGGTCAGGTTTGTTTTGCCGACTATCTGCACGTTACGCTGGCGCGCGATCGCCAGACATGGGGCATCCTTTTCCGCGGGCTTGTGGGTTTTGGAAAAGATCTCCGAACCGGCGGTTGTAACTACGCCCTTCATATCAATGTTATCTTTAACTGCGAGCCTTAGTCCGTTGCTGTTTGGATCCGGTGGCCAGTAGTCAATGAAAGCACGATTGCCGGAGAGCTTGTTGGGACGAGGCAAAAACGCGCATCCGCTGCATAGGACAAGCGAAGCCAGCGCGAGCGGCAACCATTTAAAGCCAGCGGGGCCGGATCGTTTCATGCGCGCAACGCTGGATGTCTGCGTGTTGTTTGCAAGCACGACTGCCAAAAAGCATGGTCTGTGCTCGCGGCGCGCAACAGACAGTGCCCGGCGCGGATTCCTAACAAGTGAGACGTTCGCCAAATCGGACGACAGGCGAGATCTCTGACGCAGCGTTATCTTTGATAAGCGGACGCGGTTCTGAGGGGATCATATGGCACCCGGCCATTTCGTGTCGGCGCATAGACAAAGCCGTAGCGGTCCTTTTTTACATCCACCGGCTCAAGAAGTAAGCCTTTGTTACGCGCCTTCTCAGTGTATTCGATCAGCACTCTGGCCGTTCCATTGAAGCCCCACATTTTAAATCCCGTCCCGAAAAGTCCGCCGTTGGGGTAAAGCTCGTCCAAACCGGCCATGGCATGAAAGCAACTGATAGCGACTTTGTCTTTTCGATAAAGACGATCGTCGGCGCGATACTTAATGGTTCCTCCGTCGAGCAAGCGTTTGCGCTTCACTGCGAGATCAAATCCCGCTTTTTTGATCTCATAAGGTCCCCACATGGCCACCGCATTCTTTGCATCCACCGCAAGCTTGATCGTCTCTGCGAGCGTAAAGTTTCTGCCGGTCGATACAGGACAGTTATTCTTCTCCGGAATAATGCGGCTGCCCGCGCCGTCAAAGACGCACAGATGGGGATTGCTCAGGAAATCGTGAGGCAGCCAGCTGATGGTGAAGGCTTCAAATTCCCGATTCTTGTACTTTCGCATTTTGAGGCCCGGCGTCAGTTTGGGCTGCTTGTTATCCGCAAGCACTCGAATGACAGAGATAAACGAGTGCGAAAATTCCGGGTGATTCCCGCGGTCTTGGTAAGCAAAAGGAATGATGAAATACCGATCGCGCGTATTAGTGCCTTCACCGAGGCGGGCCGAGACTTTGGCTTTGATACGATCTACGATTTGCGTGTAGAGGGGCACATCATAGTTCGAAAAATCGACATCCCGCTGGAACAAACCTGCCTGCGCGACGATGGGCAAAGCAAGAAGTAAGACGAAGGTTCTGAAAAACATATCGACGAATTACCAGGAAACGACTCCGATTGGAAGTCCCGGGTAGGGTGGGGTCTCGCCCGCCAAGTCGGGCATCCTGCCCGGGTTTTCGCGATATTGCGGCCGTAAACAAACGGTTTCACGCGGCGTTTCGCTGAGTTTGCGACGGTGAGGTCGGGCTTGTCGGTGAAGGAAGATGTTTTGCCCGGCCCCGTTAAACTGCATTCCAAAGCGGCGACTGTTTGGGAGCGCGCGCAGGATGAAAAATATGAGAGTGACCGCGCGATCGCGATGGTTGCCGCTTGCGCACTCGCTGCGTCTGAGGAAAACGCGCGTGGCCACTTGGTTATCACTGCGCCGACCAGCGGTTCGCCCGGCGTAATGCCTGCGATTGTATATGCCCTCGTTAATAGCAAACGGCAGGTGCCCATGGAAAAAATTCGCGAGGGTCTGCTCGCCGGTTTGGCGGTCGGTTATTTGTGCAAACACGACGCGGCGCTCGCCGCAACGGAAGGTGGCTGCCAGTCGGAGATTGGGTCGCCTCGGCGATGGCCGCTGCACTCATCGCTCAAGTGATCGGTAGCAATCCCCAGACTCTCGAGAACGCCGCCGAATTGGCCCTCGAGCATCACCTTGGCATGACGTGCGACCCCGTCGCCGGTTACGTACAGGTTCCCTGTATCGAGCGTTGCGCCTTCGGCGCGGTGAAGGCCTGGACCGCTTTCATGATCGCGACCAACGAGATTGAGTCACGGCACCGCGTTGATCTCGACGCGACGCTCAAGACTCTGGCCGACACCGGCAGAGACATGAACGCGAAGTACAAGGAGACGAGCGAAGCGGGCCTGGCTCAAAACCTCACAATTTGCTGAAAAATTATCCGAGGACGCGCGCACTCGAAACGCAAATGGAGGCTGCCAACGAAACCGCAGAAAAACATCGACGGAGAAGAAGGTAGAAGCCGCAGAACCCGAGACGAAGGAAGCGTGGCGCGGATTTTAAACCAGGGTTGTGGCAACGCGACATCAATGTGCGTTCATTCCTTCAACAGAACTAGCGCGCGATGATTTGTGCAGGGCGAGGTGGAGGCGGCGATCCTTGTACTTGGCTAGCCGAATCTTCTCAATGTCGCTGTTACCCGTGCGAAGGAGGTTCTCTACGTACTGGGAAATCAGAAGCTGTGGGCGACCACGGGTGTATTTACCGAGCTCGCAAGTAGGTTTCCATGCGATACCCGCTGAATGCGGCTGAACAGGTTTCGCAAAGGCGTTGCGGCGCGTTTGCAAGCAGGTTGGACATGCCAAAAAGACTCAAATATTCCGCAAATGTACACGACGCCCGGATCAATCGACGGAAAGCGGGAAACACCCGAATCGTCGCTCTCGTAACGGCATGAGACTGCGTAATGCAGCGTTTTGAGCGCGTTAAGCGGTAGCCAGCGGCCGGATTTTCACGGCGCTTTGAACGCCTTCGGCGGGATTCTTGCTGTGTAACACGCTGCCCATGAAAGTATCCGTCGTTATCCCCTGCTATAACGAGCGAAATACGATCGCTGAAATTGTCTCCGCCGTTCGGACCGCCCCCTTGCCGGATATTGAGATTATCGTCGTTGATGACGGTTCCACTGACGGCAGCCGCACGATTTTGAAACGCAATGTCGAGCCCATTGCCGATCGCGTCATTTATCATGGCGTTAATCGGGGGAAAGGCGCAGCTTTGCGCAGTGGCTTCGCCGCCGCCACGGGCGAAATCGTCCTCGTTCAGGATGCCGACCTCGAGTACAACCCCGAGGAATATCCGCGCTTGCTCGAGCCAATTTTGAACGGAAAAGCCGACGTCGTTTTCGGCTCCCGATTCATGGGCGGGCGTCCGCACCGGGTCGTTTATTTCTGGCACATGGTCGGAAACAAATTGCTGACCTTGTTTTCCAACATGTGCACAAACGTGAACCTCACCGACATGGAAACCTGCTATAAGGCATTCCGCACAGCGGTCCTGAGGAACATCGATTTGCGTGAAGACCGATTCGGTTTTGAACCCGAAATCACTGCCAAAGTCGCGCGTGCTCGTTGCCGCATTTACGAGGTCGGTATCTCCTATGATGGCCGGACGTATGAAGAAGGAAAGAAGATTACCTGGCGCGATGGGATTCGGGCTTTCTACGCCATCATCAGGTATAACTTCTTCACTCGTAAACCGGCCGCGGTTTTCTCTAACGAGACCTCGGCCAGTGAATCGGCCGACACGGTTGGGCTGGGCCCGCGCCTGAAGCATTCCTGAATGACGTCCAACTGGTCTTGCGGGCGCATCGCACACCTGTTGCTGTGGTGCAGCCTGGTGGTGGCGTTGCTGACGGTAAGCATCCCCAAGATTTATTCCGGCGCCACCGAATACCCGCTTCGACCCGGCGGCGCGCTTCATACCACCGATAGCTACTTGAAGTTTGCCACCGGGGCAGAAGGCGCGTCGAAGAACTTAATTTCGATGTTTGACTCGATGCCCATGTCTAAACCAATTGTCATCTTTATCCGCAAGGGTGATGCGTTTAGTTCCGGTCTGGGGATGACGACAGCATATCTCGCGTCGCCGCATGCGGTCCGTTTATGCGAAATCGACGGAACACATCCGGACAATGAACTATCCCTGATCAACCCGGACAAGGTGGCGGCAGTGGTTTTGTGTCGCCTTACCCGGCCTGCTTGGTTGCCGGCCGGCAAAGTATTCGGCTCGGGACTGGAAATAGTGTCAATAGGGGGAAAGGGATGAATGCGCTCGGTCTTTTCGGCGCATTCGGGACGTTGTTCGCCGCAGGTTACGGCTTGCTGGCGTTGCTCGTTCGTCGTTCCGTGCGGTTGAGTCTTACTGAACAAATCGCGTTCTCGTGGCTGTTTGGAACGGGCGCGGTTTCTTTGCTCCTGTGGGTCTTCGGTTTTCTTGCCGACGGCCTCCTCCTGCAGGGGCTAGTCAGCGTTGTTTGCATTTCGCTTGGGATGGTCGGATGGAAATTGAAAACGCCATTGCACATTTGCAGCAAACCAAGGTGGTTCGAAGTTGTTCTTACCGCGGTTATCACCGTCGAAATCGCGATCGTGTTTTATCTTTCCTTCGTTCATACCCTGGGCTGGGATGGGTTGCTAAATTGGGAAATCAAAGCACGCTATGCCTTCGCCAATGGCGGCGTTCTTCCCGCGGCTTATTTCAGCGATACCGGCCGCGCTTTCAGTCATCCGGAATACCCTCTCGCGGTTCCATTCAACGAGCTGTGGCTTTACCTCTGGCTTGGCGAATCCAACCAATTTTGCGCGAAGACAATCTTTCCGACGTTTTACGTCGCAGGAACATTCTTGGTCGCTGCCTTTACCGCGCGTCTGAGCAGAAGAACATGGCTCGGATTACTTATGGCGGCGCTTCTGTTTTTTGTTCCACAAATCACCGTCGAGGTCGGGTGCGCGAGTGCGGGCTACGCCGATTTCCCACTGAGCGCCTTTTATCTTGCCGCGGCTGGATGTCTCTTTTGTGCTTCCAAACAAGGCAACGATGTCTTCTTCCGCCTCTACGCCGCGTCTCTGGCCCTGTTGCCATGGGTCAAGCGCGACGGTCTTATTTTATGGACCGTCGCAGCGGCTTGCGGTGTCTTCGTCATTTTGCGGACAAGAAAGTCCCCATTGTCATTCTTTGCATTCCTGCCCGGGATCGTAATCATTTGTGGGTGGCGTCTTTATCTGACCGCCACGCACGCACTTCAGGCGGTAGATTTTTTGCCATTCAATCTGGAGACGTTACGTACCCACCTCAACCGTGCGCTGCCGCTGCTTTCCGCGCTTGTGGCCGAATTCTGTAGCCTTCCTACCTGGAGTCTGTTTTGGTTTATTGTCGCCGTTGCCCTCCTCTACGCATTGCCTCGGATGCGCGACCCGGGCGTTGTTGTCCTACTCGTCGCCCTGGTTGCGCCCATCGTTTTGTATTTGTCACTCTATCTTTTCAGCAGCTGGCCAAACTATCTTGACCATGTTGGTCTTTCGATCAGCCGCCTGCTTATGCAGGTCGCGCCCATCGGATTTCTACTCATCGTTCTCGCGATTTCTCGGCGTCCGGAGAAACATCCACAGCGAGTGCAGATGCCTAATCGTGCCACTTGCGCGATCGCATGTTCCGAGCGAACGGCCGTGGTTGAGCTCGCCTGAAGAAACTGCCCTGGCGCGTGACCCCGAAACCGTTCGGGAAATGTTTGATCGTGTCGCCCGAAGATACGACCTCGCGAACCATCTGCTAAGCCTTGGGTGCGATTTCTCCTGGCGCAGACGGGCAGCTGAAATCGTGGCCAGCTGGAATCCGGCCTGCGTCCTTGATCTTGCGACCGGCAGCGGCGATCTCGCGCTCGTGATCCAACGCAAATTATCGACTGTCCAGGTCGTGGGGCTGGATTTTTCCAATGCCATGCTCGCGCTGGCCCGTCGAAAGGGAGTTCGTCATCTTCTTGCCGGCGATGCCGTCCAATTGCCGTTAGCAAACCAATCCTTCGACGTTGTAACCATCGCGTTCGGTTTGCGAAACATACGCGATCGGGGCGGAGCCTTGCGCGAAATGCAGCGCGTCCTCACCTCCATTGGACATCTGCTTGTTCTGGATTTTTCTCTGCCCCAACATCCGATCTGGCGTTCCCTCCACCGATTTTATCTGCACCGAATCATGCCTTTCGCTTCAGCGCTGATTACGCGCGAAAGAAAAGCCTACCAATATCTCGGCGCTTCGATCGAAAATTTCCCTAGCGGCCCTGCCATGTGCGACTTGATCGAGGCCAACGGTTTTAAAAATGCCGTCGCTGAACCACTCACTGGCGGAATTGTGACTATTTATACCGCCGAAGCAGCTCGCTCATCCCGAGCATAGCGTAGCGAAGCCGCCTGTTGCGCCGTAGTCTCGCGAGCGCGAAACGAGGGCGGGAGGGAGTTGGAACGACGTTACGGTGTCGGCGTAGCGACTGGCGAAGTTGCCATCGACGGTGACGCACTTGCCGCCGGCGACGGTGTTGCCGACTGTAGCAAGTCCGCTCGCAACGCTTTCAAATCCGGACTGCTAATCGCAAACGTGCCTTCGTGTTCGTCTGTTCGCGCCATCGCTGTCCCGTCAGGTGAAGAACCTCCTACCGTCAACTTATGCTGAGCCTTGTCATCCGGCGATGTGGTGAAGGTGATAACGAACTGCGGTTTCGCAAAGGCGCCCGCCGGCGCATTTGCCACCCAGTGAGTGGCGTGCAAAGAGGCAAGCGTGTTCAACAGCGATTGCACATTCACAGTATTGATCGGCCCGCTTCCCGTGGCCCACTGCCACTGATTGTTCGTTCCACGGACCAAAGTCTGTTCGCGATCGGTAAAGAGCGACAACTTGTGAATTTGTTCCGGCTTGAAGCTAAAAATCGTTAGGTCCTGCCACGACAACGGATCAGCAAAAACATTATCGAGCATCGAACGTCGGACCGCGACCACGAATGGTTCCTCTCCCACCCGCGCGAAAACACTTTCGCCGTCGACTTTGCCGAAGGCGATTGTAGCCAAAGGATGTTCACCGGCGGTGGTCTCGGCCGTATTCTCCGAGGCGAAAGCACTTAACGTGACCGTGAGTTGCGGCTTATCCAATCCATATTTCGGCAAATCGGATGCCACATCTGCCACAAAGCTTGTGACCAGTTCGCCACTCAGCAAATCGATTACCCGGCGTGCTTCTGCCGCATTGGCCGCACGATTATTGCGATTTACAATCGTCCAGTTCTGGTCCTTGCGCGCGAGGACTGTTTTGTTTTTTCCGGGCGCGTCAATCGTGATGCGGTCCAACTGATTTTGATCGAAGCGCACGAGATGGCGGTCACGTAAATCGTTAGGCTTTGTGCTCAAAATCGATTCGATCTTGTTGGGCAACGTGTAAACGAACTTCCGCGGCGCGAAACGAACATAAACCTGATCCTTCTCCTTTTCGGGAACACCGCCGATCTGCAAGATCTGGCCCGGGGCGCTGCCGGCGGATTTATCATCACCCGTGAAGATGGTGACACTCCCGCGCGGCTCAGCCAGGCCGTAGGGATGCAAATCGCCGGCATCATCGGCTACAAATTGCGCGATCCGGCTGTTCGTAATCTGCGCAATCAGATCGTTGACTTTTTGGTCGTCTGCCCGCGCCCTTAATGGCTTCACGATTTGCCAATGATCACCCTGTTTTTGCAGTTCCATTTCGCCGGCTGCGGTTTTTATGGAAAGACGCACCACTTGTGTCGCCACTGTGTCAGTCAATTTGCGGTCGCGGAATTCCTCCGGCTTTTTCGAAATCTGGTTTTTGATCGATTGTGAAGCGAGAAACACATCTTTCGAATTCTCCAGGCGAACATAAATCTTGCCTTCGAGTGCGGCATTGTTACCGAACAAAACTTCGGGCGGCGCGTTCGGCCCCTGCAGCTTGAGGCGCAGCTTCGCTTTCGCCACCCCATATTCTGCCATTCGACTTTTGTCCGCCTCGATTTCTTTCGCGCTGATGGTGGTCTCTTTTTTCCAATCTTCCAAATCGAACAAGAGATTCTCGACGGCGCTGCTATCGGCCAGGTCTTTGACGGGCGACTCCAGCCGCCATTTTTTGTCGGTGCGTTTTAATTCGATACGCTCGTCAGCGTTTTGAATCACGACGCCGTCGATTTTATCCCGCTCGAAATTAATGACATTTTGAGCGCGCCGGTTCGACTCTTGGGTGTTTGGCCGTTTGCTTTCATAAAACTTGATAAACAGGCCAATCGCCAGCGCGAGGACAAAGAGGATGAGCGTAGTCCGAAATCTCATAATCGGATTAGGCCCGCCGTTTCCACCACACCGCCGAACCGATTATCGCCGGCACCAGCGGTATCAAGACCAGGACGAGCCACCGCAAGTTGCGCAGTTCAGTTTCATCAAGCGTGAACGTGAGCGGTTTTGGGATTTTCGGCGCAATCCCGATCATTTGCTCCCGACTCATCAGCCAGTTAATACTGCCGGAAACAAAATCGAGTGCTTGTTGGTCCTGCGTCAGCGCGTTGTCCTGAATAAAAAAGGCGTTGCTCACTACCACCATGCGCGATGAGTTCACCCGCACTCGCTCGTCGCCGCTACCGCCCTTTTCGATCGAAGCCGCGATCGTCAATGGCGCCCCGTGGTCGCGATTTTGGTCGAACTGAAGTTTTGCCGGATCATCTGAATTGTAATCGACCTCGCCCCAGTAACCTTTTTCCGCCTGGACCAGCGGTTGTATCTGAACGCCGGCGCCTTGAGCGCGCTGCGGCTCCAGCGTCATCGAACAAGTCCCGCCCAAAAACGGGGCGCGCACCTCGGCCAGCCGTTTTGTGATCGGCGAGTCTCCCAAAAATCGGCCGATGACATCCCGCACCCGCGCAACTTCTTCGATCCCGGTCCGGACCATTGCCATCAGACGATCATCATTCACCCGCACGCCGAGGTCGTTTAGAAAGGCGTTAAGTTTCGGCGTCTTTGCTGAAGGATCTAGCAACAGCAGAATCCGCCCTTGTTTGTTCCAGAAATCACGCAGCAACAGCATCTCGCGGTCGGAAAAATCATACTGCGGGCCCACGATCATAATCGTCTTCATCTCCGCTGGAATCGCATCGACGTTGAAAAGATTCAGTTCTTGAAGCTTGATGTTCTCGTTCTCGATGAACGTCTTCAGCACCGAGATGGGACTGGTCGGCGGCTGCGGCTCCGGCGCCAGTAAACTTGGGGCGGCTTCTGCGATTGGCGGTTCCTTGTGACCAAGCACATAGCCGATGATGTTTTTCTTTCCCTCGGTCAAGTCGACGATCGCGCTGCTAATTGCCTGTTCGCCCTTGAATGATGTCACTCGTGGACCTTCCCCCATTGCCATCCCACTTTGATCCACCTCCGCCATTTCTGAGGCCTTGACCGTTTTGTTCCGCCCTTCGTAATCCAGTACCAGCATGCTTTCGTCAGTCACTACCTTGTATTTGTCGAAAAGCTCCTTCGCTCGCGAGAAGTTGACCTCTGGATTGATGTGCTCGACGTCGATCTTTCCTTTGGCGGCGTACTGGTATTCCGTTAGCAAACTTTCGACGTCGCTTGTAATGGGTGTGTTGGGGGAAAAGAAAATCGTAATGCGCAATTTTCCTTTGAGGGAATCAAGAATGCGTTTGGTTTTGTCCGAGAGAGAGTACTTCTGATCGCGTGAAAAATCCCAGCGCCGGTAATGCTCGAATCCGAGATAGTTTATCATCGCTGCCAGAACGATGAGCAGCCCGATCTGCACCACGACATTCAGGCCGATCTGAAAACGATGAATGTTTTTTGGTTTATCCGCCACGGTTACAGTTTCCACTTGCGCGATTGAAAGGCCTGGTAGGTCAATCCCAGCATCACAATCGTTAGACTCAGGTAGAGAACGATCGGGCGGGTATCGATCTCGCCGCGCGAGAGTGTCGCCATTTGTTCAAGGGCCGAGAAATAACCGAGGACTTGCCGCATCGTCGAACTGACCTCGGTTACGATGAAAGTAATTAGGCCGGAGAAAAAGTGCAGCGTGATCGCGCAAAACGAAATTACAGCGGCGATGATTTGGTTCCTCGTTAGCACAGAAGCGAAGCAGCCGATGCTGATGTAAAACATTCCCAGTAACAGCAGCATCAAATAGGAACCCCAATAAGCGCCGAATGATCCTGCCGCGGTCTGGTGCGTGACGTATTGGAAGATCGCGAAGTAAACCAGAGTGGGGACCCAAAGAACCACGTAGAAGATCATGGCCCCGAAGAATTTCGCCAACACCACCTGCCAGTCGCGAACTGGCGCAGTCATCAAGGGCTCGATGGTGCCGAGCTTAAATTCCTCCGCGAAAGTCCGCATGGTAATCAGCGGGAAAATCAACACAAAGGCGAACCAGAAGAAGACCGAGTTAAAAAATGCTTCCTGCACCGAGTACTGCACTGGTCGCTGATTCATGAACGAGATCTGGAAGTAGAAGTCCGCCCCGCTGACGAAGAGGAAGAAGAACAGGACGATGTACGCGATCGGCGAGTAGAAGTAGCTCGATACTTCGCGGGAAAGGAGAGTGTAGAACTTACGCATTTGCCCTCCCGACCGGGTAGCACACGGGTCTCGCGTGTTGGCGATGACGTCTCGTCATCACGGACTTTTCCGTGCGTTCAAAATCTTTGTGAAGATTTTTTCGGCGAGACGCCGAAACCAGCACGCGAGACGCGTGCGCTACCCAGAACAAATCTCGCAAAGCGTCAGGTTTCATCCGAATGCGTAATTTCCACAAACACATCCTCTAGCGTTGCCCGCCGCGCCGTTAGTTCGCGCACCTCCCAGTTGCGATCGCGGGCAAGGCGAAAAACTTCCGGACGCACATCCGTTCCCGATTCCACTCGTAGCGACAAAATTTTCCAGCCGTCGTCTTCCGATTCGCTTACGTCCCGGACGCCGGCGATTTTCTTCAGCTGTGTTGGGGCGTCATCCGCGCCCACCCTGGCTTCCAGTGTCACGCCACCGGCAGTGCGAATGCGGCCGAGCAAGTTCTCCGGAGTGTCGCACGCTTCAATGCGCCCCTTATTGATAATGATGACACGCGAGCACGTCATTTCGACCTCCGGTAAAATGTGCGTCGATAACAAAATGGTGTGCTGTCGACCGAGGTTCTTAATCAGCTCGCGCACCTGCCGAATTTGGTTCGGGTCCAGGCCGATGGTCGGCTCATCCAGAATCAAGAGATCCGGTTCGTGCAACAGCGCGTCAGCTAACCCGACTCGTTGCCGGAACCCTTTCGAAAGCGCGCGAATCAGTTTGTTTTCGACTTCGCGCAATCCGCAAAGCTCCTTCACATCGCCCACGCGTTCGCTGACACGTCGATGCGGAATGCTTTTCAACGCCGCACGATAATTCAAGTACTCGCTGACTCGCATGTCGCTGTAGAGCGGCACATTCTCTGGCATGTAACCGAGATGCGCCCGGGCCTGGAGCGATTGCTCGAAAACATCGAAGCCGGCGATTGACGCCCGCCCTGAGGTGGCGGGCAAAAAGCTCGCCAAAATACGCATCGTGGTGGTCTTGCCCGCGCCGTTCGGTCCGAGAAAACCCATGATCTCGCCCTGGCCGACCTCGAAGTTCAGATCGCGAATCGCGGTCTGTCCCGCATATTTTTTGGTTAAATTTTCAACCTTAATCATTGCGATTGATTGTTTGAGACAACTTTCCGCGCGCAGCGTTGTCTAAAAAATTTTAGCGTGCTGTCAACGATACCGTTTGCATTTGGCGCGCGCCATCGCTGCGAGCGATGCCGACCGTGAAGGCTACTGTCATCCCACTTTCGACACGTGTGAGCAAGTTCTCAATCGATCTCACCGAGTTCACGTCGTGTCGCCCGACGCGGTAAATCACCAGCCCGCGTTCGATTGCGATTTCCGCTGCCGGGCTTCCAGGTTCAACCGCGCTGACCAGGACACCGCGCCCGCGCACGAGGCCAAACGCGTCAGTCAGTTCCGTCGTTAGATCTTGCAGTTGCATCCCGAAAAGACGATCGGCGTTGGTAGCGACTGGCTGATTCGAACTGACGCGTGGTTGTGCGGAAGGTTGCTTTTCTGCTACCGCTTTGAATCCTTTGACCGCCTCGCGCACAGCCTCGCCCGGAATCGCAAAACCCAAGCCCTGTGTCGGTACACCCTGCGGCGTAAAAGCCATTTTTGCCGAACTCACTCCAACGAGCCGGCCCGCGATATCCACGACCGGGCCGCCCGAATTTCCCGGATTAATCGCCGCGTCCGTCTGCACCAGATCTTTGTATTCCAAATCGCCAACGGTGATTTCCCGTTTTAATCCACTCAGGACACCGCGACTGATGGAACTGCCGTAACCAACAGAATTGCCCAGCACGATAACGGTCTCGCCGAGAAGATTGGGCGAGAGATTATTCAGATCAATGAAGGGGAATCCGCTTTTGCCTTCGATCTTGATAAACGCGAGATCCTTCTTCGGATCACCAGTGATGTAACGCGCGTTGTAAACTTTGCCATCGCTGGTGGTAACCTCGATGCGCAGGTCGGCTGCTCGTTGCACGACGTGCTCGTTGGTTACGATGTAACCGGCTGGATCAACAATGAAGCCTGAGCCGAGACTTTGCAGGCGCTGTCGGATTTCGCGCGTCTGACTGCGGTAGGTCCCGAAGAATTCAGCGGCGAAATCTTCAAACGGATCACGGACTTGGCGTCGGACCACGCGCTCGGAATTAATGTTAACGACCGCCGGCATCACTTTCGCCACCGCGAGCACCACCGGCTCGGAAGCGGGGTCGGTTGGGGAGGTGGACGGCAGCGGCGTCGGCGTTTGTGCAAATGCCGATCGCATCACGATTAGGAGCGCAATTGTAGAGGCGAGCGCCGTTACAACCCGTGGTCGCTTCATTTTAACTGTTCGACAATTTCGGGCGGAATTTTCTCACGCAATTTTGGATAAAGTTTCGACGATCCGAAGCAAGTCCAGCTCTCTTTCTTTCGTTTGCTGGTCCGCCACGTTTGGTCTTTCCAAGCCCAAATCTTCCCGCGAATTACGTTGTCCAAGCTCGCTACCGGTACCCGTTGACCCAGAACTTCGTGCTCCTTCTTGTCCGACAGGAATTCCTGATAGCGTACATCAGTCGTGAACTGAATACGCAACTGGCTCTGCTGCCCTTTTGCGTCAATGGAATGCTCGAATTTTTGAATTTGAAACTCGGCTTGCTCCAATTGCTTCGAGATTTGCGATAATCGATCGGTCATTACGACGATATCAGCATCAATGGTGTAGATCGGCTCGACGTAGCAATTCACAGCCAGCCCGCCAATTAAACACCATGGTTGGTTCGCGTTCAGGATTCGAACAAGTGCGCTGAAATCCTTCGAACCTCCATTCGTTACTGATTCAAAAACCTCCGCTGCTGTCATGATTGCGAACGCAAGTAACGAGGCGCTCCCTCGACTGTCAATCTTGGGCTCCCGCGACTTTCGAAACGGCCCTGCGCCAAGTCAAAGGGATCGAAATCAGTACAACCTCCGCCGTAAAGGATTATGCCTTGACTGGGAGGGGCGACTTCTCCGCCAAAGGACGGCTTCCTCCGGAGGCGAACAAGTCACCCGGTTTGGTTAGCGCGATGCCATTGCGATGAAGCGCATCGATGACAAATTATATTGATATGCATCGATCGTTTGCCGCCCGGCCGAATCTCGATTTGCTCGAGCAGAATTACGACCGCTGGCAGAAGGATCCCGACTCGCTCGATTCCGGTTGGTCGGCATTTTTTGAAGGGTTCGAGCTCGGTAGTCTCGACGGAAAAAATGGCGCTGCCGTCGAAGCGCCGAGGGAAGCGCGGCGCGATCTGCGGGAGAGTCCGCTACAAACGCGAATTGACGCCCTGGTTTACGCTTATCGCATTCTCGGGCACACCATCGCACGGGTGAATCCGTTGGCGGAGAAGCGCCCCGAAAATCCACTTCTTACCCTCCGCGAGTTCGGTTTTAGCGACAAAGATCTCGACTACCCGGTTTCCTCAAAGTTCTTCCTCGATAATCGCCAGATGTCGCTGCGCGAAATGATCGCCCTGCTCGACCAAATTTATGCTGGGTCGATTGGCGCGGAATTTCAGCATATCCAAAACACCCGTATTCGGGATTGGGTGCGGCATCGCCTCGAATCGCGGATTTTCGCTCGTCCTCCTTCGCCGGAAATACAAGTTGCGCTCCTTCGCGCGCTACTCGAATCGGAGACCTTCGAAGTCTTTCTGCACCAGAGTTACGTCGGGCAAAAACGTTTTTCCCTGCAAGGCGCGGAAGGTTTGATGGCGATTCTCGACACCCTTTTGCACAAGTGTGTTACCGACGGGGTCGAGGAAATCTGCATGGGCATGGCCCATCGTGGCCGTCTCAATGTGCTGGCAAATTTCCTCAGAAAATCGCTCAACGTCATCTTCACTGAGTTTACCGAGAATTACATTCCCGCTCTCGTTGCCGGGGATGGCGATGTGAAATATCACCTCGGCTATCGCACCGTGCGCAAACTTGCTGCGGGCGAAGTGGAGATTCGGCTATCGGCAAACCCAAGTCATCTCGAAGCGGTTGATCCGGTGGTGGAAGGGACCGCCCGTGCCCGCCAGCGCATCCGTGGCGATACCGAACATCGGCGCAAAGTTCTGCCACTATTACTTCATGGCGACGCCGCTTTCGCGGGGCAGGGGATCGTGGCGGAAACCCTCAATATGTCGCAGCTCAAGGGTTACTCTACCGGCGGCACCATTCACATCGTCGTTAACAATCAGATCGGGTTCACCACTCTGCCCGAAGATGCGCGCTCGTCGATGTATGCGACCGACATTGCCAAGATGATCGAGGTTCCCATTCTGCATGTGAATGGCGAAGACCCGATTGCGCTCAAGTTTGTTTCCGAGATGGCGCTCGATTTTAGACAGGAGTTCGGACGCGACTTCGTCATCGACATGTATTGCTATCGCAAATACGGCCACCAGGAAATCGATGATCCCGGTTTCACCCAGCCCGATCTCTACGCCAAAATCGATAAGCGGCCATCCATCACCCAAATCTACAAGCGCGAGTTACTTGATCGCGGCGTGCTGACTCAAGATGATGCCGCTTCGCTCGAGACAGAATTTCGGCTCCGGCTGGAGATGGCGCTCGAACATATCAAGTCGCTGGAGAAACAAAAAACGGAGGAGCAGGCGAAGTTCAAGGAATCGACCGCGGTCTTTCAATCGAAGTACAGCACCGAATCAAAACCGACCGCGATCAGCGAAGAAATGCTTCGGACGATCGTCGACGGTCTAACCCGCGTCCCGGAAGAGTTCCACATTTTGCCGAAGGTAAAGCGAATGCTGATCGATCGGCGCCGCCAGATTTTTAACGAGGGCGGGCCATACGATTGGGGATTTGCCGAGTCTCTCGCCTTCGGATCGTTGCTACTCGAGAACATTCCGGTCCGATTATCCGGCCAGGACAGCCGTCGCGGAACGTTCGGGCAACGCCACGCCTATTGGTACGACGCCAAGACCGGCGAGTCCTACAATCCGTTAATGCATCTGGCCGAGAAGCAGGCGCGTATTTGTGTTTACAATAGTCTGCTTTCGGAAGCGGCCGTGCTCGGATTCGACTATGGTTACTCGCTCGATTATCCCAACATGTTGTGCTTGTGGGAGGCGCAGTTCGGCGATTTTGCTAACGGGGCGCAGACGATCATCGATCAGTTCATCGTCTCGGCTGAATCAAAATGGCAGCGCCCCAGTGGCATCGTTTTGCTCTTACCCCACGGTTACGAGGGGCAGGGCCCGGAACATTCCAGCGGACGCCTCGAACGATTCCTGCAAGCGTGTGCCGAGGATAACATCCAGGTCTGCAATCCCACCACGCCCGCGCAGTATTTTCACGTCCTGCGGCGGCAAATGAAACGCGATTTCATCAAGCCGCTCATTATCATGACTCCTAAAAGTTTGTTGCGCGCGGAATTCTCAACCTCGCGCGCCGAGGAATTCATCCGCGGCAAATTTCACGAGATCATCCCTGACTCTGTAACCGTGGTCCCCGGCCACGGCGGCAATAAGCGCGACAAGATCGAGCGCGTGATTCTCTGTTGCGGGAAAGTTTATTTTGATCTCGTTAGCCATCGCGAGAAGGAAAAGATAAACAACGCCGCCATCATCCGCATCGAACAACTTTATCCGCTGGATGAAATGCAGCTGCGTGCTGCGGTGGAAGCGTTTCCGAAAAAGGCGCGACTGGTCTGGTGCCAGGAAGAACCGCAAAACATGGGCGCATGGACGTTCATCGAACCGCGCCTGCGCGCGCTCTTTAACCGCGACGTCGGCTATGCTGGTCGCGGCGCCGGTGCCAGCCCCGCCGTCGGCGCCCTCGCCCTGCACAAACGCGAGCAAGCTTGCCTGATCGGCGAAGCTTTCTCGGTCTAGACAGGATTAACAGGATTGGATTCAGAACAGTCTCCTCCATAATCCTGTAAATCCTGTCTTTGTCTCTGTTGAGACCCGCCATGACTTTGGCGTTCGACTCGCGCGCTGCTTTGGGCTTATTTAGCCGCGCATGAGCGTGCAGGTAAAAATCCCAGCCGTCGGTGAATCGATTTCCAGCGGTGTCGTTTCCGTCTGGCACAAGAAATCGGGCGAGCAGGTAAGGAAAGGCGATCCGCTCTTCACCCTCGAGACCGACAAAGTTTCCACCGAAATCGTGGCTGAAGCTGACGGCGTTCTCAGAACCAAGGCCAATGAGGGCCAGGAAGTAAAAATTGGCGAAGTGGTGGCGGAGATTGAAGAGTCTGCTACGCCAGCCGCGGCAAGTCAGAAAAAGGAGCCCGCACCACCTGTAGCCGCTGTCGCTGACCGCGGCCAGCCGGAGTCGCCCCGCAGCAGCGGGGCTACAGCGACCGAGCTTTCACCCGCGGTTCGCCGGATCGTCGATGAAGAAAAGCTCGATCCTTCGAAAATATCTGGAACAGGGAAGGGCGGCCGCATTACCAAAGGCGACGCCCTTGCTGCCGCACAGAATCGTGCTGCTGCTGTGGCGGAGGAAATGGAAGCGACCACGCTGGTCGAAACGCTTGAACCAGTTGAATCACTCGCGTCCGCGGCGAAGGACGGGCGGGTTGTTCGTAAACGGATGTCGCCGTTACGTCGCAAGATCGCGCAGCAGCTGGTAATGGCGCGGAACACAGCGGCAATCCTGACGACTTTCAATGAATGCGACATGAGCGAAGTCCAGGCGCTGCGTGCTTACGCGCAGGAACAGTTCACGAAAAAGAATGGCGTTAAGCTTGGTTTAATGTCGTTCTTCGTCAAAGCCACGGTGGGCGCGTTGAAAGCTGTGCCGGTGATTAATGGCCGAATTGAAGGCGACGACTTTATCCAAAACAATTTTTACGACATTGGCGTCGCGGTCGGGACTGAGCGCGGCCTGGTTGTTCCGGTCGTCCGCGACGCCGATAAGAAATCATTCGCTGAATTGGAGCGGGACATCGCCGATTACGCCAAGAAAGCGCGCGAAGGAAAATTGAAAATTGAGGAGCTACAAGGTGGCACGTTCACCATTTCGAACGGAGGCGTTTATGGCTCACTGCTGGCCACACCAATTTTAAATCCACCGCAAAGCGGAATTCTTGGGATGCATAAGATCATGGAGCGCCCGATCGCGGTGAAGGGTGCGGTGGTAGTGCGTCCAATGATGTATCTCGCCCTCAGCTACGATCACCGCCTCATCGATGGCAAAGAAGCCGTCACATTTCTAATCAAAGTGAAGGAAGGAATCGAAACCCCGAAAACCTTGCCGATCGATTTTTAACTGTCTGAGGCGTGGCAAGTTCGCCCCTCACCTCGATCCTCTCCCTGCCGGTGAGAGGTGGAAATACCGCAGCGGGTAGACTGCAAGCCAAGCGTTTCGCCTCTCCCTTTCGTAAAGGGAGAGAACCAAGGTGAGGGATTTCGTCACCGCTCCCAGTACCGTTCAAATAGTGTTCGCTCGGGGATGGTTGCAACCAACGTCTTTTGGGCGGATTTACCATTTAACATGGATAAGTTTGATGTCGTAATCATCGGTTCCGGGCCTGGCGGATACATCGCCGCCATCCGCGCCGGCCAGCTTGGACTCAAGACCGCGCTGATTGAGAAAGACAAGGAGCTGGGCGGCACCTGCCTGAATGTGGGATGTATACCGAGCAAAGCTCTTCTTACTTCCAGTGATCATTTTCATTTCGCAAAGAAGGAAGCAGCCAAACATGGAATCCTGTTAGACAACCCGCGCGTCGATTTATCGACGATGCAAAAGCGCAAAGACAAGGTCGTTAAGACGCTTACCGGCGGCGTGCGGCAGTTAATGAAGACGAACAAGGTGATGGTGCTGGAAGGAATGGGCACGATCACCGCGCCGGGAAAAGTTTTGGTGAAATCTTCCAGCGGCGAAACACAGGAGATCGAGACCAAAAACATAATCATCGCGACCGGAAGCGTCCCGATCGAACTGCCGTTCGCTAAGTTCGACGGCAAAACCATTGTCAGCAGCACCGAGGCGCTCTGTTTTGAGGAAGCGCCGAAAAAGTTTCTCGTGGTCGGCGCGGGCGCGATCGGGCTTGAACTTGGTTCAGTTTGGAATCGGCTAGGCAGTGAAGTGACGATTCTGGAGTTCTTGCCGCGTATCGCGCTCGGTTTCGACCTCGAGCTCTCGAATTTACTCCAACGCGCTTTGACTTCGCAGGGGATTAAGTTTCATCTCGAGGCGAAAGTCACCGGTGTGAAGGTTGAAAATGGCCGCGCGGTCGCGACTGCTACCAAAGCTAACGAAACTTTGACATTCGAAGCCGACAAGGTGCTGGTGTCGGTCGGTCGCCGCCCATTTTCGGAAGGGCTCGGCGCGGAAAAAGTCGGGGTGGAATTCGATGAGAAAAAAAGGATCAAGGTCGGCAAGCACTTTCGCACCAATGTCGAAGGCATTTATGCAATCGGCGACGTCATTGCCGGACCAATGCTCGCGCATAAAGCCGAGGACGAAGGGATAGCCTGCGTCGAAAACATCGCGGGCAAGTCGGGGCACGTGAACTACGACGCCATTCCCGGCATCATTTACACCAATCCGGAGCTGGCTGGCGTAGGCATCACCGAGGACCAGGCGAAAGAGAAAGGAATGAATGTGCGGGTCGGCAAATTTCCATTCCGCGCCAACGGCCGTGCCCTGGCCAATGAAGACGCGGAGGGGGTGGTCAAGTTCGTCGCCGACGCCAAGACCGATAAGATTCTGGGTGCGCACATCTTGCAGCACGCCGCCTCTGAGCTAATCGCCGAGCCAACGTCAGTGATCGAGTTTGGCGGCAGCAGCGAAGACCTCGGCCGGACCTGCCATTCGCATCCAACTCTGAGCGAAGCGGTAAAGGAAGCGGCTCTTGCCGTGGAGAAACGTGCGCTACATATCGTGAATCGCTAGCGCCGCGGATCGCTCCGCATGCGGTAGCGTGCGCGTTTCGCCGAAACAGTTTTCTGGAAAAGTCCGCGATCGCCAACACGCGAGACGCGTGCGCTACTCGGAGAACAGCAGCCGCATAGTCTGGGCAACCTGCCGAGATTTCCAGGGCTAGCAGCTCGCAGCTTCCCCAGACGTCCCGCGAGTATACCCTAATACAAACTCGGTTGCCCGGATGGGCGGGTTTTCCAGCGGCGATGTATCCAAATCCATTGCCCTGGATACGCGCGAATGAATTTTTCGATTTCGGTAGTGTAGAGCGCAGTTGTATCGATGATGTTTTTCTTGGCGTAGCTGGCACTACGGACAGCTTCGACGAACTCACCGACAAGAACGCGGTAATGATTTGTATCCCAGACGCAACAAACCGGAACAATGATGGCGTCGGTGCGCAAGGCAAGCATCGCGACGGCGCGGGTGGTGCAGGCAAGATGGCCGAAAAATGGAACAAAAACACCATCGCGCTGCAACGTGTTTACGTCTGCGAGAAGGCCGAGACTGCCACCGGCATCGAGGATGGCGAGGCCCTCCAAAATTGAATCCCGCTTGTTTATCGGACGGTTGCCGAAACGGCTGCGGGCGCGCGAGGTGTAACGCTCGAGAAAAGGGTTATCCAGCGGGCGAGCGAGGTAGGCGACGGTCTCGAAAATGGCGGAGAAAACAAACGCGAGCATTTCCCAGTTACCCAAATGCGTCGTGACAAAGATGACGCCTCGTCCCTTGGCTTTGGCGGCACGATAGCGTGCCACTGCTTCAAGGAAAGACGTGTCAACTCGTGCCGCCAGATCAGCCGGCGTGGCCCGTGGGAACTGAGCGAAGTCGGCGATGAGACGGCCGAAGTTTTCGAAGGATTGGGTGAGCAACCGGCGCCGTTCAGCGATGGAGAGCTCAGGAAAAGCCAGCTCGAGGTTGCGCAAGCCAATGTTGCGCAGGCGTGGCAGACAGGAGAAAAGGACACGGCTCCCGAGCATAGCAACTTTCCTCGCGAGGGAATTTGGCACGACCACGAGCAAGGCCAAAACGGCACGAACCGCGATATACTCGAGTAGATAACGCGCCAATTTCATCGTGCGCGGCTAATCGGTGATACGGCGAAAAGCGAGAACAGCGTTCAGTCCGCCGAAGGCGAAAGAATTCGAAAGCGCCGCTTCGATTTCCCCGGTGCGCGCTTTATTCGGGACAACATCGAGATCACAGGCCGGATCGCGTTCGACGAAATTCGCCGTCGGCGGCAAGAAATTGCTGCGGAAAGCAAGCAGGGTCGCCACACCCTCTAATGCTCCGGCCGCGCCTAACGCGTGGCCATGCATGGATTTTGTCGAACTAACGGCAAGCTTGTCAACGTGGGATCCAAACACCTGCCGGATTGCGCGTGTTTCCGTGGAATCATTCGCTTGTGTCCCGGTCCCGTGCGCGTTCACGTAATTGATTTGTTCTCGAGAAAGATGCCCGTCCTCGAGCGCGGCGTTCATGGCGCGAGCCGCGCCTTCAGCGAGTGGACTGGTAAGATGATACGCGTCAGCCGACATGCCGAAGCCGGCAAGTTCTGCGTAAATTTTTGCCCCGCGCGCACGTGCGTTCTCCAGTGTTTCGAGAACCAGCATGGCGGCACCTTCACCAAGGATGAGACCAGCCCGATTCTTCGAAAAGGGACGACAGGTGTCCGACGCCACGACCCGCATCGCTTCCCAAGCTTTTAAGTGTCCAAAAGAGATTGGCGCTTCACTGCCCCCAGCAAGCGCGCAATCGAGCGTGCCGTGTCGGATCAACCAAAATGCCTGTCCGATCGCGTGGTTCGCGGAGGAGCAGGCCGTGGAGGTAGTGAAGGTTGCGCCGATGAATTTTTGTTCCATCGCGACATGGCTGGCGACCGCGTTACTCATAATCCGCGGAACAGCAGTAGGCGAACAACGCGGTTTCTTTTCGTGATAAAACCCAAAGTAATGCCCGTCCTGGGTGCCGATGCCGCCCAAACAGGAGCCGGTAATGACGCCAGTCCGCGCGCGCAGTTCGTCATTCCAGGTGAGCGTCGAATCAGCGATGGCGTCGCGAGCGGCCACGATGCCAAGCTGGGCGAAGCGGTCGAGCCAGTTCAGCTGCGATTCGGTAAAATGCCTGGTCGGTTCAAACCCTCCGACCTCGGCCGCATTATGAAAGCGAAGCCGCGACGTGTCGATCTGGGTAATAGGCCCGATGCCCGGACGACAGGCACGCAACGATTCTTCGAACTGCGCGGCGGTATTGCCGATACTCGACAGCACGCCGACGCCGGTAACGACCACGCGGCGCATCGCTAGTTGGACGCCGAACTTTTCGCTTTCAGCAACTCTTCCACGCCGTGAATCGCCTCTTCCACCGATTTCATTTTCGCCGCTTCCTCATTGGGAATGTTGATGTCGAATTCTTCCTCGAGCGCGAAAATCATGTTCAAAGCATCGAGTGAATCCATTTTCAGGTCCTCGAACCGGCTCGCCGGAGATAGCTCTTCCGGTGCCATCTTCTTGTTCATGGCAATGACGCGAATGACTCTTTGGGCGACGGTTTCCTCACTCATGCGCGCGCATCATAACGCTGCTTAGGCGTATTTCGACTCTGAAATTTGCAATGGCCGAGTTCATGATCTGCGGGGCGGCAGGCCTACAAACCTTCGACCAGAATCATTCGCGTGCTCGCGGTACGATGACGCTGCTTTCGTGGCTCAACATATTCGGGTGAATTAAGCCAGGCCTTGGCGCGTTCCATGTTATCAAACTGCAGAACAACGAGGCGCTTCGGTTTCCAATCGCCTTCCAGCGTCTCGCACACGCCTCCTCGGACAATGTATTTCCCCCCGTATTGCTCCACCGTCGCGGCCGCCTGCTTTTTGTATTCTTCGTAACCGACAGAATCGGTAATTTCGATTTCGACAATGATGTAGGCTGGCATCAGTTAAGTTGTCGCCAAAGCTTCGCGCCGCGCAATCACAATTCGCGTAATGATGGCCGCTGCCAGGCAAATGGTGGCGCCGAACCCCAGCGCAAAGGGTGTTCCAAACAAATTTGCGACTGCTCCGGCTTCGATGCTGCCCACTGGAATCATCATGCCGAAGACAAGTGACCAAATGCCCATCACCCGGCCGCGCATTTCGTCCGGCACGATCGTTTGCAGAGTCGTGTTGGAGGTCGCGAAAAACAGCAGCATGCCGAATCCAGACAGGAACAGGCATCCTAACGAGAAGTAGAAACTGCGTGTGAACGCAAGGGTGATCACGGCGGCAGAAAACAGATAAACACCGCCGAAGGCAAGTTTCCGTGGCGTTACCAGATGACCATAGGCGGCAACGAGCAGCGCGCCGATCAACGCACCCGCGCCGCTCGCCGAGATCAAAAGGCCATAACCATTGGCGCCGCGTCCGAGAACATCGCGCGCGAACGCCGGCATCAGGACGGTGTAGGACCAGCCGAAAACGCCTACGGCGAAAAAAAGAGACAAGATTGTGCGCACACGCTGATGTTGAATGGAATAGACGATACCACTCCAGGCGTGTTCCAGCGGTGAAGTGTGAATGATTGGCCGTTCCGAATGCGGCAGTTGCATCATCATAAGACCGGCGATAACGGCGATGAAGCTTATGCCATTGAGAAAAAAACACATCGGAATTCCAACTGTACCAATCATGAGGCCCGCAATGGATGGGCCGATCGCGCGTGCGCCATGGAAGATCGAGCTGTTGAGCGAAATCGCATTAAGCAAATCTTCGCGGCTCGTCATTTCGACGGTGAAGGATTGTCGCGCCGGAATATCGAATCCCATGGCGATGCCATTGAATGCTGCAATGACCATGATGAATGAGGCGGAGGCGAAGCCGGCCCACGCACCGGCAGCAAGCACGAAAGCGCAAAGCATTTGCGTTGTTTGTGTGCCGATGAGGATCGATCGCTTTGAATAACGATCCGCCAGCGAGCCACCCCAAAGCGAAAAGACCATCATTGGTGCGGACCCAATGGCGGCGACGGCACCTAACAGGAATTTGGAGCGAGTAATCTCGTAAACGAACCAGCTCATCGCCGTTTGTTGCAACCACGTGCCGATGAGCGAGACGAGTTGTCCGTAGAAAAACAGTCGGTAATTGCGATGCCGGAGCGCGCGAAAAGTCGTGCGCCAGCTGACTTCGCCGACCGGGACGCGTCGTGCGCGTCCGGTAAAGTCCTCGGGAACGCGTGCAGTTTCGGTAGCTCTCACGGGGTCACACCTTAGTCGGATGCCATTCGCGCGCAGGGCGATTCTTAAAATCGCCAGACAAGTTCGCGATCATGAGACGTGATCGGTCCGAGCCGGACTGGCGTAGCACGCGAGACGCGTGCGCTACCCAGAACGCATGATCGCATCGATTTGTGCGAGATCGTCCGCAGCTAGTTGCCAATCCGCAGCTTTTGCATTTGCCCGAACTTGTTCGGGCTTGCTTGCACCAGCGATAACCGACGCAACCGGTTTGTGCGAAAGCAACCAGGAAAATGCCAACTCGAGAATGGTATGGCCTTTCGATTCGGCAAATTCGATCAGCAACTCGACGATCGCCAGATTTTGCTCCGTAAAAACTTTGGGTCCCCAACCATCCGCCGCACGGCTTCCTTCCGGCAATTTCTTGCCTTCGCGGTACTTTCCGGTCAGCAAGCCGCTTGCTAACGGGAAATAGGGGAGAAATGCGAGTCGGCGTCTTTCGCATTCCGGCAGCACCCCGTTTGTTTCCGGTTCCCGGTGGAAAAGACTGAATTCGTTTTGAACGCTGACAAATTGGGCACGGCCTTGTGAGGCATCCGTCGCTTCCCGTATCTGGGCAACGGAAAAATTGGAGCAACCGATCTCACGCACTTTTCCCGCGCGCACGAGTTCATCGAGTGCGCCCAGCGTATCCGTGATCGGTGTCTTCGAGTCGGGCTGATGTAATTGATAGAGATCAATCCGATCCGTCCGCAGTCGCCGCAAACTCGCGTCGACTGCCTCCAGGACATATTTCGGCGATGCGCCCTGCTGGCCTTTCTCCATTTCCATACCGAACTTCGTCGCCAGAATAATTTGATCGCGTCGCTTGCCGAGTGCGCGCCCCAAAAAATCTTCGCTTTGCCCTTTGCCGTAACGATCGGCGGTATCAAAAAAGGTGACGCCGGATTCAATTGCTGTGTCGATGACCTTCGCGCTCGCTTCGGCATCGATCCGCCACCCGAAATTGTTACAGCCAAGTCCAACGACGGAGACCTGTAGCGACCCGACTTTGCGCGTTTGCATGTAAAAGGAGACAGGTTAACAGGATTATGCGGGATTTAAGAAGAGACAACCGCTGATCCAATCTTGTTAATCCTGTCTAGTTCCGGGTCTTGAAGCGTGAACACGACTGCTCGTGGAATTCTCTTGCGCAAACGCAAATTGAGCGACACCAGCCTCATCATCTCCTGGTGCACCGATTCTCTGGGCATAATTCAAACCGTTGCTCGCGGCGCGCGACGGCCGAGAAGCCCGTTCCGCGGGCGGCTCGATTTATTTTTCGAAGCGGAGATATCGATCGCGAAAAGCCGCAAATCGAATTTGCATACCTTGCGCGAGGTCGTGGTGGTTAACCCATTCGCAGGAATTCGAAATGATCATCGACGGACGCAGGCGGCGTCGTATTTCGTCGAATTAATTGAAGTCTGCACCGAAACCGAACATCACGAACCGGAGATCTTCCGTTTGCTTCAGCGCGCCTTCGGTTACCTGAATGAATACGATCCGAATCAGCGGGCGGTGACGCATTTCGAATCCGAACTTGCGCGCATCACGGGTGTTCAGGGCGCGAAGCCGACTGCGGCAATGGCGTTGGGACACCTGTTTGGCAGGCTGCCATCCTCGCGGGTTACGTTGCTCAAATTGCTCACTCGCGATAAGGGTGACTCATGAAAGTTCGCTGTCTTTTTCTACTGCTGCTGGCTGCGCTGAGCGCATCTGCCGAAACTTACAAAATCGATGCTGGCAGCTCGCAAATCGCTTTTACCATTCATCAATTCGTCAGCACTGTGCGCGGCGATTTCCATCGATTTAGCGGCACGATTGAAGTGGACCGCCAACATCCGGAGGGTTCGTCCGTGATTGCCCGCATTTCCGTCGGAAGCATTGATACCAAAATCAAGAAGCGCGACCAACATTTGCTTAGCTCGGAATTCTTCGACGCCGGCAAATTCCCCGAAATCATCTTCAAGAGTCGTAGCGTAAAACAAACCGGCGAAAACAGTGGCGATATCTTGGGCGATTTCACCATGCACGGCGTCACCAAATCCATGACGTTGCACGTGAAATTGGCAACCCCGGCAGGTGGGGATTCACTCCCCGCACGCACTCGTTGGATCGTCACCACAGATCCAATCAATCGCAAGGATTTCGGACTCGCATTTGGCAACGCCACCGAATCGATCTCCGGCATTAGTAATAACGTTACACCGGCAATCGAGATTGAAGCGGTACAGAAATAGGGATTTGCGGATTCTCAAGGACTTGCATCTCTTCTTGTCTTCGCTCGGAATGACAAACGGAACACATGAAAATCGACGCCCTGGGAGATTCCGCGCTGATCATTAATCTGGCGGATGAAATTTCGGACTCCAGCGGCCTCCTGGCACGCGTCCTTTCCGCAGCCGCGACGATCGAAGGGGCAAAACTTCCTGGCGTAGTCGATGTCACTTCCTCTTACGAATCGGTAGCTGTTTTCTTCGATCTCCCCCAAGTCGAGCCGGACATTGAAGATAAGATTCGCGTCTTGATTGCATCGGCTGGCGTTCGTGTGTCCGGAAAGAAACGACGAGTTCAGATTCCGGTTTGCTATGACGAGGAATTCGCGCTCGATCTCGACCGCGTCGCGAATCACACGTCCCTGACTCCCGACGCGATCGTCACGTTGCATTCCTCTGCCGAATACACAGTAGCCTGCATTGGGTTCATGCCCGGTTTTCCTTTTCTGGCCGGTCTGCCGCAACAATTACGTGTGCCTCGTTTGGAAAGTCCCCGCACGAAAGTCTCGGCCGGCTCGGTTGCGATCGCCAATGCTCAAGCTGGGGTTTATCCGCTGGAATCTCCGGGAGGTTGGAATGTGCTTGGTCGCACTCCGCTGCAGTTGTTTCGGGTAAATGAAAACCCGCCCACGCTCTTGCGACCGGGCGATTGCGTGCAGTTTCGTAGAATCACGCGCGCTCAATTTGATGTTTTCGAACAATGACCGTGTCCGTTATTTCGGCGGGGTTTCAGACCACGGTGCAGGATTGCGGCCGGACCGGACTCCGGAAATTTGGCGTTACACCAGGCGGCGCGCTCGATCCGATCTCATTGCGGTTAGTGAATCTTCTGGTCGGGAATCTGGAATGTACGGCTGGTTTGGAGTGCGTCAGCGGCCGGCTCCGGCTGCGATTTCACGATGAACGGATATTGGCGTGGTCTGGCGGCGAGTTCGAAGTGCGGCTCGGAGACAAGCTGGTTCCGGTTTTGCATTGTGCGCGCGTTTCAACTGACATCGAGATTTTGCCACAACGCGGTGGCCGCGCCTGGCTGGCAATTTCCGGCGGCATCAATGTTCCCGAAATTCTCGGAAGCCGAGCGACGGATTTGCGCGCACATTTTGGTGGGTGGGAAGGGCGTGCGCTGCGCGATGGCAATGAGCTGCCGCTGGGAGTGGAATCGGAATTGTGTGCGCGTGTGCGCGATGAAATTCCCGACCATGTTTCTGACTGGAGCGCGCCGCGATTCGTCGCACGCGGAAAACTTCTTCGCATTATTCGCGGGAAGAATTGGGATGACAATATCGGAGCCAAATTGCTGGCGCAGAAGTTTCGCATAGCGATGGATTCGGACCGAATGGGCTTGCGATTGGAGGGCGAAGAGATTGCGTCGGCCAGCCGGCGCGAGCTTGTTTCCGAAGCGGTAACGCCAGGAACAGTTCAGCTTCCTCCGAGTGGAGCACCGGTGGTCCTTCTTCAGGGTTGCCAGACCATCGGGGGTTATCCGAAAATCGCGCACGTGATCACCGTCGATCTGGGCTACGCGGCGCAATTGCAACCGCTCGACGAAGTTCGCTTTGAATTGATTGAGTTGGAGGAAGCGCGTCAACTTTTACGAAAGCGCGAGCGTGAGATCGCGCTTTTTCGTGCCGGATTGGAGGCGCGCTTCGGATGAAAGTCGACCTGAATTCAGATCTGGGTGAAGGCGCCGGTCACGACGACGAAATCCTAAGTCTCGTTAGCTCGGCCAACATTGCATGCGGATTTCATGCGGGCAATCCGGCCGGGATTTTTAATTCCATTCGGGCGGCGAAAGAAAAAGGAGTGGCGGTGGGAGCGCATCCGAGTCTCGACGATCGCAAGAATTTCGGACGCACTGAAATGCAGGTTGGGGGAGCGGAAGTTTACGCGCTGGTCGCCTATCAGGTTGGCGCTTTTCAAGCGCTGTGCACGGCAGCGGAAGTGAAGATGAACCATGTAAAGCCGCACGGCGCCCTATATAATATGGCGGTGCGCGACCGGGAGCTGTCCGATGCGATCGCGCACGGGGTGCTGGCCGTCGATAAGGGTGCAATTCTATTTGCCCCCGCCGGGACGGAGTTGTTTAAGGCGGCGCACGAATTGGAGCTGCAAACTGCCTCGGAAGTCTTTGCCGATCGCAACTACAACGGCGATGGGACGCTCGTTTCGCGAACCAGGCCAGACGCACTGCTGCGCGATCCTGGGGAGGCGGCCGAAAGAGTCGTGCGGATGTTAAAGGAAGGAAAGATTCGCGCCATCGACGGCAACGATGTAGCCGTGCGCCCTGAAACTATTTGTCTTCACGGCGATACGCCCGGTGCGGTCCAGTTTGCGCGTACGTTGCGGGAGCGTTTGGAAAGAGAAGGGGTTGAAATTCGGGCGCCAAGAAGAATGACGAAGGAATGACGAAGAAAAGCAGTTGTTTTTTCAACTGCCATAATGCCTTCGAGCTTAATCATTCGGACTTGATTCCTCATTCGTCATTCGAGTAATTCATGACCGATAACGTCCATAGTTCACGCGAATCGTCGCTCGTCCGCAATCTCGGCCTCCTCGACGCCACCATGATCGTGATCGGCTCGATGATTGGGTCGGGCATTTTTATTGTGTCGGCCGAATCATCGCGATTGATTGGCGCCCCGGGCTGGCTGTTGCTGACGTGGGTCGTGGCAGGATTGCTGACAATTACAGGAGCACTCTGTTGCGCGGAACTGGCCACGATGATGCCGCGCGCGGGCGGCGTTTATGTTTTCCTACGCGAAGCTTACGGACCAGCGCTCGGATTTTTATTTGGCTGGACGCTCTTTCTTGTCGTGCAAACCGGAACGATCGCAGCGGTGGCGATCGCATTCGCACGATTCCTCGGCGTTTTTGTGCCACCAATTGCTGGCGACCACTATCTGGTTGCGCCGATCATTGTTCTGCCGGGCTATGCGGTCAGTCTTTCGAGCGAACAGTTGGTCGCAATTCTCTTGATCGCGTTTCTCACTTTTTTGAACACGCGCGGACTTCGTGTCGGTAGGATCGTGCAGAACAGTTTCACCTTTACCAAAACCGTGGCGCTCTTGGGCGTCATCGTCATTGGGCTGCTTTGCGGCTGGAAATCGAATTGCGCGGCACTGGGCTCGCACTGGTGGAATGCGCCGGCGAACGGTTGGAACCCGCAGGTCGCACAACCGGGATTCGCCGTGGTCGGCGGACTCGCCATCGCGTTATTATTTGGGAAAGCTATGGTCGGCCCGGTCTTCGCACAGACCGCGTGGACCAACGTCACTTTTATCGGTAGCGAAGTGCGCGAGCCCGGACGTAATCTCTCGCGCGCGTTGCTGTTTGGCTGCGGGATCGTGGTGGTGCTTTATGTGCTGGCGAATGTCGCTTACATCGCATCTTTATCGTTAGCAGAGATCCAGAACGCGCCCCAGAATCGGGTTGCCGTTGCAATGATGCGCGCAGCTTTCGGGACACCAGGCGTGCTGGCGATGGCCGCTGCCATCATGATCTCGACGTTCGGTTGCAACAACGGTCTAATCCTCGCCGGAGCGCGGGTCTATTACGCGATGGCGCGCGATAATTTATTTTTTCGGAAAGCGGGGACGACGAATCGATTTCACGTGCCGGCATTTGCATTGGTAGTTCAGGCAATCTGGACGGCGCTGCTCACTCTGCCGCGGACGGTAACGACGAATACACAAACTGGGGCGGTTACATTTGGCAACGTCTACATCCAGCTGCTCGAATACATCGTGTCAGCCGATTTGATCTTCTATATCCTCCTCGTCGCTGCTGTCGTTGTCTTGCGAATAAAAAGTCCGGAAGCGGAACGACCCTATCGCACTTGGGGCTATCCAATGGTACCGGTCTTTTCAATCGCGCTGGCAGCGATTTTGATCCTTGATCTCGCTTATCTGGCACCGAGCACTTCAGGCGTTGGCATCCTGATCATCTTGACCGGCGCGCCAGTTTACTTTCTCTGGCGGCGAAGAGCGTGAAGTGCGACGCAGCGCATCTACGCTTCTTCCATCAACATCGACAAGGCTGCGGCTAACGACTCGAAGGTGGCGAGCTTGATGTTCGGGCCGTAGTGAAATTGTGAGAGAATGTTTAAGCCGATGTCCTTGTGGGGATCGGGAACGACGCGCACCACCACCGCCACTTTCTTCTCCGCCAGCGCATCCATGATTTCCGCGATATGTATCGCCGCGGCCGGTTCCATTCGATCGAGCCACCGAAAGTCCGTCAGGACTCGAAATCCCGGCGTCATCTCGTTCATCATCTTGCGCACCTGTTGCGCGACTGCGGCCACTTCTTTTTTTGTTACCTTTCCCGCGGCACTGATCACCAACAGCCGCTTCGACTGATCGGCTTCAACGGAATACATCGCAATATCAAATCGTCGCGTTTCTCGTTAAGAAACACGAACTCGCTTGTAGCGATCGCGACCTCGTCGCCGCCCTTAACGGAACTTCGTCTTCTTTCGGCGGAATTTTATTGCTGCCGAATAGGCCGCTAACTCTCCCTTGGGATCGCGCCAGGAAAAGGTGCGCACCCGCGTTCTCCCTTTTGCGCCATGGTAAGTGACAGAATAGAACCGTCGCGCCCCATAGCGAGAAACTCCCACTACCGGTTGTTTCAGGTGGAGCTTGGTCAGAATCCGCGACGGGATTGGCTGGCTGCGCTTATTGGGAAGCAGACGAAGAACTTTGTCCCGCCAACGATGCGCCGCCTTCAATGCATCCTTGGAATGTCCGGCGAAATGTTTGCTGTATTCCTTTTTATTGCGCGTGATGGCTACCTGGTAGCCACTGGGCAAAATTCGGATATTGGTAAACTCGCGATATGCTCCTGGCCGTTTCTTCATTCCGCCAACTTGCCACTGTCTTTGCCAAATGGAAGAACGTCTAACGAAAAATCGATAATTTTTTTAGAGCGCTAAAACTGATGGAGTCATTCGCCAAATTCGAACATGAAGGCTGGCAACGCGTCGCCGGCAAATACGATTCTGTTTGGGCCAGTTCGACGCGGCAATTCATTCTACCATTGCTCGATGCAGCGGAAGTTTCGGGAGGGATGTCGGTCCCGGATGTTGGCTGCGGTCCTGGCTACGTGTGGGCCGCCGCCACAGCGCGCGGTGCAATCCCGCGCGGTGTCCGCACGGCAGGATTACCTGCGCGCCAGACGCCGGCAAGGTTGCAAGCAATTCAATCCGCCATCGAGGAATCGGTTCGTCGCTACGCCAAGGGCGACGGCTTTGCTATTCCCAAAGCAGCGTATGTTATCGCGGTGGGCAAGAAAGTACGAATGGAGAAAGAAGAGGAGAGAAAGCAGAGGGCGGCGGCATGAGACTTTGTTTTCTGACCGTTATTTTGCTGGCCTCGACCATCGCGTTGGCGGCTGGGAAGGACGCGCCCATCACCGAGCAGGAATTGGTGCAGCGAACGCAGGAGTTGTACGATGCCGTTGCAGCCGGTAATCAGGCACCATGGAAGCAATATTTTGCTGATGATTGCATCTTCTCAGACGAGAAGGGGCGAACAATGGACAAGAGCAAGCTCGTTGCCGATATCACTCCTTTGCCGACTGGTTACTCCGGCGTGATCAAGCTCGAGCATGTGCAGAGTCGGATCTACGACGAGGTTGCCATTCTCAGCTATGACGCTAACGAAGCAGAGACGATTTTTGGCCAAAAACTAAGCGCACGTTATCACATCACTGATACTTGGCTGCGGCGCGACGGTACCTGGCAGATTGTCGCCAGCCAGGCGCATCGTTATTACGAAGATCCCGCGGTCGGCAAAGCTGATCCGAAAAAATTTGCTGATTTCATCGGCACTTATGAGCTGGCCTCTGGTCAAACACGCACCGTGCTTTCGGAGGGCGACAGCCTGTTTGTCGAACGGAACGGCAAGAAAGATCAATTACTACCGGAAACATCCGACCTCTTTTTCCGCAAGGGAATCGAAGGGCGAATCCTATTCCGCTACGATAAAGACGGAAAAGTGGACGCCCTGATCGATCGTCGAAACAACGAAGACGTTGTCTGGCGGAAGAAATCTTGAGCGGCGCCCTGCCGGAGTTCCAGAGGTTATTGCGGCCGTCTCGGTGGCTTGCGCCACCGGCTAACTTCCGCCAGCCCTCGGCGCTGAAGCTTTTGCGTTCAGCACCAGTTCTGCTGTGGCAATGTCTTCTACTGCGACTCCGATTGATTTAAACAGGGTGATTTGATCGACCGATTTTCGTCCGCTTTCTTTCCCGGCGATCAGTTCACCGATTTCGATTAGTTCCTTACCGGCGGCGATGACATCGCCGGATTCCTTTAGCGCCGGTTCGCGTGATTCCACATAAATGGTCGATCGACGCAGCACTTCGTCATCCAACTCGCGCCAATTCGGCCGCGTAGCGCCGACAGCGTTGATGTGGGCGCCTGGTGCGAGCCATTCGCCGCGCAGAACCGGGGTGATTGCCGAGGTTGCTACCACGATTATATCCGCTCCGTGCACGGCTTCTTCAGCCGAATGGGCGGCGTGGGCGTTGAACTCCTGGGCGAAGCGTTCGGCGTTACGTGGACTCCAGACTTTGACTTCGCCAAATGACCGCACCAGTCGCAATGCTTCGAGGTGACTTCGCGCCTGCACACCTGAGCCAAGAATCGTTAGCGTTTTTGTGTCCGTGCGAGCCAGCAGCTTTGTCGCCACCGCCGATACCGCGGCCGTGCGCATTTCGGTAATGAGCCGGCCATCCATTACCGCCAGTGGCTCGCCGGTTTCCGGCCGAAAGAGCAAAATCATGGCGTGATGTGTCGGCACCTCTTTGTTTTGCGGATAGAATGTCACCAGCTTTGCCCCGAGCGCGCGACCCGAAGCGGGCATGACACCGAGAAAACCATTGTGCGGAGATATCGAAAGAACTGTTCGCAATGGTTGCAGAACGGCACCGGCAGAGAGATCTCGCAACGCATCAGCCATGGCCGGGATCAGGTCCTCCATGCGTAAACGCTTTCGCACTTCTTCTTCGTTTAAGATGATAGGAGCGGCTTCCATCGGGTTGTCCTTTTATCGTTAAGCGAGCAAAACGGATCGCTATTTCAATCGCATTCGGGAAATGTCCAACTTCACGTTCTCGCGTGCTTTTCGGCGTTCATGGCGGGTTGCCCTCAGGTAAATGAGTGTTCCGGCAAGGCCGAATGCGGCGGCACCGAGGAAGTTGGCGGCCGGGCTGCGGGTCCAAAGATAGGCGCCGACAATTGCACCGGCGCTGACGATCAGGTCGCGCACCAGATAATAGGCGCCGATCATCTGGCCGCGGTGCTCCGGTTCGCTGTAAGTGACGATGAGCGCCTTGCGTGAGGTATCGCCAAATTCTTTCAGCCCACGGATAAAAAAGGCAATCATCAGCGCGGGAAAGCTCCGTGAAAAAAGCAATACCACTGGGAAAAGGGTGAACATGACGAAAGTGGCGGCGACAAACGGTTCGCGTCGCCGTTTGTCAGCAAAATAGGAACTGGGAATGATGCACAACGTTGCGACCAGGACTTCAATAGTAGTGAGCAAGCCTACTTCCCGGCCGGTAACACCGGCGTAATCCATGGCGAAGATTACCACCCAGGCGAAAGGGATTCGCTCACAGAATCGGACTAAAATATCGCTGAACAACAACCACCACATCGAGGCATCAAACCCGCGCAGACTCTGCAGAAAGCTCCAGCGTTCTGGGGCGGGGGCGATTTCTGCGGCTTCTTTTCGTTCTTCGCGCAGTTCACGCAGCGCAATAAAGGTAACGCCAGAGAGGATGATCGAAATGATTAGCGCGATTCGAACCCCCGGCACGACACCGAAATGATCGATCAAAATTCCACCGATCACAGGCGCGATCATAATCGGGACGCGTTTGATCACCATCTGCACGCCGATCCCCATTGAGTAGCGATCGGCGGCGACGGTGGCGCCGACGAGCGAGAAAGTCGCCGGGAGAGAGAAACAACTCCAGGAGAGAAACAGGAACATTCCGGCAATGACACCGGCCCAATGCGGAATCAAAAGGACCAGCGCATAACCGGCGATCGAGACGAGGTTGAAAGTGATGAAGGCGCGCCGGTGGCCCCAGCGATCGGCCCATAATCCCCCAGGATAAGCGTAGATGGCGCCGATCAGAGTGCGTAAAGCATCATACAGACCGATGACGAACACACTGGCGCCGAGGGTCTGGAGATATTTCGGGATGAAACGCATCCACAGTTCCTCACCGCTCCCGATGATGAAAATCGCGATCAGGGTGATCACGAGATTGCGTTTGAGCGCGAAAAAATCGGCGAACGGTTTCCCGCGACTTACGTTCGGTTCAGTCGGCGTTTCCATGCGGCATGGGGTAAGTCGTGCGCAAGGTACTCAAGCTGGGCGAGTGAGCGAGTTATGAAGCGGATTCTATTGAAATACAAATGAGATGTGTGCTGCGCGGAAGAAAGTCAGGCAGGATGCCTAACTTCCGGGTAAACGCTTCGCGGCGCTTTTAGTTCGACGCCGCGCAGTCGCCGATATAATTTCATCGTTTAGCGCATAATGGCCGAGATGATTTCTAATAATCCACCGCATGTGATTGTACGCGGGGGTGCGACTGGATTCGCGCAACAGATTCAGGTTGGTGCACATCAGCTTTCCGCCGACGAGCCAATCGAATCCGGTGGAACAGACACCGGACCGTCACCGTACGATCTGCTCCTGGCTGCGCTCGGCAGTTGCACCTCTATGACAATTGGCCTTTACGCGCGACGAAAGAACTGGCCGCTCCAGGAAGTCGTCGTCTCGCTCTGGCATTCAAAGATTCATGCGGCCGACTGTGCCGAATGCGAGACCAGAGAAGGCAAAATCGATCGGATCGAGCGCGAGATTCAATTGATCGGTTCGCTGACAAGTGAGCAGCGATCCAAGTTAATGGAAATCGCAGATAAATGCCCGGTTCATCGAACGCTTACCTCGGAAATTAATATCAGGACAAAAGAGAAGTTCGAGACTTGAGCGCCAGTTTTCTGGGCGCTCGCTCTGGCGAGCGTCCCTACAACACTACGGGTGTTGTGCTGGAGGGTTAATTACGCCGCCGGAGTTGTTTGTTCGCCCACCGGCTCGGTATCGTGTAGTCGACCGAAATCGACGGTGAGCTTTCCCTGAGAGGGTTCGGAATAAATTTCGGCGAAGCGTTCGCCGAAGCGGACATCGCGCCAGGTATAATCATGCTGGGTTTGTACTGCGGCAGGAATCACGGGATCGATTCCAACGACTGAGGCAACAAACATCGCGCGGCTTTTTGCCAGCGATTCCGCAGTCTCACCGAAAAGTGGGCTTTGCTCATCGATGGTGTGGCGGAGGGTGAGCGCGGCGGGAAACGAAATCAGCCGGTGGAAGTGTAGTTTCAGGTTGTAGAAGTAGCGGAAAGTGTCGCCTTCGATAATTGGTTCATCCCGCGTGAACAAAATCCTGAACTCCGCTTCGACCATGCTTTGCGCACGCAGGTTGCCGACGCGCAACATCAGGGTAGGTCGCCCATTTAACGAGCCAATGACAATTGCCTTACTAAATAGAATTCGGGCCGCGGGTCGGGAGAAACGGACGAAAATCAAGCCGGTCATAACGGCGAGGCCGAACATGCCGACGATGATTTCGATGGTGGTGAGGATGTGACCATAAAGTGTTTGCGGATACCAATGGCCATAGCCGACGGTGGCGAGCGTTTGGACACTGAAAAAAAAAGCGTCCACATAAGAACCAGATCTCAGTCCGGCGATGGATCCGCCACCGAGCGCGTAGAATTCGGCGAAAACCAGATTCAGGATGATATAGATGCCGGCGATGAGAGCGGCGAATTCCGGCCACTTCAAAGCCAGCAACCATTGATAGATATCGCGATACTCCCGTCGTTGCAGGTTAAGCTTGAGAAACTCGACCTGGCCGGAGCGAACGGAGACGGATTTGGGCATTGCTCACATTGAAAGTAGGGGAGCAAGCGGAATGGAGCAAGGAGCGGGGCAAAGCAAACCTATTCTGTCATTTACCCCCTTGCACTGATAACTCCCAACGATACCCGTCGGGATCGTGAAACCACAGACCCATGTGTTTCGATCCGGGAGCTTCCGGCCCGATCTCGTCACCGGGATCTTCGAGATCGATCTTGTGTTTCTTTAAGTGCGCCAGCGCTTTTCTCAAAGTGGCCATATTCGGCAAATGGAAGGACATATGCTCCAAGGTTTGGGGTGCGGGCTTGCCTTTAAACAAGGCGATGGTGACGTTGTCGTTTCCAACGGCAACGCCATCCTTAAAGTCAAATTCCTTGCGTAAACCCAGGGTCCGTTGAAACCAGCGGGCACTCTTCTTCGGATCGCGTACAGCCAGGCCGAAGTGGCCGACGACGCCCAGAACAAATGGTGTTTTCATTCTTCTAACTTATCGAGTTCCATCAAAGGAACAGATGGCATGGCGGCGAAAAGTTAGTCCCAGTGTTGTACTAACAACCACACCAGGCCGGAGAGAATCCCGGCAAAAGTAGAAAGCACGACTGCAGTCCGTTTGGTGTGGCGACGTTTGAATTCAGGAACCGGGATATCATCGTGAATCCGGCTGGCCTCGAACATCACCATGAGAAAAAGCGTGACCACAAAACCAACCGCACCCCACTTTAGCGCCCCTAGGATGGCATTGAGCATCTAACTCTATTGTAGAGCGGGCGGCGTTTGATTCAACAATTCGCCGCTTCACTTGGTTAAAGCATGGCGTTGCTTTTCACTGAGCAATTCTGGCCGTGCAACCGATGAAAGGGTTGAAGTCAGGATTGTGTAGGGCGAGACAGTAGCGCGCGGTCTTCACGAGCACCCATTCGCCTCTCCCTTTTCAGGGAGAGGCTAGCGTGGGGAGTTCCTCAGCGCGCCACGTTGCTAACGCCGCAGCAGGACGTAGTAAACACGCCGCGCGAGAAAATCAGTAATCATAAACAAGCACCGGCCATGCCAGTGAGGTCTTCTTACGCGCCAAACAAACACCGAGAATAGATCGATGTCTCGCCTTTTCAGATACTTACAGTCGTTCAATAAAACTCGCCGGACAGGCATCTTCTGTCATCAAATATAAGAAGTTTGTAAGCTTGTCCGACCCATTGACTAGCGGAAACGAAGGTAAGATATCGAAAAGTGGGTTTAACCTACTTGGAGTGAAATGGTTACACTGTCGCGCTCGTCTTGTAACAGAAGCCGACGCTCTCATCTGACATTCGGGCGAGGTTTTGCCGGTATCTCGGTTCCAGCAGGCAAAGCTTTCTGAATACTTTGGGCAAGACTCTGAGCTGGGCCACGGCCCCAATAATTGAAGAAAATAATCCGCGGTTCTTCGCCGGTCATGTGGGAGTGGATGGCGGCGATGCCGGCCTCGCGCAGCGACTTAAGTACCGTTCGCAACTCATTTTCAGTGACGGCGAAGTCGCCATCGACTACGACGTTCTCATCAGAACCGGCAAATGCCGCCCAAGTGTTCACCCCCATTGTATTATCAAGATCGACGCTGTGGACCTTGGCCGGATGTCCGAAGGTGAACTTGATCATTCCCTGTTCGGCGACAAACATCCTGTTGGCAACATGATTTTACGATGACGCAGGCAGCTTGTTCTCTGCGACCGAGTTATTCTTCGCCGGAAAAATAAGAGTGACAGTAGTGCCGCAGTTAAGCTCGCTTGTTGCCGTGGCTGAACCACCATGCAGATCGGTGATGGATTTTACCAAGGCCAGACCCAGACCGGTTCCTTTGGAGCTTCGCGAGGAATCGACCCGGTAGAATCGATCGAAGATACGCAAGAGGTGGTGAGGCGCGATTCCACAGCCGGTATCTTCCACCGTCAGCTCCGTCCGGCCATTCTTGCTGTGGCTCCTGATCGTGATTTTGCCCCGGTCCGGAGTGAATCGTAATGCATTGTCGAGAAGGTTGCTCAAGGCCCGATCGAACAGCAAAGGGTCGGCATAGACATCACCGTCGCCTTCATTAGTGATGGAGATACCTCGCTCTTCCGCGATCGTGCGATAGTAGGACGCGATTTTTTCAATGGCCGGTCGTGCCGGAAAAGCATCTTTTTCGATCTGGCGATCGGCGGCTTCGGCGCGAGCGAGAAACAGGAGGTTCTCGACTATTCCGGAAAGCCTTTCGCATTCACCCGTAATTGACTCAATGACATTGCGGTAGTCTTCCGAGGTGCGTGGCCGGGTTAGTGCAACTTCGGCTTCTCCGCGGATATTTGAAACAGGCGTGCGAAGTTCGTGCGCCAGATCCGCAGAGAATTGAGAGAGACGGGTAAAGGAGTTTTCCAAGCGCCCCAGCATCTCGTCGAAAGCAGTCGCGACCGGCTGAAGCTCGCGCGGCCATGTCGTCCTACCGAGGCGTTCGTTAAGATGGTTCGGGTCGATGCGTTCGAGTGATTGCGTCATTTGCTGCAAGGGCCGCAAGCCGCGTTTCGTCACCGCGATGGCAATTATGACCGACAACGTAATCCCGAGAAGCAAAGCGCCGCCCAGGACGAGAGCAAATTGGGTGGCAAATTCCTTGTCGCTTGATCGATCTTGCGCAACCTGGAGAAGGTAGGGTTGGCCATCGGTTTCCTCGCTTGTCGCTACCAGTGAAAACAGCTTCCTACCTATTCGATAGTTCTTCGGATTAAACGGCGAAGGCGCAACTGTCGGGCTGGGAAAAACAGATGGCGGCAGGAAAACGCTCATTTGCGGCGTTTCCGCGATAATTTTTCCGCTCGGATTAATTACTCGTACCCAGTAGGCCTCGACCGCGTTCTCATGCGCGTCTCGCAATGTCGAGGTCAATCGGCCCAAACCGCCGCTCTGGCTCAATTCCCTTTCCAGCGCGGACAGTCGGTCAGCGAGAAATTCATTGTCTTCCTCGAATGCGTGCCGAACTACAATCAAGTAGAAGGCGCCAAGTCCGCAGAAGAGAAGCAGCGCTGCCGCCAGGGTAAAGAGAAGGACAAGCTGCGATGCGATTGATCGCGGCCTGGTAGACCATGGAAGAACTGCCCTCACTGCTCCCGCATGCGCGGGATGCGTCTCCCCCGACGGGAGAAAGCGAGAGAGGAACCCGCACTCAGTTTTGGATCGTCCGATAGCCAGCAACGGTCCTTTTCCCACTGGGAGAAGGTTAGGATCAGGGTCTTCAGCCGTCTCCTAGTCTGACTTAAGAACATAACCGACGCCGCGAATGGTTCGGACTAGTTTCTCCTTGAACGGGTCGTCCACTTTCGCCCGTAAGCGTCGCACCATTACATCGACAACATTCGTGTTAATGGGAAAATCTGATGTCCCAGATTTGGTTCGCGATTTCGTTGCGCGACACCACTTCACCAGCATTCCGGACTAAATGGGCCAGCAGCAAGAACTCCTTGGAGGTAAGATTAAGCGGGGCGCCGGCGCGACAGGCCTTATGGCGGCGGGTATCAATTTCCAGGTCGTGAATGCGCAACTGCTCCGGCGACTGCACGCTCTGGGAACGACGCAGGACCGATCGCACCCTTGCCAGTAATTCGGAAAAGGCAAAAGGCTTGACCAGATAATCGTCGGCACCGAGCTCGAGTCCTTTTACCCGGTCACGGACACTATCACGCGCAGTTAACAGCAGAATAGGTGTGCGAACTTCCTTTCTCTTCAGCGTCGATATAATCGACCAGCCGTCTCTTTTCGGCAGCATCACGTCGATAATGAAGAGGTCGAATGATCTGCTTAGCGCGAATTCCAGCCCGGTGTCGCCGTCTTCCGCGGTCGTGACTTGAAAGCCGGCTTCGCCCAAACCCTTGGCGAGATAAGCCGCAGTCTTCTTTTCATCTTCGATCAACAGAATTCGCATCTCAGAGAAATCGACCAAATGATACCAATAATGTCCCAATCAAGCGAGGGAAGGATTGTTTTTTCTTTGCCGCGGCTTGCTTGAGCCCGAGCCTCAGCGGTATAGTAACGGGTTATGTCATTGGTCTTTGAAACGATTCAGACGGAAGGGTTGGCCGAAATTTCTTACTTAATCGGCGATGATGAAGAAGGCATCGCGGCGGTCTTTGATCCACGAGCAGACGTTGACGTTTATCTGGAATTGGCGCGTGCGAAAAACGTCGCCATTACTCAAATCTTCGAGACGCATATTCATGCAGATCTCGTTAGCGGAGCACGGGAGCTTCAGGGCCGGGTTGAGTCCGCGAAGATTTACGTCAGTCACGAAGGAGGTGCGCGTTACGGTTTTGAAAACGAAAAAGTCTCTGATGGTGACACTTTCAACCTCGGTTCCGTGATCATCACGGCACGGCATACTCCCGGCCACACCCCTGAGCACGTTTCCTATTTGTTGGCGGACACGGAACATCCGGAGGTTCCGTGGGGGGTTTTGAGTGGCGACTCGCTTTTCGTCAATTCGGCGGGCCGTCCGGATCTGCTGGGGGAAAAGGAGACTGGTAAACTCGCGGCCCAGCAATTTCACACCCTGCGCGACTTTTATATGAAGCTGCCCGACAGCGTTATCATTTATCCGGCGCACGGCAGCGGGTCGCCTTGTGGGGCAGAAATTGGTGACCGCTTAAGCAGCACCATCGGTTACGAGCGACCGCTTAATCCTTTTTTGCAGTTTAAGGATGTAGAATCGTTCACCAGGTTTGCTGTCTCTACCGCGCCGCCCATCCCGAAATATTATCCGCGGATGAAAAAGGTGAACGCGGAAGGTCCGGAAGTGCTCGGACAGTTACCACGCGTTGCCGGTTTACCGCCCAAGGCATTCAAAAAGGCAGTCGACGAGCGAGCGGGCGTTCTGGTCGATACCCGGACCATGCTCGCTTTTGGCGCCGCACATATTCCCGGAGCGCTAAATATTGGCGGGTCACCCATGCTTTCGATCTGGGCCGGCTCATTGCTCGATCCCGAACAACCGATCTTGCTCGTGCTGGAGAAGGACGATGATCTTGATGAAATCGTGCGCCTGTTTATTCGCACCGGCTTCACCAAATTCGCAGGCTATCTCGTCGGCGGAATGAAAGCATGGGACAACGCCGGTCATCCGTTTGCGCAAATTGCGCAGATGAGCGTGCACGAATTGAAAGATGCCGGCCCCGAATTGCAGATCCTCGATGTCCGCTCGAATCGCGAGTGGAAGGGCGGCCATGTCCCGCGTGCGCGTCATATTTTTCTGTCTGAGTTGTGGAAGCGCCTTGGCGAATTGGATAAGTCAAAGCCGACAGCGGTTTACTGCGCCAGCGGTTATCGCGCCAGCATCGCCGCCAGCATCCTGAAAGCGGAAGGATTTGCCAACGTGCGCAATGTTCCCGGGAGCTGGCACGCATGGAGAGAGGCGCGGTATCCGGTCGATCGTAACGCGGCCCAGGAAAAAGCAGCGTAGTTCCGCGCGAACATGATCACGCGGGAGAAGGAACCGCCGAATCTCGAGATGCCGTTCGGTGCGCTGGAGGGCTTGGTTACGCCGACCGAGCGCTTTTATGTTCGCTGCCATTTTCCGATCCCGAAAATCGACGAGCGCGAATGGCGTTTAAAAGTGGAAGGCAGGGTCGCGCGCGCGTTCGAGATGACAATGGACGAGTTACGCGAGATGCCGGCGCACACGATCATGGCAACGATAGAGTGTGCCGGTAATAGCCGTGTGTTTCTGGTCCCGAAAGTCAAAGGTGTACAATGGGAACTCGGGGCTGTCGGAAACGCAGAATGGACCGGCGTGAGGCTGCGCGATGTGCTGGAACGTGCCCGGATTTCGGATAGTGCGCATGAAATTATCTTTGAAGGCGCGGACAATGGAACGATTGCGGAGCTGCCGCGACCGGCTGGGAAAGTGCATTTCGCACGCAGTGTGCCGGTCGAAAAAGCAATGGATGATGTATTGCTGGCTTTCGCCATGAATGGGAAGCCGCTTCCCGCCGCTCACGGGTTTCCGCTGCGCGCCATCGTGCCCGGCTGGTACGGGATGGCGTCGGTCAAATGGCTTCAGCGACTCATTGTCACCGATCGGCCATTCAATGGTTACTATCAGTCAATCGACTACGCCTATTGGAAGCGCGAGGAGAACGTACCAGTCCTTGTCCCGTTAGCTGAGATGCAGGTGAAAGCGGAAATCGCGCGACCGGGTAACAACGAAATCGTTTCTGCGAATTCAAAGTATCACGTGAGAGGCGCGGCCTGGACAGCCGCGGCAGTCGTTACCAAGGTGGGAATCAGCTGTGATGGCGGCAAATCATGGAGCGAAGCCACTCTCAACGGCGACGCGACCGAAAATGCGTGGCGTCTGTGGGAATTTGAGTGGAAAACCCCAGCGCCAGGCAAATACACGCTGATGGCACGGGCTACGGATTCACGCGGTCGGGTTCAGCCGATGGAACAGGATGCCGATGCTGGCAACTACCTGATCAGCCACTGTCTGCCGATCGAGGTCGAAGTGCGATAGGCTGTCCCGAATGTGGGAGCGGCCTCAGCCTCGCGACATTTCCCAAAGCTCGCGCGTCGGGATACTGAGATCCCTCCCACCCTGAAGCCTGAATCGCGGCTCCAATTCACTCGCTCTTTTCGATCGGCGCGCCGACACGATTGCCCCACTCCGTCCACGAACCGTCGTAATTGCGGACATTGTTTAGCCCGAGCAAATAGGTGAGTACAAACCAGGTGTGACTGGAGCGTTCGCCGATCCGGCAATAAACAATGGTATCGGTCTTCTGGTTTACGCCGCAACCCTGCACGTAAATCTTTTCGAGTTCGTCCGCAGGTTTAAAAGTGGCGTCGTCATTCACGGCCGTTTTCCAGGGCACGCTCTTCGCCCCTGGAATGTGACCACCGCGCAAGACGCCTTCCTGTGGATATTCCGGCATGTGCGTGATCTCGCCCTTGTATTCGCCGGGTGAGCGGACATCGATCAATGGCTTCTTAGCCTTGCTCTGCGCCAACGCCTCGTCCGCGAAAGCACGAATCTCCTTGTCGTAGCGTCGCGTCGGTACCGGATAATTCGTGCGCGGATATTTCGGAACCTCGCGCGTCATCTCGCGGCCTTCCGCTTTCCATTTGTCGCGGCCGCCGTTGAGAATTTTCACCTTGTCGTGTCCGAACAATCGAAATGCCCACAGTGCGTAGCAGGCCCACCAATTTGATTTGTCGCCGTAAAAAATGCAGGTCGTTTCCGGTGTGATGCCATTGCGACTGCACAGCTCGGCAAATTTATCGGGCTGAATGTAATCTCGAATGACGGGATCTTGCAGATCGGCTCGCCAGTCGATATGAACGGCGCCGGGTATGTGCCCGGTATCGTAGAGCAAAATGTCTTCGTTCGACTCGACAATGCGAATGCCGTCGTCTTTCAAATGGTGCGCCAGCCACTCGGTATCTACTAGCGCTTCCGGATGGGCGTAATTATTTGAGGCCATAATACCACGTCTACTCCGGCCAAAGTCAGAGGCAAGTCAGCAATCGCGGACTCTTAGGTCGCGATTTTAGTGACGTTGAACGTCAACGCGCTTCATTCGGCCGCGCCATTCCCAAAATCCAGCGATAGAGCGCGAGAGCGATCACGGCGAAGGCGACGCCGCCGATAATGATCCCGGCAGTTTCAAAGCTTGGTCCGACCAGCGCCAGCGGCGCGTCTTTGCCGGAGAAGACGATGATCGCGGAAATCACCACACCGATAATGCCTTCGCCAACGATGAAGCCGGATGCGAGTAGTACGCCAAGCTGCTTGGCAGCTTCCGGATTTTGCGCGTGCGGTCAGCGCGCCTTTCATAGATCCAGCCGACGATCGCGCCGACGACGATCATCAGCGTGCTTTGCGTCGGCAGATAAATCCCGAGTCCGACCGCTAGCGGCGGAACGCGCATATGTTTCGTCGTCCGCGCGAGAATTTCGTCGAGCAAGATAATGCCGACGCCGATCACGCCGCCGATTCGGATCAGGCTCCAGTCGATATCGGCGGCGATTACACCTTGCGCGAGTGATGAAATCAGACCCGCCTGAGGCGCCGGCAGCGGATGCGGACGAAGTTCGGCACCAGGCGCGCCGACAAAACCGTAAGCGTGATTCACCAGATCCAGCACTGGCGGAATCACCAACGCGCCCGCAATTACGCCGAAAATCAGCGCCAACTTGTTGTTTCCACGGCGTAGCATCGACCAGCTGACCGGTTTTGAGGTCTTGCAGGTTGTTGTTGGCAATCGCAGCAACGTTGAAAACGACCGCGGTGGTAAAGAATGCAAATGCCATGAGCGATTTGGCCGCGTCCGGCCCGACGTAAGGCTTCACCCCGATCACCAGCAGCAATGCAGCGCCAATCACAACCAAAATCCCAATTCCGGAGAGCGGACTATTCGACGAACCGATCAATCCCGCCATATAACCGCAGACGGCTGAGACGAAAAAGCTCATCAAAACAATGTAAGTCACGCCGCCGATGATGAGCGTTGGCATATGCGCACCGAGACCGCTGGTGTTGGCGAAATAGCCGAGCAACCACCCGATCGGCAACATGCAAACCAGCGTAACAACACCAACAATGCCGATCGGAATGTCGCGCTCGGTAATTGGTAGGGTGTCGCCCTTTCCGGCCTTGCGCGCGCGCGACGCAGCCATTGCCCCAGCGAGTCCACTCGCGACGGGCTTTACTAATTTCAACAACGTCCAGATTGCGGAGACGCCGATCGCACCCGCGCCAACGAAACGCACTTTGTGACTCCAAGTACTTTGCGCCAGTTGAGCCGCCGCCGTCGTAATGTCACCGGCAATCGCCGAATAATGTGGCACGCCCCAGCCCCAACCGATCATCGCACCGATGAGCATTGCAATTCCGACGGATAAACCGACCAGGTGCCCAATACCGAGAAGAGCGAACGACAAAAAGAAATCATAACCGCTCACTGCGCCGCGCTTGCCAATCCGAAACGTCTGCGCCACATCAGCCGCGAATATTTGCGTCTGAACGACAACCGCAAATACCGCAGCCACGATCGATCCCCACAGCACCGCAAGCAGACCGGCCCGACCATGTTCAACGTCCGCAGCGTGCTCCGAATCGCCGCTGCTCCCGACTTTGAGCACTTCAGCGCAAGCGACGCCTTCGGGATATGGCAGATCAGACTGAGTCACTAACGCGCGGCGCAGCGGGATTGAATACATCACGCCGAGAATTCCGCCGAGGGCGCAGATCCAAAACGAAATCCAAAACGGAAACTCGGTCCACCAGCCGATCATGATCAGACCCGGCAACACGAAGATGATCGACGACAACGTGCCCGCTGCCGAAGCGACCGTTTGCACGATGTTATTTTCCTGGATCGTTGCGTCCTTGAAACCGCGCAGGATCGCCATCGAAATGACCGCTGCCGGAATCGAGGTGGAAAAAGTAAGGCCGGCTTTGAGACCGAAGTAGACGTTGGCCGCAGTGAACACCAACGTGATAAAGATTCCGATGATTAGCCCGCGGACAGTAAGTTCCTTGCGCATGTTAGTATTCGCCGATCGACGCGAGCGGAGAATAGTGTGAAATCGCCACAAGGGTCAAGACGAGCTGTATTTGTTTCCAAGGAGCGGCTAGAAGCCGCAGGAAATGAAGCAGCGCTTCGTAGCTTAACGCTTTCGTCGCGGTGGAGGCGTGGAATTCCCCCCGAAAAGATGTTTCACGCTGTCGCCGACTTTACCCAATGAACGACGGCGTCGGTGTTGGTTTCACCCTGGCAATGTGCCGGCGCACGCGCATTTGAAACTCGATCGTGGGAGTTGCGTTTTCATTAACAGTTACATTTTGGGTGCGGTCCGGATAATTCTTGAGGCGGGCAGTGAGCACTCGATTGCCAGCCGGCAAATCAACCGTTAAGGGCGTGAACCCAAGCGAAACTGTGCCGCAAAGAATTTCCGCGCCATTTGGAACACTCGTGATCGTGACTTCGCCATGGAAAAACGCGTACTCGACCGGACGAACCTCGCCGGCTTGCAGCTCGACTTCGGCCCGGCTGTCCGGCCAGCCCTCCTTGTGAAAAAAAATTGTGTAATTTCCCCCGCGAAGATCCTTGGCCGTTCCGGGAGTATCCCAGTCCGTAACGGCGCGGAAGCGGGTGGCGGCCTTATCCGCGATTATTCCGGGTAAACCGCGAACGTTGCGCCCGTTGGCTTCGTCGTTAGTTGCAAAGCCGCTGGCTGGTCGGTCGACCGAACGCTGTGGACTTGCGATCATATCGACTGTAATCGGCGCGGTCGCAGTAGGACTTACTTCGGGCACGAGCCGATTTACTGCCGGCGCGGCTTTTGTCACAGTCGTTTCGATCGCATATCCCGTTGTCGGCTGCGTTTCCGTTAGCTTATGACGAATATTCGGACCGCGAATGCCAATGCTGAGTTAAAAAGACCGCGGCAGCTGTACCGAACAAACGCGAGCAACGCCACCGAACGCGTGGCCGATTCTTTGCCAGAAAGGAGGAGCGGCCTGAGCGCCGGTATCCACGTCTTCCTTCGGCTGCCCTTCTTCGCACTCCATCTCGCGAGAGAGAAGCAGCAGAGGTCATGCCCCTTGGCAAGGCGTCGTCAGAACGTTCGGCGGCCGACTACACCATAAACGATCCGATCGCGCGGGAACTCGTGACCACCGCTCCGTTTGTGCCCAGTACCTTTTAATCTCTGCCAGGAATGGCTCCGCAAATTCCTTGAGTTTTTGTTGTCCGACTCCGGCGATCTGTGCGAACTCGTTTTTACTTTGTGGACACGCCTGCGCCATCTGGCGGAGTGTTGCATCGGAAAAAATAATATAAGCAGGGACATCGCGCTCGTCCGCGATCTTTCGGCGCAGCGCGCGTAAACGCTCGAAGAGTTCTTCATCGCATTCAATTTCGCCAGCCCGTGGGGTGCGGACCTTCTTTGCCGGAGCTTCGATCAGCTTGGTTAAGGTGATCGGTGTCCGTTTTCGTAGCGCCATCATTCCGGCGTCGGTCACACTCAAAGTCGCAAATTTTCCCGGCGCTGCTTCCACCAAACCGAGGCGTAACAGTTCCCGCCCGATTCTTTGCCATTGCTCGCGTTTCAAATCCGCACCGATTCCAAAGGTCGATAGCTGATCATGTCCGCGCTTTTTGATCGCATCGTTCGTTCCGCCAATCAGAACTTCCACGATATGATTGAGTCCGAATCCAAAGCCTTGCTTGGCCTGCACTCGATGCACGCAAGAGAGAAATTTTTGCGCCGGAATCGTGCCGTCGAACGTCTCGCGTGGTTCCAGGCAATTGTCGCAGCCGTTGCATGAAATTTCGCCGTCGCATCCGTCGTGTCTTCTGTGGTGGCAGCCGTGTCGGCTGCAGAATGACGAGCCGATGCAGGCGACCCGCCCGCCTCTACAGAAACAGGCGGCCAGCTTTCGCCGAAATACCGCAACAATGTCGCCCGCCGGCAATGGCGCGTTTCCGCATACGCGATCATCGTGCGCAATTGCTCGTGCGCGATCCGCTGCTCGCTTTCACTTTTTTCCTCGATGAAGCGCCGCTGTTTTACGACGTCGCCGACGCTGAAGAGCAGCACGCACTCGCTCGGCAAACCATCACGTCCCGCGCGTCCGGTTTCTTGATAGTAACCTTCGATGTTCTTCGGCAGATCGTGATGAATGACGTAGCGCACGTTCGGTTTGTTGATGCCCATGCCAAACGCGATTGTTGCCGTGATTACCCGCGCATCGTCGCGCAGAAATGCTTCCTGGTTGCGCGTCCGTTCTTTCGATTCCATTCCGGCGTGATACGGCAGCGCCTTGATCCCATCTCTCGTTAGTTTTTCTGCCAGCGCATCGCTCGATTTGCGGCTGGCGCAATAGACGATGCCGCTCTCATTCGGACGCGCCCGAACAAAATCCAGCACCTGCTGGTAGGCAGAAGACTTCGGCACCACTCGATAAGTCAGGTTTGGTCGATTGAAACTCGCAACATAACAACGCGGCTGGCGTAGCTTGAGTTGCTTGACGATGTCGTCGCGCACTCGCTTGGTGGCGGTCGCGGTCAGCGCCATGATCGGAACATCAGGAAACTGCGCCCGCAATTTTTTCAGCTCCCGATATTCCGGACGAAAATCATGGCCCCATTCACTGATGCAATGCGCTTCGTCGATCGCGATCTGGGCAATGTTCCAGTTGAGCGTGCTCTCCAGAAAGTTTTCCATCATCAGCCGCTCCGGGGCGACGTAGAGTAGACGAAATTCATTGCGATGGAGTCCACGGAATCGTTCGCGCGCTTCACTGGCTGCGAGCGTCGAATTCAAAAACGTCGCGGCAATTCCGCTCGTCCGCAGCGCATCGACTTGATCCTTCATCAGCGCGATTAACGGCGAAACCACAATGGTCACGCCATCGCGCAACAGCGCCGGCAATTGAAAACAGAGCGACTTTCCGCCACCGGTCGGCAAGAGCGCAAAGACATCGCGGCCCGCCAGCGCATCATCAATGATTTCCTGCTGCAACGGCCGAAATTCATCGTAGCCGAAATACTTTTTGAGCGCCTCCTGTAGTTGCACAGCTGATCTTAACTGCCCGATTTCACTCTGCCTAGCGTAATCAAACAACCGGAAGCCTCCTCATCAGCGAAAAACAATTGTGCCTGCAAAATCCAGGAAACAACAAATGGCTGCCGGGGCGGCGCTGGCTGCGAAGCGCGGCGAACGTTCGCGGTCGTCGCTAAAAGGCGCTTCGCGGCAAATGGCGGAATCGATGAGTGAAGATCAGCTCGAGGAATTCGCCGGGACAAAACGCAAGAACCTGCCCAAGAAAAAGCGCAGTCGGTCACGCTAATCGGAGCTCAAAGTTGGGCCGAAGTCGGCAGGTTCATCTTGGGACCGAGGGCTCCGAATACTCTTTTTGCATCAGCTCCATGGCTTCGCTAAAAGGCTTCGCACTCACTCTGCCAGTTCCGGTGAATGGGTGATCGAGAACGTAAACGAGAAATAAGATCAGGCTGATCATTATCGTGAGCGCAGACGTCATAATGTATTGCCCTCGGATATTCCTGACTCCGAAGAAATAGGTGTACGAAACCGTTATTAATCCCCCAACGAGCAAAATCAGCCATACCATTGGCGGCACCGTGTCATTACCGGCAAAGATCCTAAGCCGGCGATACTCGGCCAGATTATTTATTCGCCGTAACGATTCCATGTATAGCTCTCTGTTGGGAATCGACTTGTCATTCATGCCATCAAACACCGCGATCAGATTTCTCAACGAGCCGGTCGAATAGATGCCTATGTCACCTCCTGCCATTCGTCTTAGCTCGTCGTTATGAACTGAATTAGTGTAATCAATTAGTCCGTCTTGAATGATTTTGCTCGCGGGGTCGGGGAATGCTTTGGCGCTGTGAAAAATGTCGAGGACCTGACTGGCCTCTAATTGCAAGTTTTTTGTAGCTTCGTCGTAGCCGTTCCAGGTCACGAAGACAACAAATGCGACGACGACGGCGTAAAGCACTCCGAAAGCATTAAAGATGATCGCAGCGACCTCGTGATTCTCTTTTAAGACATCTGCCGGATACTTCTTTCGCACCAGATATAGCCCCAAAACCGCAATGGTAGTGGTAACGGCTGACACGAGAAAGAAGGACAACGCCCACGGCCAGTTAAGCAGGAACTCCATAGAGCGATCAGGCCGCGCGGATTTTGATTTGCTCGAGCAAGGTTGAGATAACTTCGTCTCGCGGTTTGGCGCCGAGATTTCCCTTTCCGTGCACGCGCACACTGATGGCGTTGGCTTCCATGTCGCGTTTGCCGATGACAAACATGGTGTGGACTTTCATTTGCTCGGCCCGCTGGATTTTGCCGTTGATCTTGTCGCTGCTTTCGTCCATTTCCGCGCGAACTTGATGAGCGCGCAGTTCCTTTAGAATCGATCGTGCGTAATCCAATAGCTTGGGATCATCGCCGATGGTAAGGATGCGCACCTGTTCGGGAGATAGCCAGAGCGGGAAATTGCCGGCGTAATGTTCGATTAAAAATCCGATGAAACGTTCGTGCGTGCCGAGCGGCGCGCGATGAATGCAGATCGGGATCTTGTCGGTGTTGTCACGGTCCTTGTAGCGAAGATCAAAACTGCGCGGTTGCGCGAAATCGACCTGGTTGGTCGCGATGGAAAATTCACGTCCGATCACGCTCCACGCTTGCACGTCGATCTTCGGGCCGTAAAAGGCCGCTTCGTTCGGCACTTCGACATAATTAATTCCCGAATTCTTTAGGACGTTGCGCGTCATCTCCTCGGTCTTTTTCCAAAGCTCCGGTTCATCCACAAATTTCTGGCCGAGCTTTGCGGGATCGTGGGTCGAGAAGCGCATCAGATATTTGTCGATCCCGAACAACTTGAAATAATTCAGATACATCTCGTTCACGGCGTTAAACTCCGCTTCGAACTGCTCCGGCGTCATATAGAGGTGAGCGTCGTTCATCTGCAGCGAGCGTACGCGCATAAGTCCGAACAACTCGCCGCTTTTCTCGTACCGATAATCCGTCCCATACTCCGCCAGTCGCAGCGGGAGCTCGCGATAGCTGCGAGGTAGCGCTGCAAACAACTTGTGGTGATGCGGACAGTTCATCGCCTTGAGATAGTAGCGGTCGCCAAGCTGTCGACTCGAGTTCGTCGATGCCGTGCGATTTGCGCAACGGTCGGCATCTTCTGCAGCGTTGATCAACGTCCAAGCTGCATCGAACTAGATCTTCTCGCGCTGTTTCGGGTTTCTGTTAACGTTCATCGAAGAATCTCTGAATCTTGCCAAGCGCGCTCGCTTGCATCATCAAAGCTTTCTAGAGCGTTGTTGCTTGCGCTATCGTGAGATTCTCCAAGTTCTTGCGATCGCTTCTTCAAGCAATGCCATCGGCGGGAACATCGATTCGACGTAGTAGGGGACGTGACCGCTCTTTCTGTACAGAGCTTTCACGCGCGATGTGCGGTGTGCGGACGCGTTGATAACCAGCCGCGAACTCTGTTTCTTTCGCGAGTTTCTCCAATTCTTCGGCGATGACCGCGCCGCGCGGGAGGAACATCGGCAAGACCGGGACCGACATCATCGTCAAAAACGAAAATCTCGAGTTCCTTGCCAAGCTTGCGGTGGTCGCGCTTCTTCGCTTCCTCGAGCATCGCGAAGTAGTCGTCGAGTTCCTTCTTCGTTTTGAACGCGGTGCCGTAAACCCGCTGGAGCTGCGGATTCTTTTCGTCGCCTTTATAATAAGCGCTGGCGAGGCTGGTGAGCTTGAACGCGCCGATGTTTCCGGTGCGCATGACGTGTGGGCCGGCGCAAAGATCGATGAAGTCGCCGTTGCGATAGAGTGAGATCGTTTCCCCCGGCGGAATGTTCTCGATGATGTCGAGCTTGAACTTGCTCGGTTCGTTCCGATCAGTTAACGCCGCGAGCCTTCCCTTTTTGCCAAGCTCCAAGGCTTCATCTCGCGAAACTTCCATCCGCTCGAATGGATGGTTCGCCTTGATCTCTTTCTTCATCTCCGCCTCGATCTTTTCGAAGTCGTCAGGCGAGATCCGGTGCGGCAGATCGACATCATAATAGAACCCGTTGTCGACTGGCGGTCCGGCCGCGAACTGCGCCTCCGGCCAGATTTTGAGGATCGCCGTCGCCAGGACATGTGCAGTCGAATGACGCAGACGCTCGATGTCGGTCATCTGCGCGCGTTGTTCCGGAGTTTTGCGGTCTTCGTCCATGAAAAGCTGGTGAAATTAACTACCTGGGAGCGGAAGAAAAGGAATTTGCGTTGCCGCTATTGAATTGCCCACGAAACACACGAAATGACGCGAAATAGAAAAGGCGCTCCGAATTTAGCGTGTTCGGTGTGTTTCGTGGGCTCAAATCTTCTCGTCTGTTGAATCTGCGAAGTCTGTGGGTAAACCTTTGGTCGCGGCAGAGCCGAATTGCGGGATGGCCATCGTGTGGCCCGGGTAGCACGCGCGTCTCGCGTGTTGGCGATTGCGTCTCGCAATCGTGGATTTTTTTGCCGCGACCAATCACGCTATGCATTTCCGTCCGGGAAAAGATTGTTTCGGCGAGACGCCGAAACCAACACGCGACGTCCGAGCCGGACTGGCGTTGCGTGCGCTACCCCGGAACAGGAGCCAAGACCGCAGTACGCGCGTATTATTATTGATGGTGCGATTCCTGATTATCGCCGCTGCGTTGATCTGCGTCAGCTGCAGCCCGGCGCAAACGCAGGTTGCTGATTTTGCGGGGCAGCGTGAGCGTATGGTGAAGGAGCAAATCGTCATGCGCGGGCTGGTAGCGGAGCGGGTGTTATCGGCACTGCGCAAAGTGCCGCGGGAAGAATTCGTGCCGGCGGAATATCGCGCGGAGAGTTACACCGACAAAGCTCTCCCAATCGGATATGACCAAACCATTTCGCAACCCTACATCGTTGCGTTTATGACGGAAGAACTGCAGCCGCAATCGAGGGATCGCGTGCTCGAGGTCGGGACCGGCTCCGGCTATCAGGCGGCGATCTTGGCTGAGTTGGTCGCGGAGGTTTATACGATTGAGATCATCGAGCCGTTGGCCAAGAAGGCCGAAGCAACGCTGCAACGTCTCGGTTACAAAAACGTGCATGTAAAGACCGGCGACGGTTACAAAGGCTGGCCGGAACGTGCGCCGTTCGATTCCATTATCGTGACCTGCGCGCCTGAGCGCGTGCCGCAGCCGTTGCTCGATCAACTGAAAGAAGGCGGGCGCATGATCATACCGGTCGGGGCCAAGTTCGCGCAGGAACTTTATCTTTTTGAGAAAAAGAATGGACGTTTACAACAGAGCGCGGTGTTGCCGGTTCGGTTTGTGCCGATGCTGCGTACTGAAAAGGAAGGCGAGAAGTGATTAGTGAGAGGTGAGAGGTTGAGAAGCGAAAGATCAAGGAACAAAAGGGGGAGAGCCGAGAACCCTCTGATAACCGATAACGGAATAACTGATTAAACGATCGCGCTGGTGCGCGATCACTTAATCGCTGCGAGTTTTTTCATATCGACGCGCTTGGCCCATTCTTGAAGCGCAGTGGGATCCTGTCCCTGCGTTTCGATTTGGAGAAAATATCGCTTCGCCACCATCAGCCAGAGCGTGCCGTGTTTGCCTTCGTTCTCAAATGTCTCGAAGCCGTCATGGCCATCGAGGTTGACCGATTTGGAGTAGCCTTCGGTGGAGGTCGTCGTGAATTTCCACGCCGCGGTCGTTGCCTCGACATAATCGGGGTTGGCCGCAGAATCGAGGATGCTAATCGCCGTCGTCGGGACATTATCGCCTTCGCCTTTGTGGTAATCGCGGTGCACATTAGTCAATTTGAATCCGCCGACGTCAGTGGTTGAACCATTCGGCTTATCGGCCGTCCAACCAGCAGGCGCCTCAGGCAGAAGCGGGAGCAACTTGGTGTAATCGACGACATTGATGAGCGATGGCAGTTCCTGGCCGTGTGCCGGCATTGCAATGAGGCCGGTGAATGACGCCATCGCAGCCACCGCTGGTAACGCGACAAGGAAATTTCGGTTCACGCGCAACGACATCGATTGACTTCGCTTTGGGGCGGTTTGTCAAGAAGCGACTGCGAGAGCCTCGAGCCTCTTCCAGAAACCAAGCTGCTGTTGCAGGGTGCGAAAATTTACCTCGCTGTTTCCCGGCCGCTCGAATGTAGTTCGAATCTAGCGAATTTCGTTCAAAAGCTCTGATCGGTTCAATTTCTCACAAGCGCGACTATAGGAACGCCCAAGCCATGCCACGCTTGCTCCCAGGCGGGCTTGTTCGCTGATGATGATTTCGGGATCAATCGGCAAGGCGCCGCAGTCGCGACCAGCGACAGCGCCGAAACCAAAGCGAAGGTTCCAATGCACGCGATGCCATCGAGCAGGCGATCGCCGCGCGCCTCGGAGATGGACTCGCGTCCCAGGTCGGCCGAGACAGGCAGGGATGCCTATCTTCCGAGACCGCGCGGGGCCGGCGCCGTCATTTCATTGGTGGCTCGCAGCGAGAATTGCGTCCATCATTCATCGGAGACGGGGATAGAAAATGAGCGAGAGAAGTTTTCAGATTCGTGACGCAACGGTCGCAGACGTTCCGATTATTTTGCAATTGATCCGCGATCTTGCGACCTACGAGCGTGCGCCGAATGATGTACTCGCTACGGAAGAAGGTTTGCGTGAAGTGCTCTTTGGCGCGGAACCGGCAGCGAAGGTGCTGATTGCGTTTGAAAATGCCGCGCCGGTCGGTTTCGCGGTCTATTTTTTTAATTTTTCCACCTGGCTCGGGCGCCCCGGGCTCTACCTCGAAGATTTATTTGTAAAGCCGGCAATGCGCGGCTGCGGTTACGGGCGCGCGCTGCTGGTACATCTGGCGAAGATCGCTCGCGATCACAATTGCGGACGAATGGAATGGGCGGTCCTGACCTGGAATGACCCCGCAATTCAGTTTTACAAAAAGCTCGGTGCGGTGCCGCTGGAGGAGTGGCGAGTCTTTCGACTAACGAAAGATGAGATCGGGAAGCTGGCAGAGACGTAAGCCATGAAGTGCGAAGAGGAGCATGAGCACGAGCGAATAGGAAGACGGTGAAGATCGAGGACTACGCATTTCTTAGCGACACGCAGACGGCGGCGCTGGTTGGTCGGAATGGCTCAGTGGATTGGCTTTGTTTTCCACGGTTTGAATCCGCTTCCTGCTTTGCGGCACTGATCGGCGAACCGAAGAACGGCCGTTGGCTCATCGCGCCGTCTGATGATTCGGCAACGGTGACGCGGAAATATCGCGGCTACACGTTGATTCTGGAAACTACCTTCGAAACGAAGGACGGCGCAGTGCGGTTGATTGATTTCATGCCGCCGCGCGGAACAAATCCGGACATCGTCCGGATCGTCGAAGGTGTGGACGGCAAAGTTCCGATGCGAATGGAGCTGATTATTCGCTTCGATTACGGGGACATGGTGCCGTGGGTGCGCAAATGTGGTGATGGATTGGAAGCGATTGCGGGACCGAACGGGCTCGTTTTACGAACGCCAATTGAAACGCGCGGAGAAGATCTCACGACCGTGGCGGATTTCGAAGTCGCCAAGGGCGAGCGGGTGCCCTTCGTGCTCACCTGGTATCAGTCACACGAACGCCCGCCGAGCGCGATCAATCCCGATCATGCGCTGCGCGACACGGAAAAGTATTGGAGCGATTGGGCCGGCAGCTGTCAATACCGCGGTAAATGGAGCGACGCAGTCAACCGTTCTCTCGTTGTTCTCAAAGGACTCACCTATGCTCCGACCGGTGGAATCGTGGCTGCAGCGACAACTTCGTTGCCGGAAAAAATCGGTGGGGTACGCAACTGGGATTACCGCTATTGCTGGTTGCGCGATTCGACATTTACGCTCTTTGCCTTGACCCGCTCTGGTTTCCTAGAAGAAGCGCGTGCCTGGCGTGGATGGCTCCTGCGCACGATCGCGGGCAGCCCCGCGCAAATGCAGATTCTCTACGGGACGCGCGGTGAGCGGCGCCTCCCGGAATTCGAGATTGAATGGCTCGCCGGTTACGAAAATTCCAGGCCGATACGGATTGGCAACGCGGCTTCGACTCAATTTCAATTGGACGTTTACGGCGAAGTGATGAGTTCGCTTTATCACGCACACCAGGCCGGAATCGAAATCGAGGAGACCGATTGGAGGTTACAGGTGGCTCTGATGAAATTTCTCGAATCGCACTGGCAAGAACCGGATGAAGGGATTTGGGAAGTGCGCGGCGGACGGAAACATTTCACGCATTCGAAGATGATGGCGTGGTTGGCATTTCATCGCGCGGTGCAGTTGATCGAGAAGGGCGGGATGCCGGCGAACGAACACCTCGCGCGTTGGAAGAAAATTCGTGATCAGATCCACCGGGAAGTTTGCGAACGCGGTTACAATTCGAAGGTGAAAGCGTTCACGCAATACTACGAAAGCGATGCGCTCGACGCCAGTCTGCTGATGATGCCGATGATCGGTTTTCTCCCGATCGAAGACGAACGCGTGCGGAATACCATTACTGCGATCGAGCGTGATCTGGTCGTGCGAGGTTTTGTGCTGCGTTACAAACCGGAGGAGGAAAATGTCGATGGTTTACCCGGCGACGAGGGCGTTTTTCTGCCGTGCTCATTCTGGTTTGCCACTTGTTTGAACATGCTCGGTCGCAAAAAGGAGGCGTGCGAACTTCTGGAACGCCTGCTGGGGTTAAGCAATGATCTCGGATTGTTCTCGGAGGAATACGATCCGTGCGAAAAGCGATTACTCGGCAATTTCCCGCAGGCTTTCACGCACGTCGCACTCATTATTACAGTGCATTTCTTGGAAGAAGAATAAGAGGCCGCGGATTACGCGGAGGTCACGGATAGGATCAGCGGAAAAGGAACCGATTAATTCTTCCGGCTCAGGCTTTGACCAACTGGCGAACGAGATCCTCGAGAGCAACGATGCCGATTGAACGTTGCCGCCCGTCCATCACCGCGGCGAGCCCAATGCGCGCGGCGCGAAGGCGGCGCACTACCCGATAAGCGCTTTCGTTTTCGGAAGCGGTAATAATTCGGCGCATGTACTGGCGCGCGGGATTCGACGAGTCGGTGTCGAACAAAATATCGTAGACGTTGATCAGACCAAGCGGTTCGGTGTTCTCGCCAAAAATGGGGAAACGATCGATGCCCAATTTTTCGCTAACCTCCAGAACCTTGTCGCGGCTATCGTCGGCCTTGAATGAAACTGTTTTTTCGAGCGGAACCATGACATCACGTGCCTTTACGGCAGTGAAGTCGACGACGTTGTGAATTATCGCTCGTTCGGTGGAGCTTAACGCGCCGCTCTTTTCGCTTTGAATCGTTATCATCTTTAGTTCTTCCCGACCGGCGAAGAGACGAGGCGGATTTTGGGCGCGTCCGAAAATGGAATGCTCGATAAACCTGCCAATGGCGTGTAGCGGCGTCAGCAACTTTGTCACCATCTCGAGTAAGCCGGAAAGCCGCACCACGGCGCGCAATGGAAAGCGGCGGAACAAGGATTTTGGCAGGACCCCGAGAAGGAAAAGGTAGACGGGTAGCGCGATAGCGACGGCGATCGGGTAACCCATCCAGCCCCAACGGATGACGAGCTCGTGGGTCAGAATGATCAACGCGATGATATCGGCGGCATTCGTCACGAGCAGGACGGTTATGAGCAATCGCTCGGGCTGCTTGAGCATTTTCTGCAACCGCTGCGCTGCGCGATCGCCGCTTTTGGCGCGATGCCGTAGCCGCACTGGATTCAGCGCAAGTAGCCCAGCTTCGATTCCGGAAAAAAGAAACGAAATAATCCAGCAGAGTGCGACCAGGAACCAGATCATGGAAGTTCTCCGTTCTCGCTGTCGCCATCAACGCACACGGTTTTTTCGAGAAGCAATTCCTCGATGCGGCGGCGGTTGACGCGGCGCACGGTAATTTTCAGACGCGGCGTTTCCAATTGCGTACCGACTTCCGGAACACGGCCGAGTTGGGTGAAAACGTAGCCACCGATGGTGTCGATCCCGGAAGCATCGAAATCGAATCCCAGCTGCTCGCTCAGATCATCGAGTCGCGCCCTGCCATTTACGAGGTAGCGACCTTCCGCCAGCGGTTCGATGTCGAGATCGGCTTCGCCGAGGGGCGCAGCATCCCGCAGGATATCTTCGATGATGTCGGAAAAGGTGACAATACCCTCGGTGCCGCCGAATTCATCGACGACGATGGCCATCCCTTGTGTTCGCGTCAGAAAACTGCGCAGCAGATCGAGTGCGCGCATCGTTTCCGGCACGAACGAGGGCGGCACCATCGTCTCCGTGTAATGCGTCTCTGGATGAAGCAAAAACGATTTTACTTCGATAATGCCGAGAACGTCGTCAGGTGAATCGGCATACACTGGGACGCGACGGTGCCGGCGTGTTTTCAACTGCGCGATCGCCTCTTCATTGGTGAGATCGTCGGGCAGGGCAAACATGTCGACGCGGGGAGTGAGGACATCTTTCGCGGTTTTGTCGCCCAGCTTGAAGACTTCCTGGATCATTTCGCCCTCCGCTTCCTGGAGCGTGCCCTGTTCGGCACCGATCTGAATCAAGGTCTCGAGTTCTTCATCGGATAGATGCGGGCGGGCGCGGATGTGCCGCGGCGTGACCAGTTCAACGATGGCAGCGCTGATTGTTTCCAGGGTGCTCCCAACGGTTTCGAGCAAGGGCATTAACGCGCGCAGAGTGAAAACGCCGAGTGCGGAAAGACGATAAGGCGCGGAGAGTGCCACCAGCTTGGGAATTAAATCGCAAAAGAAAACGATGATGGCGAAGAGGGAGAGGGCGATCAGCCACGGCGGCAATGACGTAGTCCGAGGCGTCTCCCAAAGCAGCGCCAGACAAATTACGACCAGGAAAACATTAACCAGGGCGGAGCCGAGGAGGATGACCGCGAGAACGCGCCGCGGATTTTCGCGAAACTTTTGCAAAAAACCGGCGAGGGCGGGATGATTGGATTCGAGGCGTCGCAGTTGATGGGCCCGAAGGACGAAGAGAGCAGTCTCCAGCCCGGAAAAAAGGGCGGAGCAGATTACTAATCCAATGACGATAAGGAGGAGGAGAGCGACAAGCGACGCCGTCATCGTGTCATCTCAAGCGATTGCCCATTGCGTTGCCTTGCGGAAGTTATGCCTTCAATGAATAAACGCGAGCGGATTTCCGACTTTGTGCGTTCGCTCGACTCGGCGCCATCGGAAGGGTCGTCGCAGAATTATTACGCGGCCTATTTCCAATTGTGGAACACGCAAAAATATTATGAAGCCCATGATGTGATCGAACAACTCTGGCTGGGGGAGAAAAATGCGGAGCTGGCGCGTTTTTATCAGGCCTTGATTCAAGCAGCCGGGGCGTTTGTGCATCTGCAGAAAAATTTCCAGCATCCATCGCATTCCAAGCATAGCCGCCGTTTGCCGCCAGCCGCGCGCTTGTTCGAGTTGGCTTTGCGGAATTTGGAAGGCCTGCCGAATGAATTTCGCGCGCTCGACCTTGTGCGTTTTCGTGAACTGTTGAGGCGTTATCGCGACGAAATTGTTGGCGCTGATTTCCGGCGCAACCCGTGGTCGCCCGACACCGCGCCGAAATTATAGTGGCGCTAACCGCTTGCCGAAATCAGCCGATTGCGCCGCGGCTCCAGCGTTCGCTCAGCCAAATGGCGACGAATGAAATTACCAGGCAAATAATCACAAGTCGCCACGCGATTACATCCTGCCCAAGAATGACGGCTTCGTAAATTTTCAGCGAAATCGTGGTGGTGCGTCCGGGAATATTTCCCGCGACCAAAATGGTAGCGCCAAATTCGCCAATCGCGCGTGCGAAAGCGAGGATGATTCCAGCGCTGATCGCGCGCGCAGCCAGCGGCAGCGTGACAGTGAAAAAAGTACGGAACGGCCCGGCACCCAGAGTGAGCGCGATTTCTTCGAGCTGAACATCAACGCTTTCGAATCCGACGCGCGCTGCTCGCACGAGCAATGGAAATGACATAACCGACGCGGCAATGACCACGGCGCGCCAGGTGAAAACAATGTCGAGATGAAAATTGTGAAACAGAAATGCGCCGAATGGACCGCGGCGGCCAAAAAGCTTCAGCAGAATCAAACCGGTCGCGACGGGCGGAATGACCAGCGGCAATGTGAGAAGAGTTTCCACCAAAACTTTTCCGTGCCAGCGTTTGCGCGCGAGTGTCCAGGCAAGGGCGAGGCCGAATGGCAAAATGCAAAGCGTGCTCAGAGCGCAGACCGCGAGCGTGAAAAGAATGATGTTCCACTCGTTAAGGCCGAAAAAGCTCACTGCGTGATGCCAAAACCCAAACGTCGGAAAATTTGACCGGCTTCTTCAGTTTTTAGAAACGCGAGAAAGCGCTGGGCTTGATCTTGATGCGGAGAGCCGGCCACAATTGCTGCCGGGTAAACAATTTTCGGTGCGAATTCGGCGGGAATTTCCAGCGCAATCCTGACTTTCGCCGAAATCATCGCGTCAGTTTTATAAACGAACCCGGCGTCAGCGTTTCCTGCTTCGACGACGGCGAGGGCTGCACGCACGTTTTCCACCGGGGCGACTTTAGGTTCGATTCTGTCCCACAACTTCGCTTTGGTGAGTACCTCCTTCGCGTAGACGCCGGCAGGAACTCCCTGCGGATCCGCAATTACGATACGCGCGACTTCAGGTTTCGCGAGATCGGAAAGTTCAGTCAGGTTTTGCGCTGAATCTTTGCGGGCTATGACGACGAGAACGTTAGTGAGCAAGTCGCACCGCGTCGCCGGAGCAATTTTATTTTGTAGCCGATTCATTTGCGCTTCGTCGGCGGAAAAGAAAACATCGGCCGGCGCGCCTTCTTCGATTTGGCGCGCGAGCATGCTGGAGGCGCCAAAATTGAAAACCACTTTGGTATTCGACTCTTTTTCGAACTTAGCGCCGATCTCTTTCAGCGCGTCGGTGAGACTGGCCGCAGCCGAAACGAGCAATTCTTCAGCGTGAAGCGGAATGGCGGTCGCTGACGTGAAGAGGAGGGCAATTAATAATCGGAACATTTGCCCAGTTTCGCCAAAGCGAAAGCGATGACAAGCGGTGTTGCGCTTGCGCCGCATTCGCGATGTCGCAGCGAACAGCCCTTTTTGCTACCTTAGGTCATGCCGAAGAACCGCCTCGAGCACGAGAAGTCGCCTTATCTCCTCCAGCATGCCCACAATCCGGTCGATTGGTTGCCGTGGGGAAACGAGGCGTTTGAGAAAGCGCGGCGGGAGAACAAACCGATTTTTTTGTCAATCGGCTACTCTACTTGTCACTGGTGCCACGTCATGGCGCACGAATCGTTCGAGGACGATGCCACCGCCGAAATCATGAATCGCGAGTTTGTGAACATTAAAGTCGATCGGGAAGAGCGACCGGATGTGGATCGCGTTTACATGACTTTCGTGCAGGCGACAACGGGTGGTGGCGGGTGGCCGATGAGCGTTTGGCTTACTCCGCAGTTGGAACCATTCGTTGGTGGAACTTATTTCCCGCCCGAGGACCGATTTGGTCAGCCTGCCTTCAGACGGGTGTTGCAACGGATCGCGGAGGCGTGGAAAAACGATCGCGACAAAATTTCAAAGCAGGGAGCGAACATTGTTGAGGCGTTGCGCGAGGCGGCGAGGGAAGAAACCGTAGCCGGAGAGATCGACGCCTCCATTGTGGAAGGCGCGTACCAGCAATTCGCGCGTACCTTCGACGCACACGAGGGCGGATTTGGTCCTGCACCAAAGTTTCCGCGGCCGGTGGCGCTCAATCTTTTAACGCGATTTCATGCGCGAAATCCGGAAACAGATTCGGGGCAACACGCCTTGGAGATGGTTCTGTTGACCTTGCGAAAAATGGCGGCGGGCGGAATGCACGATCACATTGGCGGCGGATTTCATCGGTATTCGGTCGATGGGTACTGGCACGTGCCGCACTTCGAGAAAATGCTTTACGATCAGGCGCAATTAGCGAGCGCTTATCTCGACGCGTTCCAAATCACAGGTGATGCTGATTTCGCGGCGACGGCGCGCGACATTCTTGATTATGTCCGGCGCGACATGAGTTCGCCGGAGGGCGGATTCTATTCAGCGGAAGATGCTGACAGTCCTGTTGTAGCCGGGATCGGTGATCCCGGTCATGGCAAAACGGCGGAGGGTGCGTTTTACGTCTGGACGAAACAGGAAATCGATGACGCGCTTGGTGGCCAGGCATCGACTTTCTCAGGTCACTATGGAATTGAAGAAAACGGCAATGTTCCAGACGGTGCAGACCCTCATGGCGAGCTGCGCGGCAAGAATATTTTGATCGAACGGCACTCGCCTGCCGACGGCACCCAAAAATCGTTAGCCCAAAGCCGGCAGAAATTATTTTCGATCCGCAGCAAACGTTCTCGTCCGCATTTGGACGACAAAATCATTGCGGCTTGGAATGGCTTGATGATCTCCGCATTCGCGCGAGGCGCCCAGGTCCTGGATGATGCGTCCTATCTGGAAACAGCAACGCGAGCAACGGAGTTTCTTCGTAAGAAACTCTACGATGAGTCGCGGAAGATTCTGTTCCGCAGTTATCGTGAGGGTCGCAGCGAAGTCGAAGGGTTTGCCGATGACTACGCTTTCCTCATTCAAGGTCTGCTCGATCTTTACCAGGCATCCTTTGAGATGCGCTGGGTAAAATTTGCCCTCGAATTGCAGTGCCAAATGGATGCGCTGTTTTGGGACGATAAAGGTGGCGGTTATTTTGCCGTCACTGGTCACGACACGAGTATTCTGCTGCGCATGAAGGAAGAAAACGACAGCGCCGAACCTGCCGCCAGCTCAGTGGCGGCGCTAAATCTGGCGCGACTAGCGGCGATCCGTAATGATCCGGAGTTGCGGGCGCGCGCAAAGAAAACAGTGAACGATTTTGCGCGACAATTAATGCATTTTCCGAGCGCGCTGCCACAAATGCTGGTCGCGTTTGATTTCCTTAAAACTGCACCGCGGCAAATTGTCGTCGCCGGAGAGTTGAGGGATGCACGGACGCAGGAATTGTTAGGAGAAGTGCGGAGCCATTTTCTACCACACGCTATTACTCTTCTGGCTGATGGAGCCGAGGGCCAAAATTTTCTGGGGGAGAAGAACGAGGCGATCCGTGCAATGACCCCAATCGACGGCAAACCGGCGGTTTATATTTGCGAAGATTTCACCTGCAAGGCGCCGGTAACGGAGGTGCAAGAGTTGCGCAAGCTACTCTAGGGTCTCGATGCAGTTCCCTGGGGTAGCGCACGCGTTTCGCGTGTTGGCGATCGCGTCGCGCGATGGCGGACTTTCCTGCCGCGATCGATCACTCTGCTAGCGCCATCCTAAGAAAGACTGTTTCGGCGAGACGCCGAAAGTCCGAGCCGGACTGGCGTTTCACGCGAGACGCGAACGCTACCCGGAAAAACTACCCGCCGTCGCGGTTGGTAATTTCGGGCAGTTTCTTCCGTCGCAAACGCAACCAGTTGTTCCATGTCTTACGCATGCTGTCGCGCGGGGTGAGATAACGCTGATTGAGCTCGTTGCTTTTGACAATCTGTGCGAGCGCGGATTTAACTGAAAGTTCGTCGCAATTCAAAATGGTATAGGCGGTTCCGACGGCAGCGGCATGATGAGCGTCGCTTGCCGCTGTCATCGGTAAACCGCGCAATTGCGCATAACGAAACGCGAAGGTGTTGTAGCGGCGCAAAGTGGTGGCGGCGTTGAAAACTTCCAGTGCATCAATGGGCAAAGTTTCGAGGGCGGCGAAGCGGATTCCGGCACGAAACAGATCGTAGGGATGCGGCGGAATAGCCAGACCGCCGTGCTCATGAATGAGTGCGCACACGTCGCGCGCAGGTCGGCCCTTCAACTTCTCCGAGTCGGGCAATGTTGTCCCGATGCAAAGCAGATGACCTTCGGCCGTGGTGACTTCAACTCCCGGAATAACCAGGAAACCATTTACCGGAAGCCCATCGTCGCGCATCAGTTTCTTTCCCCGCAGATAATCGATCGCGTCGCAGGTGTTGTGATCGGTAATGGCGATACCGTGCAGGCCCTTGGCTTGTGCGCTCGCGATCAAATCTTCCGGGCTGGAAACACCGTCGCCGGAGAAAAAGCTATGAGTGTGCAGGTCGATATTGAACGGCATCGTGCGACAACGCTAATTTGCAGTGAAAGAAATGGAAAGTGTCGGTTTCAAGGAATGGTCACTGGTGTGCGACGCCCTCGGGCGCGGTGAGCAGTCGATCATTTTGCGGAAAGGCGGAATTGCAGAAGGACGCGAAGGATTTTCATTCCGATATCGGGAGTTCTTTTTGTTTCCCACCTTCTTCCACGAGCAAGTAGCGAAAGTTCGGATTGCATCGGCTAATCTGCCGGGGGCAGGCGATACCATCGCGATTCGATGGTATGCGAAGGTGGAGCGCGCACTGAGGATTGGTTCGCTCCGGATCGCGGAGGCCCTGGCTCCGCTGCACATCCTCACGCCAGAGGTTGTGCGAGAACGTTTTGGCTATAAAGACGAAGGATTGAACATCGCGTTCGTGCGCGTGTTTGAACTTTCGCCGGTCTGGATTCTGCAAAATGAAAAACGATTCGCGGGTTGCCGTTCGTGGATTGACTTGCCTTCGCCTCCGGAAATGAAAATGCGGCCGGTGGTGGATGACGAAGCACATCAACGACTTCGCGCTCAGTTCGACCGCCTGACGGGTAATCTTCCTGCTTCTCGTTAGCTGACGACCTCGAATAATTCCTCGGGCTCAGGGTCCTTGTGTTCGACGCCGCGATTGAACTGCAAATCGTAGAGGCGCCGATAGTAACCGGACTTGGCCAGTAATTCGGCATGCGTTCCGATTTCTTTCACACGACCGTTTTCCATGACGATGATCTGATCGGAAGACAAAATCGTGGAGAGCCGGTGGGCAATTGCGACCACGGTCTTGCCGGCGGCGAGCGTTTGCAGCGCCATTTGAATTTGTTTTTCCGATTCGGAATCGAGCGCAGAAGTGGCTTCGTCGAGAAGGAGAATAGGCGCATTTTTCAAGACCGCGCGCGCAATGGCCAATCGTTGCTGTTGCCCGCCGGAAAGAAGCATTCCCTTGTCGCCGACGAGGGTGTCGTATTTTTTCGGCTGCGCCAGAATGAACTCGTGCGCGTAGGCCATTTGAGCGGCGCGATAAACGTCATCCCGGGTGGCGTCGAGGCGGCCAAACAGAATGTTGTTGTAGATGGTGTCGTGGAACAAAAACGTTTCCTGTGTGACCAGGCCGATCTGCTCACGCAACGATTGCTGAGTTAATCCGCGCAGATCGCTTCCATCGATTCGAACTGCACCTGAGGTCGGATCGTACAGTCGGAGAATAAGGGACAGAATTGTGCTCTTACCCGCGCCGCTGGCGCCGACCAGCGCATAACTTTTTCCCGGTTCGATTCTCAGAGTGACGTGGCTAAGAGCGTCGATGGAGGTGCCGGCATAGCGGAAGGTAACGTTGTCAAAATCGATTCGCCCCTCCGAACTCTGCAATGTTTTCGCGTCGGGCGCGTCCTGAATCGTGACCGGGGTATCCAGAATTGCGAAAATTCCCTCGGTGGCCGCGATGGATCGCTGCATTATGACCCGCAGTTTGCTTAGATTTTTCGCGGGGTCGTAGAGGATGAAAATTCCGGTGAGAAGTGCGAAAAATCGGCCGGCGGTGAGGTTGGTTGCATAAACGTAGAGCAGGGCCCAACCAACGCCGATGGCGGCTAGAACCTCAATGAGCGGGCCGGCGGCTTCGGTTGCCTTGATCATCCGCATCATGTTGCGGAACTGGAGCATCGTGCTCCGAGCAAAGCTTTTCTCCTGCTGCTCTTCCCGGCCGAAGGATTTGACCACCCGGATACCGGCGAAGGCCTCCTGCATTGTTACCGACATTTTCCCCAGGTCTTCCTGTTGCTGCTCCATCGCCCGGCGGGCGCGTTTCCCGAAAACCTGAATAGGAATGATGCAGCTCGGAAACAGGATGAGTGCGGCGAGGGTAAACTTCCAATCCATGTAGATCAGCACCACGAGCGCGAAAACAATCGTAATCGGGTGCTTGAAGACATCACTGCTTACCTGGGTTAGCGCCACCTGCATCGCCATGGTGTTATTACTAATTCGCGACATCAGAACCCCGGACTGCATGCGATTAAAAAAATCCATGGACTGGTTTATAATTTTGCGAAAAAGCTCGTCTCGAATGTCGGTCACGGCGCGGTTACTGACCCAATTCATGTAGTAGGTGCTGCCGTAACTGAGAATGCTGCGCGCGGTCATCACTGCCGGAATGAGCAGGCAGATGAAGAAAATCGAATTTATCGATCCGCCGGCATTGAGTAGATCGGAGCGATGAGTCAGCGTCTTCGCGTTTGGCGTGGCCCCGTGAAAAATCGCACCGGTCACCTGTCCCATCACCAGGGGAAGGACGCCGTTGGTGGCGCCAAAGAGAAAGCCGAGAAAGAGTCCCAAAAAGAATCTCCATTTGTACGGCAATACGTAGCTGTAAAGACGCCGGTACGGTTTCCAGGCGATCCGGATGGTTTCGCGAAACGAAAGCTTTTTCTTCTCGGCTTTGTCCTTCATACGGCTGACGCCGCTGGCACCGACAGCATCGAACGCATAGCATCGATTACGGCTGCCGTCGAGATTTGGTTCATTGGCCTCTTGGGTTCAGGAACTTGGAAATGGCGCAGTGGCTCCGGTGAATCGCCGAATAAGATTGCGGCGGGACTCTTTCGCGGGCGCCAGTGAAAGGGATTAGTGGGGCCAAACAGAACGACTTGCGGAGTTCCGGTTGCGCTCGCCAGATGCATTGGGGCAGAGTCAACGGTTACGAGCAAGCGCGCGTGTTCGAGCAATGCCGCCAGGACCAACAGATCGAGCTGGCCGGAAAGATCGAGTACCGTCGTCTGCAATTTTTCCCGAATGGCGGCGAGGTGCGCGCGCTCAAGATCACTTGCGCCACCGGATAAAACGGGAAAAAGACCCAGCTCGGTAGCGGCGAATTTGATTATCTGGCTCCAACGTTCCGGTTCCCAAAATTTTTCCGCCCGCGCCGAACCCGGATGGAAAATTGCGAATGGTCGATTGCGAATTTGATCGCGCACGATAGTGGCGGCGCGCTCTTTCGCTGCCGCCGGCAGATCAAGCACCGGGTCGTCGGCCGCCGCGGAAATCCCAAGAGGCTGCAGCAAGGCAAGGCCGTAATCGACCGTATGCATCTGTTTCATCGCGCAATCGACAAACTCGTTGTAAAAGCCCGCGCGGAATTTGGATTTGATTTTCAGGCGATCAGAAACAATTCGGCGCGGCGCCGCGGAGAGAACGGTGAGCCAGGCCGAACGATCGTTGCGGCTGAAATCAATCACGCAATCGAAACTGGCGCGGCGGATTTGCATCCAGGTTGATAAATCCCGGAGTCCACGTTTCGTTAGGAAAGTCTTTTGTATTCCCTGGATCGCGGGCAGAAGCGATTCGCATTCGTGGGAAACCGCGAGGGCGATCTGCGCGCCGGGAAGATGTTCGCGTAAGGCCGAGATCGCTGGCGTCATTAAAATGAGATCGCCGAGACGGCGGAGCTGAATGAGCAGGATTTTCAAACTTCAGGATGATCGCGCAATTTGTCATCCCGAGCGAACGCGAGGGACCTCACAGTTGGTCACACGCGTCAGAACATTCGCGAGATTCCGAGGTCCGAGCCGGACGGGCTATTGTCTGCGCGGCTCGGAATGACAGGCGTGACGAGATCTATTCGTACATTCCAAATGTCATAGCATTGCCATGGCGCGTTCATAGGCGTCGAGCAGCCGTTCCCGAAAATGGTCCCACGTGAAATTTTCCACCACCCGCTGCCGGGCGGCGACTGCCATTTCCGCTACCACCTCGGGATGCCGGTAAAAATGTTCGATGGCACCGGCAATGGCATCGACATTCCCGGGCGGCACGATGATGCCATCGATTCCGCTGCGCACGACATCGCCCGACTCGCGCGTAACCACTTGTGGCAAACCGCAAGCCGCCGCTTCGTAGGTGACCTTGGCACTGCCTTCCAACTGCGACGGGAACACATGGATCGTTGCCTGGTTCAGATATTTTTCGACGTCACGCGCAAACCCGATGAGGCGAATGTTGTCGCGCCAGAACGTCTTCAAATGTGGTTTCACCTGCTCGTGGACTGAGCCAAGCAGCCAAAGTTCGGCATTCTTCAAATTTAACCGATGCCAGGCTTCGAGCAGATGATGAATTCCTTTGCGTTCGATCAGCGCGCCGGAAAAAATCGCCCGAAAAAGCGACGGACGCGTGCCTGGCTTGAAGCGCTCGACGTCGACCCCGCGCGGAAGGTAAAAAAGTTTTTCCTGTGCGATGCCGCTCTCGCGAAAAGTGTCGGCGGCTTTTTCCGAGAGCACGAGCAGGAGAGTGGCGAGATCGTACTCTTCAATCGAACGTTCGGAACGCAGCACGAGCTCATTTTTCCAGCGGCCGAGCGGAGTGCGTTCCTTGGAGGTGCGCGGCTCAGTCCGCGGGGCGGCGCGCTCGGCAAAATCCCGGTGCCAGGTGGGAATCTCTACGATCGACGGAATTCCCATGCGTTGCGTAACGCGCAAGGATTCCAGGCAATCGCCCGACCAGCTGTGAAATAAATCGTAACGCCCGGTCGCGAGCTGGCGCGACGCGATCCAATCCAAATACTTTTTCTTGGCGCCATAATAATAAGGTCGATCCAGAGACGAGAGCAGCCGCACCGGGTGCCAGCGCAACGATTGGATTTTCGATGCTGGAATTTCGTTCTGCCGGTTGTCGTAGGCGATTGCTTTCCCCAGGAACCCGCCGTGGTATGATGCCCGCAATGTTTCAAAGGCGTCGGTGTCGAGACCCCAGCCGCCGATGCGAGCGAAGATGGAGTAGAGTAAACTCTTCGGTAACCGTGCCGATTGCGCTGCCATGGGCGGCGGCGCTGCGGCGGTGTTTAGGATTTTACCCGACATGCGAAGAACTATTTCTGCTGACGGCGTGCAAGTAAAGCTTTCCGAGAAATTGAACGTCGGATTTGTCCGGCGCGGTTTTTCGCCCAGCGGCGGTGCGGAAGCATATTTGAGGCGCGTGGCGGGCGCACTGGTGGCGGCTGGTCACGAGGCAACGCTTTTTACCACTGAAGATTGGCCAGACAAAGAATGGGCGCTTGGCCGGATCATCCGCATTCGCGCCGATGACCCGATCGCGTTCGCCGACGAACTCGAGCGCAGCGACCCGCCAAAACACTGTGATCTCGTGGTAAGTCTGGAACGCATCTGGCGCTGCGATTTTTTCCGCGCCGGCGACGGTGTTCATCAGGCGTGGCTCGACCGCAGAGCGCAGTTTCAAAATCCGCTGCAAAGAATCGGACGCCGCTTTAATAAAAAACACGACGTCATTTTGCGGTTGGAAAAAGCGTTGCTGGACGAGGGCGGGGCGCGTCGCGTGATTGCTAACTCGGCGATGGTACGCGACGAAATTGTGCGCTACTACGGTTTCCCCAGCGGTGCGATCGATGTCATTCCCAATGGCGTGCGCGTTTCCGAATTCGGTCCCGCCCCGCTGAAGCATGCGAGGGCGCGCGCGCAATTAAAAATTGGGACCGACGAAATTGCGGCGCTCTTTCTGGGATCTGGCTGGGAACGCAAAGGTCTGCGCTTTGCTCTGGCCGCGAGCGAAAAGACGCGAGTGCGACTGCTGGTCGCCGGGCGCGGGAATCAACGCAAATATCGTTCCGATAATGTAACTTTTCTGGGCGAGATGGAAGATGTGCGATTGCCGTTGGCTGCGGCGGACATATTCATTTTACCGACGATTTACGATCCCTTCTCCAACGCTTCGCTGGAAGCGATGGCAGCGGGTTTACCCGTGATCACGACCCGGGCCAATGGCTGCAGCGAAATCGTCGAGCCAAAAGTCCACGGCACGATTGTGGAGCGGGCGGATGACATCGATGGGCTAAGTCAAGCGCTGCATTTTTGGAGTGACGAATCGCGCCGTTTAGCCGCGCGCCCGGCCCTGCTCGAGCGTGCTACGCAATTCGATCTCTCGCGCAATGTCGCCCACACGCTGGAAGTCTTGCTTTATTCCGGCGCCAACGCGGAATCGACGTCCGGGTAAATCTGGAAGACTTGATCGAGCCGCGCGATCTCGAAAATCGGTTTCACGTTTTCCTGCAAACCAGCGAGCGCGAATTTGCCGCCATACTTTTCGACCTTCTGCATCGCCTCGATGAGGACAGCCAGGCCGGAGCTATCGATGTAGCTGACGTTTTCCATATCGATGACGAGATTGCGCGGTTTTGCCTTAACGGCGGCGTTGAGTGTACTGGTGATGCGAGGCGAAACGTGCAGATCGATTTCGCCCTCGAGCGGAACTATTTTTGGTTGAGCGGCCATAATTCTGGATCCTCGATACTGGATGCTGAGGCTGGATTCTTTCATCGACAATCAGCTACCCTTAATATCGATCAAAAAATGACGAATGACCAATCACGAATATCGAAGAAATGACGAAGCTTGAATGACCAAAACCGCTGTAACATATGGAGCAGTTTTCGACATTCGTCATTAGAGACACTCCCATGGGTCTACAACTTCCGCCTTACATCCCAATTACCATCCTAGCTTCCCAATCACCTCTTCCGTATCAGACAAATCATCGAACAAAAAGTCAGGCGTGCAGCCTTGCAATCGTTCCCGGGACCAACTGCCGGTCGCAACGGCGATGGTGCGGGCGCCGAATGCTTTTCCACAGGCAATGTCGTGATTGGTGTCGCCGATGACATCGATATCGGCCGCATCGAAATCGTGACCGTGCTTTAATTGGGCGCGTTTTCTGGCGAAAGCGCCCAGTTCATTGCGATCCTGATGATCGTCGGCAAAAGCGCCGAATTCAAAAAAATCCCAAAGGCCATAATGCTGGAGCTTAAGTCTCGCGCCCTGCTGCCAATTGCCGGTCAAAAGCGCGAGCACGATGTGCGGTTGCGGCTTCAAGCGTTCAAGTAATTGCTGAATTCCGGGAAGGACCCGCCCGTGTGTGCGGGAAAGGGAGAGTGGAAGGCCCTCAATGTATTCTCGGGCGAACGAAGTGATGTTTTCTTCCGTTGGGTTGACCCGATATTTGTGCAAAATATCGCGAATAATTGCGCGATCGGTTTTTCCGGCGATTTCGATGTCGCGCAAATCATCTTCGGTGCGAAATCGGGTGCGCACTATCGTTTTGAGCGATTCCACGCCCGCCCCGCCGGTATTCACCAGCGTTCCGTCAATGTCGAAAAGAAGAAGGCGCTTTGCAGGCACAGAAAAAATCTTCCGCAGATTACGCAGATGTTCGCAGATTAAAGAAGAATCTGGAAACCGGGAATCCAGGAAAGATGCATGGGTCCCGGATTATTTCGTGGATTCCTTGCTTTCAGATTTGTCTTCCTCGCGTTGCGCAGCCACGCAAATGACGAATGACGGATGATGAATCAAGCTCGAATGACGAAGGTAATCCTCGTTTGTCATGTCGAGCGAAGTCGAGGCATCTCTTACTATTCAAAGCAAAAGAGTTAGAGATTCCTCGGTCCGAGCCGGACTGGCATATTCGCTCGGAATGACAGAGAGAGAATATCGCGGGCGCATTGCTCCATCGCCGACGGGGTTCTTGCACCTCGGTCATGCCATGACGTTCTGGCACGCACAGCAACGCGCACGCGAAGCGGGTGGTAAGTTGGTGTTGCGGATCGAAGACTTGGATCGCGATCGTTGCCGCAAAGAATTCGCGGAGGCGATCAGCGAGGATCTGCACTGGTTCGGGCTCGACTGGGATGAAGGGCCGGACATGGGCGGGCCTTTTGCGCCTTACGTTCAAAGCGAGCGACGTCGCTATTATTTGGAGGCATGGGAGAAATTGCGTGTCGGTGGATTCGTTTATCCGTGCAAATGCTCGCGCCAGGACGTGATGCAGGCTTCGCTCGCGCCGCATGATGAAAATGAAGAACCGATTTACCCGGGCACCTGTCGCCCGCGTGGTTGCGTTGTAGAGGCAGCCGTGCCGACCGCTGGGAATGAATTTGCGGCCGACACGGCCGCCTCTACAACAGGGACACACTGGCGATTTCGCGTGCCGGATGGCGAGCGAATCGACTTTGTCGATGAGGGTATCGGAAAACAATCTGCCGTAGCTGGGCGCGATTTCGGCGATTTTATCGTCTGGCGACGCGACCATGTCCCGGCCTATCAACTAGCCGTGGTGGTGGATGATGCGGCGATGCAGATCAGCGAAGTGGTGCGCGGTAAAGACTTGTTGATGTCCACCTTTCGGCAATTACTGCTTTATCGCGCGCTCGATTTACGACCGCCGAAATTTTATCACGCGCCTCTGGTTCTTGATGAATCAGGCAAACGGCTTGCGAAACGACACGGCGCGCTCAGTTTGCGCGCGTTGCGTGAAAGCGGAGCGAAGCCGGACGAACTGCGCTCTGTCTAGCCGGCGCGGACAGCGTCCTCGGCGACAAGTCCAGCTGCGAACGGTCAAAGATAATTTCCACCCGATCTCTCGACTGCGCTCGGGATGACGCTACTGCGTTGGCGCGTGCATGGTTAGCACGGCGATGAGTCCCGCGATCAATGCCAGCAATGCGATGCCCGCTGCTATGAAGAGAGCAGTGCGACCGGGATCGCGTTCCTTGCTACGGGTGCGGAAGGGAGAGGCATTCGCAAAATCCGCCGGACGAATGCTGGTCGTCGCCACCTGGGCATCGACCTTGGCTGCAGCCGGCAACGGCTGGGTCGCGGACTTTGGCATGTCGCCCTCGAAGCGCGCATCGACTGCGCCAAACCGAACCCGATCGCCCTGATGCAAGGTGATTTCACTGGCCCCGATTCCGTTAACTCGTGTCCCGTTAGTAGAACCAAGATCGCGGAGCTGGTACGTCTTGTCGGCCCGACGCAATTCCGCATGCCTGCTTGAAACAGAAGGATCATCAATGTGAATGGTGTTGTCCGGAGCACGACCGATCGTGACGACCTGTTCGACGAGGTCATAGCCTACTCCGCTAACGATTAACTTTGGCATTCAAATCTATTGTAGGAACAACTGCGCCAGTTGCCAACTTGAGACTCCGGGGAGCGCAGGCTGGCAGCCGGCTCCCCCAAACGGGAATCTCCGTGCTCCTCCAAAAAACGAGCGCGACGCTTGTGCTACTTTGCCGGCGCCCGCATAGTTGCCGCGCTTCATGGGTATCGAGCACACGCGCAATTTCTGCATTATCGCGCACATCGATCACGGAAAGACCACCTTGTCCGATCGATTGCTCGAACGCACTGGCACGATCCACGAACGCGAAAAACAGGATCAGCTCCTCGATTCCATGGATCTAGAGCGGGAACGCGGAATCACGATCAAAGCGCACCCGGTCACCATGCGATACACCGCAAAATCGGGCGAAAAATACCGACTCAATCTGCTCGATACGCCCGGGCACGTCGATTTTGCGTATGAAGTTTCGCGGTCGCTCGCAGCCTGTGAAGGCGCGCTCTTGCTGATCGATGCCGCCCAGGGGGTGGAAGCGCAAACGGTCGCGAACATTCATCTCGCCCACAAACAGGGTCTCACCATCGTGCCGGTGATTAACAAGATCGATCTGGCCAACGCCGATATCCCTTCGGTTAATCGACAACTGGAAGAGATTCTCGCCATCCCGGCCGAGGAAGCGATCCAGGCCAGCGCGAAAATGGGCATCGGGATCGAGGAAATTCTTGAGGCAATTGTCACACGCATTCCGTCACCCCAAAAACCGTTAGACGAAACGCTGCGCGCGCTCGTGTTCGATTCCGTCTTCGATGTTTATCGCGGAGTAATCGGTTACGTCCGCGTCGTTTCCGGAAAAATGGAAGCGTCCCAAGCGATCAAGTTGATGAGTAAAGATCAACGTTACGAGATCAAGGAAGTGGGCGTATTCACGCCGAAGACGTATCCGCAAGCGCGACTAAACGCCGGCGACGTCGGCTACTTCATCGCCAACATCAAATCGACCGCCGACATAAAAATCGGCGATACCATTACCGATCAGCGCAATTCTGCGCGTCAGCCATTGCCGGGGTTTCAGGAAATTCATCCGATGGTCTTCAGCGGGATTTATCCGATCAACACCGGCGACTTCGAGCATTTGAAAACAGCCATCGGCAAGCTGCGATTGAACGATTCGGCCTTCATTTACACTCCGGAAAGTTCGGTCGCGCTCGGGTTCGGATTTCGCTGCGGATTTCTCGGGCTTTTGCACATGGAAATCATCCAGGAACGATTACGCCGGGAATACAACATGGACATCATCGCGACGAGTCCGAGCGTCGTTTACGAAGTCGAAACCACGCGGGGCGAGACGCTGCTGATCGATAACCCGGCGCATCTGCCGGATCCGAGTCTGATCAGGGAAATTCGGGAGCCGATTGTAAAGGCTTACGTGCTTTGTCCTAACGAGAATATTGGCGACATCCTCCAACTCATTCTGGAAAAGCGCGGGCAAATGGATCACACCGAGACGCTCGACGCCCGGCGCGTGATGTTGCACTGCGAATTGCCGTTGAACGAAATTCTGGTCGATTTTAATGACAAAATTAAGTCGATCACACGCGGTTACGGCTCGATGGATTACGAGCATGCCGGTTATCGGTCGGCGAAGTTGGTGAAACTCGATTTGTTGGTGAACGGCGAACCGGTCGATGCCTTCTCAACCATTGTGCACAAGGATCGGGCCGAGGGCAGGGGACGACAATTGGCGGCGAAACTAAAAGAAGAAATCCCGCGCCAGCTTTATCAGGTAGCGATCCAGGCTGCGATCGGCGGGAAAATCATCGCGCGCGAAAGCGTTTCGGCACTCCGCAAAAACGTGACCGCAAAATGTTACGGCGGCGACATTACCCGCAAACGCAAACTGCTGGAGAAGCAGAAGGAAGGAAAGAAGCGGATGAAAAGCATCGGCCGTATCAACATTCCGCAGGAAGCCTTTATTGAAGTGTTGAAAGCGCAGTAAACAATTGCGGGAGTGCTGATTACAGATTGTTGGATTGTTTTGGATCTCGCCGGCTCCCAGTCAGACCTCGGTGCGCGAGGACGCCGTTCCTTGAGCCTGCGCGGGAGTAAAAAAGACTGCCGCGCAAAGAAAGAGAAAGATACCCGTTGCGCCGGTCCATTCCCAGTAACCCAGGTGCCAGAAGACGGAATGGCGCAACGTGTGGCGGATCGGTTCCGCCCACGAAGGTTCCAGCTTCGTTAACAGAAGTAATGTTTCACTGCAGAACAATCCAATCAGCGGTCCTGCGGTGAGGAGCAACCAGCTCCAAAACAACCATGCTGCCGCCGAGTTTTGAGTGCGGACTTTCGAGGCGCACCAGCATCCACATAACATGCCGAACGCAAAAAATCCGGCGGAGGAATGGCCGAGAAATTCATGTAGCCGCTGAATTCCCAGGGTTGCGTGGGTGTGTTGCGGAAAGACAACACACGCGCAAATCAAAGTGATAATTCCGAGGACGAATGCGGCGGCGGTCACCTTTGCCATGCGTGGCGCGACTCTCCCGAGGGAATGCCCCAAATATCCGGCGAAGGGCAGCATCAACACGCCGCTTAAGCCCAAACCGACGGCGGCGATCCAGTACCAATCAGGATTATCCCGGGGCGAAAGCAAGTTCGAGATAACCCGGTAACGCCAGTCATAATTTTGCGGGAACATCGAAGCGGTCAGGGTCAATGTTCCGAAGAAGGACAGAAAAATGAGCACCAGCAAAATTCCTAAAGTTGATTTTCGATACAACATCGAGCTGAGAAAAGTCGCATCCAGCACGAATGCTTGCAATCGGCGGTCCCTGATTCGGGATTTGCAAACGGTCCCGATCGAGTAGCTTTCGCCGCATGTTTCGGTCGCGCTCCATCAAACATGCCCGGCTGCTCGTTCGTCATGCCGAAAAGCTGATGCGGTATCGATGCGATGTTCTGAGTGAGACCACATTGGCCGAGATTCGTCAGCAAATTCAGGCATTAGAGAACACGATCAGGCAACGAGACCTGCCCGCGGTGAGAGAAAACTCAGAGCGCCTCGATGCGCTGGTGGCGGAACATTCTCCCTCACACCGCGAAGCCGGTTGGCGGGAAAACTGTGAAGTCATTCTCGTTGCCATAGTAGTGGCGGTGGGAGTGCGATCCTATTTCATCCAGCCATTTAAGATCCCAACGGGGTCAATGCAGCCGACGCTTAACGGAATCATCGGCCATCCTTCTGCGGCGCCGGCTCCCAATATTTTCCAGCAAATTGCCGAATTCTTTGTTCTCGGCCGCAACTACATCAACGTGGTCGCGCCCGAAGACGAGACGGTCCGCGAAGTCGTAGAACAAAAGTATCTTTTCTTCTTTACCTGGTCGCGCATCATTACTGACCGTGGGACGCATCGGGTCTACGCTCCAGAGGCGACCCTGGCGCACGATTTCCAGGTGGCAAGCGGTGCGCGTTACAAACGCGGCCAGGTGATCGCGCGTGGCTACATTGATACCGGCGATCAGGTTTTCGTGGACAAATTCAGCTATAATTTTGTCCGACCGCATCGGGCCGATGTTTTTGTTTTTCGGACCAAGCATATCGCGATGATACCGGAGGATCCGCAGACGGGTGCGCCTTATTTCATCAAGCGCCTGGGCGGTTTACCCGGGGACACACTTCTCATCAATCCGCCGCAGCTTTTTATCAACGGTGAGCAACCAAAAGAGTTCGGCTTTCAGCGAGTAATGCAAGCCAAGCCACCGTATCGTGGTTACACCTTGGGCCGGCAATATCTCTCCAGAGCAACGCAAACTTTCACGATTCCTCCACACAGTTACTTTGCTCTCGGCGACAATAGTTACTTCAGTTTTGATAGCCGTTACTGGGGACCGGTGCCTGAGGAGAACCTGGTTGGCCGCGGGCTGTGGGTCTACTGGCCGTTCAACCAGCACTGGGGACTTATTCGCTGAAGTGAATGGTGACCAGTGACTGGTGACGGTCTGCGCTATGACCGTCACTATTCACTAATCACCATTCACAACTGCGCTTGTCCTTGCTGAAATCATGCATCTCACGCCGCGTATCTATGCAGTCGCAGGACTCATAATTGGTTACGTCCTGGTGATGCTGGCAAACCCCGTTCGGCTGGCGTTGCGGGACGGGTTTCGCTGCCTTGCTCGCTATGAACGCATCTGGCTCACCTTCGCTCTGCTGGGCTTTGCCTACTTTGTCTTCCAGTTCGTTACCTTTAGCTCACTCCCCAGCGCGTCTGAAATCAATTTCGCGGAGATCATTTCCGTTCCCAACTGGAATTGGCCGCCCCTCTCTGACGTCTGGCGGGATGTTCCGCTACCAACCCTGGAAGGAGTGGCCGGCATCTTCGATAACGCCACCACTACTTATCCGCTCTCTGCTCTGGCCGCTATCCTATTTCTCGTTAACTGGCGCGGTTTGCATCGCACCTTGTGGAGGGCTTTATCCAAACTTTACCGGTGGTGGAGCATTCCAATCTATCTCGTACTTCTCATTAGTACTTTGGCGGCACTCCTCAAGCCACTTGTCTATTGGCGGCTGCCGAGTTGGAATAACGACATCTCTACCGCACACCTCTTGAAAATTTCCGCATCCATCGATGCCCTTTCGTTCATCTTCGAATACCTCGCAGGCGTTTATATTCAGGTTTACCTGATCACAGTCTGTCTCAGCTGGATCAAAGGATTGAACTTTCGCGAGAGCGCTCTCTTCGCTTTTGCCGTGCGCAGGTTCAGTTATGTTTTGGAATGGGCCGGGATTGTTGTTCTGGTCAGCATGCTGGTTCTGCGAATCCCCATGCTGCTCGCGTACTTTATCAACGTGCCCGATGTGCTTGACTATCTGCCGGTCCAGCGCGTTTTCATGAGCGGGTTTATCTTGGCGTTTTGTTCCGTGCAGATCTCCCTCGTCCTGCATAATGAAACATTACGGGAAGCTTTTCGGACGCACCGTCAATTGATCCGGCGCGATTTTCGCCGTCTGGCCTGGTTTTGCCTCATTTGCGCGCTTAATTTCTCTGTGATTCTTGTGATCGACGCCATCATGCGCAGTGCCATTGCCGATCGCACCGTTGTCATGATGATTTGGAAATCGATTTTTGTTTTCTTGCGCGCGCTGGTGACCGGCTGGTTGCTGGCCTCGTGGGTCGTGCTCTTTCGGCAATGCGAGACCGGCCGGATCGCACAGGAGAACTGGATTCGTTACTAACGGCGATGAAAACGAGCGATGGCGCGGCAGAAATCACGCGCGCGAGCAAATCTAATCTTGCCTTTGCTTTTATCGCGATGAGCGGAGCGCGCCGGCGCGACATCACAACCTTCTATGCCTTCTGCCGGCTAATCGACGATATCGCAGATGATAATCAGCGCGATCCGGAGACGAAGCGCCGCGAGCTGGCGCTATGGCGACAGTCGTTGCGCGGTGAAACGGCAGGCGAATCGGCGCTGGCGAAACCGGTGCGCGACCTGACGTCCCGCTACCCCATCAGGCCGGAGATGTTCGAGGAAATCATCACGGGCGTCGAGATGGACATCGATATTCGCCGCTATGTCACCTGGGATGAACTGCGCGTTTACTGTCATCGGGTCGCGAGCGCGGTCGGTTTGGTGAGCATCGAAATTTTTGGATACAAGAATCCCCGATGCCGCGATTACGCCATCGCGCTCGGTTTGGCTCTGCAGGTGACGAATATCATTCGCGACGTGGCCAGGGACCTGAGAGCCGATCGCATTTATTTGCCGGGCGAGGATTTGGCACGATTTAACTACGCCGAAGAGGATTTGCGCAACGGCGTGACCGATACGCGGTTTATTCAGTTGATGAACTTCGAGGCGGACCGGGCGGAAAATTTTTTCGCGGAATCGACCAGATTGCTTCCGCGGGAGGATCATCGCTCGATGCTTCCGGCCGAGATCATGCGCTCGATTTATCAGGCGCTCCTCCGGCGAATGAAGCTGGACAATTTCCGCATGTTTGAAAAAGATTACCGATTGAGTAAAACAGAGAAAGCCGGGCGAGCGGCGGCGCAACTGCTTAAGATTTTTTGAGTGTGCCGCGCCAAACATCCGTCTGCGCTTCGATTACGAAGCCTTAATACTAATGATCATGAAGGGAAAATTTTCGATTCTGATCTCGGGCATCGCGCTGAGTTCTTTCATTCTCAGTTCATGTGACACCCCTACAGGCGCGGGTGCGGGTTATGGCGCGGCCGCCGGCGCGATCATTGGCGGGGCCGCTACGGGGAATGCGCGGGCCGCTGCAATCGGAGCAGCCGCCGGCGCTGCCACGGGCGCGCTGATCGGGCACGCCATTCAGGAAGATCGCGCGCGCACCTACGGTCCAACGCCGCCTGGCGGCTGGCCCTATGCAAGGTACACATCCACACCCGGGCTTTTCCGGAGTCCATATACCGGACGACGTTACGATTTGAGGGGCGTCCCGCCCGGCGGCTTGACCCGCGACATCGATACCGGACAGATTTTCCGGCGGCCGTACTCGGTACTAATTAGGTCGCGCGTTTTTTCTGTCATCCTGAGTCGCGCAGACGGCGAAGGATCTCTCCCAAGTTGTGTAATCTTCGACCTGTTGTGAGGTCCCTCGCCGTCTCTCGCGGCTCGGGATGACAGACATGGGAAGTCAGGGCAAATGCCACAGCGCCCAATTTAACGATTTAACAAGTTAACGGTTTAACGATTCCAGGTGCCGAACCGAGAATCGTTCTTAAGCTTTTCGTAACGAATCAACCAGTGCGCTGCACCCGCTCATTCCATCTTGAGCAGCTCCGGCCAGGGGCGGTGATAATTCTCACCCGGCAGCTTGCCGGTGGCATCGATCCCCATGTGCGATCCGATGTTCTGTTCGGTCGGCGCGTGGTCGAGTGAGTCGCTCGGGTTGCGAATAATGGTGCTATCGCGCTCCGGATCGGTATTGGCGCATAGACGAAAGAGCACTTCGCTGGTGTTATGCACGTCGCAATCTTCGTCCACCACCACGATGTATTTCGAAAACATCATCTGCCCCATACCCCACAGCCCGTGCATCACCTTGAATGCCTGATAGGGATATTGTTTCCGAATACTAACGAAAACTAGATTGTGGAACACGCCCTCCGGCGGCAGCGTCATGTCCACAATCTCCGGAAAGTTCATTTTGAATACGGGCAGAAAAATCCGAACCGTGGCGTCGCCCATGTAAAAATCTTCCATTGGCGGCGGGCCAACAATCGTCGTCGGGTAAACCGCATCCTTTCGATGTGTGATCGCTGTCAGATGAAAGACCGGATAATCTTCAACTGCGGTGTAGAACCCGGTGTGATCGCCGAAAGGGCCTTCCGGTCGCATCTCCCCTGGCTGCACAAATCCCTCCAGCACGAAATCGGCATCGGCGGGAACTTCGACGTCGATGGTCTTGCACTTCACCAGTTCCACCGATTTTTTGCGCAAGAATCCGGCGAACAAGATTTCGTCGAGTCCATCGGGTAACGGTGCGGTTGCAGCAAAAGTCAGCGCGGGATCGCCACCGAGGGTGACCGCGACCGGCATGCGCTCGCCTCGCTCGTAGTAAACTTTGCCGTGACGCGCCCCGACCTTGTGCACCTGCCAGTGCATCGCCGTCGTGCGATCATCAAAGACCTGCATCCGATACATCCCAACATTGCGCGCGCCACTCTCCGGATCGCGCGTGTGGACGTTGGGAAAGGTGATGAATCGCCCGCCGTCCTTGGGCCAGCATTTGAGAATCGGCAGGTCGCGGAGCGTCAATTCATTGAGCGTTGGGCGTTCCGCGAAGCGGTGGACCACTTCCTGACATGGGCCGCTGCTGACACTCTTCGGCCGCGCATGCAGCAAATGAATTCCCTGTTTCAACAGCGCGAAGCCTTCCCGCAAATCGGTGGGCGGTTTTGCTTTCAGGATTAGTTGAATTTCCTGCGCTAAATCTCCCACGTCGTTGACGCCGAGTGCCATGGCGATGCGTTTGCGCGAGCCCATGGTGTTGATCGCAACCGGGAAACCCGATGTTTTTCCATCAATGGTCGGCTTCGCAAAGAGCAGCGCTTTTCCGCCACCCGGCGATTTCATCTCGCGATTTGCCCATTCCGCGATCACCAGCTCGGTATCGACCGGCTCGTTGATGCGAAGCAATTCGCCTGCGCGCTCGAGTTCTTCGACGAAATGCTGGAACGACCGAAACGCCATGGCCGCCTAATGTGCGTTCCGATTCAAAACGGCGCAATGGCCGAAGTAATTGCTCAGCTGTATCCGTAGCCGACCATGGCCTGGAATTCGACGACCCGGCCGTTTACAAAAGTAACGGTCTTGTATGGGTACGTCACGGTTGGCCGAGTAAGAATAGTAAAAAGGATCGTAGAAGGGATCGCCAAAGACGGCGAAGCGACGTCCATGATGGGTGCGAAATACGCCAACGCCGCCGCCCCAGCACCCAACCTGGGCCGCCCCAACCCCAACCTGGGCCGCCCCAACCGTAACCTGGGCCGCCCCAACCGTAACCGTAGGGATAAGTGGTGGTAGTTAAATAAACCCACGTTTCAGTGGAATTACCCCGGGCGTAGCCGTTGACCTTTTGTTCGGGGCCCCCCCAGGCAAGCCAGACCGCGTTCCTCGACATCCCAGGCGCAATCTGGCCCTGAGCGACGAGCTGCTGCTGGCGAACCGGCAAGCTGTGGTAAAGATCGGGATTCTGTGAGATTCGCTTTTCCGGAGTAGCACATCCACCGAAGAAAAGCGCGCCGGCTGCAGTAGTAGTCATCAGCGCCCATGACAAAAATCGACACTTCATCATCATATAAAAATCATACAAGGACGGGCTAACGAGTCAATCGTGCCCATTCGCTTGATTGAACAGCAGCGCCGACAAGAAGTTGCGCGTGGTTCAGACAGGATGGCATGGGCACATTTTGATTTGCTTATGCCCCTTGAGCGGCGGTGCAGGCGACGATTCCGTATGCAACTGGGCACCGACCCGAGAAGGATCCGGCCTTGCATATCGTCGAGAAATTCTACGGACGCGAAGCGGCAGGTCGGACGGCAGCCTACATCGAGCATTCGACGCTCGTCTGCGAAAGACGAACAGCCTACAGGCGTTCGCCCGAATCAGTGACCTTGATCAGGATTCATCGCACCATTAACTTGGCCTGAAATGGAAGACCATTTTGGCCATCGCATTTCCTATCTACGAGTCTCGGTAACTGATCGCTGCAATGAGCGCTGTGCCTACTGCATGCCGCAAGAGTTGCAGGAATGGTTGCCGCGCGCTGAAATTCTATCCTACGAGGAAACATTGCGGCTCATTCGCATTGCCGCCGATCTCGGCGTCACAAAGATTCGTATTACGGGAGGCGAGCCGTTGACACGCCGCGAGATCGTCGATTTCATCCGTCAGGTTCCCAGGATTCCGGGGATTCGCGACGTGGGAGTTTCGACAAACGGAACATTGCTGGCGCGGGAAATTGCCCCCAACCTGACGACTGCTGCGGCCGTGCGTGCGGCCGGTGTTCGGTCGCTCAACATTTCACTCGATACCTTGGATCGAAACGTTTATGCCCAAATCACCGGGCGCGATTTTCTTCCCGCAGTATTTCAGGGAATTAACGCTTCGGTCGCCGCCGGGTTCGAGCAAATCAAACTGAACATGGTCTTGATGCGCGGCCGCAATGAAGATCAAATCATTCCTTTGATTGAGTTTGCTGCATCGCAGAATCTGATTCTGCGTTTCATTGAAATGATGCCGGTCAGCACGACCGAAGTATTGACCGAGCAAAATTTTCTTCCGGTTGCGGAAGCGAGACGTGCGATCGAGGCGCGCTACGGCAATCTGATCCCGGAACCGACATTCCACACCAATGGTCCGGCTACTTACTATCAAATTCCAGGACGCGAACAACGCATCGGCTTCATCGGGGCGATGACTAATCTGCACTTTTGTGATAGCTGCAATAAACTGCGCCTGACCTGTGACGGGAAACTTCGGCCATGTCTCGGCAGTTATCTGGAGTTCGACATCATGAAACCGCTGCGCAACGGAGCGACGGACGATGAGCTACGGCAATTTTTCCTCGACGTCGTCGACCGGAAACCGCAGCAGCACGATTTTCGAGAGAACTATCAACCGAATCGCAAGATGATCGCAATCGGCGGATGATCCGTTGTAGTGGCGGCTAACGCCACTCCGGCTCGGAGGTCGGCCGCACATAATTGGAGTGATGGAGTAATGAAGCGTTGGAGTAATGGGAAGTATTGGACTGTAGTGGCGGCTAACGCTACTCCGGCTCGGAGATCGGCCGCATATGATTGGTGTGATGGAGTAATGGCCGGCCCCGCCGTAACCTTGGTGAAGGCGGGGCGCTGAAACGATGAAGCGTTTAACTCACATCGGCTCCGATGGCCGTGCGCAGATGGTCGATGTCTCCGCGAAACCACTGAGCTCACGCACGGCGGTCGCTTCAGGCAAAATCTCGCTCCAAAAGCAAACCGCCGATCTCATTGCTAAAAACAAAATCGCGAAGGGTAACGTGATCGCAACCGCTCGGATTGCAGGAATTCAGGCAGCGAAACAAACGGCGCATCTGGTCCCGCTTTGCCACACCATTCCCTTGAGCGACGTCAAAGTAGATATCGAAGTTTTCGAAGATGGTGCGCAAGTCCGTTGCGCCGCGCGCACGATTGCGCAAACGGGCGTAGAGATGGAAGCACTTACTGGTGTGGCGGTCGCCTTGCTAACGATTTATGATATGTGCAAAGCCGTCGACAGAAAGATGTGCATCACGGACGTGCATCTGGTTGAAAAGCAAAAGGTCCCCGCGGAGTGATGGAGCGATGGAGTAATGGAAGAGAGTAAGCACTTCAATACTCCGATACTCCAACACTCCAACTCGATCGAAGTCGGTATCATCACCATTTCCGATCGCGCCAGCGGCGGGCAGTATGAAGATCTCGGTGGCCCGGCTGTAAAAGCAGCTGCCGAAAAACGTGGCTGGGATGTTTTGGCCGAGGCGATCGTGCCCGATGACAAAACGCGAATTCAGGAAACGATCCGCAGCTTTTCCGGGCAGGGATGCGGCTTAATCCTCACGACCGGTGGAACCGGCGTCGCTGACCGGGACGTCACGCCGGAAGCGATTCGCGAAATCATGCGGTTGGAAATTCCCGGCTTCGGCGAGGTCATGCGAGCGGAATCGATGAAAATTACGCCGAACGCAATTCTCTCGCGCAGTCTGGCGGCCATTGTTGACAGCTCGCTCGTGATCGCGCTGCCCGGCAAACCAAGCGGGGCAGTCGAATGCCTCGGCTTTGTCGCCGGCGCCATTCCACACTCCGTCGCTTTAGCCCAACGCAAACCTACTTCTTGTTAACACTCATAATCTTGCTCCTGCCCAATTCGAGCATGAGCATGAATCGCGAATCGATATCACTCCGGCCAGGTCAACAGCTGCATTAGGCGCATCCCATTTTCCGTTAGATGCGCATGCTCGCCGATCCCAGCCAGCTCGTCACGAGTGAGGTAAGCGCAATTAATCGTCGTTTTCTTCACGTACGTTAACGTCGGTTGCGCGACCGGTTCGCTCCGCGCTTGGATCTGTAGCGGCACGCCGGAGCGCGCAAAGCTTACTTCCCAGGATTTCGCATTGGCAGAAACGTTTTTCACCATCCAGGGATAAAATTTGCGCAAATCGAAGTGCGACGATTCGGGTACCGCAACCTTGTAGAACGTTTCTTCCTCGGCCAGAAATTCCGGAACCGTCAAATCAGGCCGCTTTTCGTGCTCGAGGAAGAAACGCGCGATATCGAGCCCGGCCAGATTAATTCCATTGTAAATGCCATTGTGATTGGGATCACGAAAAAAGCGATCATGCCACGATTCGAAATTGCGGTTGAACATCAGATTCATCTCGAGATGGAGATGCGCCCGCGCTTGGTTCAATCCTTCACCGCTGTAACCCATGCGCGCGATCCGTTCGCCGCGATTGACTCGCTGACCGACATTCACCACGATTTCACTCAGGTGCCCGTAAAGGCTGTAGTAAGGCGACCCGTCCCAAACATGCTCGATGACAATGTAACGTCCGTAGTTTGAATATCCCGGCACCTGATTGCTATGAACAACTCTGCCGTCGGCAATCGCCCGGACATCATCCAAAGGTTCACCCCGCGCATCGCGATGCAGGCAGCGAATGTCGATTCCCTCATGGAAGCGGGTGTAGATCAGGCCCTGTACCGTCGGCACCGGATTGCGGACGAAGCCATAACGGCCACCCTCCCATGGAGTCGATTTCTCACCGTGGAAGTCGCGTTCGATGTATTGATAAAATTCCGGGCCGCCGCCGTGGAAGAGGGCATCGTTATCGGTCGGCAGGCTGATCTCGATTTTTGAATCTTCCGCCAGCAACGCGGTCGACGACGTGATCAGAGCCAGCAGTATCGCCCGCACCGGCCCCATCATTTGCGTTTTTTCGCGCCGATCTCTGGCCACGTTTTCTGCATCAACGCGATATCCGCCGCGGTTAACCCGGAAGCGACAAAAATCTGGCCGTCGGAAACGCGTCGATCAATGAGAAGCTCGGTCACGATACGTCCGTCGATGAACACCAGCACCGTGCTGCCGCGTCGCTCGACGCTCAAGGTGTCGAGAGCGAGCCGCCCATGTTCATCCAGTTGCAGGAGCACGCCAAAACTTCCACTGGCTGCCGGATAAGGCCGGTAGGCCGAAACGTCGTGCTCGGAAATCACGGGTATTTTTTCAATGAAAATGTTTTTCCCGGAAATCGGTGTTGTTACGGGGGTGCTAAAAACAGAGCCATCGTTTTCATTTCCCTGCGCATGCAGCCGGACGGTGCATTTTTTTGATTTGGCCAATGCCAGCGGTGCTGCCAGAATCAGCAACAATCCAATCGCCAACGCGCGAGTCATGGGCGATTGATAAAGGGTTTGACACGTTTTGCAACGTTTGCTGAAACACGCGCAGATGAAATGGGCCCTCGTAATAATGCTAGTTGCGGTATCGAGCGCCGTCGCACAGACGCCCACGCCAGCAGAGCGGAGTTTCTTCAACCGCATGTTGCATCCCTTCGGTTCCGCCAAAACGAAAGCACCGAAATATCAGGATCCGCGTTTGCACGGTTTACTCCTCGTAGTGCAGGTCCCAACCGAACCGGTTCGGCTTTCGGAAGTGCGCCAGTTGCGGGTGCACGTAGTACTCACCAATCTCGGCAGTAACCCCATCTCTCTCGATTTCCCCACCTCACAGCGGATCGATATCCAGCTGCTTAATCCTACCGGCGAGGCGCTGACCCGCTGGTCTGAAAATCGCGCGTTCACCGAGGAGATCGGTAATCTTTTAGTCAATCCCCGCGAACAAATAGTTTACAATGAAACAATCGCGACCCGCGAGTTGCAGCCTGGCCGGGTTTACAGCGTCGAAGTTTTTTTCCCAAAATATTCCGAGCTTCGCGCGCGGCAGAAGTTCATGACCGCGCCGTGATGCCGTGGTTGAGAGTTACTAGTTGAGAGTTGAGAGGGAAATGCAGACCACCCAACCCTCAACCCTCAACTCTCAACTATTTGCTGATTATCACACCCATCCACAAGGACACCGGGTTCAGCGTTACACGCAGGAGCTCTTACAGCCATGGATTGACGCGGCGCGGGGCAGGGGCATCACCGATTTCGCTTTCACCGATCACGACCGTTATCATGCCGGAATCGATTTCGACGAACTCGATCGGCTGCGGAAAAGAAATCCTGACGTAAAAATTCGTGCCGGCATTGAGCTCGATAACGATCCAAAAACCAGCGCGGCTGGGAGGAAATGGGTCGAGCAAAATTGGGAACGGCTCGATTTCGTTCTCGGCTCTGTTCATTACCTAAGCCAGCCCGATCAAATGTTCGACAGCGTGCCGGACGGTGCGCGACAATTCTCCGGACGCAACATTGATGAAATTTACTCCGATTATTTTCGGCGTATCCGCGAAATCGCCGCGAGTGGTCTGGTGGATTGTTTGGCCCACCTCGATTTGGTGAAAATCCATGGACACCGCCCGTGCACGCCAATCGCAGAGTTGGTGGACGAAACACTGGATCTGATTCGGTCTCGCAATCTCGCGATCGAATTGTCGACCGCCGGCTGGCGCAAACCGGTGACGGAGCTTTATCCGTCCGACGGAATCCTTACTGTCGCGATAAAAAAAGGTATTCCGTTTACGGTTGCTTCAGATGCGCATTCGTGGGCGCAACTGGCCGAAAATTATGATCGGCTGTCGGAGAAAATGAATGCGTTCGAAATTGGCGAAATCTGCGTTTATGAACGGCACGAACGAATCGTTAAAGAGGTTAAACCGGTAAATTGTTGAATTGGAGGGATTCCCCGTTTTAACAATGTAACGCATTTAACAATTTAACGTCAGAGTCCCAACCCCGCCGCGCCCATCCCCCCCGTTATCTTCGACATCTCCGAGGTGGCGATCGCTTTCCCTTGCTCGATCGCCTGCGTCACTCCACTCAGGACCGCATCTTCCAGAAATTCCACATCCTCGGGATCGACAATTTCCTTCGCGATCTTGATGGAAATAACGTCGCCTGCGCCGTTGGCCACGACCGTGATTTTTCCGCCGGCGGCCTGTACCTCCACGGTTTTCTCCGCCAGGTCCGCCTGCGCTTGCGCCATTTTCTCCTGCATCTTCTGCGCCTGCTTCATCAATTTGTTGAGATTCATCGCGTGGCTGCTCCTTGCTTTAACTTTTGATTTCGCCCTTAAACAATTCCACCGCTTCCTGCACGATGGCTGGCGCTTTCTTCGCTTTCGAAATCTTACCAGGCAAATTTTCTCTCACGGAAAACTTCAGCGCCCAATCCCGTCCGCTGATCTCTTTCAGCAACGCTTCAAGGAATTCGCGATTGGCGCGCGAGGATAGGTGTTCCATTACCATCCGTTGATCGGTTGGGAAGCCGAGCTCGAAGTTGCGTCCATTGGCACCAAGCGGATGCGCTTCTTCAATCCAGTTCTTGATAAACGGGCGACGCGTTTCGATTTCCGCGACGACTTTCCCCCAAATCTCATTAACGTTAATTGGCGCATTCGGTTTGTTGCCGGCATCGCTGGTCCCGGCCTGCTTCACGTTCGTTGCCGCCGGTTTGCCGACGCCAGGGCCGCGGCCGGCGACTGCCGTTTTCCCGTCGCGCAATGCGTTCAGATTTTCGATCACTTCGTCGAGCGTTGTCTGGCCGAGCGTTTGGATCGCGCGGATCACTGCCACTTCGAAATGTAATTTCTTGTTTGGCGCCCACTTCATCCGACTTTCGGCTGCGGCGAACTGATCGATTAACTCCAGCAGTCGGTCCGTTTCCAGCAATGGCGCCTGCTCGTTGAATGCAGCACGCATTTCCGCGCTCGCTTCGTCACTCAGCGCGTCCGGTTTCACTTTGAATACGAGCAGATCGCGCAGATACGCAATCGTGTCCGACATCAATTTCATCATGTCCTTGCCGGCCTCGCACTGCCCGTGCAGCAAGGCGAGGGCGTCGGCGGTTTCGCCGCGCAAAATCCGTCCGACAAAGTCGATCACCATCTGCTGGCTGGTAAATCCAAAAACGTTCAGGACATCAGGCTCCGTGATTTTTTCTCCGCAGAATGCCACGAGTTGATCGAGCATGGATTCGGCGTCGCGCATCCCCCCTTCCGCCCCGCGCGCGATGGCATGCGCCGCGGCCGGTTCAAGGATCAACTTTTCCTTAACCGCGATGGTTTGCAGCTGTTGGGCGATCAGATTGGTCGCGATCCGGTGCAAATCGAACCGCTGGCATCGACTCAAAATCGTGATCGGCAGCTTTTCCGGCTCGGTCGTGGCCAGACAAAAAATCACGTGCTTGGGCGGTTCCTCCAGCGTCTTGAGTAACGCGTTGGCAGCTTCTTTCGTCAGCATGTGCACTTCGTCGATGATGTAGATTTTGAAGCGTGACTTCGCCGGGGCGTAGCGAACGTTGTCGCGCAGCTCGCGGACATCGTCGATTCCGCGGTTGCTCGCGGCGTCCAGCTCGATGACGTCAAGGCTGTTTCCGGCTGCGATCTCCCGACAATTATCGCATTTCCCACAGGGCGTGACCGTCGGCCCCTTAACGCAGTTGAGCGCCTTCGCCAAGATGCGCGCCGTCGAGGTCTTGCCTGTGCCACGCGGTCCGACAAAAAGATAGGCGTGGGCCAGGCGGTTTTGTTCGACGGCGTTCTTCAGTGTACGCGTGACGTGCGTCTGCCCGACGATGTCGTCGAATGTCTGAGGTCGGTATTTGCGGGCGAAAACCTCGTAGCTCACCCGAAAACTTTAGCGTTTCTAGCATCGCGCGAAAGATGAAAGTCTGTCATTATGCCTGTTGTGAAGCGTTTTCCCGTGTTCGCAGCTCTATCCCTCGTGGCGGTTACGATGAGCGCGCAATCTCCAACCCCCACCGACGGACGCGAGGCCAAATTTGAGGATGCTCTGCTCGATAAACTCGTCGGTAACTGGCACGTTGTCCGAAAGTTCGGCGATGGTCGCACCGCCGAGAACACCGTCCGAGTCGGCTGGGTGCTCAACCATCAGTTCCTCGAGTTGCACTATCTCGACGTCGCCACGCCGCCGCAATACGAAGCCATGGCGTTCATCGGCTTCGATCACAAGACCTCTCGTTACGTTTTACATTGGCTCGATGTCTTTGGTGGACGCGCATCCGAGATCATCGGTTACGGCACGCTCGATGAAGCGGCCCACACGATCTACTTCACGTTCAATAATCCCGATGGCCAGTTCATGAATGCTTACGCCTTTGATCCCGCGACCAAAAACTGGACATCCGTCATGCGCCAGAAAAGCAAAGGCCCGTGGTCGCTGTTTGCAGAGGACAAGTTTACACCGCTGGCATCGAAGTCCTAAGTGCGACGCGTGATCGTTCCCTGATATGACCTATAGGACGCAGAGGACCTATAAAACTCATTTCCTCTGTGCTCTTGTGCTCCTGGTGGCATTCACTGCCTTGGCGCGCGAGCCGATCCCAGCGCCGCCAAAGATCGAGCGGGCGCGCGACCTCGGCATCCCCTTCGATGGCACCCCGGGAAAATTCAATGCTATTACTGATGTTCCCGGCGTCGAAGTGGGTTACACCACCCTGATTAGCGGTGAAGGGAAACTCGAACGTGGCAAAGGCCCGGTTCGAACGGGCGTGACTGCGATTCTGCCGCGCGGCCTAAGCGAAATGAACGATTCCGTGTTTGCCGGCTATTTCTCGTTAAACGGCAACGGTGAAATGACTGGCACCACCTGGGTGGAAGAAAGCGGATTCCTCGAGGGTCCAATCGTGTTGACGAATACGCACAGCGTTGGAGTCGCGCGCGACGCTGTGATCGCCTGGCGTCTCGCCCACGGCGGACCTGACGCGGAAGGGTTCGCCTGGAGCTTGCCGGTCGTGGCCGAGACTTGGGACGGCTGGCTCAACGACGTCGACGGTTTTCATGTGAAGCCGGAACACGTGGCGCGCGCCATCGAAACTGCTCACGGCGGCGCGATCGAGGAGGGGAGTGTCGGCGGCGGCACCGGCATGATCTGTTACGAATTCAAGGGCGGTACCGGCACCGCTTCGCGCATCGTAGCCGCGGTCGCTGACCGCGGCCCTTCCGAAACAAAACAATATACCATCGGAGTTCTAGTCCAAGCCAACTGTGGTCGCCGTCCGCAGCTAACAATTCGTGGCATAGAAATCGGCAAGAAAATTCCCGGTGCAGTCTACCAAAAGGAAACCGGCTCCATCATCATCGTTATTGCGACCGACGCCCCGTTGCTCCCGCATCAACTAAAACGTCTGGCCCGCCGCGCCTCGCTCGGGCTCGCCCGAACCGGAAGCGTCTCCGGCAACGGTTCCGGCGACCTGTTCATCGCCTTTTCCACCGCCAATCCGCATGCCGCCGATTCTTCACCTCCGACCAGGACAATCGAAACAATGCCCAATGACCTGATGGACCCACTTTTCACCGCCACGGTCGAAGCCACCGAAGAAGCCATCATCAACGCCCTGGTCGATAACCACGACATGACTGGCCGCGATGGTCACAAGGTCCCAGCACTGCCGCACGATCGGCTCCGTGAGATTTTTAAGCGCGCTAATGAAGCCCGCTAACCGTTAGGAGAAATGAAAGAGTGGCCAAAGAGACCGCTGCTGCCTGGAGGAACACTACTGTCATGTCCCCAATTTAGAGCGATCCGAGCCGGACTGGCGTTACAGCGCGGCAGCCCTCCAGATTCGGATTTGCGATGCCTTCTACCTTTCTGCCTTCCTCTTTCTACTTCAGCGTCACTTCCCGCATCGTCTTGTTGCCGAGAATTTCGCGAACATCCAGACGCTTCACTGCTAATTGACGTCGTGCGTCCTCGCTGCCCATGACCTTGCTCATAATCGGGTCGGTCCTTTCGCGCAAACCGTCGAACGCCGCCATGTTTTTGTATTCGATCATCAACAGAATATTGAAGTCATTGCGATCCGCTGAGTCGCCGAGCAACACTTTGTAATCCATGATGATGCCTTGCTTCTTTTGTTCTTCCATCACGCCTTTGAAGGTTTGCGCGATGCTCTTCAAGTAATCATCGTCCAGGCCTGGCTTGGTCTTTACCATGGTAATGTCCCACACCGCACCTTCGGTGTAAGGCGCGCTGCTTGAGCCAGTACTCGAGCTTTGTGCGTCGGAATAACCGGCAATGACGCAGAATGCCGTGATTAGAATTACAACTCTGAGTTTCATATTTTCCTTTCGGTTATTGGTTTTCGCGGGACCACCTTCAGGAGGCGAGGTGGCGATGTCAGGAATTGTGCAGCCGGACCGCGAAGCAAGGCGAGTAAAATCTGCGAGAAAGGGACACATGGGTTGATCGTGTTAACGACTCTCAGGTATCCAGAAGCTCCTCGCGCAATTGCTGTTTCAAATGCCGACGCGCGGATTTTTTGATGGCGCGCCGCTCCGCCGCGACTGCTTCCTTTTCTGCCCGTCGTTGCGTGCGGGTTCGGATATCGACGTGTCTCGGCAAATGCGAAATCTTTGGCCGACGTGCGCCGACCTTTCGTTCATTTGGTTTCGCGTACGGATTCATCGGGGTAATTACCAAACATAACACCTCGATACACCGCGCAATCCTGTAGCTGGCATCGTCATACCGGAATTTTATTCGCACGGCCGGCATCAGCGATCCCGGTTACAACGGGAGCGGCGGAAGGAAAGACGCTTGTGGATATGAACACTCGGATCGATTGATTTTGCTATGAAAGAAAAGTTTTCTGTTTGGGTTCTCCTCGCGCTCGCAATAACGGCGCTCACTCAGACGCGTGCGCAATCGCCCGAACCGGCGACTACCGCGGGCGATGTTCCGATCTTCAAAAATTTGTCCGATCTTAAATGGGACAAGATCATCCCCGATCTCGGCGATAGCTCTCCGGAAATCTGTTTTCTCCGTGTTGATCAAAAGACTGGCGCCACGAGTTTACTCATTCGCACGTCTAAAGCGATCCATGTCCGGAAGCATTGGCATACCGCCAACGAAACGCACACCATGATTTCCGGCACAGCCGTGTTCGCCTGCGAAGGCAAGCGCGTGGAACTGAGTCCGGGCGGATTCAATTTCATGCCGGCAAAGATGGTTCACGAAGGGTGGCTGCCGGCGAACTCCTTAACGTTCATTACCGTCGATGGGCCGTGGGACGTGAACTGGGTAGAAGGTCCCCCGACCAACGCCGATCTGACTAAATGATGGAGGGCTAGTTGGGCGAGCCCGGCGCTGTAACCACTGCGTCGCAGAGCTTCGCCCTCGAGATCCACGCTTGTGGGGCGATGGCTGTGGGTTGCTTGCGGTTCCGAAACGAGCGGCGTATACGAAGGTATGTCCGAACATAAAGTTACTTTGCGTTGGGAGCGCGGCGGCGCTGAATTCGTTTACCAAAAATATCCGCGCGATCACACCTGGAGCTTTGATGGCGGCCATACCATGACGGCGACTGCAGCGCCGGCTTATCTTGGTAACCCAGCCAACGTCGATCCCGAGGAAGCGTTTGTCGCTTCCCTCTCCAGTTGTCACATGCTCACCTTTCTCGCCATCGCATGTAAACAAAAGTTTGTTCTCGACGAATACACCGACCAAGCGGTCGGCCATATGGAAAAGAATACGGAAGGCAGGCTGGCAATCACTCGGGTAGAGTTGCATCCCAAGATCACCTGGTCAGGGGAAAAGAAACCGACCGCGGAAGAGCTCGATAAGATGCATCACGGCGCGCACGAGCAATGTTTCATTGCTAACTCGGTGAAAACCGAGGTAACGGTCGTACAGTAGTAATACTTGGCCAAGCAGATTGCTACAACCGGGATCACCGATCCCGGCGACAGAAATCCGTTTCATCCGCGGGATTCACGGCTAAATATCTCACGATCATGACCGGCAAGGAGAACGCCCAGCGGATGGAGAAGATTGTCAGTTTATGCAAGCGGCGTGGGTTCATCTTTCAAGCGAGCGAGATTTATGGCGGGCTCAACGGGGTTTGGGATTACGGCCCACTTGGGACCGAGCTCAAAAATAATCTCAAGCAATATTGGTGGAAGGTAATCGTGCGCGACCGCGACGACGTGGTCGGTCTGGACGGTTCAATCCTAACCCATCCCGCTGCGCTGGAGGCGAGTGGCCACGTCGATACGTTTACCGATCCGATGGTCGATTGCCGCACGTGCAAAGCGCGATTGCGCGCCGATCAGCTCGCCGAAAAAAATGGCACGAAGCAATGCCCAAACTGCGGCGGCAAGGATTTAACTGAAGCGCGGCCGTTTAACCTGATGTTCCAAACACAAATGGGGGCATCAGCCGATCCGGCTTCAATCGCATATCTGCGACCGGAAACGGCGCAATCGATTTTCGTGCAATTCAAGAATGTGCTGGATGTATCGCGCAAAAAATTGCCATTCGGCATCGCGCAAATTGGGAAAGCGTTTCGGAACGAGATTAACCCGCGCAATTTCACATTTCGTTCGCGCGAGTTTGAGCAAATGGAGTTGGAATATTTCTGTCGGCCGGAGCAGGGGATGGATTTGCTGGCCTACTGGCTGAAAGAGCGGATCAGGTTTTACGAGGAGATCGGGATCAATCGCAAGCGGTTGCACATTCTCGATGTCCCGGACAAAGACCGCGCTTTTTATTCCAAAGGAACGTTCGACATCGAATACGAGTTTCCATTTGGGCGGCAGGAATTGGAGGGCGTCGCGTATCGGACCGATTACGATTTGCAGCAGCACATCAAATCCAGCGGCAAAACGCTCGATTATTTCGATGAGGAAACCAAGGAACGTTTTGTGCCGCATGTGGTCGAGCCGAGCGCGGGAGTAGATCGGACGGTTCTGGCGTTGATTTGCGATGCCTACGACGAAGACAGCGCTCCGGACGAAAAAGGGAAAATGGAGACGCGGATTGTGATGCGCTTTCATCCGCGGATGGCGCCGATCAAATGCGCGGTCTTTCCGTTGCTTAAGAACAAGGAAGCGCTGGTGGCGAAGGCGCGCGAAGTGCAGGCACTGCTGCGTTCACACATGAACGTGTTCTACGACGAAGGCGGAGCAATCGGGCGACGTTACCGGCGACAGGACGAAATCGGAACGCCATTTGGCGTGACAATTGATTTCGAAACCCTGGGTGAAAAAGGCGAGGAGTTGCGCGATACGGTCACACTGCGCGACCGCGATTCGATGAAACAGGAACGCGTCGCGATCAAGGATTTAGTCGAGACTATTTCCTCGAAGATTCGCTGAGGCTGCAATGGACGTAGTTGAATTCCGCGAATATTGCCTGGGCAAGCCGAACACGACCGAGGGAACGCCATTTGGTGAAACCGTTCTTGTATTCAAAGTCGCCGGGAAAATGTTTGCGCTGATCTCGCTCGATGAAGTGCCGGCGACTGCCAATTTGAAATGCGATCCCGATCTCGCGCTTGACTTACGCGATCGCTACGAGCAGGTGCGTCCCGGTTATCACATGAACAAGAAGCATTGGAATACGGTCGAGATCGATAGCGGAATTCCAGAGGCTGAACTGCGCGGGATGATCGATCATTCCTATGACCTGGTAGTCCAGAGCCTGCCGCGAGCAAATCGTCCTAGGAAACCGCGCGCAGTTGCACGTCGCCGATCTGCAATTGCAAGGAGTCGCGCGCGATGCTGAGAAAATGATCGGCGTCATCGGTCAGGGCAATGGCCAATCTACCAGCGGTGGCTGAGGTGGTAGCGAGTGATTGCCGACCTAACAAATCTTTGACCGCGCGTGCACAGTTCATGGCGGAATCGACAATCTGGATCTTGTGGCCGAGCGAACGAGCGATTGCGCGAGTGAGCAACGGGTAATGCGTGCACCCGAGCACGAGCGTATCCATCCCATCGGCCGCCATCGGATTGAGATAACGCTCAATCGTCAAATCAGTCAGTTTATCGTCGAGCAATCCTTCTTCGATCAACGGCACAAGCAGCGGGCAGGCGACACTCGTGACCCGGACATGAATATTGAGTGCGCGCAACGCATTCTCATATGCGCCGCTGCGAATGGTCGCGCGCGTGCCAATGACACCGACGTGACGATTGCGCGTCATCGCGATGGCGGCGTTCGCGCCTGGCTCGATCACGCCGATCACCGGAACCGAAACGTTCGCGCGCAACTTAGGAATCGCGACTGACGACACGGTGTTGCACGCGACCACAATCAGTTTCGCATTTTCTGCGATCAACATTTTCGCCAGCTCAAGGGCGTAACGTTCGACCGTCTCCGCGCTTTTGTTTCCGTAGGGGACTCGGGCGGTGTCGCCGAGATAGAAAATGTTTTCATTCGGCAGAAGCTCACGCAGAGCTTTGACGACGGTAAGGCCGCCAATACCGGAATCGAAAACGCCAATCGGTTTCATCTTCTGATTTATCCGCAGATTTCGCAGATTTACGCAGATTGCGAGTCTAGGACAGGATTTACAGGATTAACAGGATACGATTAATGCAGGAGTCTTCGCCGATCCCTGGCGAGCCGGGCGGGATGATTTTAGTTTATCCGCGGATTAGATTCTGACATTCCAACAATCTGGTAACCGGATTCAAACTTCGACTGGGGCGGAGCCGCTCGCGAATCTGCGGATGAATCAAGTGGCGTAAACCTTGTGCGTGCGTTTGTTAGCGACTCGCACGCCTGAGCGTGCGTTACTCTCATGGCTGAGTTGCCGAAAACCTACGATCCAAAAATAGTTGAGCCGAAGTGGTATCAACGCTGGCTCGACGCGGAGGCGTTTCGCGCCGATGCCAAATCAAACAAACCGGCGTTCTCGATCGTCATCCCACCACCAAATGTCACGGGTGTCCTTACCCTGGGTCACGTACTCAATAACACCATCCAGGATATTCTGGCGCGGCGTGCGCGGATGCAGGGCCACGAGGTGCTGTGGCTACCGGGGACGGATCACGCCGGCATCGGGACCCAGACCGCGGTCGAGAAATGGTTGCGCAAGAATGAAGGCGTAACGCGTCACGATCTTGGCCGAGAGAAATTCCTGGAACGCGTTCTGGAATGGCAGGACAAACATGGCGGGATCATCATTCAACAACTGAAGCGGCTCGGCTGTTCCTGCGACTGGTCGCGCCAACGCTACACCTTTGACGCCGAGTACATTCGCGCTGTTGAAAAAGTTTTTGTCGATCTTTACCAGAAGCGGCTGATCTATCGCGGTCGGCGCATGATTAACTGGGATCCGGCGGCGCAGACAGCGTTATCCGACGAGGAAGTCATCAATAAACCACAAAAAGGAAGTCTCTATTTTGTTCGTTATGAGCTGGTCGATGACCCCGGCCGTTTTTTGGAAGTAGCTACGACACGTCCGGAAACGATTATGGCCGATACCGCGGTGGCAGTTCCTCCTAACGACAAGCGGTACGCAGACCTTGTCGGTAAACGGGTCTGGCGACCGCTAGCGCGCGAGGAGATTCCAATTGTCGCTGACGAATTGATTGATCCCGAATTCGGCACCGGTATTTTGAAAGTGACGCCGGCGCACGACAAGGTCGATTTCGAGATTGGCCAGCGCCACAAATTACCGATCGTCGATGTCCTAACGGAAACTGGACGGATTAATTGTCCGGCCGTTCCGGAATTGCATGGGCTGGATCGTTTCGAAGCGCGCAAGCGCGCGGCCGAGCTCTTGCAGGAAAAAGGAATGCTGGCGAAGACGGAGCCGTATGAAAACAACGTCGGCTTCAGTGATCGGAGCGACGTTCCGATCGAGCCGCGGATCAGTGAGCAATGGTTTCTGCGTTATCCGAAAACAAAGGAAGCGCTCGCGGTGGTGCGCGAGCACCTGATTCGATTCTTCCCGGCACACTGGGAAAAGGTTTACGCACAATGGCTGGAGAATATTCAAGACTGGTGCATTAGCCGGCAGGTGTGGTGGGGGCATCGCATTCCGGCTTGGTACCGGAAACAGAGAGCAGAGGAGAGAGGGCAGAAGTCAGAGGAGATCTATGTCGGGATCGAACCGCCGCCGGACGTGGAGAATTGGGTGCAGGATCCGGATACTCTCGATACCTGGTTTTCGTCGTGGTTGTGGGCCTATGAGACGATGGATGCGGAAACACGGGCGAAGTTTTATCCGACCTCGGTGCTCGTGACCGGACCGGATATCATCTTCTTCTGGGTTGCGCGCATGATCATCGCCGGGTTGGAATTCAAACCCGGTAAATCCGAACGCGACGAAGATAACATCGCGTTTCATGATGTTTTCTTCACCGGGATCATTCGTGACAAACAAGGGCGCAAAATGTCGAAATCGCTCGGCAATTCGCCCGATCCGCTCGATTTGATCGCGAAATATGGAGCGGATGGTTTGCGTTTTGGATTAATGCGAATCGCACCGAGCGGGCAGGACATTCGTTTCGACGAAAAACAAATCGAAGAAGGCAGAAATTTTGCGACGAAGCTGTGGAACGCCGCCCGTTTTCGCCGGATGCATGGACCATCAGAGCGGAAGCCGGAGCTAAGAGAGACCGAGCTTTCGATTTACGCGATCGAAGTGCTGGCGCGTCTTAGCGAAACCATCGACGCCGTCGAGGCCGCCTATCGCGAGTATCAGTTCAATACCGTCGCCCAACGGCTATACGATTTTGTTTGGGGCGATTTTTGCGACTGGTTCGTCGAAGCAGCGAAGACCGATATTTTCGGCGAGAACGCGGCGCGGAAACAATCGACCCTGATGACGATGGATTTCGTTCTTTCTGCCATTGTTCGACTGCTCCATCCATTTATGCCGCACCTGACGGAAGAGGTGTGGTCGTTGATGGGTTTTGCCAGCGCCGAAAATGATTTTCTCGACTTCGCATCTATACCGGAAGCGATCAGCTTGGCCGAATCGCTCCGCGCAGCGGCGCGAACTCGGGTAAGTGCGATTTACCAAGCGGTTGAAGCGGGACGAAACCTCAGAGCTGAAGCGCGTGTGCCGTCGAATCAAAAGGCAAAGTTCGTTCTGCGTTCTCACGAGGCCTGGGCCAAAGAAGAAATGGCGACGATTGCGCGTTTACTGAATGCAGAATCGCTGCAAATTGATCGGAACCAAACCGTGCCGGGACGATCATCGGTTGCGGCAACTAAACTGGGCGAGCTATTCCTCGTCGTAGGAGATACGGATCAAGCGGCCGAGCGGGAACGTTTGGACAGGGAAGTCGCGAAGCTTGAAGCGGACTTGAAAGCCACGGAAGCGAAGCTCGGGAACCAATCATTTATCGAACGCGCGCCGAAAGAAGTGGTCGAGGAGCACCGCCGCCGGCGCGACGATTTTAATGCGCGACTAACGCAGCTTCGGAAGGCACGAGAGTCCCTGGATTGAAAATGACGCGGAAGGATTGCAAATCGGCTCCGCGTTCTTCAAAAAAGGCCTTCAATTCCGGGGTGTAGTAGCTGCCGTCGTATTCTCGATTCAATTCCAGCCAGATCCGGCCATTCGGCGCCAGATGGGTAGCGACATCGTTCAAGAAGTAATCCCATTCGGCAGGCCCCCAAAGCCTGTCGCTCTTGTGATTATTGAAGCAAATCAGATAGGCGGTGATGAAATCAAATTTGCGATCGAACTTTGGCAATGGCTGAAACGCCTCGATCCGCGCGATGGTGCGGGGGATGCGCAGTAGCTCGGTTAGCTCGCGAAACATCGGAAAATCATCGACATCGAGCCCGAGAATTTCGTGCCCGAGCAATTTGTTGATGTAGAGAAAATATCCGGTGCCGCAGCCGAGATCGAGAATGCGCGAAGGCGGAGCATAGTCGAGACCCAACTCGCGCACACGTTGCAGATTGATTCGAATCCAATGCTCGAGATCGAGGTATTTCGGTGGCGCATCGCCGGGATCGTCGACCGCATATTTGCGGCGAATTTGTTCGAACTCGTTCGCGTCGATCGATTTGATAATGGTGTCGGCGCGGATGCGAGCGGGAAACCGTCGATTGCGCACGATTGCACGGGTGCGGCGCCGAGCGCTTTCGAAGGCTTCGCCGGTAAGGATTTTTCCAAGTTTCTGGGAGAGACGCAAGGGCGGTTGGTAACGCGGTAAGGCCGTGCTGTCAACGGTTGACAGGTGGCGAAAGCCGCAAGGCGCGGTACATTCCTTGCCGATGAGCTGGTGGAAAAAATTGCTCTGGATCGCGGTGAGCTTCCTTGGCCTCGGGGCGATTGCGGTCCTGGCGTTGTCGCGAGGCGAACAGATTAACGCGCTCTGGATCATTGTCGCCGGCCTGTGCGCGTTCGCGATCAGCTATCGTTTTTATTCTAAATGGCTCGCTACCAGGGTGCTTTTGCTAAACGACGAGCGGGCCACTCCCGCGCTGGTCCAAAACGACGGTAAAGATTTTGTTCCGACCAATCGCTGGATGGTTTTCGGGCATCATTTTGCCGCTATCGCCGGACCCGGGCCGCTGGTTGGGCCGGTGCTGGCCGCGCAGTTCGGGTTTTTGCCCGGAACCCTCTGGATTTTGATTGGCGCGACTCTTGGTGGCGGAGTGCACGACATGATTGTGCTCTTTGCCTCGGTGCGACGGCGGGGCAAAACGCTGGGGCAAATGGTAAAGGAGGAAATTGGCCCAGGCGTCGGCGCGCTGGCGTTGATCAGCGTCCTGGCGATCATGATCATTTTGCTGGCGGTGCTCGCGCTCGTGGTGGTGCAGGCGCTGGCAAAAAGTCCGTGGGGTGTTTTTACCATCGCAATGACAATCCCGATTGCGTTGATCATGGGTGCGGGATTGCGCACCGGCCGGTTCAGTGTCACATGGATCACTGCGTTCGGAGTTGTCGGGCTTTTCTTCGCGGTCTGGGGCGGCCAATTTCTCGGGAATTATCCGGTGATCGGAGCCTGGTTTCGACACAGTGATCGATGGCTCGCTTGGGCGATCATGATTTACGGGCTGGCGGCGTCGATCCTGCCGGTGTGGATGTTGCTGACGCCGCGGGATTATCTCAGCACGTTCATGAAAATCGGCACTGTCGCTGCGCTCGCGGTGGCGGTGGTATTGATTCACCCGGTGCTGCAAATGCCGGCACTGACAAAATTCATCGACGGGACCGGATTGGTCTTTGCAGGTCCGGTGTTTCCTTTTGTTTGCATCACCATCGCGTGTGGCGCCGTTTCAGGGTTTCACTCGCTCATCGCTTCGGGAACGACGCCGAAAATGCTGGAGCGCGAGTCGCGGATTCGCGACATCGGTTACGGCGCCATGATTACCGAGATGATGGTGGCATTAATGGCGATGATCGCCGCCTGCGTGATTCAGCCGGGTGAATACTTCGCCATCAACACCAAGGGAACGCCGACGGAAGTGGTGGCGAAAGTCTCAGCTGCCGGGTTTCCGGTGACGGAATCAGAGATGACCGATCTGGCGCAAAATCTAGGGGAGCAAACGATGTTCAATCGCGCCGGCGGCGCACCGACTTTCGCGGTCGGCATGGCGCACATGTTCGCGCGCGTTTCGGCCAGCCCGACGGCATTGGCGCTCTGGTATCATTTCGCCATCATGTTTGAGGCGTTGTTTATTCTGACGACGATTGATGCCGGCACGAGAGTGGGGCGGTTCTTACTGCAAGACTTGTTGGGAAACTTGTGGCGCCCGCTCGGTAATACGCGTTCCTGGGTTGCGAACGCGTTCGCCAGTCTGCTGTTGGTCGCGGCCTGGGGCTGGTTCTTGTATCAGGGGGTGATCGATCCGCTCGGGGGCATCAACACGCTCTGGCCGCTGTTTGGGCTGGCCAACCAACTCCTTTCCGTGGTCGCGCTCTGTCTCGGCACGACTCTGCTGATTAAGATGGGCAAAGCGCGATATCTTTTTGTCACACTCGTGCCGCTGCTTTTCATGTGTGTAGTCACGTTCTCGGCCGGCTACATCAAGATTTTCTCTCCCGACCCCAATCTCGGTCTGTTGGCTAGTGCGCAATCAGCGATCGCAAAAAGCGTTCAGGCTGCGGACGCGAATGCCGCGGCGGTGCTCGTTCGCCAGGCGGCGATGTATCGCGTCGATATTTTTGTCGCCGCTACGTTTCTGGTGCTGGTGTTGTTGATTGTGATCGGCTCGGCTGCTGAATGGTATCGACTGCTAGCCGGTCGCAAGCGTGTCGAGCTGCACGAGGCCGCGTTTGTTCCGCTTGGTGAAGTCGCTGCCGGTTGACCGTCGGCGCTAACGGAACATAGACTTGTAGAGTTGTAGTCTGTGCGCCCAGTGGGGTTTGAAACCTGCTGAAGGATACAGCGGAGAGAATCTCCGCTGGGCGCACAGGCAGGATGCCTTTGTTCCGTTGTTGAGGGACACAATGCGCGGCACGCCTAGTATGAGTCCGCGGGCGTCGTTTGACCGACTTCTACTCGCCGCTAACCGGCCGAAAAGCGTGATCGAAGACGTAATCGGCTACATGTCGACCTTGACTGATAGCGGCGGTCTTGTCGAAGTGCCAATGGATCCCGAGATAAATTCGGCTTTGACCATTTTCTTCTTCGGCTTGCGACAGACTCGAAAAACTGCGCGGCATGTAGGGACGAACGTTGCCGTTGGCATCTTTGGTTACGCCATTGAATTCGTCGGAAACGAAAGTGAATCCGATCTTATCTGTTCCGTAAAAACGGCGAAGAGTTTCGAAATACTGCACCGCCGAATCCCGCCGTGGCCCGAAGGATAAGAAGGGAAGGGCGGAGTAAAGTTTGGACCATTCAAGTTACTGGCCGGCGCGCCGAGCGGAGTAAAGGTCGGGTCGCCAATTGTGGCAGGATTGCCATCACCGGCACCGGTCGGTCCAGTGCCGTGATCGGATTCGCGGATCGCAGTAACGGGTCGCCAAAAATTGTAATGGTATTTGGATTCCCACACGCTGATCGCAGTATCGGCCATTGCCACGTTGACCAGCGCCAGTAAACGGGCCAATTCCACTGGACGGAGGTGCGTCTGGTTGGCGATGTGAACCGTGATTTGATTGTAGAGTCGCGGCGGGGCGCAAAGGCTTGGTGTTCCATCATACGCCCAGAACGTGCCGATGAATGTTTGCTCGGGCGTGCGCTGCGTGGGCGTAACAACTCCGTCGCCGCCGAAATTTTTCGCTTCGTTGTAAGCAGTGGTGTATTTCGCGCTGGTCATGTCGGGCGGCGGTGGCGCTGGGAACTGGGTACTCGACTTGATCACGAACGTTTTGCATGCGCCCCAGTGCGCGCCAAGCGCGAGCGGGATCTGGCTGATGGGGTCCTGCCGCCAATGACCGGGAAGGTTGCTGGTAAAGTAATCGACTCCGATCCGTGGTTCCGGTATTTCGGAGCCATCGGAAGCGTGCGAAGCGAGGGCGGCGGCGGCGATTTGTTTCCCGAGCGCGATCCCATTGTCTTTAGGCGGCTCACTCTTGATCCCCAAAAGATCGTCGACCAGCTCCTGATCAAAGGCAGCTCGCTGAGACGGGTAAAGAGAGCTTAACGTGTCGTGCGCTGCCTGTGCGACCGCGGCTGCGGTTGAATAAGGGTGGGGGGCGGACTGAATTCCGGTATAGCTCTGATATTTGCCCTGAGTGGCATTGATTGCATCAAAGATGGCGATGTGGACAATAGCCATAGCGCGGCTGGCGCGCCCGGGCCCGAGCTGTTCGCCGAAGGTGCGATGCTCGCCGGGAGCAACCGGGGTGTGGTCCAGACCGGTAGCGTCGACCGCGATTTTGTTCCAGCGGTGGACTGGCTCGTTCGCAAATCGTTGCGTGTTATTCGCGTTATTCGGGGGCTGAGGATGAAAGAACGGTCCGTAAGCCTGACGGAAATTGCCTGCTGGCCCGCTGGCGAATGCGGCACTGGCGATGATAAAAGGCAGTAGCAATGAGAATTTCATAAAGAAATGAGAAATGCTAAGTTTACAAGGTTTTGTCGACGAGCCAGATATTTGGCGCGCCTTCGGGCTAAACGCAACCTTAAAAACTGCGTCGGAACTAATTATTTCCGACGCAACGCAACGACGATTTCCTGCTCTCCTCGAACAAGGACCACGTGGCCGTCTTCGATAGCCTTGACCGTGATCTGATGAACGGTACTGCCGATCTGCAATCCGAACTGCTGACCTTCGCCCATTATCCTGCCATTGATGATGGTGTAACGATTTTTCGGATCGAGAACAATTGTCGAAACGACGAATGCTGAAGGAGGAATCGCCGGTCCGTGCTCGTTCTTAGCCAGTTTCGGAGCCGGTTTCCATCCAATTGGCCAGAATGGGTTACGCTCATCTGCTCGCATATTGAAGGAAGACTTGTGCTTCAATTCGATCGGCGGCGTTTCATCCGCCAGGGCAACGCCGGCGCAGAGGACAAAGCCAAGATAAAGGAGCTTCTTCATTTCTGGTAAATGATGGTGGCGGCCGTGAAGGCGACCTTCTGCATCTCAGGGTCGTCGGTAGCAGCGTGAATCCGCAATTTCTTGATGGAAAGGAGTGGGTTTGTATTTTCGAGTTGAGCGATGGCGTTTCCGAGGCTCTCATAATCTGCCTGCGGCAAATCGATGATCCAAAGATAGCGACTCCAATCTGCGAGCTCTTTTTCCTTGAAAGGGCTGTTCGTTTCAAGGCGGGTCGTTCCCTTGTCGATCTGATGGCTGGTCAGAAACGTTCTCATCCGAGGCGGAAACCACGCGATCGGCGCGCCGTCAGGACTAAGCGCACGCAGCGCATCGTAGCGAACAGTCGCGGAGTGAGCGGTCTCCTCCAGTTTTGTCGCCTTGGATATCTCGGTTTTGGACGTCGAGATTTTGGTCTGCAAATCGTTGATCTTTGCCTGAACCGCATTGCGGCTTTTGTTGAGCGGTCCCAGAAAGAAAGAAAAGTAGACGTAGAGCAGCGCGATCAAGCCAAGTGCTCCCAACAACAGTTTTTTGACCTGCTCTTTATTCACGTTAGGACCCCTCCTTTTTCGGGCGAGATTTTCGCTCAGTGGGCGCCGGCGTCGCCGCTTTGGAGAACGGCTCCATCCCAACTGTGACTACGAAATGAGCGGTAGTTACATTGTTGCCGCCGACTGCGACAGTGGTATCGAGGTCTTCGAGGGTCTTGAATTCCACCTTCACCGTCGGCTGTTCCTTGCCGACTTGTTCCAGCAACATCTGCCGGAAATCCTCCGCCACACCACGAGGTTCGCGTCCGCCGGCCACACCATCCAAAGTCACAGTGACGAGGCCTTTGTCCTCTTCGACGATGCCTTCGAGTGCGGTAATCTGAATATTTGGCGTAACGCAATGCGCCACCTTTTCCAGCAACGGTGCCCAGTAAAAGCGGTTCTCAATATAACCGTCGAGTGCGTTCGTTGTACTGATGATGCCGTTTAATTCGTCAGATCGTTTCTGCGCCTCGGTAACTTTCGGCTCGATTTTGCCCCAATCCGCCTGCATGGAATTGAGGCGACTCTTGCTCTCCAGGACGCGATAGCCGGTCCAAAGATAATTCAATATCAGCAATGCCCCCAAGCCGATGGCGGCATAAAGACTGAGCTTAAGCGGGTCGCGTTGTCGCTGCCGCTGCTGCAGAATTTCTTCATGGAGAAGGTTTAATTGCAGGGGCATGGGCGTTACGTTCGCAGGTATTCGAAGGCCGCCCCACAGGCGACATTGAGTGAAACAAATTCTTGCTGCAGGTTTTTGCGTTTTGCCGCCGGCAATGCGACCTCGCAGTTTTCGAGGGGATCCCAAACTTCGCAGGGCAAACCAAGTTCATCACTCAACGTCTGCAAGATCATTTCGGCGCGCGACAATCCTCCCGAGACGTAGAGTCGCTGAATGGAAGTTTCGTGTTGTCCTTCAAAGAAGCCCACGGAATTCCGCACTTCCGTGCAGAGCCGCGAAAGAGTGTTGCGGCAAATGTCGGCCATTCCTGGATCGCCCTCCTTAATCATAAGGTAAGCGGCGTTGGCGTCGAGGGCTCCGTCGGCGGTGAGCGCTTGGGTGAAATGTTTGCCGCCGTAATCGAAGGCGCGGGTGAGGGTCAGTTCGCCGTTGCAACCGATCAGCACGGTGCTTTGCAGATGACCGAGATCGAGCAGGAGGAAAGCTTCTTTCTGGTGAACGTTAGGATACGCCACTTCGAAGGCGTTGAAGGAACAAACCGGCGCCAGTTGCATCAATTCGACCGATAAGCGGGTCTTCGCCATGGCTTCGGAAAGTTCCTTTACCCGTGACCGCAAAAGACCACCTACGAGGTAACGCGTTTGGGTTTGTGTTTGGGTCGCGGGCGGGGCCTGCACTTGTGTTGCCACTTGCCCTTCGCCTTCGCCTGCTGCGGCGATAGCAACGGCCTGTGCGCCATTGTAGGAAATGCTGGCGACATCTAGCACGAAATCTTTGCAATCCTGGTTCAGCATGCTCAGCCCGTTGTAGCGAAGAGCGTTGCGCAATAGCTGGGGCGGCGTGGCGGGCTGTTCGATAATCCGCAACAGTGCGTCCGGGTCTGAAACCGCCAGAGCGCAGCTTTTTGTAAATCCGCCAAGGTCCTTCAATAGCAGCTTGATGTGTTGCGCGACCTCGTCGGTCGTTGTCACTTCTTCGGGCACCTCGTGTGAAGCGAAACTGGTCAGCGCATAGCGCGTCTCGCTCTTCTTGTTCAATAGCACCGCCTTATACGCGCGCTTGCCAAGATCGATGCCAATGACAGAATTTCCGCGTTTCGCCATGAATTCTGCTGCTTGTAGCGGGAAACGTGCCCGCCGTCCCTGATTCTACGAGGTGTTCAGCTATGCCTGCCCTCGTAATATCGAACCTCGAACGCCCAAGTGCCGAGGTCTCTGTAGTGGCGGTCTATGACCGCCGAAATTCCTCAAGGCTCAGCGGTCATCGACCGCCGCTACGCCTTCACGCCGCTGCCGCCGGCGAAGTCCTGTACCCAAAGAAACCGCGCTCCCTGATTATTTGCGACACCTCAGGCGGCACCATTTTCTCCCAATCGCGGTCGCCGCTCTGCAGTTTCACCAGTGCGTCGGGAGGGAAGATTTTGAGATATTCTGGATGATAATCGGTGATTTCGACGATGAAATTGTTGTCCACGATGAATCGGAATAGCGCTTTTAGGTTCGGAGCGACCTCAATTTCATGGGCGGGGAGGATTCTTCCGGTGGCGTCGTCAATCATCGGGTAGACGTAGAGTTTGAAGGCGCCTTTGAACATTCGACCAAGTGCTTCCAGAATCCCGCCTTCCAAATTCAGGTAATATTTTTCATCGAAAATTTCCATCAGACTCGGGACTCCCATGACCAGGCCGACCATCTCGCTGGTATAACGGGAGAGATAACCGGAGAGCCGATAATATTCGCCAAATTTCGAGATCAGAACCGTCCGCCCGAGCGCGCCGAGAATATCTACTCGCGCCAGAAAATCGGCATGGTTTAGCTGGCCTTCAGCAAGCAGGTTCTCCAACGTCATCTCCATGAGCACGACCAGGTCGGACTCAGCGCAGCCGGATTCCGCCAGAAATTTCCGGCGGGCCCCGTCCAGCATGTCATTGGTGGCATAGGTGACCGGACGAAAACTGCCGCGTTCCACCAGGATCGCTTTTTTGTAAAAGACTTCCGCTGGCTGCACCGTTTCGCCGTCCGCCCGGAACATCACCGCGTCCGTCAAACCCTGGCTAACGAGTTGCAGACTCATGAGCCGGTTATCGACCTGGGAAAAGGCGGGTCCGGAGAATTTGATCATGTCGACTTCGAGGCGGCCGTGCGCGAGATTCTCCTGCAGCGACGAGATCAATTCCTCCGGCTTCGGACAATAAAACGCGCCGTGAATCAAATTCACTCCAATCACGCCCAGCGCTTCCTGTTGATCGACGTTGGCTTCGTCCAGCATCCGCACATGAATAATGATCTGGCTCGGTTCGCCACGGCGTTCCGTCTGAAAACGAACGCCTAACCAGCCGTGTGCTTCGCTGTGTTGTTTAAAACTGCGCGCCGCCACCGTATCGGCAAAAACAAAAAAGAGCCGCTCCGCGCCGAGCTTTTGATTAAGCCTTTCGATCAACAGCTTATATTCATGGTCGAGCATCGTGCCGAGGCGAACCCGGCTGACGTAGCGATCGGTCGGCCCGTAAATCGCGTCGCTGAATGTCATGTCATAGGCGGACATCGTTTTCGCGATCGTGCCCGAAGCGCCGCCAACGTGGAAAAAACGGCGCGCCACCTCCTGCCCGGCCCCGATTTCAGCAAAGGTGCCGTAACGCTTGGCGTCGAAATTGATCTGGAACGCTTTCTTACTTGTTCCGACATCCCACTCCGCTTTCACAATTTCCAAGATGTCGGCATTTGCCCGCTTCTCAAGTAGCACCGCTGTAGCACAGGCGTCCCGCCTGTGGGGCCAACGGGCATCCTGCCCGTTGATGTCAAAGAGGAGTCTTCAACGCCAGTCCGGCTCTGACGGCCGGCTAAAAAAACGGCAATTGAAAATCGCCGCCAGTCGACCTCTTGGACGCGCAGAAGCGCGTTGTTTCGGCACCCGTTACAACCGCACCTTCTCCACTGCCTTCGTTGAGATCCACCCGCGCTGATCATTTGGCAGCGCCGCGTAACTCCAGTCACCGCGTTCTTGCAAAATCACAACTTCGCTTCCCGGCGGCAGCGCCAGAACGCTCTTTGCACTATCCGCCGTCGCAACTCTGGCCTCGGCGTTGTCTGCCACCACCACTGCAACGCCCTGCCCGCGCGTGCCGTTTTCCAATTTGTAAGCGGCCAAGCCGCAACCCGCAGTCAAAAGCAAACCAATTGTCATCCACAGCACTTTCCGCCGGCGAAGAATCGAAAGAATAATCGTTCCCCAGAACAAAATTGCCGCCAGGATGGTGAATGATTTCGTGCTGGCGAAATTCAAGTATTTTTCCAACGGCGCCGATGCCAGTTCCAGTGCGTGTGTTTGATCTCGCGCAATTCGCAGGTTCGCGTCGGCCTCCGGATGATTGCGATCCAACTGCAACGCCCGCTCGTAATTCAAAATTGCGCGCCCGAAATCGCTGTCGCGGAAATAGGCATTGCCCAGGTCATAGAACAAATTTGCGCTCCACTCGCCCGACTGGACGACCGCGCCGTAGTCTGTGATTGCCGCCTTAAAATATCCCGCTTGAAATTCTGTGGTTGCTTTCGCAAACAAATCATCGCCAGTCCGGCTCGGATCATCGCTTGTCGCGGCGTTTGCTGCTGGAGAAACAACAAAGAGACAGAAAATAATCTGAAGGAACGCTCGCCAAACAAGATTCCGACGATTCGCGCCGTCAGCATTCATAATACGCTTTGTTGCCGGAGACGGACCGAGGTGAGGGGCGCCGGGAGATATGGTTCGGAGTTTCATGGCAGGCTTTCGATCAACTCCAATGCTTCGCGCCGTCCATCACTCGTTAGCGCCCCATCCCCGCCAACGCCGCTGTAACGCAGCTCGTCATTTTTGGCGAACAATCGTCGCATCCGTTCGCTCTGCTCCGGGTCCAAACCGAAAACGCGTGCGGCTGTTTCGGCATCCACTGTCGCCGGTTCGATATTATTTTCCTTGAGCGCAGTCTTTAGTTGAACGACACGCGAGGCGTCTGAGAAATAGTCGCGCGGCGCGAGTTGCTTTCGTCGTAATTTTCGCAAAAGCTCATCCTTTTCGTGTTGCAATTGGGCCGCGCGCAGCGCTGCGCGGTTGGATGCCCGGATACTTTGCACTTTCCAACCCAGCAGTCCCAGCGCCAGCGCGAGCGGGAAAAGTTGCGCCAGCCAAAAGCCCGCCCGCGCGTAAAGGGGCGCGAACGTGTGCACGATTTTTCCGCGCTCATTAATTTGATGCAATATGTCCTGTGGCTTCTGCGGGCCAGCCAGATTCGGCGCCACGGCTGCTCCGGTCGCAGCTCCAGCAGCCGGTGTTGCTTGTGCATTGCCTTCCACCGTGATCGGCATCGCTTCGCTCTGTAACGTGATATACCGGTCTTTCGCTGGATCAAAGTAGCTGAAGACCAGCGGCGCAATAGTTGTCAATTTCTCGTTAGGCGACACCACCAGCTCGAACGATTTTGTGCCGCTGATCCCGACGTCATCATCTTGTTTGAAATTCGATGACGGTGGATACTTATGCCAACCGCGCTCGTCGCTTAATTCCGGGGCGTTCATGCGATCAAAGTTTCCGCGGCCCGCGATCGCCGCTTTGATGGTGATCGGATCCCCCACCTGCACGCGCTTCGGATTCGCTTCTGCCGTCATCGAAAAACTACCGATTGCGCCTGAGAAATTTGCCGGCGCTCCCGATGGCAACGACTTTACCTCCAGCGGAACCGGGTCGCTCTTGATGCTGATCTCATGCTGCTCCATCAGCCCTCCAAACGGCATAAAGAAGGGATCGGAAAAGGGATCTTCGCCACTAAAAGGATCAAACGGTCTGCGACGCACGCCCGAGCTGCGTCGTGCAACGAGCACATTGGCTTTCTCTTCGACGGGACCAATCTGAAAATCGCCGGGTCGCGCTGCGGAAATCGCAGTCTTGTAAGTGAAAACGACGTAGCTTTGCCCGTCGATCGTCTCCAAATTCTTTTCGCCTTCGCTTAGCTTTTGAACGGTAAACCCCTGACCGTTAATCTGCGGCACCGCCATTTCCCTGAGCTGCGTTCGCGAGTTGAATCCGATGCGTAGTACCACAGGAATGATTTCGCCCACGTAGGCGGTCTTTTTCGGCACCAATAGCTCCGCGAATGCGATCTTTTCTTCGGCATTCTGCCCGCTGCCAGCCGGCGCACTTCCAGAGGGTGCCCGGTTGCCCCTCTTGCCGGCCGTCGCCCTGGACGAGTCCGCCACCCGCAACGTCAGTTCCGGTGTCTGCAAATTATCTTTACCGACGCGAATGGTTTGGGGTGGAATTTTATAGGTTCCGGATTTTTCCGGTAGAATCGTGTAGCTGTAGGTGATTGACGACGAGACGGAAAAATTTCGCATCGTCATTTGCGTCGATTCGCCCGTGTAATGAATCTGCAAACCCGGCACCTCGATATCACGCGGCGTTATCGCTGACGCACGGGCGTTGTCGATTTGGATCTCCAGCCGCACTGTCTCGCCGACCACTACTTCCGAACTAGTCAGCACCGCCGTGATTTTCGGCGAATCAGCGCATGCGAACTGCACCGCAGCACCTACTAGAAAAATCAGAACGAAAACGCGTCGGAACATCACCTTCAACAATCAACCATCAACCTTCGCCCTACCAGTCGTTATAGACAGGATGGACGGGCCTGCGTTCATCCAGTTGCACCCGCGCTTCCTCGTCCTTCATCGCTTGGAATAATCGCGCCGCCTGCTGCGGACTCATTTCACCGCGTTGCATCGCTTCGGCTTCGGCCGCTTGCTCCTCCTGTTGCTCCTTGTTCGGTTCGCCGGCGCTCTTGATTTCACCCGATCGCGGTTTGTTCGGTGAACTTGAGGGTGTCGGAGACGGACTTTCACCAGCACCGGAATTTTCCCCTGGTGACGGCGACGGGCTCTCTTCGCCTTCTCCTGGGCTTGGCGAAGCGTTCGACCCCTCGCTCGGAGTTGGTGTCGGTGATTCCCCGGCACCGTGTTGATCTTTCTTTTCAGATTGCTTCCCGGGGCTTGGCGAAGGCTTGGCTTGCTGCTGCTTGTCTTTATCCCGTTTATCAGAACTCTGCTGCTGCTGATCTTTCTGCTGCTCCTCCTGCTGATTTTGTTGATTCCGTTGTTCCTGGTTATTCTTAGCCTGCTGCTGATCCCGGTTTTGCTGCTGATTGTTTTGTGATTGTTGGTTCTGCTGTTGCTGCTGATCGTTTTGTGATTGCTGTTGTTGCTGTTGCTGTTGCTGTTGCTGCTGCTGCTGCTGTTGCTGATGCTTTCTTCTGTTGCTGATCCTTCTCCTGCTGGTCTTGGTCTTTCTTTTGGTCCTTTTTGTTCTGCTGATTTTTTTGCTGCTGTGGCGGCGGCTGTTTCGGATGCTTCTTCAGCTGCTCAATTTTTTTCCTAACAATCTCGAGTCGTTCCGCCGCGGCTTTATCGTTCGGGTCCAGTTTCAACGCTTCCTCGTAATGTTGCGCCGCATTCTCCAAATCCTTCAACGCCTCTTCATTTGTTTTCCGCATATCGGCCCATTCTTCCAACGTTCTTCCCAGGTTGTAGCGGCTCTTTTCCTGCAGGGCGGGGGAACGGTCGACCAGCGACTGGCTGAATGCCTCCAGCGCCTTGTCATATTCACGTAGCTTGTACGCGGCCACTCCGGCGTCGAAGTGCATCTTGGGGTTATCCGCCGGGTTAATATTGTGCTCCAGATCCTTCTGGAACTGGGCCAGGGCTTCCTCGTATTTCCCCTTATTATATAGGTCGATCCCGGAAACCGCATAGGCCTGGGCTGCGGCCACGAGCAGAATGGCGACCGTTACCAAGGCTTCGCGCTTAACCGGTGCCCGCCTGATAGCCTGAGGTCGTGCTTTTTTACGATCATTAAGGAACAAAGAGGCGATTAATACCGCAATCGCCCCTCCCAGCGGCCATTCGTAGCGCTCGATCGGCCGGCTCGAAAGCCGCGCATCGATCTCCGCTGCCTTTAACTTCGAAAGCCCCTCCTCATACAACTGCCGCATCGTTTGCGGACCGCTCTCCAAATGCAGGTACATCCCCCCAGTCGCTTGCGCGATCTCGCGTAGCCGATTCTCGTCGAGCTTGGATTTGTGAACTTCGCCTTTCGCATCTTTTACGAAGCCGCCTTCTTGCTCGAGAGGAATCAATGAACCTTGGATCGTGCCGACGCCGATCGTGAAAATTTTTACGCCCGCTTCCTCCGCTTTCTTTGCTTCCTTGACCGCATCACCGCTCAGTTCTTCGCCATCGGTAAAAATGATGAGGGCGCGGTTTCCCATCGCGCTTTTGCCAAACGTTTGCACCGCCAGCGCGATCGCTTCGCTAATGTTGGTGCCGCCTTCGGGAATCGTCTTGGTGTCGAGATCATTGATCGACTCGACCGCGGCGTCGTAGTCAATCGTCAGCGGCGCTTGCAGGAACGCCCGTCCGGCAAACGCGATCAAACCGGCGCGATCGCCCTGCAATTCTGTGATCAAATCCTGCGCCGCCAATTTAACGCGCTCCAGTCGATTGGGCGCGACGTCGTTCGACAGCATGCTGCGCGAAGTATCGATCGCGAAAAGCAAATCGAGTCCGCGACGTTTTACATCCTCGTAGATATAACCCCAGCGCGGTTTCGCCAACGCCGTAATTGCCAGCGTCAGCGAAAGCAAAACGAAGCCGAAACGGATCGCGCGCCGCACGCGATCGACATTACCGGCAAGTTGTGGGAGCAATCGCGGCGAAACAAACTCGCGCAACTGCCATGCGCTACGTCGTTCCCCTCGAATGTAGAGCCCGATTAATAGCGGCAGAACCGCCAAAGCCCAGAACCATTGCGGCGCCCCGAAGCTCATGGGTCCGATAATGCGATGAAGCGATAAAGCGATGAAGGCCCCCGCCTTAACTCTTCAACGCTTAAGCTCTTCAACGTTCTCCTCACGGCAATCGCTTCCAAATTGTTTGCCCGAGCAGGAGTTGCCCGATCAGCAATCCGCAACCAGCCGCAATGCACGCTGGGAACAGATCTCGATACTCCTGGTATTTCTTGGCGCTAATCGTTGTTTTCTCCAGCTTGTCTATGTCTCGATAGATGTCTTCCAGCGATTGCGTATCGGTCGCGCGATAAAATTTTCCGTCGGCAATGCTTGCGACCTCGCGCAATCCTTTTTCATTGAAAGAGACTGGCGCCCTTTGATAATAAACGTTGCCCCTTCGGTCGGTGACTACCCTGCCGGTTTGTTCATCCATCACCGGAAACGGCGCGACCCCGTTGGTGCCAATGCCAATGGCATAAAAATGAATGTGCAGCGCTTTCAATGCTTCTGCGGCGGTGTTAGGCGGAATCTTGCCGGCGTTGTTATCGCCATCGGTCAGGAGAACCATCACGCGACTCTTCGATTGTTTGTCATTTAGCCGATTACCAGCGGAAGCCATGGCCGACCCGATTGCAGTGCTTCCTTCCACCAGGCCAATCCGAACCCGGTCGAGATTTTGCAGCAGCCAGTCGTGATCGAGTGTCATTGGGCTAACGATATATGGACGCGTCCCGAACGCGATCATTCCGATTCGATCATTCGGGCGCGCCTCAATAAACTTTCGTGTTACTTCGCGAACGGCATCCAGTCGCGTTGCCTCCTCCCCACCGATGGTGAAATCCTTTGCCAGCATCGAATTTGAAACATCGAGCACCAGCATGATGTCGATGCCGCTGGCTTCGACCTGCGTGAGCGACTTTCCAAGCTGTGGTCGCGCGATGGCAACAATGAATGCCGCCAGGGCCAGCCAGATTAGTGCGCGCAAAATTTGTCCGGCGCGGCTGGCGCTGCTCTTCCCAATTGCGCGAAACGGTGCTGTCGCCGAAAAGAAAACGGCTGCGCGCGGACCGAATCGTCCTCGCAGCCAGGCCAGCAACGGGATCAACAGCAACAACAGCAATAGCCACGGCCGCGCGAACGTCAGCGTCTGCCCGGCGAGCCAGTCACGCGGTGACAAGGGCTCCTCCTTTCACGAATTGACGCGCTTCATCCAGCAAAAGGCGGCTGTCGGAAGGTGTCGCGTCATAGCGCGCGAACTTGATCAAGTCACAGCGGTTCAAAAAGTCGGCCAGCAGCGCTTTTTCCTCGTCGCCGAAACTGGCGGCCGAGCCAATGGCATTTAAAAATTCGACCGATGTTTGCCGTGTCATTGGCAGATCAAATTGTTCCATGACGTAGCGTCGTAAAATGTCGGAAACACGAATGCTGAATTGGTAGGGATTTATCCCTTCAACATCCCTTTCGATTTCGTTCAATGCCGCCAGCGCGCGCTCACGCGGAGTGGGGACCGGTTTCTTCTTTTGGAACAGCTTCCGCCCATACCAGATCGCCAGTCCAATAATCGTTAGCGCTAGCAGGCTGGCGATGAAGATCATCCACGGCGGCACCAGGGAATAGTTCACGGGCGGTACGATGTCGTTAGCAATCTCGGCTAGCAGTAATGTCATATCAGAGGTGCACTCGACATCCTATCGCACCATCAAACGACGCTCCCGTTGTTTGAAAAACGAGCGTAACGCGGGCAGATATTCGTCCCCCGTGCGCAGTTCGATCCGATCGATCCGGTTCCGCCGCAACACCCGCATCGTTTCCGCCAGCTGCGTTTGGGCCAGTTGTGCAAACTGTGCCCGCACCCGGCTGTCGGCGGCATTGATTTCAATTTGATCGCCCGTCTCCGCGTCCTCCAGCGTAATGAGTCCAATCGGCGGAAGAATGCTTTCGCGTTCGTCTTGAATCCGGATTGCAATTAGGTCATGCCGCTTCGCCGTGACCGCGAGCTCACGCGAGAAATCGGGCGCTTGAAAATCCGAAATCAGAAATACGACCGCGCGACGAGTAATTATCTTGTTCAGGTGATCAAGAGCCGCCGCCGCGTCTGTTCCGCGCCCAATCGGATCGAAGAACAGGATTTCACGGATGATTCGCAAGGTATGAGAGCGCCCTTTCTTCGGCGCGATGAAAAGCTCGAGCCGATCGCTGAAAAGTAGCAGACCTACTTTGTCGTTGTTACGAATCGCGCTGAAAGCGAGAAGGCAGGCGACTTCTGCCGCCAGTTCGCGCTTGGATTGCGAGGTGCTGCCAAAATTCCCCGACGCACTCACATCCACGATCAGCATCACCGTGAGTTCGCGTTCTTCCGTGAACTTTTTCACAAAAGGACTGCCCAGGCGTGCGGTCACGTTCCAGTCGATCGCCCGGATCTCATCCCCCGGCTGGTACTCGCGCACATCTTCAAAATTCATTCCACGTCCTTTGAAGACACTGTGGTAATCACCAGCAAACGCCGTCTCCACCAGCGCGCGAGTCTTGATCTCCAAGCCCCGGATTTTTTTCAGGATCTCTTCCGCGTCCGAAGGACCTTCGTCGGTTCGAATTTGGAGCGATGGAGTAGATGGGGCGCGTTGTTTCTTGCTTGTCATCCCGAGCGAAGTCGAGGGATCCCGAGGCGAACCAAAAAGCTTCATTTGCCCTTCAATGCGTACATCTCCTCGAACAAATCGCGCCATTCCGGGTTAGCCTTCACGATCAGCGTCTCTTTCTTGGCGCGATTCCAGCGCTTGAGTTGTTTTTCCCGGGCGATGGCGCTCTCGGGATCTGGAAAAGTCTCGAAGTAGACTAGCTTGTGTGCGTTGTATTGTCTTACAAAAGCGCTACCGCGTCCTAGAGAATGGTCACTCGCGCGTTGTTCCAAGTTGTTAGTGACGCCGATATAGAGAACAGTGTGACGATCGTCGTTCGTGAAAATGTAGACGAAATAATTCTGCGAATTCATTGATTACTTAATGGTTACGCGGCGGGATCCCTCGACTTCGCTCGGGATGACGGGTCTCTCAATTACCTCTCACCGTTTTAACTACGGCACCGGCAATCCCGCGAAAATTTTCTCAATAATGATCTCACTTGTGATCGACTCCGCTTCCGCTTCGTAGCTAACGATAATGCGATGGCGCAAGACATCGGGACCGATGCTCTTGATGTCCTGCGGCGTGACGTAACCGCGGCCATTCAGGAACGCATGTGCGCGTGCCGCCCAGTGCCAGGTAGATAGTCGCACGGGGCGAGGCGCCATAACGAACCAGACCTTCCAGCTTCAAATTGTAATTGGCCGGCTCACGCGTCGCCCAAACAATATCGACGATGTAATCCTTCACCCGATCGTCGATGTAAATGCTATTCACCACTTCGCGCGCAGCGATGATCTGCTTCGGATCGACTACCGATGAAACGCTCAGGTCCGGCGCAGATGTCGCCATCAAATCCAGGATGCGGCGCTCTTCAACTTTCTGCGGGTAACCGACGTTCAATTTGAACATGAACCGGTCAAGTTGAGCTTCCGGCAACTGATAAGTCCCTTCCTGTTCGAGCGGGTTCTGCGTCGCCAGAACAAGAAACGGATCGGACAACGGATAGGTTTTCTCGCCGATTGTGACCTGGCGCTCCTGCATCGCTTCCAGTAAAGCGCTCTGCACTTTCGCCGGCGCACGATTAATTTCGTCGGCCAGGATTAGATTCGAAAAAATCGGCCCGAACTTGGTCGTGAACTCGCCGTCGCGTGGATTGTAAATGAGTGTCCCGATTAAATCCGCCGGCAAAAGGTCGGGGGTAAATTGGAGTCGCTGGAATCCGGTTTGGATAGCCGAGGCAATGGTCTTGACGGTAAGGGTCTTGGCCAGACCTGGAACGCCTTCCAGCAAAACGTGGCCGTTTGCCAGCAACCCGAGTAACAACCGATCGACCAGATACTTTTGCCCGACGACGACATGCGCCACCTGCTCGCGCAGAGGCGTGATCCACTGCCCGAGTTCCTGCACTTGTTGTGAAATTTCCTGAGCTGATTTCATGAGCTTTGTAAGACAGAAAACTCACCCCGGACGTTCGATCAAGTTCCTCGACGAACGGCTGTTTCTAATGCCAGTCCGGCTCGGATCCACGAAACAGGAAGAAACGAGCTGAACGAAATGGGCTTCTTGTAATCCTGAATCATCCTGCAAATCCTGTCCTACTTTCATGTAATTCGTGTGTTTCCGTGGGCTGATCAGCTTTCACTGCGCGCCCGAGCTTTTAGCAACACCGGCAACCCGGGATATGGCTCAATTTCCCGAATCGTCCCCTCCAAAAACCGCGCGTACGGTTGCGCCAGCAGGCGAGGGGAATTGACGAAAAGCACGAACTCCGGCGGCGCAAGTGGGCGCGATTCGTCCCCGCCCGATTGAGTCGCATAAAACAATTTCAGCCGCTTCCCTTTCACCATTGGCGGCGGATTCGCGGCAAAGGCCGCTCGTAGAATGCGATTCAACTTGCCGGTTCCAATGTGTTGTTGTGCCGCGCGCCGAATTCGTTCGATCATCTTGAAAATCCGATCCGCATGCTCACCCGTCAGCGCGCTCGTCACCAACACCGGGGCGTAATCGATAAAGAACAATTCCGCGCCTGCATTCGCGATCGCGTTTTCCATGATTTCCCGCCGCTTACCATGTCCGCGAACCAAATCCCATTTGTTGAGGGCGATCAGACAGGCTTTGCGTGCCTTTTGAATCGACGCTGCGACGCGACGATCCTGCGCCTTGATTCCTTCGGCCGCATCAACCACCAGCACGCAAATATCAGCGCGCGAGATCGTCCTTTCCGCCCGCATCACCGAAAAAACCTCGACCGAACTGGAATGCTTGCTGCGCTGTCGAATTCCGGCCGTATCGATGAACAAATACCGTTTCCCGTCGCGTTCGTACTCGATATCGATTGCATCCCGTGTCGTGCCCGGAATTTCACTTACAATCGTCCGCCGATCCCGCAGCAATGCATTAATCAGCGATGACTTCCCCGCGTTTGGCCGCCCGATGATCGCAAGAGCGATCGGCTGTTCCACGCCCCGCTTGCGAAACCCTTCCCCGTTGGACGTTGAGCGTTGGGCGTTGAGCGTTGGGCGTTGAGTTTTTCCGGAAGGAAGGAACGCCACAATCTTTTCCAGCAATTCCGGCATCCCCCGCCCATGTGCCGCGCTAATCGGCAGCACATTCTCAAACCCGAGCGCGGAAAACTCATCCGCGCGTGCCTCATGCTTCGGATCATCAATTTTATTAACGAGAAGTAGGACAGGTTTGCGCAATTTCCGAATCGATGCGTGCCAATTCCCGATCCATCGGATTCAATCCGTCCTGTCCATCAACGATGAAAAGAATGAGATCGCTCTCTTCCATCGCGCGAGCGGCTTCCGTCTGGACATCGGCCGTCAATTGCGTTTCACCAGCGCCCACAATTCCTCCCGTGTCCCAAAGTCGGAACGGTTGGCCCCGAATTTCGCACCTGGCCGAGATCCGATCCCGCGTAATCCCCGGTTGCCCATGCACGATCGCGATCCGGCGCCCGGCAATGCGATTAAACAACGCCGATTTCCCAACGTTTGGCCGTCCCACGATCGCGATGTCCATCGCCGAACGTAGCACAGGCGTTTTAAACGCCAGTCCGGCTCGGACCCTGTGGGGCCAACGGGCATCTTGCCCGTTGTTCTTAGTCAAAGTTCAGGTCAGGGTTCAGAGTTCAGCTCCCCGCCACCAATCGCTTCTCACCAGTCGCCGAGCACCTTCGCCGTTTGCTCAGCGAGTGGCGTGCGCGTGCCCTTCCGCCTGCAATTGCCGGACCCCTTCGATCACATAAATGACACCGGAAACGGCGGTGAAGATTCCGGCAACGATCACGACAAACCACAGCGGCAGAAATCGCAACTGCAACATGACCCACGCGATCGCGCACATCTGACAAACGGTCGCCACCTTCCCCGTCCAACTCGGTTTCACCTTCATTTTGTTGCCGATGAAATAATGCAGGATGGCGGCGCCCACCAAAATTACGGCGTCGCGGGTAATGACGAGGACCGGGAACCATACCGGAAATTTTCCGTAATTCGGATCGCTCTGGCTCCAATTAGTGATGCTCAACGTAATGATGCCGCTCAGGAGCAAACCTTTGTCGGCGATCGGGTCGAGGATGGCACCGAGTGCGCTGCGTTGTTTGTAGCGACGCGCAACATATCCGTCGAGACCGTCGCTCGCGGCGGCGAGCAGGAAAACGATAATGGCGGCGAAGCGTTGCCATTCCAGCGGCGCCCCGCGCTGGATACTTTGACCATAATAGATTGCCAGCGTCACGAATACCGGAATCATCAAAATCCGGACAATGGTGATCTTGTTCGCGGTAGTCACTCTGGGAAAGAGTAGCGCAAGCCTTCGGCCCGCGAACAAAATTATTTCACAAGGAAGGGCTGCCAGCTCGTAGATCGAAAACCGCTTGGTCTGTGCGTGGAGCGCGAGTAAGATTTCGCCCGCACGCCGATGTGGCGAAATGGCAGACGCGACGGACTTCTGGTTTGCAAGACAACGGCCAACGAACAAATAGAACATGGTGGAACCGATACCGCCCGTTTGATAAGGTCCTTTATTCAATTCACAATTAGAGAAGCGTTATGAAGGCTAGTGAGCCTGCCGGGAATGGCCATTCTGGCGCGACCGAGGACGCGCTTCGGCTCGCGGTCGATACGACTCCTGCGTTCATCCATACCGGCAGGCCCGATGGTTACCTGGACTACTTCAATCGCGGTTGGCTGGATCTTCTTGGTAAGTCACTCGAAGACGTTTGTGGTTGGCGTTGGACCGAATCGATTCATCCAGACGATGTCGATGGAATAGTTCAAAAATGGCGTGCGGCCTTGGCAAGCGGCGAGCCGTTCGAAGCCGAAGCGCGCGTTCGGTGTGCTGACGGGGCGTATCACGCGTTTTTGCATCGCAAAGTGCCGCTCCATGACGAACACGGCGACATCGTAAAATGGTTCGGATCGAGCATCGATATCGAGGCTCGCAGGCGGGCGGAAGAACAGTTCCGCCGCAGTGACCAGGAGCTGCAAAGAAGCGAGTTTTATCTCGCCGAAGGGCAGCGCCTTGCCCATATGGGAAGCTGGGCCTTCGATGCTGCCGGCTTCGACTACTGGTCTCCTGAATTATTTCGGATTTACGGCCTCGAGCCAGCCAGCACAGCGCCTACTATTGAGGAATACCTGAATTGCGTCCACCCAGAGGATCGCGAGTTCATGGCAAACCTGATCAAGCGAGTCCTGGCGGACGCTTCGCCGTTCGATGCCACCAAGCGCATCGTGCGTCCCGACGGTGAGGTTCGGTACATTCGCTGCGTCGGTGCTCCCGTTGTCGAAAACCAAAAGCTGAAAAAGTACGTCGGCAGCGCCCTGGACGTTACCGAGCACGAGCTTCTGACCCAAGAGCTGCAGCGTCGCGAAGCGTACCTGGCGGAAGCTCAAAGGCTCAGTCACACCGGGAGCTTCGGGTGGGATGTTTCAAGCGGAGAGATCTACTGGTCTGATGAAACCTTTCGAATATTTGAGTTTGACCCGAAAACCGAGATTACGACCGAGCTGATTGTGCGACGAACGCATCCTGATGACAGACAAGCGGTCCAGCAAGTCATTGAGCGTGCTTCTCGTGATAGGACGGAGTTCGCTCTCGAACATCGACTGTTGATGCCTGATGGATCTATTAAGTACCTCCAGGTCATCGGTCGCCCTTCGACACATGAGGGGTGCGCCACGGAATTCGTGGGCGCGGTGACTGACATCACGAACCACAGGCGAGCGGAAGAATCGTTGCGGAAGAGCGAAGCGTATTTGGCAGATGCGCAGAAACTCAGCCAGACGGGAAGCTGGGCATGGAGTCCTGAAGTCGGGATCAAGTATTGGTCGGAGGAATGCTACCGCGTTCAGGGTTTCGATCCACGGGATGGTCTGCCCCGATTCGAAGAATTGTTCCAGCGGATTCATCCCGATGACCAACCCAAGTTGAAAGAACTGATGGAGAGGATAGTCCGAGAAAAGATAGAGTTCGAAACGGACTTCCGCCTCGTGCATCCCGGTGGCGCCGTCAGGGACATTCACACCACTGGTCATCCTGTTCTCAGCCCGACGGGTGATCTCGTCGAATTCATGGGTACCGTGATCGACGTCACTGACCGCAAGCGCGCGGAGGAGGAGCTGCGCAACAGTGAGCAGAAATATCGCGATCTGGTAGATACAACTCCGGCATTTGTTCACACGAATTTGCCTAATGGAGACCTCGACTTCGTTAACCGTGGCTGGCTGGAATACCTCGGTCTCTCTAATACAGATTTGCTCGGCTCGCGATGGACCTCCGCGATCCACCCTGAAGATGTAGAAGAATTGGCTGCCAAGTGGCGCGCCGCGCTTGAATCCGGGGAAGGTTACGTGGCCGAGGCGCGCGTGCGGCGGGCTGATGGGGAATATCGCTGGCTCCTTCATCGTGAAGAACCACTGCGCAACGAAGCGGGAGAGATTGTCAAATGGTACGGGTCGGCTATAGAAATCGAAGAGCGCAAAATTGCGGAAGAAAAAATCCGCGAACAAGAAATAGAGCTTCGACAGATTTTGGATCTGACGCCGCAGCACATCGCTGTATTTGGACCTGATGGAGAGCCGACTCTACATCAATCACACAGCGCTCGAATATTTCGGCATCACTCTGGAGCAATGGCGCGAGCCAGGTAGGGTGTACAATTCACTCGCTCACCCGGAAGATCGAGAACACTTCCTTTATGAAAGAAAGAAGCGATTTCTTGAGGGGAAGCCCCATGAATTCGAAGCTCGATTGCTGAGGCATGACGGTGAGTTTCGCTGGTTTCTCAGTCCGCCTAACTCCGATCAAAGATGAACGGGGACAGATAACACGATGGTACGGCACAGCTACTGATATCGAAGATCGCAAACGGGCGGAAGAGGAAATTCGAAAAGAGAATATCGTGCTGCGTGAAGAACTCGGTAAGAGTTCGATGTTTGAAGAAGTGATCGGCACTTCGTCGGTCTTGCAAATGGTCCTGGCGCGCGCAGCCAAGGTCGCCCCGACAGACTCAACCGTTTTGATCATGGGCGAAACGGGTACAGGGAAGGAATTGATCGCCCGAGCCATTCACAAACGGTCAAAGCGCTCGGAGCGCCCGTTCATCAGTGTGAATTGCGCAGCGGTTCCTTCTTCGCTCATCATGTCGGAGTTGTTCGGTCACGAAAAAGGAGCGTTTACTGGAGCGGTTCAGAGGCGGCTTGGTCGATTCGAATTGGCCGAAGGTGGCACGATTTTTCTCGATGAAGTAGGAGATCTGCCAATGGAGACGCAAATCGCATTGCTGCGCGTTTTGCAGGAACGCGAGTTTGAACGCGTGGGCGGCACGGAAGTTCTGCGCGCTGACGTCCGCGTAATCTCGGCGACGAATCGTGATCTGCAGACGGCTATCGCAGACGGCGCCTTTCGCAGTGATCTTTACTACCGGCTCAACGTTTTTCCAATTAAACTGCCGCCTTTGCGCGAACGGAAAGAGGACGTTCCACTGCTCGTAAATTATTTTGTCGATCGTTATGCGAAGAGAGCGGGAAAAAAGATCAAGCACATTCAAAAGAAAGCTCTCGAAGCGCTGCAAGAGTATTCATGGCCCGGCAATGTTCGCGAACTGCAAAACGTTATCGAACGCTCGCTCATCATCTGCGAGACGAACGAATTCTCGATCGACAAGAGTTGGGTTGCGAACGAGCCACAACCATCGGGCGCCGCGCCAGCCGATCAGAAGACAAACGAACGTAAGTGCATCGAAGCGGCGCTTGCGCAAAGTAACGGAAAAGTCTCTGGCGCACACGGTGCCGCGGCCAAACTTGGCATACCAGCTTCAACCCTCGAATCGAAAATCCGCTCTCTAAGGATTAACAAATTCCAGTTCAAGGGAGTTTAGCAGTCGCAGCGAACTCTCACGATTTTCCTCGCGAATTCGTGACGAATTCGCGAATTTTAAACGGATTCCGCGCGGATGAAAAAACACGCTCTGCAACTTTTTTTCCCTCGTAGATCGGTTCCTCAGAACGCGCTTGGCACTTCATAAGCTAAGGCCGCTGGCACAAATGGAAGCGAATTTATGAAACCAATACCCGGAACATTACAAGAGGGCGGGGCATCGTTTGACACGACACACTGGACCCTTGTCCTGCGCGCCCGAGAAACTCAGTCAGAGACATCAGCGCAGAAGGCGCTTTCGAATTTCTGCGAGGCGTATTGGCCGCCGCTCTATGCCTTTCTGCGACACCGCGGTCACGCCTCTCCTGAAGCACAGGACCTCGTGCAGGGTTTTTTTGCCCACATGCTCGAACAGAACACGTTGAGCCGGGCGGACCAGGAGAAGGGGCGGCTTCGCACTTTCTTGTTAGGCTCATTGCAGAACTTCTTGTGCAACGAGTACGATCGAGCTCGAGCGCTCAAAAGAGGTGGCGACCGCCAAATCGTCTCAATCGAGGAACATCTGCCGGAAGTGGAAGCATCCATGATGGAGACTGCTTACGTCAGCGATTCACGCTCCTATGATCTGGTCTGGGCCTCGCATATTGTGAAGCGCGCCTGGAATCAGTTGCAAACTGAATTCGAATCAGAGGGGAAAGCCGAATGGTTGGAAGTGTTAAGGCCGTTTGTTGCCGGCGGCGGTCGCACGCCCCTCAGCCAGGAAGACGCAGCTAAAAAACTTGCAGTCCCGATCGCGACACTGCGCACCTGGCTTTCGCGTCTGCGTCAACGTTACCGCGAAGCGCTGAGGATGGAAGTAGCGAACACCGTTTCCGATCCGGCCGATGTCGATCAAGAGCTGCATTACCTCTACCAGATTCTGACCGCATGAGCATAGCACCCGAGGTTTTTCGCCGCGAAGCGTCCCTCGTCGCAACACCGAATCGCAATGGTTCGACGAGCAACAACGGTATCGACCAGACGCCCGATTCGGATTTAAATAGAGCGCTCGCCTTTACCGGTATGGAACGCGAACCAACCGTCGGGACATGTGCGATTTGCGGACGACCGCTCACGCAAGTAGGCCCCAAAGGGGAATGCCTTCGTTGTCTCGCTGATCTGGGTTTTTTGAGCGGCAGTCAAGAACCGGGACGTTCCGCAACGCGCCGGCGATTGACGCCTGGACCACTGAAATACGATCACTTCGAGGTGGAAGTCGGAATTGACGGTTTTCCGATTGAGCTCGGCTCGGGAGCGGTGGCGATTACTTATCGTGCACGCGACACGGTATTAAATTCCGTCGTCGCTCTTAAAGTCATAGACCGAAGAGTCGCGCAGATGCCCGGAGTCCGATCGCGTTTCTTGCGCGAAGCGCGCGCAGCCGCCCAAATCCGTCATCCGAATGTCGCGCGCGTTACTCATTACGGCGAGCAAGATGGTGAGTGTTTTTACGTCATGGAATTGGTCGAGGGCGAAACGCTCGAGACCAAAGTGCGGCGCGAAGGTCCGATGCCGCTCACACTGGCGCTCGAAGTAATTGAGCAAGCGGCGCGCGCATTGGCCGCCGCAGAAAAGTGCGGTGTGGTGCATCGGGACATCAAGCCATCAAATATCATGCTCGAGGCCGATCCGAGCGGGTGCACGCCTATTGTTAAAGTGATTGATTACGGCATCGCTAAAATCCTCAATCCGGAAGCAGAACGCGGCGCCGAGCAAACTCAAACGGGATTTATTGGAACCCCGGCCTTCGCCAGTCCCGAGCAGTTCGCTCCTTCCGAACAGATGAAGATCGATACGCGATCGGACATCTATTCGTTAGGCGCGACCTTTTGGTATTTGCTTTCCGGTCGTGTGCCATTTGTTGGGCGCACGCTTCGAGAAGTTGCGGCAAAGCAGGCGGAGGCACTCCCGCTCGAGCAATTGAAGAATACTCACGTCCCGGCGCGTGTGATCGCGCTCTTGCAGTCGATGTTGGCTGTCGATCCAGCGAAGCGCCCGCAAACAGCGCGCGAACTTCTGTCGGCCATCCACCGCTGCTACACAAAATTCAGCGTCGAAGCACGTGCGCGTCGAAGACGAGTCGCCCTAACAGCGACAGCGGCAGCGCTAGTCATGGCTGCGATTGCGTTGGGAGCTTGGTTGTATCGACACGTGCAAAACTCCGCCGCGATAGAACGCTCGATCGCAGTATTACCTTTCGAAAATCCCAGTCCGAATGGCGAAGACGCCTATTTCACCGTGGGAATGCAGGATTGAGATCACGGGTGATCTTGCGAAGTCTTGCCGGAATGAAAGTGATCGGGAGCGCAGAGCACGCGTTCGTACCTGCCGGGTAAGGAACGCAACCTTCGAGTAGATTGGTCGTGATCTTGGCGTGCGGCACCTGCTCGAGGGAACTGTTTCGCGAGACCATGATCAAATGCGCGTTGCGCTCCACCTTGTCGATCTTCGCGACGGCGGCCGTCCTTGGACCGAAACATATGAACGTCCGATGAAAGACGTGTTCGCGCTCCAAAGCGAAATCACGCATGCTGTCGCCGCGCGATTAAAAGCCCGTCTCTCGCCTAACGAGACTGTTGCGCTAAACGAGCCGCCAACTGCCGATTTGCGCGCCTATGATCTTTACCTTCGCGCTCAGGCTATCGATGTGCTGGTAAAAGACACCGCCGAAATGGCATCGGTGGCGGAGCAAAGGATTTCTTTTCTGGATCAAGCGGTGGAGCACGATCCGCAATTTGTGCTCGCTTACTGTGAGTTGGCAAAGGCTCACGATATTCTTTATCGAACAAGGCAGGTAACGCCGGTTGAGAATCGGACGGTTGATCACCGCGCTTTGGCAGAGGCCGCCTTGGAAAAGGCGCGGCGGATTCAACCCGACATTGGCCCAGTGCATCTCGCTCTCGCTTATCACTTCCTTTCGGCGAATAACGATGTTTCGCAGGCCCGCGTCGAGATAGATCTCGCCCGTCAGACGATGCCAAATAGCGCCGCACTCGAGACGAGCGCGGGAGTGATCGCGGGTCGTCAAGGTCGTTGGGATGATTCTGTGCGCTCCGCTGAGAGGGCCGTTGCGCTTGAGCCACGCGCCACGGAGAAGCTTTTTTTTCTCGCGAATACGTATCGCTTGATGCGCCATATACGATCGCTTCGACGGTGTGATGACCAGATTACTCGGAGTATTGCCGCCAGATCGCTCAGCGACCTACCGAGTCTTCCGCACTTTTGGTCCGCTCGAGGGTGAAGGGGACCTCGATCCACTGCGTGCAGCCATCGCAACCGTTACACCGGAGGAGGACGCGAGCGGCGCGATCAGAGATTTGCACAATCTGATTCTTGCACTTTGGAACCATGATCCTGATTCCGTATCGCGGATTTCCAAACAGGCTGCCGAGACCACGTTTGTGTTTAATGGCGTAAAATATCCGAAAAGCTGGTACGAGGGTCTGGCCGCGCGAATGCGTGGCGACAAGAAAGGCGCGCAGGCCGCCTTTGCCGCAGCTCGTCTCGAAGTTGAAAAAGCAGTATTGGCCGACGCGTCTGATGGCCGCGCCTTGAGTTTGCTCGCGATGATCGACGCCGGTCTTGGACGGCAAGAACAAGCTGTTCAGGAAGCCAAACATGCTTGCGAGTTGGAAACCTTCGAAAATTTCGCACCAAATGCGGCAATTGTGCGTTGCAATTTGGCCGTCGTTTATGCGTGGAACGGGCAGCTCGATCTCGCAATTTCGGAATTGGATCAATTGGTAAACAGGCCCGCCGGAACCAATTTGCCGGCCCAGCCAACTTACGGTGACTTTCGGCGAAACCCTTTATGGGACCCGCTACGAAATGATCCGCGCTTTGCGGCGATCATGAAGCGACTCGCGCCAGTCGCTTCGAAATAATTTCGCCCCTCAGCCGCTCTGTGCCATAAAGAATGTAACACCGATTTTTGTCGTAAGGCCTTGAGCATTGCCGATAATTGATTTGCGACAGCAATATTTATCGCATGAGCACAGGGCCTGAGGCTGCTGGCGGAGAATCCAAGATCGTTGGAACATGCGCGATCTGTGGACGACCGCTCACGCAAGTAGGTCCAAAAGGCGAATGCCTTCGTTGTCTCGCTGATCTAGGTTTTCTGAGCGGCAGTCAAGAACCAGGACAAATCCGAAACGCGCCGGCGATTAACGCCTGGACCGCTGAAGTACGATCACTTCGAAGTGGAAGTCGGCGCGGACGGTTTTCCGATCGAGCTCGGCTCAGGAGCAATCGCGATTACTTATCGTGCACGCGACACGGTTTTGAATTCCGTCGTCGCTCTTAAAGTCATAGACCGAAAAGTCGCGCAGATGCCCGGAGTCCGATCGCGTTTCTTGCGCGAAGCGCGCGCCGCCGCACAAATTCATCATCCAAACGTCGCGCGCGTCAGTCATTACGGCGAACAAGATGGCGAATGTTTTTATGTCATGGAATTGGTCGAAGGCGAAACGCTCGAAGCCAAGGTCCGACGCGAAGGTCCGATGCCGCTCGCCCTGGCGCTTGAAATAATCGAACAAACGGCACGCGCGCTGGCCGCCGCGGAAAAGTGCGGCGTGGTGCATCGCGACATCAAGCCGTCCAACATCATGCTCGAATCGGATCCGAGCGGCTCGTTGATTGTTAAAGTAATCGACTACGGCATCGCTAAGGTCCTGGACCCGGAAGCGGAACGCGGCGCCGAAAAAACTCAAGCCGGATTCATCGGAACCCCAGCTTTCGCCAGTCCCGAGCAGTTCGCTCCTTCCGAACAGATGAAAATCGATACGCGATCGGACATCTATTCGTTAGGCGTCACGTTTTGGTATTTGCTTTCCGGTCGTGTGCCATTTGTTGGGCGCACGCTCCGAGAAGTTGCGGCAAGACAGACGGAGGAACTCCCGCTCGAGCAACTGAAGAATGCTCACGTCCCGGCGCGTGTGATCGCGCTCTTGCAGTCGATGTTGGCTTTCGATCCAGCGAAGCGGCCGCAAACAGCGCGCGAACTTCTGTCGGCCATCCACCGCTGTTACACAAAATTCAGCACGGAAGCACGTGCGCGTCAGAGGCGAGCTGCGTTCGCGGCGGCAGGGGTGGCGTTAATTGTCGCCGCGATTAGCGCGGGAGCCTGGCTGTATCAGCGCGTGCAATCTTCGGCCGAGATCGAACGATCGATCGCGGTTTTGCCATTCGAACATCTTAGTGCGACTGGCGAAGACACCTACTTCACCGTTGGAATGCAGGACGAGATCACGAGCGATCTGGCGCGTTTGGCCGGTTTGAAAGTAGTCGGATCTCAAAGCACCCGTTCCTACTTGCCCGGCAAGAAACGTAACCTTCCGGAGATCGGGCGCGAGCTTGGTGTGAGGCACTTGCTCGACGGCTCAGTCTCGAGAGAAAATGATCAATTGCGCGTGACAGTGCAGCTTGTCGACCTTCGTGACAGCGCGCACCCCTGGACGGAGGCGTATCAACGGCCGATCAAAGATGTCTTTGCACTTCAAAGCGAAATCACCCGTGCCGTTGCGGCACAGTTGCGAGCCGGACTTTTGCCCAACGAGAAGGCGATGCTCGACACACCGCCTACGACCGACTTACAGGCCTACGACCTTTACCTTCAGGCGCGCGCACTGTCGACGGTGCCCACGGATGGGGCGACGTTCTTCGCCACCGGCAAACGCGCCATAGGATTGTTGGAACAAGCGGTCGCGCGCGATCCGAACTTCGTTCTCGCCTACTGTGAATTGGCAAAGTGGCACGACGATTTGTATTTTCAACGCAACCACGGTCCGCCGGAAGAGTTAGCCATCGATCATCGCAGTTTGGCGGAAGTAGCTTTGGAAAAGGCGAGAACATTGCAGCCTGATTCCGGAGCGGTGCATCTGGAGCTGGCGGATCACGCCTTAAAGATCACCAAAAACCTCGAAGAAGCCGAAACGCAGGTTGAACTTGCACGGCGAACTTTGCCTAACAATTCTCAGGTCGAGGCGATCGCCGGGCGGGTTGCTCGACGCCAGGATCAATGGGAAGAATCCTTACGATGCTTTGAGAGAGCCGTCTCCCTGGAACCGCGCGATGTTGAGTCTCCGCAATTTTCTCGCGCTGACCTATCGCTATATGCGGCGCTATGACGATTACGATCGGGCCATGCAAAGCATGATTGCTCTCACGCCACCGGAAAAGCTGGGCACTCTACCGGTTGAGCGTGCTCTCGCGCAGTTGGAAAAATCCGCCGATCTCGGTCCTTTACGCGCAACGATTACCACGCAAATGGCGGCTCATCAGCTCGACGACGACAACGCTGACACTGCGCAGATGATGCTCGCACTTTGGTCGCGCGACGCCGCTGCCGTCTCCAGCATCCTTTCGAGGATGCACGGCCACGCTCGGCTGGAACGGGATTGAATATCCCGATGCGTGGTTTGAAGCCATCGCGGCGCGGATTCGCGGAGACAACAGCGCGGCCGTGAAAGCTTTTGCGATCGCCCGTCCCAAACTAGAGAAACGCGTCGTTGCCGCACCGAGCAACGGTGTCGAATTGAGTGTGCTTGCGATCGCCGACGCTGGACTTGGCCACAACCAACAGGCGGTTGAGGAGGGCAAGCGGGCTTGCGACCTGGCTCCATTCAAACAGAACAATTTCGATGCGACGACGGTGCGCTGTAATCTCGCCGTCGTTTACGCCTGGACGGGGCAGAACGACCTCGCCATCGCTGAACTGAGCAAGTTAATCGACCGTCCCGCGATGGGTAGTGGAATAGCGCAACCGACCTACGGCGATTTTCGGCTAAATCCTTTATGGGATCCGCTGCGAAGTGATCCGCGCTTCGAAGCGCTCGTCCAGCGGCTCGCGCCTGTCGCAGCTCGTTGACAAGAATTATTCCGCTGCGTTCTTCGCTGGAATCGCAGACCGTTCTGGCCATAAAGCTACAACAGCGAGAGCCACGATGATCCCGACTGAAACTTCAATGAATCGATGCAGGGCAACGATCCACGCGGGATTTGTCCGCGGAATCAAAACAATGATCGTCAGGGTGACACTGGCATATCGATAAGCGGTCTTCTCCAGCCGAAAGCCAAACGAAAGCAGGCCGATGAAAAAAATCGCGAGCATGAAGGCGGCAAGATTTGCTCCGAAATAATTTGCCTCGACTGCTCCGACTGACGCGCCCAGGGCCGTAGCGACTACGCGTTCGATGGACAGCGTCAGCGTAGCGCCGAGACTGGATTGCATTACGACCAGAGTCGCGATTGCCGCCCAATAAGCTTCGGGCATCTGCACCAAGCGCGCGACGATGACTGACGCGGTCGCCGCGATTGCCGTCCGAACGGAGTGCGCAATCGAAGGAAGATTCTCTTTCTGCCAGCTCCAGAGTTTCATGCGTGGCATGATCTTGCTCGCGAATCCGTTTTGGCAAGATCGCTTGCAGGGAAAACCTCAATCATCATCACGGGAAATTGTGATGTCTCGGGCCAATAGCCGAGCGAGGAGAGATTCCACATTTTCTGAAATGTCGATCTTCAAATGCTTGAGAAAATAGCATGAAGAAAAAGCCGACTCCTAGAAACCGTGGTTTGCGCATTAAGGCGCCCGGCCACGGTGACGCCGGCGGATTCGCGGCCTCATCCCCGAATTGCTCTAAAGCGCGGCAGATTGGCCAACGCTTTCGCACATGAATGCGGTCAGCGTAGCGGGGCGAAATTCTGCGGACAGCCAAAGCCATTGCGCAGGCGGGATGCCGTGACGTGCTAATCATATACACGCCGGAATTCGTCCGCTTTATCGTAACGACGAAGTTTCCCAAATCTCGTTAAGGATTCATTTATGAAAACCAGGACAATAGTAGCAACTCTGTTAATCGTGGCTGCGGCTAGCGCCGATGCGCGTTTTGCGTCGCCATACCCGCGAAAAGCAGTATCGCCGGATGATGTCGGTCACTGGATTGTAGTAACTAGCAATCCGTGGTCACACGCCGCGCAGTCTGCGAAAAAGCCGAACCAAATAAGGGGGGACGGGAGAAATTCTCCGCCTGCGAACTAACGATGAGCAGATTTATCAAAACGACGATCCCCTGTATGGTGCCGCCGTCAAGCCGGGAACGCGCTCATCCCGGCAATGTGAAACTTGTTGCGAGTTGGCAGAGCGCGCTGGACGCACCATTCGGCGTTAAACAGTGGAAGTTGCGGTTGCAGCTCGCACCTTCGGTTACCAGTGCCGCATGCTCGGCTCGGCCGTGATCTGTCCTACGCCAAGTGTCGCGAAAGAAATTCACGTTTTGTGAAATGTCGATCTTCAATTGCTTGAGAAAATAGCATGAAGACAAAGCCAACCGCCAAAGAGTCAGGATGGGACTTTTCCTACTGTTTTGCGGTCTCAATTCCATTGCTCGGCGTTCTTCTCGCCCTCCTCGCCTTGGCGATTTTTAGCCGCTGACGCAAGAAGCCATGGATATGCCCCAAAGCCTCGCCTTCGCGCATACGCGACTGAAAGAATTATACGGGGAGATACGCTTTAAAAGACCATGGAGACCCACGGACCTTTAGTTTCGAAGATCGCAGTTGGCTTTACGATGCTCAGCCCACTGGTCTGCCTCATTGCGGTGTATCTCTGGGCATGGATTGTTCGTCTCTAACGAAACAGGGGCCAACGATTCGAAGCTGCTACCCGCACTGTCATCGAGGTAGCCAGTGATGCTTAATAACAGCATCGCAGAATGAATTGATCGCGGCGTTGCTGATAACCTGTAAGCCAACCGACGTACGGCAACTTTCGATTTCACCCGCTACGAGACGAGCTTCGAAGCTCTCGTGTAACGGCTCGCACTAATTAAATCTAAATAAGATTCGTGTAAGGCCGCAGTTCTAGAATTGCAGGTCGAAGTGAAGAGCTACTTCATCGCGCGTAAGAGACAGGCGCAGGAAACCTCAAATTTTTGAAATGTCACCCTTCGGAAGCTTGAGAAGGACATGAACCTAAAATCAGAACCAACTAACTAAACCAAAAACTAAATAACATAACTAACAAACCAATAACCAACCAAAATCAACTAACCAACATGAGTATCCAAACCAACAATAAGAAAGAACAAACGATAACTAACGGAAGCGGGGAGCCGATTCGGGGAACCTGGGGCGCGTCGATCCTTGGGCCGACGTAACATTCCTCGTGGAACGCGAGAACCCGGATCTGCTCGCCTCGCCGGAAACCGACGCCGGCACCGTTCCCAACCTCAAATTCTCCTACTCTACCGCCAGGAACCGACTAGCCTCGGGCGGCTGGGCGCGCGAGGTAACAGTGCGTGAGCTGCCGGTCGCCACCAAAATGGCCGGCGTGAACATGCGGCTCCAACCCGGCGGGATCCGCGAGCTGCACTGGCACAAGGAGGCCGAGTGGGGCTACATGCTCGCCGGCCGCTGCCGCGTCACCGCCGTCGACGCCGCAAGGGCGCAACTTCCATTGACGACGTCAGCGCGGGCGACCTCTGGAACTTCCCGGCCGGCATCCCGCACTCGATCCAGGGCCTGGAGGAAGAGGCTGCGAGTTCCTGCTCGTGTTCGACGACGGCAACTTCTCGGAGAACGAGACCTTCCTCGATCAGCGACTGGTTCGCGCACACTCCACGGAGGTGTCTGGCCAAGAACTTCGGCGTGCCCGAAGCGGCCTTTGCCAACCTGCCCGAGAACGTGGAAAAACTCGTGCATCTTTCCAGGCGAAGTGCCCGGCCCGCTGGCCAGCGGATGCGGTCGCCGTCGCCCGCGGGCTTCGTGCCCGAGAGCTTCACCTACCGCCTGCTCGGCCCAGGAGCCGATCCGCAGCGAAGGGCGGACAGGTGCGCATCGTCGATTCGACCAATTTCCCGGCAGCGACCACGATCGCCGCGGCCCTGGTCGAGGTCGAGCCGGGCGGATGCGCGAGCTGCACTGGCACCCGAACACGGACGAGTGGCAGTACTACATCTCGGGCAGAGGCGCGCATGACGGTGTTCGCCGACAGTGGGAAGGCGCGGACCTTCGACTATCAGGCGGGCGACGTCGGGTTACGTCCCATTTGCGATGGGCCACTACGTCGAGAACACAGGCGATGAGACGCTGCGGTTCCTGGAGATGTTTCGCAGCCCGTACTTTGCCGACGTCTCGCTGAACCAGTGGATGGCGCTGACGCCACCCGAGCTTGTGCAGCAACACCTGAACTTGGACCAGCAGACGCTAGCCGCTCTGCGCAAGGACAAACCGGTCATCGTTAAGTAATCAATTAAGCAAATCTTGTCAGGAGCGCGCCTCGCGGCGCGCTCCGGCAAGAAGTAGCTGAACTAAAAGGAATCAATTCTATGAGTACAAATTCTGTGACAACAGCTGTCGGAAAAGTTGAGGGCGAAATTAGCTACGTCGCAGTCCGCAACAACCTACTCAACGCGCTTACGATTTCATCTGGCGCCGTGGACGCGATCAGTTTTCTTGCCCTGGGAAAAGTTTTCACCGCGTTTATGACCGGTAACTTCGCCTTTCTGGGAATGGTGATCGCGAGCACCACCGGCTCGACCACCTACGGTGTGGTCGCGCCCCGGGCTATATCGGTCCTCGCCGCAATGGCCGGCTTCGCGGTCGGCGTCTTCCTCGCCACGAGGATCGTTAGACAACACGCGCCTAAAGACGAGCGGGCGACTGGCATCGTATGGCCGGAACGCACGACGTTCGCTCTTGGCTTCTCGCTCCTGGCCCATCTCTGCTTCGTGCTGATATGGTTTGCGACCAGCGCTCGGCCTGGTTTCAACGTTATTCCCGTTCTCCTGGCCGTCTGGGGGCTGGCGATGGGCATCCAGAGCGGTGCCGTTCGCAAGCTTGACGTAGGGGGCACATTTACAACCGCTGCCACCGCTACCTTCATCTTCCTGGCTAGCAACGTGCGCTATCTTCCCTTGATGAGTGACGAGCGCCGCCGATTGCGGGGCATACTTGCCTCTCTTGTCATCGGCGCCACAGCTGGCGGACTTCTCCTCATTCATGCGCCGCTCTACGCTCCTGTGTTGCCGTTGATCATCACTGCGGGGGTCGTCGCGACAGCGGCGAGCACCTTCCGATACCGCAACGAGGTGCAAGACTCGCGCGTAAAAGTCCAATCGGCAGCTGACGCTGCGACAGCGTGACGTTTTCCGATTGTGGATGAGCAGACGACAATTAACGGCAACGGTGCGCGCCCGATTCGAGGCAACCTGGGCGCGCACTTTGCCTGCGTGTCGCTGAACCAGTGGATGGCGCTGACGCCGCCCGAGCTTCTCCGAGCGCACCTGAACCTGGACCAGCAGACGCTAGCTGCGCTGCGCAGGGATAAACCTTTCGTCGTTGCACCTCAGCAGCAGTGCAGAAAACGCAAGCCATTACCCGAATGGCCCGACAAAACGATCGCGGTGCTCAGCACGGAAAACGGGGAGGTCCACGCCATTCCGATCACCGCTCCTCTACGGGTTGGAGATCGTCGGATCCTGTTCAGATTGAAGCGGTGTCGTGAATCGCTGGCGCGACTGCGCGAGCATCCGAAAGTGGCGCTCACGATTTTCGGTAAAGGCAATCTTGCATTCACCGCCCGCGGTCCTGCCCATGTCGTCCAAGAGTCGATGGTTGTTGCACCCATGTTCGCTGCAGTAGCTATCGACGTTGAAAACATCGACGACCATCGCCAACGAGAGTTCGCCGTCGATTCAGGTGTCAGCCTGGATTGGACCAATGAACGCACGCAGCGGTTCCTGCAAGAACACCTCAACGCGCTGCGGGAAGTCGCTGCCAGAGAAGAGTAGTGCTTGTCCGTGAAGCCGGCCGTATCGATTTCAATCATTCTGTTGCTCGGCTTCGATTTGACGCCGCTTGCAACTAACAAAACGCCGCGCGGACTACGCCAACAGCTAACATTACGAACAGTGTACTGCGTATCCGCTAAAGCATTCGCGCAAAAAATCTCACATTTTCTGAAATGTCGATCTTGGAAAGCCTGAAAAAAAAATGACGAAATCAAACTCAGACAATTCATAAACCAAATAACACGATATGAACCTTACAAACATTTAACGGGAAGCGCGGCATTGACGTGCTTCGTGATCCAGAACTCAACAAATCAACTGCTTTCACCGAGACCGAGAAGCAAGCTCTCGGAATCGTCGGCCTCGTACCTGACGTAACTGAAACAGAGGATGTGCAGTTAAGCCGGGTGTTGATGCAACTTGGTCATAAGACCACGGACCTCGAGCGCTATATTTACCTGGTCAATCTACTCGACCATAACGAGACGCTCTTCTATCGGACTGTGATGTCCGATCCGGCGCGGTTTCTTCCGATTGTCTATGACCCGACTATCGGGGAAGCATGTTTGAAATTCGGCCACATCTACCGCAACACACGCGGCATGTATCTCTCGATCACGCGCCGCGGAAAGGTCAAAGAAGTTCTAAAGAACTGGCCACAGAAGGATGTTCGCTTCATCTGTGTGACAGACGGCGGACGCATCCTTGGTCTAGGTGATCTAGGCGCAAACGGCGCGGGTATCCCTATTGGCAAGCTACAACTCTACACTGCCTGCGCCGGAGTACCTCCGCAATACCTGTTACCGATGTATCTCGATGCGGGCACTAACAATGAGCAATATTTGCACGACCCGCTTTACCTGGGAATGCGCAAGACACGTCCGCCGACGGACGAGCTTTTCTCTTTTGTCGATGAATTCATGGATGCGGTGCAGGAAGTGTTTCCGAAGTGCTGCGTTCACTTTGAAGATTGGACGGGGAAGGACGCTGTCCACCTGCTCGAGCGATACCGCGATAAGTACTGCGTCTACAACGACGACGTGCAAGGCACGGCCGGGATCACTCTCGCGGGAATGATTAACGCGGTGAAGCTGAAGGGCACAAAGCTGAAGGATGAAAAATACCTCTTCCTAGGCGCTGGTTCGGCCGGAATCGGCCTCGCCAACCTGCTCTGTTCCGCGCTGGTGCAACAAGGGATGACGCTGAAGGAAGCACAGGCGCGTGTCTATATGTTCGACGTCAACGGGCTCTTGGAATCGACCCGCACGGATCTCTTCGATTTCCAACAGCCGTACGCGCACAAGCACGCGCCGACGCGGGATTTTGTCGCTGCGATCGAGAGCATCAAGCCGACAACAATCATCGGCGTGAGCACTATCGGCGGCGCCTTCAATCAGAAGGTCGTCGAAGCAATGTCGCGTATTAACGAGCGGCCGGTCATCCTGGCTCTATCGAATCCTACTGACCACGCCGAGTGCACGGCCGAGCAAGCCTATACCTGGTCAAAGGGAAGGCGATCTATGCCGCCGGCGTGCAGTTCGCACCGGTTCACTATAACGGAAAGACGTTCCTGCCAGGACAAGCGAACAACTTCTACATCTTCCCGGCAGTCGGCATGGCGATCTACGCTACCCAAGCGAAGCGCGTGACAGACGAGATGTTCATTGAGGCTGGACAAGCGGTAGCGGATCAGGTGCCGTCCGAGCTGCTGAATCAAGGACTGCTCTATCCGCTGCAATCGAACATTCTTGAGACAGAAATTCAGACTGCCGCGCGCGTAGCGAAGCTCGTCTTCGATCTCGGGACTCGCTCGGTGTCGAGCGCCCGCGGCGACATGGTCGCGTTCATTCGCAACATGTTTACAAGCCGGAATACCACGACAATTCCGACGTCGCAGACTCAAGATTCGGAGGGCAGCATGATCGCGCCAAAAACTCTCAGCACCAGGCCGGCCCAAACCGGGTCGGCCTTGGATAGGATAGGCTCGCGACCGAAAACCGCCACGACTAAGTCTCAGAACGGTCAATACCGGATCGAATCGGACTCGTTAGGCGAAGTAAAGGTGCCGGCGGATCGTTTATGGGGAGCACAAACGCAGCGTTCGCTGGAGCACTTCAGCATCGGAAAAGATCTGATGCCGCGGGAGATGATCACGGCATACGCGACACTGAAGAAAGGCGCGGCCATTGCCAATCATACCGGGAAACGGCTCGACGATGAGCGCTTCGGTCTCATTGTGCAGACCTGCGATGAGATTCTGGCGGGCCAACATCACGACATGTTTCCATTGCACGTCTGGATGACCGGCAGCGGCACCCAGTTCAACATGAACGTGAACGAGGTTATCTCGAATCGTTGTTGCCAGCTCGCCGGCACGCCGCTTGGCAGCAAGACGCCGGTCCACCCGAACGATCACGTCAACATGTCGCAATCGTCTAACGACTCATTCCCGAGCGCGATGAACATCGCGGCGGCAGTGAATGTGAAGGAGCGACTTGATTCCAGCTGTCACGCGCGTTGCGCGACGCGATCGCAGCTAAGGCCGCCCAATGGAAAGACGTGGTGAAGATTGGCCGCACTCACATGCAGGACGCGACTCCACTCACTTATGAGCAGGAGTGGTCAGGCTATGTCGGCACACTCACCGATAGTCTCGACCGCATCGAGAACGCAGTGAAAGGAGTCTATCGCCTTGCGCTTGGTGGGACGGCAGTCGGCACCGGCATCAATGCCGCGCCGGGATTCGGGGAAGCGGCCGCCGCTGAAATTGGCAAGCTGACCAAGCTGCCGTTCGTGAGCGCGCCTAACAAGTTTGCGGTGCAGGGATCTCACGACGATCTGGTCGAACTTTCCGGCACACTCCGGACGTTAGCCGTGTCGCTCTACAAAATCGCGAACGATATCCGGCTAATGTCATGCGGACCACGCGCCGGCTTCGCCGAGCTAATCATACCATCTAACGAGCCCGGCTCGTCCATCATGCCCGGCAAGGTAAATCCGACACAGGCCGAGGCGTTGGCGATGGTGGCAGTCCAGGTCATGGCCAATGACGTGGCGGTGGGATTTGGCGGCGCCGGTGGTTATCTGGAGATGAACGTCTACAAGCCGCTCATCATCTTTAACGTCACTCACTCAATCACGATCCTGACCGATAGCTGCACGAACTTCCGTCGAGTTCCTCATCGAAGGCACAAAGCCAAACCTGAAAAAGATTAAGGAATACGTTGATCGGTCCCTCATGCTGGTAACGGCGCTGTCACCGGTCATTGGTTACGATAAGTCATCCAAGATCGCGCACTACGCCCTGGATAATGACCTCACGCTAAAAGCCGCCGCGCTTAAGTTGGGCTTCGTCAGCGAAGCCGAGTTCGATCGAGTAGTGGATCCGGCAAAGATGGTTCAGCCCTACGTGGCGAAAGCCTAGCTCGCGGGAACAGGTCCGCTGCCCTTTAGATGAAAAGCAACCAGCATCGTAACAGTCGGATTGCCGCGGCGTTTTTCAACGGCGGAATGACGTTTGCCTTGTGTGGATTGAGCTACTGGCTCATCACCCACCTGCTGGCGCAAGTTTTCTCTGTTTCTCGAGACGACGATTTACTTGGCGGCATGTGGGCAGTGGTAGCCAATGTTTTTGTCTTTCGTGAAGCTGTTGAGCAAAGCATCCGCGCAGCTCTCTCACGTATGGCGGCAACTTCGTTGAGTTTTGTGCTTTGTTTCATCTACCTTCTGCTATTCCCGTTTCACTTCTTGGGAATGGCCGCGCTGCTCGGAATCGGAGCGGTCGTCATGTCTCTGCTCGGGCGGCCGGACGACATTATCACCACCGGAATCACGACCACTGTGGTCATGGTTGTTGCCGCGATGAATCCAACGGATCGCCTGGCATCAACCTATTCTTCGTATGATCGACACGATCGTTGGAGTTGCTGTGGGTTTGGCCGGCGCGTGGATTAGCCTGCTGGCAATGAACGGAGTTCGCCAAACAAGCTCTGCTGTCGAAATCGCTGCCAGCGGGAGTAGTGCTTGTCCGTCGAGGCGGGCCGCGTTCCAACGCGCTCGTTCGGCGATTCGCGCCGCTTGCACCCTAAAACAAAACGCCACCGTGCTTTCAACGACGAACATTGCAGAGCAAGTCGTGCTGTGTATTCCGCTCAAAGCATACAAAAAGAACTTCATGTTCTGTGAAATGTCGATCTTCGAACGCTTGAGAAAGAGACAGTAAATCAACACTTCAGATTATGACTACCATTACAAACACTCAAACCGTCGAACGCATGAACTCACACACCGACAAACGCAATCAGCCCGGCTCCTTTGATCCGGTTAGCTTTACCGTCGTGCCTCCGCGAAGGTTCGAGGACTTACGCGTCGGCGACGTATTCCGCGCCCCAAGCCGCACACTTACAGATGCGCATGCCTCCGCTTTCCAAACGGTTTCGGCTGACAATCACCCGATCCACTACGATGTCGAGTACGCGCGCCGGCACGGGCATACTGCTCCTGTGGTGCATGGATTGCAGGTTTTCGCCTTCACTGCTCCTGGTGCCACCCTCTTTCCGCAATACATCGGCGACGTGTTTCGTGGCATTCACGAGTGCCTCGTGTCGATTCCTCAAGGAGGTGCACGCGGGAGACACGCTGTATCCTGAACTCGAAATCATTAAGCTTACAACGCAGGGAGACACCGGCATCGTAACCACGCGGGCGACGGTGCATAACCAACGAGGTGAGCTCGTGCTCGACGGCGAGCACCAGTACTGCGCTGAAAACCTCATCCAAGGCTGGAAAGTAGCAGTACAGGCAAATGGAGCCACCCGACTTCACCAGTCCGAGAGAGGCCGCTCGGCCATTCACTCCAAAATTGAGCGCGCTGAGCGAAAGTCCGCTTTACGACAAGGTCTGGGAAGATGCCGATCTGTCAAAGCGAGACCGCAGCCTCATCACTGTCGCGGCATTAGTTTGCCTGGGACGGATGGATGAGTTGCCTGCGCATCTTCATCGCGCGATCGGTAACGGTGTTACTGAGACCGAGCTGGCGGCCGCTATCACGCATCTTGCCTTCTACGCTGGCTTCCCGGCTGCAATTTCCGCTTCGGCAGTAGCCAATCGCGCCCTGCGCCAACCTCGCAAATAATACGAGTCTTCTCAGGCGCTCGCGCGCCAAGGCCGTCCCATCAACAGAGGTTATGATGACCGACCGCATTCTTTCGCACTCGAGCTTCAGCCATATCGTTGATGTGCCAATTGAGCGCATCGACATTGCCGATTGGCTTTTCAACCTGCCGGAGGCGGAATATCAACGCTGCTGCCCGCCCGATCACATCGCGGCCGGCGCAACGTCTACGGATAACGGTCGACGCATGTCGATCAACGTCGAGATGATCGGCGAAACCCTGATGATCCAACACTATATCGGCGAAATCACAGAGCCGCACCTTTGCCGCATGGTTTCGCTCTCGGACGCCTTCACCCCGAACGGGCGCACGAGGGTGCAGGTGCTGTGGGAACTCAGCGTCAAGCCGATCAACAGCACACGCTGCGAATACACCAACTCTGTCACGGCGACTCCGACCAAAGAATTCCTCGACTTCATTAAGCGGCACGGCATTTCGTTCGAACAGGCCGCCGCGGCCAGGCAAGCGGCCGGAGGTGATCACAATCGCCGCGAAACGCCGCTGTTTGCTAAAAGCATCGCACGTAGGGCGCTGGCACAGCCGCTGTCGCTTCCGAAAAGTCATGTTCGCGGGTAAAAGTCCGATTGGCGGCTGATGCTCCCGCAGCGTGACCTTTTACGGTTGTGGATGAGCAGACGACAATTAACGGCAACAGCGCGCGCCCTAGTCGGGCAACTTTGGGCGCCGCACTTTGCCTACGTGTCGCTGAACCAGTGGATGGCGCTGACGCCGCCCGAGCTTACCTGAACCTGGACCGGCAAACGTTTAGCTGCGCTGCGCAAAGACAAGTCTATCATTGTTGCCCAAAGAGAACGGTATGATCAAAATAAAGCAACTCAGTTACGCACTGTTACTGGTTGGAATCGCCATTACGACGACGTATTCGCAGGATACCGCGAGCGAATATATAGCGCCGCCGGATTCCGGTCCGAAGGGGAAAGCTCCTAGGATGAAGGTTCAATTGCTGAACCCTGGAGAACCAACGAAACAATATGCGGTTATCTTCTATCAGGGCGATGAGGCGTTTTCCGGACTGCTGGAGTTTGCGCAGAAGTATCACGTTGCCAGCGCCCATTTCACTGCCATCGGAGCAGTGAATGGGGCTACGCTTGGATGGTTTGATCCTCAACGCAAAATGTACAAGAAGATTCCCATCCAGGGTCAACACGAAGTAATTGGGATGAGCGGTGACATCGCGCTCTACCAGGGAAAGCCCGTAGTCCATACCCACATGCTGGTGGGGAATTCAGACGGAACAACGCGGGGAGGTCACGTTCTCGCTGCGTATGTATCGCCGACGCTGGAAGTAATGGTCACTGCCGATCCGGTAACGATGCAGAAGCGTTTCGATCCGGACACCGACTTAACGCTGATTGATCCGAAACCGGCGAATAACGACGAGAAATAAGATGCACTTTACACGGACTACGCGACACACGTGACACAGCTTAATTTTGCTCCTACGAATAATCTTCGACGTATTCCGATATGATAAAGACAATTTCCTATCTCGGTCTCGGCACCATGGGCAGCGGGATGGCGGCGAACCTTGTTAAAGCGGGCTACCAACTTACCGTCTGGAACCGGAACGCTGAGAAATGCGAGCCATTTGCTAGAAAAGACGCAGGCGTAGCCGATACACCGGCCGATGCAGTCCGCGATGTCGATCTGGTCATGTATAGCTTAAGCAATGACCAGGCAATCGAGGACGTTGTTTTTGGCGCGGCAGGAATTCTCAGTGGAATCAAAGAAGGCCAGATCGCGGTGGACATGAGCACGGTCCTTCCCGCGACAAGCTTGCGAGAACAGGAAGCTTACGCGAAGCGGGTGCGGATTTTCTCGATGCGCCTGTCTTTGGCAGCAAAAATGAATCCGCGAATGCCAAGCTTTGGATCATGGCCGCCGGCAACAAGGCCGTTTTCGAAAAAGTGAAACCTGTTTTGGAGCATTTGGGGCAAACCGTTCATTACCTCGGCAAGAACGGAAACGCGGTGGCCATGAAGCTGGTGGGCAATCTTATCGTAGCGCTGGAATTGGAAGCCCTGGCGGAAGGCCTCGTGCTCGCGCAAAAAGCGGGACTTGGTTTGAAGACGGTGATGGAAGTCGTAAAAGTCGCCGATTTCCGCTCACCACTGCTTGTGAGCAATGGCCAGAATATTTTGAAACGCGATTTTTCTCCCAGTTTCGCGCTCAAGCTCATGCTCAAGGACGCGGGCCTTATTGAAAAATTTGCTGAAAGTGTGGAGTCACCCATTCCGGCGCTGCGAGTTGTTGGAAAAAATCTTAAGTCGGCCGTCGCGCTTGGCTTCGGACAAGAGAACGCCTCCGCCTTGATCAAGGCGCTTGAAAAAGAAGCGGGCGTCGAAGTGAAGGCTCGCCGCGTCCGGCGATCAACAGAGACGGAACAAAACCATTGAAGCCATAGCAGCTTGAATCAACCCAACTGAAAAAATCGCTTCTGTGAATATAGGGCGCAACGTACACTGCGTTCTTAGGTGAAATCCGTTTTGATCCTTGGTGTAGTCATCGCAGGGATCGCCACGCTAATTGTCGGTTGTCAGCGTTGGCCTAAAAAGGAGAGCTCAAAACAACCATCAACGGCAGAAACGGATCCCTTGGCACAACCGAAGTCGCTTCAACAAGTTGGTGTGCCAGTGGAGCTGACTCGAGATGCAATTCCCGCGGATAATCCGCAGACTCCTGAGAAAATTTCGCTGGGTCAGAAACTTTTTTTCGAACGCCGTCTGTCGGCTGACGGCACTGTGTCGTGCAGCACCTGCCATAATCCAGATCTCGCTTTCACCGACAGAAAACCCACCTCTGTTGGTGTAAAAGGCCGGGTTGGCCAACGCAATGCGCCGACGATTCTGAACGCCGTGTATAACAAGACGCAGTTCTGGGACGGCCGGGCCAAGACCCTTGAGGA
>CAWAHI010000022.1:0-76599 GCA_963781735.1 uncultured Verrucomicrobiae bacterium | reverse complement strand
TCGCGTATTTGCAGGCGGCTCGGATGATCGCTCCAACGTGGAGGGTGCGATTCGATCATATCAAGAGGCCGTGCGGTTGGATTCCAGTTTTGCGCTGGCGTGGGCGCGTCTCTCCCATATGCAAAGTCTCAGTTACTGGGGAGGACATGATCCAAGCCCGGCGGGGCTGGCGGCAGCTAAGGATGCGGTCGATCGTGCTCTCGCGCTCGATCCAAATCTGCCGGAGACACATCTTGCGCTTGGTTACTATCGCTATTACGGGCAGCGCGATTTCACCGGGGCACTGGCGGAATTCCAGCAAGCCGAGCAGGGTCTTCCGAATAACATTGATGTGATCAGAGTGATCGGGCTTATCCAGCGGCGGCTTGGACGTTGGGACGCGGCGATCGCGGCGCTGCGCCGCGCCGTCGAGCTCGATCCTCGTAACATCGATGCTGCCGTCAATCTCGCGTCGACATATAGCGACATGCGCCGTTTTCCCGAGGTTCATGCGATAGCGGACCGCATCCTTGCGTTGGAGCCGACAAATGGAACTGCCCTCGATCTAAAAGCGCACGCCTTCTGGGGAGCGGGAGACCTTGAGGCGGTAGAACCGCTGCTGGCAAATCCCGGCACCGAGCCGTTGATGCGTGGGTGGCAGGCTCTCTTCAAGCGGCGTTACGATGCGGCTGTAGAGATTTTCTCAAAAGCGCTGGCCGGTGCGCCGGTCGAGGACGACAGAGACTGGCTCTCGCTTTTGTACCTTGGCTTAAGTCAGCAGCGTGCCGGCGAAGTTGCTGCGGCCCGCGCCACTTATCAACAGGCGGTGCAGGAAGCTCAGCGCCAGCTCAAGAAAGTAACGCTCGATTCTTTGGCGCCCAATCACGAGGCAGCGCTGCATGCCTATTTGGGCTGGGCCTATGCCGGTTTAGGCGAAGCGGCCTCAGCCGTTGCCGAAGGACAAAAAGCCATGGCCATGCGGCCCACTTCCAATGATCCGTTCGAGGGCCCGGCACAAGAGGAAAACATGGCGGGAATCTATGCTCTAGTGGGGGACGCGGAGCACGCTATTCCCATTCTCAAGCGACTGCTGCAGATACCCTATGGGTATGCGATTACTCCGGCATGGCTGCGACTCGATCCCATCTGGGATCAAATCCGCAACGATCCGCGCTTTCAGGAATTAGTCGCGGAGAAGAAACTGTGAATCTGAGGAACTTCTTCGCCCCAAGTAAGCGGCGTGAGGTTTACAAAGTTGCGGTCGCCTATGCGATACCCAGCTGGCGTGGGCACTCGAACTGACTCCGGAAGGCCGAGTCGAAGCAACGAAAATGCTATTGATTTTTGTGTCACCCGGCTGCAGAAAAATGGGCACACTCCTGATGACGTGGGATGACGAAGCTTCCAGTGCAAGCTACTAGCAAAAGGTAGTTTGCTTAGTTGAGACGATTGCTGACGAAGTGTGATGAAATGTTCGTTTCGTCTTAGGAAGCAAACACCAAACGTCGAATGGGGATGAGTGGTGGAGTGGGACGTGAGAAGTGATTGGTGAGAGGTGAGAAGTTTATTCGTGATATCAGCGTCATCCGCGGTTTAAAGATTGGCGGATGTTTAATGTTGTTTTGGTTGAGCCGGAGATTCCGCCGAACACGGGGAACGTGGGACGGCTGTGTCTGGCGACACGATCGACTTTGCATTTGGTGGGGCCGCTCGGGTTTTCGCTGAATGATCGGCAACTGAAGCGGGCGGGGTTGGATTATTGGGATGAAGTCGATGTGCGGGAATGGTCGACCTTGGATGAACTACAACAGGCGAATGCGTCTGCGCGGTTCTTCTATTTAACGACCAAAGCGAAGCAGCCGTATTTCGAGGTAACGTTTCGACCCAGCGATTTCCTGGTGTTTGGCCGAGAGACCAAAGGGCTGCCGGAGCGGGTCTTGACGAGAACCGTGAGAGTTGTATCACCATTCCGATGCACGGAACCCGGAGCCTGAATCTGGCGACGGCGGTGGCGATTGTTTTGTTCGAGGCGATGCGGCAGCAGCGGGGTTGAATAAATAGAAGCGGCGAGGTGTCGAAGAAAGAGAAGGAAAATTTAACTTATGAAACGTTTAGTAACCTTAGTGACGGTCCTGTTGGTTGGTCTGGCATCAGTGCAGGCGGCGCAGACCGACGATCAACAGAAAAAGAAGAAAAAGAAACAGGCGCAAACCACGACGCAGGCGACACCCGCGCCAAAGAAAGGCGGGACGCAAACAAGCAATCGGCGCGTCAGCACGCAGACGACTAAGCCGCATGTTAGCTCGCAAACGACCAGCTCGCAGACGAGTAAGAAGCATGTCACCTCGCAGCCAAGCAGCAATCAGCAGGTGACCAACCGCTATTACAAGAACAAGAAGGGACAGTCGAACGTCGCCGCGAACACCAATTACAACCAGCAAAACATCCAGCGCACCAAGAAATCCAAACAGACGAACGTTGTCACCAACAACAATGCGCAATGGAACAAAAAAGCGTATAAGCAGTTTAAGCGTAGTGGGAATGAGTGGTCGTATAGTGCGGCGCAGCGCTGGAATTGGCGGCAACGTCACGACCGCGATTGGTGGCGGCGCAGCAATTACCGCCTCGTCCGTTACGGTGGCGGTTACTGGTATTGGAATAGCGGCTGGTGGTATCCAGCCTACGGATATGATCCCTATTACAGCCACTATGTTTACGACGGCCCGATCTTCGGCTACGGCTACGCTGCGCCGGGCGACGTGACGGTGGAGGTGCAACGGGCACTGGCGCAGCAAGGGTACTATTATGGGCCGATCGACGGAATCCTGGGGCCGGGGACGCGCAGCGCGATCCAGCGATATCAAATCGATCATGGCTTGTATGTAACGGCGACCATCGATGAGCAGACCCTGGCGACATTGGGAATGACGTAAGAGCTCGCCACGGCGAGTCCGTCCGTTGGCGGACAGGGAGCAAGGATTCTTTGAACCGCGCGGTGGTAATCTGCCGCGCGGTTTTGTTTGGCCGGATGTCTGGGATGCGTCGCAAACAACGGAAGGGCCCGCGGAGATTGCCCCTCCAATTCAGCTACCAACATTGAAGGAATGCATTTTGGGACGGCTTGGAAAGCCATTCCTACCGCCGGATAAAAATGATCGAGGCAAACAGGCGGCAGCGGTGTTGAATAAATGACAGAATAATGTTGTCTTATAAGAAAGGCTAAAATGAACAAAATTCTCGTGGTCGGTCTGGCAATGGTTCTGGCCGCGGCGGGAAACGCACGTGCCGACGGCGCGAATGGTCAAAGTAGCACCTCGTCGGCGACGAGTGGAACTGCGGGTGCTACGAGTGGAAGTGCGGGTTCATCGGCAAGCGCGCATTCGTCCGGGGGCGGCGCCGCGCATTCATCCGGAAGCGGTGCGGTAGCGCCTGCGCGTTCAAGCGGGAGCGGTTCTGTGCAACAAGGTGCGGTAGCGCCTCGAAGCGGGGCTGTCCCGGCAGTCCGCAATTACCCGGGGAACGTTAATGTGCAAAGTCCGGTGCAAGCTAATCCAAATACAAATGTGCGCGTCTATCGGCAATTTTTGGATCGTTCGGAGATCCTGGCCCGCCAGGCGATGTATTTTAATCGCATGCGGGTGAATTCGCTGCAGGGTACCCCCCAGAGCACCGTTAACGCCGGGCAGGTTTCCGCCGCCGGCGGCCAGGTTGACCTGCCGAACCAAGGGGTGATGCGGACGCGGCGGCACCGCGACGATGAAAACAATTCTCAGAATAAGACAAATGGGACGAATCGGACCGATGGGTCCAACGGGACGCAGACGGCGAATGGACGGCAGACGAACGATGGCCGGCCGATGCCGGCAACGAACACGCCACCGCACAGCGGTCGCCCGGTTCTCAATTTCAACAACTCTAACACGATGAGTTTCAACGATGCCTGCCGCCGGCATCGGGATCATCATGATGGTGATTGGTGGCGGAATCATTGCCACACCATCATTTTGATCGGCGGCGGGTTTTACGCGTGGGACCTCGGCTATTGGTATCCGGCTTGGGGTTACGACAATTACAATTCGAACTACGCGTATGATGGGCCGATCTACGGCTACAATGGTTTGCCGCCGGACCAGATCATTGCCAACGTGCAATACGCGCTGCAACAGCTTGGTTATTTCAGCGAAGCGGTTGATGGCGTGCTCGGGGCGGTGACGCAGGCGGCAATTGAGGATTACCAAGTAGAGAATGACCTGCCTGTGACGGGCGCGATCGACCGGCCATTGCTGATTTCGCTCGGGTTTATTCGGTAAAGCAACAGCGGCAAAACCGAACTAGACAGGATTAGGCAGAATAATCTTCTCTGGAATCCTGCACAATCCTGTCTTTCTTCCGGCTAAGTATGGCAGCGAAGCCGCATTGTTATCGTCGGTGCGAGCCGCACTGGCGGATGACGGAGCTCCGAAAGCGTTCGCGAGCAGGCGGCCAACCCACCTAATTGCTGTGCGCACGGTGACGCGATAAGGTGCGCGCGATGGAAAATCGGAATCCGCAATTAGTTGCGCGGGATTTAAAGCGTTCCTTCCGGATGGGGCCGCGAAGGATCGAAGTTTTGCGGGGTATTTCGATGGAAGTGCAGCGAAGCGAGGCGGTTTTTTTGGTTGGCGCCTCGGGAGCCGGGAAAACCACCTTACTATATACGTTGGCGGGACTGGAGCGGCCGGAGGAGGGGACGGTGGACTTCGAAGGGCGGCGGCTGTACACCGGCAGTTCGCAGACGCAGGCGCACATCCGCAACACCCAAATGGGTTTCGTGTTCCAGAGTTACTTCCTGCTTCCGGAGCTGACTGCGCTGGAAAATGTGATGCTGCCTGGAATGATCAGCGGCAGGGTTAAGGCGGATGCGGCTGCAGGTAGTCTGCGCGCGGTTGGTTTGAGCGAACGGTTGCAACACCTGCCCGCCGAGCTTTCCGGCGGCGAACAGCAACGGGTGGCGATCGCACGGGCGCTGGTGAATGATCCGGCGATTGTTTTTGCCGACGAGCCGACGGGCAATCTCGATTCCAAGACCGGGGAAGCGATCATGGATTTGCTGTTGTCGGTGGCGCGGGAACGCAAGAAAACGTTACTCGTGGTGACGCACGATCCGCATCTGGCCACGCTGGGAGATCGGCAACTGCATATGGCGGATGGGCTGCTGACGGAAGGTTGAAGCGTTGGAGCGATGAAGCGGGGATTGCCCTCACCTCAGTCCTCTCCCAGTGGGAAAGGAGTCGAACTCTGTTAGCCGTCGAAGCATTCCAAGGGATGAAGGCCTGAAATGGCGCGCGGCGACGCTTTCACGCCTTAACGCTTCAATCAAAAGCTTCCCCTTGAATTAGCGCAGGAACATCGGAGATTTTTTTGTGCTTACAAAAACTACAGCGAATGAGGATGGTGGAACGTTAGTGGCAGAGCCGCGCAAAACTTCGCATGCGGTTAAACCGGCAAACGAGTCGGCAACGAAGAAGGCGGTTAAGCCTTTGACAATTTTCATCGACGGCGAATTTCGCGCGGAAGAAGACGCGAAAATTTCGGTCTTCGATCACGGTTTGCTCTACGGCGATGGGATTTTCGAAGGCATTCGTTTTTACAACGGCCGCGTGTTCCGGTTGAAAGAACACCTGGATCGGCTGTGGGATTCGGCCCGGTCCATTTGCCTGGATATTCCGATGTCGCATGGCGAAATGACCGAGGCGTTGTTGGAAACGATCCGCAAGAATGATCTGCGGGACGGGTACATTCGTTTGCTTGTGACCCGCGGTGTGGGCAATCTCGGATTGAACCCGGCGCAATGTAAGCGGCCGAGTGTGATCATCATTGCGACCACGATCGCGCTTTATTCGGCGGAGATGTATAAGAACGGTCTCACGGTGGTGACAGTTGCGACACGTCGGACCGGTCCGGGTTCGCTCAATCCGGCGGTGAAATCGCTCAATTATTTGAACAACGTGATGGCGAGAGTCGAAGCCAACCTGTCGGGAGCGGATGAAGCGTTAATGTTGAATGACCAGGGCTGTATCGCCGAATGCACGGCCGACAATATTTTCGTGATTAAGCGCGGCGAAATCTTTACACCGCCGATCACGGCGGGCGCGTTGCGTGGGATCACCCGCTCGGTCGTGTTCGAGATCGCGGCGGAGCTTGGAATCAAAATTTCCGAAGCCGATATCAGCCGGCACGATGTCTTTATCGCCGACGAGTGCCTCCTCAGTGGCACGGCGGCAGAGGTCATTCCGGTAATCAGGGCGGACGGACGCGTGATCGGGACGGGAAAACCGGGGCCGATTAGCCTCCGGATGATTGCCCGCTTCCGCGAGATCACGCGGGAAGGCGGGACGCCGATCTACTCCTGAGAGATTCCCACGACCATTCGGCGCGCGAGATGCTAAGCAGATGACGGGGTTGAATGTTTAGACCAGGCGAAGGTCTAATTTATTAAGATGTTGTGCGACGTTTGCAAAATGAATGATGCGGCGGTTTTCCTGACACAGATTGTGGACGGGAAAATGCAGAAGGTGAACCTTTGCGAGGGCTGTTCGAAGGAAAAAGGAGTGCAGGATCCGACGGGTTTCGCGCTGGCGGATTTGCTGCTCGGCATCGGGGCGGCGGAGGAAATCGAAAAGGGCGGGTCGAGCACGCGCTGTCCGGTGTGCGGATTTACTCAGGCTGACTTCAAGAAAACGGGCCGACTCGGCTGTAGCAGCTGCTATGTCGCATTTGCGGAGGGATTGAATTCGCTTTTGAAGGCGATGCACAAGGGTATTTCGCATGTGGGCAAGTTGCCCGCGCACGCGCAAAAGACTCTGGCGTTGAGCGATCGGATGAAGACGCTAACAGAAAATCTGCGCAAAGCGGTGCAGGAAGAAAATTACGAGACGGCAGCGGCGTTGCGGGACGAGATCAGGCAGTTGGAAAATCAACTGGCGGAATCGAAATGAAATTTCAGAACTTGATGGCGAGCACCGGCGAATGGTTGCGCGGGGAAGGCCCGCACCACCAGATCGTGGTGAGCAGCCGGGTGCGGCTGGCGCGTAATCTCCGGAACCGCGCGTTCCCGGGATGGGCGAAGAAGGCCGAACGCACGATGATTTTGGAGTTGATCAAGCCGCGGGTGGAAGAGCTGCCGGAAATGCAGGAGCCATTTTCGGAATTGCTTCAGGATTTGTCGGCGCTGGAAAAACAGGTGCTGGTGGAACGCCATCTTATTAGTCGCGAACACGCGGCCAAGAGCACGGGCAGCGCTGTTGTGATGAACCGCAGGCAGACCCTGAGCGTGATGATTAACGAGGAGGACCATTTGCGGATGCAATCAATTCGCTCGGGGTTGCAATTGCGGCAGGCGTTCAAACTGGTGGACAAGGTCGACAGTGCGCTGGAGGCCAAACTCGATTTCGCCTACGACGGGAAGCTCGGATATTTGACTGCGTGCCCGACCAATGTCGGAACCGGAATGCGCGCGTCGGCGATGCTGCATTTGCCTGGCCTGGTCTTGAGCGAATTGATCAACCAGGTCATTCAGGCGGTGAACAAGATCGGGCTGGCGGTGCGCGGATTGTATGGCGAAGGCACCGAAGCGATGGGAAATCTGTTTCAGATTTCGAATCAAACCACGCTTGGGGAAAAGGAAGACGAGATTATCTCACGCCTGAACAAGGTGATCGAAACCATCATCGAGAAGGAGCAGGATGCGCGTCAGGTTTTGATTCAGAAAAGACCGAACACGCTGTGGGATCAGATCGGTCGGGCGTACGGCTTGCTCACTTATGCTCATGCTATGACCTCGAAGGAAGCGTTAAACCTGCTTTCCGTGGTGAAGCTCGGGATCGATCTGGGCGCATTCCCGGAAGACAAACGTCTGGGCATTGATCAACTCTTCATCGAAACACAGCCGGCGCATTTGCAGAAGAGCACGCAGCAGAAGTTGAATGCGGAAGAGCGCGATCACTTCCGTGCGCAAATAATCCGCGAACGTTTGAAATCGCTCCCCAAGCCTGATATTAGTAAAGTGGCGCGGGAGCCAGAGGTAACGGGTAATTCCGGGCCGGAAAAAAATGAATAACTTCACCCCGCGCGCTCAGCAAGTCCTGCAACTTGCGCGAAAAGAAGCCGATCGTTTCAATCACAATTACGTCGGCACCGAGCATCTCCTGCTCGGTTTGATCAAGCTCGGCCAGGGCGTGGCCGTGAACGTTTTGCAGAAGATGGGGCTCGATCTCGAGACGGTGCGGATGGAGGTCGAAAAGCAGGTCGGGTCGGGTCCGGAAACGAAAATGGTCGGCAACATTCCCTACACGCCGCGGGTGAAGAAAGTGCTCGCGCTCGCCGGGAAGGAAGCAAAGGCGCTGAATCATTCTTACGTCGGCACCGAACACATTTTGCTTGGGCTACTGCGCGAAGGCGAAGGTGTCGCCGCGCGAGTGTTGAAGAGTCTCGAGATCGATATCGAGCGCACTCGCAATGAGATTTTGAAGGAACTCGATCCAAATTTCACGCCACCAGAAGGCGAGGCAGAGGAAGGAACTGGCACCGCGACCGGCGGAAAAAAAGACGTAAAAACGCCGGCTCTGCGCGCGTTCGGGCGTGATCTGACGGATCTGGCAAAGAAGGACGAGCTCGATCCGGTTATCGGCCGGAAAAACGAAATCGAGCGCGTGATCCAGGTGCTTTGCCGGCGGACAAAAAATAATCCGGTGTTGCTCGGCGAGGCTGGCGTCGGCAAAACTGCGATCGTCGAAGGACTGGCGCAGGAGATTGCCGCGGGCAACGTGCCGGAGTTATTGCGTGACAAGAAAGTGATCACGCTTGATCTGGCGTTAATGGTCGCCGGGACCAAGTATCGTGGTCAGTTCGAGGAACGGATCAAAGCGGTGATGGACGAAATTCGTCGCAGCAAGAATGTGATCCTGTTTATCGACGAGCTGCACACGATTGTGGGTGCCGGTTCAGCCGAGGGCGCGATGGACGCGAGCAACATCATCAAGCCGGCATTGAGCCGGGGCGAATTGCAGTGTGTGGGCGCGACGACGCTGAACGAGTATCGCAAATACATCGAGAAAGACGCGGCGCTGGAACGAAGATTTCAGACCGTGAAAGTGGATGCGCCGACGATTGAGGAAGCGATTCAGATTTTGAAAGGGCTGCGGCCGAAGTACGAGGCGCACCACAAAGCGAAGCTGACCGATGAGGCGCTCGAGATTGCGGTGAAACTTTCCGATCGTTACATCACCGGACGCTTCCTGCCGGACAAGGCGATTGACGTGATGGACGAGGCCGGTGCGCGTGCGCGCATCAACTCGATGACGCGGCCGCCGGACGTGAAAGAGATCGAAAAAGAGATCGAGGTCATTCGCGGGGAAAAAGAGGGCGCGATCAAGGCGCAGGATTTTGAAATGGCAGCGGGGCTTCGGGACAAGGAGAAGCAGGCCAAGGAAAAGCTCGACGCCATTTTGGCGAAGTGGCGACAAGAACGGGAAGAGAAAGAAGTGCTCGTGACCGGCGACGATATGATGCACATCATTTCGAAAGTCACCGGCGTTCCGTTGCAGCGGATGGAGCAGAAAGAGACCGAAAAACTCCTCAAGATGGAAGAGGAGTTGAAAGGCAAAGTCATCGGGCAGGAGGAAGCGGTGACCGCAATCTCCAAAGCGCTGCGGCGTTCGCGCGCCGATTTGAAGGACCCGCGGCGGCCGATCGGTTCCTTTATTTTCCTTGGACCAACTGGTGTCGGTAAAACCTTCCTCGCCCAAACACTGGCTGAATTCATGTTCGGCGACCGCGACGCGTTGATTCAGATCGACATGTCGGAGTACATGGAAAAGTTCACGGCGTCGCGTTTGATCGGGTCGCCGCCGGGTTATGTCGGTTACGAAGAGGGCGGTCAGCTTTCAGAAGCGGTGCGACGCCGGCCGTATTCGGTCGTGCTGTTCGATGAGATCGAAAAGGCGCATCCCGATGTGATGCATTTGCTTCTGCAAATTCTGGAGGACGGAAAGATTACCGACTCGCTTGGGCGCAAGATCGATTTCCGCAACACCATTATTATTATGACGTCGAACGTCGGCGCGGACATTTTGCGGAGACAGACGACGATGGGTTTTGCCGCGACCAAGCCGTTGGGCGAGCACGAGTTCGAAGCGATGCGTGACCGGTTGCTGGAAGAGGCGAAGAAGGTGTTCAAACCCGAATTCATCAATCGGCTCGACGACATCATTGTTTTCCATCAGCTGACCAAGGCAGACCTGATGCAAATCGTCGAACTCGAAGTCGCCAAGGTTTTGCACCGGGTGAAAGGCAAGGATGTGCACATCGAGCTCGAGCAATCGGCCAAAGAATTCCTGATCGAAAAAGGATACGATCCGCAATACGGGGCACGTCCGATGCGGCGTGCGGTGGAGCGTTATTTGGAAGATCCGTTCGCGGAGGAATTGCTGCGCGGCAATGTGAAGCCGGGCGATATCGTGCACGTTTCCGCTGAAGGCGGGAAGCTCGTCTTCAAAGGCGTGGCGCCGCAAGCGGCGCCGGCGAGTGCGGGCTGACGCGAGCTGGAAGCTCGCGCTGGTGAATGGTGATCAGTGACTGGTGAATAGTATCATTACGCCCGACGTTTCCAGTTTTACCATTCACTTATCACTAGTCACTATTCACTACCGAAGCATCACGCCCTTGGGTGCGCGTCGGCGTAGGCTTTTTTGAGGCGTTCGACCGTAACATGGGTATAAATTTGGGTGGTCGATAGACTGGCGTGGCCTAACAAGGCCTGGACGCTACGAAGATCGGCGCCGCGATCGAGCATGTGGGTGGCGAAGCTGTGGCGCAATTTGTGAGGACTGATCGAGATTGGGATGCTGGTGAAACGCAAATAGCGGCGCACGATCAGCCAAATCGAGCGCGCGGAAATTCGGCGGCGCGCTTTGTTAATAAACAGTGGACCGCTATGTACCTTCGCAGCAGTGCGATAACGCTGGATTGCCTCCAGCGCGGGCAATCCGACCGGACAAACGCGTTCCTTTCTGCCTTTTCCAAGAACGCGGACCGACTCGGTGTAAAGGTCAACGTCGGCGACATCGAGCGCGGCCAATTCGGCCAAGCGCAGGCCGCTGCTGTAAAATAATTCGAGAACAGCGGCGTCGCGCAGCGGCATCCAGGTTGGCGCAGCGGATTCTTTTTTCACGCGCAACGGCGCGGAAAGAAGCTCTTCGATTTGCTGCCGCGTAAGCACGATGGGCAATTGCTTTTGCAGCTTTGGTAATTGCACTTCCGCGCTCGGATCGTGCGTCAGTTTTTTCCGGGCCCGCAAATATTTGTAGAACGTACGCAGGGCGGAAAACTGGAGCCGGATGTAGCTACGGGCGGCTTTTTCTTTCGAGAGATGAAAAAGATAATCGCGGAAGTCGTCGGCCCGGCATTTTAGCCATGGCTTCATCTTCAAGTGGACGCGAATTTTTGCCAATGCGCTTCTGTATGCCTTGAGCGTGCGCACAGAGGCGTTGCGTTCTACTGCGAGATAGCGCACGAATTCGTCCACCGCGGGATCGCGGACCGTGCCCTCAATAACCATGGCAAATGACGAATGACGGATGAGTCCGAGCCGGACTGGCGTTAATGACGAAGGAAATCCGAATCACGAATTGCAAGGGGGACGCGAAATGGCGATCATGGAACGAACGCCCGGCGATAAAATCTGTTCTTCTTGTTTCGTACTTCGTCATTAATTCGTCATTCGTGCTCCGTCATTCTCTTTAAAGCTGCGGTTTCTCGATCTGATACCGGCTCACCTCAGCCTGGGCGCGGCCGGAAAGTTGGCTGGAGAAAATCGGAGGCGGGTTGGTCGAAATGACCTCGTAGCTTTTCAGGACAAACTCCGGGTAGATGGTGTTGCTGGCGGGTTCGTAGACCTTGTCGCCGCTGAAGTAACCGTAGAGCTTGTATTCGTAATTATTGTCGCTCCCGAACTCGAGGCGCTCGCGATCGGGGGCCAGCTTCTGCTTCTCGTTCAACATTACGAGCTGCGATTCGCTCCAAGGCTGCCCGGGACGGCGGACGTAGCCCCAGAATTTGAAGTCGGGTTTATAATATCGACGGCCAATAAAATAATCGCCTGGGGTTTCGGCGGCATATTTTTGCGCCATCGCCACTTTTGCGGCTTGAATGCCGGAAGGGGTCGTTTCGCATCCAGCCAGAAGGAACAAGGGTAAGACCATTCCAAATAACCAAAAAGTGCGCTTCATCATCAGATTTGTTCACCAAGCAACCGGTCGACGCAACGTCGTTTTAGCTTTGCTTCCGCCCCGGCCATCGTAAAATTCGGGGCATGATTGAGCTTGAAGTCTACGCCGCCGGTTTACGCGACATCGACAAGATTCTCGAGCTTGATCACCAGCTGGAAGCAATTCCGGGCCTGCGCTACAAGGTCGATCGCAATCACGATCTGGTTTATCTGGAGATGGACGAAACTACGATTACCCTTCGGGACTTACGTGCGATGTTTCGTAAAATCGGACTGGAACCGCGTTTCATTGGCGCGGTGCCGGATGAAATGCGCTCAAAATCGAGGACGCAACCACTCGCTTCCTGATTTCCCGGAGCGGGCGATGGGGCGGGGGCGAAAATGATCGCGCGTTTTTTCATTGCCATTGGGGCGCCACTCGTTGCTTTTGTCCGCGATTTGGGAGAGGTGGTCCTGTTGGCGGCCGATACCTTTCGATCCGCCTTCACCCACCGGCTGCGATGGCGATTGTTTCTCGAGCAAATGGTCGAGATCGGATTGTTGTCACAACTGGTCGTGATCGTAACCGGTGGCTTTACCGGTGCGGTTTTCGCCGCTCAGACTTATTTTCAATTCAACAAGATTGGGATGGGTTCGGCCACCGGCGCCGTGGTTTCGGTGGCGATTTGTCGGGAACTGGCGCCGGTGCTCTCGGCCTTAATGGTGAGCGGTCGTGTCGGCGCGGCGATGTCGGCCGAGATCGGAACGATGAAAGTGACCGAGCAAATCGATGCCCTTCGCGCGCTCGCGGTTTATCCGATTGATTATCTGGTCGTTCCCGCGCGCTTTCGCAATGATGATCTCGATGCCGTTGCTCGTGGCCGAATGCATCGGCTTTGGTATTATCGCCAGTTATCTTGTGGCTATCGTCCTCCTGGACATCAACGGGACCTATTATGTTGCCAACATGGTGCGATGGACGCTATTGCGCGATTTGATCATGGGCGTGTCTAAAGCGTTCGTTTTTGGGATTATTGATCGTTTTCATTTGCTGTCACAAAGGATTGACGACACGTGAGGGCGCGGTTGGGGTGGGCCGAGCCACGACCGAGGCGGTGGTGGTTTCTTCACTCGCAGTTCTGATTTCGAATTTTTTCCTGACTATGGCGCTGAACATTGTGTATCCGGCGGGATATCAATGATGCGGGGTTAAAATTGTTAAAGAGGGCACAACGTTAAAACGGAAAGCGTCCCATTTAACGTTTTAACCTTTTTAATAATTTAATGTCCTCGGGCGGTTGAAGGTTTACTCGTTGAGGGAAAGATTGCCGGCGGGAATGCCGATCAAAGATCAACCAACGACACGCAATGGCGCGATGATCGCGGTACGCGATTTGCGCAAAGCGATTGGCGACGAGGAGATTTTGCGGGGAGTCAATCTGGATGTCGCCGTGGGGGAAACGTTGGCAATTATCGGCCGGAGCGGGGGTGGCAAATCGGTTTTGCTCAAGCATCTCATCGGATTGATGCAGCCGGATGCGGGCGAAATCTGGGTTGCCGGCAAGAACATCACCGGCATGCGCGAACGGCAACTAACCAGTATCCGGCAAAAGGTCGGGATTCTTTTTCAAAGCGGTGCGCTCTTCGATTCCATGACGGTGGAAGAGAACATCGCGTTTCCGCTGCGCGAGGCCGGTATGCGCGATGTGAAGGCGATGCGCGCGCGTGTCAATGAAGTGCTGGAAGTGGTTGAGCTGCAAGGCGAGAACAGCAAGATGCCGGAAAGCCTGAGTGGCGGAATGCGCAAACGCGTCGGGCTCGCGCGCGCCATTATCCGGCAGCCGTCGTGCGTTCTTTACGACGAACCGACTTCCGGGCTAGACCCCGTGGTATCGGACAGCATCAATCATCTCATCCGTCGATTGCAGGCGCGATTTCAGATGACGAGCATTGTTGTCACGCACGACATGAAGAGCGCGATGCAGGTCGCCGATCGCATTGCTTACCTGCACGAAGGACGAATTTATTTCGACGGCACTCCCACGGAGTTGCAACAATGTGACGATCCGATCATTCAGGATTTCCTGCTCGGCCGCTCCGAAGCGGCACCGCATCAAGATCGTGCTGGCTAAGATTGGAATTTAGCGAATGCTTTTGCGATAAATGGACCGCGATAGGACCCTGGAACTGAAGGTTGGCGTTTTCGTGGCCATTGGTCTCGCTATGATTGCGGGATTCGTGGTCAAGTTTGGTCGAGTCGGCGAAGGCTTCAAAACGTATTACGATCTGACGATTCGGTTCAAAGACGCGAGCGGTTTGCTCAAAGGCTCGGATGTCTTGCTCAGTGGTGCGAGGATTGGCCGGGTGGGGGGAGGGCCGCGGCTTTTGCGAGAAGGGGAAGGCGTGGCGGTCCCGCTGCGCATTTACGATTACGTCAAGATTCCGAAAGGCAGCAAGTTTACAGTGGGAAGTTCAGGATTGCTGGGCGACCGATTTGTGAGTGTGGTGATGCCACCCGGCCCGGCGACGGATTACCTGCCTCAAAATGCTGTCGTGGATGGCGCGCCCCCCAGTGGAATTGATGACCTGACGCATGCGGGAAGCCAATTAATCGAGGAATTGCGCGGGACGGTGCAAAATATTAACGGCACGTTCACTCGGTTAAATACCGAGGCGTTGCCGCCGGAAACGATGCGCAACTTGCGGACGAGCATTGATCATTTGAGTGAAACCACGGATTCGTTGGCACAATCCTCCAAGAAACTAGATGGCGTGGTCGAGAAGGCCGATGCTGCGATGGCGGCGGCCAAAAAGGATGCCGATGATTTGCAGGCCCCAATCGCCGAAGCGCGCAAAACCTTTTCGGCGGCGACGCAGTTAATCCGCGAGGCGAGCAACGGCAATGGCTTGCTTGCCAGCCTGATAAAGGATTCCGATCTGGCCCGCGATATGCGTGCTTTGGTAGCAAACCTACGCACACATGGCGTCCTCTTTTATCGTGATTCCGCGGCCAAGGCGACACCATCGCCGTCACCGGCGAAGCGGCGGAGTTCTCCCTGAGATATGACGCCGCTTTCTACTGTTAATCTTTTGCGGGTCCTGTTTGTGACCACCTGCGGGGTCATAGGCGCGTTGGTTTCCGCTGAGCTGCTCGAAAACCTGATGCCCGGTCTCCTCTTCGGGGTGGTGCTGGGACTCTGTGTTGTCCTCTTAGATAGGCTTCTCAAGGGAATTACCCTGCGGGCGTTCTCTTCGGCCACTTTTGGTCTGTTGCTCGGCCTCATCTTCGCGAACCTGCTGAGCGCCTCTCAGATTTTACGGTATCAACCCGACGAAACCCAATGGTGGGTCCGGTTGGTGATTTACGTGGTCTTTGCTTACTTCGGAATGATGCTGGCGATGCGAAGTAAGCGCGATGAATTCTCGCTCATCATACCCTACGTCCGTTTCACCCGTGAAGCCTCCGAGCCCGAACCGCTGGTGGTCGATACCAGCGCCATCATCGACGGACGCATCGCGGAATTGTGTTCCACCGGGTTTCTTAGTCGTGCCCTGATCGTGCCGCGCTTTGTTCTGACGGAATTGCAAATGTTGGCGGATTCGCATGATCCGGTCAAACGCGAACGTGGCCGGCGCGGGCTCGATATTTTGAATCAATTGCAACGGTCGAAAGAAATCGAGCTAACGATTCATGAGAGCGAATCGAGCGAGGGTTCGGTCGATGACCGCCTCGTACGAGCGGCCAAGGTGTTGCAAGCACGGCTCCTCACCAACGATAATTCACTCTGTCAGGTGGCGCGTTTGCAACAGGTGACGGCGTTGAACTTGAATGACTTGGCGCGCGCGCTGCGGCCGGTCGTTCTGACGGGTGACGAAATGGAATTGCATCTGATCAAGGAAGGACGCGATCCGCACCAGGCCGTGGGATACCTGCCGGATGGGACCATGATCGTGATCAATCACGCGCGCTCGTTGATTGGAAAGACAGTGAAAATTGTCGTTTCGAGTACGCTGCAAACGGCCGGTGGTCGTTTGATTTTTGGTGAACTCAAAGCACCCGCCGCGGTCAGCGCCTGAGTTTCCGAATTGACCCCGCCGGGCACAACGGTTTGCGCAGACCAGCCGCTACAGGCCTACCGCCTGGCGCACGCGTTTCATCACTCCGTCCGCGATCGAGTTTGCACGTCCGGCGCCCTGTGCGAGGACGCTCTCGATGTAATCCTTGTGCCGCAGGATTTCATCACGCCGTTTCCGCATTGGCGCAAAATAATCCCACAGTTTTTCGAACAACTGTTTTTTGAAATCCCCGTAGCCGCGGCCGCCTTTTCTAAACTGCTCCCGCATCTCTTCAGCCTCCTCTTTGGAAGCGACCAGCGTGTAAAGTTGCACAATGGTCGACGTATCCGGATCCTTGGGAGCCTCCACCGCTGTCGAATCGGTCACGATGCTCATCACTCGTTTGCGCATTTCCTTTTCGTCTCCAAAAATGTCGATGGTGTTGCCGTAGCTCTTGCTCATTTTTTGACCATCGATTCCGGGAACAACTTCCGTTTGCGCCTGAATCCGTGCTTCCGGCAGTTTCAAGACCCGCCCTTCCCGTTTTGACCCAAATGTTTCGTTAATGCGAGTGGCGATATCGCGGGCGATTTCGAGGTGTTGCTTTTGATCCTTCCCCACCGGCACGATATCGCTGTCGTAAATCAGAATGTCGGCTGCCATCAGAACCGGGTAGGTGAACAGGCCGGCGGCCGCTGGTGCGCCACGCGCGATCTTATCCTTGTAAGAATGCGCGAGCTCAAGTCGAGAGACCGGCGTTACGGTCGAGAGAATCCAGGCCAGCTCGGTGACCTGTCGCACATCGCTTTGCCGGAATAGCGCAGCCTTGTCCGGATTCAATCCGCAAGCGATGAAATCGAGGGCGACCCGCCGGCTATTTTCGCGCAAGGCGAGGGGATCGCGCAGGCTGGTGAGCGCGTGATAATCGGCGATAAAATAGAGCGCTTCGCCTTCATCCTGGAGGGCGATCGCCGGCCGCATCATGCCGAAGTAGTTGCCGATATGCAGAATGCCAGTCGGTTGAATGCCGGAAAGAATGCGCATGTTTCCTTTCATCCGCCAAATACGCTAAAAGACGCTAAAACTGGCCCACGGAACACACGAAATACACAAAAAAACTAAGAGAATTTCCTTTGGCGTTAGTTGGCGTGTTTAGTGGACATCTCTCCGCCTCGAATTTTCAATGTATTCCCTTTCCGTGTCGTTCGGTGTGTTTCGTGGGTTATTTTTCTTAAGCAAGCGGAAATTGCTCGTCAGCCAGGGTAGCCTGACTTAGAAAGATCACTCCAGCATGTCTCCCTCTGCCAAGCCCGTTTCGGTGGTGACCGGTGGTGCCGGTTTTCTCGGGTCTCACTTGACCGATCGCCTGTTGACGGAAGGACACCGCGTCATCGCGATCGATAATCTGATTACCGGCAATGTGGCGAACATCGGTCATCTGGCCGGCAACGAAAACTATCATTTTATTCGCCACAACGTTTCGAACTTCATTTTTTTACCCGAGCAAAAGATCGATTTCGTCTTCCATTTCGCTTCTCCAGCCAGCCCAATTGATTATCTCGAGCTGCCAATCCCCACTTTGAAGGTGGGAGCGCTCGGCACTCACAACACCCTCGGCTTGGCCAAGGACAAGAAGGCGACATTCATCCTCGCCTCAACCTCGGAGTGCTATGGCGATCCATTGGTGCATCCACAAACGGAAGACTACTGGGGAAATGTGAACCCGATCGGCCCGCGCGGCGTTTACGATGAGGCCAAGCGTTTCGCCGAAGCGATGACCATGGCGTACCACCGTTATCACGACGTCGATACCAAGATCGTGCGCATCTTTAATACCTATGGCCCGCGAATGCGTCTGCACGACGGACGAGTAGTTCCAGCTTTCATCGGCGAAGCGCTGACCGGTAAACCGCTGACGATTTTCGGCGATGGCTCGCAGACGCGTTCTTTTTGTTACGTCAGTGATTTAATCGATGGAATTTTCCGACTGGCGATGAGCGATTTTCATGAGCCGGTGAATATTGGCAATCCCCGCGAGATGACGATCAAACAGTTTGCGGACGAGATTATTCGGATCACGGGCACGAAATCCGGCATCGAGTATCGGCCGTTGCCGCAGGACGACCCGAAAGTGCGTCAGCCGGATATTACGCGGGCAAAAAAAATTCTGGGCTGGGAGCCACAGATAGATTTCGATCAAGGGATTCGTGAAACGATAGAGTATTTCAGGGAACACATAGAGCTGGTGAACGGAACAACCAAATGAAGCGAATTCTAATTTGCGCGATCATCGCCTCGGCCATGGCGACGACGGCAATGGCGCAACCGCGGGCGGCGGTGGATTTTCAATTGCAGAAAATCACGACCAACTTCATTTCCTCGCCGCAATTCACCTATACCGGCGCGGAACAATACCAGGCCGATCAGCGCGAACGCTGGTTGGAAGTGGAAGTGACCTTCGCCTCGGCGCCCGAGTTCACCGACGAGCTGACGCTGAAATGCTTCATCTTGTTTAATGGCAAGTTGCTGACCGGCGAAGTTACCCACGTCAACATTGCAGCCGCGCGCGACAACCGTTCGGTGATGTATGTGACTCCGAAAACGTTGCAGCGCCTGATGCTGGGGCGGACAATCACAAACGCCGCGCTGCAAAATGTTGCCGTGCAGCTAATGCAGCAGGGCGCGCTGAAAGATGAGTTGAGTTTGAACCGAGCCGCACCGCAGTGGTATGCGACCCTGCCCCAGGTCGCAGGGCTGGTTTTGAACAAAAACGAAACCCCGTTTGCGCCGCTCTATTGGGACCGGTACTGCCAAATCAAAACGGCACGGTGACGCCGTAATTTTCAGACCTAAACTCTATGTTAGAAACAGCCGCTCCTTGGTCCTCTGCCGCGTCGCGAGGCATGCCCTTGGCGCTAATGAAATGCTAGGATTTGTGATCTCGGACTGTTAACGGCATGCCACGGTCGCCTCGCATTCTTAGCCTCAACCTCGGGTCGCAAGCGATCTCCATGGCGGAGTTTCGTCCGCAAACCGGAGGCGGCCTGGTGCTGCGCGATTACAAACGGCGTGAGATGGCGATCGAGACCGCGGGGGAATCGATTCGGCCTGCGCAGATCACCGCAACCGTTAAGGAGATGTTGCATGAGATAGGGATCAAAAACGCGAGCGTGAACTATGCCATTTCGGGCCAATCTGTTTTCGCGCGGTTTGTCCGGCTGCCAGCGGTCGAAGAGGAAAAAATCGATCGCATTATTGCTTTCGAAGCGCAACAGAACGTGCCCTTCCCGATCGACGAAGTGGTGTGGGATTACCAACTCGTCGGTGGCGGGACCGAGGAGCAGCTACAAGTCGTGCTGGTCGCGATCAAAGCCGATTTGCTTGAGGGAATGAACGCGGCGGTGGAAGCAGCCGGGCTGCGACCTGAAGTGATCGGAGTCGCGACCATGGGCCTCTACAACGCCTTTCGCTACAACTACAGCGATGTCACCGAGCCCTCGCTTCTGGTCGACATTGGCGCTCGTACCACCAATCTGCTCTTCATCGAGCCGGGGAAAATTTTTTCGCGCAGTGTTCCGCTCGGGGGCAGTTCGGTCACGGCGGCGCTGGCGAAGGAGTTCAACGAACCTTTCGCCGCTGCCGAAGGCCGGAAGAAAGAAAACGGTTTCGTCAGTCTCGGAGGTGCCTATGCCGACCCGGCCGACCCGGATGTCGCGCGAATGTCGAAAATTATCCGGAGCACGATGACGCGTCTGCATGCGGAGATCATGCGATCGATCAGCCATTATCGAACGCAGCAACAGGGCAAGGCGCCGGCGCGAATTTATCTGTGCGGCGGTAGCTCGGGCATGCCGTACATGCGCGAGTTTTTCCAGGAGAAATTGCAGGCTCCGATCGATTTCTTTAACCCCGTGCGCAACGTTGCCATCGCGAACGAGGCCAATGCGAAGCACATTGCGCGATCTGCTCATCTTTTGGGGGAAGTTGTGGGCCTGGCCCTGCGAGCGGTCGCCAGTTGTCCGATGGAATTAAATCTCCGGCCGGCGACGGTGATTCGTGCGCGCGAAATAGAACGCCGGCGACCATTCCTGATCGGAACGGCAGGGTGCATGATCGCGGCGTTGCTGGGCTGGAGCATTTTTTATTTGCACGGGAGCGGGGTTTTGCGGGCGACCAAACAGCAGGTGGACGCAAAAGTAGAGACGCTCCGAGGTTTGCAGGGAAAACTCGATGGGATTCGCAAGGATGCGACCACCCTCGATAACCTCGCCTTGCCGCTGTTGAACGCCGTTACCGCGCGAAGTTTCTGGCCGCAACTATTAGAAGACCTGAACGCGCGATTGCCGAAAGAGAATATCTGGGTCACCGAATTGATTCCGTTGTCGAATGGGAAGCCGGTCATTGGGACCCCGGCGTTACCGGGAGGCACGGCGTCGGGCGCGCCGCAACCCGCCACTTCAGTTCCAACCCCGATAACGCCAGCGCGTCCGACCGGGCCGGGAAAAGGCGGCGGGCCCGCCATAAATGGGCTGCTTATTCGAGGACTGTATTTGTCGAACCCGCGGCAGCAGGAAGTGGTAGTCGATTATTTTAAGAACCTGGTGGGTTCACCTTTCTTTGCCATTGATCCGAAGAATCAACAGAAAGTGATCAAGCCCACGATGCCCAATAACACCGAGTGGGCCTTCCCCTATGAGCTTCAGCTCGATCTGAAGGAATCTCTGCCTCTGCCATGAATTGGTTTCGCGAAAACCCGTTTTGGGGTGCGTTCATCGTCGTTGCCGGCGGTGCTGTTCTTGTCGCTCTCGGTTTACTCTGGTGGACGAAAAGCAGCTTTGAAGATGCGATGGCGACGTATCGAGTAGTCGGCGGCGGAACAGACCCGATTGGAGAGCGGCAATCCGTATCCAAGCCAGGCGAATGTCGCGAAAATGAAAACGTATCTCGACGAATACAAGCGCGCTCTCGACAAACTAAAGGCGGAGTTGAAGACGCACATAGTTGCCGGAAGCGCCGCTCGCTCCGAACGAATTCCAGACGCGTTTGCGTCAGGCGATCGGCGCTGTCGCTGAAAACGCCCGGAGCCATCGGGTAAAGCTGCCGGCCAATTTCAATCTCGGCTTCGATGAATTTGTTTCCGCGCTTCCCGCTCCCGATGACGCGCCCGCGCTCGGCCAGGAGCTTTCGCAAATCCAGCTCTTACTAAATACGATCATCGAGGCGCGGGTCGATGCCATCACGGCATTTCATCGAATCTCGCGTCCCGGGACAGGGACGGCGGCTGGGCCGGTCCCCGCCGCAACGCCACGCGCTCCGTCGAAGCCTTCGCCCGGGCCGAAACTGATCGAGCAACGTACGGTCGAGTTCGCAATCTCCGCCTCGCCGACTGCCGGACGCAGGGTGATCAATCAGATTGCGGCAGAAAATGAGCAATTTTTCATCATTCGCGCGATCTATGTGAAGAACCAGAAAGACAAAGGCCCACCCCGCGAAAACGCAGGACCTAGTGCGGCAGTTCCTCCTCCGAATCCGACCGGCGCCGCGCCAGCAGCTACTCCGGCTGGGCCGTTAAATTTTATCGTCGGCAACGAACACATTGACCTCTCGGCCAGGGTCGAGCTGGTGAATTTCAGATTGTGAATACCCATACTCATACTCGTGCTCGAACGGTGGAAGACATGAATAGGATTTCGATTATGAGCAAGAGTAACAGCATAAGCATGAGCATGAGAGCGAGCTGATGGATTGGCTGAAGAAGAATTACGAGCGGGCGTTGCTCATCGTCGGGATCGCGGTCTTGCTGGTAAGCGCGTTTTGCATTTTCCGGCGGGCGACCGGCTTCCAATCGCAATTCGCCGAGCTGCAATCCCATCCCGCGCAACGGCCCGCTTCCCCGCCCGGCAAAGCGAAAGAGGCAGAAGATGCTTTGCAAAAATTGCGCCAGCCGCCGCAATGGACCTTCGGCGGGCGTGCCGGGCTTTTTGTTCCCGAAAAACATTTCATCGGTACGGACGGACAGCCCGCAACCCTGCAAACCACCGAAGTGCATCCGCCGGTGCCGAACGAATGGATCGAGCAATTCGGCCTGCCCATTGCCGACGCCGACGTGCTGGAACAAGATCCGGACGGCGACGGGTTCAATAACTTCGAGGAATGGCAGGGACACACCAACCCGACCGACCGGAATTCGCACCCAGATTACCTAACGAAACTAAAACTGAAGTCGTTTTCGGAGGAGCCCTTCCGCCTCGTCTTTGCCTCCCGCACCGAAGATACTTTTGGCATTAACACCATCGATCTAAAGCAGCCCACGCAGTTCGTGAAAATCGGCGACACCATTGCTGGTACCCACTTCCGGGTCGCAAAGTTCAGGGAAAAAACGGCTAAGGACAGATATGGCACTGACATCGATGTTTCGGAGTTGACCCTGGAGAATACGGAAACTCATGAGCAACTGACCTTAGTTAAGGAAAGAGTGGCCATTTCCCCCGAATCGGTTGCCACCTTTGTCTACTCCTGGAGGGAGCGCCGGGAGTTCGTAGTCAAAAAAGACCAGGAATTTTCATTGCCACCGGAGGGGGATATTAGATACAAACTAATAGATGTTGAGCCGGCCAAGGCGGTGATCGTCAGCAGTCAAAAGCCCGATATACCGCTTGAGATAGGTCTGCTCAGCCAGTAAAACCCTATCGCTCCATGAAAAACTTCACCACCGTTGCCCGGCTCCTCGTGTCGGGTTTGATCCTTTGCTTGCCTGCTCTTGGGCAAGCACAAAACGTAACAAACATCGCTGATCGCGAAGTTGCCCGGCGTCAGGCCCGCATCCCGCACGGCGAAGAAATTGTGGCGCGCGCGCAATCGGAACTGAGCGCCAGGCAGTACCAAGTTGCACACGACGACTTCCGGACGGCGTTGCATTACCTGCCAGGCGCAAGCGGGGCGTCCTATTCCGCCGCGCTCGAAGGCTTCTGCGAAAGCGGAGTCAAGCTGGCCGAGCAACGCGCTGCCGAGGGCAAATACGAAGAGGCCGAGCAAATTCTGAACGAAATTTTAACCGACGCTTACAACCCGAACTGTAGGGAAGCGCGGACCCTGCTGACCCATCTGCACGATCCCGGTTACATCAACAAAACGATGGGACCGAAGTTTCTCGCCAAAGTCGAGGAAGTGAAAAGGCTGCTGACGGAAGCGGAAGGATTTTATCAGTCGGGACGCTACGATCATGGCAATGAAACGCTACGATCAGGTCTTAAATCTTGATCCTTACAATACGGCGGCGCGCAAGGGGCAGGAACGCATTGATCTGACCAAATATCAGTATGGCACGCAGGCCTACAACGAGACACGGGGTCGCGCCATGTGGCAGGTCGAGCATGGTTGGGAACAACCAGTCCGCCAATACGGAACAGGCGCCGGGCCGATCGAGAACGTGGTTGCGCGTGATTCCAGTAATACCGCGCGAATTCGCACCAAGCTCGATAATATCGTTATTCCGCGGATTGAATTTCGCGATGCCAGTATCCGCGAGGCAATCGATTTCCTGCGCCAACAGGCGGCAGCGAACGATCCGACGACGGAGGGACGTCGCGGGGTCGACATTGTGCTGCGGCTACATTCAATAGGCCGCTCGACTGAGCCCGCTCCGGTGACGGGGACAACCACAGTCGGCGGAGCCGTGGCACCAGCAGAGGCATTGCCCGCCGGGGAAAGCGCGCCGCCACCCGCGGCTGGCGTCGCACCTGCGGTGCCCAGAGTGAGCCCGGCGACACCCTCGCTCCCGCCGGAGAATCCTGCTGAAGCCCGGGTTACTCTGACTTTAAACCAAATCCCGTTAGGAGAAGCCTTGCGTTACATCGCCAGCCAGGCCGGCCTGAAAGTCAAGGTCGAGCCCTACGCCGTTCTGATTCTTCCATTAAGCGAGCAGAGCAACGAGCTAACGACAAAAGAATATCGCGTCCCGCCTGGGTTCATAAGCAGCACGGTAAACGTAGGGGTAAGCGCGCTCAATCAGGGAGCAACAAAGACCGGAGCGGCCGGGGCACCAGCCGGCACGGGTAAAGACACTCAGGAGTCGACAGGAGGACAATTGCTGGTCAATCGCGAAGGCGCGCGCGAGTTTCTCGAGAGTCAGGGCGTTCCCTTTCCACCGGGAGCGAGCGCACACTTCCTGCCGCAAAGCAGCCGCCTTATTGTTCGCAACACGATCGATAATCTGGAATTGGTAGATGCACTGGTTGAACAAGCGAACGTAGCTGGGCCGAAGCAGGTCGAGATAGAGTCTAAATTCGTCGAGATCACGCAAAACAATCTGAAGGAGCTTGGCTTCGATTGGTTGCTTGGACCGTTTAACATCACTGGTAACTCGGGGAAAATTGTTGGCGCCGGAGGGGCCCCTCCTCCAGCCAACCCAGCAAACTTCCCCTTTCCGACCACGAACCAGTTTCCTGTAACCGCTGGCAACCGCAGCGGTGACTTCGCCATTAATGCCAATGCGATCGATGCATTGCTTCTTGGCACGGGTGCGCCGGCGGTCGCGCCGGGAATTTTCGGTCTTGCCGGCGTTATGACGAACCCACAGTTTCAGGTCGTCATTCGCGCACTGAACCAAAAGAAAGGTATCGATCTGCTTTCCGCACCACGGGTGACGACAAAAAGTGGTCAACGCGCCGTGATCGAGATCGTGCGCGAGTTTCGCTATCCGACCCAATTTACACCACCGCAGGTTCCAAATATTACTGGCGGGGGTAGCGGAAACGGAACCGTTTCAATTAGCGTCGTAACGCCTACGACGCCAACGGCGTTCGAAACACGAAATACAGGCGTCACTCTCGAGGTCGAACCGGTCGTCGGGCCAGATGGCGTCACCATTGACCTCAACTTGGTCCCCCAAGTGGTCGAGTTCGAAGGTTTCGTTAACTACGGAAGCCCAATCTTCGGGATAAATCCTAGCATCCTCACCAACGCACTGAACTCGCAGGTTCTTCTCACTCAGAATGTAATCAATCAGCCGATCTTCAGGTACTCGCAAGGTTACTACAAGCGTCAGTGTCTATGATGGTTCGACCGTCGTGCTCGGCGGCTTGATGCGCGAAGATGTGCAAAAGACAGAGGATCGCACACCTATCATCGGAGATATCCCGATTGTCGGACGGTTATTTCGCACAAACGTAGACCAGCACCTCAAGCGTAACCTAGTCATTTTCGTCACCGCACATCTTGTCACGCCGGCCGGCACCCCCTTCAACTCGACCGAAGAGGAAGAGGAATTAATACAGCCACCGCAGTTGCCAGAAGTGCCGATGTACAAAAAGTGACTTCTGCGGCGCGTGTTACCGGTGAATCAGAACAAATGCGTGAATTGTTGCTCGGTATCTATCTTAAATTTGTTATTGCTTGTTTAGCAGCGGCGTCCTTCTCGCGCGTGGCATTCGCACAGACGAACTTATTTGTCGGAGCGCTTAAGCAAGGCGTCGTCTTGGAATTTTCTTCCTCGGATGACATCATTTTCACTGAAACCACGTTCACAAGTCTCGCGGGCCCTGAAACGATGGTGTTCGATTCGAGCGGGAACCTTTTCGTAAGCAACGGATCGGCCAACTCTATTAAAAAGATCACCCCGTTGGGGGTAAAAACCACCTTTGCCACAGATTTGGATGTGGATGGAATGGCCTTCGATGCGTTCGGAAATCTTTTTGTTTCCCGCAAAAGTGAGGATAGCAATGCAAGTGAAGGAGTGATTCTTAAATTTGCACCGGACGGCAGGAGCAGCGTCTTCGCCTCGAACGTATCGCATCCGAAAGGATTAGCCTTCGATTCACTTGGAAACTTGTATCTGGCCTACCCCGACCACAACTCAATCTTGAAATTTACTCCTGATGGAAAGAGAACAATATTTGCTTCGGGCCTTAAGCCCCTCCGGCTCGCATTCAAGCCTTCTGGAAATCCTTTTGGAAGTCTTTTTGTCACTGACCCTACTGCCAATTCCATTTTTGAGATAAGCCCGTCGGGTGTTGTTAGTACTCTCGCCACGAACACCAGCACAACCAGCAGCTCTCAATGATTTGGCCTTCGATTCTAACGGCAATTTATTTGTAACGTTTGGTGACTCCGTAGTGGAATTTGTGAGTGTTGAGGGTGTACTGGATCCTATGCCGATAACGATAGCAGCGGTGCCCGGCGGAGCTGGAGGAATCGCTGTCGAACCGCCAACAACGTCTTCAGCAGGCTGGAGCGTGGTGGGTGTGGTTGACTTTAATCGGGACGGCCATCCAGATTACCTCCTGTTTAACTCAAGCACGCGACAGACGGGGATATGGTATTTTAACAACAACGTTTTCAGCTCCGGCCTGAATGGGCCTACTCTTCCTGCTGGCTGGAGCGTGGTAGGGGTAGCCGATTTTAATGGCGACGGCCATCCAGATTACCTCCTGTTTAACTCAAGCACGCGACAGACGGCGATATGGTATCTTAACAACAACGTTTTCAGCTCCGGCCTGTATGGGCCTACTCTTCCTGCTGGCTGGAGCGTGGTAGGGGTAGCCGATTTTAATGGCGACGGCCATCCAGATTACCTCCTGTTTAACTCAAGCACGCGACAGACGGCGATATGGTATCTTAACAACAACGTTTTCAGCTCCGGCCTGTATGGGCCTACTCTTCCTGCTGGCTGGAGCGTGGTAGGGGTAGCCGACTTTAATGGCGACGGCCATCCAGATTACCTCCTGTTTAACTCAAGCACGCGACAGACGGCGATATGGTATCTTAACAACAACGTTTTCAGCTCCGGTCTGTATGGGCCCACTCTTCCTGCTGGCTGGAGCGTCGTAGGGGTAGCGGACTTTAATGGCGACGGCAAGCCGGATTACCTGCTTTACAATGGAAGCACGCGACAGACGGCGATATGGTATCTCAATAATAACGTCCGAAGCTCTGGCCTGTTTGGTCCCGCTCTTCCTGCCGGCTGAAGCGGCAGCGTTTTCAAAATCGTGTCTTCAGCACCGCGAGCCATGAAAAGCGATTTCAACGGTGACGGCAAGGCAGACGTTCTCTGGCAAAATACCTCCGGTTCCCGTGCCCTCTGGCTCATGAACGGCAGCACTTTTGGCAGCAGCATCTTCCTGCCATCGGTGGCGACCTCCTGGAAGATCGTCGGCTCGGGCGATTTCAACGGCGATAACAAGCCCGACATTCTTTGGCAAAATAGCTCCGGCGCGCGTCTCAATCTGGCTTATGGATGGCACCGTTCACACCGGCAGTGTGAGCCTGGGCACCGTCGCGACATCCTGGAACATTGTGGGTGCAGCGGATTTCAACGGCGACGGCCAGATGGACATTCTCTGGCAAAATAGCCCGGCGCTCGCGCCATCTGGCTCATGAACGGGACCACTTACAGCAGCAGTGTCTACTTCGGAACCGTGGCGACGTCCTGGAACATCAGAAATTACTGATCGTCAACGCCTGGCGTCGGTCGGTTGCCTCAGGCATGTAGAATATACCTCTCATTGCATGCCAGTGTAGCATTTCCATTCAACCTTCTTCACCTGGCGGGCAGCTACATCGACCTCGAAAGGGCCATAGTGTCCAACATGACTCTTCCAGTCCGATCTAGCCTTCGACGGCGCGGGAAATTTATTCCTTACTGGTCTGGCTCCGCCGAATGGGCGCGAGGCGGCGATTCTTACGACTTTGCCGACCGGCAATTTCACGGCGATCGTTTCTGGTAAAAACGGAGAGACGGGGATAGCTCTCGTCGACGTCTTTAACGCATTTTGATTCTTTGACCGTGCGGGAGGATTGACCGCTTGCAGCTACATCGTTCTGCGCGGGAGGAATCCGCAATTCTCTATTCTGGAAGACGGGCGCCGTCATCGTCCCTAATATTTTGGGACGACACGGCTCCAAGAGATGAATGAGAATGATTCGCTGCTTAACAGAAGCCAACTAAAGAAACGAAGCATCTGGATTCTTATCAAAAACCCTACGTTCTCTTCGTTATTTTCTGTTCAACGTTTCTTGGGCCACGATGTATGTCGGGGTGATTCTTCCCCCGATTGCCTCCTTCGTCATTTGCTCTTATCTCGTTAGTGCGAACACGGCAGTGCGACCTAATGTCGCACTATATTAACGATAAATAGGATAACTAGCCATGATTTCTCGCCAAATAGTGCCTGGCATGCCTTACGCTCAAAGTTAGCTGTGGTTCAGCTTCGTAAATAGTGTTCCTACGACATAAGACTGACCATTCCTAAAAACATAAACATGATTATCCCAAAGAGTAAGGTCGCCTTGGAAACGTGGCTGGCAGAGTTGCGTCCCACCACTGCACTCTCCGACCTGGGCGCCGTTTTGCTCTCACTTCAGATCAGTGAGCTGGAACACAAATGCGCCGAATTGCGCAAGCGAATGCATCACAGGGCAAAACCTGATACTAAATAATCTTCCTAAAAAGCGTCCGTTGCGTTCCGCAGCGTAATCCATAACGCGGACCTGTTTGCGCCGGTCTCCCGGTTCCTCGTGGACCAAATTCGGTTCTGCCACACGACAGGGGTAAGCCACAGATTGACACGGATGACACGGATTCGGGGAGCAGCCTCCCAATAATTTCTGAAATCTGTGGTTCCTCTGTGGGCCGCTCTAACAACGTCCCACCGCACAATATTTTCTCTCCCTGTTGTATGTGCGGATTTGGGCTTCGTCATTTCCCGCTTTTGTTAGCATTCGGATATGTCTTGCCGAACATGCTGAAGTTATCCGCAGATTAAATCTTCTCATGGTTCTGCTTCGCCTCATCTCCAAAAATCTGCGTGAATCCGCGTAATCTGTGGATTAGTCATCGTCTTGATTTCTGGTCCCTTGAACCCGCAAGAAGAACAACACCTTCAGTTGCTCGCGATATTTCACTATATCGTTGGCGGGCTTACTGCGTTCTTAGCTTGTTTACCGCTTATTCATCTGACCATCGGTCTGGTGATGGTTTTCGGCGGGTTTTCGGGCAATCAAGCCCCGCCGGCCTTCGTCGGTTGGTTGTTCATCATTCTGGGCGGCGGCTTTTTTCTTGTCGGGCAAAGTCTTGCCATTTGCATCATCATCGCAGGAAGATTTCTCGCCCAGCGCAAACATTACCACTTCGTTTTTGTTGTTGCCTGTTGCGAATGTCTTTTTATGCCGTTCGGAACGGTGCTGGGCGTGTTTACGATCGTTTTGCTCTCACGAGACTCGGTGAAGAGCGCGTTTAATGCGGCTACATCCGCGCCTGCACCTGATTAAGAGACACGGTTTACAGGATTACAGAGGAGGGGTTCAGATTGTGTTAATCTGAAGTTTCCTCTGTGCCCTCTGCGTCCTCTGTGGTGAGATAGCAAACGGGCAAGATGCCCGTTTGCCCCACAGACAAGATGTCTGTGCTACGTTCCGGGATGCCGGCGATCGGAGTTACGGGTGGGATTTCCACGGGTAAATCAACCTTTATAAATTGCCTGCGCCAGCTGTTGCCAGAAGCCACGTTCTTTGATGCCGATATGATGGCGCGCGAGCTTACCGGTCAGGATAAGAACGTTCTTGCCGAAATCCGTAAGACATTTGGGGATGCAGTTTTTATTGAAAATGGAGAGTTGAATCGGGACGCAATTCGCGCCATTGTTTTCGTGGCACCCGAGAAACGGCGCCAGCTCGAACAAATTCTTCATCCGCCAATTCGTCGCCATTGGAGTCGCGAAGCGGAAAAGCATCGCCAATCGAATCAATACTTTTTTGCTGATATCCCTCTTCTTTATGAAACCGGTGGAGAAAAACTTTGCGATCGCGTCGTGGTGGTGGCGTGTTCGGAGGAGATCCAAATGCGGCGCCTGATGCAACGGACCGGGCTGGGTCGGAACGCGGCAGAGGCAATTATTGCAGCGCAAATGCCGCTCTCGGAAAAAATAAAACTAGCGGACCACGTAATCTGGAACAATGGGCCGGAGAGTCTGTTGGCAGAGCAGGCAGGGTTTTTAACGGATTTATGGATAGCGAATCTGTAGCCGGGATCGGCGATCCCGGAGAGAAGGGCAGGGAAGCTGTCGCCGGGACTAGTAGTCCCGGCGGAAGGGTGGACAAGAGAGAAGAGCCGGCATCGCCCATGCCGGCTGCAGACGCGCCTAAGGAAAACGAACGGCCAGGATCAGCGATCCCGGCTAAAGCGACAGATGCGCCAGCGTCTATCGACTTGAATGCAATGCATAAGATGTCGCCAGAAGAATTGGTGGAGCTGGCGAAAGAGTTTGGCGTTCTTTTTCACGCCACGCGGACACGGCATTTTCAGATTCTGGATGTCGCGCGCGCTGCACTGGGAGCCGGGTCGACCGTCACAGCGGAAGGATTGATCGATCACCCCGGCGACTCGTTGGCATTTTTGCGCTGGCCGGAACTCGATTTCCGCCCGGTTCCGGAAGACGTCGCCGTCCCGCGCGCGATGCTGCAAAAATTCTGGCTGCGCGCAGGCCAACAGGTCGGAGGAAAATTGCGGCTCCCGCGTGACCGCGAGAAAACGCTCGTTCTCGATGAGATCACTACGGTGGAGGGCGCACCGTTAACGGAGTGGAGCGAAAAAACCGATTTCGAAAAATTAACGCCGCAATATCCGGAAGGGCGGATCATGCTGGAGAACGACAAGACGAAATCATTGAGTGCCCGAGCGGTGGATTTGCTGGCTCCGCTGGGACGCGGTCAACGCGGCTTGATTGTGTCGCCGCCGCGCGTCGGCAAAACGATTTTGTTGAAGGAAATCGCGAAAGCGATTCGGGTAAATCATCCGGATATTGTGTTGATTATTTTGCTGGTAGACGAGCGACCGGAGGAAGTGACCGATCTGGAACGGGAAGTCGATTGCCAGATTTACAGCTCTACCTTTGATGAAAACGTTTTTCGGCACGTCCAGGTGGCCGAACTGGTGCTGGAACGCGCGAAACGACTGGTGGAATTGAAAAAAGATGTGGTCATCCTCCTCGATTCCATTACCCGCCTCGCGCGCGGCTACAATAATTTACAACCCAGCCGCGGCCGGATCATGTCGGGCGGCGTGGAATCGAAAGCGCTCATGAAGCCGAAGCGTTTTTTCGGAGCGGCGCGCAATGTGGAAGAAGGAGGAAGCCTGACCATTGTCGCGACCGCGCTGATCGATACCGGAAGCCGGATGGACGAAGTCATTTTCGAAGAATTCAAGGGCACGGGAAACATGGAATTGCATCTGGATCGCGCACTGGTGGAGAAGCGCTTGTATCCGGCGATTCAACCGCTGCAAACGGCAACGCGCCGTGAAGATTTGCTTTATCACCCGGATGAATGGGAACGCGTGCAGGTGTTACGCAAGGCCATGGCCGCGCTTCCGCCGATTGAAGCGATGGAAACGCTGATCTCGAATTTGGAGGCAACGAAAACGAACGCTGAATTGCTGTTAAGCGGGCTGAAATGAGAGAAGAATGACGAACGAACGCTTATATGCCGCCCGCAGCACTCCTTCGTTACGCACCGCATCCGATTGAACGATAATGGAAGGGCAAATTCTCAAATGACGAAGCGGGCCACCCAACAGTCGGCGGTTAATTCGGATTTCGTCATTCATTCGTCATTGGACGAAGGCGTGATTTCAACCCCAGAGCAGGTAGCCGAACTAGTCTCTCATATCGATCCGCACGAGCGCGTGGCCATCGATACTGAAGCCGATAGCTTGCATTGTTACCGCGAAAAACTTTGCCTGTTGCAGGTAAGTCTGCCGGAAGGCGATTTCCTGCTTGATCCGCTGGCGGAAAACGATCTGAGCGCATTAGCCAATGCACTTTCGCGAAAGGAAATCGTTCTGCACGGCGCCGATTATGATCTGCGCTTGCTTCGGCGCGCTTTGGATTTCCGGCCGACACGAGTGTTCGACACGGTTATCGCGGCGCGATTATTGGCTGTGCGCGAATTCAGTTACGCAGCGCTGGTAGAGAAATATTTTGGGATTGAGCTGGCCAAAGGCTCGCAAAAGGCGAACTGGGCATTACGTCCGCTCTCCGAGAAGATGGAGGAATATGCGCGTAACGACACGCATTACCTGCTCGCGCTGGCCGAGAAATTAGAGAAACAACTGATCGAGCGCGATCGACTGGAATGGTTTCAGCAATCGTGTGAGCGCGCAATAGTATCGGCTGCAATCGATCGGGAACGCGACATGGAAGAGATATGGCGAATCCGCGGCTCGGGCCTGACTCGTGGCCGGGAAGCGGCGGTATTACGGGCCCTGTGGTATTGGCGCGATCGCGAAGCGCAGCGTTTCGACCGGCCCTCCTTTCACATTTTGCGAAACGACCAGCTGCTCGAGATTGCGCGTGCTGCGGTGCGGGGAGAAACGCCGCAATTTCGTCATTTCTCAGAACGGCGTACGCGTGATTTTCAGGCGACGATAGAAGAGGCGCTTGCCTTAAAAGAAGAAGAGTGGCCGGAAACGCGGAGGCGGCGAGGGGAACGACCAACGCAAGAGATGGAACGCGCGGCGGAAGCGATGCGCAAACGGCGTGACCAGGCCGCGCACGAACTGAAGATCGAACCATCTTTCATCGCTCCGCGTGCGACCATTGATGCGATTGCAGCAGATAGCGCGTGCGCCGAACGGTTGCTGGTGCCGTGGCAACGGAGTTTGTTGGGACTGTGAATAATGTCCCCAGGGCGGCCACTTCTGAGCGGCGCCCAAACTATTATTCGGCGAGGCCGCATTTACTCTACATCGCCGCGGGCGGTTCAGCGGACCGCCCCAACTCGGCTACGCACGCACCTTTTTCCCGCAATTTGCTTGACGAAAACAGCAAAGTTATTCAGAAATCATCCTTTGTTGTTTTGTGCCAATGATCCGCCGCAACCTCGGAATCGTGTTGTGTTTCGTAATTGGGACGCTGGCTTGCGACAAGGCATTCGGGCAGGGGCAGCCCTCACAGGCCGTTGATCGCTCGCAGATTTTTCGATCGGAACCGGGTCTTCTTCCGGGCGAACCGATCAGCCAAAGTGCGAGTGCGTTCGGTTACGCCGCTCCGAGCGCCAACGATGCCGACCTCGGAGTACAGGCGATTCTAAAGCGCCAGCAGGAATATCTGCCGTTCACCTTTTCGGCGTCGGCACCCTATTACTGGACTTCAAATGTTGCCTTGACTCCGAGTGGTGTAGTCAGTGACGGTGTTTTCGCGCCGAACTTTGTTTTTGCCTACCAGCCAAGACTCGTGAAAACGCTTTACGGCGAATTCATTGCCTCACAGGAACTATTCTACTACAACAGGCTTGGCGAGTTTAACTTCACCAGCTTCGATGCCATCGCCGGAGTGGTTTATTACCTTCCGAAGTATCATAATCTCACGTTGCGGCTGCGTTATGATTACAATCGACTGACTGACGACGAGTGGAATCAGTTCTTCGCCAATCACTCGATTGTCGCGAGCGCCGACCTCCCTATTCCATTGGGACGCGCCATGCAGTTATACCTCGGCGCGCTTGCGAATGTAAGCTTTGCGGCCAATCCGAGTGCACCGCAGCGCAGCGATTTCGAATTGTATGCCGGCTATCACGTGCAATTGAGTCGCAACTTCTCAGTCGACGCGGTTGGGAGACTGCTTGTTAAGCCCTACTACGAGGGAGACCGAACTGATGTCAGCGAACTAATCGCCCTCAGTGCCGATTATCGGATTCGGAACTGGCTGACAGTGAGCGCGCTGACTAATTTCGCCTGGAACCAATCGAACCACAGCGCTTTTGAGTACTCAGTAGCTAATCTGGGCGGCGCCCTAGTCCTCACTCTAAAATTCTGAGCATGGCAACATCTCACCGAATCTGCCCAAGCATCATGATTCGGAACATTGTTGTCCTTGCTTTAATTCTTGCCGCTATCATTCCTTCGCCGGCCGCTCAGCTGAAAGAAGCGCGCGTCACGGAAGTCGTAAAGGACGTTAAACTTTTGCCGAGCGGAGGTGCGCCGCGTCCGGCGGCGGTAAGCGATGATGTGCGGGATGGAACGGCAGTGCGGACGGGAATGCAATCGCGCAGTGAGTTGAAATTTCCCGATCAGACGCTAGCGCGCTTAGGTGCGAACACGATTTTCAGTTTTAATGAAGGCACGCGGGACCTGAATTTGCAGGACGGAGCCATGCTTCTGCGGGTGCCAAAGGGAGCGGGCGGAGCAAAAATTAGTTCCTCGGCGGTAACTGCTGCAATTACCGGCACAACGGTCATGGTCGAGACCCATCCACTGACGAAGAAGACTAAGAATTCCTACTACAAGTTTATCGTCCTCGAAGGAACAGCGCGCCTCTTTCTACCCGGCCAGCTCGGTGAGTCGGTCTTGGTGAAAGCAGGGCAGATGATCATCATGCCGTCGGGCGCGAAAAAAATTCCGGAGACGGTTGATGTCGATATTCAGCAGATCATGCAAAGCTCGCTTCTGATCACGGGATTCGGGCCGCTCGGGAGCGAGCAACTGATCGCGTTTGAACAGACCAGACAATCCCAGCAGAAAACATCGGGCCAGTTGTACGAAACCAATTTGATGATTGCCGGAGGCGGAACAAACGTCATCCTGGGGGATCCTAACCAGGTTGATGTGGCGGTGACAGCACAGAAAGCGGAGGGCTCAGGCCCATTCTCTAGTCCCACGCCTAAACCAACACCGACCGCCACTCCAAGTAAATTCGGGACGCCGGCCCCAATCACTTCACCGGATCCTTACGTAATCACAAGTGGAACAACTATCACAACGGATCCTTCGATCACTACGAATGGCGTCACAGATTACGGAAAAATTTGGCGGGGCCCGTCAGTGGATGGACCTCTTTCGGCATTCATCTTTGGATCGACTTCGGCGTTCGATTCCGCTAGCGGGTTCGACACGCAATTCAACACCAGCGGTGCCGGGTTCAAATTCAATTCCCTGCAATTGGCCGGCAATCCGACGGTTTTAACCACGGGCGGTGAAGTCAATCTGGGCCTGATCGCGATCAATGGAATCACATCGGGCGCTCCGGGTGGAATGCTTACCTTCGCTGGAATCCAGGGCTTGCTCTTAGCGACGCAAAACGGCCCGATCATTCTGGGACCCGAGATCTCCTTCTCCGGTTTCCACGACATAAATTTTTACGCACGTGGCGCTAATTCAATCCTCGCGCTTGCGTGTGATATTTCGGCTAGCAACGACATCAGGTTGTATGGGGAGAATGCCATCCAAGTGACTGGCAACTTGACCACGCAAAGGCTCGCCGCCACGGCCGGAACAAATATCAGCATCGGCGGAGATGGGTCAACGACAATAAGCGCCAGCGAGGCATCTCTGCTGATCCCGAACTCCGGGAGCGGCAATATTCCCGGTAGCGCTGCGATCGCGCTACTATCAGCCGGCAATCTGGCGCTCAACGGTTCCAACGGGTTGTCGTTAACGATTGATAATACAAATGGCGGTCACATCGGGCAGGATGCGAATATTTTCCTCACCACGGCTAATCTAGACGCCGGTTCATTGAATGTTCTCATCAACAATCGTGACGGCGGCTCGATCGGTTCTTCCGCGCAGGTTCTCTGCAGCACCCTGGGAACTCTTAACGTTCAAGGCGATGCCGCGATCGGCATATCAAACCGTAATGATGGAGGGGGCGGCGGAACGACGGGCACTGATGCAATTGTCACTGTCCAGGCAGATAGCATTTCGGTGGGAGGCGAATTAGATGGTTTTGTTAGCGCGAATGGCGGACACATAGGAAATATCGGCGCACTTGTATTCAACGTAACCGGAGATCTCCACTCCGGTGCCGGCATGTTTTTCGAGACACAGGCAACGGCCTTCAATGGCTCCGGCGGCGCTCTCACCCCTGGATTTATCGGCTCGGATGCGCTGGTGGGTGTAAATGCGGGCGGAAACATCACCAGCGACGGGTTTATTGACGGTGACATCTTAACGACAAACGGCGGCCATATCGTCGGCAACGCCTCGATACTGTTGAACGCTACCGGCGACATCAACGGAGCACAGGGTATTGGACAGGGACGTTATTACGCCTGTATCAGCGGGGGGCAAATCGATGGAAGTGCGCTGGTCGTTCTTAATGCCACAAAACATCATTACAGCTTCCACCGCGACTGGAACTCCCGGCGTCGATACAATGGCCCTGGAAGCCAGTATTTATTCAAATGTAGCCGGCGACGGTGCGGGGATGATGCTGGTTAGCGGTCAAGCTTGCCCAGGACATTACTGCCGCTGGCATAAACTCTGTTGCGGTTGCTAACGGGAATTATCAAAATTGAGCCCGGGCACCATTCCGGAGATTTGCCGAAGTGGACGTGATGCGACTAACATCTCTACCGGCGACCTCTCACGCAGATTTTGAACTATGGTGGATCAACAATCGGGAAGTGCTGAAGTTAACGTAACCGCCACAACTCTGACTGTTAACGGCAGTCTCTACTCCAGAATCGATAACACGCAACGGCGGACACATCGGCGGCAGACGCTACCATAAACATTAACGTTTCCGGGCACCGCCACTGTTACCAACGATGCCACTGTTCAGATTCTTGGCAGCGACGGTGCAGCGAGCCGCCGCGATCAATTTCAACGGCGGCAGCTTACAACGTCGGCGGGACGTTCCTCGGCTCTCATTGACGGCAACGGAACGATCACGTTCAACAATGCCAGCGTTCACGCAGATGTGCTCAAAGTTGGCGTGTTCGGCAGCAAATGGCACACTGCGAATCGGCGGCGGCACGCTCTCAGCCAACACGCTGTTGCATCTTTATGCTCGGGCAGTAATGGCGGATCGATCGGACTTCGTTTCCAACGTCACGCTGAACAGCTCCGCGAGCCGCCGCGCGTGATTCGCGGCCAATACGGTCACCATTGAAAACGGTGTAGTGTCACGATCGCCGGCTCCAACTCCGGCGAATGTTTATACCAATATCCCGAATTACAGCGCCCGCTCGACGGCGGCAACAACACGACTAGCGGCACGTTTGCTGGCGGCGCGTAACCACTCAACCTCTAGGAGGTGCACCGCTGTTTGACAGCCCCAGCGCACGACTCGCAGCAAAACAAACTCGATCAGCCCGGTCGGGAGGAGGAATAGGTCACACCATCCATATCACTGATAGCTCACAGTTAGGATCACTCCTCGAAAATGCCAGTCCTGGTCGGGATGGCAAAGTCCGCATTGCCTCCGCCGCCATCCCTCGTAATGCATCTGCTGGCAATAGCACCCGCGCAAACCTCACGGGCTTTTACTGGCACTGACCGGCACCACTCTGTAGACACGAACGTCGGCCCCAGAATACTCGCGTCGCGCTTGCCTTAAAGAGTCACCGGCTCACCGTCGGAAGGATAAATGTTTGGCGGCAGTAGGTTTCTATACCGCGAGGATTGTTAACGGTGTCGTTGTGACGATTGGCGGCACCAAACCGCCGGATGTCTACACTAACAATGCAAACTATACCGGATTCGGCGGGAACGGTTCGCGCACAGGCACTTTTGGCGGAACCGGAGCAAATAATCCAGAGCCTGCAAGCTCGACACCTCCAATTGGTCCACCGGCCGGCGGATAAAACTTTCCTTCACCGCGATTTTGTGAATAAATTACCCGGCTTATGTTTCCTGGGGTTCGAGGGATTTGTCTGCTGGGCGTCGTCCTGGCGGCATTTGGTAGCACGAATGCAGCGGAGTTAAAGGAAGCGCGCGTCACGCAAATTGTTCGCGATGTAAAATTGTTGCCTAATGCGGCCCCGGCTCGGCCTGCGTCGGTTAATGATCAAGTTCGTGACGGCACCGCAGTTCGCACTGGGATCGAGTCGCGCAGCGAGCTCATGTTTACTGATGCGACGTTGGCGCGGCTTGGCGCGAACACCATCTTCAGTTTTACCGAAGGGACGCGCAATCTTGAGTTAACTGATGGCGCGATGTTGCTGCGGGTACCGAAGAACGCCGGCGGCGCAAAAATCAATACCGCAGCGGTAACTGCCGCAATTACCGGCACAACGATAATGCTCGAATTCCACAAGAATTCCTACATCAAATTCATCGTCCTGGAAGGTACCGGCCGGATCTTTATTCCCAATCGCGTCGGTGAATCGGTTTTGGTCCATGCCGGGCAAATGTTAATCACGAAACCTAACGCCAAAAATTTGCCCAGTCCGGTTGACGTCGACATTCGCAAGCTGATGAAAACTTCGCGCCTCATCAGAGGTTTTGGAAAAATGGGAAGCGAAGATTTAATCGCGCAAACGGAGGCGGAGCAGGATGAGGAACGGGAAGGCGGCGAATTATATGAAACGAACCTCGCGATCTATGGGGCTGGGACGACAATCATCCTGGACGACCTACGTCACGTTCAAACCATCGGGACAACAGAACGCGCCCGCCAGGCGCCGACGCCGAGCGAATTCGGACCGCCGGAAACAATTGCTGCGCCAGACGCGTACCCACTGGGCGCAGGTTCGCAGATTAATACCGGTCCTCCCACCATTACTTCAAATGGAATTACCAACTTCGGCAAGATCTATCGCACCACGCCACTGGACGGGACACGCTCACTCTGGTTTTTCGGCTCGACCAGACCATTCGATACCGCCAGTGGTTTCGATACGCCCGATGGATCTGTCTTTAGTCTCAACTTTATTGCGGCCTTCAAGTTTCAAGATCTCGAGCTGCTTTCCAACCCCACCATTTCTATTTCTGAGGCTGGCATCACCAAACTCGCTTTGATCGGAGTTGGCGGAATTGCCAGTGGCCCGCCTGGCGGTACCCTGACCTTTGCAGGTCTGGATTCGGTTCTGCTGGCGACGCAAAACGGCTCGATCATTCTGGGCGACGGAATTTCCTTTGAGAATATCCCGAATCTGTTTTTCTACGCGCGCGGCGATTCTGTCTCGCTGAAGCTTGCCTCCCCGATCAGCGGCGCGGGCAATCTCCTCTTGAATTCAGAAGGCACGGTCCAGGTCAATGGCAATGTCTCAGTCACTAACTTTAACGCCTTTTCGCAGGGCGATTTCCTGGATGGGAGCGGCGTCATTACCGCGCACGACGTAACGATTAATTCTATTGGCGGGAACGTGACCTTCAACGTCAGCAAATTTCCGGATGTCGCAGGCGGGACCCTCGATCTGACTGCAAACGGCACCCTCACGTTTGTACCTATCACGGGTCCGATCACTCGTGCATCTATCGTTGGCCATGGCGGCACCATAGATTTCGTTAGTTCCGAGCCGTTCACGTTCGATTTCAGTAACTCCAGCGTCAGTTTCACCGCGGGAGAGGGCGGGATTCAGGCGTCGAACATCGATTTCGTTGGTCCTAATCTCACCCTCAGTTCCGAAGGCGACATCAACCTTCTCGCTTCGCATGTTCCGCGATCGGAGCACGGCGTACCGCTTCTTTCCGGCAGCATCAATGCAGTCGGCTCGATCTTAGCCTCCGGTCGCGATCGAGACTGCTGATCTACAAGCTGCGAAAAACATCAACGCTGGCAGCATCTATGCCGGGAAATATCAATCCGGTGGAAGTATCACCACAGCTAACGGAATCGATGCAGTGGGAGGTTCGATTACGGCAGGCGGCGACATCACTTCCTACTACTGGTCTGCTTCGCCTCCTTCGCGATGGTAACGATTCAATCGGCAACATTTCGGCCGGTGGAAACATTTTCGCCGGTGGCGGCATTCTCGACTTTCAGCCGATTCCAGTGTCACGGCAGCGGGCGACATTTTTGCGCCAGCAAGTCATCGCCGGCACCTTGACCGCCGGCGGTAATATCACGATCGATAATAGCTCCAGCCGAATTCGGCGCCGGCGTCCTCGTTGATACCATCAATGCGCCGACGATTTCTTTTATCAATACCTCCCGAGTCTCGCCCATTTACGTCGGCAGCGGGAACGATGCCTTTTCTCCGCGCGACTTTACCATGACGGTTGGTTCGCTCAGCAGCACCGGACCGGCCATTCCGATCTTGTTCGCCAATGGCCTTAACGCGAACTTGATGGGCCCCTTCGCACCGGGCAGTGGCGGCAATATGACTCTCAATATCACGCTCGACGGATTGGTTGTCGCGCCCGATGGCGATTTTACTTCCATCACGGCGAATGGCGGCAGATTTCAATGCCGATGGCCCATTTACCGGCGGTAATGGCGGAGTTATCAATGTCACGGCTGCCGGTCCGATCAAGATTGATGCTCCGATCGAAGCAACGACCGGATACGTGCAATCGCCTTTCGATTCCCACGGCAACGGCGGAACCGTGAATCTGACCTCAACTAACGATTCCGTTGCAGTAAATTCCCGAATTGAAGTCTCCTCCGCCGATCGAGGTTCGGCGAAGTTGCGTCGGCGCAGCGCAACCGGTGGCAACATCGCGTTAAAGAGCGGCAAACCCACCGGCGTGGCCATTAACCTTTCCAACACTTCCGAATTACTCTCCTTGCTCGATGCAGCTGCTCCGGGACCAGGTGGGAAAGTCACAATTTTGGCGACCGGCGCGAATAGTACGGCGAACATAAGCGGAAAAATCGTGGCCGACCGCGGCACGATCGATATTCGTCATAGCGGGGACAGTGGACAGATTGTCCCTGGGACCGGGCGAATCGGATCATTCGATGCGCATGCCGATGTCATCAAAGTGGCAGCGTTGGGAAAGGATGGTGTGCTCACTATCGGCAACGGCTTGTTGTCGGCGGACACAACCTTGAAACTTTATTCACCCGGGAAATAAAGGCACAATCAACTTCGTCGCCGATGTGACGTTGGGTGGAGCGAGCACAAAGATCATCGCCGGTAATACCGTTAACATCTTCAATGGTGTGATAGTTACGGTTGGCGGCAGGACTCCCGCGAGTGTCTTCACCAACAATGCCAACTATACCGGATTCGGTGGGAACGGATCACGGACTGGTACTTTTAAAGGAGCGTGGTGCAAATAATCCGTTGCCGCTGAATCAAGCTCCCGCGTTCGACGGTCCTGGCGGTTAGTCGCAATTTTGACGTCTCGCCAAAGTAAGCGGTAGGGTGGATCGGTCCGGCAGCTGCCGGAGCCATCTTAATATAAGGTATAAGGCGGCTTCGCCGCCACGCCCGTGCCATGTTAAATTCTGGGGCAACCATGAGATCTTTTTTTGACCATTCAGGACCACGCTCAATTCTGCTACTGCTCCTGGGCGCGGCGACGGTTTTGTCGCTCACCGCCGCGCAAAGAAAAGAAGCGCGTGTCAGTCAGGTGGTGCGTGATGTAAATTTGCTTGCGCCGCATGCTGCGGCCCGGCCGGCGCATCTCAACGACAACGTCACCGAAGGCAGTGCTGTCCACACCGGCGCTGATTCCCGCACTGAACTTACCTTTGCTGATCTGACCATTACCCGGATAGGAGCGAACAGTATTTTTTCTTTTGAAGAAAATGGTCGCAACGTGAACGTTGAAAACGGAGCCATCCTCTTGCGCGTGCCGACGGATTCCGGCGGCGCACGCATTCGCAGCAGCGCACTCACCGTCGGAATCACTGGGACAACGGCCATGTTTGAACACCATCGCCGCACTTACACCAAGCTGATTGTCCTCGAAGGAAGTAGCGAGGCGTGGTTGACCAAATATCCGGGAAAGAGAGTTCGAGTCCGCGGTGGCCAAATGCTCGTTGTGAAAGCTGGCGCGACACAGTTGCCTGAACCGGTCGATATCGACCTGGATCGTTTGCTGCGAACCGCGATTTTAATTACCCAGTTTCCACCATTGCCCAGCCTCAATCTAATTCGCAACGTTGCCAATGGTCAGAAGAAATCGGGCGGCCCGCTGATCAATCCACTCGTCGATCCGACCGGGATGAGTGCCCGCGATGTGAACGCTTCGACCCGTCCGCAATCGACGCCATTTAAACCTCCGGGCGACAGAAATCGCAAGCCGTAAACTGGGGTTAGGCTTCCAGCCATGGTGCCAGTCCGGCTCGGACCTCGGGCGACAAACTTCCAGCTTGTCATTGTCTTTGCCAGATCGACAGGAAAGATCCGTCGTCCGAGACGGCAACGATGCCTACCTTTCGTCCTGCGCTCCCACCAGCAGTTATCGACGCAGGATCTAACTGGCAGGGGACGACTTCCAAGTCGCCCGCTTAGTAACAGAAAAGATTCGGCGACTTGGCAGTCGCCGCTTCCAGTCAGATCACACATCGCGCCGAGTTGCGAGTGAAAATAGCGCCAACTTCAATAATCTTTGCCATCTATCGTTTTGGAATCACCAAAGTCTGTCCCGGTGCCAACTTTTTCGGATCGTTGATGACATCCCGATTGGCATCGAGAATTTGTTTCCAGCGCGTTGATGTCTTGTAAAACTTTCGTGAGATCGAGGCGAGCGTATCCCCATGCTGAACAACATAAGTCTGTCTGCCTGTATCAGGATTCTTCGTTTTCGCAGGGGTCGCGGCTTGCTCACTGGTAACGATGTGGCTGCGTCCGCGCGCTTCATCCAAGTCTTTTTTCAAGGCTAAATTTTCGTTCCGCAAGCGCGTCGCCTCGGTCCGAGAAATGATAGCGTCGCCGGACAGACTGGTCAGAAGCGCGACTTCATCGCGTTTCACGAATCCTTGTACGTCGTTGGCCCGAGCGCCGCTTGGCGCGATGGCTAAGTACCGTTTGAAGTGATGAAGCGCGTCCAGCGGATCATTCATTTTGTCTTCGTAAAGCAATGCCAGCTTGTAATGCACTTCCGCGTCAGTTGGCCGGTCTTCCAATGCGGATTCGTACAAACTAATGGCGCGGGCGAAATCGCCTGAAGCCGCTTTCGTCTCCGCATCTTTGAGCTGCTGCGCATGCTTCGGTGTGACCATGCGGTCACAACCCGTGCAGATTACTGCGATCACTACGAGCAGACCAAGCCTACTCAGTTGCGGTGCAGATACAACGCTCAGACCTTAGCCCGCATATTTGCGCCATAAGTCGTTAGGTTCATGTCCATAACTACCTTTTGATGTGAAGGTGGATCGAGCAGTCGCTTGCTCGATGTGAATGTTTGACGGCGAAGCCGAATCTTTTGGCATCGGTCCGAGCCGGATTGGCATTTGGCAAAGCGGCCGGACCACTTTGTGCCATTCGAGTGCAGCGTCTGCTGAACTAAGAATACCGAATACCCAGACTTTACTGTAAAGAAGCGCGAGAGATTCCACGCTAATATTTGCGCATCGTCGGATCGACTTCTTCCCGCCAGGCATCAAGCCCACCTTCGAGATTCAACAAATTCTCAAAACCCTGCTCCCGAAGAAACTCGATCACCCGTGCGCTGCGGCCGCCGCTCTTGCACATTACGACCGTTGTTTCCGTCCGCGGAATGTCCGCCAGTCGCTCCGGAATTGTTCCAAGTGGGATCAGTTGCGAATTCGGAATGCGCGCAATCTCGAATTCGAATGGCTCGCGCACGTCAACGAGCGTGATTTTCTTGCCGCCAGATATCATTTCATGGAGCTGCCTGGCGGAAATTCCGGGAACTTTCGAACCATTCCCTCGATTGCAAAATTGTTCGTAGTCGATCGGCTCCGTGATTGTCGGCGAGTCGCCGCAAACCGGACAGTTTGGATCGCGGCGAATTTTGAATTCGCGAAACCGCAGGGTCAGCGCATCCACGTGCAAAAGGCGCCCAAGAAGATTGTCACCCGTATTAAGGATTAACTTGATCGTTTCCAGTGCCTGAATGAGCCCGATTAACCCGGGGACAACGCCGAGCACACCGGCTTCGGCGCAGCTCGGAATAGCTTCCGGTGGCGGTGGTTCCGGAAAAAGACATCGATAACACGGGCCGCCGAGATGAGGCGCAAACAGGGACGCCTGTCCTTCAAATTGATGAACCGACCCGTAGATGTTCGGTTTCTTTTCCCAGACGCATACGTCACTGGAGAGATAACGGGTTGGAAGATTATCGGAGCCATCGACGACGATGTCATAATCGCAGATCAGCTCGCTGGCGTTGCTTGCCGACAAACGTGTAGTGTAGGTCTCGAGCGCGAGTGTCGGATTAATTGCCAGCAAGCGTCCCCGTGCCGAATCAGTCTTTTCCCTTCCGACATCGCTCGTCCCGTGCAAAATCTGCCGATGCAAATTGCTCAAATCTACTGTGTCTTGATCAATGATGCCGATGGTTCCGACGCCAGCGGCAGCAAGATAAAGGGACGCGGGCGACCCGAGGCCGCCAGCGCCAATACAGAGCACCCGCGCTTGCTTTAATCGGCACTGACCTTCTTCTCCCACTTGTGCGAGGTTGATTTGCCGCGAGTAACGGAGGAGCTCGTCGTGGCCCAACGCAGCAACGCCTTGCTCATCAATCGCGCGTTCGCTCATGATTCAACATTATCACGGTTTCCTGTTGTGGCGACGCCATGGCGACGCGACTGCCAGGGGTTGGAAGTTAGGCTTCCAGCCTGACTCGGCCGACCGGCATCTTGTCAGTCGAATCGTTGAAATCGTCAGCGGCCTGGAAGCCCACCAACCGAGTCATGCTTGAAGCCTAGCCTCCGTTACAGCAGCGACTGCTCTAGCAAGTGCGGAAATTCATTTCCCGCCCACTAAGTCCCAGTTGATTCCGACAATCCGTCTATTCTCAAACCGTTTAAGCGATTTCGGAAAAACAAGATGGCTTGCCCCTTCCGCCTGTTTGAAGCCAACCATTCCAAATTCCGTTCCACTTTCACTACGTTGAATCGTCATCACCCGATTGTTTTTAATTTGCGATTGCAGATGCCGATCTCCTGCCGGTTTTTGCCAAAGGGTATAAGTTTCGGGACGGCCGGCTTTCTCGACGACCTCGGCGAAGCGCACCGTTTTTACTTTCAACAATTTCATCGAGAAAAAGTCCGCCAGAGAACTACGGCAAAGAAGGTCAGACTACCGTTGCTGCATTCCTGCCCTGGCGGGGTTCGTAAGCCCTCAGTCCATAGCCCCTGACGGAAATGAAACGTTCATCGAAGCTTGGCGTAGCGCAACGGCAATTGGAGTGACCTCACATTTAAATGACGAATGACGGATGACGAAGGAATGCCTAATGACAAAATCCGAACCACCGGCGTTTGGCGGACGCATTTCGTCATTCGCGTTCCGCCTGCCGCGCGGTAGCGAAAAGCGAAGGCGGGTCATTTTTTCCCCCTCCGCATTGACATCAAGAACAGTGTCTGGTTCGATCGAGCGCGTGAAATGGCTCGCCCTCTTTGCTGTAATGGCCCTGGAATGTTCCTGCACCACGCCCGCCAATCGGCGTGATCTTTATAGTCCGCAGCCGGACCCCGATTTGGATTGGCATCGTCAAGTGCCGACCACCTCGTATAGGGAGGAGCCGGTGAATCGTTAATTAACCGAACGGCAAATTGGCTTTGATTCGCGCGATATCGGTTTTGTCCACCCGGCCCATTTTCGCCAGTTGACGTTTTTTCTTGGCGTTTTTTGCCGACATCAGGTGGCGGCGCGACGCGTGCGAACGAAGGACCTTACCGGAAGCGGTCACCTTGAAACGTTTTGCAACTGATTTCCGGGTCTTGCTTCGTGCGATCGGCTTGGGCATAGGGCGCGCAAGATACCGCCGGCGGGAGAACTGACAACTTCTATTTAAGGCGACAGTCGAGGCGTACGACCGACCCCTTACGCGATAGCAGGCGCAGAGGCTGGTACGCCTCGCGCCTGCAAATGCGACGCGACCGTGTGCGCGAGCCGATCAGGCAAATAGGGCTTAGCCAGGAAAAGGTGATTCTTTTCGCTTTCGAATTCTGATCCGAAAAGTTCCGAACTATAACCGCTAGTGAAAATAACCTTCAGGTCTGGTTTATCCGTAATCAGCGTATGAGCGAGTTGTCGACCGGAGATCGATTCGGGCATGACCACATCCGTTAGCAGCAGGTCAATTTCTTCTTTATGCTTTGCCCATACGCCGAGCGCGTCTTTACCATTGGCGGCTGAGAGCACACGATAGCCGAGCGTCACCAGTGCGTCACTGACGAATTCGCGCAACATTTCTTCGTCTTCTACTACCAGGATAGTGATGGCATTAGTCGGTGTGGATTCGGTCGGTGGACTTTCTGGTTTGTCTGAGGGAGCGACGAATCCCTCGACGCTCAATGGGAAAAATGTGCGAATAGTGGTGCCTCGACCGGGCGCGGTATCCACCTCAATCCAGCCTCCGTGTTGCTTGAGTACTCCGTAAACGGTGGCGAGGCCCATCCCAGTACCCTGACCGGGATCTTTAGTCGTAAAAAACGGCTCAAAAATTCGATCCACCGTAGCCGAATCCATTCCGCAACCGGTATCTTTCACTGCCAAGCAGATATAAGGACCAAGCTGTGCTTCGGGATGGCGTGCCCGAGATGCATTGTCGACTTCGACTCGCGTGGTAATGAGGGTAAGCTTGCCGCCGTCGGACATGGCATCGCGCGCATTCAAGGCGAGGTTCATAATGACCTGTTCGACATTACTGGGATCAGCGAAAATCGGCGGCAGATTGGGCGTCAGCTGCATATCGAGGGCAATGTGTTCCCCGATCAGTCGCCGCAACATCGCGACCGTTTGCTCGACAAGTTCATTGAGCGCGAGCGGTCGCCTCTGGATAATTTGCTTTCGGCTATAGGCGAGAAGCTGGCGGGTCAAAGCGGTAGCGCGTTCCGCGGCGCGTTTCACCTGGTTGAGAGAAGACATTAGTTTTTTATCGAGCTGCGGATTACGCAATTGCATCGACGTGTTGCCAAGAATGACGGTGAGAATGTTGTTGAAGTCGTGGGCGACTCCTGCGGCGAGACGACCAACGGCTTCCATCTTTTGCGCCTGGCGTAGTTCATTTTCGAGCCGCACGCGATCGGTGATGTCCTGCAAGATTAGCAAGTGAAAAGGAGAATTTCCGAGCTCGAGGTTGTCGGCCGCCACCAGAACCTCGCGAGTGTCGTTGGCGGTAGTGCGAATGGTCGCGGTCACGTTGCGGACGGCGTGACGAGCGGCAAGTTCTTGACGGAGAGCAGCCGGGGTGGATTCATCGGCCCAAAATGTCGCGCTACCCGCGAGCACGGCCTCACGGGAGGCACCGACGAGTTCGAGAAAACTTGTGTTAGCGTCGAGGCAATATTTTCCATCCGGGCGTTGAATTACCATCGGCACGGGGCTGCCATGGAACGCTTTCGAAAAACGTTCCTCCGAACGACGTAGCGCTTTCTCGGCGGTAGCGCGTTCCGCTACTTCACCGGTCAGGCGCGCGTTGGCGGCGCGCAATTCCGCCGTGCGCTGGTTTACCAGGGCATCCAATTCCTCCATCTGTTTTCGCGCCATCTGAGTGAGCTGCCATTTTCTCGAGAGAGCGTGCGCCATCTGCAACACCTCGACGTTATCAAAGGGTTTCTTGAGTACAAGCATCTTGTCAGTGTTGCCGATCGACTTCGCGATTTCGTCCCACGAATAATCTGAGTAGGCAGTGCAGATGACGATCTGAAGATCGGGAAATTCCGTCCAAATACGGCAGATCGTTTCAATTCCATCCCAGCCAGGCGGCATTCGCACGTCGACAAAGGCGACAGCGTACGGCGCGTTTTCGGCCCAGGCGGCACGGACTTTCTCCAGTCCCTCTTGTCCCTGAAAAGCGGAGTCGATTCGAAAGTTTTGGGCGCGCGAAGCACCAGTCGTGTCGCCGAAAAGAGAGGCCTCTGTCGCATCAAGCTCTTCGGCGATCTTGGCATCAGCAGGGCCGAGGATCTTGCGAAAATCCTCATGGATCGAAGGGTTATCGTCGATGATAAGAATGCGCTGATTGGAGGGCTGCGACGTCAGAGATGCGAGGTTCATGTGACTGATGCGGTAGAGGCAATGGGAAGTTCGAGGGTAAAGGTGGCTCCCTGGCCGATGCCGGCGCTCGCTACGGTGATGGCCCCGCCCATCGAACGCGCGGCGATGGCGCCGCTATGCAGGCCGAAACCGTGCCCCCCTTCACGGGTGGTGAAACCGTGCGCGAAAATTCGGGTCAGGTTCTCCGGTGAAATGCCGATGCCATTGTCCGAGACAACGATCTGGACATAGCGCTCGTTTGGTGCGGAGATCGAGATTATCATTTTCTTGTCGATACGCTCAACGTCGTCCAAAGCATATTTGGCGTTGCGAATCAGATTGATGAGAATTTGCAACACCTTGTGCCGGTCGACGCGGATCGGCGGCACGGCAGAAAAGCGCCGCTCGACGTCGACGCCGTGGCGCTCAAACGCGCCTATGTTCATGGCAATGGCGTCCTCTACCAGCCGATGGGCCTGGAGGTTTTCGAAAACGCCGCTGACCTTCGCGTAGCTCTGCTGCATCGCGACCACTTCCTTAATGTGCTCGATATTACGGCTTAGTTGATCGACCTCGTTCAGTAGTTCGGAATTTTCCAGAATGAAGAATTCTCCGAGTTTCGCGAGATAGCCCGGTAATTTTTGCCCATTCGCATCATTCGCTAGGTATTCTCCGAGGTCGCCATTGTGGCCGGTAAGAAGAGCCGCGGCCTGGGCCAGCTTGGGCGCCTTGGAGCGGCGAAGCTTCTCGACCACGAGACCGGCGGAAACGTTCACGCTGTTGAGCACGTTACCGACATTGTGCAGGACGCCAGTCGCCACTTCGGCCATACCAGCGAGACGTGAAGTCTCGAGCAACTTCTGTTGCGAAAGGCGCAACGCTTCCTCCGCTTCGCGGTGCGCGGTCATGTCGCGTAGGACCGTCGAAAAATATTCTACTGCGCCTTCCGGACTTTTGTGCGCGATAAGGACCTGCGAGACTGGAATTTCCTTTCCATCGCGAGTGAAAATGGTTGTCTCACCCGCCCACGAGCCATTTCGGATGGCCTCCGGTAATCTTTCCTTCGCGAGAATCCCGTTAGCCCATTCGGAACGCAGATAGAGCGTCTTCATTCCGGAAATATCCCGGTCTTGAGCTACGCCTAGAATTTCGTGCCCCGCTCGATTGAGATAGAATGGAATGCCATTCCGATTGGCGCTCATCACAATGTCGGGAGTAGCTTCAAGAATAGCAGTGAGCCGGACCTGTTCCCTCTCCGCTCGTTTACGTTCGCCGATCTCGTGCTGAAGCGCGGTCACTTGTTCCTGCAATTCGTGTTGTGCCGTTTGCAATGCACTATCCTGAGACTGGATTTGCGTCAGCATCTGGTTAAACGCGTCAGTCAACCCCCCCACCTCGTCACCGCAGACCTTGGTAGCCCGCACGGAATAATCGTGATGCTCGGCGATGGTTCGCGCTGTCCCAGCAAGGCTCAGAATCGGATTGGTGACGAACCGTAGAAATTGACGAGAAAGCAAGAACGCGAGAAGGAGTGAAGCGGCAAGAACCAGCGCGAAAATGCCGCCGTAGACCTTGAGAAGTTGCGATGTCATCGCCCGCAAATCCGCGACGAGGTAGAGCGTTCCTTCTCGTTTCCCATCGAGCATGACCGGCTGCGCGAGCAGAATTCGATTGCCGTCGATTCGGAACCCCGATTTCAATCCCGCTGCTTTAATTTCCAGTTCATCCCGTAATCCACCAAAGTAGGCCAGGCGCTGCTGGTCCGTAACCTCGAGGCGCGCACTGACGATTTGGGGCATCGTTTTCAGTCCGGTAAGGATTTGGGCTGCGGCTCCCTCGTCCTTAAACATTACCGCGGTGGCGCAATTGTGAGCCGTGATCTCACCGACCACCGCCAGTTCGTGGGCGGATTGCTGCCGCAAGGTATAAGCTTGGAAACAGAATAAAGCGGCAAAGGCAAGGAGTAGCACCACGCCCGAGATCAACATGATTACGACTGTGATTTTGTGCCCAACAGGGCGATCGCGCAGGTTTCGCATGAGATCGTCAGTTCAAAGCTGGAGCCACGTTGGTAGTGATAGCTAATTTCGAGCCGCGCCCGTGGCAGGACTAAAACTCACCTGGAGCCTGCCACTCAGCGCGAATCGCCGCCCGAGGCGGGATTGAGGAAGCGACGGTCGTGCGATCAGGAATCGACGCTTACCTCAGTTGGCCTTTAGCCCGTGATCTCTGAAGGGCGACATTGGTGGGGCGCTGGGAACACATTTTGCTCGGGAAACAGGGAAATCACTCAACCCAATCGCTGCCTCTATTGCTCCTGACCAGCCGATGAATGTTTACCCAGAAGAAATTGCAGATTCGGAAGAGCCGGCGAAACTCAGCTCGAAAACGCGGGAACCGAATGCAGCCCTCCCGGGTTCTTACACTAGCAATCGCCGCGGCAAACCCGTATTGGCTGCCGCTCTTCTGAGCAGCTTGGCGCTGGCGATGGGGTTCGGCATTTGGAGCCTATCACGCCAGTTAGCCCCCGAATCAGCCTCGCCGGAGGCTACTGCCCTCGCCGTCCTCCCAGAGAAAAGTATCGCGGTTCTTCCCTTGGAAAATCTTACCGAAGATAAAGGGAACGCGTTTTTGGCCGATGGCGTCCAAGATGACATTCGTACTGCTCTTGCCAAGGTAGCGGACCTCAAAGTAATCAACCGCACTTCGGTTAACACCTACGCGGCGGGAACGCGACGCAACTTGCGCGAGATCGCCCAGACCTTAGGCGTGGCCTTCATCTTGGAAGGAAGTGTCCGCCAAAGCGGTGAGAAAGTTAGGATCAGTGTGCAGTTGACGGATGCTCGGAGTGGCGCTCCTGCATGGGAAGAAAGCTACGAACGCGATTTGGCCGACGTCTTCGCGATCCAAAGCGACGTCGTGCAACAAATTCTTTCTCGGCTTCAAGCTACTGTTTCGCCGAAAGAGAAAACCGCCATCGACGAGCGTCCTACTAAGGATCTGATCGCCTATGGCCTTTACGTCCGTGCGAAGGCGCTCGTCGCGACGATTTCGCTCAATGCTCAAATCAACGAAAAATTGCGCGAAGCCGTTTCCTTACTCGACCAGGCCATCGCGCGCGATCCCGACTTTTTCCTCGCTTACTGCCAGCTAGCCGCCGCCCATAACTACTTGTATTTTTTTGGTCTCGATCACACCCCCGCCCGTCTAGCCCTGGCGGATGGCGCGCTCAAAACTATCATTCGTCTCCGTCCTGACGCGGGGGAGGCGCACCTTGCTCGGGCCGATTTCCTCTACCGTTGTTATCTAGATTATGAGAAGGCACGGGCCGAACTCGACATTGCCAAACGCACGTTACCGAATAATTCGGATATCTTCGAGCTAACCGGCTATATCGACCGGCGGCAGGGACTTTGGAACGAATCAGCGCGAAGCTTGCAAAGAGCTATCGCGCTGGATCCGCGCAACTTTTTCATTCTGCAGCAGATCGCGCTCAGCTATCAGGAATTCCAGCAATTTCGAGCGATGGCTGCTGCTCTGGACCGTGCGCTTATTCTAATTCCGCATGATTTGGACACCCAGGTCACTCGCGCCCTGGTCGATCTCGAATGGCGAGCGGATCCTCGTCCTCTTCGCGAAACTATTCGGACAATTCTGGGTGAGAATCCGGCGACAGCTCCCGACCTGGCCGCCCAATGGTTTTATCTTGCATTATGCGAACGCGATGCGGCGGCGATTACCGAGGCCTTGGCGGCTATCCCGGACAGCGGGACGGCTCTCGATTTGAACTTTCCGCGCTCCTTCTGCGAAGGCGTGGCCGCCCGCGCCAGGGGCGATGAAGCCACGGCTCATGCTGCTTTCCTCGCCGCGCACGCAGAACTCGAGCGCACGGTCAGCGAGCAACCCGGTTATGGGCCGGCCTTGTGCGTGCTTGGCCTGATCGACGCAGCCCTCGGCCGCAAAGACGAAGCGCTCCGCGAAGGCCGGCGCGCGATTGAACTCCTGCCGATCACCAAAGACTCAATCGACGGTGCGGAGCTGATGAAATACGTGGGCGTGATTTACGCTTGGTGTGGCGAAAAAGATCTCGCCATCAAGCAAATAGCAGCGACGCTGAAAATTCCGAGCACTTTAAGCTACGGGAACTTGAAACTGCATCCGAACTGGGATTCGCTGCGAGGCGACCCACGTTTCGAAAAAATTATAACTGATCTCGCACCGAAGAATCCTGAGACGTAAAGAAAGCCAGTATATCGAGCAAACTCGAATAACCTCAGAAGCGCGCTGAGTTTTAGTGATTACCTCGGCCTGAACTAAAGCGGCAATGATGTTACCTCCGGGAAATTAGCGATTTGTCTTTAGGATTATCCGCATAAAAATTGCTGCGATTAGCTTCAATTCCGCGACATTGTTGCGATGGCTGAAGAAAAAATCCCACGTGTCGTGATCGTCGGTGGTGGTTTTGGCGGGCTCGAGGCTGCAAAGAAATTGGTTTGCGAGAACGTTCGTCTCACCGTCATCGATCGGACCAATTATCATCTTTTTCAGCCGCTCCTCTATCAGGTCGCAACCGCGGCGCTTTCGCCGGCCGATATCGCCGCGCCCATCCGTGCCGTTCTACACAAGTGCAAGAACGCCGAAGTCATGCTAGCGGAAGTTCAATCGGTCGACCTGAACACGCGGGTCGTTCACGCGGGGGATCTCAATGTCCAATACGACTATTTGATTCTCGCGACTGGGGCCCGGCATTCCTATTTCGGGCACCCAGAATGGGAGCGTCTCGCTCCCGGCCTGAAGAGCTTGGAAGACGCGGTGGAAATTCGGCGCCGCATCTTGCTGGCGTTTGAGTACGCCGAGAAAATTTCCGACCCGGCAGCGCGCGCCGCGGCGATGACTTTTGTTATTATCGGGGGTGGACCGACCGGAGTGGAAATGGCGGGAGCGATTGCTGAGATCGCGCGTCACACTTTAGCGCGCGATTTCCGTCATATCGATCCGTCGAGCGCGCGAGTGGTGTTGATTGAAAGCGAATCGCAGGTGCTGGCAACGTTCCCGGAAGACCTGCGCACGAGCGCGACGAAGCAATTGCAGGATCTTGGCGTCGAGGTTCGCACCGGAGTGCACGCAACCGATCTAACGGAAGCGGGACTGAGGGTGGGGGACGAGTTCATTCCGTGCCGTGTGAAAATTTGGGCGGCGGGTAATACTGCATCCTTTGTTGGAAAGTCACTTGGAGTTCCGGTCGATCGGGTTGGCCGCGTCATCGTCCAGGATGATCTAACAATTCCTGGACATCCGGAGGTGCAGGTAATCGGCGATTTGGCCAACTTCACCGGCAAAGACGGCAAATCGCTACCCGGTGTTTCGCCGGTCGCCATGCAACAGGGCCGCCACGCCGCTCGCAATATTCTGAACATGATCGAAGGCCGAAAGCCGCAGCGCTTCTGGTATTTTGACAAAGGAAGTATGGCGACCATCGGTCGCAACAAAGCGGTAGCCGATTTGCGCCTGCTGCATCTGAGCGGATTGCCGGCTTGGGTCGCCTGGTTGTTTGTGCACACCCTGTTTCTCGTCGGATTCCGCAACCGGGTTGTCGTTCTCTTCCAGTGGGCCTGGGCCTATTTCACGTTCAATAAAGGCGCGCGATTAATCACCCGAAACTTTCAGGCCGAAACACGGCCTCCGGCGTGAAAATAGTTAACGCTTTAGCGCTTTAGTGATTTACCGATTGATTATGAAAACACTCAATCAGGCCAGGGTGCAGCAGCCGTCGGAACATAGACTTTCAAGTCTGTGCGCCAAACAGTCTTGTAGCCTGTTTCCAATCAGCGAGCTGAACGCCCGCCGGGCGCACAGGCACCATGCCGATGTTGCGTTTGCGCCAATCGCAAAATCTTTAAATCACTAAGTCGTTAAATCCTTAAATGGAGGCCGCGCCTCTTCGCATCGCCGTTGTCGGGACAGGCGCGATCGGAAGCTTTTACGGGGGCAAGCTCGCCGTTGGCGGGCGCGATGTTCATTTTCTTGTCCGAGGTGGGTTCGATCAAATTAAACGTTCCGGTATTCGCATCCGCGGGAAGAAGGAAAATTTTCATGTAGCCAACGCGCAAGTTTACCAGACCCTCACGGAGATCGGCCCGTGTGATTTGGTCTTGATCGCACTCAAAGCGACAAACAACGATACCATGCTTGAGTTAATTCCGCCGTTGCTGCATCGAGATACAATCTTGCTCACCTTGCAAAACGGGTTGGGTAACGAGGAATTTCTCGCCCAACATTTCGGAGCCGAACGGGTGATGGGCGGGCTGTGTTTCATTTGTCTCAACCGCATTTCGCCCGGTTTGATTGAGCATCTCGATTACGGACACCTCAACCTCGGCGAACTTGCTGGCGTGGCCAAAGAGCGGACGCACAAACTCGCCCGGGAATTCAGTCAGTGTGAAGTGGAGTGCCGAGTGGTCGACAACCTGATGGAGGAACGTTGGCGTAAACTGGTTTGGAACATTCCTTTCAATGGCCTGACAATCGCGGCGGGGGGAATCACGACCGCAGATATTTTGCGCGACGATTCCCTTCGCTCAGTGGCGATAGCATTGATGAAGGAAGTCGTCGTGGGAGCGAAGAGCTGCGGTTACAATTTGCCGATGGATGTTGTACTTGAACAAATCAAGCGCACCGAAACGATGGGAGCCTACAAACCGTCGACACTGCTCGACTTGGAAGCTGGACGTGCGCTCGAAGTCGAAGCGATTTGGGGAGAACCGCTGCGCCGCGCTCAGGCACAGGGGGCGGTGATGCCGCGATTGGAGCAGCTTTATACGCATCTGAAGAGTCTAGATGCGCTACGGGAATGAAGTTGCCTTCGCCGCCATTAATAACCATCCGAAATGTTCAGCGTAGCGTTTTGTTTTCGACACCCAAGTTGCAACGCTTCGTTGGAATTGCTTGCAAACTTGTATGGCAAACCAAGCGTCCAAAATCCGAGATCGCGTCTCTCAACCGGATCCATATCCTGATTGTCAGCGATCGGCGAATGGCCGCGCTGCATAAAGAATTCTGCGGCATTACGGGCGCTACCGATGTCCTCACATTTCAGCACGGTGAAATCGTGATCAGCGCGGATACGGCCGCGACGCAAGCCCGAATGTTTCACACCAACGTCACCGCTGAGATTCAATTATACGTGCTACATGGGTTGCTCCATCTGGCAGGGTTTGATGACGCGACGCCATCCAAGCGCAGGCAGATGCATCAATTGCAACGGAAATTGATGACGACCGTTCTCCGAAGCAGCAGATAGTGTGCAATCAAGGAGCAGCTGTCCGCAATCTGGGCGGCGCCTCAGTGCACTGACTGGTGGCTAGTCCCTAGGTCCGTTTGAAGGAAAAAGCCTGCGTGTTAACTTTTTCCATGAATCGGCCCCGGCAGGATAGAGCGGCACTATGCGCAGCCTTGTCCGTCATTGATGTCCCGCACAGTGCTCTGGAGATGCCGACAATCGAAAAGCAGGAAGCAACCAGCGAAGAAACCGCAATGCCGTGGAACGTCGTCGTTCACAATGATCCGATCAATTTAATGAGCTATGTGACGATGGTGTTTCAGCGCGTTTTTGGTTATCCGCGAGAAAGAGCGGAAAAGCACATGCTGGAGGTTCATCACAACGGGCGTTCCATTTTGTGGAGCGGGATGCGTGAGCGCGCCGAGCTCTATGTCCAGCAACTACACGGCTATCTCCTTCTCGCGACCGTCGAGAAAATCTGCTGATGGAAATTTGCCGACAGGACGAGGCCCTTGAGATTCGCGAGCTCGATCCTTTTTTGGCAGAATTACTCCGGCAAATTCCGGAAAGCGCGCAGCCCAAAGATTCGCCGGCGGCAGAAGAACGTCTCTTCAGTCCGCCGGCAGTGCCGGAAGAAAAAGTCTTGCGCGCGGAGTGGAAGCTTTACGTTGTTCCCGAACTGCGCCGCCTTTTCCAATCCGCCACCGAAACGGTCCGGCAGGATCTCCAACAATTGCGTTGCACGGATAAGCCATTCGCGAACTGTACTCTACGCATTCCAATGGCCCATGCCGACGCCTGGTTAAGTGCGCTGAATCAAGCCCGCCTGGCAATTGCCGCGACCAACCAATTCAGTGACCACGAATTGTGCGATGCTTATCGCTCGCCATTGGGCAGTCGCCGTGATCTCAGTCTTTTTCAGGTAAACTTCTACGGCTTTCTCCAGGAATTCCTCCTGCGCGAGATGGAAGGGAGCGGCTAGGGCAGTGGTGACACCGCGCACGAGAAGGTGGATCGGCCGCCCCGACACCCGCCAGTGCGGCTCGCACCGATGCTAAAGTTAATGGCGGCTGCGCCGCCCTATTTTTAACATCGAGCTCCGAGCCGGACTGATACGACTGCTCGATCCACCCGAGCGCTTCCCGAAGGCAATGCACTCGGGTTCTCAGACCGTGTCAGCGCGTCTGCCGGTTCTTTACCATTTCCATCAAGCGCGCTTTGATCTGATCGGACGCCTTCACCGGCTTTAGACTCAACGCAAAAGCTTCACTCAACGAGTAGCATTCGGCGATGTACGCTTCGGCCTTTTCCCCAAATTCCCGCCGCGCCGCTTCGAACTCTGGCGCTTCGTCCGGCTCAAGCGCGCCGACGACAAACATGCGGGCACAGTTTTGAAATTCCTCAAAGCTCATCGCGCAGCTCCTTAAGACCGTCGTAAATTTTCTTAAGGCCCAGTTCTAGGCGAGTCTTGACGGTTCCCAAAGGTGTATTCGTATTTGCGGCGATTTCGCGCTGACTCATGCCGCGAAAAAATGCCAACTCGATGGCCTGTTGCTGCGGCGGGGGAAGTATTTCAATCACACGGCGTATCAAAATGCGCCGGTCCCCGTCGAGGATTTCCTCTTCGGTCGAATTATGCACCCAGGCGTCGGGTTGTTGCTCGATTTCGCGTTGTAAACGCTCCTCCGCCCGCGTGTAAGCTTGCTTTTTACGCAATTTATCGATCGCCCGTCGCCGCGCCAGCGTCACCATCCATCCAAGCGGTTTGCCCTTCTGGGCCGAGAAATTCTTCGCCTGGTTCCAAATCTCCATGAAAATTTCTTGCAGCAAGTCGTCTGCCTCGGCCTCGTTGTGAACGACACGCAGGATCAGCGCCTTAATAATGCCGTTGTAGCGATCATAAAGTTGGGATAACGCTTCGGAGTCCTCTCGCTGAATGCCTTGCATCAATTCCAGGTCCGTGGGCGATCCTGGCTTCGGCACCGCCGGCTGCAACGCATGCGATTTCTCGGTTTCGCTATCGTTCTCTCGCGTTGGTGACCTTCGCGTTTTCAATGTTTTCGAACTTTACTGGTGTGGAAGGCTGCCTTTCCGATTCGATGAAAAAGGCCCGTAAGGCCGCCACTCTCATGCGAAATTAGAAGGGCGTCCAACGGTATCGCCCATAACTCGGCATTGCGTCGCGCTCGCCCCCGCGCGAAAAGTTTCAGATCATGTCTGACGCGCTTTGGTTCAAGGACGCCATCATTTACGAGCTGCACGTGAAGACGTTTCACGATAGCGACGCGGATGGCATCGGCGATTTCCGCGGCTTGATCGAGAAGCTCGATTATCTCCAGGAACTGGGTATCAGCGCGATCTGGCTCCTCCCCTTTTATCCATCGCCGCTCAAAGATGACGGCTACGACATCGCCAATTATTTCGATGTTAATCCACACTACGGCACGCTCGACGATTTCCGCGCCTTTTTGAATGCCGCGCATGAACGCGGACTTCGCGTCATTACCGAGCTCGTTATCAACCATACCTCCGATCAAAACCCGTGGTTCCAAAAATCGCGCCGCGCTCCGCCTGGTTCGCCCGAGCGCGAGCTCTATGTCTGGAGCGACACGGCGGAAAAATACAAAGACGCGCGCATCATCTTTAAAGATTTTGAGACCTCGAACTGGTCGTGGGACCCGGTTGCGAAAGCATATTACTGGCATCGCTTTTATTGGCATCAACCGGATTTGAATTTCGACAATCCAGCAGTGCACGAACTGGTGGAGCAGGTCTGCGATTTCTGGCTCAGCCTTGGCGTCGACGGCCTGCGGCTCGATGCCGTTCCTTATCTCTACGAACGGGAAGGAACCAACTGCGAAAATCTTCCTGAAACGCACGTCTATTTGAAGAAACTACGCGCGCACATCGACGCGCATTTCAGCGGTCGCATGCTTTTAGCGGAAGCCAACCAGTGGCCAGAGGATGCGGTCGCGTATTTCGGTAACGGGGACGAGTCGCACATGAATTTTCACTTTCCCCTCATGCCGCGAATGTTCATGGCGCTGCAAATGGAAGATCGCTTTCCCATTATTGACATCCTCGAGCAGACGCCACCGATCCCGGACAACTGCCAGTGGGCAATGTTTCTGCGCAACCACGATGAGCTCACGCTCGAGATGGTGACGGATGAGGAGCGCGACTACATGTGGCGTGTTTACGCGAACGATCCGACCGCGCGGATTAATCTCGGCATTCGACGGCGGCTCGCGCCCTTGCTCGCAAATAGCCGGCGTAAAATCGAGCTGCTAAACATTCTCCTTTGTTCACTGCCTGGCACTCCCGTTTTGTACTACGGCGACGAAATCGGTATGGGCGACAATTTTTATCTTGGCGATCGCAACGGTTGCCGCACGCCGATGCAATGGAGCGCCGATCGGAATGCCGGCTTTTCCAAAGCCAATCCGCAACAACTTTATCTGCCGATTACGATTGATCCCGAATACCACTACGAAGCGATTAACGTCGAAAATCAGCAGAAGAATCTCTCGTCGTTGCTCTGGTGGATGCGACGGGTTATCGCGATGCGCAAGAATTACCGGGCGTTCTCTCGCGGTTCGCTCGAATTTTTGTTTCCGGAAAATTCAAAAGTGCTCACCTTTCTGCGCCGCACCGAAGACGAAACGATTCTGGTGGTAGTGAATCTCTCGCGTTTTGCGCAACCCCTCGAACTCGATCTCGCAAGCTTTTCCGGCTGCGTTCCAATGGAACTTTTTAGCCGCAATCGATTCCCCGCCATCCGAAGATCGCGTTATCCCTTGACCCTCGGGCCACATGCGCATTACTGGTTTGTGTTGCAATCTCCTTCGGCTGCGACCCGGGCGCGCAAACGCGCGAAAACACCTACCGTCGCCTCAATGCCGGGATTTTCAGAGCTCCTTTCCGGTTCGTCACGCCGCGACCTCGAGCGGACGATTCTCCCGAATTACCTTATCGGTTGCCGGTGGTTTGGCGCGAAAGCGCGCACCATTCGGGAACTTCGAATCGTAGAGGATCCCCTGGTTTCGCCGCACCCCAGTGGCGCGCGTCATGTCCTCATTGAAGTGAATTATACTGAAGGCGCTTCCGAATTTTACACGCTGCCACTACAGATCGCGCGTGATGAAAACGTACACCGAATTTCCCGCGAGGCGCAACAAGCTGTTATCGCCCAATTCGCCGACAGCAACGCCATCTTGCACGACGCGACCTTCGATCCCGCTTATCGCGCGGAAATTTATCGCATCATTCGCGAGCAGCGAAAATTGCAGGCGCGACGCGGAGAGATCGTTGGCTCGGCAACCGCTCAATTCGCGGCGGCGGAGGATTTGAGCGCGAATTCGAGCGTAATGAGAGGGGAGCAAAGCAATTCTTCGATCCTCTTTGGCACGCAATATTTTTTGAAGATTTTCCGGAAGCTGGAGGAAGGGATTAATCCCGATGTGGAGATCACGCGATTCCTGACTGAGCGGGCGAAATTTCCTAACGTGCCAGCATTTGCGGGAACGCTCGAATATCGCTCTGGGAAAAAAACGGTAGTGCTCGCACTCATTCAGTCTGCGATCGCGAACGAAGGTGACGCGTGGACTTTTACGCTCGACGCAGTGGGCAGCTATTACGACCGCGTTCTGTCCCGCAAAGCCGACTTGGACGGAGCTGGTTCGGCCCAACTCATAGAGGAATTGATTGGTGGGATTTACCCGGAGAAAGCGCGGCTGCTTGGTCAACGAACTGGGGAACTGCATCGTGCGCTTGCTTCCGAGAATGACGATCCGGCCTTCGCGCCCGAGCCGTTCAACGCCATGGCGCAGCGGAGCGTCGTGCAATCGATGCGGGCTTCCTCGCGGCGCGCCTTCGAATTGCTCCGGAAAAAGCTAGACGACCTGCCGGACGCGTTTCGCATGGAAGCTGAGGAAGTGCTCGCGGCGGAGAAGCAAATTTTGGCGCAGGAGCGGCGTTTGCTCGAGCAACGTTCCGCCGCGCACAAGATCCGAATTCATGGCGATTTTCATCTTGGACAGGCGCTTCATACCGGCCGCGATTTCATTTTCCTCGATTTCGAAGGAGAACCGGCGCGCCCGCTCGGCGAGCGAAAATTGAAGCGTTCCGCTCTGCGTGATGTCGCCGGTATGATGCGCTCGTTTCAATACGCAGCCTACAGCGCACTCTGGCAACCGGCGATGCGACCTGAAGACGTTCCATTTCTCGAAAGATGGGCCGATATCTGGTATCGTGAAATGAGCAGCACTTTTTTGCAAAGCTATCTCGCCGCGACCAGCGACGCACCTTTCATCCCCCGAAACGAAGGCGATCTGCGGATCGCGCTCGAAGCTTATCTTTTGGACAAAGCCGTCTATGAAATCGGCTACGAATTAAACCACCGCCCCGATTGGGTTGTTATTCCCATTCGCGGGATCAAACATATTTTGAAGTCGGCGTGAGTGTGGTGTTCCAGGAATCTGGATAGCGCAGGCGTCTCGCCGAAGCGATCTTGGAAAAGTGCGCGATCGCGGCAACGCACTCGCCGATACGCGAGACGCCTGCGCTACCCGAACCGCGAAACCCTGCTATGATGCCGCCATCATGACCTCACAGGTCCTCTCCGAAAAAGTTGGTGTCGTTTTTGGTGTGGCGAACAAACGCAGTATCGCCTGGGCGATTGCGAAGGCTTGGGCGGCGGCGGGTGCGCGTTTAATTTTTAATTATCAGGGCGAACGCATCAAGGAAAACGTGGCAGAGCTGGTCGGCGAATTTGGCGAAAATGTTCCACTCTATCCTTGTGACGTTTCCAACGACGAAGAGATCGCAAAGTTTTTTCAAGAAGTGCGTGGCCAGACGGATCGACTGGATTTGCTTCTGCACTCGGTCGCGTTCGCACCGAAAGAAGCGCTCGAAGGCGACTTCGTGAACACAACGCGGGACGCATTTCGGATGGCGCATGATATCAGCGCTTACTCGCTGGTTGCGCTGGCGCGCGAGGCTGCACCGCTGATGACAAACGGTGGAAGCATTGTCGCGATGACTTATTACGGTGCGAAGAAAGTGGTGCCCCACTACAACGTGATGGGCGTGGCCAAAGCCTCGCTCGAAGCTTCCACCCGATATCTTGCCTACGATCTTGGCCCGAAGAAAATTCGCGTGAATTGTATTTCTGCCGGCCCGGTTAATACGCTGGCGGCGCGTGGCATCAGCGGTTTCATGTCGATGCTAAAGCATTACCAGGAGCGGGCCCCTTTACGCCGAAGCTGCGATCCGGCGGAACTCGGCGCAACCGGGGTTTTTCTGGCGAGCGACGCCGCTGCGGCGATCACAGGGCAGGTAATTTACGTCGACGGCGGTTACCAGATCATGGGCCTGTGAGTTCTCCTTCATACTCATGCTCATACTTATAATGGAAGATTTCTTTTTCTTTGAGCATGAGCAGGAGATAAAATGATCGCACGCATTTGGCACGGCTGGACCAAACGGCAGGACGCAAGAGCTTACGAGGAGATGTTGCGCGACGAAATATTTCCGGGGATTACGCAGCGCAACATCCAGGGCTATCATGGTGCGGAATTGTTCATTCGTGAAGATGGGGATGAAGTCGAATTCGTAACTCTATTGCGATTCGACTCGATGGAAGGGGTAAAGGAGTTTGCCGGTGAAAACCAGGGCAAACCGGTGATCTATCCGAAAGCCGAGAGTACTCCTCACACGGATGGACGAACGCTCGCGACATTATCGTATCGCGATCCATGACTGAAATTATCTAGGGATTTTAAGGTTCGGTCATCCTGAGCGAAGTCGAAGGATCCCGTAGAGTTACCTTAAAGCTTTCGCCACGGGATTCCTCGACTACGCTCGGAATGACGTGTTGTTAAATCGCTAATGAACCTTGCCTCGAAACTCCGGAAATTGGTCGGCGATGACGCCGTTGCGGATGACGAACAAACGTTAGCTGAGCACGGCGGCGATAAATGGTTCGCTCACGAAAGTCCGGAAGTTGTTGTCTTCGCCCGATCGACCGACGACGCCTCCAGGCTGTTGCGATTTGCTAACGAGAATAAGATCCCGGTGACTGCGCGCGGGGCCGGCTACGGTTACGTGGGGAGCTGTGTTCCGATTCGGCGCGGGATTGCGCTTTCCCTCGTGCGCATGAACCGGATCAAGGAGATCAACTTTGCCGACGCCATCGCGATTGTGGAACCCGGCGTGATCACCGCCGACCTGAAACGAGCAGTCCGGGAACACAAATTATTTTATCCACCTGATCCCGCCAGCCTCGAGCATTGCACCATTGGAGGTAACGTCGCGACCAACGCCGGCGGCCCGCGTTGTCTGAGATATGGTGTTACCCGCAATTATGTAATCGGTCTCGAGGTTGTCTTGGCAAACGGTGACCTGCTTCGCACCGGGGGCCGCGTTCACAAAAACAAAACCGGATTCGATTTAATCGGCCTCTTCGTCGGATCGGAAGGAATGCTCGGAATTGTCACCGAGATTACGCTCAAACTTCTTCCGCTCCCACCGGCGCGCGCGACTCTATCGGCCTCGTTCGACACGATGTCAGAAGCAGCGGCGATGGTGCAGGAAATTTTTACCGCTGGATTTCTTCCGTCGTCGCTCGAGATCGCAGACAAATTTACTCTCGAAGCCGCGCGACACGATTCCACAGGCGCACACGTTCCACCAGGCAACGCGCACTTGCTCGTTGAACTCGACGGGCAGAAAGAGAGCGTCGCCGCCGAAATGGAGAAGATTCGCGATCTGGTTTTGGGCCGAAACCCGTCAGCGCTCGAGATTGCCACTAACGAAGCCAACTCTGAGAAGTTGTGGGCACTTCGCCGGCAATTCAGCAATTCACTGCGCGCGACCGGGCTGACAAAGCTAAATGAGGATATTGTCGTTCCCCGGAGCCGCCTGGTCGATTTGGTTGCGTTTGCCGAGAAACTTTCCGCGCGATCCGGTTTCCCGATTGCCTGTTTTGGCCACGCCGGAGACGGAAACATTCACGTCAACATCATGGCGGACCGCTATAATCGCGAAGCCGGGGTGCGCGACAAAGTGCAGGAAACGCTCGACCAATTATTCCGGCAGGTCCTGGCGTGGGGCGGAGTTATCACTGGGGAACACGGAGTCGGACTGGCGAAAAAACGCTGGTGGCCGGAAGCCAGTGGTGAAGTCGCAAGCCAATTGCATCAAGCGCTCAAGCACACATTGGATCCGAACAACATCCTGAACCCCGGCAAATTTTTGGGGTAGATCGCTCTATCTTCAGGGCGATGACGAAAGAGCGTCGCCCGCGAGGTTATGAACAGGAGCAGAAGCATCCTTCAGCATTTCCGCTCAACTCGGTCACTCGTCGCCAAAACTCAATCGCGCTCCGCAAACCAGCACGTCGGCAGATCGCGCGATTACTCGCATCGCGTCGGCATTCTGTGGATCCAGCTCCAGCACACGACGCGCATCCAAGCTGGCATGGTTATAATTGCCCTCGCTTACGAGCGCGTTCGCATCTGCCAGCAGTCGCCTTACCTGCCAGGCCCGAAAGGCCGCAAGGCTGAAATAACCCCAAGACCGAGTGGCAAGGTTAAGCAGAAGAAGGTGATAAAGATCTTTAGGAGCGACCACTCAATCTTTTCATGCAATTCCTGTACGCTGGAGCTTTGCGACCGCGCTCGCTGAAGTCAATCTGCACCAACACTAAATGGAGCGCGCAGGTTTCATCTGCGCTATCATCGCCGCATGCTCGCCCTCAGGTGGATCGTATTTGTCGTTCTTATCGCGATCACCGGAAATTGCGCCGCAGAAGATGCCAGCGCTGCTCCTCAGGTAGTGCGAGCGGCCTTTTGGAATATTCAATGGTTCCCCGGCCGTCATCCCTTCGCAACCGCCTCCAGCGAACGCGCGCAGATTGCATCCGTGCATCGCGACATGCCAAAGATCAACGTCGACGTGCTCGGAATGGAAGAAGTACGGGATTTCTCCAAGGCAACAATCGCGGTTTCCCCTCTTGCCGGCATGAAGGTCGATGTGGTTTCAAACTTTCCTCCACGCGAGGGACAGGACGTCAGCCAGCAGGTTGCCATTGCCAGCCGCTTCCAGCCCTTGAGTGCCTGGGTCGAAATGTGGAAACCGAATGGTGCACTCGTTCCACCGCGAGGATTTGCCTTTGCCGCCTACGAAGTCGCGCCACGCCATATCCTGTTGGTTTATGCGGTCCACTTGAAAAGTAATCGCGGCGAAGTTTCCGAGGATATCGCCATCCGCGAAGAATCGATGCGGCAGCTTACGACGCACATGCACGCGATGAACGACGCCTACGGCAAACTGGGAACTGTAAGCTGCATCGTCGGGGGCGATTTTAATACTGCGCCGGATGATTCACGGTTCGCCCGTGAAAAAACTACGCGTGTGTTGCGTGACAACGGTTTTTCGTGGTGCTGGCAGGATATTCCTTTTCCCCGTCGGATTAGTTTGCCGGCGGACAAACTTTTCCCGGCCGCTTGTTTTGATCACATTTTTGTCCGCAACGGCAAATTCAACTCCGCGCGAGTGATTGAAATGTCGAGACGATCGAGCGACCACAACGCCATTTTCGCCGAAGTGCAGTTGTGACGGAAGCGTCGGGGCACTGAAGTCCGTCCCACATTGGGCGGCGAAATTTCTTGATCTGGGAGCAAAAGCGAATTTATTGCTGGCAGAAAGAAAACTGGTAGAAAAGGCGCAGCTTACAATCGCGAGGCGTTAGCTTTTTCGTTGAGCATCACGCGCAATCCGCGCGGTAAGATTGATTCTTAATGAGAGACAAACTCCTTTGCCGTCGCGCTCAAAACCCGATGAAGCCTGGAACATTCATTCATACCTTGGCGGTGATCCTTTCGTCGATCACTTCATTCTTTACGCACTCGGCGACGGCGGAAATTCTGCCGGCAAAAGAAAAGATGACCAAGAAATCCGATCGCGCGTCGCAAGATTGGTTTTCACTGCTGCAAACGGCGAGCGCGTTTCCTCCGGGCCGGGAGAATCCACCGCGCCATGGAGAACGTTATCCTTGGAAAAAGGAAATTGTGACAACGGTTTTCTGGATCGGCGAGCAGCCGAGTGGAAATAATCCGGTGCCTAATCGTTCGAGTTCGTGGGACAAGAACTGGACTCGCAGCTACGGTGGATTCGATAATCCGGATCGGGCTCACCGCGCGGGTTACATTCCAGCGAACTTCACGCCGCGACAGAATCCATTTTATTGTGCACTGCCCTACAACGACAAGGCGTCGAATGGGCATCGACCGGAAGCGGCGCAGGTAGTTCCGTGGTTCAAGAACACCTATCAGGGGCCCGCAGTTAGCACGTGCAAGGATCGTTGGGTTGCAATTCGCAAAGGTAATCGGGTCGCTTACGCGCAATGGGAAGATGCCGGGCCTTTCCGCACCGATCACTGGCAGTACGTTTTTGGCAACGAACGCCCCAAACCAAATCTCAACAAGGGCGCCGGGCTCGATGTCTCCCCGGCAGTCCGCGATTTTCTCGGGCTCGGCGATACCGACGTGACCGATTGGCGATTCGTGGACTTCGCGGAAATCCCTCACGGGCCGTGGGCGCAGTTCGGCGATAACAATACGTTTGTGATCAATCAGCGAGGCAATCAGAAAGTTCGCGTCGACAACGCAGGAGCGACACCTTTGATGCAGTGACGTAGTCCCCGCCAAGGAGCGGCTGTTTCTAACGGCCGTTTATTTAGCAAGTCGGCGGCTGGAAGCCGCCACTCATCAAAGGGTCGGCAGGTCCGAGGCGGACTGGCGTTGGAAACAGCCGCCCCTTGATCCCTCGCTGCGTAGTCGCACCACACATTCCGAACCAGCGTAGCTGTACGTATTTGCGGCATAACTTCTAGTGCGGCGATAATGTGGGCGAGGGGGCAGGATGTTGTTCTCGCGCATCCTTTGCCCGCGTGAAAAAAAAGAAGAAACCGATCAGGCCCGCGAGAATAACGAGGGACAGAAAGCTAAAGCTTAGAATGCGTAGAGTTCGATACTTTTCGCGGTCCTGTTGCCAGCGAAGTCGCTTTTGCGCCAGCTCCAACTCGAGCGCGCGCATGAGTTCGTCCTCTGCTTTGCCTTCTTTCTCAGACACGCCGAAAGGATAGCAAAACTCTTCGAAATGCAATCGCACCTCGCCCATCTTGTGCCGATGTGTGTTTTCTTCGGTTTGCTCGCCCTTTGGCAACTGCTGAGCGGCAGCAGTCAAACTTTTGCTCTGCGACATGCTGAGTTTTGGATTTATCCCGCGCGAGCTATCCTGCACGGACGGCTGCGAGATCGCGGCTCTCTTGTTTTTATGGCACTTCACGTGCTCTTAAAAGCGTAATGCACGCCACCTTTCTCCAAAAAGTCATCATTTGTGCTGTGGCGGCTCTCGCCGCTGCCGGCCTTATTGAATGGGGTAAGGTCTTCGTGGAAGGCGCGGATAAGGCCCTGAATGGCGGTTACGAGCACCGCACCGTCATGGGCTCGGAAAAGAAGTAGGCGGGTTTCTTGCCGCTCCGTTCCGCGCGCGTAACTTAATCGCGTGGATGAAAATCGGTTTCGCCCAAATCAATCCAACCGTCGGTGATTTGCAGGGCAACTTCGAGAAAATCGTCAAAGCTTACGATCAGCTCGCGGACGCCGGCGCCGATATCGTGATTGCGCCTGAACTGGCCGTTCCCGGTTATCCGCCGCAAGATCTTCTCTTCAAATCACGGTTCGTTCCGGAAAATCTGGCGGTGCTCGATCGCCTGCAAAAACGGCTGAGCAAACCGGCACTGTTGGTCGGCTTCGTTGATCGCAACGAAGGCCGCGGCAAGCCGTTCCATAACGCCGCAGCTCTGCTCCAGGCCGATCAGCCGATGCAGAAAACGCACAAGTCACTTCTGCCTACCTACGACGTGTTCGATGAAGATCGTTACTTCCAGCCGGCCACGCAGGTTGCGCCATTGAATTTCCGCGGCCGGCGCGTCGGGGTTACGATCTGCGAGGACATTTGGACGGAACGTTATCTACCGCGGCCATTATACGCAGTCGATCCGCTGCGCTCGCTCGTTGATCAGGAAGCGGAAATCATTTTGAATGTCAGCGCATCACCTTTCAACCTCCGTAAACCGGCGGTGCGGCGGGAAATGATCTCTGGATTAGCCGGAACGTATCAGCGCCCGATTTTTTATTGCAACTCGGTGGGCGGTAACGACCAGTTGGTCTTCGATGGCAATTCCATCGCGGTAAATGCGCGCGGCGAATTGGTCGCGCAGTTACCGGCATTCGAAGAGGCCAGTGTTGTCGTCGATACAGAGAGTGCCGGGGCTGCGACCATTCCCTCAGAAAACATCACGGCGGAATTGTACGGTGCGCTGCGCTTGGGATTGCGCGATTACCTGGCCAAGTGCGGATTCAAGAGCGCGGTGCTCGGGCTAAGTGGCGGAATCGATTCCGCAGTCGTGGCAGCGATCGCCGCCGATGCCCTTGGGCCGGAGAATGTGACCGGCGTTTCCATGCCGAGCCAATTTTCTTCGCGCGGCAGTGTGCTGGATGCGCTCGCCCTGTCGAAGAATCTGGGCATCCAGTGCCTGCAAATTCCGATTGCCGACACGTTCACCGTTTTCAAAGCGCAATTCAAAGAAGTGTTTGCCGGTCGGATCGAAGACGCGACCGAAGAAAACATGCAGGCGCGATTGCGCGGCATGACCTTGATGGCGCTCTCGAACAAGTTTGGGCATCTTGTTCTCTCCACCGGAAACAAGAGCGAATTGGCGGTTGGTTATTGCACCATTTACGGCGACATGGCGGGCGGTCTTGCTCTTATCAGCGATGTGCCCAAGACCATGATTTATGAACTGGCGAGGTTCATTAATCGGAAACGCGAGATCATTCCTGTTTCCACGATTGAAAAACCCCCGAGCGCAGAACTGCGTCCGAACCAGAAGGATCAGGACACCCTTCCGCCATACGATGTGCTTGATGCAATTTTGCGGTTGTACGTGGAAGAGAATTTGAGCGCGGCGGAAATCGCCGCGCAGGGATTTGATGAAGCCACCGTGCGCTGGGTGCAGCGCCGGGTTGATCTCAACGAATACAAACGCGCCCAGGCGGCGCCTGGCTTGAGAGTAACAAGCCGCGCCTTCGGTGTCGGCCGTCGCATGCCGATCGCGCAGCGCTACGTCGGGTAGGGGATTTCAGATCTGGAATTTGAAATTCGAACGGAGTTCGCCCCCGCAACTTTCTCTGCCCATCAGGGTTTCACCTGGCATGAAGCGTGAAAATTTCGCTGGCGCGGGGGGCGTTTTGGCTGTGAATTCTCGTATGACTAAACGAGTAGTTCTGGGCGTGGCTGCATTCCTCAGTCTTTGTCTCTCACTTGGTGCGGAGCAACCGGCTCGAGCTCTTTCGCTTGGCTCAATTAAATTCCCTTGCTCCGCAGAACAGCCGCTCCTTGCTTTTTCAACCGACTCTTTTTAGCAGACTGGGTAACCCGTTGCTGATCGACGGCTCACCCGGACCGGCGACGTTCTCAAGCCGAGAAACCTTCTCTCTGGCGACCACATTCAATTTGGCCGGGACCCCGACAAGTTTCCTTCCCACGACGATGGCGATGCAATCACCGAGCCGCAGTGTTCCTGCAACATCTTCTAAGGATAAAGATTCATCCGATTACCCATTGGATTTGCGGCCAGGTTACTACGTTACTGGCGAAGTGGGATTCGTGTACGGCAGAGCAACGGGAAAATTTGGCGGCGACTACAAGGAAGGCTACATCATCGGCGAAGTGGGGAACGATAAGATCCACATCACCGCGGGTGCTTCCTACGAGGACTGGAACGGCCGCACCCTCCGCTTGGGGCGGTAACAAGTGCACCGTGCAGGAATCGAACCTGCAACCCGCTGATTAAGAGTCAGCTGCTCTGCCAATTGAGCTAACGGTGCAAATAGCTTTTTCCAAGGCAAATGCTGTTCGAATGCGTATATTCGTGCCGCCAGAATCGGTAGCAGATTTGGTAACATAAAATGACACGTTCTGATAACATTTGCTCATGAAGGACCGCAAATTACTCATACCTGTCCGCTCGACAACGCGGAAGTTCTATTTACATCCTCCGCCGGTAGGTAGGATGATTCAGAGTTGTCGTCAGCGAGTAAAAGCGTTAAGTGCGATTTTGCCTCTTCGAGAGTGTTTGCGGTCAGTCTTTTTACGCCAAATTAAATAGGCGGGAGCGCCGAGAAGGACGATTACGATACCGGTTCCAGCACGTGTTGGTTGAGTCACGATTGTGTTTAGAGCCAGAGCGGCGGCCGCAATCACAAAAAGCAGTGGCGTGATCGGATATCCCGGGACTCTAAATGTACGCACCGCGTTGGGCATACGCCTGCGGTAGACAAAAATGGCCGCACCCGCCAAGGCATAGAAAATCCAGCCGATGAAGATTACGTAGGTCAATAGCTGCTCAAAAGTACCAGTGATAGCGAGAATGGCTGACCATATGGCTCCGGCAATGACGGCGAAGGCAGGCGTACGAAATCGAGGATGCACTTCTGCCAGCCGGTGAAAGAAAAGCCCGTCACGTGCCATCGCATAATAAACACGTGGTGAGCTGAGCATTGTTCCGTTAGTCGCGCTGAAGATTGAGATCAAAATCATGATCGTGATCAGTTTCACTGCCGCTGGCGCGATCACCGTCGCAACTGCCGTCGCCGCTAAACGATCTGAGTTGGCAACGCCGAATCCCCCAAGCGCCGCGAGATAGCCCAAGTTGGATATGAGGTAGATGGCAACAAGCGCTGCGGTGCCGATTAAAAGGCCAAGCGGGAAATTTCGTTTTGCATTGATCACTTCGCCCGCATTGTAGGTGACGAACTGCCAGCCCTCATAAGCCCAGAGCACACTGATCATCGCCACTCCGAACCCGGAGACCAGCGATGTGTTGAAGTAGGTTGGCCAGAGTATCGGACTGGCCCCTCGAAAGCCTCGACCAAGCCAGAGCAGAACGATGCTCATCAAAAGAATGGCAATCACTTTCGCAGCCGTCGTCCAGTTTTGCAGGTCGGAACTCTTTCGCGTGCCAAGAACGTTGACCACGGTCACGACTGTAATCATTAAGACCGCAATACATTTCGCCAAAAGCGGTGTCAGTGGCACGATCTCTCCCAGGTAAGCACTGAATGCGACAGCAAGGGTCGCGACTGCACCGCTGCTAATGACGAAGAAAAGTGTCCAGCCGAAGAGAAAGGCGGGGAATCTGCCGAAGCAATCGCGAATGTAAACGTAAAGGCCACCGGCCGCAGGTTTCAGTGCTGCGAGTTCGCCGTAGGTTAGTGCGCCGAGGAGACTGAGCACGCCGCCTATAACCCAGACCAGCAGGGCCGGAATGATGAAGCCGTTTACCTGCCGTAGCACCGCGCCAGGAACAAGAAAGATTCCGGATCCGATAACTGAACCGATGGTCAGCAAAATCAGATCACGGAGTCCCAGCGTGCGCGGCAGATTACTCGACACCTCGGAATCGGCTTTTTGATCCAGCTCACTCATTGTTCCAGATAGATTCGCAAATGGCATTCCTGACTGGAACTCACGCCTGGCATTAGGCTCAATTTCAGTGGACTTCTTCTATTTAGATTGAGCCAGATCGGCGAACAGGAAGTAGTCGTAAACTGCGCGCGCGATGTCAGCGATCACCTTCTCGCGCGCGGCAAAGGGTAGCTCGCTTTTCTTAATGAATACGCAACAGACTATCTGACCCTTGCCATTTGGTAACGTAATCACGCCTGCGTCATTCACTGAGCCTCCCAAAGTGCCCGTTTTGTCGGCTACGGTTGTAGCTGCCGGTAACCGGGCTCGAATTCGATCGTCGCCGGTATGGCAGCGTTCCATCGTTTCAATTAAGGCTTTCGTGCTGGATGGCGATAAAGCGTGACCGGTAAAAATCTTGCTCAGGAGCTCTGCCATGGCATTCGGCGTCGACGTATCGCGGGGATCATTGTCGAAAGCGGCATTTGGATGATTGCCACGTTCATCAAGTTTCGGATCACTCTTCCGTGCAGTAGCCAAGGCTTCGCTGAACATGCCGGTCGGCATCCCAAAGAAATCGCGCACGATGCCGGCTGTGTCGCGATCAACGCGTAATCCCGTGACACCCTGGCCACGTACCCAGGCAGTGACTGCTGCCGGTCCGCCGGCGGCAGCGGTCAGCACGTCGGTGGCAGTGTTGTCGCTGTGGGTAAGCATCAATTCTAACAAATTGTGAACTGAGAGGCTGACACCCGGATGAATCAGCGCGTTGGCAATAACATCCGACTCGACATAGCGCGCAGGATCGACCGGCAGCAGCGTTTCGAGGCGTAGTGTTCCGGCATCGATTTTGGCCAGCACTGCGCCGGCAACGGCTATTTTGAACGTGCTCGCCATGGGGAAGGCTTCGTCGGCGTTCAGCAACACGCGAGCCCCGTGGCCATCGAGGCGCCAGGCCGCAACGCCCACTTCCCCCGCAGCGGCACTCGCGATTCGCTGGATCTCTGTCCGCACCGTGGCCAAGCCGGAATCAGAAGGCGCAGCGAGAATGGACGAGGCGAGAAACGCGATCGGAACGGCCAGGCGGAGGATGCTCATCTGATTTGGTGGTTGTTTAATCGACCTTTCCCGGGCCCGACAAGGCGCGGCCGGGTTTCGCGCCAGTGTGCTCGCCGTCCTTAAGGACCTGCACACCATTTACAAATACGTCTCGCACGCCCACGGCATATTGATGCGGTCGGGCGAAGGTTGCCCGATCCGCGATCGTTGCCGGGTCGAAGACAACGATATCGGCGAACATTCCTTCCTTGATGAAGCCACGATGATCGAGTCCCAGATTGGTTGCCGGCAGGGCGCTTAATCGTCGGACCGCTTCGCCTAACGAGATAAGTTTTTCATCGCGCGCGTACTTTCCGAGCACACGCGCAAAGCTCCCGTAAGCGCGGGGATGTGGATTATTCTTCAAAAAGACGCCTTCGGGCGCTTGCGAAGCTTCATCCGAGCAGAATGAGATCCAGGGTTTTGCGATTTCCTTGCGCAGATTTTCTTCCGACATCTCGAAGTAGATCGCATCAATACGCGATTCGTCCTCGGCGATCAGGTCCATGATGGTTTCGACGGGATCGCGGCCACGCATTTTCGCTACTTCAGCGAGAGTTTTCCCCGTGAGCGGTTTCAACTTCTCGGATTTGAAACCGACCAGGAGGATGTTTCCCGGCGATCCGGCCGAGACATAACTGTTCTCCCAGTCGTCGGAATCAACCCGAACCTGGGCGGCAATTTTCTCGCGGAGGGCTGGATCGCGGAGCCTTTGAAGTAACGCCGGGAAACCGCCGTCCTCGGTCCACGGCGGAAGGCACGCATCAAGTCCGGTTCCCGAGGCTGGATAAGTGTACATGTCGGCCGTGATTTTGAGTCCTTCTTTTTGTGCAGCTTCGATTCGCCCGAGTAAGTCATCTTCCTTTAGCCAGTTTTTCTGACCCGCAGCTTTGATGTGGTAGACTTCGGCAGGAATTCCGGCTTCGCGGCTGATGCGAATCAGTTCCTCCAGTGCCGGCAGCAGCTGGTTACCTTCGCTCCGCATGTGCGAAATATATTTGCCCCGATATTTGGCGGCTACTTTGCAGAGCTCAATTAACTCTTCCGTTTTGGCATAAAACGCTGGCGGATAGATTAGCGATGTCCCGATACCGAGCGCGCCGGCTTCCATTTCCTTGCGCACCAGCTCCCGCATTTGATCGAGCTGCTGCGGTGTCGGCTGTTTGTCTTCCAGGCCAATGACGTATTCGCGAACGGTGGTGGCTCCGAGAAATGAAGCGACATTGCAGGAAACACCTCGCGATTGCAGGTAGCGCAGGTATTCGGAAAGCGTGTTCCACTTAATCTCGTATTTGATGTCCTTCTGCTGCTCGAGTATTCGCTTTTTCATCCGCTCATTGAGCGGCCCCATCGATTCGCCTTCGCCCATGATCTCCGTGGTGACACCCTGCCGGATTTCACCTTGGGATCGCCCATCCTGAATGAGCGATTCATTGGACCAGGAAAGCATGTTGATAAATCCCGGCGCAACTGCCAGGCCTTGGGCATCGATCACACTTTTCGCGCGTGCATTCGGAAAATCGCCTACGCCAACAATTCGATCTCCACGGATCGCGACATCAGTGACGCGTCCTTCGTCTCCGCTACCGTCATAAAGAGTGCCACCTTTGATGAGGAGATCGAATTCTGTGGCCGGCGATGGCGTTTGCGCCGCGCGAGTCATGCATGCCAGAGAACTCAGAATTATGGCCGCGCCGAAAAGTCTGCAGCCCCGCATCATTTTACCTTCCCGGGTCCCCACAACGCGCGTCCCGGTTTTGCGCCCGTGTGCTCACCGTCCTTGAGCACTTCTACTCCGTTGACGAAGACCTCTTTCACTCCGGTGGCATATTGAGCCGGTTTTTCAAAGGTGGCGTGATCGGTGATTGTAGCGGGATCAAACACCACCACGTCGGCGAACATGTCCGTTTTCAAGAATCCGCGATGATCAAGTTCGAGGTTTGTGGCAGGCAGGGCGCTGAGGCGCCGAATCGCCTCCGGCAGGCTGACTAGTTTTTCCTCGCGCACGTACTTGCCCAAGACGCGCGCAAACGTTCCGTAGGCGCGCGGATGCGGAGTTGATTTCAAAAAAATGCCTTCCGGCGCTTGCGAGGCCTCATCAGAGCCAAATGAAATCCACGGTTTTGCGATTTCCTTCTTCACGTTCTCTTCCGACATCAGGAAATACGTTGCGCCAATTGGTTTTTCATTCTCGCTGAGCAAATCCATGATCGTCTCGATAGGATCTTTGCCACGAATCCTTGCAATTTCGGCCAGCGATTTGTTCGTCAATGGCTTCAGTTTTTCCGACGTAAAGTCACCCACGATGATGCGATCGGGTGAGCCGGCGGCGAGATAAAGGTTTTCCCACTTGTCGGTGTCCACCTTCACGTCGGCAGCGATTTTTTTCCTGATCTCCGGATCGCGCAGCCGCTTCAAGAGCTCGGGGTAACCGCCGTCCTCCGTCCAGGGCGGAAGGCAGGCGTCAAGTCCGGTGCCGCCAGCGATGTAGGTGTACATGTTGGCGCGAATAGGCCGACCTTCTTTTTGTGCCGCTTCAATGCGCGCGAGCAGAGCGTCCATTTTGCCCCAATTTTTCTGGCCCGCGGCTTTGATGTGATAAAGTTCCGCCGGGATATTCGCTTCACGCGAGATACGCAGGAGTTCGTCGAACGCTTCGAGCAAGTGGTTTCCTTCACTGCGCATGTGCGAAATGTATTTACCCTTATACTTGGCGGCGACCTTGCAGAGCTCGATCAACTCCTCGGTCTTGGCGTAGAAGGCGGGCGGGTAGATCAGCGCGGTGCCAATCCCCAGCGCGCCCGCCTCCATCTCTCGCCGCACGAGCTCGCGCATCTGATCCAGTTGCTCGGGCGTGGGCTCTTTGTTTTCAAAGCCAATGACGTTTTCGCGAATAGTCGTCGCACCGATGAAGGAGGCGACGTTGCACGACACGCCGCGTTTCTCGAGATACTGTAAATACTCGGCCAATGTCTTCCACGTAATGTCGTATTTAATGTCCGTTTGCTGCTTGAGCATGTAGTCGCGCACCCGATCGTTCACCGGGCCCATCGATTCGCCTTCGCCCATGACCTCTGTCGTGACGCCCTGCCGAATCTCACTTTGTGAACGCCCATCCACGATGAGCGATTCCGTCGACCAGGATAACATGTTGATGAATCCCGGCGCGACCGCCAGGCTGTGCGCATCAATTACTCGCTTCGCCTGCGAATTCTCGAAATTGCCGACGCCGGCAATGCGATCCCCGCGAATAGCAACGTCGGCCACACGTCCTTCGGCACCGCTGCCATCGTAAACGGTGCCGCCTTTTATGATGACGTCGAATACTTGCGCGGAATTCGATGGGCTCGCCTCGACAGTGCCCGCAAGCAGCAGGCTGAACATCGCCGCGCTAGCAACTAAACAATAGAGTAAAACCAATTTCATTTTTTCACCTCCGCTGGCCGAAAGAGCAGGTCTTGATAATCGAAACTGAAATCCGCCAACGGCGAGACCGGCTTCATCGTGATCCGGTCGATCTTGCCTTCCGCGTCGAGGTCGAACGTGACGTAGGCGGGCTCAATCGTGTTGTCGGCAAAACGCGTGATGAATGTGTCATACTGCCAATGCTCCAGGGTGCCTCCCATCCGCGGCGTGGATTTGAAATCGATCGTTAATTTTTCATTGGCTTGGCCGACTTCGATCTTGCCGTACCAAGGATCCGCGTAAGTCCCCTTGTAGCGTTCAAGGGGCAACGATGGGCCGATCTTGACCGGCTTTTCGGCGACCCTCTGATATTTCTTCACACCTTCATCTAATTGCTTGCGGGCATAAGCGATAAACTTTTCTGGCCAATTACTCTTTCGGCAACTTCAGATAATGGTCGAGCAGCTCGTAGATCAGCCCTGCGACGAGGCCGCTGTCCTCGCTGTTGATTTCGATCGAAAAACCAACATTTTTTTCCGGCAGCAGCACGACGGCGGCTTTGAACCCGAGAACCGCACCGCCGTGCCAGACAAGCTTGGCGCCGCGGTAATCCCGAACCTCCCAGCCGAGCGCATAGGTGTTGAACTTCGGCTTGATCGGGTCGAATTCCGACGGCAGGGGATCGTCTTCCTGGAACACGATCGGCGTCCACATCTGCTCGTGCGTTGCCTCGCTAAATAGGCGCGCGTCGCTATCCGACAGTTTGCCGTGTGCGAGCTGAATCAGGAGCCATCGTGCCATGTCGTTGGCGCTGATGGCGAGGCCGCCGGCCGGCGCGGAATTTTGGGCAAGATCATCGCGCTCATCCAGCAGCTGCTGATCGCCCAATCCGCGCAAAGGACCTTTAACGCGGGCGTGCGGCTGTGCTCGATTGGGCTTCTGGAAACGAATCTGATCGTCGCTGGTTGAGTGGAGCATGCCAGCAGGCTTCAAGATTTGTTCGGCCGTAAATGCTTCCCAGCTTTTGCCGGTGACTGCTTCGATAAGCTGCCCCGCCACGATGTATAAGAGATTGTCGTAGGCGAAGCCGTAGCGGAAACTCGTCGCGGGTTTGATGTAGCGCAGCCGCTTCACGACTTCGGCGCGACTGAGGTTACTTCGCGGCACGAAGAGAAGATCGCCAGCCCCCAAGCCCAAGCCGCTCCTGTGCACCAAGAGATCGCGA
>CAWAHI010000021.1:0-114342 GCA_963781735.1 uncultured Verrucomicrobiae bacterium | reverse complement strand
CAAAACGGCCATCAATCCCGCCACTCGAGTTCGGACCCGGCGTGTAGGAGAAAAATCACGGGCCGGCCCCGGTGAACTCCATCCGCACCCCAGTGTAGCGGAACGTGCCGGCAGTAGCGCCGGGAACTTTCATGGCCAGGTACCAGGCGGAGCCGATCGGATGCTGGTTTGCCAATGACGGATCGGTATTGATCGTAAAGACTAGGTTCCCGTTCTGCTGCGCGATACTCGCCGCCAGCATGTCGGTGCCTGGTTCTGGGCTGAGCGAATCACCAGAGGGATCAGTCAGCAGAGTCACGCCCGGTGCTTGGCAAGGATTTTGTGGTGGCGGCGGCACAACAACAGGCACGGCGATTTCGTTGCTGGCGACACTCACACCCTTACTATTTACCGCCTTGACTACATAATAGTACAGCGGCACTGAGCTGAGAGCCGAAGTATCGTCGAGTTTCAGGACCGAGCCGGAAGTGGTTGCAATCGGCTTCGTTCCTTCGCCACCGGATGTGGTCCCGCGGAATACGCGGTAGCTTTTGATGATCGCTCCGCCATTGTCAGGAGCTTTCCAGCTCAGGTGAGCGCCAAACGAATCGCGCGAACCAGTTAGACACGGCGCCTTGGGTTTCGTGGGTTCAGCCACGTCAAACCGAGCGTAGAGACCTTTGCCGCCGGATTGGCGTGCCACCCTCATGAAAGCTACGAAATCGTTCGGCGCTGTTCCCGCAATACAGCCAGCAGTGACGCAACCATCGCTATAGCCGTAGAGCACGCGGCCTTTGTCATCGACCGTGATTTCGTTGAAATCGAGCAGGTTTCGCTGCGTTTTACCTCCGCCTTGCTGCCAGATACCCGCCATGCTTTGTACGGGATCGTTGGGTGTAGCATTCACGGTCGTCCAGGTTGCGCCACCATCGTACGTAGTTGAAATAAATGCATACCACTTACCCGGGTAATGAAGCGCCTGGTAATCACCTGGCCGATCGCTTCCAAGAAAACCAATAGCGGCACGGCCGGCATCGCCGCCCACGGCTTCTATCTCAGCGGCATTCTTTACTCCGTGAGTTGCGCCAATATCAATGTCATTGACCCAGTTGATTGTTGTTCCGGAACGGTTGCCAACCGCAACTCGGGCGTGACCTTCTGGGGGATTGCCCGCTGCCACCGGTTCATTCCTTACATAGGAGTAATAAATTCTATTGTTCGCATCGATCGCGATCGAAGGATCCGCACCTTGCGCTTGGGAAAATGCGTTTGGAACGCGGAAGGTGGTCCATGTCATACCAGCGTCAGTGCTGAACACGCCGCCTTGCAGCCCGCTACACTGATTAACAGGCAGCCATGCAGTGCCATCGGGAGCCACATGAACATGGCCATGGAGACCGCCGCAAGAGCCTGAGCCCTGACCCGTGTAAGCAAGAACAGATGCATTCCAACTCGCGCCCTGTGTGTCGCTGCGATAGCACGCGGCAGGACCAACGATGTCCTGTGAACAGTAATAGACCGGCTGGCCGTGATTAATCGGTGTCGTTAACGCGCTCAGCGCGGCCGGGTATGGACCTGAGCCAATAGTTTCGTGATCAGCGCCGCCGTTTGGTACGGCGAGAGCGAGTTCCGTCCAGCCGAGAGGGGTAAGACCACCTGGATCGCCGTCATTATCCGAGTAGGCGTACTCGAAAGTTGCACCCGTTGTATTGTTCGAAACGAAAGTGCGGCCGGTCTTTTGGTCAGTCCACAGAATGGGATCGAGAGCGAGGATGTCTGAGTTTGATGGGGATTTGTCTTCCCACAGCGCTTCACAGCATTCCGGCTTGGAGGGAGTGAGAATTTCAGGCGGAGTGAGACGCCAGACGGGGCCGGCATTCATCACCATGATGCGATGCGTAAATGGATTGAAGCCAATATTAAATTCACCGTTGCTTACTTCCGCTGAGGAACCGGGCGGCGCGTTAAAGGTAATGTAACGTGGCGAATTAGGCTTTGTCTTATCGGCACCACCAAACCCGGGAGTGCCACAACCGCCGGACCCAGGAAGTAGCTCGATCTTGACATTAACTGTCTCACCAGTGGGTTGGAAAGGTACGATCTTGATCGTGTAATGCGTTGTGCCGTCCTTGAGGGGAGCGACAGTTGCAATTTCGGGACGGTATCCGCTCGTTGCAGACTGAAAGTCAGCGGGTGTATTACCTCCCAAATTACCGACGACGCCTTCGTAGATGTATAGATCGTAATCAGACTGTCCGGTGCCGGCATCCACCCAGGAAAGCGTGACCTTAACTGCCGCGTTGCAATTGGTACCCGTGTAGCCCGCAGGAAGGGTTACCGTGAGATCAAAGCTGTCGCACGGGAAAGTTGTGCTATCGCACCGCGGCCCGGTATCTAGCTGGCCAAGGCCGAGTGGCGACGGGTTCGGCTGCATAAACGGACCGGCCGTGTACGTGACCGGACCGGATGCGGTAGTCAACGTGCCACTCGATGGAGTCGAGGCGAAGCTAAGCATCGCCATCCATGCGCCGAAAGCACAGAGCACGAATGCGGCGAAGATACGGGGATTAAAGAATGCGGATTCCGAAGTAGGATGATCTTTCTTCATGTGGGCAGTTGTTAAGAGTTAGGGCAATAATGGATCTCAAAATCTTGTTCGTATCGAATGCCGAAGGTGGATGCTTTTTGACGAAGTAAGAATTTAATGTTCAAGCAATTATAGTTAGTTCCATTACATTTTTGTAATATCGCGATCACGCTGCGGACTCTCGATCTTTTCCTTTAACGAGTTGGTCGCGTTGATTTGTCCAATCGCGGATGCTAGGTAGCAACGCTCTTCGCCATGCCGCAGAACTACAAGGACACGCTCAATCTCCCGCGCACAGATTTTCCGATGAAAGCGAATCTGGCGCAGCGCGAACCGGAGTTACTCAAAAGATGGGAAGAAACCGGCGTTTATCGCCAAATTCAAAAGTCACGCGAAAACGCGGAACTGTTTGTCCTGCATGACGGACCGCCCTTTGCCAACGGCGACGTGCACATGGGCACCGCGCTCAACAAAATCCTGAAGGATTTCGTCGTGAAATCCCAAACCATGCTCGGCAAACGCGCGCCTTACGTCCCGGGCTGGGACTGCCACGGACTCCCCATTGAATACAAAGTCGTCAAGGAATCGCGCGACCTCGCTCCGTTGGAAGTGCGCAAACGTTGCGAAGCATTCGCGCGCAAATTCATCGATCTCCAGCGTCAACAATTCAAACGCCTCGGCGTTTTCGGTGATTGGGACAATCCCTATCTCACCATGAATCCCACTTACGAGGCGGAAATTTTGCGCGCCTTCGCTGTCTTCGTCGAGAAAGGTCTGGTTTACGAATCAAAAAAACCGGTTTTCTGGAGCACGGGGGCACAGACTGCTCTGGCGGAAGCGGAAGTGGAATATCAGGAACGCGATGACACCACCGTCTTCGTGAAGTTCCCGATCATTTCCGGACGACTCAAAGACAAGGCCAGCATCGCGATCTGGACGACCACGCCGTGGACCCTTCCGGCGAACCTGCTCATCGCCGTGCACCCGAAGGAAATTTACGTCGTCCAGGAATTCACCCGGCCTGTAGCGGCCGTCGATGACCGCCGGAATGACGTTGCCACAAAGGAAAATCGGCGGTCGCAGACCGCCGCTACAGAAACCCTCGTCCTCGCCGACAAACTAGTCCCACAATTTTGCGCCGCCACCGGCTTCCAGCCGACCGGCGAACCGCTAGAATCATTTCCCGGCGACAAACTCGAAGGCATCGGCGCGCAACACCCGTTTCTCCCGCGCACAGTTATGGTTCTGACCGCGGAGTTCGTTACCATGGATAGCGGCACGGGCGCCGTCCACATCGCGCCTGGCCATGGCGAAGACGATTACGTCCTCGGATCAAAAAACAGTTTTCCCATTCTTTCGCCGGTTGACGATCACGGCCGCTATACTAACGAGGTCGGGATTCCGGAGCTGGTCGGCAAATATGTTTTCGACGCCAACGCCGACATCGTTCGCATTCTGCGCGACAAAGGCATGCTCCTGGCCGAACAAAATTTTCACCACACCTATCCCTATTGCTGGCGCTCGAAAACGCCGATCATCTTTCGCGCGGTCGAACAATTCTTTATCCGCCTGGATGAGATCCGCGGCAAAGCACTCGATGCCATTCATCACCACGTAAAATGGGTGCCTTCCTGGGGCGAAAATCGCATTGCCGGTACGGTGGAATCGCGCCCCGACTGGGTGATCTCGCGCCAGCGGAGCTGGGGCGTGCCCTTGCCGGTCTTCTATATAGACGAGCGCGCCACACTCAACGCCGATTGGATTCGCAAACTCGCCGACCTCGTCGCCAAACGCGGCTCTAATGTCTGGTTCGAGCTCAGCGATGCCGATCTCGCGCGCGAACTCGGACTTCCGGAAGGCACAACGAAACGCAACGACACCATCGACGTCTGGATCGACAGCGGCGTCTCGCATCGTGCCGTTTGCGCGACTCGTCCAGAATTACGCGACCCCGCCGACATGTATCTCGAAGCCACTGATCAGCATCGCGGCTGGTTTCAATCCTCACTCATGACCAGCATCGCGCTGAACGATCGTGCGCCTTACAAAATGTGCCTCACCCACGGCTTTGTCGTCGATCTCGATGGCAAAAAAATTTCCAAGTCCGGCACCTACGACAAACCAATGGACGCCGGGCACTTCGTCAAAAAGTACGGTGCTGATTTGATTCGCTTGTGGGCGAGCAGCATCAACTTCGGAGACGACGTTCCGTTCTCCGAGGAGATGTTCACCCGCCTCGGCGACACCTACCGACGCATTCGCAATACTCTCCGCATCTTGTTAGGGAATCTTTTCGATTTTGTAGCTGCGGACGCTGTCCGCGGCCCGGGGTCAGCGACCCCGGCTACAGCTACCAGCGCGGAAACTCTCATCGACCGCTGGATTCTCGATCGACTCGATCATGTCATCGCTGAATGTCGGAACGCGTATGCCGCCTTCGAGTTCCACAAGGTTTATCACAGCATCAATCATTTTTGCGCCGTCGATCTCAGCAGCCTTTACATCGACATCACTAAGGATCGGATGTATTGCGACGCCCCGGATTCGCCGCGCCGCCGTGCTACCCAGGTCGCAATGCACAGAATTTTCGATGCCCTTTGCCGTTTGCTCGCGCCGGTTCTCGTCTTCACGGCGGAAGAGGCGTGGGGCTATCGCTCTGCGGCTACTGTAGCTGGCGTCGCCGAGGCCGGCCCGGGATCACCGACCCCGGCTACAAATTCCGTCCACCTGCAATTGTTCCCGGAAACCGACGATCGGATGCGCGATTTAGCCGCGAGCCAGCAAATCGATCAACTCCTCCGACTCCGTGGCGTCATCGGCCAGGCGCTTGAAAAAGCACGACAGGAGAAATTAATCGGCAACTCGCTCGAGGCTCGTGTTACGTTGAAATGCGATCGAAAACTGATCGGCGCGATTTCAAAAGAAGAGCTCGAGGAATTTTTTATTCTCAGCGATCTCATCATTGAAGATGCGACCGAACCGTCCGCCACCGTCGAGAAAACTCCGTTTGCCAAATGTGCGCGCTGCTGGCGCCATCGTGAAAGCGTGGGCCAAAGCAGCGCTCACCCCGATTTGTGCGACCGCTGCGAGAAGGTCGCCGCTTGAAAAGAAAGACAGGATTTACAGGATTGTGCAGAATTACGAAAAGATGATTACTCCACGAGGGCCGGTCCGCTCGCGATCCCTCGGAGTTTCATGCCACTCCGGTCGAAGACTCGCCGGGGCGAGCCCGGACCGATCGACTACATCAATCATCGGCGCGCAGCGCCGATGCCGATATCAAATTCGACCTTGGACGTCGGGCGTCGGGCGTTCGGCGGGTTCCCAACCAAACCCCGTCAATCCTGTCTAGTTCACCGGCACCGTATGAAGTGGATTCTATCTCTCTCCCTCCCCCTTTACGCGCTCGATCAGATCACAAAATATTGGATCCTGCGACACGTCGATCCAGACTCCAACCTCGAGATTATCCGCCGCTGGTTCTACCTCGTGAACGTTCCCAATACCGGCGCAGCCTTTGGTTCCTTCAAGAACAACAACGCCTTTTTCATTGTCCTGTCGTTGATCGCAATGGTTGCGGTGCTTTCCATTCTGCTGCGCAAACAAGGTCGTCCAGATGCCTGGCGCGATCTCTCCCTCGCGTTGCTTCTCGCCGGCGTCATGGGCAACCTCACCGACCGAATTGTCCACGGTCACGTCACCGATTTTCTTCTCTTCAATCTGCACATTCGCTTCGCCAACCCGTGGCCAGCCTTCAACGTCGCCGATTCCTGCATCTGCATCGCAGTCATCTCCTTTATCATTCACACCCTGCGCCAAAAACCGTCCACGACCGAAGGTAGGGGCGATTGACCTCAATCGCCCGCGCACGAAGGTAGCAAACCGGGGGTTCGGTGAACCGCCCTACCTTTAGGATGAACGATTCTTCGACTATGGAGAAAACTGCGCGCGCCATAGCGACAAAACTCCACCACCACGGCCACATCGCCTACTTCGCCGGCGGTTGCGTTCGGGACATGGTCCGCGGGCTTCCGCCGAAAGATATTGACATCGCCACCGATGCGCGCCCGGAGCAGGTGCAGAAAATTTTCGCGCGCACGTATGCGGTCGGCGCGCATTTCGGCGTCATCGTTGTCCTGGAAAACGGATTGCAGTTCGAAATTGCGACCTTCCGCTCCGACGATGTCTATCTGGACGGGCGTCGCCCCAGCGAGGTTCATTTTTCTTCGCCGGAAGAAGACGCGCGCCGCCGCGATTTCACCGTCAACGGAATGTTTTTCGATCCCGCGAAAAATGAACTGATCGATTTCGTCGACGGACGGACCGATCTCAAGGCAAAATTGATCCGCGCCATTGGCGATCCGACACAACGGTTCTCCGAAGATCGTCTGCGAATGCTACGTGCCATCCGTTTCGCCACCGTACTCGAGTTTGAAATTGAAAAGGAAACCTGGAACGCGCTCGCACAAAACGCTGCCTCCATCACCGAGATCAGCGCGGAACGGATTCGCGATGAGCTGGTGCGCATTTTTCTTTCGCCGCACCGATTACGCGGCTGGGATTTGCTCGATCAATCAGGGCTACTGCGCACCGTTCTTCCCGAAATTGAGCCGATGAAAGGTTGTGAGCAGCCGCCGCAGTTTCATCCGGAGGGCGACGTATTTCAGCACACCCGCCTCATGCTCAAGCTTTTGTCGGCAAAGGTTTCCGTGCCGCTCGTGTTCAGTGTCATCCTGCATGACATCGCCAAACCGGTCACCGCCACAATCGATGCCGACGGCCGCATTCGTTTTAACGAACACGACCGAATCGGCGCGGAAATGACTGAAAAGATCATGGAACGGTTGCGTTTTTCGCGGGCGGAAATCGACGCCACCGTGGAAATGGTGCGCCAACACATGGTCTTCAAGGATGTGGCGCGGATGCGCGTGGCCAGACTGAAGCGATTCATGGCGCGACCGACTTTTGAAGAGGAAATGGAACTGCATCGGGTCGATTGCGCGGGCAGTCATGCCATGCTCGACAATTACGAATTTCTTCAGCGCAAAAAGGAGGAGTTTGCGAACGAGCCGATTATTCCCCCGCCACTGGTCACGGGAAATGATTTAATCGCGATGGGAATGAAACCGGGCCCGAAGTTCGGCGAAATACTCGAAGCAGTCGAAACGCGCCAACTCGAAGGCGCCCTCAAAACGCGCGAGGAAGCGCTCGACTGGGTGAGGCGGGAATACCGCTGCTAAATTCCCAGCATCCCGAGCATAAGCCGAGAGATCCCGTGGCGACACCTTTAAGGTAACTTGTTCGGGATCCCTCGACTGCGCTCGAGATGACCCATGCATTGACATCAAACCTCAACCCTCGAACATCACACACACATGCGCATTCTGATGATCAGTGCGGAAGGACCGCCGTTGCAGCGCGCCGGAGCGCTCGTCGACGTGCTCGATGCCCTACCTCACGAATTGCGTAAGCGCGGCCACGAAGTCAGCCTCGTGCTGCCGTTTTATCGCGAACTTCTCGAGAACAAACGAATCGAGGCCGAGGACACTGGCGTTACCGTCGACATCCGCGTAGGCGACAAGAATTACGTTGCCGAATATCTCGAAACTCGGATCTCAACCGGGGTCCAGGTTTTTTTTGTTCGCTGCGATGAATTCTACGATCGCCCGGAAATTTATGGCGAACATGGAACGCCCTACGACGACAACGCCGCGCGTTTCATCTTTTTCAACAAAGCCGCCATCGAGCTGGCACGGCGGCTGACCCCGACGCCACAAATCCTGCATGTGCATGATTGGGCAGCCGCGCTCATCCCCGCCTATGTTCAGGCCCACAATTTGCCCTTCGCCACCGTCCTAACGATTCATAGACTGGCAGAGCAGGGAAGCTTTTGGGGACTCGAGTTCGCCCTCACCAATTTGCCGCAACGCTTTTTCTCGCTTCGCGGTGTCGAGTTCTTCGGACGCCTTAATTTTCTGAAAGGTGGAATCGTTTTCGCCGATCACATCACTACGGTGAGTGAACATCACAAGCATGAGATCCTGCGGCCGGAAGGCGGCTGCGGACTCGATGCCGTTCTCCGCGAAAACGCCCACAAGCTCAGCGGCATTTTGCACGGCACCGATTATGTCCGCTGGAATCCGGAAACCGATCCCTTGCTCCCGGCGTGTTTCAATTCCGAGAAGTTATCGGGCAAAATGATTTGTCGCGACGCTCTCCTTGCCGACATGCGCCTTGCGCCAGCCCCGCGTGGACCGGTTTTTGGAATGGTTGCGCGCGTGGTCGCGGAAAAAGGTTTTGGCATCCTCACCCCACTGTTCGATCGCATGCTCTCGGATGATGTCCGCCTTGTCATTCTCGGCGACGGCGATCCCGGCTTCGAAACCACTCTCGCCATTGCTTCCCGGCGTTATCCGGCACGATTCGCTTATCGCCGCCATTACGATGAACGACTCGCACACTTGATCGAAGCGGGCTCGGACATCACGCTCGTGCCATCGCAGTTCGAGCCAGGCGGATTAATCGCAATGTATAGCTTGCGATATGGAGCGATTCCAATCGCGCACGCCGGAGGTGGCATTCAGGAAATCATTCAGGATTATGACCCGACACTCGCTCCGGCGCAGGCCGGCTACGGCTTTCTTTGCTACAACTATTCGTCGGAGGCGTTTTGGGACTCGATTAAACGTGCCCGATTCCTCTTTCCCGACCACACTCTTTGGACCGGTTTGATCCGCCGGGCGATGGAGCGGGAATTTTCCTGGTCGAGGTCGGCGCAGCGCTACGAAGATTTGTATCGCGGCCTCGTGGGCGAATCCGACCTCGCCGCACAGAGTACGGGCCGATCAACCCTAGTCGCTCGCGTTTATGCGCCTAAACCATTATTCCCGGGCGATTCAGTGAATCTCCTCTACCTTAAGCAGCCGCTCCATGAGGCGAGACGCGAATAAAGCGAGAACAGCAGCGTCAAAAAACCGCACCGTGACAGCGGTACTATATAATATAGGCGAAACTACGTTGGAAGAGCCTTGCATTCCCTCGGCCCTTCCGTTTTCGTCTGCCCTTCCACAGGCGCGCGTTATGAACCGGATCCCCGCTACGGCCAAAGCGGTCTGCGCCGGTCTCGTCGTCACCATCCTCCAGATCGTGGTCGCGATCTTCCTTCTCGCTCCCGAGGGCCCCTTCGAATACCGCTATCGCACACTCGTTCAACACGATAGCCACTGGTTCGCCAATATCGTCGACCGCGGCTACCAGACCATCGTCCCGCCCATCTCCCACAAAATGATGGAAGTCTCCAATACCGGTTTCTTCCCCGCCTATCCTGCTCTTGCCTGGATATTGCACCGCGCCCTCGACCTCGACGCCGAAGACGCCTTACTAATTACCGCCCAAGCCGCCGCCCTGGGTTTTTGGATCTATTTTTTTCTCTTCGGGGAACGTTGGAACCTGCCTTTCAGCTGGCAGTTTCTCGGCGCCCTCGCCATTCTCGCTCATCCTGCCGCTTTCTTCCTCATCACGGCCTATTCCGAGTCGCTGTTTTTAATGGCGCTGATCGGTTTCCTTTACTGGAGCGCCGCGGAAACGCGACGCGGACGGGTTCTGGCCGCGATCCACGGCATCGTCATGACGGCGACTCGGATTGTCGGATTACCATGCGCCCTGGCTCCGTTGATCAAAAAAATTTGGGAACTCGGCGGGGCGAGCCTAAGGAATGTTCGCGACTGGCTGCCAAATTATGGTCGGGCTATCTTGCTTAGCGCCACAGCCATGCTCGGCGGGCTCGGGTTTTTCGTCTACTGTCAGTTCCGCTGGGGGCATTGGGATATTTACATGCTGACGCAGCAGTTCGGCTGGGACATCCAACCCGATTACCTCGCCATATTTAAACCATCGAGCTACCACTGGCTCCTGCCGGACTTGGCTGATCCCACTGAGATGAGCCAGATGGCGATGACGCTCGGCGGGCTAGTGCTGCTCGGGATGTTTACTGCCGAATTTTTTTTGCCCAAGCAACGTCCAACCAATCGTTCTGTGCGCATCGTATTCTATTTTGCAGCCGTCGTTCTCTATTTCCTCTCCGTCTCGGGCGTCGCCTGCGTCAATATGGAAAGCATGCTCCGATACGAGTTTTCTTTGCATCCGCTTATCGTGCTGGCGCTTTTGCATTATTTGCACAATCTTCCCTTCCGCTCGTGGCTGGGCCGGGCAACCGCGGTGACTGCAATCGCGGTGATCGGCGCGGCAGGGCTCGGCCTCGAAAGCTGGTACATTTGGAATTTTACGCGAGGAAACTGGGTTGCCTGAATTAATGAAAGCTAACGTCGCCATAATCGGTGCCGGACCGGCCGGTCTCACCGCCGCCTATCTTTTATCGAAGAACGAGGTCGACGTCACCGTGCTGGAAGCCGATCCCGTTTACGTCGGCGGCATTTCGCGCACCGCCACCTACAAGGGTTTTCATTTCGACATCGGCGGCCACCGTTTCTTCTCGAAGTCGAAAGAAGTGAACGATTTCTGGAGCGAGATCCTGCCAAACGACATGCTTGATCGGCCCCGCAGCTCGCGGATTTTTTACGGAGGAAAATTTTTCGCCTATCCGCTGCGTCCCTTTGAAGCGCTGGTGAAACTCGGCCTGCTCAAATCCACACTCTGTGTCTTGTCATGGTTGAAGGCGCGCCTCATACCGGTCCGCGAACCGCGGAACTTCGAAGACTGGGTCAGCAACCAGTTCGGCAAACGCCTCTTCGACACCTTCTTCAAAAGCTATACCGAAAAGGTTTGGGGAATGAGTTGCCGGGAAATTTCGGCTGATTGGGCCGCGCAACGCATCAAGGGCCTGTCCCTCGGGAGCGCCATCAAGAACGCCCTCTTCCCGCACCGTGGTCCGAAAGATAGCTCCAAGGTGATAAAGACCCTGATCAATTCTTTCAAATACCCGCGGCGGGGACCGGGAATGATGTGGGAAACCTGCGCAGAGAAAACTAAAGCGATGGGCGGCGCCATCCAGATGGGCTGCCGTGTGATCCGTTGCGAATACGACGATGCTAACGGGACCTGGACGACAATTTATCGCGACCAGCACGGGATCGAACACGCGCTTGAATCCGAGCACGTCATTTCCTCAGCGCCGATGCGGGAATTGATCAACGGTCTCGCGCCCGCCCCTTCCGAAGAAGCAAAGCGCGCGGCTGATTCCCTGAAGTATCGCGATTTCCTCACTGTGATGTTGATCCTGAAAAACCGCGACGCTTTTCATGACAACTGGATCTACATCCACGACCCGAGCGTGAAGGTCGGTCGCATCCAGAACTTCCGTTCCTGGTCGCCCGAGATGGTGCCCGATGCGGACAAGGCCTGCTACGGACTCGAGTATTTTTGTTTCGAACACGACGGGCTCTGGGATTCGAAAGACGACGACCTGATTGCGCTGGCCAAGCGCGAGCTCATCCAGATCGGGTTGGCACACGAAGGCGATGTCCTCGATGGCTGCGTCGTGCGCCAGAAAAAAGCCTATCCGGTTTACGACGACCACTACGCCGAGCATGTCGTGACCATTCGCGAAGAACTGGACAGCCGTTATCCCAACCTGCATCTCGTTGGTCGCAACGGCATGCACAAATACAACAACCAGGATCACGCCATGATGACGGCGATGCTTTGCGCCGAAAACATCATCGCCAACACCAGGCTTTACGATCTCTGGCAGGTGAATCAGGACGCCGAATATCATGAATCCGGCGACGCGCCTTCGGAGGAAACCGAGGGAACCGCCATCCGTCTCGTGCCGACGCGGGTCACCGGCACGCCTGAGCTCGCGCCCGAAGGCTAACTGGCGCTGCGGGCCGTGCCGCGATTCCAGATTTTTCAGGACCGGACTGATGCGGGCCGGCAGCTCGCGGAACAATTGCTGAGTTACGCCAGACGCGACGACGTCATTGTTCTCGGTCTGCCGCGTGGAGGTGTCCCGGTCGCATTTGAGGTCGCGCAGCGGCTCGGTGTTCCTCTCGATGTTTTTGTCGTGCGCAAACTCGGCCTGCCCGGTCACGAAGAACTCGCCATGGGCGCGATCGCTCCCGGCGGCGTCCGTGTTCTGAACGAGGACGTGCTCTACGTCATACCTGATGCGCAATCGATTGTGGAGATGGTCACCGCGATCGAACGCGAGGAATTGGAACGGCGGGAGCGCAATTATCGCAACGATCGGCCCCCGCCTAATCTCAAAGGTCGTACCGTCATTCTGGTCGACGACGGACTTGCCACCGGCGCGACCATGAGAGCATCGGTAGCTGCGCTGCGTCAGCAAGGCGCCGCCAAAATTATCGTCGCCGTTCCAGTGGGCGCGCCTGTTACCTGTCAGGAGCTAAAGACCGCCGCCGATGAAGTCATCTGCCTCCTCACTCCCATCGGATTCATCGGCGTCGGCCAATACTACGCAGATTTTTTCCAGACCACCGACGAAGAAGTCCGCGAACTGCTCGCCGCAGCCTCAAACAAGCCCGCGACTGAGAATTGATAGGAACACAGGCGGGCTCGCCTGTGCGCCACACAGATTTCCAAGTCTGTGTTTCTGAAAAACTGATCGCGTCTGGGCCATATCTTTCTACTTGATAACCGAGTAGAGTCCGCCTATTCTCTACTCGGTTATCAATATGAAGCAGACGCTCTCCACTCTTTTCATCCTTGTAACCGCCCTCACCAATTTCCTTTCTCTTTCTCGTCCTCAAGGCCGCATCCGAGCGAGATGTTTGAGGTCGAATTCAGCAGCGGCAACATTTATCGCTTCGCCCCCAATGGCAGCCGCGCCGTTTACACCACCGGTTTGAGTGGCCCCGAAGGGTTGGCCTTCGACAAAAACGGCAACCTGTTTGTTTCGGAAACCGGTACCGGCAGGATAAATAAATTCGCGACCGACGGCACCCAGAGCATCTTTGCTTCCGGCCTGAATGGTCCGGCCAGTCTGGTATTTGATGCGGCAGGAAATCTGTTCGACGCGGATTTCTTCGGCGGGGTCATTTACAAGTTTGCCCCAAACTGCTCGATAAGACATTGCTACGCGGCCTAACGGCCGCCCATATTTTGGTCTTCGATTCCTGACGGAGCAGCTCCTCGAAGCTGACTTTCGCAGCGGCAATATTTTCCGCTTCACGCCCACCGGAACGCGAAGCACTTTCGCCTCCAATGTCGGCAACCCTCATGGGCTCGCTTTCGACTCCAATGGCAATCTTTTCGTCGCGGACTTCCAAGGCGGAACAATTTTACGATTCACGCCTTCCGGTACGCAAAGCACCTTCGCATCAGGGTTAAACGGACCACACGGATTGGTTTTCGATGCCGCAGGCAACCTTTTCTCGGCTGATTACAACAGCGGAAACATCTATAAATTTGCTCCTGCCGGCACGCGAAGCACCTTCGCGAGCGGATTGAGGAATCCGGCCAATCTTCTCTTCCAACCAGCACGTGTCTCCGCAAATAACCTCGTCAATCTTTCCACCCGCGCCTCTGTTCAAACAGGCCCAGGGGTTACTATAGGCGGATTCGTTGTCACCGGAACGGACTCGAAAACAGTCGTGCTTCGCGGGCTCGGTCCGACCCTCAGGGAGCTGGCATTCACGTTACCGGAGCATTAGCCGATCCAACGCTGCAACTCTTCGATGGTAGTGGGCACCCGATGTGGTTTAACGATAATTGGAAAGACACGCAGCAAGCCCAGATTCAAGCGACAGGGCGTGCACCTCCGAATGATTTCGAGTCGGCTATCCTGCAAGTCTTGCCGCCGGGGAATTATACCGCCATCCTCTCTGGCAAGAATGGGACCACTGGCATTGGTTTGGTGGAAGTGTACGATTTAAGTCCTGGCGTTTTGCTGCGCTAACAATGTCTCAACTCGCGTTTTCGTCGGTTCTGGTCAGAGCGTAATGATTGGCGGCTTTATTACCAGCGGAGGCAATGGCAGCACTGAGGTCGTGGTGCGCGGCCTTGGCCCGACCTTGAGTCAGCCGCCATTCAACCTACTCTGGAACCCTGGCGGATCCGGTAGTAACTTTGGTGGACCAGAACGGCATCGGTCGTAAAAACTAACGATAATTGGAAAAACACGCAGCAGGCGGATATTCAGGCAACAGGGCTTGCGCCACCGAATGACCTCGAGTCGGCCATGGTTGTCACCGTTGCTGCCGGACGTCTACACCGCTATTCTTTCGGGCAACGGTGGCTGGGACTGGGATAGGTCTGGTTGAAGTTTATAAGTTGAGATAGCGGCCGTCCCGGCGGCTGAAATCCAGATCGGGCTGGATGCCAGCGAAAAGAGCTGAGTTGAAAAAACCGCGCTTCTTGGTAGGGATTCCGAAGAAACCAGCACGCGCCTCCGCAAACAACCTCATCAATCTTGAGATTTACGATTTAAGCCCGGCTCCCTACCGCTCGATCAGGTAACCTGCTAAGGTAGCAAGCCGATAGCTGCACTACTTCGGCCTCTTTGCTATCCTGCAGCATCTCTCATGAGTAAACCACCTGACTTGCTGCAAGGAACGCTGGATCTCTTGATTTTGAAGATGCTGGCGCTCGAACCGATGCACGGCTGGGCGATTGGACAGCGCCTCAAGCAGGTATCAAACGATACTTTACAGGTGAGTGTCGGCTCGCTTTATCCGGCGCTGCACAAGCTGGAAAATGCCGGCTGGATTCGCGCGGAATGGAAGCCGAGCGAGAACAATCGACGAGCCAAGTTTTACTCCCTCACTCGGCTCGGACGGAAGCAACTCGAAACGGAAACGGCGACGTGGGATCGTTTGTCCTCTGCGATTCTGCATGTGATGCAGCTGAAAAAGGCTTGAGCGATGCAACTGGAGCAAACGTTTCAGATCCTCCTATTGCGGATTCGCTCGTTAATGCGCGCCCGCCAACTGGACGCCGAGCTGCAAGAAGAGTTGCAGTTTCACATCGATCAGAAAGCACGCCAACTCGTGGCGGCCGGTCTCGCTCCTAACGATGCAGCAGCGAGAAGCGATTCGGGCGGTTGGCCACCTGGAGCAATGCAAAGAAGAATGCCGGGACGCGCGCGGCGTCCGTTTCATTCAGGAAACGTCGCGCGATGTGCGGTTCGGAATGCGCCTGTTGCGCAAGAGCCCGGGATTTACCGCGACCGCCGTGGCAATGCTGGCCATCGCAATCGGCGCGAGCGCAACTGTCTATTCTTTTGCCAGCACGCTCTTCCTCAAGCCGATGCCTTACGGCGCACCGGAAGGCCGTCTCTTCCTTCTTTGGGAAAAATTTGCTGGCCAGCAATTGGAACGTGTCGCTTTTTCCGCTCCCGAAGTCGCTCAGTTACAACAAAACATTTCAGCCTTCGACCAGGTAGCAGCCTTTCGTCATACCGAATTCAATCTCGTTAACGCAGACGAGCCCGAGCGAATTAATGCAGCGCTGCCTCATGGAACCTGTTCGCTCTTTTGGATGTCGCTCCCCTGCATGGGCGCACTTTTTCTCTCGATGACCAGGATGACAACAGCCCTCCTGTTGTCATCATCAGCGAGTCGCTTTGGAAGCGTGATTTCACCTCCGATCCTGGCCTGGTTGGCCGGCAGATTGTTCTCAGTGGACGCCCTTACACGGTCGTCGGGATAATGCCGGCATCCCTTCGTTTTCCTCCAGCGCTCTTCGACGTCCATGGCCCTTTCCCCGGCACAGTAGAAATATGGAAGCCAATCAAAAATTCCGAATTGTCAGCCGGGGAACGCTCCTTTCGCACCTACGGCGTAATCTCTCGCTCGCGCCCGGGAATCAAACAACCGGTTGTAACAGACGAGCTGTCCAAACTTAGCCGGAGTTGGGAACGCCAATATCCTAACAACTATATGGGCAAGGGCTTCGATCTTAGTGCTCATCCATTGCGCAGTGAAATGGTCGCTCGGGTTTGGCCTGCCTTGTTCGTCTCCGCCATCGCAGTTTGTCTTCTCCTGCTCATCGCCATCGCGAATTTGATCGCCCTGCTGCTCGCACGTGCAAATGCCCGTGAACGAGAGCTGACTATGCGCCTCGCCCTCGGCGCACCGCTGGCTCGCCTGTGGCGACAGCTCGTTACCGAAGGATCGTTACTGGCGTTTCTCGGCGGCGCCGTCGGTCTGCTGATTGCGACAACCGCGCCGGTTGTGTCGTAAACATTTTTTGGTCACGGAATTCCGCTGCTCGGCGAGATGCGGCTCGACCATGATATTCCACTCTGTATCGCCATTCTTTCCCTGGTGACGGGCGTTCTCGTTGGCGGAATCCCCGCCTGGCGAATCGTTGGCAGCCTTCCAAGGAATAGATCACCCTCCGCAGCGTCCAATACGAAAGCACCCCGGAGTTGGAGCGGGCTGCGCGACGGTTTGGTTGTTGTAGAAATCATCCTGGCATTCGTCTTAGTTGTGTCCGCCGGTTTGCTAACAAAGAGTTTCGTTCAGCTTCATCACGGCACAATCGGATTCAACTCCGAATCGGTGCTGACAATGGAGATATCGTTGCCATCGGCCAAATATCCAAGCGCCCGTTCCGTGGCAGAATTCTTTTCGACTCTGACCGCGCGACTCGCGACCAGCCCTGAACTCTCCGGAGTAGCCTTTACCTCGGTGCTCCCTCTCACCGGCATTAACAACGACCGATCTTTCACCGTAGAAGGCCTGCCCGTTTCTACCTCCGTCCCTGACGAAGAGTTCCGAGTAGTAACTCCCAATTATTTCGGCGTTTTGCAGATACCACTTTTGCAGGGCCGTGACTTTACCGCAGCCGATAGCCAGAACGCGCCGCCAGTCATCGTCGTGAATGAAGCGTTTGCACAGAAATATTGGCCGACTACGGAACCCATCGGAAAACGGGTCAGGCTAAATGGTCTTGCCGACGCGCCGTGGATGGAGGTGTGGGCGTGGTCGGGAATATCAAACACCGCGGGCTAAAGGAACCGCCGTCGCCCGAATTCTATTTTCCCCATGCCCGAAACCCCTCCCGCCTCATGACCATGGTCGCGAAAACAAAAGGGCTGGGCACGGAGGTGGTCTCGCGATTCGCACTCAGCTGCGCTCTATCGATCGTGATCAACCGATAGCCAATGTGCGCATGATGAATCGCGTCGTCGCTGATTCCGCAGCTTCTCATCGTCTAGCCGCCGTGCTCATCAGTCTTTTCGCTGTGATCGCGGTCTCGCTCGGTGCGACCGGCGTCTACGGAGTAATTTCAATGTGTTCTTGCAACGGAGGCGCGAGCTGGCCATGCGCATTGCCTTGGCGCACAACGCGCTGCCATTGTGCGCCTCGTTTTCTGGAAAAGCCTTCTTCTTCTCGCTATTGAGCTCTCAATCGGCCTTCCCTTGGCTCTGTTGGCGGTTATGGACTCACTCCTTTGCTCCACCATGTCGCCCAAGTGACCTCGCGATTTTCGTTTCCGCGCTGGCCCTGCTCATCGCGACTGGATTGTTTGCGACTTTCATCCCAGCCCGGCGCGCCGCGCGCCTGGATCCAATGCAAATGTTGCGTTGTGATTGATCACGCCGGGTAGAGCGCGTCCCGCGTGCCACGCCAGTCCGGCTCGGACTCTCGGCGTCTCGCCTAGACGAACTTCCATTCTTCCTCTGGGGAGTGCAGGCTGCCAGCCGAAACAAACTACAATTCCGACTGTCTTCGTCGATCAGACGCCGAATCCGCGAGATAACCGCTCGCGTTTTTCGCTTCATTGTGTTAATTATTTCCCTATAATCAGCGAGACAGCTACGCAATGCGGATCGGGCGATGCCTCGTCCTCCTTCTCCCGTTCTCTCCCTGGGAGAGAGCACGCAAAGCGGCAGTGAGGGCCAACGATTTGTATGTCTGAAACAAGATTCGAGGTGCGGGAATTCCTTATTCGGCCGCTACAATCGCCAGTCCGGCAACGGACCCACCACGGGAAAAGCTAACCAAAAAAGCCATCACCGCCGATCACCCAACCTGGTGCCCAGGCTGCGGCGATTTCGCCGTCCTGGCTTCGTTCTACAAAGTCCTCGAGAAACGCCAGCTCGATCACGAAAAGATCGTCACTCTCGCCGGGATCGGTTGTTCATCGCGTTTTCCTTATTTTGTTAACGGCCACGGCGCCCACTTCATTCACGGCCGCGCCGTCCCGCTCGCCACCGGCATCAGCCTCGCCCGGCCCGATCTCCACGTCTTTCTCTTCGGGGGCGACGGCGATGGGTTTTCCATCGGCGGGAATCACCTCGATCACGGCGCGCGCAAAAACATTAACCTCACCTATTTCATCATGGACAACTTCGTCTATGGCCTGACGAAGAAACAGACGTCGCCCACATCGCCGATCGGGTTCAAGAGCAAAACCGACCCGCAGGGCGCGATCGATCAGCCGGTCAACGCCATGAAAAAATTGATCGCATCCGGCGCCACCTTTGTCGCCCGGACCCATGCCACGCAGGTCAATCACATGATACAGATGATCGAACGCGCAATGGATCATCCCGGTTTTTCTGTCATCGAATGTTTGAGTGAGTGCGTCGAATTTTTCCCCGGCGCCTTCGATCCGGCCAACCCTCGCAAGGGCGGCGCCTTCGAGTTGATCCAGGAAAGGAAATGGGACAACACTCCCGAGGACGAACTCCGTCACGACGTCACCGACGAGCTCGCCGCCTACAAACTGGCGCAGCTGCCGTTCCCCGGCGTCTTCGGCGTCTTCTACGAAACCGATCGTCCCACCAAGAACGCGCTCGAGAAAAAGTGGATCGACCAAACTCGCGAAAAAATGGGGAATCCTGTCGACATCGAGATTCTCCAAAAGACATTCGACCGGATGAAGTGACAACGCCTCTCGCGTTGTTCTGGAGGGACGCGCTTCCGCGCGTCCTCTTTCTTTTGTAGCGGCGGCCGTGTCGGTCGCAATTCTGTAGTTCCTCCACACAGTCACGACGGACGTTTGCTTTCCCATCCATTCTGCCTTCTCCCTTCCTTTGCGCTTTGCCCTTTGCTCTTCGCAATTAATTATATGGAACGAATGCAACACACCGCCGGAACCTCCCCCAAAGACCAACTGCGCGCCCTGCTCCAGGAAAAATCCGTCTGCCACGGCGAATTCACGCTCGCCTCCGGCGCGAAGAGCGACTTTTACATCGACGCCCGCGTCACCACACTCGATCCGCGCGGCGCCTGCCTTATCGGTGAGATCGGCTGGGCGCTGGTGAAAACAACCGCCGCGGAGCTGAACAAAAAGGTCAACGCCATCGGCGGCCTCACCTTCGGCGCCGATCCGATCGCGCTTAGCATCGGCATTGCCTCGCAACGTGAAAATCCTGCTGCGACTACTACTCCACTCCAGGTTTTTACTGTCCGCAAAGCCGTGAAAGAACACGGCCGACAAAAACGGATCGAAGGAAATTTCTCGTCCGGCGATTCAGTCGTCGTCGTTGACGATGTCATCACCACCGGCGGCTCCACCATTCAGGCGATTGACGCCATCGAAGAAGCCGGCGGCCACGTCGCTTTCGTCCTCGTCCTCGTCGACCGACAGGAAGGCGGCCGCGAAAATATCGAAAAGCGCGGCCCCAAAGTCGTCTCCATTTTCACCCGCGCCGATCTCAACTGAACCGGTTCGACCTCACACTAAGTCCACAACGGACACAAGGCAGAGCAACCCGCAATCGTCGGACAAAGGCTACTCCATTCACGATCGCAGGAGATGCGTGCACGACGTCGCCGGTCTTGAATTTCCAACGCAGCTCGCCCGAATTAGCGTCCAGCGAATAGAGATTTCCGTCGCCGCGATCTCGGGGAGCGAACATCGGACCCGTCCGCTGACGGGTTCAGAATCGGAAATACTGATGATGCACACGAATCGCAAAACCTCCGGAGATGGCTTGGTCAAGCAAGGACAAGCCGAACGACGACACCAAGATCGCCGCGGGCGTCAATCGCGCGCCGAAATTTCAACACGCGATTATGCCGCGCTCGTTGCCGTTTTCAATGGCCTCCTCGCCACCGCACTTTTCGCCCGCAAATGTTCGCGTGAACCATTACCCGAACGGGTTGAACCGAAAGACCTTGCCTTGTTTGCTCTCGCCACCCAGAAATTGAGCCGTGTCATTACCAAGGACAAAGTGACGAGCGCGTTTCGCGCGCCATTCACCGAAGTGGAAGGAAAAGGCGGCCCGGGTGAAGTGGAAGAACGCGCCAAAGGCCGAGGATTACGCCGCGCTATCGGCGAACTGCTCACCTGTCCATTCTGTCTCGGCACCTGGATCGCCTCCGGTTTCATTTACGGCTATGTCTTTGCTCCGCGGATCAGTCGCATTTTGGCCAGCATCTTCGCCGTGAGCGGCCTCGCCGATTTCCTGCAACAGCTCTACGTAAAAACCCAGGAAATGAACGAGTGATCCGGGAGCGTTTCGTTGTAACGGCAGCCGCCGTGCCCGCAGTCCTTCGCGACAGCGATGCAGACGCGGCGTCGGCCGCATCCCTTTCCGAGGGAGCGCAGGCTGCTAGCCTGCACTCGTCATTCAGTGCTGAAACCTCAGTGTTTGTTTACGAATCTCGCCTGCGCTGTGTGTGTGATGGTGGGACTTCCACCTGTGCCCGTCACCGTAAAAGTGTAGGTGCCCTTCGCCACACTTGCTCCGACCTGCACAGTCAGAGCAGACGAGGTCGTCGCCGGGGTGGGATTGAAGCTAGCGCTAGCTCCCGATGGCAGACTACTAATCGACAAGGTCACCGGCGAGTTGAATCCATTGGTTCGCGTAATTGTGACAGTATAAGACGCTGTTCCCCCATTGCGACTGTTGATAGTCACCGACGCAGGACTAATCGAGAGTGAGTAATTCGGAGCTGGTGTCGGGGTAGGCGTTGGCGTCGGAGTGGGTGTTGGTGTCGGAGTAGGAGTCGGTGTTGGCGTAGGATTTCCCGATGCTATTTTGAAACTTCCGATCCTGGTACGCCAATTGAACGAACCGGTGTTGGTGTAGTATTCGTTGGTGTACCAAAAAGTAGTATCGTCTACCGGATCAATCACCAGAGCAGAGTAGTCGCCCCAGCGATTACTAGTCCCGCTCTGACTACCCGTCCCATCAAACAGATGCGCCTCACCCTGAGACAGCGCATTTAGTGGATCAGTTGCCAGCCTCGCGGCATAACGAATCTGAGGATTCAAGCTAGAGCTGGAAGCGCTGAACCCAACGGCAATGTTCCCCTGGCCGTCCATGGCCGCGCTACCCATCCAGCGCCACGTTGTATCCGGCCGGTAGGTGCTCTCCTGAAAAACAGTAACAGGTCCGAAAGTAACGTTACGCAGCTCAAACCAGCGCACCCCAGCAACCCCACTGGCGTTGACAGTGTAGTTGCCGACTACCGCTTCGTGGTTGCCGAAGTTGCGATAAGCGAGCCGGAACATCAAACGATCGCCGATCCCATCGAGGTAACTGGACGAAGTGACTCCCACCTGAGGGACGCAGGCTCGCGTGGTGGGACAAAGCGAGGTATACCCCGCTGCCGCCGGCGTCGCAAACGTCGTGAAGGTGGAATTCGCCGGCGTGTTGAAGTCGACATGGAAGTGATAGGTCGTGTAGTTCGGATTGATTGCCTGACCCGGGAAACCAACAAAAGTCGCGGGCGCGCCGTTGGGCGGCAAGGTAGCTCCGTCGAGATCGGCCGGCAGAAATGGATCAACCGAGCCACCCAAGGGTCCCAACGGACTGACGAAAGTAGCAGGCTGACCTAGCAGCATTTTTGCACGGTCAAAAACGAACGGCTGCGGACCAAGATAAGAAGTGCCCGAGGAATTGAACACGTTCATGCTCATGTAGTAGCCGTCCGGCCACACACTCAGATGCGGGTAATCAAAGAAATTGGAGCCAAGATGGAATCCGTAGCGATTGTAAGTGCCGGTAGCATCCGCTGTAGTTGAAACGGCCACGCATTCATCCGTGATCGGACCGGTGCCGCCTGCTCTGGCAAATTGGGTAATGACCCAGCGGTCGGCCAGATGGTCATAAAGAACAACCGGATCACCGTTGCCCCCGGTTTCGCAGGCACCACCGAAACCGCTCCAGATGGATGAAATACTATTCGGGCCTAAGACCGAGTTGCCGGTCGCTTTGTCGAATACTTGGTAACCTTCATTGACAATCTGAACGTATTGCGTCCTGCCGACTGCACCGTTGGTATCGGGAGGCGCGCAGTTGCAACCCACGCCGGGGAACGGGATGCCGTCGAAAGTATTCAACGGCGTGGGCACCTGAGCGCTCGGGGCCGCAGCGTCCACCGCGTGCTTATTCTGAATGACGGGGTCGGCCTGGTCTCGGTGCCGATGTGGAATCTTCGGGTTCTCGTTAGCTTCGTGTTCCGGTTTGCCTTCGCCTTCGCGCCAGCGCGGCAGATCACGTAGTGGAGGCGAAACATCGTTCTTATAAGAATGTCCGGATTTCGGGCCGCTTGTCTGTTGGGTGTCAGTGGGTCCTTGGGCCGAAAGCGGAGTGCCGACGAAGGCGAAGACCGCGATGATCAGGCCGGTGCAAAAAAAGAGAAAGCATCAACACCAGGCGAGGAAGCGAAAAACCAGAGTTGGATTGTGTTTTCATAGTTAAGGCGAAAGACCGAACCCGACATTTGTATCGTAGCAGGTCCCGTAAAAGGAGGGAAGCTTTCCCAGCAGAAACAAAAAAATTTCATCGGGAAATGCGCGCCGTGTAGGACTTTACCCGTCAAGCGGCGATGATTGGTGCACACAGCGCTGTAGCGGCGGTCTGTGAGCGCCGGCATTTCTTGGCGGTGGCAGCATGGGCAAACGCCAGTCCAGCTCGGCCCCCGCCCGTTGCTTTGCTTCCGTCCCGGCGTCCGGCCCTTACAAGGCACGCCGGCCCAAGAACTCCGTTGCCGTAGTAACTTCTTACCCGTGTCCTCTTAATTCCGAAACACAATAGCGTTACACATTTCACAGGAGTAAATCAGCTCCGAATCGCGAATAATTATGGAAGAAGAACCGACTAATATAAGATGAAAACATTTATAACAGCATTGATCAGCTGTTCGCTGATGCTGGGCGCCATTGCCATGGCTCAGCAGGACGAAGAACAGCAAAAAGCAAAAAAAGAGAAGAAATCACAACAGTCTAGCCAGGCGCAGGCGCACCCGCAGGCCACTGCTGCTGGCGCCCACGCGGGGACAAAGCCCGGGAAGGGCGCGGCAAAACATGAGGAACATGCGCCGACTATGGCCCACACCCCTGCCGCGAGTGAGAGCGCAAATGTCAACGCCACTCAGGAGCACGGAAAGCACAAGGGTAAGGGCGCCGCACACACCGAAGCTGCTACTAGCCCGGCTGCGACGGAGAACGCTAACGCGACCGTCAACGAAGGCGCGGGGAAAAATAAGAATAAGGGCGCAGCGCACGCCGAAGCTGCGATGAAAACGGGGAGCCCGAATCCGGCCGCAACGGCAGGGACTTCGGCCGCTTCAGGCACAGCCAAGATTAAATCTGGAACCGTCGGCAAGAACGGCAAAACGGTTAATGTTCAACAGATCAAGGCAGCACACACCAGCTTCCGTGCGCAGCCAAAACCCGAGAAAGTTCAAACGGTAACGTTCAATCAGAACTATCGCATCGTTGGCGCCGAGCGCTGGCAGGGGCCGCGGTATGAAGTATTCCGTGCCTACCAGCCTGCCTGGCACGATTCCGGTTGGTACCGGTCAAACTTCAGTCGGGTCGAGATGATCGGTGGCGGCTACTACTACTTCAATAATGGCTACTGGTATCCGGCCTGGGGTTACGATCCCGCCGCGCAATACTATGCCTATGACGGCCCGATCTACGTCGGGCAGCGCGCCGAACCGCCCGATCAGGTCATCGCCGACGTCCAAGCCGCACTCAAGGACATGGGTTATTATGGCGGTGAAGTAGACGGATTGCTCGGTCCAATAACCCGGGAAGCGTTGACCGCTTACCAGGCCGATCACGGGCTCTATACCACCGCGGCCATTGACGAACCAACGCTCGATGCGCTGGGAATGAGTTAACGAAACTTAAACAAAACAAAAAGCAGCCGCCGGGATCCACACCTCGGCGGCTTTTTTTTGCTGCGATCCCATTCTGGGAAGCACATGCTGCCAGCCTGCTATGCCTGTCCGGCTCGGACTCTCGGCAGCTTGCCGAGACTGTTTGGCAAGAGCACAACCGCCTCCACCTGTGATAAGTGTCGCCGGCAAGCCGCCGGCAACTGCAGAGCGGTTTCCCTACGGATGAGTTGAAAAACCTATATATAATAGAGAAGGGTGCCGCACTTCCTCCGGGGCCGGTCGCCCCAATAAGTCAAAATATTACTTGACTTATTGGCACCCGCTTTGATGGTGGATTTCGCTCGCACGGAAAGAACCTCCGTCGCGAGATAAACTCTCAACTATTCCGAAGGAGGATCATCATGATTAAACCGATATTGCTCACTTTCACCTGCGTCGCCCTCGCGGCCACCATTGCTTTTGCCGCCCAGGAAAAATCCGCGGCACCACCAACCGATCCCCAGATCGCAATGATCGCCGTGACGGCCGACACCATCGATATTGATGCCGGCAAACTCGCCGCCGAAAAAACGACGAATCCCAAAGTGAAGGATTTCGCCGAGCTCATGGTGCGAGATCACACCTCGGTGAATAACCAGGCGACACAGCTCGCGAAGAAGCTCAACCTCACACCGGAGGCAAGCGCAACCAGCCGCAGCCTGAAATCCGATGGCGACAAAATGATGACCAAACTCAAGGGGCTGACTGGTGCAGCGTTTGATAAGGCTTACATCGACAATGAGGTCAGCTATCACGAGGCGGTGATAAAAGCGGTCAATGACACGCTTATTCCGAATGCGAAGAACGCCGAGCTGAAGTCGCTGCTTGAAAGCGCGGGCCCCGTCTTCAGTTCGCACCTCAACCACGCGAAAGAGATACAAGCCTCACTTAAGTAGGTTCTAAGTTCGATGACGATAGCGACAGCGCCCTCTCACGAGGAGCGGGAGGGCGCCGCGCGCTGTGATGCGAAAGCCATGAACTGCGCCGAGCCGGCTGCGCCACGGCGGGCAGTTGTTTAGCGAAGTTCAAATGATCGAGGCTATCCTGCGAGATCTGCACCAGCCTGAATACGTTCACGTCCTAATCAATCCCTTGCCTGTTTACGGTTTGGCTATGGGCCTGATCGGCCTACTCGCGGCGATTTGTCAGCGCAGTCGCGCGGCCACAATCGCCGCTCTCCTCGTTGTGCTCATAAGCACAGCCGTCGCATGGCCTGTGTACGAATACGGCGAACAGGCCTACGACCGCGTTTTGTCCATGGCCGACAGTGACGGCCAGGCGTGGCTCGCTACACACAGGGAACGTGCCGAACACTTGATATGGTGCTTCTACGCTGTCGCGGTTTTGAGCGCGATAGCTCTGATCGTGCCAGTCAAATGGCCGAGATCATCGCTCTGGCTTGCCGCTGCCGTTCTGGTGCTCGGCGCGATTACACTCGGAGTCGGCGGCTATATCGCCTATGCTGGAGGAAAAATACGGCACCGCGAATTCCGGAACGAACCGCCGCCGAAAAAATTGCCTAAGTCAGCGGCGACCGAAGTCGCGCCTGCTATTCCGTCCGACACCACGGCTGCCACTGCCGCGGCGCGCGTTACGATTCGGGCGCTAAAATATTCGCGGCAAACAATCCAAATAAGAACAGGCGAAACGATTGAATGGGCGAACGATGATCTGACGCCGCACACGGTGACCTCAGAAGGAGGCGGCGACCTCAATTCCGGCTCGATAGACCCCGGCGCTTCCTGGCGCCATACCTTTTCCAGCCCAGGGACATTTCCGTACTTCTGCACTTTTCATCCGGAGATGAAGGGTGTCGTTGTTGTCCAGTAACTACGGCCGAGCTTTCGACGCGCCAATCTCAAACAAACAGGAGGGTGCCCCGTTATGGCGGCATCGCTGCTTGACGGGAACACCGAGCAATTCCGTCAACAGCGACTCTGCAATCAGGCAGGCCGCAGGGTGCCGAGCAGTTGCTGCTGCCATTGGGCAACCATTCCCGCGAATGAAATGCTTGCCTTCACTCTCCTCGAATGTGGCCGAACCGCCGAGTTCTTGCAGAATCGCGAGCGCCGCCTCGATCCGCTGCTCCCACGATTTCCCTTTCACCTCGCCCGCATGCAACGCCGCCACGTGCCGGCCCACTTCACGCATACCCGCGTCCAATTCGGCCGGCGCCACCTTGCGCTCGAACACCGACAACACCAGATCGAGCAGCGCCCCATAAGCCTTGGGGAAAATTTCTTCGGATTGCGAGGTCAGTCCGTAGAGCGCATGGGGCTTTCGGAACCCCGGCTGGATTCCAGTCTGCTGGACGAGACCGTCGCGTTCCAGACTGAGAAGATGAGCGCGAACCGCGTTATCGGTGAGCTTGAGCGTGGCTGCCAGCTCATTCACGGTTTGTTCGCGTGCCCGCAGCTGCTGAAGAATTCGACCCCGCGTGCTTTCCAGCAATCGCTCTCGCCAACCTCCGTCCTTCACTCCGAAACGGTACGGCCCGCGGCAAGCAAGTCAAAGCTGTAGGAGCGGCCGTATCGGCCGCATTCCCGTTCCTCTGTCATTCGGCGTTCGGCCTTCCATGTTCGGCGTTCGATGTCCTTTCTCCGTTCTCCTCTTTGCTTTCTGCTTGGCGCTTAGCGATGACTGACCGCATTCTCCTGCGCATTGACCGCCTCCCAGCGTCCATTACGCCGGACGAAAACGTCGGTGAAAATTGTTCGCTCCACCTCGCGACCCTGTTCATCAGTCGTTAGAACAATTCCGTTAACGACCCCGACATCGCCATAAACCCGCACCTGCATCTGATCGAACCGCTGTTTCCGATTGGGCGGTGGCAGATGCGTCGATGAAAACTGAATGTGCTGCGCTTTGGTCACGAAATCGCCGGTCGGAAGCGGATGCACAAAATCAGAAGCAAGGATCTTTTCGAGCACCGCTGGGTTATGCAAATTCGCCAGCCACTCATTCTCCAAGGCAATGAGTGCCGCCTGGTCCTGGTTGTCCGGACCGGGGCTTTGCGCCCGAACCACCGAGACCGCCAGCAACCCGCCAAGAAAAATTCGCAGAATCATATTGGCACAATTTTTAGTGACAGGTTGATCGTTCGCAAATTTTTCCGCTGTAGCGCCGGCCGTGTCGGCCGCAATTTCATTCTGAGGAAGAAAAGGCCGCCCGCGTACGATAGACGGACGCATTCCGGTCCATCTCGACTGTTTAAAGCATTCGACCATTCACCAACATTAATGCCGCTCCGGTTGAAGACTCGCCGTGGAGAGCTCGGAGACGAGCCGCGGTCCGGTCGGCCAGAAGAAACTCTTTAACGCGTAAAGTTCCAGAGCGAATGGGATGTAACCGCCATAGCCGAGCAGGGGCATTTCGAAAATACGCAAAAACTCCGTGCCCGGAGTGTGATAAACCCATTTCGGAAACGAGTAATAGTTCCACATCTCCCAGAAGAAGCCGCAGATCAGCGCGCCCAATGCGAGCGAAAGGACGATGCGCCAGTCGCCGTCGCTCAGTTTTTTGAGAAAATGCGGCCGGCCCGTCCAGTGGTTAATCGGTTCGAAAATCAAAACGAGCGAAATCCAGGTGAACGGATAAAAGATTTTCGGCCAGGCGAGCAGCGATATCAGCATGACGAGGCCGGCAACAAATAGCACGACAAACAGCCGCGGTGTTGCGGCCACGCGTGGGCCGGAATTGAAAAAATGCGTCCAACGAAAGGTCTGGATCAGCTCCGCGGTTTCAAATACTGCCGGAATGACAGTCGAGAACGCGATTGTGCAAAGCAAATTGAACTCGAGCGGACTGAACAGTTCGCGGCCCAGATACTGCCAGTTCGCAGTACGCAGGTTGATCAATTCGAATAACCACCAGATCGGTGCCGAAAAACAAAAGAGCAGCACAAAACTTTTTCGTGAGCGCGACCAGAGCGAATTGCCAGCGCGGGTCGAGACTAGAGCGTCGACCACGAGAATATATCCGAGCCAAAGCGGGAAGAACAGCCAGGAGGTCCGGACGCCAGGCACCATCCAGTTGAGCGGCCAGCAAACCGCTACCAACAACAGCCCTGCCCAACCACGTGCCGGCCAAAATGGATTTAATCGAATCATGCGGTGGTTCAACCATACGCACCGCACACGCTAATGCTTAGCGCCACCGCAGGACGAGTCCGTCTGATTTGGCCGACCAGAGCCTGGCGGGTGGGGTCGGCTGCAACGGCGAGGAACAACGCGAAGCAAAACGGGGCGTGACATAAGCGTCGCTAAACAGGATGACTCAAGCTGCTGGTGTCGGCACCGACGAGCTCCCCCGACGCCCTCTACCTTTCGACGCGGTCCGCTACCCGACAGACAGGTTGATTAGCCGAAGCAACTCGCGAAATTCTCAGACATCTGAAAATCAAACCGTCCCTCGACTGGCTTCTTATCTTCGTTCTGCTCGCGATCCTGTTGCGCTTCTGGCCAGGAGGTGGCAGTCCGACTGTGCTCTTTGTTTGTTCCGCGCTCGGGATCATTCCGGTGGCGGGCTGGATCGGGCGCGCCACCGAGGCACTCGCCGTCCGCGTCGGAGAAGGCCTGGGCGGATTGCTCAATGCCACTTTCGGCAACGCCGCCGAGCTCATCATCGCGGGCATCGCCCTTTCCAAAGGGCTGACCAATGTGGTCAAAGCTTCCATTACCGGATCGATCATCGGCAACGTGTTGCTTGTGCTCGGCCTCTCCATTCTTTTCGGCGGCGTCAAACACAAAGAACAATATTTCAACCGCGCCGGGGCACGCACTTCAGTCGTCTCGCTCTCGCTGGCCGCGATCGGATTAATAATCCCGACGCTCTTTCACCTCACCGCTCATTCCAGCCCCGCTGGTTGGAGCCCGCTGGCTGAGCAGAAGCTCTCGTTGGGCATCGCCATCGTCCTGTTTCTTACCTACTTCTGCGTGCTCGGTTTCTCGCTCCGGACTCATAAATATTTCTTCCAATGCGCTGAGGAAGCTGTCGAAGAAAGCGGCAGGCAATGGTCGCGCGGCAGGGCGCTTCTAATCCTTCTCATTTCCACCGCTGTGGTCGCCCTGCTCTCGGAGTTTCTTGTCGGCACGATCGAAAACGTCCGGCACTCCGTCGGCGTGACCGAGGTCTTTATCGGTGTGATCGTGGTGGCGATTGTAGGTAACGCAGCCGAGCACTCGACCGCCATCCTCATGGCGATGAAAAACAAGATGAACCTGAGCGTCGGCATCGCGATCGGCTCGAGTTTGCAAATCGCGCTTTTCGTCGCGCCGGTACTGATTTTTCTCTCCTACGTTCTTGGGCGGCCGATGGACCTGGAATTCACAATGCCGGAAGTTTTCGCGGTCGTGGCCTCGGTTTATATCCTGTTTCAGATCAGTGGCGACGGCGAGACAAACTGGATCGAAGGCGTCCAACTTCTCTCGGTCTATGTGATTCTCGGGATTCTTTTCTTCTATTTGCCGGAGCCGCAGAGTGCGGCGCCGTAGGCGGTGCAGGAAGGGAAAAGTGATTAGTGAGAGGTGAGAGGTCGAAAATCGGAGGGCAGAGGTCAGAAAGTCGTGCCTTCCTATTAGAACGAAACAGCTTGCTTTGCTGATCGTGAGCGAGACGGTTGGATTTAATCCATCTACCAAGGAGTTCTTATGAAACGTTACGTTTTAATCGTTGCTACTTTAACACTGCTGCTCGGGTTCCCCACCGGTGTCTTCGCCCAAGGTGGCTCGGCCAACGCGGAAACAGAGAAAGAAGTCAGGGATGCGCTGGAGAAATATCGCACGGCGCTGACGCAGCATGACGCCACCGCGCTGAAGCAAATCTGGGCGGATGATTACACGTTCATCAATGGCGCGGGGGCGATCCTCACGAAAGCTCAACGCCTCGCCAATCTCGACTCGCGCGCGACCTCCTTCGATACCATCACCTTGGGCGGCGATATTAAGGTGCGAGTTTACGGAAACGACGCAGCCATCTCAACCAGCCGGGTAACAATCAAGGGGAAATACAGTGGAAAATCGGTGAACGGTGATTTCCAAAGTATGACGGTCTGGGTTAAAACATCCGGAGGCTGGCAATTGGTGGCCAACCAGGTGACGCCGATCACGGGCAAAGATTAGGACCGAGGTCCGTGCCGGACTGGCAGAGAGCCGAGGGAGAAGGAGAGGGCAAAAAAACCGTGGCTCGACAGAGTCTCCCCTACCAATTAACGATTCAACGATTTACTTGTCGCGCCGTAGTCCCGCGACTGCGGGACGAAGGCAGAACGTTTCAACGCTTTAACGGGACGAACCGAAGCGCAGTCATCCATAGCATTCGAGATACTTGATGCCGGAGCCGGTGTTGAACACGACAACTTGCTCGTCGACTTTGATCGTGCCGGAATCGATGAGGCGAACGCAACGCGGCGAAACAGGCGGCGCCTTCCGGAGCGATGAAGAGGCCTTCGGCTCCGCCTACTTCGCGCGTGACCCGGATCATTTCGTCATCGTCGATCGCAATCGCGCCCCCACCCGATTCCCGCAGGATTCGGAGCATGAGGAAATCGCCGATTGCTTTTGGCACGCGCAAGCCCGAGGCGCGGGTCTGCGCATTCGGAAATTCGACGGCGTGGTCGGCGCCGGCTTCGAACGCACGAACAATCGGTGCGCAACCTGAAGCTTGCACGGAATACATGCGTGGACGTTTGGCGTCGATCCAGCCAAGCGCTTCCATCTCCTCGAACGCTTTCCACATTCCAATGAGTCCCGTGCCACCGCCGGTTGGATAAAGGATCACATCGGGCAGCCGCCAGCCGAGTTGTTCGGCCAGCTCGTAGCCGAGTGTCTTTTTGCCTTCGAGCCGATACGGTTCCTTCAGCGTCGACATTTCGAACCATTCTTCCTGCGTTTTGCGGCGGGCGATCTGTGCCGCGCAGTCGGTGATCAGTCCATCGATTAACTGGACCCGGGCACCGAGCTCACGGCACTCAATGACGTTTAGCTTCGGAGTGTCGTAGGGCATGAAGATGTGCGCCTCTAATCCGGCGCGGGCGGCGTAGGCGGCAAGCGCGCTACCGGCGTTTCCGGCGCTCGGCACCGCGAGTTTGGTCGCACCGAGATGTTTCGCCATCGAAACGGCGACTGACATTCCGCGGGCTTTGAAACTTTGCGTCGGGTTGATCGATTCATCTTTGATCCACAAGTCCGCCAAGCCGAGCTGGTCGCCGAAACGGTCTGCGCGAAGCAAAGGCGTTCCGCCTTCACCGAGCGATACCGGGTCAACATTTTGCGGCAATGGCAGCAGCTCTCGGAATCGCCACAAGCTGCTATCGGCGCGCGCGCGCAATTTTTGGCGGGTGAGCTTCCGTGAAACCGTCTTGAGATCGTATTTCGCGAGTAACGGTTTCTGGCATTTGGTGCAGAGATTTTGTAACCAGGCGGCATCGTGCTCGGTGTCGCACGCGCTGCAAACGAGATGAGTAAGAAACATAATTGCCGCTGAGTCGCGCGACCTTTACAACATCCTTGCAATGCCTGAACTGAAAACGCAACAGGTGTGGTATCGGCCATCGCTCACCACCCAGATTCTGATCGGATTGGTGGTGGGCGTGCTCATCGGTTGGCTCCGGCCGACTTGGGGCAATTCGATCTATTTCCTGCGCGACATTTTTCTGAATTTGATCAAATCGATCATTGGGCCGCTGGTGTTTTCGACGCTGGTTGTCGGCATCGCCGGTGGCGGCGACCTGCGCAAAGTCGGGCGCATGGGGGTGAAGGCGCTCATCTATTTCGAGGTCATCACGACCGTCGCGCTATTTCTCGGCCTCGCCGTGGTGAATATCACGAAGCCGGGCGTCGGCGTGCCGCTCGTCGGCGCCGCAGGTGAAGCAGCACAAAAAATCGGCGAAACGCATCCGCGCACGTTCGTCGAGACACTGGTGCACATCTTTCCGGCGAGCGTGGTGGATTCGCTGGTGCGCGGCGACATTCTCCAGATCGTCGCGTTTGCGGTGCTGTTCGCGATGGCTGTCTCCGCCATCGGTGAGAAAGGCCGGCCCATGCTGGTGGCGATGGAGAGTCTGTCGCAGGTGATGTTCAAGCTAACGAATTATGTGATGCGTTTCGCTCCGTTTGGCGTGGCAGCGGCGATGGCGCACACGATCGGGACGCAGGGCCCCGGTGTGCTGATCAGTCTCGGGAACCTGATCGCCTCCTACTATCTCGCGCTGATTCTCTTCGTGGTCTTGGTCTTTGGCCTCATCATGTTCGTCGCGCGCGTGCCGGTGCGGCAGTTCGTGCGCGCAGTGCGCGAACCGGCGACGATCGCGTTCGCCACCACCAGCAGCGAATCGGCCATGCCAAAAGCAATGCAGGCAATGGAACGACTCGGGGTTCCGAAGCGAATTGTCGGGTTCGTCATGCCGACGGGTTACTCGTTCAATCTCGACGGCTCGATGATCTTTCTTGCGATCACTTCCGTTTTTATCGTGGAAGCGGCCGAACCGATAACGCATCAGCACTTCGGATTCGCGCAACAGCTAACGATGATGCTGGCCTTCGTGGTTACGTCGAAGGGAATCGCCGGTGTTCCGCGTTCCTCCATTCTGGTGCTGTTGGCGACGCTGAGCAGCATTCTGCCGCCGCCGATCGCGGCCAGCGGCGTTGCTATTCTGCTGGGGATCGACGCGATCATGGACATGGGACGTTCCGCCATGAACCTGATCGGGAATTGTCTGGCGACAGTGGTGATTGCACGCTGGGAAGGCGAATTCGATGCCAAGCGTGCGCGAATTTTTGGAACAGCGGAAGAAGCAGAACTCGATTTGCGCGAGGGCGATGTCGCAGCAGCCGAGAGCGCACGTCGCTGACACGGATGCGCTTATCATTGTCTCGTAGTCACGTGCTCCCGCATACGCCAATTCTTTGGCGGCAGGCGGTAGTCCGTGGTCCTTGATCTTCTGTCGAAACTGATAACCGATAACTCCCCTCTTTTGATGCCCATCGAATTTGAGTTCACTGCCACGCCCGCGCTCGGGAACAAAGCGCTGCGCTACTTGCTCTGGCGCCGCGGGGGCCCCGTCGGACCAATCGCGATCATTTTACTTCCGCTCGTCCTTGCGATCATAGCCGCTGATCCCGCGATGCGACCGGTCGCTTACATCGCCGGCGGCGCGGCGATCATGCTCTTCGTAATCTTTCTTCTCGCGGTCGGGCATCGCCGCAGAATCAGACGGCGCTTTTTCCAATCTACGACTGATCACACCGTCAGGGTGTCGATCGATGACGAAGGCATCGCGGTGAAAAGTGCCGCCGGCAACTCGACTTTACCCTGGAGTATCATCGGGCGCATTTGGGCCGGGAAAGAAGTCGTCCTGGTGTTCTATCACGGGTGGCATTACCTCGCCTTCCCCACCGCCGCTGTCCCGGCGAAAGCGATTGACTTCATCTCCACGAAAGTAAAGTCGCGATCCTGGCAGGCGGCGCTTTAGTTAGGGTGCCGTTTCTCGTGGCGCGTGATTCGAATACGCACTCCTATTGAGTAGATCAAATAGTAGCCGATCAAGCCGGCTGCAACTGCGACAGAAAGTTGGGTCCCGGATGCGCTCGTCAGCCAATGTTGTTCATCGGCCACACCTCGGTGCATGGTGTGCCACCAACCGTAAGCAAGGCGTGCTGCTATTGCCAGCATGACGAGAAGGGCGAGCCAGCGGCTCGGAGTGTAGAAGAATCCATCCGGATGACTTTCCCAACGGGTCATTATCAAACCGAGCAAGCCGAGAAGGCCTCCAACGGCCATACCGGCCAGGGCAAATTGCAAAGTCGGCCCAAGCCAGAACGAGATCAGGAGGGTGAAGCAAAGAAAGAAAACGGCGGAGAAACTGGTCGCCCACACATTCATGGTAGCGACCCAGCGCCGGCCTTGTCGTCGAGCGGTACCGGCGCGGTAGCGCAAAGCAAGCGAGAGTAAAATCACGCCGGCAAAGGCGAGGAGAACAAAAAGTAGTAGGGCAAAAAGGATGATCGGCAATCGCTGATGGTAGCACGAAGATCCTGAGATGCTTCGCGCCTGCGCGCGATTGAGCTGGGCGATCTCGAATCGGGAGGCGTCTCATCGGGGCCGACCGCGATCTTATGGCCAGTTGAAATTGCTGCCGTTGTGGGACCCGCTGCCCGGCGATCCGCGCTTCGAGAAAGTCATTGCCGATCTGGCGCCGAAAGAATGATCTAGAGCGTTCGCTCGCCAACCGAGTAGAATGGGCCGCCGTGTCCGCAGAGGTTAAGAAGGAGATTGAGCTTGAGATCGCCTATGTGCTCTTCATCGACATTGTCGGCTACTCCAAGTTTCTGATTGATCAACAGCGCCGGTCCCTCGAGCTGCTGAATGAGATTGTCCGTGGCACCGAACAGTTCCGCAAAGCCGAAGCGCACCATCGGCTGATCACAATTCCGACCGGCGACGGAATGGCGCTGGTGTTTTACAACACGCCGGAAGCGCCGGTGGAATGCGCGCTGGAGATCAGTCGCGCGGCCAGTAGCGCATCCCGAATTCACGCTGCGCATGGGCGTGCACAGCGGGCCGGTCAGCGGAGTGGTTGATGTCAGCGGTCGCGCCAACATTGCCGGCGCGGGCATCAACATTGCCCAGCGCGTGATGGATTGTGGCGATGCCGAGTCATATCCTGCTTTCAAAGCATGTCGCCGAAGACCTGGAACAGCTCGGCCATTGGAAAAAGCATCTGCATGATCTGGGGGAGGCGGAAGTGAAGCACGGTTCGCGCATGTTCGGTGGTGAACCTTTACACGGAAGAGCTTGGTAATCCCGAGGTGCCGCAGAAGTTTCTCCAGGCGCGACACAAAGCAGGAGCGGCGGTACCGGTTGCGGCTGAAAAGCCGACAAGAAATCGGAGCTGGATAATCGCTGCTGCCGTCATTATCTTCGGCCGCACTTGCTCTGGGCGGATTTCTGTTGTCGCGGCGTTCTGCAGCGCGGTAGGGACGGACCGCCGGGCCGTCCAATCAATCGCAACTGTTGGACGCCCCGGCGGTGCGTCACTACCATCAGCAGCGACCGCTAACGTTCCTGAAAAAAGCATCGCGGTTCTGCCTTTTGAAAACCTGAGCGAGGATAAAGAAAATGCCTTTTTTACCGATGGCGTGCAGGACGAAATTCTGACCGATCTTGCCAAGATCGCCGACCTGAAAGTGATCAGCCGCACGTCAGTCATGCAGTACAAAACGGGCACGCACGCAATCTGCGCGAGATCGCGCAGCAGCTCGGCGTCGCGCACCTGGTCGAAGGCAGCGTCCAACGGGTGAGCAATCGCGTGCGGGTAAACGCGCAGTTAATCGACGCCCGCAACGACGCGCATCTCTGGGCGCAAACCTATGATCGCGATCTGGCCGATGTCTTTGCTATCCAAAGCGAGATCGCCAAAGCCATTGCCGACCAGTTGCAGGCCAAGCTCTCGCCGCCGAGAAGGACGCGATCGAACAACGCCCGACGTCCGACGTAGCCGCCTTCGACCTGTACAGCCGCGCCAAAGGCTCTCTTCTCAACACGCGGCTTCAGCGCGATTCGCAGCGCAGAATTTGCGACAGGCGGTTGAACTACTCAATCAGGCGCTGGCGCGTGATCCCTCCTTCTTTGTTGCGCAATGCCAGCTCGTCGCTAGCCAAGATAACCTTTATATCCTGGCTTGACCATACTCCGCACGCCTTGCTCTGGCCGAAAGCCGCGTGGAGGCCCTATCGCGGCTGCGGCCGAATGCCGGCGAAACGCATCTCGCGTCGCGCAACATCTTTACTCTGCATATCGCGACTATGATCGCGCGCTGGAGGAGCTGGAGGTCGCTGCGCAGCACCTTGCCAAACGCTCCCCGCATTCGAATTAACCGGTTTCATTGCGCGGCGACGCGGGCACATGAGGATGGAATTCGCAAATTTGCAACGCGCATCGAATTGGATCCGCGCAATTTCTTCACGCTTCAGCAGATCGCCTTCAGCTACGAACTTGTCCGCCGCTATCCACGAACAGCTCGCCGTGATCGATCGCGCATTGACCATTAGGCCGGATGATCCTGAGACCAAGGTAGCGCGGGGTTTGGTTGCGCTCGATTGGAAAGCAGATACGCGACCTTTGCACGTAACCATGACGAAATTCGTGGCCAAGAACCCGAATGTTCAGACGCGTCGCCGACTTGTGGTTTTTTTGCGCTTTGGCCGAACACGATGCAGGATCGGCCGAATGCGCCTTCGCGCACTGGGCGACGACAATTCGGCGATAACCAACGCTTTCAGTTGAATCCCGCTTGGCTGAGGATTGCTCGCACGGATGAGCGGAGGCGAAAAAAGCGCACGCGCGCGTTCATGCGATGCGCGCAACCAGGAAAAAATCGTGCAGGAGCAGCCGGATTTTGGCCCGGCAGTCTGCATCCTTGGGTTGATCGACGCCGGACTCGGCCGGAAAGAGGAAGCACTGCGAAGAACCGCCGCGCCGTGGAGCTTGCTGCCGGTCGAAAAAGATGCGCTTAACGGAGCGGACATGATCCATTATTCGGGTTTCGTTGCGCATGGGTGGGCGAGAAGGATCTGGCCTTTCAAAATCTGACTCGCGACGCAGAACCCGGGTTTTCTCAGCTACGGCGACTTGAACTTCTCCCTATGGGACCCGCTCCGCGGCGATCCGCGTTTCGAGAAAATCGTCAGTTCCCTCGCCCCAAAATAGTCTGATTTCCGCGGTTCCCAGCGACCGCGGCTACGAGCAGCAGATCGTCGCCTCTCTCGCGCCGAAAGAATGATGTAGAGCGTTCGCTCGCGAGTGCTTAATATCTCCACCGGTGTCGACCGAGATTAAGAAGGAGATCGAGCTTGAGATTGCGTATGTGCTTTTCGTCGACATCGTCGGTTATTCCAAGCTCGTAATTGATGAGCAACGGCGCTTACTCGAGTTGCTGAACCAAATTGTTCGTGGGGCTGAGCACTTTCGCAATGCGGAAGCGAAGCATCGGCTGATTACCATTCCGACCGGTGACGGGATGGCGCTCGTTTTCTACAACACTCCGCGAAGCGCCGGTGGAATGCGCGCTGGAGATCAGCCGCGCTGCAAGGAACATCCTGAGCTTAAGCTGCGCATGGGCATCCATAGCGGGCCGGTCAGCGGCGTAGTGGATGTAAGTGGTCGCGCCAACATAGCCGGAGCTGGAATCAACATTGCCCAGCGGGTGATGGATTGTGGTGATGCCGGCCACATCCTTATCTCCAAGCACATGGCGGAAGATCTGGAGCAATTCGGCCACTGGAAACGCTGTCTGCATGATCTTGGTGAGTGCGAGGTGAAGCACGGTGCACATGTTTCGGTGGTGAATCTTTACACGGAAGAGCTCGGCAATCCGGAGGTACCTCAGAAGTTTCTGCAGGCGCGCCAGGAAGCGGCGCTGCCGGTTTCAGCTGAGAAGCGCACTGGCACTCGAAGCTGGATCATCGCTGCCGCTGCGCTCGTCCTCATTGCTGGGCTTGGTATGGGTGGATTCTTGTTGTCGCGGCGTTCCGCGCCGGCCGGCAGTAACCGTCAGCCGGTCCGCAGCGAACCGAGTGGCAGAAACCGGACGGCCCCCCAGCGCCTTCCAGCCCGAGCTGCCGTTCCTACAAAAAGCATCGCCGTTCTTCCTTTTGAAAATCTGAGCGACGTGAACCGGAAATGCTTTTTTTACCGACGGCGTGCAGGATGAAATTCTGACTGATCTCGCCAAGATCGCGGACCTCAAAGTGATCAGCCGTTCGAGTGTGATGCCGTACAAAAGCGGAGTGCCGCGCAGACCTGCGCAAGATCGGACAGGAGCTCGGCGTCGCACATTTGCTCGAGGGCAGCGTCCAGCGCGTGACAATCGCGTGCGGGTGAATGCGCAGTTGATCGATGCCCGCAATGACGCGCATCTCTGGGCGCAAACTTATGATCGCGATCTCGCGGATGTCTTTGCCATTCAAAGCGAGATCGCCAAGGCAATCGCTGATCAGCTTCAGGCGAAGCTTTCGCCGAGTGAAATAAATGCGATCTCACGTGCCCCTACCGCCGATGTCACAGCCTTCGATCTTTACACGCGGGCCAAGAGCCTTTTTCTGAATATTAGTTTCAGCGCGAAGCTCCTCTCGAATATGCTGCAGGCGGTCGATCTTCTCAATCAAGGCGGTGGCCCGTGATCCCTCTTTCTTTCAGGCTTATTGCCTGCTCGCCTATGCTCACGACAACATTTATCTCCTCGGCAACGAGCACACTCCCGCGCGGCTTGCAGCAGCCGAAGCGGCGATTGAATCAGCGTCACGGATGCGACCCGACGCGGGTGAGACCCATCTGGCCAGAGCGCAGAACCTTTACCGTGGATATCGCGATTACGATGGGGCGCTAGCCGAGTTGGATATCGCAGGCCGAACGCTGCCAAACGATTCGCGGATCCCCGAGCTTGCCGGATTCATTGCGCGTCGACGCGGTAAGCAGGAGGAGGGTTTACAATATCTGCTGCGATCCTTGGAACTCGACCCGCGCAATTTTTTTACTCTTCAGCAGATCGCGCTGAGCTACCAAATCCTGCGACGATATCCTGAAATGGCTCGCGTCCTCGAGCGCGGATTGACAATCAAGCCGGATGACATCGAAACCCGCGCGGCACGCGCGCTCGTTGAGCTTGACTGGAAAGCCGACACGCGTCCTTTGCATCAGTTGATGCAGGAGTTGCGGGCCAAAAACCCCGCCGCGGTGAAAAGCGTCGCCGACACCTGGTTCACGTGCGCGCTCGCTGAACGCGACCCTGTCGCAGCTGAAGCGGCCATATCAGCTCTGGGCGAGAACCCTTTCAATTACAATCAAAATGCAATTTATTTCAACCACTTGGTCCTCGAAGGCCTTATCGCCCGCATGATGAACGATGAAGCCAAAGCTCGCGCGGCATTCACTGCTGCTCGTGCCGAACAGGAAAAAATTGTACAAGCCCAGCCCAACCTTGGGCCGGCCCTTTGTGTTCTTGGGTTAATTGACGCCGCTCTCGGCCGAAAAGACGAAGCTTTAAGCGAAGCGCGCCGCGCGGTTGAGCTTCTTCCAGTGGAAAAAGACGCCTTCAACGGTCCACAAATGATCGAGATACTCGCCATGGCTGCAGCGTGGCTGGGGGAAAAAGATCTCGCGTGCCAGCAACTAAGCATCGAAATGCGTCTACCCGGTATCGTAAGCTATGGTCAATTTAAGCTGATGCCCTACTGGGACCCGCTCGCGGCGATCCGCGCTTCGAGAAAATCGTTAATTCCCTCGCCCCAAAGTTGTAGGGGCAGCCGCCTGCCACGCCACAGCTTATGCGAAGGCGGTGTCGGCTGGAGCTCCGGTAGGTTTCGCAGGCGGCACGCCTGCCACCACAGCAGCGATTGTGACCTCGCCTGTCTCGCGCCGAAAGAATGATCTAGAGATCTCGCCCGCACGCGGCTAAAATCTCCCGCCGTGTCGACAGAGGTTAAAAAAGAGATCGAGCTTGAGATCGCCTATGTGCTCTTCATCGACATCGTCGGCTACTCCAAGCTCGTAACTTCTGAGCAGCGACGATTGCTCGAGCTGCTGAATCAAATTGTCCGCGACTCCGAACATTTCCGAAAAGCGGAGGCAAAGAGCCGGCTGATTACCGTGCCGACCGGTGACGGCATGGCGCTGGTCTTTTACAACACCCCGGAAGCGCCGGTGGAATGCGCGCTGGAGATCAGTAGCGCCGCAAGCGAACACCCCGAGCTGAAGCTGCGCATGGGAATTCACAGCGGCCCGGTGAGCGGCGTGGTGGACGTAAGTGGTCGCTCCAATATCGCCGGTGCCGGCATCAACATCGCCCAGCGGGTGATGGATTGTGGTGATGCCGGTCACGTCCTGCTCTCCAAGCACATGGCCGAAGACCTGGAACAGTATGGCCACTGGAAGCAGCATCTGCACGATCTCGGCGAATGCGAGGTGAAACACGGGGTGCGCGTTTCGGTGGTCAATCTCTACACGGAAGACTTGGCAATCCTGAGGTGCCGCAGAAGTTTCTCCAAGCGCGACACAAGGCAGCGGCGGTGCCAGTCGCAGCTGAAAAGCCAAGAAGAAGCCGAAGCTGGATTTTGCTGCCGCTGCGCTGGTCCTCATCGCCGCACTTGCTGTGGGCGGATACTTGTTGTCGCGGCGTTCCGTGCCAGCGGGCAGCAACCGTCAGACTCCGCAGCGAAACCGAAGCGGTAGAAACCGGACGCCCCCCCAGCGCTTTACCAGCACCAGCTGCCGTTCCTGAAAAGAGCATTGCGGTTCTGCCGTTTGAAAACATGAGCGACGAAAAACAGAACGCTTTCTTCACCGACGGCGTGCAGGATGAAATTTTGACGGATCTCGCAAAAATCGCTGAGCTGAAAGTGATCAGCCGCACCAGCGTGATGCAGTATAAGACCGGCGCGGAGCGCAACCTGCGCGAAATCGGACAACAGCTTGGCGTGGCCCACCTGCTCGAAGGCAGCGTGCAGCGGGCAACCAATAACGTGCGAGTGAACGCGCAGTTGATCAATGCACGTAACGACGCGCACCTCTGGGCGCAGACTTATGATCGCGCCATCTTGCTGATGTCTTCGCCATTCAAAGCGAGATCGCCAAAGCCATCGCCGACCAATTGCAGGCCAAGCTGTCGCCGAGCGAGAAGAATGCAATCGAGCAGCGACCGACCACGGACATCGCTGCATTCGAGCTCTACAGCCGGGCGAAAGATCTCATTCTCAACACCGGTTTCAGCGCGATTGGCGCGCAGAATCTGCGGGAAGGGATCGAACTGCTCAACCAGGCCCTGGCACGCGATCCCTCCTTCTTCGCGGCGCAGTGCCAGCTCGCCTATGCCCACGACAGCCTTTATGCCTCGGGCCTCGATCATACTCCTGAACGGCTGGCCTTGGCGGAAGCCGCCGTCCAGGCAGCATTCCGGCTGCGTCCTGATGCCGGTGAAGCACATCTCGCCCGCGCCAATCATCTTTATGACGCATATCGAGATTACGACGGCGCGCTGGCCGAGCTCGATATTGTCCGCAGCACAATGCCCAATGCTCCTCAGATCTTCGAATTGACTGGGTATATCGCGCGGCGGCGAGGCGCGCACGAGCAGGGAGTGCGCAATCTGCAACGCGCGGTGGAACTTGACCCGCGCAACTTCTTCACGCTTCAGCAGCTCGCACTCAGCTATAAACTTCTGCGCCGCTATGCTGAGGAGATTGCCACTGAGATCGCGCATTGTCGATCAAACCAGATGATGCTGAGACCAAGGCCGCGCGTGGCCTCGCTTCCTTCGACTGGAAAGCCGACACTCGCCCGTTGCACCAAACGATTGATGAGATCCGTGCCAAAAACCCCGGAGGCGATCAAGAGCGTCGCCGATGTATGGTTCATCTGCGCGTTGGCCGAGCACGACGCAGGGGCGGCCGAAGCTGCCCTTGCTGCACTTGGCGACGGCAGATTGTTTGGCGTCTACTCCACGTCTTTTAGCGCCGGCTTTCGGCCGCGGCCTGCTCGCCAGGATGATAAAAGACGAAAATAAAGCGCGCTCGCTTTTCGGGCAATGCGCGCCGGAGCAGGAGAAGATTGTGCAGGCGCAGCCGGATTATGGTCCGGCAGTTTGCGTCCTTGCTTTGATTGATGCCGGGCTTGGCCGAAAAGAGGAAGCACTGCGCGAAATCCGACGTGCCGTTGAACTGGTGCCGATAGCGAAGGATTCCCTCAACGGAGCGGACATGATCCAATATTCGGCGATCGTCGCCGCATGGGTCGGTGAGAAAGACCTTGCGCTGCAAAATCTCGCGAAGGCCGCACAACTACCCAGCCTTTCACTTACGGCCGACTGAAACTATTGCCTTGGTACGACCCGCTCCGCGGCGACCCGCGCTTCGAGAAAATCGTCAGTTCCCTTGCCCCAAGGTAATCCATTCTTCCCTTAACCACGACGTAGCCTTGGCGCAGCCGGGTCGCCTCGCTCGCGCCGAAACTGTGTGCGCAGCCGCGGCGGCAGCAGTTCCGCAGAATCTGGAAGGCCGCGGTCAGCGACCGCGGCTACACCGCGCCGAAAGAGTGATCTGGCAGTTCCTCTAATCGTCGGTCGAGGCCGCGGGTTGCAATTACCTTCGGGATTGCTAAACCGGTTTCGTGGACGCGGCGGCTGAAGATCATCCCAAGATTGTGGCGTTTCCGCCTTTGCTCTGGCTGATCGGGGCAACGGTGAGCGCGCTCGTCCATTTTTTTGTTTTTTCGATTCCGATTTTGCCGGAACCATTCGCGCTGATTCTTGGGATTGTTTGTCTGCTGGTGGGCCCTTCGCTGGCGTTGCCCGCGTTATTCGCCATGCGCGCGGCCGGGACACATGTCAATCCAGCCAAGCCGGCGCTGCTGATTGTGCGGGGTGGACCTTATCGGTTCACCCGGAATCCGATGTATCTGGCGCTTTGTCTGGTACAGGCGGGGATCGGGTTTCTACTGAATGATTGGATCACGTTGTTGTTTGTCGTGCCGCTTGCACTGGTCCTGCATTTCGGCGTGATCCTGCCCGAGGAACGCTATCTCGAGGCAAAGTTCGGTGAGCAATATCTCGCTTTAAAGCGCAAGGTACGGCGCTGGATTTAGATAGCAGCGTGAAAATACTTGGAATGATCGGCGGGACGGGGCCGGAATCGACAGTCGAATATTACCGTCGATTGATCGCGACTTACCACGCGCGCGTTTCAGAGAGTGGCGCACCGCCGATCATCATCAACAGTGTCGATAATAAAAACCTGGTGAAATGGTTTACGGCCGGCGAGCTGGCGCGTGTTATCGATTTTCTCGCGGCCGAGATCGAACGATTGGCGCGAGCGGGCGCCGATTTCGCGCTGATCGCGGCGGTTACGCCGCACCTTGGCTTCGACAAGCTCGAGCAACGAGCCAGCATTCCGCTGCTTAGCATTGTGGAGGCAACGGCCGATGCCGCGACGAAGGCCGGCTTGCGCCGCCTGGCGCTCTTCGGAACGCGCTTCACCATGGAGGCAGCGCTTTTTCCAGAGGCCTTTGCGCGCCGCGGAATGGCTATCGTGGTGCCGAATGAGAAAGAACGGGAATTCATCCATGAGAAATACATGGGCGAGCTGTTCGTCGGGGCAATTCTCGATGAGACGCGCGCGGCGTTAGTCGACATCGTGGAGACAATGAAACAGCGCGACAATGTCGATGGCCTGATTCTCGGTGGCACCGAGCTGTCGTTAATTCTGCGCGAACCGACAGCTGCGGGCCTGCCGGTTCTCGATACGACGCAGATCCACGTCGAGACAGCGCTCGAGTGGATGCTGCGCGAATGAAGCGTTCGGTGAAGAGCGCCGTTATTGTTTCGCGATCTGAGTGCCCTGATCGACCGCGATCTGCCATTTCCCATCGCGCTTCACGAAGACATCGAGCCATCGATACTCGCCGGTGACGTCCTTGCCCTTATACGTCCCCTTATCGGTGCTGCGATAGACCACCACAGCCATATCGGCGCCGGCGACCTGGACTTTCATATCGGACATCGTCGAGGATTCGAGCTTCAACGTTCCGGATTTAATGTCGGACATGAGCTCGGACTTATTCTGCGTGACTCCGTCCGGACCGATGCCCAGGTAGTCGCTCGTGAGGTATTTCTCGAAGGCTGAGGGGTCTGATTTGAGAATGCTGTCGCTTAGCTCCTGCTCGATTTTTTTAAGGGTAGCTTCAACGTCCGCGCCTGTCCCTTTCTCCTTCGCTAGTGCAGTTGTCGAAAGGGCGAGGCTAAAAGCCAAAGTAAGAATGAGGTGATGATATTTCATGTCTGGGAGGCTATGGTCAGCGCAAACTTCGAGCAAGGCGAAAACCAAATTCGCTCACGCGCACTGGAGTTCGTCGATTTCGATATTGGCCGCGCGCTGCGATACCATGCAGTATCTCCCGATGAAGCTCTCGGTCGAAGACCGCGTCAAAAATCTGCTGCCGGCCTGGCTTTATTATCCGTACAAAATCGGTCGAGAGGCACGTGCGGTCGAGCCGGAGCTGGCAATATTGCGCGAACTCGTTCCCGTCTGGATGCACGGCAATCGATGTGGGCGCAAACCGCGGCTACTATAGTTGGGCCCTGTCCGGCGTTGGCGCCACCGTGGAAGCTTTTGAACCCAATCCGGTTTTGGCCAGGTTCGCCCAGACCAAACTGGGAAGAAGAGCGCGCCTGCACGAAGTGGCGCTCTCCGATCACGAGGGAGTTGCCACTCTTTACGTTCCGCGCCGGGCGAGTGGATCGTCGCTGCACATCATCGGCAATCTTGGCAATGTCTATGCGCACGATGACGTTGATGAAATACAGGTGCGGCTCGCCACTCTTGACAGTTACGGTTTTGAAAATGTCGGCTTTCTCAAAATCGATGTGGAAGGCTCGGAGATGGAGGTTCTGGCGGGGGCACGCGAAACTATTCGGATCAATCGGCCGAGCATGTTGATCGAACTGCTTGCCGGCATTCACGAAGATCACCTGGCCCGCATCGAACAGATCAAGAACGACTTCGGTTATGATGCCTGGATCGTGATCGGCCGTGAAAAATTCGAGGCGAAACAGGCACTTGCGGAAATGGAGCCTCTACGAAGGACAAGCAATATTTTATTCACGCCAGCAGCGCGGTGGCGGTCTCATGCGAACTAAATAAGATGAGTCTGTGCGGCCAGGTCGCTTTTGTTCTGCCACTGCCCTGATTGCGGTCTGGCTGCGAGCTTTTTCTGTTGGCGGCATGTCATAAAGCGCGCCTTCCGGGCGGGCTGGCCAAACTCAACCAATGCCGACTGGAGGGCATCGATGAAGAGTTGTTCTGCGGCAAGCTAAGCGTTTTTGAAAATCGCGAGACGCGGATGGGTCGGAAAATTGATCTCAACGTGGTTGTGCTGCCAGCGTTCGACCAGAAGACAAAGGCGGATCCGTTGTTCGATCTCGCCGGCGGACCTGGCGCAGCATCGACCGATGCGGCGATGTTTTACGCGACATATGGGAAAGAATATTCGCCGTCGCCACGACGTGGTGCTGGTCGATCAACGCGGTACCGGGAAATCGAACCCGCTGTCGATGCCGAGGGAAAAAACGCCGCAGTATTACCTGAGTGAAATGTATCCGGTGGATTACGTGCAGAACCTTCGACAAACGTTGGAACGGCGCGCCGATCTTACCCAATACACCACTTCCATCGCGATGGACGATCTCGATGATGTGCGGGCCTGGCTCGGCTACGATCGGATCAATCTCTTCGGTGATATCCTACGGAACGCGCGCGGCCCTCGTTTATCTGCGGCAACATCCTGACCGGGTTCGCACCGTCACGCTCATTGGTGTGGCGCCTACCTATTTGAAAATGCCGATGTATCACGCGGAGGCGGCAGCGCGGGCGATGGATTTGTTGTTGCAGCAATGCCAACAGGATGCGCACTGTCACCAGGCGTTCCCGCAAATTCGCGATGATTGGACAAACCTGCTCGCGCAATTAGAACGCGCGCCGGCGCGCGTGGAATATTCGCCGCCGGACAAGAGCGCTGCGGCGACAGTCGAGATTCAACGGGGCGTTTTCGCGGAGAAAATTCGGACATGGATGTACGGGCGAGATCAGGCGAGTCGCATTCCACTCATCATTCATCAGGCGGCACACGGCGATTGGGCGCCGTTCCTGCACGAAGCCATCAGCCCATCAATCCCGGATTTCATCGCTGACGGGATGTATCTTTGCGTGACCTGCGCGGAAGATGTTCCGTTCATTGATCAGGCGGAAGCGGCGCGGATGAACGCGGGCAATCCATTTGGCAATTATCGCGTTTTTCAGCAAACGCGTGCCTGCGGGATGTGGCCGCGCGCAAAGATACCAGACAATTTTCGTGATCCTGTCTCGTCGAATGTTCCCGTGCTCATTTTTTCCGGGAACATGGATCCGGTAACCCCACCGTCACGCGGTGAAGAGGTGGCACATTACCTGCCTAACAGCCGGCACGTAATTGTTCCACAGGCCGGTCACGGCGTCGATGGTCTGACCGATCCAGGCTGTGTCGACCGGCTGATCATGGAGTTCATCGAAAAAGGAGACGCCCAAGAACCTTGATGTCAGCTGTGTCGAACGAATGACTCCGCCGCCGTTTGTAACATCAGTCGCGAAGTAGCGAGGCCGAACGCGGCAGGAAGCAAAATCCGATTTAACGCTTCAACGATTCAACGTTTCACGCAACGAAGCGAAGCGGAGTCACTTCGGTTCATCGGCGATCCGCAGCACAACTTTCCCGCGGGTGTGATGCGTTTCGGCCTGTTGTTCGGCCGCGATTGCTTCACTCAGCGGCAGAACTTTCGTGACGACTGGTTTGATTTTCCCGGCGTCGATCAGCTTCGCGATGTCCGAAAGATCTTTCGCGTTCGGTTTAACCCAGATGCCGGCCGCGCGAATCTCGTGTTTCTTGAGTTCCTCCGGATCTGGCCGGGCCACGAGCGCCAAAATGATGCCGCCTTTCTTCACTACCGCGTAAGATCGGGCAAGGGTGTCTTTGCCGATCGGATCCAGCACGCAATCGACGTCTTTCGCGATCTCTTCGAATTTTTGTTTGGTGTAATCGATCGCCACATCCGCGCCCAGCTGCCGGAGCAGGTCCTGGTTTGCGGTTGATGCCGTTGCGATCACGCGAGCGCCACGCACTTTGGCGATTTGAATAGCGAAAGAGCCGACACCACCGGAGCCGCCATGAATGAGAATGGTTTGTCCCTTCATGTAGCTGCGCTTCGTTGACGAGCGCTTGCCATGCGGTTAACGCACCCATCGGCACCGCCGCAGCCTCCGCAAAGCTGAGTGATTTCGGTTTTGGCGCGACCTCCCATTCCTTGACCGTGACGTATTCGGCCCAGCCGCCACCGAACGTTGGATAACCGTAAACAGCGTCGCCCGGCTTAAGGCTGGTAAATTTTGCCCCGGTTTTTTCGATAATGCCGGCAATCTCGTACCCCGGAATCAGTGGCAAATTCGTTCCCCACTCTCGCGCGTATTTGCCGCTGAGCGTGAGCGGGTCGGCTGGATTCACTCCGCTTGCGATTACACGGACGAGCGCTTCATCGTCCTTCGGCTCCGGCCGCGACACTTCTTCGAACTTCAATACCTCCGGGGCACCATACTCGTGCGCGACCACCGCTTTCATCATCGGTTCTTCACTGGCCCCGAATGCGCCATTAGCGCAAAGGATTGTGAAAAGGGTGAGAATCCGAATCAGGCGAAAAGCTGTTGCCATACCGGTAAGCTTGGCCTGCGATTGTGCCGGAGGCGAATGTCTAATTGTCGTTAGGCGAATTTTTGCAGACTCACGCGTCCGCCTGCTTCCGTGCGTGCTCGGAAAGCCGGCATTGCAATTTTCCTCTGTTCGCTTTCGCCCAGGCTACTCATTATCTTTTCCCATGGTTGAGCCGGCACACAAACTAAGATTTTCGGCGATCCTGGTCGCGGCAGTTGCCGGACTGGTCGGTTTCGGCGTGTTCGCTTTTCTTGGAGCCGCTCTTGCCAGTTTGTTAGCGGCGGGTCCGCTGCATATCTCGGCGAGAGAAGGCGAAGCCGGATATTTCGCGATCGCAATCGGGCTGCTCTCAGGCGTGCTCGGATTTGTCGTCACAGTCTGGCTGGTTTTACGGAGACGCGGTGTGCGCGGCATCAAGGTTCTCGTCGGTGCCATGGCAGCTTTCGCCGTCATCATCGTGTCAGCAGCGTCTGTGGTTGGCATCTGGTATTCGATGCAACCGCACGTCCTGAATTTGAATGGGCCGGAGCCGCTGCTGCGACTCGAGATACGCGCGCCGGCGAACATCGCGATTTTTGCGGACGCTACCGCCGAGCTTACGACTGATAGGAACTCGGCAGATGTGGTCCTGGAGAAACCGGACGAAACGGCGACTCGCCGCGGTTATGTGCCGCTCTACTACCGGACCTCGCACCGTTTGCTGGCAGTAAAGTTTCCCAATGGCGGTGCCCGTCTTTACAACATTCGTCTCCCGGCGAACCCGATGCCGAAGAAGTATCACGAATGGTCGCCCTGGTACAAACCCGATTTCGTCGATGAGCCGGGGTCAACCGGACCGAAAAAAGCCGATGGCGGCCCTGACATCGAAGTTCGCTACCATGTCGAGACAGCCGACGACTAGGTCCGAGCTCACCACGTCCGCTATGAGACAGACTCGCCGTGGTGAGGCTAGTCTTCGACCGGACTGGCGGTTTCGGAGTGCAGATCGCAAAGCGGGGAACCCGATCGTTGCCTATTCAACATTCGACGATTTGACCGACTTAACGTGACGACGCGAAGGGCTGTCACTGGTTAACGACCGCGTGAAGATGCCACGCGCCCGGAACTCCCTTGAGATTGCGTTCGCCCCGGGGCTGGAAAGAGATGCCTGATCCGGCGATGAGGTCCTTCGTTGTGCTCGAAACCAGAACTTCCCCGGGCGCGCTCTCGCTCTGCACGCGCGAGGCAATATGTACCGCGATTCCGCCAATGTTGTCGCCCATCACCTGGACTTCTCCGGTGTGGACACCCACCCTGACGTCGAGACCCAATTGCTTGACTTGAGAAGCGATAGCAGATGCGCAGCGGACCGCTCGCGCCGGTCCATCGAAGCTTGCCATAATTCCGTCGCCAGCGGTGTTTGTCTCGTGGCCCCGATAGTGTCCGAACTCAGACCTGACGAGTCGGTAGTAACTTTCGAGTTTTTCCTTCCAAACCCGATCACCAAGTTCACTTAGCATTTTGGTGGAATCAGCGATATCGACAAACAGAACGGTTGCCAATACGCGATCGTCGATGACTTCGTGACGAACCCCGGTAACGAATTCCTGGATATCGCCGATGATTTTTTCCGGCTCGATCGCCATAATGGAATGGGTATTCCCGGGATACTCGATAAACCTCGCGCCTGGTATTCGCTTTGCCATATCGCGCGCGCCTTCCACACTCACCGCCGGATCGCCCGTTCGATTCATGATTAGCGTTGGAACTTTGATCGCGCTCAGGATCGGCCGAATGTCGATCTCGGAATTCATTGTTTCGTACGCGGCCACGGCCGACGGACTGCCGGCAGCGCGCATGTAGCGCTTGGCATGATCTATCATGTCCTGCGGGGCATCCCGTCCGAGGCCGGCGCCAGGTCCTCTGATGTACCATTCAGACGGCCAGTTTTCCCGAACGTCTCGGATCATCTCTGCGTACTGCTCCATATTTAGTCCCCAGGGATGATCCTCGCTCGCGCACCATCGGGCCATCCCTCCCCACGTAACGAGAGATCGCGTCCGCTCCGGATAAGTCGCGGCGAACATGCACGCCATCGACGCACCCTCGGACACACCAAAAATGACCGCGGATTCCAGACCGACTGCATCCATGACCGCACGAATATCGTCGGTTCGCTGTTCGAGTGTGGCCATCTGAGTCGGACGGTCGGAGAGACCTGTCCCGCGCTTATCAAAACGGATGAGTCGGCAGATCGTTCCCAGTTTCAGAAAAAAATCCGCGCGCATCGGAAACTCCCAATCCATGTCCAAATGGGAAAAGGTTCCGGGTGCCCAAACGAGGTCGAACGGACCGCTGCCGTTAACCTGGTATGCAATGTAAACGTCACCGCTCTTAGCGTAGTTAGTTTCCGGTTTCATAGGACGACGCACATGCGTTCATCAAGATTATCCGTTCATTTGCCATTACCCACTCTTTAAAACGGAAAAACTTTCGCTTTCGCCGGGCGTCACTCGCGGCCGACACGGCCGCCACTACAGCTTATTTCCAGACGCCAAGATTTCGCAATTGCTTCGTGGCGATGCCGCCCCAGTCGTTGTTGGAAGCAGGGCAGGCTGGACTCGGATGCAAAATCTGGCCGACGCGCGGTGGGTCCGATGTCGGACTGGCGGTGCTGGCGATAACATCACGCGCGCGTTTTGCCGCGAAATCACCAACACCGATGATCCATTCCGGTTCAAGGACGCGAACGATTTCCCGCAAATGTTCATCGCACGCGACGAACAGTGCTGTGCGCTCGACTGACGGCAGTTTGTCCGGAGTTCGATTCCGTCCGCTTGCCTCGACAAAGGCGAGCGGGCAATAATTCACCACAAGGTGTTTTTCGAAGAACTTTTCGGCAGAGCCAAAGCGTTTCGCGAACAATCCCCACAAACGTTGGCCGCTGATTTCGCTCCGTGTGCAATTGAATCCCATCACCGGCCGTTTGGGATGCTCGTCAGGGGGGCGCTCAATCGTGGCTTGAATGCCAAGCCAATCGCGCACTGCTGCGATTTCCCCGAATGGGATACCGGTTTGCGCCATACCAAACGGACCGGGATTCATTCCGAGGAACAACACGCGTTTGTGACCATTGCCATAGCGTCGCAGGTAAATCTCGTGCGCATGCCAGGCATAAACGAGCGGATCGTAAACATACGCCACTGGCGCGGCGAATCTCAGTTCGGCAACAGCATCGCGCAGACGTCTCGCCGCGACGATTAACGAATCTGGGGTTGCCATGTTTGATGTTACGACAAGGGTGCGACGATTCGGGATCCGTCTGGGGGCTTGCTTCGACTCGACGGCCCGCCGCGATACTACCAGCCTAGTACCTTAGCGAAAATGAGGGGCGCCACGATGGTGGCGTCGGATTCGATAATGTATCTTGGGGTGTTGGCGCGCAGTTTCCCCCAAGTGATTTTCTCGTTAGGGACGGCGCCCGAATAGGAACCGAAGCTAGTGGTGGAATCACTGATCTGGCAAAAGTAACCCCACTCCGGAACATCGGCGCCTTTCACGTCCTGGTTCAACATCGGCACGACGCAGATCGGGAAATCGCCCGCGATCCCACCGCCGATCTGGAAAAAGCCGATCGAAGAATCCTTGGAGACGCGCCGAAACCAATCGGCGAGTTCGATCATATATTCAATGCCGGAACGAACGGTGTGCACATCGCTGAGTTCACCGGTGATATTGCGAGCGGCATAGATGTTTCCCAGGGTGGAATCCTCCCAACCGGGCACGAATATCGGGAGGTTTTTTTGGGCGGCAGCCATCATCCAACTGTCGTTTGGATCGATCTCGTAGAATTTTTTTAGCCGACATTCGCGCAAGATCTTGAAAAGAAATTCGTGGGGAAAAAGATGTTGCTTCTTCTCCTCGGCAACGACCCACTCTTCGATGAGAATTTTCTCGATCTTACGGATAGCGTATTCTTCCGGAATACAGGTATCGGTCACGCGATTGAGATGGCGCCGTAGCAAATCTTCCTCCGCTTCCGGGGTGAGCTCGCGGTAATTGGGAATGCGTTCGTATTGAGAACGCGCAACAAGGTTAAAGAGGTCTTCTTCCAAATTCGCTCCGGTGCAGGTGATGGCGTGGACCTTGTCCTGCCGAATCATTTCCGCCAGGGACACACCCAGTTCAGCCGTGCTCATCGCGCCGGCGAGGGTGATCATCATCTTTCCGCCCTGCTCAAGATGCGCGATGTAGGCCTCAGCGGCGTCCTTGAGGACGGCGGCGTTGAAGTGTCGGTAATGGCGATCAATAAAACGACTGACACTGCCGGGTTTCACGCCCTGTGAAAGTTCCGCTTCGTGGTCTCGACGCACAATTTGATTAATACCGTGCTCCTGCGCGATTGATCACGCAATTTTTTTGGAAAAACAACCAATTCTGTGATGCCGCCGGGTTGTTACGAATGTGCCCGTTTGCATTGAGTAAGACCAGCAAGACGATTGCGGCAAGTGCGCTCGCACCGGCTCAGGGCAATGCCGCGAGGATGCGCGCGACCAGAAATTGGGGCGTGATTCCGAGGCACAGCACGATCGCGGCGGCAAGCGCGATTGTCACTCTGGAAAGTGCACTGTGCGCGATCGACGAGGCAGGGAATTTTTCGATGTTTTGCGTTTGGAAAATCAACTTCAAAACGATGAGATAATAGTAAAGCGAGATCAGACTACCGAAAAGCGCGACAACAACGAGCCAGAGCAGGCCGTGATTTGCACCGGCGCCGAAAGCGACGCTAAAGAGGTAGAATTTTCCGAAGAATCCGGCGAGCGGCGGAAGTCCCGCCAACGACAACAGGAAGATCGCCATGCAACCAGCGAGCAAAGGCGAGCGCGCAGATAACCCCGCAAAGTTTTGCAAATCGTCGCCGCCAGTTTCGCGTCGCACCAGCGCGACCACACCGAAAGCGCCCAGTAAGGTGAATGCGTATATAGTAGTGTAGAACAAGGTAGCGCTAAATCCTTCCCGTCCACCTGCGACTAGTCCAAGCAACGTGTAACCGGCATGGGCGACAGCCGAGTAGGCGAGTAACCGGCGCAGATTGCTTTGCACCAGCGCAACCAGATTGCCGATAAGAATCGAGAACGCCGCCAAGGCCGCTAACACCGGCGACCAGCCGGCCACCATCGCATGCCAATCCGCGCTGCCGTGAATCGGACTGAATCCAACCAGCATAATTTTCCCGAGCACCACGAATGACGCGACCTTCGATCCCGAAGCGATGAAAGCGGCGCTGGAAACTGGCGCGCCCTGATAGGCATCCGGCGCCCAGAGATGGAAAGGCGCCGCTGCAATTTTGAAGGCAAACCCGACCAAGGTCATAACGACGCCGGCAAAAAGCAGCGGAGACAGAGCCTGAGTGTTAAGCCTATCCGCAATGGCCGCAAGACTAGTGCTACCTGCCACTCCGTAAATGAGGCTCAGTCCAAAGAGCGTAAAAGCACTGGCGGTACTGCCAAAGAGAAAATACTTCAGCCCCGCCTCGGCCGACCGGATGTCGCCTTTGTCGAACGCGGTCATGAGATAAAGCGACAGCCCGGTAAGTTCGAGCCCAATGAAAATCATGAGTAATTCTTCGCTGCTAACGAGAAGTAGCAGACCGATGGTCGCGAGCAAAATGATGGCAATGTACTCGCCGTAATTCGGTGTCTCGCGAGATGCGAGGAGGATGGTAAAAAAAGCAAGAACCAGGCAGACGATCTCGAAGAGCGAGTTCAGCGGCGAGATTACCAGCATGCCGCGGAAGAGGTCGGCGCTCGATGGAAGCGTCACAATGGCCGCGATGGCGACGATCAGTCCGAGCGCCGCGACCAAGGTGCAGATCACTGTAGAGGCGGCCGCCTTGCCCGCCGCAGGTTGCGGTGGTTTTCCAGGCGACACGCCTGCCACTACAGTTCTTCGCCCAGTCGCTACTCCAATCGCGAGAACAATCAAAGCCGTCAACGTAACAATCGCTTCGGGCGAGGCCAGTTTGAGTAGTTCGAGGTAGGACATTGAGATCGTTACAATGTTAAAAATGTTACATCGTTAAAAAGGGAATAGTTTCTTAGCCGCCTGTTTTCAAGAATCGCATCGCTTCCACTGCCGGTTGAATACGATCGAGCAGTAGCTTCGGATAAACGCCGATCGCGACAGTGGCGAAGATAAGTAGACCAGCGCCAAGTTTTTCTGGAATGCTAATTGGCTCGAGGTGGATCGGCCGCTCCGCGGGCGATGCCGATGTTTTGGCAGCTGGAGGCCGCATATTTTCAACATCGAGCTCGCCACAGGACGAGTCCGTCCGACGGGCGGACAAGGGACTGCTCGATCCACCAAAGAAAGTTTGCGTCAACGCCCGCAAGGTAAACGCCGCGACCAGCACCATGCCGGCACCAGTGATCCAGACCGCGAGTGGGTATGTTTTCCACACGCCGATCAGAATGGTTATTTCGGCGGCAAACCCGCTAAACCCGGGAATGCCCATCGACGCAGCGGAAGCGATGACAAAGACAAACGCCGCGAAGGGAAGGGCGCGATTCAATTCCATTAGCGAGAGGTCGTCGAGGTCACGCGTGTGCGTCCGCCGATAAATCATTCGTCCGGCAACGGCGAAGAGGAGTGCACCGATTACGCCGTGTGAAAACATCTGCAGCACTGCACCTGACACGCCGAGAACGTTTGCGGTGGCGAGGCCAAGAAGGACGAAACCCATATGACTCACGCTCGAGTAGCCAATGACGAATTTCAGGTCGCGCTGCCGAAGCGCGACCGCGGCCGCATAGACAATGCCGGTGACGGCCAGGACCGCGATCCATTTACTGCACATTTGGAAACCTTGCGGGAAAAGATTCATCGCCACCCGCAGGCCGCCGTAAGCACCCAGCTTCATCACGATTCCGGCGAGTAACATTGAACCCGCGGTGGGCGCTGCGACGTGACCGGTCGGCGCCCAGGTATGCAATGGCCAGATGCCGGCAAGAACGGCAAAGCCGAGGAACAAAATTGGGAAGGCCCATCGTTGCAGTTGCGGATTGAACTGAAATTGCACGAGCTGATTCAAGTCTAGTGAACCGCCGGTCACGTAGGCGGCGATAATTCCAATGAAAACGAGCGCGCCGCCGAAGAACGAGTACAGCGTCAACTTCATTGCACCGTACTCCTTGTTAGTGGATCCCCAGATCGCGATCAGGAAGTACTTCGGGACGATGACCAACTCGTAGAAGACGAAGAGCAGAAACAAGTCGGCGCTTAGAAAAACGCCGAAGGAACCGCCGACTACGAGAAGGAGCCAAAAGAAGAATTCATTCGGCCGTTCGGTGACGTCCCAGGAAAAGAGCACTGAGCTGACTGCCGTTATTGATGTGACCAGAATGAGAGTCAGGCTGATGCCGTCGACCGCAAGATGGTAGTTCATGCCCAGGGCCGGCACCCAGGGGACCTGCACGATGGTGGTGAAATGCGCGAGATCGAGATCGCGACAGAAAAGCGCGGACAAGCTAATTGCAAAACCAGCCCCCGTTGTGAGGAGCGCGATCCAGCGCGAAAACGTGCGCGGCAAAACCAGCGCGGCGATTGCCCCGGCGAATGTGATGTAAATGGTCCAGGCTATCATCAAGATTTCCGCGCCGCGATTCGCTCGATCGGAACAATCTCTTTGTTCATCCCGGTTGCTGTCAGGCAAACAACCGCGCCATCTGTACAATGGTGGTGTTAAAAATGTTGAAGAGGAATTGGGGAGAGATACCGATCACGAACATGAGAAGCGTGACCGGAACAATCGTCCACTTCTCGTTAGACCTGAGATCGGGAAAACCGAGGCCGGTTTCAGCGAGCGGACCGCTGAAGAGCGATTGCATTGCGCGCATAAAGACAACGGCGGTAAAAAGGAGACCAAGCACCGCGACGGCGGTATAGCCGGCAGTGACGGCAAAGGAACCTTTGAAGATGAGAAACTCGCCGATAAAGCCGTTCAGTCCTGGCAAGCCGAGTGAGGAAAACATGGTGACGCTCATCCAGCCGCAAAGAAGCGGCGCGCGTTGCATCAGGCCGCCGAAATCATCGATCCCGCGCGAACCGCGGCGCTGTTCGAGCAATCCGACAAAATAGAACAGCGCGGCGGCAGTGATGCCGTGATTGAATATTTGCATGAAAACGCCGCTCAAGGCCGCATGCATTTCTTCCAAAGGTCGAACCGCTGGCACAGTCGCTGCGAAAAGACCGAGCATGCAATAACCGAGGTGGTTAATCGACAAGTAGGCAACCATGCGTTTCAAGTCGGCTTGCGCCCAAGCGACGAGCGGCGGGATCACGATGGAACAAACCGTCAGCGTCAAAAGCCATGGCCCCAATGTCGTGATCTCGTTAGGGAAAAGTGGCAGGAGCAGGCGGATAAAACCATAAACCCCCATTTTGGATAGCGCCCCGGTTAACACCATTGATACACCGGTGGGCGCCGCTTCGTAAGCGTCGGGCAACCAGGTGTGAAAAGGAAAGAGTGGCACCTTCACCGCGAGTCCAAGAAAGATTCCCGCGAAGGCGACCCAGGTGAAATTGCCCGGCAACAAATCCCGAGCCTTTCCGAGCCCGGCGAGACTGGCAAAATCGAAGGTACCGTTGATAAAATAAATTCCGAGAAAGGCGAGCAACATGGCCACGCTGCCGAGAAAAGTGTAAAGAAAGAATTTGGTGGCGGCTCGATCACGTTTTTCGCCTCCCCAGATTTTTATCAAGAGAAACGCCGGGATCAGGCTCATCTCATAGAAGAGAAACCAGAGAACGAAATTCTGCGCCGTGAATGTACCGTAAAGCGCGGCCTGCGTGATTAACATCAGCGCGCAGAAGCCGCGGTCCATTTTTTGCGCCAGCAAAGCAAACGGAAAAACTAACGAGGTCAGGACAACCAGAAGCAGACTTAGACCGTCGATGCCGACGAGGTATTCGGCGCCAATCGCCGGCATCCAGCTATGACGTTCTACCAACTGAAAGCCAGGCAAGCTGGGATCGAAGCTTCGCCAGATTACAAAGGCGCATGTCGCACTAATCAGGTTGGAAACCAGAGCGAGCGCGCGGGCGTAATTACGCGTCGCGCTAACCAGAAGCGCGCCGACAAGCGGAATTACTATTAAAGTAGTGATCAAACCAGCCATGCGTACAGGACAAGCAGGAGAAGCATTCCTATGGCGATCGCGCCGAGATACGTCTGGATTTGGCCAGAATGGCCCGCTGCGATCAAACGACCGAATCGACGCGCGCCAGTGGTAGTATCATCAACTCGGGCATTGATGGCGTGCTCGTCAAAACCTTTGCTCAACATGGCAAAGGCCTGACCTATTCCGGAAAACAGGTTGACCAGGCCGTCCCAGAAATATCGGTCCAGAAAATCGGACAGACGCGCGACTACTCGACCGAAAGCGATGAAGGTGTGTTCGTAGAATTCGTCGATCCACATTTTGTGGGCGAGAAATCGGAACAGACCGGGTTGGGCGCGCGCCAACGGATCAGTTTCGCCGGCATTGCGATACATCAACCAGCCAAGCCCAATGCCAGCGGTGACCAGAATAAGCGACAGAAAAAGCATCGGCTGAATCAGAGCGCCAAGATCAAGACGGGCTGGTTCTCCGTTGAGATAGGCGTGCAGCCAAGGCCAGGCCGGGGTGAGAAAGATCGCTAAAATAATCGAGGAAGCCGCAAGAATAATTAACGGCATTGTCATTACTCGCGGACTTTCGTGCGGAGCGGAAGTCTCACGCGTGCGACCAAAGAAGACGTAAATCATTTGCCGCGTCATATAGAGCGCAGTGAGGATGACGCCGGCGAGCATCAGGTAATGAGGCAGACGGGAGGGCGGCCACTCCGCGGTGCGGTGCAGGATTTCTTCTTTAGTCCAGCCACCGGCAAAGAAAAATGGTACTCCGCTCAGGTTCATCATGCCGATGGCGTAGGTAAGAAATGTCACCGGCATGATCCAGCGCAGGCCGCCCATTTTGCGAATGTCCTGTTCGTGATGAAGGCCGTGAATTACGGAGCCGGCGCCAAGGAAGAGGAGCGCTTTGAAAAAGCCATGCGCGATCAGATGCATAATGCCGGCCGCAACGCCGCCGACTCCGAGCGAGACCATCATCAATCCGAGTTGCGAGACAGTGGAATACGCGAGAATGCGTTTGATATCGAACTGCGCCAGGGCGATGAGCGCAGCCATCAACGCAGTCACGACACCGATCGATACGACCACCGTAAGTGACGGCGTAACGCCGTTCACTGCGTCTAACGAGAATAAGGGATAGACACGGGCGACAAGGAAGACACCAGCTGCCACCATGGTAGCAGCGTGGATCAACGCGCTGACCGGTGTCGGTCCTTCCATCGCATCGGGCAGCCAGACGTGGAGTGGGAACTGTCCGGATTTGCCGACAGCGCCGCAAAAAATCAGGAGGGCGATGAAAGTGGCACTGCCACCGATACCAAGGAGGCCGGCTTCTTCGAGGCAGCCACGGCCCTGATCATAAAATAGAAGGGTTCCGCTGCTTTGATACAACCAGAGCATCCCAAGAAAGAATCCGAGATCGCCGATGCGCGTAGTAATAAAGGCTTTCTTTGCGGCGGCGGCGGCGCTCGGACGTTCGATCCAGAACCCGATCAGCAAATAGGAAGCGAGTCCAACGAGTTCCCAGCTAATGAAAAGTAGGAGCAGGCTGTTTGCGATAACCACTCCGAGCATTGCGCCGGAAAAGAAAGAAAGATAAGCGAAAAAGCGGGTGAAGTTTTTGTCGCCTGCCATGTAGCCGACGCTGAAAACAAAAATGCAAAGGCCGACCAGTGTGATCATGATCAGCATGCTGGCGGCGAGCGGATCAAGCACCCAGCCGAGGCGAAGTGCCTGGTCACCGAAGGTGAACCAGGTGAAATTCTGAACAGCGCGAAAGCCCGGAGTTTGCAAGGTCGGCAGAAACGCCAGGATCGAGAATGCGAGCGCAATGATCTGACCGATGATCGCAAAACCAGCGGCGGCAGCCCGGCGTGAGTTGGATAAGAACAGAATCAGGAGCGAAAACGCCAGAGGCACCGCTGGAATCAGCCAGATATTGGTGACGAGCCAGCTCATGAGACTTGACGAAGGGGCAAACGTTCGATGCCCAGCGCCCAGCACCCAACGTCCAAGTCAGAAAAACTTCTGAATTCGATGTTCGGCGTTCGGCGTCCGGCGTTCGGCGTTTTCGTTTTTTCCCTCATTAGCCTTTGAGCTGATTGAATTGATCGACATTGGTGCTGCGGTAGTGCCGATAGATGGCGATGACGAGGGCAAGTCCGACCGCGGCCTCCGCCGCAGCGATAGCGATGGAAAAGATCGCGACCATTACTCCAACCGGTGGTTGTGGCTGCGGGCCGAAGCGCCAGAAGGCGATGAAGTTCAAGTTCGCGGCCGCGAGCATCAGCTCGATTCCGATTAAAATGAATATGGCGTGACGCCGGCTAAGCGCGGCGAGCAGGCCGATGGAGAACAGTGCGCTCGAGATGATAAGAAAGAATTGGAGAGTGGGAGTCATTGGCGCTCGTTAAAATGTTAAAAATGTTGAACTGTTAAATGGGATGCAGTTGATCGTGAGTTCCGTTTTAACGTTGTAACGCATTTAGCGTTCTGTTTTCTCCTCCATCACCAAAATGAGGGCTCCGATAAGCGCGACGGTGAGGACAAGGCCGACGCATTGCAGCGGCCAGACGTAATTGGTCATTAGTGATTCGCCAATCTGTTTCACCGTGACTGGCTCGAATTGCGGCGCGGGAAGCGCGAGCGATGTCGTGTTCAAGATTATCCAGAGCAGCCCCCCGAAGACAGCAAGCGCAACAATCACGCCGCCCCAGTTAATGCCACGGTCGCTAACGATATCGCGACGGGTAAGCAGAATGGTGAAAACGATCAGAACCGCCACCGCTCCGATATAAACAAAAATCTGGACCAAGCCGACGAACTCGGCGCCTAACAAGAAAAAGTACGCTGCGACACCGACAAAGACGATTACCAGACTAAGCGCAGCATGAATGAGTTTGGGAAGAGTCGCGGCGGCAAGTGCGCCGGCGAGAATAATGATGGCAATGGCCAGAAAGCCGACGCTGTTCATTCGGGAGAATCAGGTTTCGTTTGTAGGGCAGGCGCGGCGCCGGCCGATTTTAGTGGACCGGCAAGCGGTACGCTTGCCCTGCAATGGTTCGGCTTTCCAATGCTATTCATTCAGCGAAACGATAGGTGCGGGGGGCAAACCTCTTTTTCGTCTCCAGCAGGCGCGATAGTGTCAGGTAGATAATAGCGACGACTGCCAGAGACCACAGCCAGCCAGCGAGGCCGCGCCCCTGATAATGCCAGACGGCAGCGGCAACAATGCAGGTGAAGGCCATGGGCAGCATGAATTTCCAGGCGAAGTTCATGATTTGATCGACGCGCGTGCGCGGCAGCGTCCCGCGGATCCAGATGTAAACAAAAAGCAGCGCACTTAATTTCAGAAAAAACCAAACGTACGATGGAATGAATTCGAGCACGGCGATCGGTGCGTGCCAGCCGCCGAGAAACAGAGTCACGGCGAGACCACTAATCGCGAACATTCCGAAATATTCAGCCAGGAAAAAAGTCGCGTATTTGAAACCGGAATATTCCGTCATGTGACCGGCGACGATTTCGGATTCGCCTTCTGGGACATCGAACGGGGTGCGGTTGGATTCGACCAAACCCGAGACGAAAAACAGAATGAACGCAGCCGCACCCCAGGGCGTAGTAACAAACCAATGCGGCACAATTCCGAATGAATAACCATCTTGCGCGGCGACAATGGCATCAGGCGAAAGCGCGCCGGTGACCATCACCACGGGGAGCGTGGTGAGGATAAGCGGCAATTCGTAGCTCACCATTTGCGCGATGGCGCGCATTGCGCCCAGCATGGAAAATTTGTTGTTGCTGCCCCACCCCGCCATGAAGACGGCCAGCTCAGTGGTTGAACCGACGGCGAAGAAAAACAGGATGCCGCCGTCGATCGCGAACGGCGTCATGTTTCGCCCATATGGAATGATGCCAAGCGTGAGGATGGCCGTGGCGGCCACGAGGATGGGCGCGAGAAAATGCACCACCTTGTCGGCCCGCGCCGGCACGACATCTTCCTTGATCAACATCTTGATCCCATCAGCGATTGGTTGAAAAAGCCCGAACGGGCCAACGCGATTCGGCCCGTAACGGTTTTGCATGCGGCCCAAAATTTTCCGCTCCAGGACAGAGATGAGGGCAAAGATGGTGAGAAACACTCCGAGCAACGCACTGATGTTAAGGAGAATCGACACGATGGTCGTTACCCAATCGGGCGTCTCTGAAAGCAAGGACAGGATCCATTGCTTCGCGCTAATGAAAATTTGATCGATCGACTGGCTCAAGCTCGCTGAAGAAAAGCGGTGGCTGATTATTTAAGCAAGGGGAATGTCACGCGGATGGCTTGAAATGACGAAGCACCGAACAAAAGGAGGCATTACCGTGCTTCAATTTTAGCGTCTATTTGGCGTTTTTAGCGGATTATCTGGGGGTCGCTTTTATTTTTTTCAGGACGAACATTGCGACGATGATGCAAACAATGCCGGATAACGCATCGAAGTGAAGCATCCACGATGTTCCATATTTGTCGTGCACCCAGCCGTCGAGCGCTGTCATGTAAACGACAGGAAGGTTTCCAAGCGAAGAGAGAGCGGCGTATTTTGTAGAAGCGGCGCCACGTCCAATGGCGACGAGAACGATGGCGGAGAAGGTGGCATAAGCTAATCCCTGGGAAAATGCGTAAACGAGCACGCCGCTCGAGAAAATGCCCGGCGTTCGTGAAGCGATGGCCATGACAATGGCGACGATTGCAATAGCCACTCCGGAACCGAAGTAAGCCCACCATATTCCGATTCGATCCGCCACCCAACCGCCAACGACGCATCCCGCTGCGCTGATTATGCCGTTCAGAACGCCGCCAACCAGGGCGACCGTGTCGGCATCGGCATGCCAGTCCGGCGCAACCGCTGCCCAAAGATTACTCATGCCGCCCGCGCCAATAGGTGAGCAAACCAACACGGTGATGAAGAGCGGCAACGCGGACCGAACGATCGCGAGCAGATCCTGGCCGAGGAATCGCATTCGTTGGACGAACGTTTCGGTCGCAACAAGGCGAACATCGGATACAAAAAAGAGAGCGAGTGCGCAGGCGAGCATCGAGAGCGAGATCGACCATGCCGCGACTTCCTTGGAATAGTGCGCGGCCAGCCAGACGCCGGCACCGCCGCCGATTCCGTTTCCTCCGAGGTTGCCAGCCTGATACCAACCGGCAGCACGTCCTTTCATGTCGTCGCTAACGGTGTGCGCCATTAGTCCGCCCAAAGGCAGCATCACCAAAGTGCTTGCGACTTGGGAAATGAACACCACGGCATTGAGCAATCCGGTCGAATCGGGCCGAAGGGGAATCAGACCAAGAAGCAGCAGCGTCACCGCTGTCGTGACCAACCCGATTAAATACCAACGCCGCGCGCTCAACGTGAAATCGGCAACCGGACCCCACAAAAAGCGCCAAAGATTGGCGGAAACGCCGAGCGCAACAATGTAACCAGCGGCTGCCACGGAAAAGCCGGCTTGTGTTAAAATGAATGGCAAGGTGATCGAAGCGAAACCACTGCTGATGCCCGAGGGCAGGTCGAGAATGAAAAAGAGGAATGGAGCGGTCGATTCGCGCTTGACCATGAAAGATCAGCTCAATTGTTGGCCACGGATTAACACAGATGAAACATAGATTAAAAGAGGTAGTATTATTCTATCCGTGTAAATCTGTGTTCATCGGTGGATAATTGAGTGTTACAGGAATGACTCCGAACCCCTACTTCTTCATCGTAATCTTCATTGGCGTGGCCTTGATATTTCCCGTCATTCCGCTTGGGCTGGCGTGGTTGTGGCGGCGATTCTTTCAACCGTCCAAGCCGGGCATGGAAAAGAACGCCACTTATGAATGCGGCGTGGAATCGGTCGGCGACGCGCAGATTCAGTTCCGATCGCAATATTATTTATATGCGATCCTTTTTTTGATCTTCGATGTGGAAGCGATTTTCCTGGTGCCATTTGCCGTGGCATTCACCGGCCTGCCGATCGGCGCGTTCATCGCGATTCTGATTTTTCTGTTACTGCTTCTGGAAGGACTCGTTTGGGCATGGGGCAAGGGTTGCTTAAATTGGGCGAGGTGACGCAGTAGTTAAAAAGGTTAAAAGGGTTACATTGTTAAAACGAAGAACGAGTGAGGAAGAATCCAATTTAACGTTGTAACAATTTTAACGTTTTAACCGTCTGCAACAATGAGCGAAGGCATCGACGAAGGATTGCGCGGCGAATTGCAGCGGCAGGGCATCTGGGTCACCTCGATGCAGGATCTCTATAATTGGGGGCGCAAGAATTCGATCTGGCCATTGCAATTCGGGCTGGCCTGTTGCGCGATCGAAATGATCGCGACAGCGGCGTCGCGTTACGACATCGCGCGATTCGGGGGTGAAGTTTTCCGACCATCACCGCGGCAGGCTGATTTGATGATCGTGGCCGGTACGGTGACGAAGAAAATGGCGCCACAAATTGTCAGGCTCTACAACCAGATGCCAGACCCGAAGTATGTTATCGCCATGGGCGCGTGCGCGATTTCAGGTGGACCATTCAAACAGGGCTACAACGTTCTCAAAGGAATCGACCGTTACATTCCAGTCGATGTTTACATTCCCGGTTGCCCTCCACGGCCCGAAGCTCTGCTGCATGCGTTTATGGAATTACAGCGCAAAATCGACGAACAGAAACTAAGTGGCTCAGACAAAGCGGAACATCTGCGTCCGGATCAACCGAGCGAGTTCCCGGTGCCGGCCTTCGGCGCGCATGATCTGGAGCCCACGGCAAACGCGGATGTGTTTCGGCCGATGAAGATCGAACGGCAATAATGACTTCGTCATTCCGAGCGAAGCGTAGCGGAGTCGAGGAATCCCGTGGCGAAGGCTTTAAGGCAGCGCTGCGGGATCCCTCGACTTCGCTCGGGATGACGAGTTTTTAACGAAATGGAAACGCTCGACGAAATCAAAGCCCGCCTCGAATCCGCCGTCGCCCGGCGCGAAGATAGACATCGTGCCCAACGGCAGCCCATCTCAACAAGCATTCGCTCAGGATCGATAATGAACATGCCGTCGAAATCGCGCGTTTTTTGCGGGACGATCCGGAGCTGCGACTGGATTTTTGTTCCAATGTAACCGGGGTCGATTGGCTCGATCGGACAATCAAAAAGACGGTGAAGGTGAAGCAAGTTGTCGATGGTGTTGAAAAAGAAGTCGATCAGACAAGCGAGGAGGTAATTCCGGGTTATCTGGAAGCGGTTTACCATTTGTATTCCATCGCCCGAAGACATGGACCTGTAATTATTCGGATGCGCACGGCCGATCGCGCCGCGGAAACACGATTGGCATCACTGACGTCCGTGTGGCGGAGCGCGGAATTTCAGGAGCGGGAAATTTTCGATCTCTACGGAATTTACTTCGATGGCCATCCCGATCTCCGACGGATTCTAATGTGGGACGAATTCGAGGATTACCCGATGCGGAAGGATTATCGCGAACCGGACGATTACGAATACGAGCCGACGCCACACGACGATGTGCTGGAGAAGGCGAAACGGCATTACGCGCCGCGGCCGCAGCTCGATGGCGCGGAAAATATCGTTGAACCGTTAAACCGTTGAAGCGTTAAAGCAGAAATGAGTGCGATAATTGAAACACTCGAAGCAATGGAACGGCCTCCGGTGAGCATGGGCTCGCGGCTCGAGGGTGAATTGCTCGAAGTCTCGATGGGGCCGCAGCATCCATCGACTCATGGCGTGTTCCGGATGAACGTAGCGCTTGATGGCGAGATCGTTCGCAAACTCAAGCCTGTCTTCGGTTATCTGCATCGGAACCATGAGAAGATCGGCGAGAACACGAGCTACCTAGGCTCCATGCCATACACCGACCGGCTCGATTACTTTTGTTCGATGACCAATAACTGGGCTTACGCACTCAGTGTCGAGAAACTGGCCGGGATCGAGGTTCCTGAGCGCGCTCAATACTTACGCGTCATTCTAGCCGAACTAACCCGACTTCAAAACCATGCTTCGCTGCTTGGTTTTCTACTCAGTGACATGGGCGCGTGGGGTACGCCGCTCATGTACGCCTTTCGCGAACGCGAGAAGATTCTGGATTTGTTTGAGTCGCTCTCCGGTTCGCGAATGATGTGTGACTACATGCGTTTCGGGGGGTGTCGCGTCGACGCCAGCGCTAATTGGCTGGCGCAGGCCAAAGAGATCGTTAATCGCTTTCCCAAGTTCCTTGACGAATTCGAGAACCTAATTGTAGAGAACGAAATCCTGATCGCGCGGACCCAGAACGTGGGAAAACTATCGCCAGAGCTTGCGATTAGCGCGGGAATTACCGGCCCGATGCTTCGTGCCTGTGGCGTGAACTACGATATCCGCAAAGTAGATGGCTATGGATACTATCCGCGGTTTAAGTTTCGCATTCCATTAGGTGAGCACGGCGATACCTATGACCGTCTGATGATGCGTGCGCTGGAGATGCGCGAGAGCATCGCCATTCTGAACCAGGCCTTCGAGCAAATACCCGCTGGCCCGGTGATGAATCCGAAGGTGAAGATTCGGGCTTTCAAGCCACCTGTCGGGGAAGCATACGGGCGCATCGAAGCCCCCAAAGGCGAGCTCGGCTTCTACTTAATTAGCGACGGCAGTTCGAATCCTTATCGTTACCGCGTCCGCCCACCGAGCTTCATCAACCTGACTATCCTGGAAGATCTTTGTCTGGGGCATACCGTGGCGGACGTCATGGTTATACTTGGAAGCGTAGATATCGTTATGGGCGAGGTTGACCGCTAGCGCGATGTTAAAACCGTTAAAAGGGCTACAATGTTAAAACGGCAATTCGTTTTTAACGATTTAACAATTTTAACCATTTAACGAATTGAGATGATCGGTACGGGCATACTCAAAGGAATGGCAGTGACGCTCAGGAATTTTGCCGGGAGCTATTTCGAGAAGGAACGGCTGACCACCGTGCAGTATCCGGAAGAGAGGAGTCCCTTACCAGAGAACTACCGCAACTTTCCATTCCTGATTTATGACACCGAGGATGCAGAGGCCGGATTGCGTTGTGTGGCGTGCAAGATTTGCGAGAAGGAATGTCCACCGCAGTGCATCTATATCGTTAAGAGCGAAGACAAGAAGCCCGATTACATGGGCAAACCGCAGTTTTATCCGAAAATCTTCGATATCGATATCTCAGTTTGCATGAGCTGCCAGATTTGCGTCGAGGTTTGCCCATTTGAAGCGATCAAGATGGACAAGGTATTTGAGTTAAGTAAACGCGAACGCTTCGACGCTTTACTTCTACGCAAGAACGACTTGGAGAAATCGAATAGTTACTATCATGAGATACACCCAGTCGAAGCGGCAGAAGTAGATGCGAAGCTGGCCGAAGCGGCAGCGAAGAAGAAACCGGCCCCGGCGACGCCGCCGAAAGCGCCGCCTGCGAAGGCAGAACCTCCCGCTGCAAGCTGAGTTGAGAGTGTCCGGGGCAAGGCCGATAACCAGGCGGGCGTCATCTCGAACCGCGCAGAGGGCGAGGGATCTCGCCAAAGGAGGTAGATCACACAACCTGAGTGGGATCCCCTCATCTGCATTCGTGCGATCCTTCGCTTACGCTCAGGATGACAAAACATCGGGGTTTAAAATCGAAAGTTCAATTCCTCGTTGAACAGAACAGCCGCACCTCGTGAGCGAATCGATGCAACATGGCGGAATCCATCTCCCGCCCGTAGCGCAATCCAACGTAACAATCGGAAATGGTTGCGATGCGTTCTGATTCCTGCGGTAAGAATTGTCCGGCACGCCGTGCGAAATCGACGGGGCCTTCGGTGGGATCGCGCGTGTGCGCCCAATCGCGCCGCTTTCGCACAGAAGCGAGCGTAAAGGCTCTGAACGGGATCGGGGTGAGCGCGTGCCAGCATTTGCATCCAGGTCGCAAGAATGACGACAAATCCAGCAGCAATGATGGCGCTCAAGAAAAGTAACGACACCGGTCTTAGGTCCGGCAAGCCAATCTCGTTCGTCAGCGCTTGCTGCGCCTCCGCGTCGAAGCCGAGAACGCGACTGTCCCAGGCGTAGTTCAGCGTTTGCCAGGTCACGCGGATCTTGGCAAAGAACGGCTGGCGCGCAAAAGTTCGCGTGAACCCAGAGCTCATCTCACCGGCGCTAGCGCTCCGTTCCAGGAAAGATTCAAAACCAAGATTCACGCGCTCGGGTGCGACCACATTGGTCGGATCGACACGCGTCCAGCCAGTAACGGGCAGCCAAACCTCACACCACGCATGAGTATCGGATTGCCGCACGAGATAGAAATGGCCCATTTCGTTGAACTCGCCGCCGAGATAGCCGACGACCACACGGGCCGGCACTCCAGCCAGCCGCATTAAGGTTGCGAAGCTGGCCGCGTAATGTTCGCAGAAGCCGATACGTCGACGAAACAAGAATTCCTCGAGGTCATTCCTCTTGTATTCGCCCGGAGAAAGCGAATAGCGAAAGCGTTGGGTTTGGAAAAAATCGAGAGCGCGCCTGACGATTGCGCGCGGATCCGGATCGGCCGCCCGCCACGATTGCGCGAGCTCGCGGACCCTCGGGCTGATCGATGCCGGCACCTCGAGCACACGTTCTCGTTCGCGCGGCTGCAAGTCCTGGCGTGCCATCTCCAGGGACGACTTCACTTCGTAGCGTCGCGGTTTCATGATTGGCTGCCAGCTCCACAGATAATTGCCGGGCGTCAGGATCGCGCCGGGGCAAGCCGTAACCGGTCGATCCAAAGCAAACATCCAATGCGCCCCGTGTGGCTCGATCGTGATCCATTGGCGAACGGTGTTGCCACCGCGAACCCCCTGCGACGAATGCGACGTGGAGGGCGATGTCTCCCGGGAGCGCCATTCCATTCCGTCACCCTGTGTCAAGACGAGGCCCCGCCAATAAAGCGCCCTAGCTGGCGGAAAATCGTCGTCAGGAAACTCGGCCCGAAATGCTACGGCCCTCGAAGCAGCAAGGGATTCGACGCTGCCAGGTGAAAGTCGATCCGAAAAACCGGATGCGGAGATGTTGTTCGGTGTTAGCAGCAGGCGAAAGCCCGTGGTCACACGCGGAAACAGCAAAAACAACAGCACGATTAGCGGCACTGCTTGCGCGAGCAGAGTCAGCGCGCCTCGCAACGGCGGCCAAATCCTGCCCACCGCCAATCCGCGATAGAATTGAACGAGCGCCGTGGTCAGCAGGGTAAAGGCAATCATGATGCAGACCGCAATGGCGAGATCCTGCGCGAGGAAAAATCCGCAAAGACAAAGCACCCAACCCAGCATAACCATGAAGTGGAATTCACGGACAGTGTGTGCCTCGAAAATCTTCAGCGACATCAGTACGATGATGAGGGATACGCCAGGCTCGATGCCCTTGATTGCACCGTAGCTTATTAAGATTGCGACCACCGCGGCGACGACGAGCGCCAGCTTCAGCGGGAGAAAACGCAGCCGGTAACCGCGTGGCTCCATCCAAAACTTGGCCGCGATTGCCGATAACAGCAGCGTCGGCACCCACGCAGCGAGCCCGTCGAACATCGGCGGCAGGACAAACAACAGCGCCGCCGCGAGCCAGAGCAACGGCCGCCGGGGAATGCGAGTGTCGCGTTTCGTGATCATTTGAACAGCGCCAGGGCGCGGAGGCAGCGGTGAAAATGCATCTGCCCTAACGAGGGTGCGATCTCGGTTCCGCGCAGACGTAAGCCGTAAGAACGCCGCGCTCGTTCGGCTTCGATAATCCACAACGCAAGTTGTGCCAGCCGCGTTTCGGTGTCCTCCCCAGGCACGGCGGCAAAGTCAAGATAGAGCGCCCCGGTCGCTTCCGTGGTGTACTGCTTCGTCATCAGTGGGTGACCGCGCGCGACCGCTTTCCAGTCGATCTGACGTTGCGATTGGCCGAGCTCATACGCGCGTACGCCCGCGAAGTCGTCGCCTTCGCCCAGCTCGGTTCGCGGCCTGTTGTACGCCGAACGCGCGCGATCACGCGGCAACCTTGGATCGCCCTCTGGTTTCGGATAAACGAGAAAGCGTTGGTGACAATTTATTCGTTTCGTTGCCCGCAAAACGCCGAGCGGGAAAGCGCTTGCTAAACATAACCGTTTCACTTCGTATTCGCCGCGCGCGCGCGCTGGGAACCGAATCAGGACACGCGCAGCTCTGCCTGCTGCGATCTCATCCACTGCCTGTTCGTCACCGCCCGAGTCCGGCACTTGCACGCGAACGCCGTAACGCGGTTTCCCTGATTGGTTCGTGACCTCCACCGGCAACGAAACTTCATCGCCCGCGAACGTCGGTTTTACCGATTCGGTGGTTGCTTTCAGGCTCGCGATATTGAGCAACGCGTGCGGGATCGAAACGATAAACAGGCTGCTCAGCGTGAAGAAAAGAAGATACGCTGCGGCGTTGTTCTGGCTCGACGCTGCATACCACATCGCGAATAACACGAATACGAGTCCCCCCAGTGCCGTAGTCGGTCGCAGCCGCGGTAACCTGGCGAGATTCACGGCACCGGCACCGTTCGCACCAACGCCTCGGCCAGGGTACGACCGCTTTGGCCGGGCTTCTCAATGTCGTGGCCAAGTCGATGTCCCATCACCGGCACGCCGACGGCTTGAATGTCTTCGGGCAAAACCATTTCGCGCCCGTTCATTAACGCCCACGCTTGCGCGGCGTGCCGCAGGGCAAGACCGCCGCGCGGAGAAATGCCTGTGCTATGACGTTGCCGGGATGCATCCAGCAAATCTTGAAGGTAATCCAGCAACGCAGCCGACGTGTGCACCTTGCGCACAGCTGTTTGGATCTCGAGCAAGGTCTCGCGTTTGAACACTGGCTTCAGTTCTTTGAGCATCTCGCGACGGTCGACACCCAAAAGCATCGCGCGCTCGCTCGCGCGATCGGGCACACCCAATTCGATGCGCATGAGAAAACGATCAAGCTGCGATTCCGGCAGCGGGAAGGTGCCGACTTGATGCTGCGGGTTCTGAGTGGCGACGACGAAGAATGGCTCGGGTAGCTCATAAGTTACGCCGTCAGCCGAGACATGATGTTCTTCCATCGCTTCGAGCAAGGCGCTCTGCGTCTTCGCCGTCGCGCGATTCACTTCGTCGATTAATACCACCTGCGAAAAGAGCGGCCCTTGATGAAAGACGAAGCGCTGCTGCTCGCGATCGAAAATCGAGTTGCCCAGGATGTCGGCCGGCAGCAGGTCGCTGGTGAATTGAATCCGCTGAAAAGCGGCGCCGATCGACCGGGCCAGTGCCTGCGAAAGCGTCGTCTTACCAACTCCGGGAATATCCTCAATCAGCAAATGACCGCGCGCGAGCAGGCACGCCACTGCGAGTTTCACCGCCTCGATTTTGCCGACAATAACCTCACAAATCTGCGCGGTGAACGCATCGATGTGAGCTTTCACACGCAACAATCCGCGCAATCGGACTTCGTCGCAAACATGGGATGTTTGGAATTCGCAACTAAAGCTGCGAGGGCAAAGAACTCAAGGAACGGCTGTTTCTCCCGCGACTGCGGGACCGTTTTAATAATTCAGCGGCTGAGCTAAGCGAAACTGCACCCTCGTTCCCGCCGGGACCTGATAACTATAAGTCGAGACCTGAACTCCACGTTGTGTTGTTCTGGCATACGGGTTCCCCAGGCTAACCGCACCAGTGGTTTTGATCGCAACGGTCCGTCCGTGGACTTGCGCGTCTGAGATGTTCACGGTCAAGCTTTGCGAACGGGTGGGAGTGCGAGTGCGTTTCGAAGTTTCAATGTGCCCGGAGATCTTTGTTCCTAGAGGCAGAGCGACCTTTCCGTTAACGACGACATCCTTAACGAGCTGCATCGAAACGGCCTTGCCGGGGGCATCAACGGAGGAAATGTTATGCAATGTGCGCACAACCAGCGTTGTGCCAGCGGGAATTGTAACCGCGAAGGAGGCCTGCATTGCCAGGCAAGCAATGCTTGCGGCGGCGAGTCGAATGAAAGTAGTCATCCGCCTATGGTGCGGAGCAGGATCGTAACGGCCTATTGGACTTTGGACCTATGCGACGCCTATGCCCCAACGCTTTCACTGCACGGAACTAGGCCCTGCCGTTAATTTAGTGGCTGCTTCTTGCGCGGATTTCACACATCGAAAACCGAGATGGTTTGTCCCTGTGTTTACTTCGCCTTTGCCGCGGGTGCCCACAATATAGCGCGAACAATATTGAGAGTTGCAAAGAAACGAGCCGCCGCGGTGCACGCGTTTCTTCTCGTTGGGCTCGGCTGGATCGAATGGTGAATCCGGACCTTGTGGGTTAATCGCGACGCCACCTTTCTCAGCCAGAGTCTTGTAATAGTCAGGCCGGTACCAATCGCTGCACCATTCCCAGACGTTGCCAGCCATGTCGTAGAGACCATAACCGTTGGGCGGAAAACTTTTGACCGGCGCGATCCCGGCAAACCCGTCTTCCCCTGCGTCTTTCACCGGGAATTTCCCCTGCCAGGTGTTGGCCATCCATTTCCCGTTGGGCCGGAATTCGTCTCCCCATACGTATGTTTTTCCAGACAAACCTCCGCGCGCGGCGAATTCGAATTCCGCTTCGGTCGGCAAACGTTTCCCCGCCCATTTGGCATATGCCTCAGCGTCCGGGTACGCGACTTGGACGACGGGATATTTTTCTTTTCCCTTGAGGTCGCTATCGGGCCCGAGCGGGTGCCGCCAGTTCGCGCCCGGGATGTAGGTCCACCATTGAAAATGATTGTCGAGTGGGACCTCGTGATCGGTCGGCGCAAAAACAACTGATCCCGCGACCAGATTTTCAGCGGGAGCAGTGGGAAATTCTTCTTTTGTCGGGGTCCGTTCCGCGATGGTGACATATCCGGTCGCTTTAACGAACTGCTCGAACTGTTCGTTCGTCACGGCCGTTGCATCCATCCAGAACCCGTCGACGCGGACGCGGTGGATCGGATCGGCGTCATTGGAGGCCATTGGCATCTCGCAACTGCCCCCGCCGTTTCCCGCTGCGCCCATTGAGAATTCGCCTCCGGGAATCCAGATCATCCCCTCCGGAGCCTTGCCTGGGGGTGAAACGTTGTTCGCCACCGTGCGAGCGAACTCATCCCCGGCCGAAAATGCTACCCGATATATTGAGAGGGCGGCAACAACGACGACAGCTGGAACACGCATCCGAAAGGATTTTAACACAAAGAAACAATGGTAACTCCGTTTTTTCAAAGCTTCGTTGCCTTGATGTCTTCTTTAAACGGATCGCGCTCGTCCGCATCAACAGCAGCGTGCACGGCTGGTTCCCTTGGCTTTGCTATCTGTTATCCACGCCAGCACTGGGGCTACCCACTCACCGCTACTGATACGTAACTCCGTTGTCTTCCATTCGACAACGTTGGCAATGGTCAAGCGAAGCAATCCTCGGAGGAACAACCGCCCTTTAATTCGCCTGTTTAAGAGACTGGGGGATGCCGGCAGAGTGCTAATCCCTCCACCCCCAGGATGATTAGCACCTCTGCCAGGGCGGATCCCTTTTCCTTCTCCGCCACTTCACGGTCGATGGGTGCCACGTCACCCGCACGACCGATCCCAAGGCCAAATTTCTCGGACGCCACAACGTTTTGCTATAGGACCTTAGTCCTATACAGGGCGGGAGGGACTTTTCGAGCAACGCTTCCGTCTATTTAAGAAATGAATTGGCCCGCGCTCGGGCGTCCGTTTTTTCCCACCACTTTTTTGGATGGCGAAAAATTTAGCTCCGCCGCTGCAGGTCTGATTTGCCGCTCAAAGCGTCCCCGCGCGGAAGACGTGGCCGTCGGCATCGCCGCCTTAATTTCGACACCGCGGCGCTGGGGCGAACTGGCAAGTTGCTCGGTCCACCCTATCGGTTGCTCAATGAGCGCTGTAGCGTGCTCTGTCACTTCCGCTGATTGCCAGCGGACGCTACCGCGCAACGCGCTTGGGCGAACAGCTTCTCGATTGCGCGTGTGGCCGTCGACTGCTTTGTGCTCGGCGCGGCAAATCGCGATCGAGGAAGCCGAGGGCGTGCGGAGGTCCAATCACGCGCACGCCCGCTTCGCGTTGCTGCTTGATAATCTGATTCCGAAACGCGCGCATCCGGGTCCAGTGAACCTTTGGCCGAAAGTGATGTTCGGCGTGGTAGCCGTTGTAGAACCAAATCCAATTATAAAGCTTGTCATAGCTGCTAACGCCCCACGCGATCGGTTCATCAGGATTTCCACCGTAATGCCGGTAGTAGCCGTTCAGGTAGGAAAGACAGTGCCCGAAATACCAAAATGGGAGAAGGAAACAGAGGTAGTGCCAGTTCAAAATACCTAACGAGACAAAGGTACCAACAAAAAGAACAAGCTCGATCACGCCCCAGAAAGCTTCGCGCCGATCCTTGCGCTTGAGCGCACGGAAGACCGTTTTGGGATCTTCGCGAAAGAAACTGAGGAACGTGTACTTCAGTGGATGTTCGGCTTCACCGTGCTCGCCATGTTTGTAGATGGAAATCCAATCAATGGTATGCCCATGGTCGTCCGGCCGGTCTGCGTTTCCCTTGTGGTGCTGCATGTGAATGCATTCGTAGAACACCTGACTGAACCCGACCGTAATTGATTCTATGATGCTGAAGAGCCGATTCAACAGCGACGACCGGAAGTAAGGATTGTGAATGAAATTATGTGAAATGCCGTTGATGTTCCATGAAATGCTGACCGAATAGATGAAACCAAGCGGCAGCATCACCCAAAGCGGGACGCGCGAAAAAAGCCAGAACAAGGCGAAAAAGTAAAGGCAGTGGGAAATAGCGGCCACCACCGGAACCGCGTCCCACCGGGTGTAGGCGAAGAGTCGAGAGGAAGTGCGCAGCCGCTCGCTGGCGACATCGCTCACGTTCTCGGCTGGCGCCGGCTCAGCAAAAGATTTTTGGGCAGAGACAAATGTGCCGCCGTCTGCGGGGAAGTCATCTTTAGGGGATTTTACCAGCTCGGATCGGGAGAGCAATCGGACCTTTGTCCGATATTCGAGAAAAAAGCATCCTGCCACCGGCGACTTTTGGTGGAAACGGATACAATGCCAGTCCGCCTCGGACCGCTCCCTATTCACACTTCCTCCAGAATCTGCCGAGAAGCGCGAAAACGCCCGCCGAAGCGGTCGCCATGCTCCTTCTGTAGCGCGGAGGCAAAGTGGTCGCGGTAGCGTTGATACTCCTCCATCGCAGAGCACTGATACTGGATCACGTAGGTTGGGTCATCGCTCTTCGGCTCGACCAGTTTGTAAATGGTCGCTTCTGCGAAACAACCGGTCCTGAGCACATCGGGAACATGGACCCGTCGCATCCAATCCAACCATTCGGACTCAATCGCAGCCTCAATTGTTACCGTCACACTGTAAATGATCATGCTCTGGATTTAACCGCGAATGAACGCCAATTGGCACTAATTGAAAAAGAGAAATTGGTATTTATTCGTGTCTATTAGTGTTGGAAATCTAACGCGCTGGATTGTGGCAGCGCAAAGCGACATCATGCCGAAACCCTTCCGCGCTGTGATCTTCGATTTGGACGGCGTGCTCGCCGATTCCGAACCCTGCTGGAACGAGATCGACGCAACCCTGCTCGCCGAACACGGCGTCACTTATCGCGGCGAACACCACCGCAATGTGCTCGGAGTTAGCTACCGGCTCGCGGTCGAGTTTTACAAAAAGACATTTGGCCTCTCGGTGCCGACGGAAGAAATGATGCGGCGGCGCGGAGAAATCGCGACCGAGTTCTTTGCCAACCGCATCGATCTGTTTCCCTCCACAAAGCAGGTTCTGGAAGAGTTGCGCCAGATGAATCCGCCCCTCCGGCTCGGACTCGCTACCAGCTCCGTGAGCGCGTCTGCTCGCCCATTCCTCGATCGTCACAAACTCACGCCATTCTTCGAAGTCATCGTCACCGGCGAAGAAGTCGAGCGCGGCAAACCGCATCCCGATATCTACCTGCGCGCCGCGGAGAAACTTGATGTCGCCACTGACGGTTGCCTTGTCATCGAGGATTCACTTTCCGGCATCGCTGCGGCGAAGGCCGCGAACATGCGCGTCGCCGCCATCCCCGATACCCGTTTCGTTGACCCGGGCGAGTACGAAAGAGACGCCGATTACGTCCTCGGCAGTTTGAAAGAAATACCCGCGCTGATCCGGAACGGGGGCCAGGTTGCTTTTCACTAGTCACTTTTCACTTATCACCATTTTCTTGCCGTCCCGTCGTCCCGTGGTCTCGTCGTCTTCGCCTTTGCCTTAGCCCCTTCTGCCTTCCCCTTTCTGCTTTCTCCTTTCCGATAAGTGAGTAGACTCCCCCATGAGTGAGGCGGAACAAACAATAGCCCCGCCCCCGGCTGGCGCGCGGGTCTTGGAAGAAGGCGAGATAATTAATGATGGCGATCTGCACTGGAACGCAGAGGTTAAACACTGGGTTGCGGTCACGCCGCAAGGCGAGGAAAGGGTTGCCCGCGGTCAACGCGGCTTTTACTGCCGCAAGAACGGTGACCTGTAGCAGCCTTTTGGACTGCGGCGGCTACCGCAGCGCGACCGGCTTGCGTCCTCCGTCCTCTGCGTCGCGCCGACTTGTCACGCCATAGTCTCGATCTAGGCAGAGCGCTTAAGTTTCAACGCTTCAACGAATCGCCTGCCTTCTGCTTTCTGATAGCCGATAACTGTGTGTTTTCGTCGTGTATCTTATAGTTGGCGTTGACCGACTCGGCATTGCGGGCTTTTTTACCCAACCCATAACTACCCGAACCCTATGGCCCACATCGTCACCGAGAAATGCAACGGATGCAAGTTTACCGACTGCGTGGAGGTGTGCCCGGTCACCTGCTTTTACGAACTGGATAACCAACTCGTCATTCACCCGGATGAGTGCATCGATTGCACGGCATGCGTCGAGGTTTGCCCCGTGCACGCCATCTACGCGGAAGGAGATCTCCCGCCAGAGTTCACCAAAGACACCGAGTTCAACGCCACCCAGGCCCAGCAGGTAAAGGACGCCGGGGGCGACGCGATCACGGTCAAGAAGGAAGCGTTGCCCGGCGCCCAGGAACGAAAAAAGGCGTTGGGCTATTAAGAGGCAGAGCGCGGGGAGCCGAGGTTAGAGTCCTTTGTCCGTAGTCGGTGGTCGGTCGTCTGTGGTTGCTGGTCGCGGTTCAAGCTTTAACCACGGCGAGCGACAGGTTTGACGACGCCGGGCTGGCAAGGCTGTTTCCGTTTGCTCCTTGCTTGAACACCCGGCCGTGAATGGCGAATGATAGCGCACCATGAGCTTGCGCAGTCGGGAACACCAAAAGTCCCTGCTTAACGTTATCTTGGAAGTCGTCCTCATCAGCATCGGCGTTTTTCTCGCGCTGTGGGCGAACAACTGGCACGAGGAACGCGAGCACCGTGCGCTGGCCCATTCCACCCTGCGCAATTTCGCCGACGAACTGCGGGCGAACCAGCAAGCCGTCCGAAGCGAACGCCAATACCACGAAACCCTCGCTCGCCAACTGCATGAATTCCTTATCAGCAACGAACCGCCGACCGAAGAGCGGCTCCAGAAGAGGGTTCAGTTCAAGGGAGTTCGCCCGATCATATTCGAGCATACTGCCTGGGACCTGGCGCTGGCGACTCAGGCCTTCTCCTACCTCAAGCCCGAGCTGGCTTTCGATATCTCGAAAGTTTATACCGCCCAAAGTGCCTTCCAGACTCTGGAGAACAGCTTTCTCGCATCCGCCTTTACTCCGGCCACTTTTTCTAGCGATAACGTCAAAGGGCTCGTCGCTGCAATGGAATACTATCTCCTGGATATCAACCAGAAGGAGCCGGCCATTCTGCAACTCTACGACAAAGTCATCCCCGAAGTCGATCAGGCCCTTTCGACCTCTAATACTCGTTAGTCCGTTGTGTTATCGATTTAGCAATTTAACGAGGTAACGATTTAAACGCTTTCGCCATGTAACGATTTGACGATGGATTACGCAACGCTGCTACGCCGTACCTCAATCGCACTGGCGATGGCTCTCATCGCCGTGTTCATCTGTTACTTTTGGGTTGATCGGCCGGTTGCATTTTTTGTCCATCGCCACCACATCGACGAAATAAATTTTTTCCGCTGGCTTACCTACCCGCCGCCGGAACTTCAGACCTGGTCTCCCCTGCTCCTTACCTTGCTGCTCGTTCGACGCGCCTGGGGACCATTGCTTCACTGGCAGAAAGTCCTCCTCGTCGCTTGCCTCAGCCTGATCGTGGCCGATCAATTCCGTGTCTGTCTCGGCGACGTTTGTGGCCGCTACTGGCCGGAAACGTGGCGGCGTGACAATCCATCGCTTATTGACACCGGAACCTACGGGTTTCATCCCTTTCAGCGTGGCGACGATCTTGGCAGTTTTCCCTCGGGCCATGCGGCGAGGATTCTGAGCTTTGGCATGGTTTGGCTAATTGCGATACCCGCCAGCCGGGTCATCCTCGCCGTTTTCACTCTTCCCATGCTGATCAGTCTGGTGGCCATGAACTACCACTTTGTTGGAGACGTGATTGCCGGCAGCGTCCTGGGCGGAATTGTCGCCACCTACGCAACGCATCTGGCCCGGCTACGGCCGGACGGGCAAGTCTCAGCGTAGTTAGGTAAAGGCGAGTAAAGCAATAGAAACCAAACTGAAACTGCCAGACGACGCACGGCTCTTGGAAGTGGGCGAGATAATTAATGATGGCGATCTGCATTGGAACGCAACGGTCAAACACTGGGTTGCAGTCGCGCCACAAGGCGAAGAGAGAGTTGCGCCCGGGCAACACGGCCTTTACAGCCGCAAGAACGGCGCTTAGCCGATTTACAATTCACCGATTTAGCGATTTAACGCTTCGTCAATTCTGCCAGTGGGATCGAAGACTTGGCTCACCAGGGCGAGTCTGTCTTCATAGCGGACGTGGAGAACTCGGACTCATCCGGACTTTGTCATTGCAACGTCCGTCTGATAAAACTTGAACATATTTTCTTCCCCGGCCCGCGTTGCCGCGACTGATTGGTAGCGATCTAACACGTCATCAAGGAATTTCTGTCGTTCCGCCGCCGGCAGGCGGTCCGTCCATGCCACCAATCCCACTGCACAAAAACCGGCAAACGCCGCCCGCGAGCCAAAATCCCATGAGTGATCCTGGGTATTAACACGCAGCACGCGAAAACCGTTCCGCTCTGCGACGGCGACATATTCATCTGGCGTCAGACGCAGATAGGGATCTTGAAAGTTCTTGAAATAAGCTTTCCATTCCAGCGCAGCCCGCGTTTCTTCGACGACACTTTCCAAGCTCCGACGCGCACCCACTGTCACCAAACGAAACTGCGCCTTGCCACCTGGGACCACAGCGGAACGTATGCTGCGCAGAGCCGCATCCTGGTCGGGAATCCAATGCAGGGCATTAAAAGAAACTGCGAGATCAAACTCATCCTTAAAGGAAAGACGAAGAGCGTCGGCCACTTCGAATCGAAGGTTCCCCAGCGAGGCGCCAGTCGGGTTCGCCAGAGTGAAGTGCTTCTTGGCGAAGCCGATCATGTCGTGAGAAGGATCGACGCCCACTACCAAACCCCTCGGCACGCGAGAAGCGATTTCAGCGGTAATCTTGCCCTCGCCGCAGCCGACATCAAGGATCCGCTCCGAACCATTTAGGTCGAGCAAAGCAAGGACCTCTTGGGCCATCGCCGCCTGCAACGACGAAATGCGAGAGTATCCAGTAGCGTCCCATTCTGTCATATGCGTAATAGGAATGCCGTAGTCTACTCGCAATTTAACGATTTAACGACTTACGTCCTCTGCCTTCTGACCCTGAACCCTGAACCCTGAACGCAGGTCACCTATCACTCATCACATCCCCGGCCTCGTCACTTGTCACTATTTTCTCGTAGTCAGTTGTCAGTTGTCTCGTGGTCTCATAGTCGGAGCGCTTCTTATCGTCTTGTAGGGGCCCTTCAAAAAATTCGCGCGCGCCGCGAGCAGGCGGCGCGCGCTTATCTGGCGGGAACTCCGCTTACGTCTTGACCTACACTTTATCCGCTACCGCGGATCGTGAAGCCGACAGCTCCCCTCTCTGTGTAGCTGAACGTTTGAACGCAAACGTCATAAGGTTTCGTTAGAGATCCAATGAAGTTTGGCCGGTCCCCTTCAATCGGACCAAGGTCCTACATGCGGGAAACTCTTCTCCCTTCTTTCTGCTCTATGCTTTGCTCTTCGCCCGTTGCTCTTCGCTGCTTGCCGTAGTCTCGTTGTCCTGTAGTCTTGCGGTATGGCACAGAGAAAAGAGAGCCCTGCACCTGATCCGGATCCGCCTCCACAGGCACCTGGCGACTGATTAATCCCGCATCTCGGCCCGCGCGCGCTCAACGGCGGCATGAAAGTGTTACCGATGTCCTGACTGACCCTTCGTGCCCGTTAACGACGACGAATAACCGATAACTGACAACCAGCGGCTGCGCCACTGTAGGTAAAGCTCCTACCTTCTCCAATCCGGGGACGAAACTTTTACTATTACTATTGAGCGAGATGATCGAAATGTTTGTCGATCTCAGTAATGAAATGCCCCGGTCTCTCAGTTTCCGGGCAACTAGTCCGAATCATACCCTGAGAAAGGAGCGTCTTAGCCATGAAAAATACGACACCATTCCGGATGCGCCTTAGCCGTTTCATCACCAACCGATATGCCTACCGAACACAGCCCAATTACTTGTGTGAACTGGTCGCGTTCGCCTTTCTCGTGCTTACCGCGATCTTGCCATTCTTCGCCCTGGCACACGCAATGGCAGCGACGAGGTAACGATGTAGTGGCGAAAGCCTGCCCGCCGCGACGGGTGCCGGCCGTAAAGTCCGCGTTACCACGATTTACCTTGGCACGCCGCCCGCTCGCGAAAGCTTTCGGAGTAGTCTCGACGTAGGCGGAACAATTTAAGGAATCTGTCCTCTATTCTTCGGTCTTTGCCCCCGGCGTTCCGTGTCCCGTTGTCCTGTCTCTGGTCTGACCTCCGACCCCGCGGCTTCGCCGTTACGGCATCTTGCCCAAAATGCTCTCCATCTCTTTGGCTGTGAAAGCACGCATTGTCTGTGTGCGGATGTTGCCCAGCATGTCCGCCGCGAGTAACACGCTGGCCGCCGTCTCGTCGTCGGGCGCCTCGAAGATGCACACCTGATCATAGTGCCCCAATGTCCAATACATCTGCTTGATGCTCACGCCCCTCGACTGGACCTTGGCGCTCCAGTCCGCCACTCGCTCGCTCGTCTGCTTGGCGGCCTGGATACCCTTATCGGTGAATTGCACCAAACTGATGTACGTTGCCATGATATTGCTCCTTCAGTTAATAATTGGGTCCTTTTGGGCGGATGAAATAAAGCGCACGTTACGGCCAGCCATTCGAGGGTCAAATGTCGACAGAAATACGCGCCGCCTATGCGCCACCTGCAACAGGAGCTTAATCGCGGCATCCGCTCACCAAACTCTGCGCCTCAGGATAGGTAGGGGCGGTTCACCGAACCGCCCGCAAACGTCTCATTGCCCAGTTCCGGCGAAAAAGTGTCGATCCAAAAGATCGGGCCGGGAAGCTGCAGAACCACGGCATCCGGTGCGCAGAGTTGGGAAAGGCGAAGCGGTTTAGCCTCCAACCTTCACTTCGAGCTTCGCGTGATTCATACCTGTGGCCATATCGGGTACGTAGTAAACGGTACAATCACCCCGATGAAAGATCCGAGTGTGACCGCGATCGGCTTTCTTGATTTGCCTGGTCGTTATCCCCGGTTGCTGGTAGCCATAGCTGCCATTCGTGCGAACGAATCGCATGTTTTCGTAGTCGATCGCCGTGACACTAATGTCGAACTGATCGACTCCGTTGATAATGAGCTCGACATTGGGCCCTCCCAGCTTTGCTAACTTCACGCGCTCGCCGATTTTCGCGTCGAGGGTTTGGGTCTGCTGAGCAAGAGTAAGGCTGGTAATTAGCGTGCAGATACTGATGGCGATGAGGTTCTGTTTCATTTCTTTGCTCTAAGGAGCAGGAACCGGGCGGGCACGGAGTGCTAAAGCAGCGAGCTACGCCAGGTTCGGTCTCGCCCTCGATGCTCGTTGCTTTCTGCCTCTGGCATTGGGTGTTCGGCGTTCAGCCTCGGGCGTTCGGCGTTCGCTTCGTTCCACCTTCCATTAATCACAAATCACTAATCACGTCTTGCTGTCTTCTCCCACCTGGCACGCCGCCCGCTCGCGAGGACTTTCGGAGTAGCCTCGCGCGAAGGACGATCAGTTTTTCCGACCTCTCAACACTCAACTATCAACTCTCAACTTTCCTCTCACTGCCGATGAAGCGCCCAGAAAAGGTCGCCGGTCATGACGTAGGTGATGATGCCCAGCAGCATCAGAAAAACCGCCACCCAGAAAATCCAACTGTGGTGCACTCGCCGCCAGCGCGGAGTGTGAGAATGACCGTGGTGATGCTCGTGACTATGGTTTTGATCGTTCACACAAAGGAAAGGAAGCACATTACCGGCACCGGCGTTCTTGGAAAAGAAAAAGGTCCGAGCCGGACTGGCGGTTCCGAGCCGGACCGGCGGTTATACCACAGCACAGAAATTAGCGTTTCCTTATCCTGTTAACGCTGTAGAACCAGCCACGGGAGGAACACTTCGATGCTTGATTCTTTGTTCGATCTACCGCTGGTCATCGTTGGTGCAGCCATTTTAATCCTGCTCTGCGCCTTTGCTCTCGGCGGGCTCGCAATCTTTAGTCGCCATATCCTGCCGCGCTTGAAGCTCGGGCCGGAAGAGTCCGTTTTCACCAGTGCCATGATGCAGGCGGTCATGGTTTTCTACGGATTGGCTGTGGCCTTGATTGCGGTGAGCGTGTGGCAGACATACACGGACGCCGGCGCGACCACTTCCCGAGAAGCCACCGCCATCGGTGTCCTCTACCGGTACATGGGCGCCTATCCCGAGCCGCTGCGCTCGGAACTCCGGAAAGAACTGCGTGAATACCTCGAGTACGTAATCAAGGAAGCGTGGCCGTTGCAGCATCGCGGCCAGGTGCCGCGTGGAGGGGTGGAGCAGGCGAACGATGTTGAGGCGAAGTTGTTTACCTTTGAACCCGCAACCGAAGGCCAGAAACTTTTGCACGGCGAAACCCTTCGGGCCTACAGCCAGTTGATCGAAGCTCGGCGACTGCGCTTGGACGCCGTCCTTACCGGGTTACCCGGCGCGCTGTGGTTTGTGATCGTGATCGGCGCGCTTGTGAGCCTCAGTTCAACGTTTTTCTTCCAGGTTGAGGATGCGCTCCTGCAAAGAGTCCAGGTGGTCCTCCTGGCGGTCTTTATCGGGATGATCATTTTCATCATCTTCGCCTTGGACCGTCCATTTCGCGGCGATCTTGGTCTTCAGCCTGGTCCATATCAACTCATCTACGATCAGTTGATGAAACCGTAACTTTCTAATCACATCGGGCTCAGGCTCTGAAATAGAATGCCTCTGTTGTCTCTGTTGAAGGAACGGTAATCGTGACGTGCGTTGAGACGGCGCTCTGCTACCATGCGACACTATGCGACATCTGGTTTTGGGATTGGTTCTGATGTGTCCGGCTTTTGGACAGGCGGCGTCGGTGGCGGATCGCGTAGCAGAGCAGAACGCACTCTTTGAAGAGTTTTATCAGACAGGCCTAAAGAATTTCCCTGAGCGGGCCACTTCCTACGGCGATTACCGTTACAACTCGCAGCTTAATCCGGCTTCGCTCGCGGATATTTCTCGGCAACATGCCGAAGCGGACGGCTTTCTTGCTCGGTTAAAGGCCATCCCGACCGATGGGATGAGCGACAAAGACCTGTTAAGTCATCGCATACTCGAGCATCAGCTCGAGCGCGAAGACGTGAACTACAGCCTGAAAAATTACGAGATGCCGGTGAACCAGCAAAACGGTGTGCACACCCGGCTCGCCGATTTGCCGAACGCGATGCCGTTCGATTCCGTGCCCCATTACCAGGATTACATCTCCCGGTTACACCAAATCCCGCGCGCGCTGGAACAGACGACCGAGGTGATGAAGCAGGGCGAAAAGGACGGGCTCATGCCGCCAAAGTTCCTGCTCGAGCAGTTGCCCGGCCAATGCGACGGCATCATCGATGCGAATCCGTTTCTTGAGCCGACCAAGAAATTTCCGAAGGAATTTTCCGAGCAGGACAAGAAACGCTTAACCGACGAGATCACGAAGGCGGTTAACAATGATGTTTTTCCGGCGTATAAGAAATTCGCCGAGTTCCTTCGCACCGAATACGACCCGAAAGGACGGACCGAGCTTTCGGTCGAAAGCCTCACCGATGGGAAGCGGCGCTACGCCGAAGCCGTGAAAACGATGACCACGGTGAACGTCACGCCCGCCGAAATCCACGAGATAGGGCTAAAGGAAGTGGAGCGCGTCACGGCAGAGATGACCAAGCTCGCGCAAAACCAGGGACACAAGGATTTGGCCAGCTTCCGGGAAGCGGTTAATAACGATCCCAAGTGGAAACCGACAAGCGAGCAGCAGATTCTCGATGACTACAAAAAATACATCCATCAAATGGAACCGAAGCTGCCGGAATTGTTCGGCTTGTTGCCGAAGTCGCCGGTGACGGTGGAACCGATTCCCGATTTCGCCAAAGCAGCCGCGACCCATTACGTGCAGGGTACGCCGGATGGGAAGCGTCCAGGTCGCGTGGTTGTTGCAGTCTCTAATCCAACCAAACGCACGCTGATCGACGACGAAGCCGTTGCCTATCATGAGGGCGTTCCGGGTCATCACTTGCAAATTAGTATTGCCCAAACGCTGGAAGGTTTGCCGAAGTTTCGGCTGCACGGTTTTTATCCCGCTTACGCCGAGGGTTGGGCGCTCTATTCCGAGCAGTTAGGCAAAGAGATCGGTTTTTACCAGGACCCTGTATCTGATTACGGCCGGTTGAACTCGGAGATGCTTCGCGCCGTCAGGCTGGTGGTCGATACCGGGATTCACGAAAAGAACTGGAGCCGCCAGCAGGTGATCGATTACATGCACGCCAACGACGTCAACGACGCGCTGGCACAGACTGAGGCGGACCGCTACATCGCATGGCCCGGGCAAGCGCTCGCTTACAAGATGGGCCAACTAACGATTCTCAAGCTGCGCGATGAAGCAAAGGCGCAACTCGGCCACAAATTCGATCTTAAAGCATTCCACGATGAAATCCTGAACGGCGGCGCGATGCCGTTAGAGCTAATGCAAGAACGGGTGGAAGCGTGGATCAAAGCTCAAACCGACTGATCTTCGACTTCGGGAACTTTTCGAACTTCGGCGGGAGCGGTGTGACAAACGTTGCGCCGCCTCTCTTAAATGGACTTTGCGGCTTCGTCATTTTTTGCCGCTTCAATTCTTCAACGCTTTAACGCTTCACCGCACCATTGCGCCGCAAGGAAGCTTGCTCGGTTCTACCCGTTGGGTTTGTTCAGCGGTGTGATGAAGCTTTTCTGTGCGATCTACGTCGCGCTTCATTTCCATATTGTCGCCGCAATCGCACCGGCCGCAGAGACCGGCCCGCTTCTCACCGGCAAGGCCGCCATGGGCGATTGGACAACGGATGCGCCCGGCGTGCGACGCAAGCTTACCGTCCAGGATTTGCCTCCGCCGAGTTCAAATATCCTGTCAATTAAACCGGCACACGTCGTCCCACGTCCGGTAGACGCGCGGCTTCAGGCGCCGCCTGGTTTTAAAATCGATTTGTATGCCGATGGTTTGCAAAATCCGCGTTTTCTACTCCCCGCGCCCAATGGCGATATCTTCGTCGTGGAAAGTCGTGAGAATCGGATCAAGGTGCTGCGCGATACCAAAAGCAACGGGAAACCGGACGTTGTCGAAATCTTTGCGGAACATGGTTTGAACAAACCATTCGGGATCGCGTTTTATCCGCCGGGGAATGAGCCCCAATTTTTATACGTTGCCAATACTGATGGGATAATTCGTTTTCCCTATCGCAATGGCGACCTCAAAGCTCGTGGACCGGCCCAAGAATTAGGTGCGCATTTGTCCGGTGGCGCGGCGCGTCTGCGCAGTGGCGGCCACTGGACACGCGACATTGTCTTTTCACCCGATGGCAAAAAAATGTACGTTTCGATCGGCTCGCGCTCGAATGTTTCGGATAACGCCGCGGAAGCCGATCGAGCGCGTATCTTCGAGTTCAATCCGGACGGCACCGATCAAAAAGTCTATGCCTGGGGAATTCGCAACGCCGTCGGAATTGCCTTTCGCCCCGGTTCTAACGAGCTTTGGATGAGCGCAAACGAGCGGGACGAGCTCGGCGAAGATTTGCCTCCCGATTACATCAGCAGTGTGCGTCCCGGCGGATTTTACGGTTGGCCGTGGTTTTACATCGGCAATCATCCCGATCCGCGCCACAAGGGAAAACATCCTGAGCTTGCCGATAAGGTGATCGTTCCTGATGTGCTTGTGCAGGCGCACTCCGCCACGCTCAACTTGTGCTTTTACACTGGTGAGCAATTCCCGGCTGACTACAAAGGCGACATTTTCGCCGCGTTTCACGGCTCGTGGAACCGGAAGAAACGCACCGGGTACAAAATTGTGCGGGTACCGTTCGATCATTCCACCGGCAAAGCGCGCGGCGAATATGAAGATTTCGTGACCGGTTTCGTCACGCCCGAGGGCAAAGTCTGGGGTCGCCCGGTGGGAATTACCATTTCCAAAGACGGCAGTCTCCTTTTCAGCGAAGACGGCAACGGAACGATCTGGCGTGTGAGCTACGGCAGATAGTTTTACCGTGTTAAATCGGCGGGCGATTTGAAAGTCGCTCGCTAGCCGCGTTCGGCCGGTGCACGTCCCTTAATAGCGGTGAATGCGATGGTTTGCGTCCACCAGCTCGAGTCCGCACAAAATGTCAGGAACGCGTCGATGAGCGCGTCTGTGAGTTTGCCAGACTCAACCAGATCACCACGAAGTTCAGTGATCGTTTGCGACCAATAATCGGCCCATGGCGACCCACCGTTATATACAGCCGTTTCCGCAACGCCTTCAATCCGGTCGACGCCACACCCGGCCAGCCGCGGTGCCAGGCTTCGACCTATATAATAATCGATGCCGCGCTCGCGCGACCAGGCTAACCACCCATTCCAGAAAGCCCGGACTTCAACCGGCTCAGCGACACTAACCGGCAGGAAGTCGGGCTCAATTAAGAGGATCGCGCCGCCCGGCCTGAGACTTGCCACCAGATTCGCAATGGCTGCCTTCGCGTCTGTCACGTGGTGAAGAACAGCTCGCGCCGTCACTAAATCGAAACGGCCCGGATTGACTGGCGCCGCGACGATGTCGCCCTTGCGAAACTCAACGCGCGGAGCATCGACATCATTGACGAGCGAAAGATCGAGATCCACGGCAACGACATGTCCATCGGGAGCAACATGCTCGGCCATCCAGGTCGAGATCGAGCCATTGCCACAACCGACCTCGAGCACCTGTGCATCCCGGCTGATTCCGAGTGACTCAATCTGTCGCCGGTGCATCGGATCAAGCAATTGCGACATCAAGGCGAGCCGCTTTTTCTCGCCTTCCAGACGATGATCCAGGACGTAGCGCGACATCGCCATTCCAGCGTAGCCGATCATGACTGCGTCACAAGCAATCCGCTCAAAGGCATCTTCGATTGGCGAATACACGTTAGTGTTACTTCGGCTCGGAGCTCCCGTATAGCGCCAGTCCGGCTCGGACCGCCAGTCGGGTCGAAGACTCGCCTCACCACGGCAAGTCTGTCTCATAGCGGATGTGGAGAGCCCGGATTCACTGGGAATTTCTTCTGCAGCGATTTCCAATGAACAAATCTGCCAGCTCGTTTGTCGAACAAGTTGTGCTTGCGTCGCCGGAGGTTGCGTCCAAATCAGTTGGCCACCCGATCCACACCGTGGCCGAGCTTCAGCAACAGATTCACGACGACCTGCGAAGGCAACATCCCGAATGGATCGAGCCAGACGGCGAGTCTCCCATGTGCGATTTTTACGAGGTGCGCCTGAGCCGACTCCTGGAAACTTGTGCGCGATAGGCCCAGCCGAAGCTGCCCTCAACACTCAACTATCAACTCTCAACTTCCTTGCTAAGCCTTGGCAGTCGCAGGCGAGCCTGTAATGCCAGTCCGGCTCGGACCGCCACTCCGGTCGCCGACTCGCCGTGGCGAGCTCGGAGCGAGGTTTCGTCCCGGCGACGCGTACCGTGGGAGAGTGACTCGCAGCAAGGGGAAGCGCTCGACAAGTGCCTTCCGCCTCCGAGCCTTCTCGCGTTGTTTGAGGACTCGTATTTGGTTACGAACGTGAATTGCACCGGCGACGAAGGGCGCCTGGCCAATAGTGAAAACCGGTTCGCGTTGGTATATCATCATGCGGATAGTTTATAGTATTTATAGAAATATCGCAAGACTTGAATCTTCCGGACGTATCCGGATCGCAACAATAGCAAACCGGCTTTGCGCAACAACGCCAACGAGTTATGCGTAAACTCCCATTTTGAGCTCCGGCCCAGCCCAAAGTTCGCTCCTATATTAGTACACTTGGAAGGGATGTCGGTGTGATCAATTTCGATACACCTTGCCCCGGTCTTTAACTCCGACCCCGTCGCCGGATTGCACCGACCTGTGCGCTCAGTGCGCGCCGTCTGCTAATGCCCGCCGCCTGGCCCTTGGTTCTCGGACTTCTTCTTCTTCTTGCTGGGCTTCGCGGCTTGCCCCTTGCCGTGAGTGCTTGAGGCGGGTCCCGCTTGCCGGACCGTCGCTGGCTGTGGCCGATACGACGCTACTTGCGCGTGCTTTGAAGCGTGGTGAGCAGTCGCCGCGCTGCTGGCATGGCTCTTGGATTTCGAATGCTCTGTGTCACGGTCATGGAGCGCCGCTTTGTTCGCCTGCGAAGCATGTGCGTCAGCTGACTGTGCCTTGCCGTAGGCGTTGTTTTGCGAGCCTGTTGTGCGGGTCGCCGCGTCGCCTTGCTTGTGGCCGAATGCGGAGTTCCCAGCTTCCTGGCCGGCGCTGCCTTTCGCCTTTCCGACATCGGCCTGCGCTTCGCTGTTGCGGTCGAGTGCCTTGATCGCTTCGGCTTTAGGCTTGCCGTTATTATTAGCAGCATGCAAATCTGGATTGTTTTTCGCGGCTTCAACACGTGACTGCTGGGTGGAAGTAGCTGAGATGTGCTCCGCCTTCGCCGCCGCTTGTTCCTTGGCGGTAGGCTTGGCTGTTGTGCCGCCCGGGCCGTTAAAGCTGGCGCGGCTGACGGTTTTGTTGACGACCTGTCTGTTGACGTAGGTGTTGTGAATCACACTTGTGTTCACCCGGGTCACGGCCCTGTTATAACGGAACGAATTGCCGACCCATCGTCCGCCGTAGTAGCCGTGTCCCCCGTAGCCGTAGCCGTAATTGACTCCGCCGTAGAATCCGACGGTCGGTCCCCAGTAGCCGTTGTTGAAGAAGTAATTGCTGCCGTTGTAGGCCCAGTATCCTGGGGTCCACAGGAATCCGATGCGCGGCGGAAGGATCCAGGCGCCGGGTACCCAGTAATAACCGGAATCGTAGGCCCAGTAGCCCGGAGTCCAAATATAGCCTGCGCCTGGCGCGTAGGGTTGCTGATATATCGGTATCGGGGGTGGCGCGATCCCAATCGATATGCCGACTTGTGCAAAAGAAGAAGTAAGCGAGAGCCCTACAAAGAGAACTGCCGCGAGCGCAACGGTAGAAAATTTCGCTTTCATATTCAGGTGTATTACGAACTCAAAGAATAGACGCTGTTGCGCCGCCAAGTATTCAGACGAAAGCGAGGATTGACCCCAATTCACCCTCTCTCAAGCAGGGACAGACGATCTCCTCGGTCACCAAAGAAACTTGGGCTTCCGTCGCGCGCCCCATCGCGGCATCTTTAGACACTATGACCGTCCAGAATCTCTCGGCCCAGCCGCCTTTTATCACGAAGGACGGCTCGACTATCCGTTCGATCCTCGATCGCACGAATGCGCCCGTACAAAACCAAAGCCTTGCGGAAGCGCGCGTCCCCGCAGGCGGCAGGACAGAGCGGCATTATCACAAGATCGCGGAGGAGCTTTATTTCATCCTCGAAGGCGCGGGCGAGATAGAGCTGGACGGCGAACATCGTAGGGTCCGCTCGGGCGATGCGATCCTCATCCCTTCGGGCGCGTGGCACACGATTGTAGCTACAGAGCCATTGCGCTTTCTCTGCTGCTGCGCGCCGCCTTATTCGCACGAGGATACGTATTTCGAGTAACCGAAAGTTTTTCAGATTTTAATGTGGCGAGAGCACTGAACCTCTGGTTACCCAGGAGTTCTCTTTTCGCGAGATTTCCTCCCGCTAACGATCAATGCCTCCGCCGGAAACCGCATCTTTCCGCTCACAAAGTATTCTTGCGCACCATCAGCGACAGCCTGTTTGATCACTTCTATTTTTTCAGGCGTCAGGCCAGCCATTTTTTCGCGTAAACTCTCGGACGTTTCAGTCCGCAACTCCCAGAACCGCTCAAATGACAATGCCGCTTCAATCTGAAAATTCAGGTGGCGCTCAATCACATTGTCAGCGCCAGCATTTTCCAAGATTCCAGCCAGCTTACCGGGAGCGGCAAAACGGAATGCATCTGGCGCATCCGGATCTTGCGTCGGAGACTCCACAAACCGGTCAAACACATCGTTGAGGGTCGAAAAGAAAGGATTAGCCTCCTCCGGACCCCAGACGGCGAACGAGACATAACCATCGTTGCGAACCACTCTCAGCGCCTCCCGTATTCCCCTAAGGGGATCGACGAAAAACATTGCTGAGAACCTGCTAAGAGCCAGATCAAAAGTCTGATCGGGGAATGGCAGATCGTTGGCCGAACATTGCCTGAACTGAATGTTGGTCAGGCCGCGCCGGCCTGCTTCCGCCTGAGCCGACTCGACCATGCCAGCTGCCGGATCCGTGTACATTACCGATCCGGTCGGTCCGACGATCCCTGAGATGGTGAGCGATGGTTCGCCGCTGCCGCCACCAATATCGAGTGCATTGTGGCCAACCCCAATCTGCGCTTCTTCGATTAGACCCGTTGTTACGGGTGCGTACATCTGGGTGATAAGTGCGCGATACTTGTCCCAATAGGGCGCAGAAGTTTGCCACGCCTGGAGCACTTTGTTCTGTTCTTCGGGATTCATTCTGATTCGCTAAGAGGCTAGTGCGAAGTATCAAAGAATTTAGACTCGACCCCAATGAGCAAGTGTGGGCAACGAGCAATTTCAATTGGGCCTTGCTTGAGCGAAGCCGAACACGGTCATTAGGCGAAACGCATCAACAGCACGAGCGAAGCCACGGCCAGGATGATCCCCGCTAGCTCATAGTAGTTCAACGATTCCCCGAACAGCACCACGCCGACGGCAGTGAGGAGTAGCACCATGGAAATGGAGTAGACAACGCTGATGGTGGCCAGCTTCAGGTGTCGCATTACGAATACCCACCCAAATGCTGTCGAAGCATAGACAGCGAAGCCGATATAAAACCACCGTGTCCGCAGGGGCTGGTCGCGCGCGCTCGAGAGCTTGAGGAAATAGTCGCCCAGCACCCCGACTGCACTGAAGGCGACCGTGACGAGGACCGCGAGCATCGTTTTTTTCATTGTTGCGTTGCTACCCCGATTCCAGTTTAACGCCTTTAATGGGCGAGAGATCGAGATCGATCGCAACGACCTGACCATGGGGAGCCACGTGCCCGGCCATCCAAGCCGACATTGAACCGTTGCCGCAACCGACTTCCAGCACCCGGGCGTCGCGGCTAATTCCGAGCAACTCAATGTATCGCCGGTGCATCGGATCAAGTAACTGCGACATTAAGGCGAGCCGCTTTTTCTCGCCTTCCAAATGATGATCTAAAACGTATCGAGACATCGCTGCGAAGCGTAGCTAATCGGGATGGCGTCACAAGCGAACGCTCGGGTGATATCAGCTTTCAGAATGTCAGCCTTTTAGCAGCGTGAGTCTTCCCCTCACGGCTGACGAATCGAAAGCGCGCGGCGCGTTTTTGATTTCACGATCTGCCACCTTACGCAGCCCATTCCGCACAGAGAAGCTCGGCTTGTTCGAGACTAATGCGGTTCCCCCGCCTCAGCTATTCGGAAATCTCGAAGTTCTCGAATCCTTTCTGCTTCGATCATCCGATTGCAAGAATGATGAAAACCACCTTATCCATTCTCTTCCTGCTCCTTCTCGCTGGCACTTTTCGCCAAAGACAAAGCGGCTCCCACTAGGGAAAAACTCACCGTCTCGACCGAGGCTTGGACTGGTCAGAAGCTTCCGCCTATCCCTCTGGCCAACCGGAGATCAGCATCTTAAAGATCACGATCCCACCGGGCCAGCGTCTGCCCATGCACAAACATCCCGTCATCAACGCCGCCGTCGTCCTCAGGGGGGAGCTCACGGTCACAACCGACAAAGGCAAAGTTCTCCACGTCAAAGCCGGTCACCCCATGGTCGAAGTCGTCACGAATGGCACTACGGCGCTAACCACGGGACCGAACCGGTCGTCCTGATCGCCTTCTACGCCGGCGTCAAAGGCACGCCCATCACCGTTCCGCAGAAGTAGCGACTCGAAGCCGGTCGCGATCTCCGCTTACCGTTTATCAGACGGGATAACTTTTAACCGATCCGCCAACGGACGGATTCGCCGCGGCGAATAACTCACGAGCTTTGCTCGTGTGCTTGTGCAAAAAGTCAGGACCGACTCCTTTTGCTTCCACTCGCCAGCGGTGTTGAATTTTTGCAAAATAACTGGGTCGAACCATCTTATTCTCGTTAGATGCATCGACTGGCGAGACTTGGACTGGTGTTATTGGCGCTGACGGTCTCGGCGCCGCCTTTAGGGGCACTTCCGCCGGAAGAGCTTGATGGAATCAGTTTTGCTGACGATCCGCACATGCTCTTTGTTCCCATTGAGGAAATTGCGCGAACGCTCGGCTGGGAAACGCATTTTGATCAAGAGGAAATCTCGCTCAACGGCCACTTACTCGATGCCGCACATCTCCGAAAGCTCACCAACGGAACCTTATTGGTACCGCTCGATGAATTGCAAGGAGCGGGCGCGACCATTACCTGGAGCGATGACGGAATGCAGGCGCTGGTGGCGAGTGACAACAAAAACATCGCGATTCAGTTCGCTAATAAACGCGTCGAGGTGGATCTGGCGAACCAGCGTCTACGCGCCTATCAGGGAGCGCGACTCGTGCTCGACAGTCCTATCAGCAGCGGGCGCGAAGGAAAGAAGACGCCCCCGGGAGAATTCAAGGCTGGGCCAATCAAATCGCCGATGCATCGCTCCCGGCTCTATCACAACGCCCCGATGCCGTGGAGTGTGCAGGTGCACGAGAATATTTTTATTCACGGATTCCGGAAGGTCCCACGACGTCCCTCCTCGCACGGTTGCATTCGCCTGCCCTTAACGGGGGCCAATCCCGCGAAATGGTTCTACAACTGGATCGACCTCGGCACGCCGGTCAGCATCAAAGGCCATTGGCCTCTCGCCACCACCACCTCGGCGCCAGTGCGTATCGAAAAAAGCGCTCCTCCCCCGCGCTCTTTTCTCCGGAGAGTAATCATCGCCACTGTGATAACGATCGCGGGCACCTTGGTTATCTGGTTCACCTCGCGAGGCCGCGGAAAAATCTAACCAATGGGCGCGAACATCTGGGTGATAAGTGCGCGATACCTGTCCCAGTAACGCGCAGAAGTTTGCCACGCCTGGAGGACTTTGTTCTGTTCTTCGGGATTCATTCTGATTGGTCAAAGAATTTAGACTCGACCCGAAATTCCTCGCTGGCGTGCTATTTCACGTTGACGGCAAGAGCGATCGTCGGCGTAGCGAAGTCGTGCTGATGGTGAGGATCGATGACCCCACGCGGAAGGAAATACCATTTGCCGGGTTCCATCTTGCCCAGAGCTGGAAGCCTTGGCACTCGCTGGGGGTCAAGGCCGGCTGCGAGTAGCTGTGTGGCATCGAACTCGTAGACCACGTCTTCCGCTGTGGCCTCGGGCTGCGACGCATAGTGAACCATACTACTCTCACTGCTCCTGAAGCAGTACTCACCCGCTGCTTTTGTGCGATCGATCGCCATCTCGGGCTTCGCTCGGAGTACGCGGGCGATTGCGAGCAACTCGGCCTTGGCCGTTCCCTGAAGGGCGAGAACATCTGAGTACTCGGACTGGATCCGATCCAGTTCAGGATTGCCGGCGTCCGTGTTGCGTGTCTGGGCTAACATGCCGCTGGTGATCACGAGGAGGGCGGAAGCAAAGGCGATTTTGAACATAATGGGGTCCTTTCTCTAGGCGGCCAAACAAAGTTTATGCGGAATCTTTCGGCCTAATTCCATTATAAACCCAAAAACGCGCCCTCAAAGTCGCCGTCGCAACCGTGCTGGCGCACGCGCTCTCGTGTTCGCGATCTTTCCAAGTTACTTCTTGAGATCAGCAAGAGTGCAAAAAGTCAGGACCGACTCCTTTTGCTTCCACTCGCCTGGGGTACCCGACAATCTTAGCGCTTGTCTTTTTTCGGGGAACCTGGCGCAATGGCCTGAATCGGCCGCGAATCCCGCGGTCATCTGTGGTGGACGTAAACCAATCGGAGGTACGAATATGAAACAAGTCTCGTTGTCAGCGGTATTGGTGGCGGTATTAATGGGCGCGTCAGCCGCACGTGCGCAGGATCCGGTCAAAGTGGACCCGAAGCATTACAGCGTGGTGTTTGAGAACGATGCGGTGCGCGTGTTGCACATTCATTACGCGCCGGGCGAAAAGTCAGTGATGCATTCTCATCCCGATTCGGTGATCGTCTTTATGGAGGACCAAAAGGCGAAGATGACCCATCCCGATGGCAAGAGCGAAGAGGTCTCCGGGAAGAAAGGAGATGCGGTCTTCTCTCCGGCTGGCGCGCATCTGCCGGAAAACATCGGCAGCGGCCCGATCGAAGTCATCCTGGTGGAGCTAAAAAAACCGGCCACGAAATAATAAGGCGCAGCCTCGCTGCGTCCAAACAACAGATAACTCTTAATCGATAACTCACGAGCTTTGCTCGTGTGCTTGTGTAAAAAGTGAGGACCCCGCCACTTCTGCTCCCCGCCAAATCCTGATTCCCTAAGTACCGCCCACGACGGCGTAGCCTTGAACACGCAAGTCGTCGGCCAGGTCCTTTTCCATTTGAACGGCATGCTCGTACGGCATCGGGTTCAGATGCTCGTACATCTCCGGCAACAATCGAACACCATATTTCCTGACCAGTCGGGCCGACTTGTACCCGTTCTTGTGATTTTCAAATCGATGATCGACAGGCAAGCCGGTCATTCCAACGTAGACAGCCGGCTTGGATGAATCGCGCTCTGGATTATGCCGCAAAATCGACCGATCCTTCAGCGCAGCTTTGGAGAGCAGAACGACGTAAACGTTATGATGGAATTCCGGTTCGGCCGATCGAAGCCGTCTGCGTTTACGACCACGCATTCGATGACTTTACACTTAGGACCAGCGGAGTGACATGGCCAAATGTTAAGATGCGAGATTTTTTCGGAATCTGCCACTTCCGCAAGCGCTCGATTAGCCATATACTATCCAACGCTGGCAATGAAAGCGATCGCTCTCTTGACGCTGTTGGCCTTGAGCAGCTCGGCCGAAGCGCGAGTTGGCGAAACACTGGATGAGTGCAGCTACCGTTATGGCGCCTCAATCGGTCACTATTCTCACGATCAGGTCCGGTTCAATCGTGGTCACATCTATATTACTGTGCATGTGCGGAACAATCACTCGATCCGCGAAGATTTCGGCCCTGAAGCTGGCGGAACGCTATCAGATGCCCAGATAGAGGCGATTCTAAAAGACAACGCGAAAGGCTATCACTGGGAAAAAGTAGGAGAGTCCGCGAATGTGGTTAGGTTTACCCGCACAGATGGCCACGCCCGCGCGGAGGTCGCCCAGCCGAACTATCAGGCTAACGAAGGCCGAATAAAGCTAACGACTACGGGCGCGGAGTTAATTATTAGAGCGCGGCCGTAGCCGGTTTGTTGCAAACCCGGAGGGGCTTCTCAAAGTAACACCCGCGTTACTTTTGCGGCGTAGCACGCGTGTGCAAATGGTTGTCAATTTTCAGTGACCTCATGAAAGGAGCCTTGACAACACCCACGCAGATGCGCGTCGCCCGCTTCATCACCGATCGATGCGCCTACCGAGCGCGGCCCGACTATTCGTCTGAGCTGATTGCTTTCGGAGTAATTGTCCTCGCCATCTTCTGCTCGATCTTTATATTGGCTGGTGCAATGGCGGGTATGCTAAAATGAGCTCCAATCCGAGGGGAAAAATTTTATGAGCTTATTGATTATTCTTCATTCTCTCGTGTTGCGAGTTCTGGATGATTTGTTGCAGCGGTAGCCAGCCGCGAACTACGAGAGTGTCTCCGAAATAAAGCAGCCGATCACGCCTGCCTTGAGCGAAGCGGAAGCGGTCAAGCTTCTAGACGACTGGTTTTTTAACTGTTCGCGTGGTCTCGTTGTCAGTTGGCTTGTGGTCAACCGACGTTCATTCGGTTTTTATTCGCTTCTTCTTCGCTTTAACCCTTCAACGCTTCGACGATTCAATGCTTCCCGCCGCCGGCCGCAAAAATGTCAAATAGCCTGCTCGCGAAAGCTTTCGAGCCCTGGCTCATTCCTACTCACCCTGTCAGCAATTCAATCGGTGCCGAAAACAACGATGCTTATCCCGGAGGATACCACGCGTTCTCTCGCCAAAATGTTCGCAGCGTGGCGTTGTCGCCGCGAAAAATGTTGCGTTCAGCTTTTCGGACATTAGCCACAGATTTCGGATACATGCTCCGCGGTCGCAAATCGCATTTACCATCGCCACAGTATTGCCACATATGCCAGGTGCGCCAGGGCGCTGTGTTCCGCGGCTCCGCATGGTAGTTAGCGATCCACAGCCAGCAATTTGTTAGTATTTGGCGATGCGCTGAAGTGGCGCCTGACCCGTAGAGCATCTGTCGTAACCGATATTCACTGCCGTACAGACCAGGATACTTGCCTGTACGCTCTTTGATGCGCTCAACGAAGGCGACCGCCTGGGCCACGCTCATGCTGCCTCCTCGATAATGACCGTTTTTTTCGAAATCCAGAACGAGCAACACAGCCGATCGCGGTTTCTCCGGTTCGCCCGGCCGGGCCACCGTAACAGTATGCAGGAAATGATCGGCCTGTGTGATGGGGTTAGTCGCGTCGCCAAAGTGGTAAGCTCCCCATAATAAGCCGGCTTCGAGTGCGGCCCGCTGCCGTTCCGCGTATCTCGCGTCGCGCTCCAGACGGGGGAAGGTCGCTTCGTGAATGACGCCGGCGACGCCTTCTCTTGCCATCCCGCCGAAATCCGGGCGCATCAAGTCGTAATGCGACATATTCACCACGCTGTTTGCCCCAAGCGCGCAGGTCGGAAGCAGGAGAAAAGCAAGCAGCACGCGCATGGCCGAAATCTTTCCCATGGTTAACAGCATTTCCGGAACCCCGGTTGAACCGTCAGCATTCAGTTTGCCTGGGTGCCGAGCGACTGCCGGTGATGTGAATCGGTACATGATGCAGCGCGAAAGCCTCGATCATTTTATTAAAACCGCACTGCGCAGCCATAGGACCTTGGTCCGAACGCCCCCGAGAAGGTTGGCGCTGTCCCTAGAGGCTTCGAAGGAGTCAAGATGTCGAGATTGAGTTGGCAATTGCCTTCTCAAATGTCAAAAAATATAGATTGTCAGGGAAAACGAGAAGCAGAGTCATTAGCGCGTCAGGAGGCACTCGCATCTGCCCCGGCATCGCGCGCGGCGTTCGCGCTATGCTGAAACACGTCCTTATCCGAGGCCAGTGCGTTCTCTAGGTTTGCGATGTGGAGACGGGCCATGGAGACGTAGCCTTTCATATCCTCCGTATCTAATTGCGCCATCTCGCGGACAGAAGCGTCCTCGTGTTCGCGAAAGAGTTGCGCCGCGCGCTGGGCGCGGTGCTTGGGCAGGCCGAGCGCGACCAGCGCGTCCACACTCAGATCAACCGCGCTTCCGAAAGTCTCGCGGTAAATGTGCTGCACGCCGCGGCGCAGCAACTCGTAAGCATGCTGCCGGCTGGTGGCGCGCGCGAGAATCCGCAGCTGCGGAAAATGTTCGTGGATGAGATCGACGATTTTTAGCGCCTGCTCCTCCTGGTCGATCGCGATCACGAAAAGCTGCGCCCGCTCCGCGCCCGCCGTCTGCAAGAGATCGAGCCGCGTGGCATCTCCGTAGTACGATTTAATGCCGTAACGGCCGAGCGTTTCTACCTGCTCGGCATCGTGGTCAAGCACAGTTGTGCCATAACCGTTCAAGCGCAGCAGACGCGCCACGATATGGCCAAAACGGCCTACTCCCGCCACTAGCACCGGGTTGTCGCGCTCTTCTATTTCGTCCGGTTCGCGTTCCGGCAGCACGCTCGCGAAGCGCGGCTGCACGAGACGTTCGTTGATTGTCATTAGGATCGGGGCCGCGGCCATCGTGAGCGCGACGGTCACGACGAGCAGATTCGCGATGTCGGAGGTAAGGACGCCGTTTTGCGTCGCAAAGGAACAAAGCACGAACGCGAATTCTCCGCCCTGCGCCAGAGCGAAAGCGAAGAGATAGCGCTGCGTCGGCTCCAGCCGCGAGTAACGACTCACCGCCAGGAGAACGAGAAACTTTACCACCAGAATCGCGACGACAAGCGACGCTACAATTCCCGGTGATCCCGCGATCAGCGCGAAGTTAATTCCCGCGCCCACGGAGATGAAAAACAGACCGAGCAACAAGCCTTTAAACGGCTCGATGTCCGTCTCGAGTTGATGCCGATATTCGCTCTCCGCGAGAACGACGCCAGCGAGAAAGGCTCCGAGTGCGGGCGATAAGCCCACCCTTTGCATGAGCAGGGCGATCCCGACAACAAGTAGCAAAGCCGTGACCGTAAACATCTCCCGGAGATGGGTCGCTGCGATGTAGCGGAAGAAGGGCCGCAGCAGAAATCGGCCGGCGAGGATAACCCCGGCTATCGCGGCCACGACAACGAGAGTATGTTGCCACGCAGGTAAATGTCCGAGCGAGCTGACCGTGGAATGGTTCTTCCCGGTTGGCGGTACCGTCGCAAGCAGCGGGAGCAACGCGAGGATCGGAAGAACAGCGATGTCCTGGAACAAAAGGACCGCGAACGACGCCTTGCCTCCGGCAGTCCTCATCAGGTTTTTCTCGTTCAGCAACTGCAGCACAATCGCGGTCGAAGACATCGCCAGGATGAAGCCGACCGCGATCGCGATCTGCCACGGCACGCGCAATAGGAGCGCAAGGCCTGAAACCGCAGCCGCCGTCCCGAGAACTTGCGCGCCGCCCAGGCCGAGGATCGGTCCGCGCATGTGCCACAGAATCGCCGGCCGCAATTCGAGCCCGATCACGAAGAGCATCATGACCACGCCGAACTCCGCGACGTGCATCACATCCTGGCCTTCGGTCCCGACCAATCCGAAGCAGAACGGACCGATCACGACTCCCGCCAACAGATATCCCAAGACCGACCCGAGCCCGAGTCGCTTCGCCAGCGGCACGGAAATGACCGCCGCCAGCAGATAGATGAACGCTTGGGAAAAACTCATGAGGCGCCACTCTGGCTTTCCATTGCGCGGGGGAAACTACTCAAGCCATCCCATTTGTCTTCTCAGCGCCTCAAATTATTCGCAATTTGAAACTCGTTCGCTGCCCGCAAATGCTCACTGCTTCTCTCGCAACTACGCCAATCCGGTCGAAGACTCGCCGTGGCGAGCTCGGACCTCGCTCCTACCCTCGTCACTAACGCCAGTCCGGCCCTCAACACTCAACGGGGAGGTCGGGGCGTTCAAAAAAGTGCAAAAGCGAGGACTGACCCGTGCTTTCCATTTGTCGTGTAACCAGGCGACGGTGGATGAGTCGGACGCCGGGCTCGGCAAATTCGAACATCCGTCTAGGTTAGCGGCCCAATAGTAGATGACAAATGACACGAACACCGCCGTGTTTGCCGCGGCCTGTCGTATCCCAACGGAACTTTCGCAGACCGCCGCTGCCCCGAATGACGCTGTCTACTTCCGGATCGGCGACCAAGTGACATTTGTCTCGAAAATCGATGTCGGTAAGGGCTGGGCAAATGCAATGCGATCGATAGTATCGCGCGAGTCTTGTCATGATTTCCTCATCCTCGCGCCCAACCAACCCGCGCTTAGCTCTCCTCGTGATCGCCGTGGTCTTCGCGATCCTGAACGCCGATATCACGACGGTCAACGTCGCGTTGGTTACGCTGGGAAAGGATCTGCACGCAGATTTGAACGATCTTCAGTGGGGACTCAACAGCTACATGCTGGCGTTCGCCGCGCTGATTGTCGCGGCCGGTCGCCTCGCTGATGTCTTTGGACGTCGCCGTTGCCTGCTTGCGGGCGCAATCCTGTTTGCGGTGGCCTCGCTGCTTTGCGGAATCGCGCCCACACTTTTGGTCCTCGTAGTCGGGCGGGTCTTACAGGGTGCTGCTGGAGCGCTGATGGTCCCCGCGGGCATGGCGATCATCTCCAACGCTTATGGAGCGGAGCAACGCGCGCTTGCTCTCGGGACATTGGTAGGCGTATCGGGCGTAGCTCAATCGATGGGGCCGCTTGTGGGTGGTTTTCTTACGGCCGAGGTGAGCTGGCGATGGGTGTTTTTTATAAACCTCCCGCTGGTCGCCGTGATAATGATCGTTACGGTCCGGTCAATTCAAGAGTCGCACGCTGAGAACGCTTCACATCGCATTGACATCGCCGGCGTGCTGACCCTGGCGGCGGCCCTAACCAGTTTGCTTCTCGGCCTTGATGCCGCTGAGGGTAATGACAAGAATCAGATGGGCGCGTTCGGCTTGATCGCTCTCTCGCTGGTCTTGTTTGTGATCTTCACCTTCGTTGAACGCCGCACCGACAACGCCATTCTCGACGGTAAACTTATTCGACTGCCGGCTTTTCTTTGTTCCTGCGTCGCGAGCTTTCTTCTTGGGTTCGTATTCTTTCTTTTTCTATTCATCACCGCGGTTTACTTGCAGGAACGCCTCGGCTACAACGCATTGACAGCGGGAATCGCTCTGGCGCCGCTCAGTCTTGTCCTTGCCGTAACCGGAGTTATGTCCGGGCGCTTAACCAGTCGGATTCCATTGCGGACTCTGCTGATCATGAGTTGCATTTCCCTCGCGCTAGGACTGGCGACTCTTTCCTTTGTGCCTGCATCCTACGGATACATTGGGATGGTGCTTCCGTTTCTGCTGGTCGCCGCTGGCGTCGGCCCCGGATTTACTCTGCTGAACACAGCTGGCCTCGATGCCATTTCCGCGGAGCGCTCCGGCCAGGCAACGGGAATGATCTACATGTTTCGGTTTGCCGGAGGCGCGATAGGAGTCGCCGCCGCCAGTGCACTTCACAGCGCGCTCTTTCACCGCCAACTCGTTTTCAGATTGTCCGAAACCCCATTGTCATTTGCGCAACAAAAGCTTTTGGAGCAGCCGGGTGCGGCCGAACGAATCGGCCAGATCGACAGCGGCCTGGTCGCGAGCCAGGTGGAACAAGTCCGTCAGGCATTTTACGAATCGTTCGCGACGGCATTCACCGGCACGCTGCGGTTGAATGTGATATTGCCGATCGCGATCGCGATCCTGGCGATGATGCTGCTGGAAAAGAAGGATGGAATTAAGAATCCGCCGAGCCGGGATGTCGTCGGGTAGATTGGTCAGATCCGGGAAGGCAAATCAGCGGCGATCTCGGCGAAGCCGGAACGATTCACGGTTCTCGATTCTCGTTCTCGCTCCGACCGCTACGCCAGCAGGGAACCAATCTGGCGCGCCGTCCGATATTCTTGCGTGAAGCGTCGTTTTTGCTCATACCAGCCACGATGGGCGACGGCGCTTGGCGCAGCCGCCGTTGGCGGAGCGGCGACGCTCTTTGTCGCCCGCAATTTCTTCCCGACTGAAAAGAAGATCCGTCACGAAATCATCACTGACTATGCAGTCGGGGACGATGTCTTCGTCCGAACGATGGGAAATCTGCTTGGACCACCCTTGCTGAAAGGCAACAAAGTGACCGCGCTGGAAAATGGCGATCAGATTTTCCCAGCTCTGCTCGAGGCGATACGTTCCGCACAACACACAATAACATTCGAGAATTTCCTCTTTAAAGAGGGCGAAGTATCGGATGCGTTTGCCGAAGCTCTGGCAGAGCGCGCTCGATCCGGGGTGAAAGTGCACTTTCTCCAGGACGCTCTGGGCTGCGATTGCGTTCGTGGCCGCGCTATGAACTTGGTGCGACAGGCAGGGGTCCAACTCGAAATCTTCCGCTTCATCAATGTAGCCATGAATTTCCGCACGCATCGCAAGCTTCTCGTGATCGATGGTCGGACCGGTTATCTCGGCGGAACCGGGATCGCCGACGACTGGAAGGGTGATGGACGCACCCATGGACGCTGGCGCGACTCGCATTATTGCCTGGAAGGTCCGGCCGTCGCGCAGATGCAGCAGGCGTTTATGGATAACTGGCTCGAGACGCGCGCGGAGCTGCTGCACGGTGATGAGTATTTTCCAAAACTGGAACCCGCGGGTGAGGATATGTGTCAGGTCTTTAAAAGTTCAGCCGGCGAAGGCTCGGACAGCGCGCGCTTGATGTTACTGGTCTCGATCGCTGCCGCCCGTCGCCACATTCGGATCGCGAATGCCTACTTCATTCCGGACCGGCTCTGCATGCAAACCTTGCTCGACGCGCTACGACGTGGAGTGAAAGTCGAGATCATAACGCCTGGTCCCGACATTGACGCAAAGGTGGTTCGTGCGGTGGGCAAGACACGTTGGCGGCGATTGCTGGAAGCGGGCGCCCGCTTCTACGAATACCAGCCGGCACGCTTTCACTGCAAATATCTGCTGGTGGATGATTGCTGGGCGTCTGTCGGTTCCGCGAATCTCGACAACCGCTCCTTGTCATTGAATGAGGAAGCGAATCTAAACGTGCTCGATGAGAAGTTTGTCGCGGCGCACACGCGAGTCTTTGAAGAGGACAAGAGTTACTCCCGCGAAATCACGCTGAGCGATTGGCGAGAGCGGCCCTGGGGCGAGAAGATCAGGGGTCGGATCGGATCGCTGCTCGCATCCCAGATGTAGCAGCGAGACTAAGTCGAAGCAGAGATGACCAGCGAATTCACTTTACCGCGTCTACGCGTTGCCACTTACAACGTGCACGGTTGCGTCGGGATGGATCGGCAACGCTCAGAAAGTCGCATCGCGGAGGTGATCGCGAGCATGTCGGCTGACATTGTGGGTCTGCAAGAATTGGATCTCGGCCGATCGCGCTCCTCACGTGCCGACCAGGCCGCGCTGATTGCCGCGCAGCTCGGCTGGAAATATCACTTTCATCCGGCGATGCGCCGCGGGGACGAGCAATATGGGAACGCCATTGTGAGTCGCTTCCCGATCGCGCTGAAGCGCGCCGATGAGATGCCCGGTGTGGCGCCCTGGTACTGCCGCGAGAAGCGCATTGCAATTTGGATCCAAGCGGAGACCGATCTCGGTTCGGTGCACATTATCAACAGTCATTTTGGTCTCGGCCGTAACGAGCGCCAGTTGCAAGCGGAATTACTCGTCGGACCGACATGGCTCGGCTCCATCGCGCCGGATGAACCGGCAATTCTACTCGGAGATTTCAACAGTATGCGGAGCTCGCGCACCCATCGACTCATTGCCGGGCACCTGCGTGACGTGCGAACACTCGTCCGGCCGACACGGGCATTTCGCACCTTTCCCACCCGTTTCCCCTCCCTCGCGGTCGATCACATTTTCGTGAACGCCGCCTTGCATCCCACACAGCTCAGCGTCCATCACACGCCGCTCGCCCGCCTGGCGTCGGATCACTTCCCGCTCGTTTGCGAGTTGACCCTCATCTAGCAACGGCGTCTCCGAGGCCGGTTAAAATTTGATAACCATAACAGTTAACCAATCCGGTGGCCCGCGGCGTCACGGATTCGCCGTGTCCGCCTTTGTGACGGACTGGCCGTGGCGAGGCGAATAAGTGATACGAATAACTCACGAGCATCGCTCGTGCGCATCGAACCTTTCACTGCCACGCTAGTAGTTTTCCAGCAAAGTCACTTTATCCACCACATTGTCTTCGCCTACTCTGATGTAGTAGACGCGGATTCTCTCGTTCGTGCTTAACCCGGGCGCTTCAAGCACCGTTCCGTCTGGATCGGCGTAGACGACGTTCTGGCTTAACTGGAACTGGACCAATTCACCAGTGCCAATGTCCAAGACCAGCGCGCTACCGGGCGTGTAGTCGCTGATGGTGCCCGTGCTTTCCAACTCTGAACCGGTCGTGACGCTGGAAGTTTGCGCGTGCGCAACCCCGATCAGAAGAGTGGCCGCAAAAATGACGCTAAGAATTGATTTACTGTAGCTATATATCTTCATAATGGTCTGGTTACTTCGGTAATAGATTTTCGTTCTTGCCTAAAGATTCACGACAGCACTTCTGTAAGCGATTGCGCGTTTGTAAGATTTTGCCGTCACACTGACGAAGGAGTTGCGAGTCACTCTTCGGAGGGAATAATATTGAGATGCGACCCCGCAGTATTTCAGCTTTTAGGACCTGAATACTTAGGACGAGCGAAAGTTCCTCGGCTCAGCGAGCGTCGCTATGGTCGTTTTGGGTGTTGCCCGCTGTCCATGACTGCTTGCCGATTCTGCCCTCCTGTATCCGGGCGATGACCTCCGAATAAAAGCCGTAGGTGTCCTGTGAAATAGACGAATAAAGCTTTTCCATCGCCTTCGCATCGGGAGGTGGCTTGTCCGGCGTTGCGTTACGCAATTCCTCGAGCGCATTGTGGAAACTCATCAGCTTTCCTGTGATCGAGTAATTGGCCCAGGTTGCTTCGGAATCCGCTTTCTCATCGTAGAAACGCTTTTGCATTTCCGGGCCGAACTGTTCGAGAACCAGAGCCCGGTACAAGTTCCACTTCACGTTCCAGGCGTTGACGGCGTTCATGTAATCCGTCCAAACCTGGTCCCTTTCCGCGGGCGGTGCGTTCTCCTGGATGGTGTCAAGAACACGAAGGGCGAAGTGCCGGCGCTGTTCTAGTATATCACCGACCTCCCGAAGAAATGTCAGCGCCGATTGTCTGGCCGTTGCCAGGTCGGCCTGTTCCTGCTGGGCACGGTGGGACCGTTCTTGATAGTAGTAAGTGATACCACCGCCAATCAAGCCGGTGAGCGCAAGCGTAATCCCGACCTTGAGGAGATCGAATATTTGCGCGCTGATCGCGGGAGTCTGGCGTGGCTCTTCGGGAGATGGCATGCCGGATCATCGTGTACTGTGAAAACCGCTGTCGCGAGCGAAATTGTCTGCGCGATCAGACTGCATCCTGCGCCGACTGTAGCCGCGTCTCTGTGAGGCGCGCTCAGGATCATGTAGGGCACGATTCCTCGTTGGCGCATCCCGCTCGATCAAAGCATCATCCGAAAGTCGCCTGTGGCACCCGATAACCGATAACTACGAGGCTTTGGCCTCGCGGCAAATGTTAAATATTAAGGCGCGACCCCATCTGTTTTTTCCTTTGCGAGGGGAGCGTCGGCAGCGGCTTCAGGCCGCGGTCTGTTGCGGGCTGTGTTGCGGGCTGGAGTTCAGCTCCTGTTGAACAAGGCTGGCGAGATCCTCAAACCGCTGAAGGGTCGCGGCGGGAAACTGACGTGGACGGGTGTCGATCAGGCACAGCGTGCCCAGGCAACTGCCATCGGTGTAAAAAATAGGAAACCCGGCATAGAAGCGGACTCGCGGTTCGCCGGTAACCAGCGGGTTGTCGGCAAAACGGTCGTCCAGAAGCGTGTCAGGCACGATCACGGGCGCACGAGTCATGACGACGTGGCCGCAGAAGGAGAGTTCGCGCGAGGTTTCTGTCACGCTTAGGCCGTGGCAGGATTTGAACCACTGCCGGTCGTGATCGACCAGTGAAACCAGGGCGATGGGCACATCGCCGACAGCAGCGGCGACGCGGGTGATGCGGTCGAACCGCTCTTCGGATTGAGTGTCGAGGATGGACAATGCACGCAGCGCGGCCAGGCGCTTCTCCTCATCGGCCGGCAGAGCGGGGCGGATCCACCGGCACGCGGAACGCCAAAGCCACGCCTGTATTTGTGCTCTCGCATATTGGACGGAAAATGGGGTGATCAACCATTGGGTTACCCCGGCAGCAATTCCATCGCTGGTTCTTTCGCGATCCGCCACCATAACGATAGGCACCTGCTTCAGGTGCAGGTCTAGCTCCGAACGCAAGCGCCGGCAGATACTCAAACCATCAATTCCCGCGGGTCCGTCCTCCAAAAGAATCAGCCCCGGCCGAGCAGACTTCGCCATCCGCACGGCAGAGGCTGCATCCAAGGCATGAGTGGTTCGCACGCCTTCGACACGCGCCGCCTCCATCAGCACAAGCGCCAATCCCGCATCGGAAACGCCCATGAGCACCGACGAATCTTTCACCGCTGGAGCGGTGGCAGGCGTGGTGGAGAATTTGCCGCGCGAGATTTTCGGTGTCGTGGCGCTGGCGTCCAGTTCGACCACCTGGCCATCGGCGGCTGCGAAGACGTGCATGGGAGATCCTTTCTCCTTCAGATCGCTCCGAACGGATTCGACGATTTGGTCGAGTGCATCATCGGTTCGTCCGGGATCGTGATGCGAGAAAGCCATCCGTTTGACGCCAGCCAGTTGGCCGATCTCGGAAACGTATTCCACCGGACTGTGGCCCCAGCCCTTGTAATTGGCGTATTCTTTATCCGTGAATTGGGCGTCATGAATCACCAGATCCGCACCCGCGAGAAATTCGCTGTGACGCCGGTCGAGTTCATGCATCTGCGCCTTCTGGCCGGGAAGTCGCGAGTGAGGTTCGTGGTCACAAGCATAGACCACGCAGGCGCTGCCCATCTCCAGCCGATAGCCGAGGGTGAGGGCCGGATGATTCAGGTAGCGCGTAGTGATGTGGATGTCATCGATCTCGAAACTACCCTCGACGAGGTCATGAAAAAGGATGCTGGCACCGAGCTCATCGAGTGTGACCGGGAAGTAAATGTGCTCCATCTGTCCGGCAAGCGTCTCGCGAAGCGACTGGCTGAGCCCGGCCGGCCCATAGATATCCCAGTGACCCCCGGGAACAAACAGCGGCGCAAAAAAAGGAAATCCCTGGATGTGATCCCAATGCGTGTGACTGAACAGGATGCTGCCACGCAGAGGTCCTCTGGCTTTAGCCAGCATTGATCGGCCAAGGTCATGCGCGCCAGTGCCGCAATCGATGACCACCAAGGAGCCTTTTGGGGAGGTCACCTGAACGCAGGACGTGTCGCCACCATAACGAACCGTGTTTCGCCCGGGTCTGGCAAGCGAGCCCCGGGTTCCCCAGAACTGGACTTGCACACGCGACGTATTAACGCTCATAGCGCTTGATCGCACTTGCCAAGCCCGGCCACTACCGATGTTGGTGTGCGGACCGATTCACTTTGTTACTTTCTTCTCCGTTTGTCCATCCCCTTCTAGAGAGCTGGCGCGCGAATGCGGGAGTCAGCAGCAATTCCTGCACGAAACCAATCGTCTAATAGCTGGCAAATTGGGCGACTCCGAAAGCGTTCGCGAGAAATCCGCGCCTTGCCTCCTTCGCGGGCTACGGCGCGCCAGGAAGGTCTTCGACGTTTCAGCCGCGATGATGTCCTGATTGCTCATCTTTAATGCAGCTCGAAGAAGAGCGCGGCGATATAAACGATAAATGATACGGCGCTGATCCAGACAAACGCTTTGTGGAACAGATCGCTGCGCGTAATCGCAGCGATGCTTGCCCCGACGATCCAGAACAGATGAAAGCCTAAATTGAATCCTCCGGGCAACGAGCCGGCGAAGACAACATCCTTTGACAGACTGACCAGTAGCACCGCGATGAACGACCCGAAAAACCAACGTGCGTGCCGGAAATAATTAGCACGCAGATCGACAATCTCCGCAAGAAAAGCCATCGGCAGGGCGAGAGCGGCGAGAAGATAGAGGAAGATCGTCTCAAGCAGAAGGATGGCGAATTGGAGAAAGGTCCAGGTATGCTGGTTGCGATATCCAAACATCGCCCACCATGCTTGCACATCGATGACGAGCAGTAGCAGCGCCCATCCAATCGCCGGCCCGTAGAGGCGGACGCGGTCCCGAGCATTAATCACCTGGCTAAGGCCCTGGAGCAGTTGAGTCACGCTCAGGCCGAGAATGATCGAGAGAATGACAGAGAGATAACCGAACTCATCCATGCGGTTGCATCAGCGCTATCAATCCTCGAGGCCTTTGTCGACAACGGATCGCTGGCGCTCTTTTCCCCTCCGAACTCCAGACGTAGCATTGCAGTTCCCGCCGTCTTCGAGGCTCTCGTCTTTCAGCTAGAGCCGAGCCGCTGGGAAACGAGCGAGACAGATGGGCACGCCGAGAAGCCGACTGAGCGGGAGCGAAGGAGTTAAGATATCGAGATTGGCAACTGCCTTCTCAAAACGCCAAAAAATATAGATGCGACCCCATTCTTCCCCAAGTCCGTCAGGCATTTCACGAATCGTTCGCGGCGGCATTCACCGGCACGCTGCGGTTGAATGTGATATTGCCGATCGCGATCGCGATCCTGGCGATGATGCTTTTGGAAAAGAAAGAAGTAAGCCCACGCCGAGCAGCGATGTCGTCGGGTAGATAGAGGGAAGAGCGGATAAGCAGACGGGGACTACGACGCCCGGCGTTCGGCGTTCGGTGGTTTCTTGGTGTCTTGGTCCCGTGGTCCGTAGTCGCGCGATCCGCTGTTCGTGCGGCTTTAGCAATTATTTCGACCTTCGTACGACAAAATACTACAACTTTGTCGGGTTTTCGGTGTCTAACATTGTGAATCCTCTGGAAGCGCTATGAATACGAAATCATTTCTCGTCTGCTTTATTGTCTTGATGGCGGCGACGTCGATCGCCATGGCTGGGTCGCGTCATGGAAATTTCCGCGGCGGTTTCGCTCGCGGCGGAACCGGCTCATTCCACGGCGGCAATTGGAATCATCATTGCCACGGGGGTCACTCTAGTTTCGTTTTCGTAGGCGGCTTTCCCTTCGGCTATCCGTATGGCTACGGATATTACCCGTACGGCTATGGCTATTATCCCTACGGTTACGGATACGGTGGCGGCTATTATGGGTATGGATCGGGCTACTACGGCAACGGGTACTACGGGAACCGCTACTACGGCAACAGCTATTACCGCGGCGGCTACGGCTACAATAGTCGTGGATCACGCGTTGGCCGTCTCCAGCAACAGCTTGCCCGCGCCGGTTACTATCGCGGTCCCATCGACGGAATAATGGGACCTCGTACGCGCTATGCGTTGCGCGCCTATCAAGCACATCACGGAACGGCTAGCTTATAACATTAAGGGCGTTCGGTGTTGGATGTTTTCCCAATGCCGGTCCTGTCGCGTCGACTTGTCACGTCGTAGCCTAGTGGGGAGACGGAAGCTTCGGCGAAAGCGCGTCATGTCGTAGTCCCGCGATTGCGGGACGAAGGCGGCTGCCTTTCAACTTGGGCGTTCGGTGTTGGACGTTGGGCGTTTGCCTCCCTGTCCCCGACGTCCTCAACCATCAAATCCGACCTTTCACCAGATGCACGGGCCACGATGACACTCGTTCTCGTCCGGAAAATTGTTGGCTTTGGCCCTTAGAACGGTGCATGGGTAATTTCCCGTTGAAGTTGCGATTTCCGGCGCATCGACGGTGCAAAAGGCGCCCCGCGTCTTTCGCGGGGCGCAATTACTAAAAGCGTGCTTTTACTTTATTTTCCAAAGACCTTTTTCACGTCACCTACTTTCCGCTCCACTTTACCATCGACCTTTTCTGCGGTGCCGCGGTCGTGCAAATCTTGGTTCCCGATCGCTTTGCCGGTTTCCTCTTTGACTTTGCCGACAGCCTCTTTTGTCCTACCTTCTACTTTATCGTGTGTGCTTGAGTCCATAAATGCTGATTCGCATGTCCGATCGGGTGCGGTTCTGTGATCGTGAAGTAGTAGCGGCTGGAGCCTTACAAGAATAACCGTCGATCTCCGCGTGTTTCAAAAGGACTAGCGATCGCCGCAGACGCCTCGTTCCAGATAACTTGGAAGGAACATCGTTTTCCAGGCGTGATCCGTCTGCCGTCGCATTTTGCGCGTTAAGTATTAAGCCGAACAGCTACGCACAAGGGAAAAATCACGAGCAAATAGGGATAAAAACATCAAGTAACCAGATAAAAATGTATCCTGTAGCGGCCCCTCTTAATCTCTTTAGATACTACCGACGGCCTGAGCAATCCCTGAATCGTAAGGTAAAAATCGGCTTATGTAGGATCGGATTTTTCCTGATTAGACAATCATTCGTTCTCCCGATTGTGTGTTTCAGCAATCAAAGCAAGTTCACGCGCATAACGAAGAGTTCCAAATCAATAACTTTAAGAATACCTGAGATGCGTTTAGCGAATAGGATCAAACAAGCGGGGGCGACTGGATACATTTTACTTTGGCTTCTCGGAATTCCGATTCCGATTTTGCTCCTTATCTTTCTCCTCCGAGGTTGCACATAAAGACTTTGGGAGCGGGCGGCCCGCTTTACTGAAGACTCAGGTACCAGCAAAATCAACGATATAACTTCACACATATGAAACTAGAAACACTCAAAGACCTATACATTCACGAACTAAAGGACCTCTACAGCGCAGAGAAGCAGATTATAAATGCGCTACCGAAAATGGTTAAAGCCGCTACTGACAAACAGCTTGCGGCGGGGTTCGAAGAACATTTCGAACAGACGAAGGAACATGCAGCGCGTCTCGAAAAGATTTTGACGAGGCACGATGAGTCAACCCGCGGCCCGAAATGTGAGGGCATGGAGGGTGTGATTAAAGAAGGAGAGGAGATGATCGCCGAAGATGCTGAGGACGAAGTACGCGATGCGGGGCTAATTGCCGCAGCGCAGCGCGTTGAGCACTATGAGATGGCCGGTTACGGGTGCGCTCGGACATACGCCGAGTTGTTGGGGGATCGGCAAGGTGCGCAGCTGCTTCAGACTACTTTGATGGAGGAATTAGCTACAGATAAAAAGCTAACCAAGTTGGCAAAATCCGTGATCAACGTCGCGGCTAAATAAATAAAACCTTTGGGTGTACCGGTTGCGATCAATACCGACACCCACAACCTCGAACGAAAGGACCCATGAAACGAACAACACTATCTCTACTCTGCATCTCCACCCTCGCTTTATCGGCGGTGGCGCAGGAAACCAAACCAGATAACTCCGCCAAGAACGAGCGTGACCGCTCTAGTGAAACGAAAACTTCTGGCGATCAATCAAATAGCTCGGAAGATACTAAGACTACCGCCGACATTCGTCGCGCCATCGTGAAGGATTCTTCACTTACCATGGCGGCGAAGAACGTGAAGGTCATTACCGCTGGAGGAATAGTTACGCTTCGCGGTCCGGTAAATAGCGCGGAGGAAAAAACAAAAATAGAACAACTCGCGTCTGCAGCCGCCGGTGGCGCTAAGATTGATAACCAACTCGAAATCAAAGAATCACATTAACCAAACCAACCAAATCGAACTACACATATATGTCAAAATCATCAGTTTTCTGTATCGCCAAGTCCGCTTCGCAAGCGGAGCAAATAGTAGAGGATCTGCAAAGTTCCGGTTTCGACGTGTCGGAAATTTCCGTCTTGATGCCCGATACCGGCGGCAAGCATGACTTCGGTCATGTAAAGGCCACTAAGGCGCCTGAAGGCGCGACCACAGGTGCGACCGCGGGCGGAGTGACGGGAGGCGTTCTCGGCCTGCTTGCTGGCATCGGCGCGCTTGCTATCCCAGGCGTGGGTCCTTTCATCGCCGCGGGTCCAATCATGGCGGCGCTCAGTGGCGCTGCTTTAGGTGCAACAACCGGCGGCTTGGTCGGTGGATTAATCGGATTGGGAATCCCTGAAATCGAAGCGAAACGTTACGAACAGAAACTCAGGGCAGGTAACTACTTAGTGGCGGTCGACGCTAGGGATGGCGACGAAGTAGATCGCGCCAAGGAGATCTTTAAGAACGCCGGAGCCGAGGACATCGCAACTTCGTCGTTGTCGAAGGCGCCCCGCGGTGCCGCTTCAACACGCGTTTCTGAGACTCGCGTGACCGAACGTTCCACGTTGTAAGATGCCGAGCGTTTTTTTCTAAATCGCGGGATGCTAAATTTGAAAAACGCGACCGTAAGCGCACGACACGCTTCGGTCGCGTTTATTCACTGAAGAAGTAGGCGCAATAGCACGCCAGGCATTCAGGGAAATTAACAGGAGAATACAATGGCTGACGAAAATATGAATCCGGGCGTCGGAATGGCCGCCGCCGAAAATAAATTGGAAAGCGATGAGGCGCGCGTCCAACGCGCGGCCGAGGCTTTAAAATCGGCAACTGCCAACGTGGCGGAAGATTATCGGGACAAAGCCGAGCAATCCTGGGATGAGACAAAAGTGCGCGTCCGCACATGGCAGGAAGAGGGCGAAGAGTACGTGCGCGAAAATCCGATGAAAGCAGTTTTCACCGCGCTGGGGATCGGATTCGTGCTCGGTCTAATTATTCGGCACTAAGCGATCGTGCCTGATCGGTCTCGGCAATCGGCAACATCTGTTCCAGGAATTCCAAAGTCTCGCGCGAGACTTCGAGGCATTTCTTCATTCCTCTGGATAGTACAACGACCGTGGCGCGCATCTGCCGCAAAACATCGGCAGCGGCCCGATCGAAGTCATCCTGGTGGAGCTAAAAAGACCGGCCACGAAATAGTAACGCGCAGCCCTCGCTGCGTCGAATTAACTAATAACTGATTTCCGATAACTCACGAGCGCTGCTCGCGCTGTGAGGACTGCCCCCTTTGCTTCCCCTTCCCTTGACCCCTCGCCACTCAACTCCGTAAAGGAGCGTGGCTCCCACGGAGCTTTACGCTCTCCATCCCAACCTTCCTCAATGCCTGGCATTTCGCCGCTCCAAGCTTCCTCTTAAGTATTAGGTCATTTTCCCTAAACCGACACGAGACGATCCCAATCTTGGGAAAGGAAGAGCGCTAAAAAACTGTTTCCTGTTCGCGCAATTCACTGATGCCGCGACCCTTACGCTGAGGCAATCATCGGGGCATGTGATATGCGAAGTAGTGCCCGCGAAAGAGTAGACACACACCAACATTCAACACGGAGGCATCTAGATGAAGAAAATAATCGTCATCCTTGCCTGCTGCGCACTTATTGCGCCGCTGGCATCTGCGAAGACCCCCAAAAAGGGAACAACTGCCGATGAAGCAATCACAGTAACGGGAACGGTCGTCCAAACGACGATTGAGGCAGGCGCGGCCGCCAATTATCAGCCGGCCAGAACGCTCGTGGTCAACGAGTCGTTCTTGAATGATCCGCGCCGATACGTTCTCGAAGGGCCCGGTCACATCGTGAATAGTAGGGGCGAACTGGTTCACACGCCAATCCAGCCCGGCACCCACGTCCGCGTCTACTTTGTAAACACGGGCGATTCCCGCGCCATTGATCACGTAGTGGTAGACTGACTGTGCGCAGTCTTGAATAAGACCTGAAGCCGCATGATCCCTTAAGGTTCCTGCGGCCTTCAGGTAGGAAGATCAATTTTAGTCAGCGTTTGAGATCGTTGGGGAATCGGATTCATCTCTCTTCTTGCTAATCACGCGAACAAGAAGTTCTTTCATGCTCTAACCCGAAGAACCCAATCCCATGAAACAGCTCCAAACTTCTCTACTGCTAATAGCAGCATTGTCCCTCGCTGCGGCTTCAGCTCATGCGCAGGGAGCCAAAAGTTCTCCTGCGGCCGGCGCGTCGGCGTCACCGTCAACTCCAGCCACCATCGCGTCAGCGATCGATCGCGAGATTAGTCTTGTTGAGAAGGAAGTCGTGGAAGCGGCCGAGGCGATGCCGGAGAGCAAGTTCGATTTCTCCCCGGAAAAACTGAACATTTCCGGCAGCGACTACAAAGGTGTGCGCACCTTTGGCCAGCAACTAAAACACGTTGCCGCCTCGAACTACCTGATCTGGTCACCGATCACCGGCGAGAAGGCCCCCGACACGGTTAACGACGGCAAAGGTCCGGACAATATGACAGCCAAGGCCGACATCATTAAGTACCTGAAGGATTCCTTCGCCTTTGGCCACAAGGCTGTAGCCACCTTGAACGACTCGAACCTTGTCCAACCTATCATCAGGAATAACAAGCCCCCCACCACTCGTCTATTCCTGGCGACGTTCGCCGCTGCCCACGCATTCGATCATTACGGTCAACTGGTCGAATACCTCCGGATGAATGGTATCGTCCCGCCCGCGAGCCGCGGTCAGTGATTGAGGAGCTGAGACTGTAAAGCCGCGTAGATTTGTTTTACGCGGCCGCGCGCCTTGCAAACCAGCTGTTCTTTTCCCCACCTTGACAGCATCGCTGCGTCCGACCACTAATCACCGATCACCCTCCGGTCGCTCCGCTCCAAGCTCCTAGCTTCCTAATAACCGTTAACTGATAACTGCCAACGCACGAGACTTGCTCGGGCAGTGGTCTGCGTTTTGCTGTCTCAGTGCCTAGAGTTCATGAAAGACCCCCGCTTACGCATTTTAACGGTCGAGGATGAACCGGCCGTCACGCACATGCTTGCCCTCCTATTGGGCGGTCCGGGCGCGAAAATAACTAACGCCTGCGATGGCTGGATGGCGCTCATGAAGATCGGCGCGGCAGCGGAACCCTTCGACGTTATTATTACCGACCATCGTATGCCGCGTATGAACGGCCTCGACTTGGTGCGTCGGCTGCGGGTCGAAAGTTCGCGGGCAAGATTATCGTCCTCTCGGCATATCTGACTAAGGAAAACATCCAGGCCTACGAGGAATTGGAGGTGGACATGATGCTGGCGAAACCCTTCGATGTTGGAGAGTTGCAACTTGCGATGGACCTCCTCACGAAAAAATCTTCCGCGCCGGTCACCGCGCCTCTGACAGCGCCGACTACTTTCTGATCTCTGTCCTTTGACCTCTGACCCATTCCCCCACTTCTCACTTCTCACCTCTTCACCTCTCACTCTTCACCATCTCCCCCCGCTCCCCGTCCGCCGTTCGAACGCA